>NZ_LYWY01000033.1:0-112500 GCF_001661915.1 Croceicoccus pelagius
GAGGGCGTAGCCCGAGCGGGGGTCGCCAACACCCGGATTGTCATTTCTGTCAGGGGTTGGGGCGTGCTTTTCGTGCCTGGCTCTGGGCCAGACGATAGCTCTCGCCATTCATTTCCAGGATGCTGACGTGGTGGGTAAGCCGGTCGAGAAGCGCGCCGGTCAGGCGCTCGGAACCGAACGTTTCGGTCCATTCGTCGAACGGCAGGTTGCTGGTGATCAGCGTCGAGCCACGCTCGTAACGCTGCGAGATCAGTTCGAACAGCAGTTCCGCGCCGGTCTTTGACAGGGGAACGAACCCCAGCTCGTCGATGATGAGGAGCTTGTATCCGGCCATCTGCTTTTGCAGGCGCAGCAGGCGGCGTTCGTCGCGTGCTTCCATCATTTCGCTGACCAGCGCGGACGCGGTGGTAAAACCGACTGTCAGACCCTTCTGGCAGGCCGCGAGGCCCAGGCCGATCGCGACATGGGTCTTGCCGGTTCCTGACGGGCCAAGGGCGATGACGTTCTCGCGCCGGATGATCCATTCGCAGCGCGCCAGTTCGAGCACCTGCATCTTGTTGAGCTTCGGGATGGCGGTAAAATCGAAGCTGTCGAGGCTCTTGGCCGCCGGGAACCGCGCGGCCTTGATCCGGCGCTCGACCATCCGCCGTTCCCGGTCGATCAGTTCCAGTTCGACAAGCCGGGCAAGATAGCGGACATGATCCACGCCCTCTGCCGCGCATTGCCGGGCCAGCTTGTCATGCTCACGCAGGAACGTCGGCAGCTTGAGCGTCTTGAGGTGATTGGTGAGCAGCAGTTCGGGAGCCGGGCTGCTCATGCCGCGTCCTTCGTCTCGCCCGACAACAGCCGCATGTACGAGCGCGCCGATGTCGTCTCCACCCTCGTCCTGGGCAGGTAGGGATAGATCGCCATATCCAGTCTGGGCACCCGGCGTTCAACCCGGCACAATACAAGGTGCTTCACCGCATCGAAGCCGATCGCGCCCATATCAAGGGCCTGCTTCACCGCGGCATGCAGATCGGCAAGCGTGAAGCTTTCCAGCAGGCGCAGCACCTGCACATACTCGCGCCGGCCATGCTTGCCCCCATGACGGTTCAGGCGCGCTTCCATCAGCCGGCGCAGCGTCACAAACGCCTCGGGCAGGTTCCAGCCTTGCAAGGGCGCGGCCTGATCGAGGGCATTGATCTTCTGTTCGATCAGGGGAAGGTAATGGACCGGATCGAAGGTCACGTCTTCGCGGCTATAGCTGCGGGGATGACGGGCAATGACCTCGCCCCGGCAGCCGATCACCACCTCGCCGACATAGCCCCTGATCCATACTTCCTGGTGGCCGAAGCGTACCGGTACCGAGTAATCATTGGTCCGGTAGCGCACCAGCGCCTGCGACGAGACCTGGCCGCTGGTCTGGTCACAGGCCTCGAACGGCGATGCCGGAAGGTCCTGCATCGCCGCCAGATCGCGTTGCAGTCTCTCGCCGATCGTCTCGTTCTCGCCGCGCAGCCGATCGTTCTGCCGTTTGCGGCATTGCTCCTCGAGCCACAGGTTGAACGCCTCCCATGTCGCGAACCGGGGGATCGGGACCATGAAGTTGCGGCGGGCATAGCCGACCAGACCTTCCACGCTGCCCTTGTCGTTCCCCTTGCCAGGGCGGCCGTAACGATCGCGGATCAGGTAGTGCGACAGAAAGGCGCTGAACAGCCTCGCGCGCCGCCGCGTGCTGTCAGGAAGGATCTTAGAGACCAGGCAGCGATCGTTGTCGTAGACGATCGAGAGCGGTACCGCGCCGAAGAACGCGAAGGCATGAACGTGGCCGTCCATCCACGCCTCGGCAACGGCCGCCGGATAGGCCCGCACGTAGCAGGCATCGCTGTGCGGCAGATCGAGCACGAAGAAGTGCGCCTTCTGCTCCACACCGCCGATCTCAACCAGAGCCTCGCCGAAATCAGCCTGTGCGTGGCCGGGGGCGTGCGCCAACGGCACGAACATCTCCCGGCTGCGCTGAACCCGCTCCCGGATGTAATCCTTGATGATCGTGTAACCGCCGGTGAAGCCATGCTCTGCGCGAAGGCGGTCGAACACACGCTTCGCCGTATGGCGCTGCTTGCGCGGAACCGACCGGTCCCCTTCCAGCCAGCCATCGATGATCGGTATGAACGCTTCCAGCTTCGGTCGCCGCACCGGGGCGCTGCGACGGTAACCGGGCGGCACCGAATACGACAGCATCTTGCGAACCGTGTCGCGCGATATGTTGAAATGCTTCGCTGCCTCGCGCTGGCTCATCCCTTCAGAACACGCCAGACGAACCCTCAGGTAAAGTTCCACGGTGTAAATCCCTCATCCCTCCTCGCCAGCTTCGCGAAAAGGGAAAAGTGGACGACTTTTACGCCGCCCGCAGCAGCACTGCGCCGCCGCTACCGTGGCCTAATTTTGCACCGCCGTTCTCAGTTGTGCCATGGCGGATGTCGGCGCGACAGCGGCCGCCGCAGCCATGATGCCTAGGCTTGCGGCCCCGAGCAGAGAGTGGATTCTGGCAGTCATATGCAAGACCTCCTTGATAGCCAAGCGACAGCTCCGTGCGAGTGCAAGCACCCGCCCGCCAAAGCGGAACACCGGTTACTGGACGATGCTGCCCTTCCGGCAGACAAAGCAGTCGCTTCCCAATTCGGGTGCGACCGCGGCCGCGCCCCCCTGAACGACGGCGTTATTATGGCTGTGGCCCGACTTTGGGTTGTCAGCGGGATCGTGCCGTCGAAGAAATGCTATGCAGCGATCGGAATGCAGGCAAATTCGAAGTGCTCATGGCTGTCATGAACGCGATCGATCACCGATTTCCCTGTCGGTTGGAAAAGAGCGCGACATAGCTTTCGACCTGTTCGACGAACCACGCCACCATCGGATCGCGCCGCCGGTGCGCGGCCCACTGGGCGACGATCGTTGTTTCCTCCCTTTCGAAAGGAGCCGAAACCACTTTCACCGGCATTGTCTCGGCAAAATGCTGAAAAAGCCAGCCGCTGCCGGTAGCGACGAGATCGCTGCCGATGACGATGGCGGGCAATGCTGCCTGCGAACTGGTGCGCATGGCAATACGCCGTTCGTTCAACAGCTCGACCGTGCGCGGATTGACGGTGAGAAAGGCCGTCCTTTCGTCACGCGCAACAACGTGGCGTGCGGCACGATATTGTGCGTCGTCAATCTCGTATTGTCCGGCCAGCGAGGAATGACCGGTCCAGATCATGCATGACACATATTCCGTGAGGATGGGCAAGGTGTCGAGTCCCGCCAGAGCAACGTCCTGTGGCATCAGAAGCAGGTCCGCCCCCCGGTTGATCGCTTGATGGGGTGTCGACAGATCGAGTGGTATGACGTCGACCGAAAGACCGGGGGCAGCGGCCAGCAGCCGTCGGACGACCGGCCCCAGCAACATCTGCTCCACGACATCCGAAGCAGCGACGGTGACAGTGCCCAAACTTGTCAGCGGATCGAAGGACAGCGCGAAATTGAATACCCCGTCTACGTCTCGCAGCACCCGCCGTACCTCACTTTTGAGCGCAAGGCCAAGCGGGGTAAGTTGTTGTTCGCCGCCCGCATGGATGACAAGGTCGTCGCTGAAATGTTCTCGCAATCGGCGAAGCGCATGGCTCATCGCCGATTGACTAAGCCGCACGCGGCGGCCGGCTTCTGTTAGAGTCGGGGCATGGAGGATTGCATCGAGCGGATATAGAAGATTGATATTGAGACGCCGCACGGACTCGCCGTCACCTGCCGATGGCGTTGCGCTCATTCCGCAGCCCGATCGAGCGATCGCATCCCGTACCTTTCAGAATTACCCAGCCAGTAGGCGCATTCTGGCTCGCGATCCCCGCGAATTCAAGTTGCCACGACTATAGCGGGGGTAAGGGGGGCGTCATCGATAGGGTCCGCTGCCCCCAGGGCGAATGTCGCCTTGCTCAGCTCTATCGTGCGCTATTCTCGCAGACGCCGGACGTTTGAATTTCAGCAAACGGTCTTCGACAATGCCGCCTCGTTCGTAGGCAATCTCCACTTTGTCCATTGTGGCGAGTTCGTTGCCAAGTGCGGCCATGCGGCTTGCGTCGAGCGGAAGATTGTCGATCCCGACGATCACGTCGCCGGGTTGCAGGCCGAACCGTGATAGGAGTTCCCGGTCGGTCTGCGCGGTGATCGGATAGCCGGTCGTGCCCATGCGCGGCGTTGCGGGGCCGAAACGCAACCCTTCGGCAAAATCGCGGCCTTCGGTTTCGCCCAGATATGCTTCGGCGGCAGGCGTTGCGCCAATCGTGCCAAGGCCTGTCGTATCCTGACCGCCTTGCAGCAGGACGAATTCGTCGCCTGCCATTGTCGTACTGTGCGATGCACCCTGCCAGAGAGCTGTCGCGGCGACGATGACAATCGCCGCCACGGCCGCAATCGGCGCAAGCCGGCCCGCCGCGCCAAGAAGGCGCGACAGACCAGCTGCTGGTGCCGGCTTCGTCAAAGGTTGCCGAGTGCCCACGGTCCGCGGATCGCGAAGGTCACGCCCGGGGTCTGGACGTTGACGAAGAGCGTCTGGCCGTCGAAATCGAACGTCGCGCCAGCGAACTCGTTGCCCCGGTCGTCCTTTGCCGCAAACTGACCCGAACGGCCCATCGCTGCCAGATCGGCATCGCTGAGGTTGATGTTGTTCTTGGCAAAGATGTAAGCCTCACCGTGATCGGTGTAGCCCATCAGGCGGTTGCCGGCACCGAACTCGTCTTCGACGGCATCGCCGTCGTCGCAAGTGAGGATGCCGCCGCGCGGCGAGATCGTGATGTTATCGGGGTTGTTACCGGCGACTTCGCTGGCCGCAGCATAGAGCAGGGTCATCGTGCCGCGTTCCGGATCGGAGGTGCTCGGCGTGTAGATCCACACTGCGCCCTGACCGCGGCCGTCACGACCGCTGCCGTCACGGCCGAATGCGGTGTCGACGATGGCGATCGTATCGCCATGCTGCCAGATTCCTTCGCCGCGGCTCATCGTCAGGCCGCCCTTGCCCAGACCTTCGAGGTAGGGGCCCGAGGCGCCACCGACGGGGTCGGCATCGGGATTGTCGATGTCCACCCATTCGATTTCGAGCGTCTGGCCGACTTCGGCGACCGCGTTGTCACCGCCGAGGGCGAGAAGCTTCGCCTGATCGACGCCGACGACTTTCGCCGCCTGCAGTTGGCCGCCCTTTGCCAGGGCACCATATGCCGGCGTCGTGTCGTTCGGCTTGAAGCGATAGAAGCCCGAGACATTGCGGCGGTCTTCGGTTTCGTAAACGTAGCCGGTTGCCGGATCGACGGCGATTGCTTCGTGATAGAGGCGGCCCATGGCGACGATCGGCTGGCCGGTGGTTTCTTTCGGATCGATCGAGCATTCGAAGACGTAGCCGTGCTTCTTTCCGCCCAGCGCAGTGCCGTCGTAGAACGTCTCTTCGCAGGTGATCCAGGTGCCCCAGGGCGTCACGCCGCCGGCGCAGTTGTTGAAGGTGCCGCCGATCGTGGCGTAGTTTTCGATCAGCTTGCCGTTCCGAACCTTGAGAACGTCGCAGCCGCCGCCGACGAGCTGTCCGCTCTGTACTGCGGTGTCGTACTGGGCAGGCGCGTCGATAAGGCTGGGGGCGCCCTGAACTTCGTGGTTGCGGATGAGGTAGGTGTCCTGACCGCCCTTGCCGCCCATGGAAACCACGCCCATGCCGTCGTGTCGCGGCGCGACAATGCCGCCGTCGGTCATCTTGTCGCCGGTCCAGCTCATAGAGCGGTAGGTGAACCCGCGCGGCAGTTTCAGCAGTTCAAGGCCGGTTTCCTGATCCTTGACCGGGAAAAGCGGGCCATAGGGGCTTGCGACGGGGGCAAGTTGACCGTTGGTGTGGGCAGCCATGGCCTGACGCGTCATCAGGCCACCAAGAACGCCTGCCAGAGCGGTGGCCGCACCGGCCTTGGCACTACCGCGCAACAGCGCGCGGCGGTTGATTGCATTGATTTCCATGTGTCCCTCCATTTGCGTCGGGGCAAAGCCGACGACGAATCGACACACGGTAGTTAGGTGTTAACTATTACAGTTTTTTCGAGTTCAAGACGGTTTGGTGAAAGTGACAGATATGCTTTTGCAGTACGACAATTATGTCATAAATCCTGTCGATCAAATATCGGCTAAGTTGTATTATGATTAATTGAAAATCTTCTACCATTACCAAAATTAAGCCGAGATATATATTTGTTTTGAATTAAATATCGGAGGTCTTTGGGCTTTGATATTGAATGGCGTGTGGATATTTTTCAAGATTTTCTGCCCAAACGATGGCTTTCAGGATTTGAGCGGACACCCGACTGCTGGGATCACGGCGTCGAGAAGACTTCACACGGTTTGGAACGGCGAAGACTGGGGCGCAAACCAGAAACTCGGGGTCAACCTTACCGGCAGCGGAATCCGAAGAAGCGCCATCAGGCGCCTTCACAGATTTTCAGAAAGGCGCGGATCCCCGCCGTGAAGTACCTGGCCTTGTGCGTCATGATGTAGAACCGGCGCTGCAAATCGAGTTCGGGGACTTTGATTTCAACAAGCCGGCCTTGCGAAATGAGATGCTGCGCTGCGACGCGCGGGACGCAACCAATCAACGGACTGACGGCCGCCATTTCGAGAATGGCTTCTATCTGCTGAAGCTCCATGCCGATGCGCCAGCGGCTCAGGTGCGGCCGGATGGCCGTGTCGAGAGTCTGCCGGGTACCCGATCCCTTTTCCCTGACGACCCAACGCTCGGCCAGGACATCATCGATGCTCCACGCCTCTCTCCCGGCCAAATGATGCGATGACCCGCAGATCAGGATCAGTTCGTCATGGAGCCAGTCCGTGAGGACAAGGTCCGGGTGTTCATATGCCCCTTCGACAAGCGCCAGATCGAGCGAGAAGTCGACGATCCGGGCCGCGATCTCCGCGGTATTGCTGATTTCCAGCGTAGGCGTGGATCCTTCGTGCCGCTGGCAGTAGGCGCTGATCAGGCGGGGCGCGATGTAGTTGCCGATTGTCTGCGTGGCACCCAGACGCAAAGGCCCCGGCCCGGCCCTGCCGGCCAGAAGTTCGTCGATTTCTACGGCGCGGCTCAGAAGTTCCAGCGCAGGCACGAGGAGCGAGCGACCGGTCTCGTTGATCTTCAGTCGCTTGCCCGCACGGTCGAAAAGCGAACGGCCATAGCGCCGTTCCAGTTCGATGAGCGCGGTGCTCGCTGCGGATTGCGACATCGAAAGCTCCGTAGCGGCAGCCGAAATGCTTCCCGCACGCGCGACGGCCACAAAGATTTCGAGATGCCGGAGACTGAACTTCATATCTATCACGTAGATATATCAAATCGATATTACCAGCTTTCTGGATAATGGAGGATCACCTAGATCGCAGACGTCCAGCATGGAGAATTGAGATGGCAAGTCTGCGCACCGAAAGCGTCCTCAGCGTCAATCACTGGAACGATCGGCTCTTCAGCTTCCGGACGACCCGCGATCCTTCGTTTCGGTTCGAAAGCGGGCACTTCGTGATGTTGGGCATGCGTCTGAGCGGCAAGCCCTTGATGCGCGCGTTCAGCATCGCCAGCCCCCACTATGCGGACGAACTGGAATTCTTCAGCATCAAGGTGCCAGATGGCCCGCTGACATCCCAGCTGCAGCATATCGTCCCCGGCCAGGATATCGTCGTTAGCAACAAGCCGGTGGGTACGCTTGTCATTCGCGACCTTCGCCCCGGCCGGACACTTTACCTGTTTGCGACCGGAACCGGACTCGCGCCGTTTCTCAGCATCGTCCAGGATCCGGAGACCTACGAGAAGTTCGAGAATGTGGTCGTCGCGCACGGCGTGCGGACTGTCGGCGAACTGGCCTACTCAAACTTTCTGGGCAAGGAGCTTCCCGAGCACCCCTATCTGGGCGAACTCGTTGCCGGCAGACTGCACTACTACCCCACTGTCACGCGCGAGGCGTTTCGTAACACCGGGCGCCTCACTGGGCTCGTGCAGTCCGGAAAGCTCGCAGCCGACCTCGATCTGCCTGCGCTCGATCCGCGGCTGGACAGGGCGATGATTTGCGGCAGCGCCGCCATGCTGCGCGACATGTCTGGCGTACTGGACGACCTGGGCTTCGAAATCTCGCCAGGCACGGGCGAACTCGGAGATTACGTAATCGAGCGCGCGTTCGCAGAGAAATAAGTGCCTTGTCAGGGCAATTCGAACGTCGGCCTGTCAGTGGATGTCGAATGCTCGGCAACCTCCACCTCCTGCTGTGCAGAAAACCATGCCGCGATCGCCTTGGGGTTCGACCGGAAATAGAGATGCACGTAGCTGGCAAGCAGCGAGCCGTGTTCGTATACCGCCTCGCTGCGTCCGCCGTTCGGATTTCGGGATCGCGCGGACGGGGGCAGGGTCGTTTCGACGCGCGAATAATGGAATGCGTGCCCCCGCACCGGACCATCCGGCAATCCGACCACTTGAAGGCCAAGACCGGCCAATCGTTCCTGCATGATGGTGCGGCCTGGCATCAGGTTCGCCATCGACGCGTTTGACCCGTCGACCAGTTGCAATGACTGCATGCAAACCATCATGCCCCCACATTCGGCGAGAACCGGCTTGCCTTGCGCATGATGGCGGCGAAGATCGCGCTGCCAGTTCCCGTTCGCGGCCAAGGTCGTGGCATGAAGCTCCGGATAACCGCCCGGCAACCAGAGCGCATCGCAATCAGGCAGGCCCTCGTCCGCCAAGGGAGAAAAGAAACGCAGGTCTGCTCCCCACTCGCGCAAGACGGCCAGGTTGTCGGGATAGAGGAAGGCGAAGCAGGCATCGCGGGCAATGCCGATCCGCACCCCCGACAAGGCAGTGCCATCGACCGCCGATTGCGGACAAGCCGTGAAAGCCACTGCGGGCGGCAGGGTGTCGACACCTGTCGGAAGGGCAGCGGCAGCGGTGTCAAGACGGTGATCGAGGTCCGCGATCTCTTCCGCCATCAGCAGGCCCAGATGCCGCGATGACAATTCAAGACCGGAACTTCGCTCGATCGCACCCATCCAGCGAACCGGGCCGCGAACGCTGTTGCGAAGCATCTCTGCGTGTCGCGCGCCCGCCACGCGGTTGGCGATGACGGCGTCGATGCGGATATCGTCGCGGTATTTCGCCAGCCCGTGCACGATCGCGCCGAATGTCTGTGCCATGGCCGAACCGTCGATTACCGCCAGCACAGGCAGTCCGAACCGCGCGGCGATGTCGGCGCTGGACGGATCGCCGTCGAACAGGCCCATGACCCCCTCGACAAGGATGATGTCCGCTGCCCGTGCCGCTTCGTGCAGCAGGCGGCGGCATTCCGCCTCACCCACCATGAACAGGTCAAGCGGATGGACGGGATGCCCGCTTGCCTGCTCAAGGATCATCGGGTCCAGGAAGTCCGGCCCGCACTTGAAGACGCGCACGCGCAGCCCTACGTTGCGATAACGACGGGCCAGCGCCGCCGTCACCGTCGTCTTCCCCTGTCCCGATGCGGGCGCGGCGACCATCAGGGCCGGGCACTGCGCCGCGTCGGGCGTGGTATCGTCGATCACAGGTCGATGCCTTGCTGTGCCCTGATTCCGGCGCGAAAGGCGTGCTTTACGTCGCGAATGGCGCTGACCGTATCGGCGGCCTCGATTAAGGCATCGTGCGCCGCCCGTCCGGTGATGACGACATGCTGCATTGCGGGCCGCGCCTCTATCGCGGGCATGATCTCTTCCAGCGAGAGATAGCGATAAGTGACGAGATACGTCAGCTCGTCCAGAACGACGAGGTGGACCGACGGATCGGAAAGCGCCTCCTTCGCCTTTTCCCAACCGGCGCGGGCGGCGGCGATATCGCGGTCCCGGTCCTGCGTTTCCCAGGTGAACCCTTCGCCGCAGCGTTCCCAGCGCATGTTCGGATCGCGGGCGAAGTAGGCGCGTTCGCCCACTTCCGCCTTGCCCTTGATGAACTGGAAGACAGCGGCCTTTTGGCCATAGCCCAGCGTGCGGGCAACCATGCCGAACGCGGACGATGACTTGCCCTTGCCGTTCCCGGTGACGACCAGCAGCAGCCCCTTGTCGACATTGGCGGCGGCGATGCGCTTGTCCACCGCCTCCTTATGCTTCGCGGTGCGGGCCTTGTGCTGACGATCTGCGGCGGCCTTGTCGGCTGTCATCACCGGCTGCTGACCGGCACGGTCAGTCCGGCAAACCGTTCGGCCGCGATATGCGCGATGGCCGCGATGCCCGTCCAGCTGAGCGTCGCCATCAGCGTGCCGGGGAAATAACGTTCCAGCCGCGGCAGCCAGCCCGCGATCGTCGCATCGGGGAAATGCCCGCTGAGCGCGTAGAAACCGCCGCTGGAAAACGCGTTGGACAGCAGGGCCGCAAAGCTCACCAGCAGGATCAGCGCGGGCAGCGTGGCCGGCGTCATGCCGATGCGCGCGGCGCCGAAGCGTCCGGCCAGCCACATCGCACCATAGGCAGGCAGCAGCATCCAGTAGGCGACGGTGAAGCAGAAATCGGACCCGCCCATCACGCCGATCGTCACGACATCGATGGCAAAGCCCAGCACGAACAGCGCCGGAAAGGCGAGGCGCGAGCGGATGTAGAAACCGGCCACGAAAAAGCTGGCAAGGCTGGTTTCGGGAAGGTGGATATATTCGCTGAGCGAATGGGGCCGGGTCGCCAGCATGACGATGGCAAGGGCGGCGAACACGATCGCGTCGAAACGCCGGATGGCGGGTAGCGAATTGGAATGGGTTGGCAAGGCAGTCATCATCGGTCTCCTTTTCGGATGAGAGCGATGCGTCGCCCGTGGACGATGCCACAGGACGGGAGGCCGGGACTGGGATCCACGGCGCGCAGCAATCTTCGCAAGTGCCGAATGACGCGGCCCTTCCCCTCAACGCACACACAAGTGTCGTCCATCAAGGAACAAGGCCCCTCGTTCGTCCGGTACATCCCGCCCGGGCGAAGAACGACGGCAACGGGCCGGTTTCCTGACTAGCCGGTTCGACGCGAAACTTGCCGCCTTCTCGGAAAGAAACACTTCCTTCCAATGGCATAGTGGCAAGCCGCTCACCAGCGACAGTTGCGGGAGCAGTGCCGGATCGCGATGGCGGACCATCGTGCCGGACTTCCCGATTAAGCCCTTGCGGGCACCCGTTACGCCGGCGGCAATAGGGCCGATTAAAGCGGCAGGCAAGTGTTCGCATTTGCACAACACGCTTGCCAGCCACGCGCCATGCGATTATCCGCCCGCCCAAGCGACAGGTTCCCCGCAAGGGGATTGAAAGGGAACGCGGTTCAAGACCGCGGCTGCCCCTGCAACTGTGAGCGGAGAGCCATCGGCCATCATGCCATTGGGGTTTCACAGCCCCGAGAAGGCGGCCGGACCGGCATCGACCCGCAAGCCAGGAGACCTGCCTGACGCCGTCGTTCTTCGTCCGGACAGGGTGTGCCGGCCGAACGGGGAAGTTCCCTCGCGAAACGACAGCCATTGCCTCGTGCGGCGCGTGCCGGACGGGATGGTCGTTGCGTGTTGGCATCGGCCTTTCCCCCCGACGCAATCCGCGCGTGGCGTCTTGTCACTTGTGGGGATTGTCCATGCCCGAATACCGTTTTTTCACCCTTCCGGCCGTTGCCTTTGGCCTCTCCATCGCGCCCGCCGCTTTGGCCAACGCAGTCGGCGAAGAGATCGTCGTATCGGTGTTGCGTACGCCGGTAGAAATCGACCGCGTCGCTGCTTCCGTGACCGTGCTGGATCTGGAAGAGATCGAGGCGCAGCAGCCTGTTGCGCTGACCGACGTACTGGTACGTACCGCCGGCATCGGCATCACCCGCAACGGCGGATATGGCACGGCGACGTCGTTGCGTATTCGCGGTGCCGATGCCGGGCACAGCGTGCTGGTGATCGACGGGATGCGCCTGTCCGACACCTCAACCACCGATGGCGGCGCCGATTTCGGCGGACTGTTCGCCGACGACATCGAACGGATAGAGATCCTGCGCGGGCCGCAGTCCGTGTTGTGGGGCAGCAATGCCATCGGCGGCGTCGTCAACGTCGTCACGGCCAGGCCTACCGCGCCGCTGGAAGGCCGCTTTGCAGTCGAGGGCGGGTCGCGCAGTACGCTGAACGCGCGCGCCGGGGCGGGCGGCAGCAGCGACGCCATCGACTGGCGTATCGCGGGCAGCACGTTCACCACCGACGGCATCTCGGCCCGCGCCAACGGGAACGAGCGCGACGGTTACAGCCGCCAGTCGGGCAGTGGCACGCTGACGGCGCGGCTGGCACCTGACCTCGCGCTTGACCTGCGCGGATATTACGCCAACGGGCGCAACGATTTCGACGGGTTTTCGGGCGACAGCCGCGCCTATGGCCTGACGCAGACCTGGTCCGCCTATTCGGGCCTGAACGCCGCGTTTCTCGACGGCCGGTTCACCAACCGCATCGCGGTGATCGAGAACCGCACCGACCGCGACAACTTTGACCCGGTCCGCAGCATTCGCCAGCAGACCTTCGACGCGCAAGGCCGCACCCGCCGCTACGAATACCAGGGCGGACTGGCGCTGGCAGACGGCATCGACCTCGCCTTCGGGGCCGAGCGAGAGGAGCAGCGGATGCGGACCGCTTCGCCCGGCAACAACACCGCGCCGATCAGCGTCACCCGGGCCGAAGCGGATATCGACAGCCTCTACGCCCAGGCGCGCATCAGCCCTATGCAGGCGCTGACTGCCGAGGGCGGCATCCGCCACGACAGCCATTCGCGGTTCGGCGGCAACACCGTGTTCAGCCTGGGCGCCGCTTTCGCGCCCGGCAACGGCAATACCGTCGTGCGCGCCAACTATGCCGAGGGGTTCAAGGCGCCCTCGCTTTACCAGTTGTTCACGCAATACGGATCGGCGGACCTGCGGCCCGAACATGCGCGTGGCTGGGAAGCGGGGATCGAACAAAGCCTCGCCGATGATCGCGCCACGATTGCGGTCACCTATTTTCAGCGCAAGAGCGACAATTTAATCGATTTTGCCTATTGCCCGACCACCGGGACGCCGCCCGCCCAGTGCTATATTCCCGGCACTCAAGTGGAGCGGTTCGGTTATTACGCCAACATCGACCGCACCCGCGCACGCGGGGTGGAGGCGACCGCATCGGCGCAATTCGGGCCGGTTTTCGCGCGCGGCAATTTCAGCTGGATCGATGCGGAGGACCGCAGCGATGGCAGGCAGCTGCCACGCGTGCCGCGCTATCTGGCCAATGCCACGCTCGGCTATTCGGCGCCTGCCGGTCATTCACTGTCGGTCGCGCTCAGATACGCAGGCAAGAGCCGGGACCGGGCGGGCGGCGTGATGCTGGACGATTATTGGCTGACCGATCTGCGCGGTGAAGTCGCGTTGGCAGAAGACCTGTCGCTCTATGGCCGGGTCGAGAACCTGTTCGATACCGATTACGCTACGGCCAGCGGCTATGGCACATTGGGCCGCAGCTTTTATGCCGGCGCAAGGGCACGGTTCTGATGCTGGCGCGGGGCAGCAGCGGCCCTTCGGTGGTGGTGTGCAGCACGTGCCGCCTGTCCGCCGAGAGCCGAGAGGACGATGCCGGGCAGCGCGGCGGCGCGCTGCTCGCGCAGGAAATGCGCGCGTTGCAGCAGGCGGACGACCGCTATGCCGCCATCGAGGTAGAGGAGATGTCCTGCCTGTTCGCCTGTTCGCGGCATTGCGCGGTGCATCTGCGCGCGCCCGGCAAGATCGGATACGTCCTCGGCGATTTCACGCCCGATGCACAGAGCGCGCAGGCGATTCTCGACTATGCGGTGCACCATGACGCCAGCGCCGAGGGGCAGGTGCGCTATGCCGACTGGCCCGACGGCGTCAAAGGCCACTTCATCGTGCGCGTACCGCCCGAAGGAGGGATCGTCGCATGACCCTGTTCGCCGATCCCGCCGCCTTCGCCGCAGCGTTGTACAGCCTGCCTGCGCCCGATCCTGCCGCGCGAAAGGCCGCCGCTCAGCGACAGGCCGAACTGACCAAGCCTGCCGGTTCGCTGGGCCGGTTGGAAGAAATCGCGCTGTTCATGGCGGGGTGGCAGGGCAATGGCCGACCACGGGCCGATCGCATCGCGGCGGCCATCTTCGCGGGCAACCATGGCTGTGCCGCGCAAGGGGTTAGCGCCTTTCCGCCAGAAGTCACCGCGCAGATGGTGGCCAACTTCGAGGCGGGCGGTGCGGCGATCAACGCGTTGACCCATGCCTGCGGGGCCAGCCTCTCTGTCGTGGCGCTCGATCTCGACCGGCCCACCGCCGACATCTCGAGGGCCCCGGCGATGACCGAACGGGAATGCCTCGACGCGCTGAACCGCGGCGCGGCGGCGGTGCCTGACGATTGCCAGCTTTTCATTCCCGGCGAAATGGGCATCGCAAACACCACGCCCGCCGCAGCGCTGTGCATGGCCGCCTTTGGTGGCAGCGCGGCGGACTGGGCGGGGCGAGGCACCGGCATCGACGATGCCGCGCTGGCCGCCAAGCGGCGCGTAATCGAGACGGCTGTGCACTTGCACGGCCTGCACCGTGCCACCGCGTTCGAGACGCTGCGCCGTCTCGGCGGGCGCGAGATCGCGGCGATCGCGGGTGCGGTCCTTGCCGCGCGACTGCGGCGCATCCCCGTCCTTCTCGACGGTTTCATCGTCTGCGCTGCGATTGCGCCGCTGGCGCGCGATGTGCCTGGTATCGTCGATCATTGCCTTGCCGCGCACCAGTCGGCAGAGGCGGCGCATGGACGTTTGCTTGCCGCGCTTCGCCTTGCGCCGCTGCTGACGCTCGACATGCGGTTGGGCGAGGGGTCGGGTGCGGCAGTGGCGGCGCAGATCGTCCACTCGGCGCTCGCCGCGCACAACCGCATGGCGACTTTTGCCGAGGCGGCGGTGGCCGGGGTTTCGTGATACCTTTCACTCTCCACCTGATGCGCCACGGCCCGCCCTTGCGCACCGGTCTGATGCTGGGACATCATGACGAGCCTGCGGCATCGGGCGCGCATGCCGACATGGTTTCGCGTGCGGCGATGCTGGAATTCGGGGCGATCGTGTCTTCCGATCTTGGCCGGGCGGTGGATGGTGCCGCGGCCATCGCGCGTGCGCGCGGCCTGCCGCTGCGCCGTGATGTGCGCTGGCGCGAGTTGCATTTCGGCGTGTGGGACGGGATGCCCGCGTCGGAGATCGACCCGCAGGGGTTGCAACGTTTCTGGGCAGACCCCGATGCCTATCCGCCGCCCGGGGGTGAGCGGTGGAGCGCGTTGCGGCGGCGAGTTCTGTCCGCCATCGATGCGCTGGCCGGGCCCGCCCTGGTGGTCACGCACGGCGGCGCAATGCGGGCGGCGATATCGGTGCTCACCGGGCTCGATCACCGCGGCGTATGGGCTTTCGATCTGCCTTATGGCGCGTGCGTGTCGCTGCGGGTCTGGCGGGGTGAGACGGCGGATACGCCGCTGTCGGGACAGATCACGGACCTGCGATCGTGAAGGCCATCGTCATCGCCTTCCAGTTCATGACGCGCATCCCGCTTCCTGCGGTCGATGCGCGGCCCGCCGACCTCGCGGCGGCGATGCGATGGTTTCCGCTGGCGGGCGTTGCGGTCGGCGCGGTGGTCTGGGGTGCGACCTGGATGGCCGGGGAGGTCGATACAAACCTCGCCGCGCTGGCGGGCGTTGTCGCCTGGGTTGCGATTACGGGCGCGCTGCATCTGGACGGATTGGGCGACGTTGCCGATGGCGCAGGCGCCGCGCACCGCGACAAGGCGCGCCTGTCGGCGGCGATGGCCGATCCGCATATTGGCAGTTTCGGGGTTGTCGCGATCGTCCTGCAACTGGCAGCGAAAATTGTCCTTCTGGGGCTTCTGGCTGAACGGAGCGGGCTCCATGCGCTGCCCGCCATCGGTTGCGTGGCGCGGATCGGGCCGCTGGCATGGGCCATGCTGTTGCCGCCGCTGCATGAAGGGATCGGCACCAAGTTCGCCACCGCCATGGAACCGCGCCATCTTGCGATCTGGGCGCTGGTCGGCGCAGGGCTGGCGTGGTTTCTGCCCGCAATACTGCTTGCCGTTCCTGCGCTGGGGGTATGGGCCCTGTGGGTCCGATCGCGGCTTGGCGGTATTTCAGGCGACAGCCACGGTGCCGGAATCGAACTGGTGGAAACAGCCTTGCTGATCGCCTGCGTGGTGTCGGCGTGACGGACGCGTTCGACTGGCACGGCGGCAGGCTGGACGAGGCGCATGAGCGGTTCGGCAATGGCGATCTGCCCTGGCTGGACTTGTCGACCGGCATCAACCCGCGCGCCTGGCCGGTGCCGGAGAATATCGGCATCGACTGGCAGGCCCTGCCCACGCCATCGGCACTTGCCACGCTGGAACAGGCTGCCGCCCGCCATTTCGGGGTGGATCCGGCCCTGTGCTGCGCCTTGCCCGGCAGCGAGATCGGCCTGCGCGTCTTGGGCCGCCTGCTCGATCTACCGGGCCGCCATATGGCCCCATGCTATCGCACGCACACCGCTGCCTTTCGGAACAGCCATACCGGTGATCCGGCACGGTGCGAGGGCAGGTCCGATGCGGTGGTGATCGCCAATCCCAACAATCCCGACGGCCGCATCCTCAAGCACGCCGAACTGCAACGCTGGCTGTCGGCGCAGCAAGCTGCGGGCGGATGGCTGATCGTGGACGAAGCCTTTGCCGACGCCGTGCCGGAAACGAGTATCGCAGGTCTTGTCGGTGCGGGCCGCAACATGATCGTCCTGCGCTCGTTCGGTAAGTTTTTCGGGCTTGCGGGTGTGCGTCTGGGCTTTGCCATCGCGCCGCCGCCGATCGTTGGCGGGCTGCGCGAAATGCTGGGCGACTGGCCGGTTTCGGCCGCGGCCATCGCGATCGGAACTAGGGCCTATGCCGATACGGTGTGGATCGCAAAGGCGCGCACGGAACTTCCCGTGCGGGAAAGGGCGTTCGACGATCTGCTGCACAGGCACGGCCTTGTGGTGAAGGGCGGCACTTGCCTTTTCAGACTGATCGAAAACGAACGCGCAGGTGCCCTGTTTGAACGATTTGGCCGCAACCGGATCCTGACCCGCCCGTTCGCCGATTACCCGCATTGGCTGCGGCTCGGCGTTCCGGCCGACCGGAATGATCTTGCCCGGATCGAGGCTGCTTTCGCCGATGGCTGAGCCCATAGCCCTGATTGCGCTGGCGCTGGATGGCGCGCTGGGATGGCCCCGCTGGCTTTATCGGCGCGTTGGCCATCCGGTGGGCGGGTTTGCCCGGATCATCGAATGGGGCGCACGGCGATGGAAGCTGCCGATGCGCAGCCCGCGCCAGCGCCGTCTTGGCGGAATCGCGACGCTGCTGCTTGTTACCGGGATCGCAGCTGCGGTGGCCCTCCTATTGCAGTGGGTGGCGATTGAACTGTTGGGTTCCCATGGTTGGCTTGTCGTCGCGATACTGGCCTTTCCGGCGATCGCGCAACGCAGCCTGCTAGAACATGTCCGCCCCGTCCTTGCGGCTCTTGAAAGCCGCAACCTCGGACAAGCCCGCGATGCCGTGGCCCTGATCGTCGGGCGCGACACCGAGCAACTGGACGCGCCCGCCGTGTCGCGCGCCGCCATCGAAAGCCTTGCCGAAAGCTTTTGCGACGGCGTGATCGCACCGCTGTTCTGGCTAATCGTGCTGGGCTTACCCGGCGTCTGGGCGTTCAAGGCGATCAGCACGGCGGACAGCATGATCGGCCATGTCGAGCAGCCTTGGCGCGATTTCGGCTGGGCGGCGGCCAGGGCGGACGATTTTGCCAACTGGCTGCCGGCCCGGATCGCGGGCGCGCTGATATGTCTGTCTGGCGCAGGCGGTTGGCGCACGATGGCGCGCGACCATGGCGAACATGCTTCACCCAATGCCGGATGGCCTGAAGCGGCGATGGCCGGCGCGCTGGGCGTCTGGCTTGCCGGTCCTGTCGCCTACGATGGCGTATGCCATGACAAGCCCGTCATCGGAGCGGGCGGCAAGGCCGGGCCGGGCGAACTTCGCAAGGCCATCGGCATCTACATCAAGGCCTGCGCGCTGGCATGGATTATCGCGGGAGTTCTGGCATGGCCGGTCTAGGTTCGCAGGGCAGTCTGATGTTGCAGGGTACCGGCTCCGACGTGGGCAAATCGGTGCTTGTCGCCGGGTTGTGCCGGGCACTGTCCAATCGCGGGATCTCGGTCCTGCCGTTCAAACCGCAGAACATGTCGAACAACGCCGCCGCCACGCCCGATGGCGGCGAAATCGGCCGGGCTCAGGCGTTGCAAGCCATTGCCGCGCGGGCCGAACCGCACGTGGACATGAACCCCGTGCTGTTGAAACCGCAGGCGGATCGAACTTCGCAAGTCATCGTCCATGGCCGTGTGCGCGGAACGCTTGGGTCATCCTCTTTCCGCGAGGCGCGCGGACAGTTGCTGGGTGCGGTGATGGAAAGCCATGCGCGCCTTTCGGCACGGTGCGATGTGGTCATCATCGAAGGCGCAGGCTCTCCGGCAGAGATCAATCTGCGCGCAGGCGACATCGCCAACATGGGCTTTGCCCGCGCAGCAAGCGTTCCCGTCGTGCTGGTGGGCGATATCGACCGGGGCGGCGTGATCGCGGCGCTGGCCGGGACGAAGGCAGTAATCGACCCGCACGACGCAGCCATGGTTCGCGGTTTCATCATCAACAAATTCCGCGGCGATCCGGCGCTGTTTACCGACGGTTATGCCGCTATCGAACGGATGACCGGCTGGCGCGGGTACGGCGTCGTCCCCTGGCTGACAAAGGCGCATCACCTGCCCAGCGAGGATGCCGTGGTTCTGGAGCGCGCGGCAGGAACGGCAAGGGCCAAAAGGCGGATCGTCTGCCCGATCCTGCCGCGCATCGCCAATTTCGACGACCTCGATCCGCTACGGTCGGAACCCGGCGTGGAACTTGCCATGATCCCTCCGGGCAGCCCGATCCCCGTTGCCGACATGATAGTCCTGCCCGGATCGAAAGCGACGATCGCCGACCTTGGTTTCATTCGCGAACAGGGTTGGGACATCGACATTATCGCGCACCATCGGCGCGGCGGTGTGATCCTGGGCATCTGCGGCGGGTTCCAGATGCTGGGCCGCACGGTCAGCGATCCACATGGTGTCGAGAGTGAGATGAGAAACGCCAAAGGGCTGGGCCTGCTGAATGTGGCAACCGTGCTGTCTGGCAAGAAACAAGTCGCCCAGGTGCGAGGACAGGCACTGGATGCCGATTTCGACGGATATGAAATCCACATGGGGCATACCGAGGGCCCAGATAGCGAACGCCCCTTCGCAATGCTGGGCGATGGCCGCGCCGATGGTGCGCAAAGCGCCGACGGTGCGGTGATGGGCACTTATTGCCACGGACTGATGGGTTCGGGACGGTTGCGACGGTCGCTGTTGGCCCGGATCGGCGCGCAATCGCACGGCGGTAATCAAAGCGCTCGGGTCGATGCGGCGCTGAACGACATCGCCGGCGTTCTTGAAGAGACGCTCGATATCGAGGGGTTGCTCGAGCTGGCCATGGGTGCGCGGACATGAGCAGCCTGCTTGTCCTGGGCGGTGCGCGTTCGGGCAAGAGCCGCTTTGCACAGCAACGCATCGAGCAGTATGCGGGCAAGCTCGCCTTCATTGCGACCGCGCAGCCGTTCGATGCCGAAATGCGGGAACGGATCGACCGGCACAAGGCGGACCGGGGCGAAAGGTGGCATACGATCGAGGCGCCATTCGACCTGATAGACGCGATCCGGGAAGCGGACCGGCAGGCGGACGCGATCCTTATCGATTGCCTGACTCTGTGGCTCTCCAACCTGATGCTTGCGGACAAGCCGATCCCGGCAGCGCAACTGTGCGCCACCGTGGCGCAATGCAGGCATCCGGTAATCCTGGTTTCGAACGAAGTGGGTTACGGGATCGTACCCGAGAACGGCCTCGCCCGCCGTTTCCGCGACGAGGCCGGGCGCTTCAACCAGCAGGTTGCCGCGGCGGTTGATGCGGTAGCGCTTGTAGTAGCTGGCCTGCCAGTGTTCGTGAAACCATGATTGCGGGGCCAGTAGTAAGATCGGCGATTGTCAAGGCGATCAGCCGCTCAGGAGCGGCTGCTATCCTCTGTCCGAATCATCAACTCGAATGCGGTGTCATCGTATTTCTCGTGTCACCACAGACCTGAGCGATTTTCTGGTGCATTGGACCCCGTTGCCATGGGGTCGCGCGACTGTACGGCAAACGGCGCATCAGCAGGGCGCGCCGCCTACCGCCTGATATAGCCCGACCAGCGTCGTGAGTTCGTCGGCCCTGACTTGCACCAGCGAGAGTTCGACGCCGAGCAGGGCGCGCTGGGCGTCGACCTGTTCGATGTAGGGCGTGTAGCCTGCGCGGTAGCGATTGCGCGCGTGGCGCAGCGCGTCGGCGACGGCGGTCTGCTGCGCCACGCGCGCGGTTTCCTGATCCTTGAGATTGGCGAGAACCGCCATCCGGTCCTCCACTTCGCGAAAGGCGTTGAGGACCGTCGAGCGATAGGCCCAGGCGGCCTGGTCGCGTTGGGCCGTGGCGCCGTCGAGCTGCGCCTGCAGCTTGCCGCCCTGGAAGATCGGGGCGAGAATGCTGCCGCCCAGCGACCAGACGCCGATCGGATCGGCAAGCAGGTCGGAAATCACGAGGCCTGCGCTGGCGCCCAAGTCGATCGAGGGCATGAAGTCGGCCCGCGCCATGCGCATTTTCGCGTCGGCCGCAGCGATGCGATACTCGGCCGCGGCCACGTCGGGGCGGCGGCGCAGCAATTCGGACGGTAGCGTTGCGGGCGGAGCCGGTTGACGCAAGTCGGCCAGCGTGCCGCCACGCTCGATCGCGAAAGGCAGCTCGCCGGTCAGGACCGAGAGCGCGTTTTCCTGCCGCGCGATCTGTGCCTTCAGCTGCGGGACGAGCTGCGCGGTGGCCTGGTACTCGGCCTCCGCCTGTCGCAGTTCGAGCTGTGAGGTATAGCCGACTTCGGCGCGGTCGCGAGCGAACTTCAGAGCCTGTCCGCGGGCTTCGAGTGTTGCTGCCAGCACTTCCTGACGCCTGTCGAGTGCGAGGAGCGTGATGTATCCGCTGGCCGTCGCGGCGCTGACCGAGAGGCACGCGGCTTCTTCGGCTGCGGCGCTGGCGGCGACGCCTGCCTCTGCCGCATCGACACGGGCCGCGTTCTTGCCGAACAGGTCGACTTCGTAGGAGGCGCGGAAAGCGGGCTGCACGCCGACCGTGGTGCGCGGCTGTCCGAAGGGGGAAAGCTCGCGCTGCACGGCGCTTTGCGCCCCGGCCCCAATGGATGGCAACAGGTATCCACGAGAGCCGAGTTCGGTCGCGCGGGCTTCTTCCACGCGCGCCGCTGCGATCTGCACATCCGGATTGTGGAGACGGGCCTGTTCGACAAGGCGCGAAAGCTGCGGATCGCCGAAGGTGTCCCACCAGTCCTGTTCGACAGGCGCGGTGACTTCCAACTGCGTGCGCCAGTCCGTGGGCGCTGACACCGCAGCGCCAACCGGGGCGTCCTGAAGCGTGGGCGCGCAGGCGGACAGCGCGAGGGCGCAGAGCGACAGAAGCGCGGTGGACTTGGGCTTCACGATCAGTCCTCCGTGTGTACTGTGGCGACTACCGACATGCCGGGGCCGAGCCGCCTGGCCGCTTCCTGCCCCGTGTCGAGCACGATGCGCACGGCGATGCGCTGCGGCACTTTCACAAAATTGCCTGCGCCGGTGTCAGGTTTTACCACGCTGAACTCGCTGCTGGCGGCAGGTGCGATGCTTTGGACGCGGCCCGCCAGCTTCACGCCGCCCAGCGCGTCGATTTCCAGCGTGGCGCGCTGGCCGACGGCCATGTCGGCAGTCTGCGTTTCCTTGAAGTTCGCGACCACCCAAAGGTCGTCGGGGACGATGTACATGAGCTGCGTTCCGGCAGTGACGAGCTGGCCCACACGCGCGGTCACCTCGCTCAACCGGCCTGCACGCGGCGCGCGGATTTCGGTGCGCGACAGTTCGAACTCGGCAAGCCCTTTAGTGGCCTCGGCACCGGCGACTTGCGCTTCGAGCGCGCCGCGCCCGACATTGACCGAACGGATGTTTTCTAGCGCGATCGCGCGCTGGGCCTGCGCCTGTCGCACGCCCGCCTGCGCCTGTTGCAGCGCGGCGCGGGCCTGGTCGCGTTCGCGCAGCGAGACCGAGCCTTCGTCGACGAGTTCGGCGATGCGGTTCATGTCGGCCTGCGCCTTCTGCAGCCCTGCACGCGCAGCCGCGACTGCTGCATCCTGAAGTTCGAGCTGCGCCTGCGCGGAACGCAGGCTTTGCGCGCTGTTGGCAAGCGTGGCCTTCTGCGCCGCGGTATTCGCTGCGCCCTGCTGCACCTTTTCCTGAAAAGGCGCATCGTCGATCCGCGCAAGCAGATCGCCCTTCTTCACGCGCTGGAAGTCGACCACCGGCACTTCGACGAGATAGCCACCGACTTGCGGGCTGACGACCGTGGTGCGCCCACGGACATAGGCATTATTGGTGGTTTCGTCGCCGCCATCGAACGGCGGTAGGCCCCATGCGAAGAGCGCGGCCAGAACGCCGAGCATGATGGCAACGGCGGCGATGACGACGCGCTGGCGCGAGGGATTGGGCGACCACCCGGTAGCCTGTTCGGGTGCGGGCGCGCTGTCCGGCGCGGCCTCGGTTTCGGGCTGTGACGGAGGGGTATTCGTCATTGTCTGGTCCTTGCGATCATGGCCTCCATGAAGGCCAATTCCTTGGCGAGCGGATTGCGCCCGCGGATCCTGTTGATGAGCCACGGCACGAAGACGGCGACGAATGTCAGCGCCGCCAGCATGCCGATGAGAAAGAAGACGTCGTTGAAGGCGAGAACTGCCGCTTCGCGGCCCACCTTCTGCGTTATGCCCGATGCTGCCACCTGTTGGCGCAGCGCGGGGTCGGTCTGGAAGGGGGCGACGGTCCGCGCGGCATTCCCCAGCGCCTGCCCCAGTTGATGGTTTGCCAGCGTCAGCGTGCTGCCGGCATCGATGAGGTGCGTCTTGAGGCGCACGGTATGAAAGGCCGAAAGCAGCGATATGCCCGCAAGGCCGCCGAGCGATTGCGAAAGCGAGAAGATCGCGATGAAGCCGATCACGAAGCTGGGGCCCGCTGCGATCGCGCGCAGCATGCCTTCCATCATGATCGGACCCATCGCGAAGACCGCGGCAAAGGCGATGGCTGCCTGCGTGACGTACAGATCCTGTGGGCGGGTCATCACGCCGGTTCGCGTGTCGGCAAAGGCTGCGATGCAGATGACGAGGATCGCGAAAAGCACGGGCCGGGTCAGGTCCTTTGGATCGAGCCGCGCGACCGACAGCGCCATGCCGCCGAAGGTGGCGCCGGCCAGCACCCAGAAATAGCCGGTCAGCTGCTCGTTCCCGTAACCGAGGGCAGAAAACAGGCCGCTGGCCCCGAAGCCCTGTTCGGCAACCAGTATGCGCACCGTCGCGCCGACCAGTGCAAGCGAAAGGATCGAGCGGCTCGACAACCAGCTGAGGTCGAGCATCGGGCTCTTGCGGTTAGCCTCGATCAGGAGACAGCCGCCAAGGCCGAGGATCGCGACGGCCAGCGCCTGGCCGAGCCATGGGGTGTCCCACCACTGGATGCGGCCCTGGATGAGGAACGCGCAAAGCGAGGCGACGCCGATGACGAAGAGTGCGATGCTGGGTATGTCGAGCTTCTCGAACGTCTTGTGGCGCACGCCGGGGGGCAGGCGAAGCATGTAGACCATGCCGAAGCCCAGCAGCGACATGGCGAACTGGAACTGGAAGACATGACCGATGTCGCCATCGACCAGCAATGCCGGTGAAAGCGCGCGCGTAAGCGGGAAGGCGACTTGTGTAAGGCCGAGCGAAATCACGAGGCCGCCGACCCTGATTTTGGGCGGAAGCCCCTGCATCAGGTAATAGATGGCCAGCGCCGAAAGCCCGCTCGCCGTCATGCCCGCAACGGCGCGGGCGGCGAGTTCGGGGTAATAACCCGGCTCGATCATTTGTACGAAGTTGGCCGCGACCAGCCCCGCCATGGCCCAGCGTACGAAAGGCTGAATGCCGAATTCCTGTCTTACGCGAAACAGCAGCATGCTCATCGTCGCGTAAGTCGAATAGAACGCGACCGTCAGCCAGCCGGCCTCGACCGGGGTGATTGCGAACTTTGCCTGAAGCGCGGGTGTGTTGGCGAGGAGAAAGCCGTTTTGCGCCCCGCCGACAAGCCCCATGAACACGCCGATTGCCAGATAAGCCGCGCGGCGCGTGTTCGGGTGATCGGGATTGGCGGGAGAGCCGGGGAGAATCGGCATCTCGTGAGGCTTGAACCTGTAACCGCCCAGATCGTCGATGAGAGTGTCGCGGTCGTTCATGGCGCGAGCGGCCCTTCGATCAGGGTGGCTTCCAATGCCGCTGCGAATTCCGCGTCGCTATCGATCCCATCGATCAGCTTGCCGAGCCGGTCGCGGCGGGCGACCGAGCTGGCGGCGGCATAGATGAAGCTGGCGACCTTGAACTCGAGGTGTGCCGGCGGGGTCGGTCGTTTCTCGGCCGCCGCTTGTTCAAGCCTTACGAAACGCCGATGGAGCGGCATCGAAAGCGTTTCGAGAAGCCACTGCGAACGATCGCCATTCACCGTAATGTCGCGCAACAGCAGCTTGGGCACTTCGGGACGCTCAAGCAGATGGGCGAGAAACGCGCGCGCCGACCGGTCGAGCCGCGCCTGCGCATCATCCTCATCGATGCCTTCGACCGCCCGTTCCAACACATCGCGCAGATCGAGGCCCGACTGCGAGACGATGGCCTTCCACAAGCCCAGCTTGCCTCCGAAGCGATAGGAGATGAGCGCGACATCGACGCCTGCGTCCGCCGCGATCTCGCGCAGCGACGTCGCCTCGAACCCTTGGGCTGCGAAGCGTTGCAGCGCGGCTCTGGAGATGGCCGCGCTGGTATCGGTATCGGTTTCCTTTGGGCGTCCGCGCCCGCGTCGTTCAACCATTCACCATTCCTTGTGCGGTGCAACATAAGTGACGACATTCTGATATTCAATGACTGTTGAATAAACCGACAAGATCGCTCGCCTTCACGGCCGGTGCGACTCACATCGCCTGCACAACACCGGCAGGGTTCCCGACTGCACACCGGATGGCGGCGTTTGGATAGAGTGGCGCGACACGCGCCAGCCGTTCGAGCCGGTGACCGCCCCCATGCGCGCCGACCGGCGGTTCGCGCGGTTGGGGCTTGCCGGGATACTGGGACGCTGCCGGATCGCAGCCCGATTATCGCCGCGGCTGAAGCCTATAGCGGCGCGAAGTTCGAAGCGCTGGCGGCGAGGAGCGTCTCTGCCTCCGCCAATGGCGGCGCGGCCAGTTCGGCGGGGCGGGGGCGCATCTTCGCTTCGGGCGGGAATGTCCCATAGCCTGCGAACAGGCAGTGCCAGCTCATCGGGGCGTAGTGCGGGGTCTGGTAGGTCTCGATATTGGCTGCCGCGATGTCCTTTTGCGTGAACCAAGCTGTCATCATTGCCTTCAGGCTGTCCGACAGCGCCTGGTTCGCCGCATTCTCGCGCCAGTAGTCCGTATCGGTACGCTGGCTCATCCGGTAGTGCGCGACGATGTAGTCGCGGATCGCGTCGTATCGCGCAGCCGTTCGGGCATTGAATTCGTCGCGGTGGCCATCGCCCATGTCGCCTGCCTCATAGGCGCGGACGAAATCGAGGGCTGTTGCGATAACGATGTGGAGCGCCGTTGCCTCCAGCGGTTCGATAAACCCTTGGGCAAGCCCTGCGACGAGGCAGTTGCGGGTCCAGCTTTTTTCGACCCGCCCGACTTTCATTCTGAGGACCCGCGCCTCGGCCCCCACGGCCTCGGCGCCCAGAGCCGTGCGTAGTTCCGCCTCGGCATCGTCGTCGCTGATGTGGCGCGAGGAATAGACGTAGCCGTTGCCCACCCGCGTCGTCAGCGGGATCGACCAGCGCCAGCCCGCCTTCATCGCGATGCTCTCGGTCTGGGGCGTGTAGCTGTCTCCGCGCCGTGTCGGCATGACGACGGCGCGGTCATTGAACAGGTTGTCGGCGAACGACACGAAAGGCTCGCGCAAGGCCTGCTGCGCGATGATCGAGCGGAAGCCCGAACAGTCGACGAACATATCGCCCTCGATCCGCGTGCCGTCCGAACAGGCGAGCGCGGCGACGTTTCCGTCAGCGCCGATCTCCACGTTCGCCACCTTCAGCGGCAGGTGCCTGACCCCGCGCACGGTTGCCCATTCGCGCAGGAATGCGCCCAGCTTGTAGGCATCGAAATGGTAGCCGTAGGTCGGCGCGAAGGGGAAGTTCGGCGCGGCTTGCGGTCCTTTGCCCTCATCCGCCAGCTTCGCTGCGAGGAACCATGCGTCGGGATGAGCCGGTGCCTCGAACCCGCGCCGCGCCAGCGCGCAGGCGTGGACGAAGCCGGGTTCGGTATGCAGGTCGACCGGGCTGGGGAAGGGATGGAAATAGCTGTCATAGCCCGCCCGCTCGCTCCACCCCGTAAAGCGGATGCCCAGTTTGAAGGTCGCGTCGCAGGCGGTCATCCACTCGGCCTCGGCAATGCCGAGATGTTCGAACAGTGCCTTCAGCTGCGGCGTGGACCCGTCGCCCACTCCGATGATACCGATCTCGGGGCTTTCGACCACGGTGACGCGATCCGCGCCCCATTCCCTGGCCAGCAGGCAGGCGGTGATCCACCCGGCACTGCCGCCGCCCAGCACCACCACGCGCGGCGGTATCGAGGCGGCGGACGCGTTCACTTGCGAGGTTGCAGCCTGATCGCCAGCCCGCCACCGGGGGCGAGGCGGACCCTCAGCGTGTCGCCCTTGCGAACCTTGCGGGCATCGTAGGCGATTTCGTGCCGGGCATCGGTAAGGTAGGTCGCGTTTTCGCCGTCCTTCCAGATCGTCGCATCATAAGTGCGGCCTTCGTCGAGGTGGTCGAAGGCGACCGTCACTTCGCGCTCGGTCGCGTCGTTGATGCCGCCGACGTACCAGTCGTCGCTGTTGCGGTCCTTGCGCGCAAAGATCGCATAGTCGCCCACTTCGCCCGCGATCAGGTGGCTTTCGGCCCAGTCGGCGGGGACGGCCTTGATGAACTCCAGTTCCTTCGGATGTTCGGCAAGGCTTTCCACGAAGTCCGCCGCCATCTGGATCGGCGAATAGATCGCGAGATAGAGGCCGAGCTGTTTCGCCAGTGTAGAGGCGAGCGGAACGTCGTTGTCGCCCTTGAGGCTCAGGATGCCCGGCGTGTAGTCCATCGGCCCCGACAGCATGCGGGTATAGACCAGCGTCGGTTCGTGGTCCGGCCCGTTGTTGAACGCGCCCCACGCATTGTATTCCTGACCGCGCGCGCCTTCGCGGGCGACCCAGTTGGGGTAGGTGCGGCGAAGTCCGGTGTCCTTGACCGGTTCGTGCGGGTTCACCGCGATCTTGTGCTTCGCCGCTTCCTCGACGACTTTCAGGTGGTGCTGCACCTGTCGCTGGCCGTCATGCCATTCCATGACCTGCCCTTCGCACGGATCGGCGATGTCGGCATTGCAGGCGATGATGCTGCCGGCATCGGCGACATAGCCGGTCTTCACCACGTCGATGTCCAGTCTGCCGTAAAGCGCCATCGCGTCGGCCAGCTGCGCTTCGTAGTTTGCGATGTTGCCGCCGGTTTCGTGGTGACCGATCAGGTGCACGCCCTTCTTCTTCGCATAGGCGGAAAGCGCCTCGATATCGAAGTCAGGGTATGCCTTGGTGAAGCTGAAGTCACGGCCATTGCCGAACCATGTCCCGTCCCAGCCATAGTCCCACCCTTCGACCAGCACGCCGCGAAAACCGTGCTTGGCCGCAAAGTCGATGTACTGCTTCGTCCGCTCGGTCGTGGCGCCGTGCTTGTCGCCTTGCGCCCAGCTCCACCGGTTGGAGATCATGCCCCACCAGATGCCGATGTACTTGGCCGGGTCGAACCAGCTGACATCGCCCAGCCTGTTCGGCTCGTTGAGATTGAGTTCGAGGTCGCTCTCTACAAGACCGGCCGCATCGTCGGAAATGCGGATTGTGCGCCACGGCGTTTCGAACGCGCCCTGCCGCACGACTTTCGCCCCGCGCGAAGACGGCGCCAGATTGGCGCGGAAACGCTGGCCCCGAAGGCGCTGAAGCCACATGCCCGAATAATCGACCAGCGCGGCTTCGTGGAAAGATAGGTGCGTGCCGTCTGCAAGCCGCACGGTCATGGGCGTATGCGCCATCGAGACCGCGTCGATGGGCGTTTCGGAATAGAGATATTCGTAGCGGTTCCAGTCGCCTGCCGGGATCCACCATGCCTTGCCTTCGGGTGCGATGACGAATTCGGTCAGTTCCTCGGCAATGCGCGTTTCGGGATGATCCTTGCGGCCGGCAAATTCGTAGCGGAAGCCGACGCCGTCATCGAAGACGCGCATCCGCACGGTAAAGCCGCGCGGGGTCTTCGACTTTTCGGCAAAGGTTACGGCCAGTTCGTTGTGGCGGTCGGCGACGAACTGGCGTTCGCCCCAGGGCTGTTCCCAGCGCGTGTCGACGCTGTCTCTCGCCTCTGCCACGATGCCCATGTTGCGGCGGAGCGGGTCCTCGTCCGTGAAGTTGAAGCCCAGTGCCGATGCCGCGATCAGGGTCTCGCCGTCGCGGGACACCTCGTAGAAGGGCTTGCCCTCGTTGTCGGTGTCGAGCGTGACCGTGATGCGCCCGTCCGGCGACTGCACGGTCCCGGCAAGGGCGGTGGTCGAAAAGGCGATTGCGGCAAGGGAGGCCGACAGCAGGCGAGTGAGAGTCATAGGCTTACGATCAGGGCTCCGTATGCGGGAAGTTCGCGCGGCGTCGCATCGTTCAGCGCGAGCAGGATTTCGCCGTTCGCCACGCCCGAAAGCGCGACGGGATCGGCAGACAAGTTGAAAAAGCAGTCGACGGTTTCGTCCCCGTACCGGCGGCGGAAGGACAGCAACGCGCCTTCGTGCCGGCAATGGACGACCGCGCCGTGGTGCAGGGCGGGATGGGCATTGCGAAGTGCCAGCATCGCCTGCGTGTGGCTGAGCAGCGAGTCGCGGGTCGCCTCCTGCGCGGCGATGGATTTCGCCAGGTTCTGCGCGCCATAGGGCAGCCACGGATCGCCGGTGGTGAAGCCGCCTTCGGGCGTCCACGGCATCGGCGTGCGGGCACCGTCGCGCGACAGGGTGAGCGGCCAGTTGGCGATCGCCTCCGGGTCCTGCAACTGGTCGAAAGGGATGTCGACCTGTTCCAGGCCCAGTTCCTCGCCGTTGTAGATGATGATGTTGCCCCGCACCGTGGCGAGAAGCGCCATCTTCATCAGGCCGAAGCGTGTCCGGTCCTCTGGCGGGCACCAGCGCGAGATCGCGCGCGGCGCGTCGTGGTTCTCGAAGGCCCAGCTCGGCCAGTTCGTGCCCGGCTCGTCCGGCCACTCGGTCAGCGCCTTGCAGACGAGGGCGGGCGTCAGCTTCTCGGCATAGAGGAAGTTGAAGCCGTAGGTGGAGTTGAGATGCTTGTCGTCGGACGTGAAGGCGCGCATCTCCTCCTCGACATCGTCGCCGCCCACTTCGGCGACGGTGAAGATGGCATCGTACTGGTCGGTCAGTTCGCGGATCCGCCGGACGTAGGCCGGGATGTCGGCGTGCGACTGGTTGTTGATGCGAAGCTGGTAGTCGAAAGGACGCGTCCGTTCCACGCGCCGGTCGTAGGCGGGCGGATTGTCCGTCATCTCCGGATTGTGCATCGCGAAGTTCAGCGCGTCCATACGGAACCCGTCGACGCCCCGGTCCAGCCAGAAACGCAGGTTGGCCAGCATCGCGTCCTGCACTTCGCGGCAATGCCCGTTCAACTGGGGCTGGCTGGAAAGGAAGTTGTGCAGGTAATACTGCCTGCGTCGCGCATCCCACGTCCACGCCGGTCCGCCGAACACCGACTGCCAGTTCGACGGGGGGGATCCTTCGTCCTTGGGATCGGCCCAGACGTACCAGTCGGCCTTTGGATTGTCCCTGCTGGACCGGCTTTCGACGAACCAGGCGTGTTCGTCCGACGTATGCGACATGACCTGGTCGATCAGGACCTTCAGTCCCAGTTCGTGGGCGCGCTTAACCAACGCGTCGAAATCGTCCAGATTCCCGAAGATCGGATCGACGGCGCGGAAATCGGCGACGTCGTAGCCGAAGTCCTTCATCGGCGAGAGGAAGAAGGGCGAGACCCAGATCGCATCGACGCCCAGCCGCGCGACATAGTCGAGCTTTGCCGTGATGCCCGGCAGGTCGCCGATGCCGTCGCCGTTCGAATCCATGAAGCTGCGCGGATAGATCTGGTAGATCGTCGCGCCGCGCCACCAGGGGAGGGTATCGGTCATTGGTCAGTCTCTTCGATGCGGCACACCGCCCAACCGAATGGCGCAAGGGACACCCGTACGCTGCCCGGCGCCGTGACGCCGGCAGGGCAGGTTCCCGACAGCGCGGAGATCGTGCGGGCAGCGGTCCCGACGACGACGTTGCGGGTGATCGGTTTGGCGGTGGTGTTGAATGCGAGAAGGTATTCGCGGCCCGTTTCGGGGTCGAAGCGGGAGGCGGCGAAAAGCCCCGGTTCCTGTTCATACCCGCGCACGACCTGCCTGCCCCGCGACAGGGCGGGATGGGCGCGGCGCAGAGCCGATAACTCGGCGATCAGCGTGTAGATCGGGTGGCCAGTGTCAAAATTGGCAGTCGCGGTCGTGGCGTCGGTGCCGATGAGGACATTGTCGTTGTAGACCGCGGTACGGCTGGGGAACATGTCCTCGCGGGCGAGCTGGTCGTTGCCGTCGCCAACGAAGCCCTGTTCGTCGCCGTAATAGATCACCGGCGATCCGCGCAGGGTCATCATCATGGCATGGCCCAGCATGACGCGGGCGAGCAGTTCGTCTTGCGAGATTTCGGGCATGTCTTCGCGGATCAGGGTCGAGAACCGGCCCATGTCGTGATTGCCAAGGAAGGTTGGCAGGTTCATCGCCGCTTCCTCGCCCCCTTCATACAGGACGTCGCCGTCGAACATGTGGGCAAGGACCACCGTGCCCTTATCGCGGCCCAGCAGTTCGCGCATCGCGGCCTGGAATGCGAAGTCCAGCACGGCGGGCAGATTATCGCGGCGCGTGTATTGCGCGATGTAGCCGCTGTCGGGCACATCCTTGTAGACTTCGCCGAACATGTGGAAATTCGGAATGCCGCGCGCAGCGGCACGGGCCTTCAGCGCGGGGACGAATTCCTGCCAGAAGCCGGGATCGACGTGGCGCGCGGTATCGATGCGGAAGCCGTCGACGCCGAAATCCTCCACCCATGATGCGTAGATCTCGATCATCCCTTCGCGCACGCGGGGATGTTCGGTGAACAGGTCGTCGAGGCCCGAAAAGTCGCCGAAGCGGCTGTCCTCGCCCGTGAAGGTCGAATTGCCGCGATTGTGATAGTAGATCGGATCGTTCAGCCAGGCCGGGACCTTCACGTCCTCTTCGCCCGCCGGGACGATCGGCGTATAGGCAAAAGCAGGATCGATCAGCCTGGCAAAGTTCTCCGCGCTGCTGTCCTGATCGCCTTCAAAGCCGGGATTGATCGGCGCGCCGTTAGTGCCTCCCCTAGTGGAGTAGGGGTAGTCGGCGCGGCTGCGATAAGGGAAGCCATGCGCCTGGTCCTCGCGGAACATGATAACGTCGGCGGTGTGGTTGGTGATGATGTCCATGTAGACCTTCATCCCGCGCGCGTGCGCCGCATCGACGAAGTCGCGGAATTCCGCGCGCGTGCCGAAGTGCCCGTCGGGGCGGGTGAAGTCGGTGACCCAGTATCCGTGATAGCCCGCGCTTTCGTCACCCTTCGGCCCCTGCACCGGTTTGTTCTGGAAGATCGGCGCGAACCAGATCGCGGTGACGCCCATGCCCTGCAGGTAGTCGAGCCGCTGCGTCAGCCCCCTGAGGTCGCCGCCATGGAAGAAGCCCTTGGCCGTCGGGTCATAGCCCGTTGCCAGCCGGTCGCCGGTAAAATCGCCAAGGTCGTTCGAGGCATCGCCGTTCTCGAACCTGTCGGGCAGGACGAAATAGACCACTTCCTCGGAAGGCGCGCGCAGGCGGAATGTGCCGTCGACCGGCGGTTCGGCAGGGGCCTGCGTCGTGGCGCACCCTGCAAGAGCAAGCGCAGCGAGAGAGCCGAGAAGGGCGTGGCGGATCGTCATGCGGATACCTTCGCCTGCGAGATCATCTGCTCCAGGAAATCGATGTGGCGCGGCATGGCGCGCACTTCCTCGACCAGCGCGGCCTCGGTTCCATCCAGCAGGGTGCGAAGGTCATCCTCGGGCATGGCATCGGCGATGGGGTTGTAGCCCTCCGCCTCCACGCCCTGTCCGGCAAAGACCTGGAACCAGGCGACTTCGGTGAACAGTTCCTCGTGCTCGCGGTGGATGAAGCCCGCTTCGCGCCACAGGGCGATCTTGTCGGTCAGCGTTGCGGGCAGTTCCATGCTCCGCACCGCGTCCCAGAAGGGCTGACCAACCCGTTCGTTCGCGGTGTAGTGGAGCACCAGAAAATCGCGGATGCGCATCCACTCGAAATCGGCCTGCGCGTTGAAATGGTCGATCACCGCCTTGCTCGGCTTGCCCGCAGGCAGGACGGCGAGAAAGCGGCTGATCGCGCTCTGAATCAGGTGAATGCTGGTCGATTCCAGCGGCTCCATGAAGCCCGCGGCAAGCCCGATGGCAAGGCAGTTGCGGTTCCAGTGCAGGCGGCGCTTGCCGGTGCGGAAGCGGATCGGGCGCGGATCGCCCAGCGCCTCGCCGTCGAGATTGGCGAGGAGGATCGATGCCGCCTCGTCCTCGTCCATGTGAGTCGAGGAGAAAACGATGCCGTTGCCGATGCGGTGTTGCAGCGGAATGCGCCACTGCCAGCCCGCCTTGCGCGCTATGGAACGGGTGTAGGGCGTGAAGTCCCCGCCGCCCGCGCAAGGGACGGCCATCGCGCGGTCGCAGGGCAGGTAATTCGTCCAGTCGTCGAAACCGGTTTCAAGCGCGCCTTCGATCAGAAGCCCGCGAAAGCCGGTGCAGTCGATGAAGAAATCAGCCGCCAGTAGGCGCCCGTCATCCAGCGTGACCGAGGCGATTTCGCCGCTCTCGCCATCACGCTCGACGCTGGCGATCAGCCCATCGTGCCGCGTGACGCCGCGCGCTTCGGCATAGCGGCGAAGGTATGCGGCGTAGAGCCCTGCATCGAAATGATAGGCATAAGGCATCTCGGGCGAACCCGGTGCGCGCCGTCCGCGCTGCATCCGCATGGTGCGCGCGGCCAGTTCGTTCAGCGAATAGCGCTGCAGCGGCTTGGCCAGCCCCAGTTTCTTCGCGCGCAGCCAGTAATGCTGGAAGGGCAACAGCCCCGCGCCGCGCCCGATGGCGCCAAAGGCGTGCATGTAGGCCTCGCCCTCGCGCTGCCAGCCGTCAAACTCGATGCCGAGCTTGAAGCTTCCTTTCGTCTCGCGAAGGAATTCAGCCTCGTCGATGCCGAGCGCGCTGTTGAAAAGGTGGATCTGGGGGATCGTCGCTTCGCCGACGCCCACCGTGCCGATCGCCTCGCTTTCGACCAGCACGATGTCGTGCCCGGTCGCGAACCGCGAGAGCGCGGCTGCAGCCATCCATCCGGCAGTCCCGCCGCCGGCGATGAGGATAGAGGGTCTGGTCTGCTCCATGTCACTTCGCCCCTGTGTTCTTGCGCCCGTATCTCGACGCTTCGTGCCAGAGCGGTATCCCGGGGTTCTTCGCGAAGGAAGATCCCCGGCCGGGCGAGGTGAGGGAGAGAGCCCGGCCGGGGGTGGGGGAGACGTCTACCGATCAGATCTGGCGATCAGAACCGGTAGGACGCGCCGACAAGGTAGGTACGGCCATAACGTTCGTAGTCGATGACCTGGTCGCGGTCGTCGCTCTGGTACGAAACGAAGGGCTCGTCGGTCAGGTTCAGAGCCTGGACCGTCAGCGACAGGCCATCGAGTGCGCCGGACTGGAAGCGATAGCCGACCTGTGCGTCGAAGATCGATTCCGCGTAAGTCTGGCGGAACTGGCGGCTGGCCGAGATGCCGATGAACTCGGCCAGGAACGAAGAGCGGTAACGGTGCGACAGGCGCGCCTCGAAGCCGCCGTTTTCGAAGAACGCCGTCGAGTTGACGACCCACTTCGACAGGCCCGGAACGTCGCTTTCGAACGAGGTGTCGGCGACCGTGTCGTAAACCGTCAGCTTGCTGTCGGTATAGGCGACGCTGGTCTGGAAACCGAAGCCGTCAAGAGCTTCCGAAAACATCGAGAACGGGATCGCCATGCTGGCCTCGATGCCGCGGATCGTGCCGTCGGCCGTGTTGTCCGGGCCGCTGACGAAGCCGAGCGTGGTAGTCGCATCGACAATGGCCTGTTGCTCGGGGCTGAGCGTTGGCAGCAGGTACGAGAAATCACGCACAACACTGACCGCGTTCGGGTTCACGAAGTCGTCCAGCCACTTGTGGTAGGCCGCGACCGCGATGTAGCCCTTGCCGCCCGCGAAGTAGTGTTCGAACGACAGGTCGACGCTGTCCGCGATGTACGGACGCAGCTTCGGGTTGCCGCCGCTGGCCGAGAACAGCGAGTTCAGGGCGCCCTGCGGCAGGTTCGAGACCGATGCGTTCGACGAGGCGTTCAGCTGGTCCATGCGCGGACGGGCCAGCGTACGGGCCGCGCCGAAGCGGACCTTCGAGTCCGGCGCCACTTCGAAGTTCAGCGACATCGAGGGTAGGACGTGAGCGTACTTGTCACCCGACGTTACCGGCGTGCGTACCGCATTGATGCCACCCGGCGAATCGAAACCGCTCGACGACTGGTCGGTATAGACGACCTGCACGCCGATATTGCCAGTCATCGACATAGCGCCGAGGTCGGTGTCGAGATCTGCACGTAAGTAGCCGGTCCAGACCTTCTCGGTCACGGTCCAGTCACCCGGGAACGGCAGGTCCGAGCTCTGGACGTCGGTAAGGACGTAAGTGCCGTTCTCGATCAGCGTGAACGGGTTGTACGCGACCTGCGGGCCGAAGCCGAGGAAGCCGAGCGAGTCGATCGGGCTCAGCAGTGCGTCTGACGGGATCGTCATTTCGAGGACCGCGTTCGCATCGTTCGGGTTGGTCGAACCGCCCGAAAGGCTCAGGAAGTTCTGCGTGATGTCGCGCGTCTTCGAACGATCGGAGTAGGCGACGCCGGCGACCAGCTGCTTCACGAACGGGTGTTCGAGCTTGCCGACGATCTCGCCGCGGGCCGACCACAGTTCGTCCTTGGTCATGGTGTCGTTGATGAAGCCGGTCTGGACGATGTTGCGCCCGCCGCCCCAACCGCGCGGGTCGGTCAGCACGATCGTGCCGGTGTCCGAATAATCCGCGGTGTTCGAGAACTGGAAGGGGAAGCCGCTGTCGCTGCGGGTATAGGTGACGGTGTCCGACGGATCGTCGCTGCTCGCGCCATAGCCGAAGCCCGAGTAGCTCTCGATCTGCTGCAGGCGGCGATCCGCTTTCGAGTAGGAAACGTCGAGGTTCAGCAGGATGTCGTCGTTTTCGTACTTGGTGTTCCAACCAGCGGCGAAAGTCTCGGTGTCCTTGCGGTCATAGTCGTTGCGCACGACCGGCTGCACGTTGGCGAAAGTCACCGAATCGGGGAAGTCGCCGCCTGAGTTGTCGGTGATCGTCGTGCTTGCGCCCCAGCCCGGGTTGAGCGGGAACTCGATGCCGCGCATCGGGATGCGTTCGCGGTAATCGGCGTAGAAGAGGTCTACGGAAGTATTCCAGTCGGGGCTGGGCTCCCACTCGATCGTGCCGAATGCACCCAGACGATCGAGGTCGACCGACTTGGAGAACGGCTTCATGCCGCCCAGCACCATGTAGCCGGCGTCGTCCGGATAGCCCCATGCGTTGAAACGCTCGACCTGGCTCGGGCTGGACTGCAGCGCGAGGCCGAGGGCAACGCCGAGCGTGTCGTCGGCAAACTGGTCGACATAGGTGCCGGTGGCGCGATAACCCCAGCCCTTGAGATCGGGGTTCAGCGAGCCGTCTTCGTTGACTTCGATACGGCCTGCGACCGAGACGATGCGCTCACCCTTCGACAGCGGACGGATCGTGCGCAGGTCGACGGTGCCGGCAAGGCCCTGACCGATCAGACCGGCATAGGGCGTCTTGTAGACGACGCCCTGGTCGATCAGTTCGGAGGGATACTGGTCATATTCGACGGCGCGGTTATCGCCCGAGGAAACGAGCTCGCGACCATTGAGGAGCGAGGTCGAGTAGTCGGGGCCAAGACCGCGAACCGAAAGCGACTGGGCGCGGCCGTTGATGCGCTGCACGGCAAGACCGGGCAGGCGGCCCAGCGTTTCCGCGATTGAGACGTCGGGCAGCTTGCCGATGTCTTCGGAGCTGAACGCCTCGGCGATGACCGGGCTTTCGCGCTTCAGGTTGATCGAGGTTTCCAGCGCCTGGCGATAGCCCGACACGACGATGACGCTCTGCGCGTCCTCTTCGGAAACGTCCTGGTCACCGGGCTCGACGGTGGCTTCCTGCGCGTGAACTACGGCAGGCGCTGCAAGCGTGACGAGCGCGACCGTGAATGCGGTGGCGCTGGCGCTCTGACTCAACTTGGTCCGGAAATTCATCTTCCTCAGTCCCCTTGGCGCGAAGGCTTCGCTTGTCCGCGTGCCCCCTTGGATTCTGGCCGTGCAATCCATCGTGGGATGCAGGCGATTGGCCGCTGATAAATCCGAAATGCCCCGCCCGAGAAGACAGCATACGTATACGCTGCCACTGCGAAAAGCTGATGATAGCGGGTTAAATCGTTCCAAATCATCGGTTTGACCGGTGCTGTTTTGCTTCCCGTATGTGAGATGCTGGGCTATGCTGACCCGTGCGGCAATTGCTCAGCGGGAGGGAGCGATGGGGCGCAGGCCGACCGGCAAGCCCACCAGTTTCGACATCGCATATGCGGCGGGGGTATCGCAGCCCACCGTCAGCCGCGCGCTGCGCGGGGACCTGTCGGTCAGCAAGGAAACACGCGAGAAGATAGAGCGGATCGCCCGCGACCTGAATTACACGGTCGACAAGAACGCCTCTTCCCTGCGCTCGCAGCGGTCGAACACGATCGCGTTGCTGTTCTTCGAGGATCCGACGTCCGACGACAGCATGATCAACCCGTTCTTCCTCGCCATGCTGGGGTCGATCACGCGGGCCTGCGCGAACAGGGGGCTGGACCTGCTCATCTCGTTCCAGCGGCTGGAGGACGACTGGCACGTCCGGTACCAGGATTCGAACCGTGCCGACGGGCTGATCCTGCTGGGTTACGGCGACTACGACCTCTATCGCTCGCGCCTCGACAAGCTGGTCGAGCAGGGCACGCATTTCGCCCGCTGGGGATCGGTGCGCAGCGACGACAGCGGATCGACGATCGGCTCGGATAACCTCGGTGCAGGGCGGCTGGCGGGTGAGCACCTATTGTCCATCGGCCGCCGCAAGATCGCCTTCCTCGGCCATGCGACCAGCCGGTATCCCGAATTCGCCCACCGCTACGAAGGCTTGTGCGCCGCCATGCGCGACGCAGGCGTCGAGCCCGATCCCTCGCTGCAATACGACGCGCTGACCACCGAGGACGCAGGTTATCGCGCGGCGAGCGAGCTCTTGGCCTCGAAAAAATCCTTCGACGCGATCTTTGCCGCCAGCGATCTTATCGCCATCGGCGCAATGCGGGCGCTGGTCGGTGCGGGCCTGAAAATCCCCGAGGACGTCGCAGTCATCGGCTTCGACAACATCCCCGCCGCCAGCCTGACGAGCCCGCCGCTCACCACCGTACAGCAGGACGTGGCGGGCGCTGGCGCAAGGCTGGTCGATACCCTGATGGCGCAGATCGCGCGCCGCGCCGGCCCTGATGTTCGCTTGCCGACACGGCTTATCGTGAGGGGCAGTACCGTCCCGCGCTAGGCCATGCACTGCGGTTGTGGTGCAGCGCGATACATTCGTATTCTTGTTGTGCGACCGGCGTGCGCCGTGTGACCTGACCCGACCCCACGCGGCGCGATGACAGCTGCGGGGCAACGGGAAAGGATCGTTCCGCGATGGAAAAACCGCGGCAGGGCTTCTGGGGCCTGTGGAACATCAGCTTCGGATTCTTCGGCATCCAGGTCGGCTTCGCGCTGCAGAACGCGAACATGAGCCGCGTCTTCCAGACGCTGGGCGCCAGCAAGGACGATCTCCCCGCGCTCTGGGTCGCGGCACCGCTGACGGGCCTTATCGTGCAGCCGATCATCGGGCACCTGTCGGACCGGACGTGGAACCGCCTTGGCCGCCGCCGCCCTTATTTCCTGACCGGTGCGGTACTGGCCGCTATCGCGCTGTTCCTCATGCCGCTCGCCCCTGCCATCGCTGCGCCGCTGGTCTTTGCCGCGGCCATGCTCTGGGTGCTCGATGCCAGCCTCAATATCTCGATGGAGCCGTTCCGCGCCTTCGTCGGCGATATGCTGCGCACCGACCAGCACGCGGCGGGCTATGCCGTGCAGACCGCATTCATCGGCGCGGGCGCGGTGCTGGGCTCGATCTTCCCCTGGCTGCTTGAACACATGGGTGTCGCCAACGTCGCGCCCGAAGGCGCGCTGCCCGATACGGTGCGCTATGCCTTCTGGTTCGGCGCTTTTGCCATCCTTGCGGCGGTTGTCTGGACGGTCGTCACCACGCGCGAATACAGCCCCGAGGAACAGGCCGCGTTCACCGGCCACGTCGAAGCGGACGACGCCGGAGAGATCACAGCGCGTCTGGCCGCGAAGAACCCGCTGGGCGGTATTGCGTGGATCGTCGCTGGCATCATCGTGGCGCTGGCGGTCGACATGCTGGGCCTGCAGAAGGAAGTGCTTCTCCTCGGAGCGCTGCTCGCGATTTACGGCGTACTCGAAATCGTCGCGATCCGCATGGCGCGGCAGGGCACGAAGCCCAACATGCTTTCCAGTATCGTCGGCGACTTTTCGGGTATGCCGCCGGTCATGAAGCGGCTCGCGCTCGTTCAGTTCTTCTCGTGGTCGGCGCTGTTCATCATGTGGATCAACACCACGCCTGTCGTCACGCAATATGTCTACGGCTCCACCGACACGGCCAGCGCCGCCTATAACGAAGGCGCGAACTGGGTGAGCGTGCTCTTCACGGTCTACAATGGGGTCGCGGCGATCGCTGCGCTGGTCCTTTTGCCGTGGCTGTCGCGCAAGTTCGGGCAGGTCCGCACGCACTCGATCTGTCTGACGCTGGGCGCGCTGGGCTTTCTCGGCTTTTTCTTCCTGCGTGATGCCAAAGCGCTGATCGTGTGCGAAATCGGGATCGGCATCTCCTGGGCCTCGATCCTGGCCATGCCCTATGCCATCCTCGCGTCGAACCTGCCGCAGGCGAAGCTTGGCATCTTCATGGGCCTGTTCAACATCTTCATCGTCGTGCCGCAGCTTCTGGTCGCGACCGTCATGGGCTCGATCATGCTGGCGTTCTTCCCCGGAGAGCCGGTCTGGACGATGCTTTTCGCCGCCGCCGCATGGGCCATTGCCGCATTGGCGATGACCCGCGTTTCGGCCGCCATACCTGCGAGGAACGCGTGAAACTGACCCGCCCCCTCATCATCGCCGCTGGTGCCGCCCTGCTGGGTGCCGGCTCGCTCTACGCCATGGGCAGCGCGCCCGAGGAACCCGAAGTCAGCGCCGACCCGTGGACGCCGCAGCCCTACGTGGAGCTGAGCCATCCCGAATGGTCGAAGGACGCGGTTCTCTACCAGATAAACACGCGCCAGTTCACCGAGGAAGGCACGTTCCGCGCCGCCGAAAAGGAACTGCCGCGGCTCAAGGAACTGGGCGTCGACATCCTCTGGCTCATGCCGATCCACCCGATCGGCGAGAAGAACCGCAAGGGGACGCTGGGCAGCCCCTATTCGGTGAAGGACTATTACGATGTGAACCCCGAGTTCGGAACGAAGGAGGACTTCAGGCACTTTGTCGACGCCGCCCATGAGCAGGGCTTTCACGTGATCCTCGACCTCGTCGCCAACCATACCGCCTGGGACAACGAGCTCGCGGCCAAGCATCCCGACTGGTACGAAAAGGACTGGAAAGGCGACTTCCGTCCGACGCCCTGGTGGGACTGGTCCGACGTCATCGACCTCGACTGGTCAAAGCCCGGCGTGCGCCAGCACGTGGGCGAGGCGATGGAATACTGGGTCCGCGAATTCGATGTCGACGGATACCGTGCCGACGTGGCCGGCTATGTCCCGATCGACTTCTGGGAAACCGAACGCGCAAGGCTCGACGCGATCAAGCCGGTCTTCATGTTGGCCGAATGGAAGACTCCCGATCTGACCCGCAAGGCCTTCGACGCGGTCTATGCGTGGGAATGGCACACGACGGTCAAGAACATCGCGCAGGGCAAGGCCGACGCCACCGCATTGTTCGGCTATTACGCAGAAAACCAGAGCAACTGGCCGGAGGAGGCCATGCGCCTCACCTATATCGCAAACCACGACAGCAATTCCTGGGAAGGCACGCAGTACGAGAATTTCGGCGATGCACTTCCGGCGTTCATGGCGCTTTCCTTCACCGGCGAGGGGTTGCCGATGGTCTACAACGGCCAGGAAGCCTGCAACGCCAAGCGGCTGGAGTTCTTCGAGAAGGATCCGATCGACTGGAGCCAGGGCGAGGATTGCGAGCTTGGCGATTTGATCAGCGATCTGATCACCTTCCGCAAGGCCAATCCGGTGCTGGCGAACGGCCAGTGGGGCGCGCGGATGAGCCAGGTGGTGAACGACAAGCCGCAGCAGCTTTTCGCATGGGTCCGGCAAGAGGACGGCAACAAGGTCGTCGGCCTGTTCAACCTTTCGGCAAAGCCCGTCAGCGCGAAGCTGACCGATGCGCTGGCGGCGGGCACCTATACCGAGTTCCGCTCGGGTGAGAGCGTGACCATCAAGGATGGCGACACGGTCGAGCTTCCGGCATGGGGCTATCGCCTGCTGTCGTCGGGCGCGAAGTAAGAGAGCGGGAAAAGGGCAGGGGCGATGGGCAGTCACGCAAGATGGGCGCTCGTCGCCGCGCTCGCCGGGTTTCTTTTCGGGTTCGATACCGCGGTCATATCGGGCGCGGAACAGGCGGTGCAGCGGGTCTGGAACCTGTCGGACGCAATGCACGGGCTTGCCATATCGGCAGCGCTCTGGGGCACGGTCGTCGGCGCGCTGCTCGGCGGCTGGCCGTCCGATCGCTTCGGGCCCAAGCCGACGCTGATCGCCATCGGCGTGCTATATGCCGTGTCGGCCATCGGTTCGGCGCTGGCGTGGGATCCCACCTCGTTCATCCTGTTCCGCCTGATCGGCGGGCTTGGCGTGGGCGCCAGTTCGGTCGCCGCACCCGCCTATATCGCCGAGATCGCCCCCAAGGCACAGCGCGGGCGGCTGGTTGCGCTGTTCCAGACGATGATCGTCACCGGAATCCTTGTCGCCTTTGCCACGAACTGGCTGATCGGCGGCACGGGCAGCGACGACTGGCGCTGGATGCTGGGCGCCGAAGTCGTCCCCGCGCTCGCCTATCTCGCCGCGACATTCGCCATTCCCGAAAGCCCGCGCTGGTTGCTGCTCCATTCGGGCCGCGAGGCCGAGGCGCGCAGCATTCTGGCGCGCGTCAACCCGGCCGCGGTGGACGAAACCGTCGCCGCGATCGAGGCGGAGGCACGGGCCGAGGCGCGCTCGATCACCTGGGGCCAGTTCCTGTCGAAGCACTATCGCCGCCCCGCGATGCTCGCCTTCCTGATAGCGTTCTTCAACCAGCTCTCTGGCATCAATGCGATCATCTACTACGCGCCGCGCATCTTCGAGATGTCGGGCGCGGGATCGTCGACCGCGCTGCTGGCGACGGTGGGGATCGGGGTCGTGAATCTCGTCTTCACGCTGACCGGCCTGATGCTGATCGACCGGACGGGGCGCAAGTTCCTGATGTATCTGGGCAGCTTCGGCTACATCGTGTCGCTGGGCATGACTGCCTATGGCTTTGCGGTAGGCCAGTTCGCGCTTGTACTGCCCTTCATCTTCGCCTTCATCGCGGTTCACGCCATCGGGCAGGGCGCGGTGATCTGGGTCTATATCAGCGAGATCTTCCCCAGCGCCGCCCGCGCCAAGGGCCAGTCGCTGGGCGCAGGTACGCACTGGGTCTTTGCAGCCCTGCTGACGCTGGTCATGCCGGTCGTGTTGGCCAAGGTGTCGCCGGTCGCGATCTTCGCGTTTTTTGCCGCGATGATGGTGTTGCAACTGGTCTGGGTACGCTTTGCAATGGTCGAGACGCGCGGGCGCAGCCTCGAAAATATTGCGGCGGACCTGCTGAAGCGCGCCTAGCGCAAGTCGACGACGACCGCTTCGTAGCCGCCGATCTTTCCACGCACGGGGCGGACGCGGGCGACCACGCGGCCGCTGGCAATCAGGTCGCGATAGGCAGCCCACTTTTCGGGATAGCGATCCGCTTCGGCGCGATAGCGGCTGAACTGGGTCAGCACTGCATAGTCGGCGCGGCACGTTTCGCGCATGTCGGCAGGGATGGCCGCGTAATCGAGGTTGGAATTGCCCCCTCGCACGGCATCGACCTCGTCGTACTGTATCTTGCCCGAAAGAATGTCGCGCGCATCAAGGCACCCAGCCTCGGCCAGCGGGAACAGCACCCGGTGGTCGGTCGGCGCAAGGTCGAAGGCGAAGTGTTCGACAAGGATCGAGGCATCGGGGGCGGCATTGGCCTTGAGCCAATTCGTCGCGATGACACGGGTGTCGGCCTTGCGCTCTGCCGTGTCGGCGCTCGTCTCCATCATCGGTGGCAGGATCATCGCGAACCCGACGATGCCGGCCAGACCTGCTGCCACCTTGGGCTTCAGTCCATGGCCGACCATGCGCCACGCGGCTTGCAGACCCAGTGCCGCGGCAATCGCGACAAGAGGGATGAACGGCAGGATCCAGCGTTCCCAGACCAGTGTCTGGACCGCGAAGGCAACAAGAAAGCCGACCGCGACCGGACCGGCAAGCGGCAGGAACTCGCGCCGCGAAGACCGCGTGAACAAGCCGATCGCGGCAAGCGCGAGCGCCACCGGGCCGAGTGAGCGCCAGAGCGGGCCGCTGGCATAGAAGGCCAGGTTCTGCAGCCAGGTCCCGCCCGTCGCGCCGATGTGATGCTTCTGCGCCTCGCCCTCGAGGTTCGAGACCAGCGTTTGCCAGTCGAGCACGAGATAGGGCGATAGCAGTACGGCGAAAACGACCGAGAGGACGGAGACGACAACAACGCGCACGAGCGCAGTGCCCAGCCCGATCTCGCCCTTGGCGGCGCGCATGCCAATGGCGGCCGCAATGGCGAGGAAAGCCAATGCGAAAGGCCACTTCGTCGTCGTTGCCAGCGCCACGAAAAGTGCGCCAAGCACGTAGCTTCCCCGGTTTCCGTCCCGCATGATGTCGACAGCGCAGATCAGGGCGGCAAGCAGGAAGCAGGTCGCCATCATGTCTGACCGGATGATCTGGGACAGGCCGACATGAACCGGGCTCACCGCGACGAGCGCGGCCGCGATCAGCGCGACGGGGCGATCGAACAGGGGGTGCGCCAGCTTGTGGGTCAGCCAGACGCAGGCCACGCCGAACAGCGCCATGACGATACGCCCCGGCAGGACGATCATGCCCGGATCGCTATAGATTGCGTCGCCGAACTGTGCCGGAGAGGCGAAATGGCCGCCGATCCAGCCGACGGCGAAGACCAGCACGTCGACGATGGCCAGGACGTACATCGTGATCGTGGCGGGGTGTCCGAACCAGCCGGGGTTCAGCGTGCCGCTGGAAATCATGCGGTACCCGCCCAACTCAAAGATGAGTTCGTCCGGATCGAGCATGGCCGGCAGGCCGAAGCGGATGGAATCGAGGCGGAGCAGGAAGGCGGCGACAAGTATCGCGACGAGCGCTACCCGCGCAAGCCCGCGGTCGGCCTGCGGCCCGATGAACGCGCGAAGCCCGCCCGTTCGTTCTACCCCGTTTTCTCGCATGGCAGGATCGTTAGCCCTGACCCGGCGGGGTCGGGTGCTTTATGCCCGGAAGCATCGGCGCATCGCCGCGAAACCGCCAGCGCGAGGCCCAGCCCTGAAACCGCACGTCCATCCAAACCTCGCGGATCGTCACACAGGACATCGCGATCGCGACCGCCTGGATCAGCAGCGGCCGGACGAACGGCCAGACAGTGAGGTAAGTCGCCGAAATGACCTGGCTGTCGCGGTAATAGGTGGTTCGCGTCAGTTCCATCATCTCCTCCAGCTTGATGTCCGCCGACAGGGCGAGGAGGTAGCATGCGCAGATCGAGAAGATCCGCCCGAAGCCCTTCCACGGCTCCATCATGAGCAGCGCCATCATGAATACCGGCGTATAGCCGCCTGCCTCACTGGTGACGAGAGCGATGAGGATGCCGAGAAGGTAGAGCCTGTAACGTGTGACGACTTCGGGCCGCAGCCACGCGGCGGCGAAGGCAACGAGCAGAAAGGCTTGCGTCACGCGAAGCAGCACGTCGATGAACAGGACCGTGTATTCGACCATACGCGAACCGATCAGCAAACCGATGGGGACTGTCGCATTCTCGTTCGTAAGGACCGAACGCAGGCCCTGGTACGTCGTGGCCGGCCAGAAATCGAGAATGTTCTCGAACTCCTTGTTCGACCAACTTGTGATGTTGCGCAGGATCTCGAACGGGGTGCCGCGGCCAAGGATCGCGAAGCTGACCAGATAGACCATCACGACGCCCAGCATCGCCCCTTCGACCCAGCGCCAGCGCCGCTTGAACAGCGGGGTGAGCAGCGGGGCGATGAGATAGACCTTCAGGTTCACGGCCATGCCCGCAAAGAACCAGCGCCACTTCGTCGATTTGAGCAGAGGCATCGTCGCCAGCAGGAAGAACGGGAACGCCATCAGGATGAGGTTCCCGCGCTCGATCCCGTTAAGCAGCGGCCAGCCGAGGCCGACACAGATCGTACGCGGGATCGCGCGGCTCTTGTCCCACTTGCGCAGCGCCAAGTACATGATCACCACGCTGGCCAGCCAGAAGCCCCAGATGCCCGCAACCCCGAGCCAGTCGCAATCGCGCACCGCAAGGCCGGGGCTGGATTCGTAGGCCCGTACGCGCGGATAGCACTGCTCCAGCCCGACTACCCGCAGCATCACGAAGGACAGTGGCGGGTAGAGCGTGGTCCAGACATCGTAGGTGCCCGGATCACGCGCCCAGTAGGCAGTGTTGAACCAGTCGGCGTAGATATCGCTGGGTTCGTAGAAATAGGGCGGCGGCAGGTAGTAGTACGTCAGCAGGTACCAGATCGTGTAGATCACCGAGGCGACGACGCCTGCGGCAAACAGCCACTCGAACCCGCGCCCGCTTCGCCAGAAGTCGGCAGGAGGCTTCACGCCGCTTCCTGCGCCGTGAACACGAACCGCTTCAGGACGAAATAATTGATGACCGATGCGATCAGCACCGTCAGCGCGCCCGCAAGGTACGGGGAATCGATGAACTGGTCGAAGCCCCACAGCACCGCGAGGTTCACGAGGTAATTAAGGCCGTAGGAGACGATGAAGTTGACCCGCGACGCTTTGTGCCCGGCAAAGGCATAGCGGCTGTAGGTGAAGTAGTTGAACGTCATGCCCATCACGTGGCTGACGATCTGTGCGACGAAGATGTTGAGACCCAGCCACACGAACAGCGCGAACAGGCCGTACCCGAAGGCAGTGTTTACGATGCCTGCCTGATAGTACTTGAACAGGCGCTGCCATTCGCTTGCGGAACGCCAGTCAAACACCGGTCCCCGCTTTCTCGTACTCCGGCGTGCTGGCCGTTCCCTTGTAGTCGGGGGGGAAGTTGACGCGTTCCTCCTCCAGCACCAGCGGCTGGTTGCGGGTCCGGTCGGAAATGAGCTTCACCTGCACGCCCAGAAGGCCGAGGAACAGGAAGAGCAGAGTGAACTGTCCCTCCAGCATCGCGGCGAAAAGCCACAGCTGCCACGACTGTCCGGCAAAGGCAGCCCAGACGGCACCCAGCATGCAGGCCGCGGTCAGAAGTCCGAACAGGAAGGCGACGTAGAGCGGCGCTCGAAGCAGGTTGCCCGAAGAACCGGCAAGCCCGTTGAGTGCGAAGTCTAGCAGCGTGAAGAAATTGTTCTTCGACCGGCCACCGGCGCGGGGCGGGCGGGCGAAAGGGATCTGTTCGATCTTGTAGCCGGTTTCGACCAGCAGGCCGCGGAAGAACGGCTCCGGCTCGTTCAACTGTTCGATCGCGCGCACGACCTTGGCGTCGTAGATGCCGAAGCCGGTCGCATTAGGAATGATCTGGTAGTCGCCGAAGCGGCGCTGCATTGCATAGGACATCGAGCGGACGGCAGAGAGGATCAGCCCGCTCTTCTCACGCTCGCGGATGCCCAGCACGATCGGCACGCCTGCACGCCAGCGGCGCACGAATTCGGGCAGCAGGTCGGGCGAATCCTGGAAATCGGCGCACATCGAGATCACGGCGCGGCCACCGGCTTCGTAGATGGCATGCGTAGGCGATCGCATCTGGCCGTAGTTGCGCGTATTCTTGATCAGCTTGATGCGCGGATCGCGGGCGCACATGCCTTTGACGATTTCTACCGTCCGGTCACTAGACTCGTTGTCGATGAAGATGATGTCGAAGTCGGCCCCGACGCTCTCCATCTTTTCGCACACGGCGGCGGCGATCGCCTCGGCATTGGCCTCCTCGTTGCGGCAGGCAATGCAGACGGTGACTTCGGGGCGGCTCTTGAGCGGGAGGGTCATGTTCACTCTGCCGGGCTCTCGACCATCTCGACGCGACGCGCGCGATCAAAGCGCGAGCCGACCGGCGGGCGCAGGCGATAGAATTCCATCGCCGCCCAGATCAGGATGAAAAGGACTGTCAGTGCCGCCGCGGGAAGCCAGATCTGGCGCGAGGTTTCGATGTGCGCATCCTCGAGGATACGGATGTTCGCTGCCGAGGTCAGGTCTTCCAGCATCGTACCGTCGAGGTAGTTGAGATAGCTGGAGTGCAGCGAGCGGGCCATTCCGAGTTCGCGTTCGAGCCGGAACAGTTCCGCCGTCACGCCGACAGCTTCACCGACCGATCCCGAGTTGCTGCGCGAATCCGCCGCCAGTGCCTGATTCAGCTGGGCCTGCAGCGCATCCCGTTCGGCCTTTAGCTGGATAACGGTGATGTGATTGTCGGTATAGACACGGCGGGCCGTGTCGATGGCCGTCTGCTTGTCGCGCACCGCCTGCTGCAGGGCAGGGATGCGCATCGCGATGGATTCGACCGACACGGTCGGGTTGGCATAGCCGTGCTTGAGGCGGAAATCGTTGTACGCGGCTTCTGCGGAAACGAGGCGTTCGCCCGCTTCCTCAACCAGCGTTTCAAGCACTTCACGCTTGTACTTGGTCTGCCGGATGGTGATTTCTGACAGGCGCTCGCGGGTCGCTGCTGCATAGGCGCCGACGATGTCGCGGGCGAGGTCCGCGTCGCGGTCCTCCATCTCGATCAAAATGATCCCTCCGCGCAGCGAACGGACAGTGACCTTGCGTTCGAGCCAGCGGTGCAGGTCGAGGTCGGGTTCGTCGAGACGGTTCTCGAGGTCGAGATCCGCGATCACCTTTTCGCGCGTCGAACGGCTGGTGCCCACGCGCAGCGCGATCTCGACGTCGGCCTGCTTGCCGAAAACCGAATTGATTGCGCCAAGCTGACCCAGCGTGCCCGACAGGCCCAGCGTTTCCGGGTCGGTCGGGGTCAGCGAGGTCGAGGCGTGGAAGCGTTCGGGGAAGAAGCTCAGCACCCCGAAGATCAGGACCAGCGGCAGGAAGATCGCGGCACGGCGCCAAGCCTTGTCGAAGATCTTCATGTGGGTCACCTGACCCACGATGGACATGCGCGGCAGCATCAGTCTATCGCCGCCACGGTCGCCGCAGCGATGCCGAACTGGAAGATGATCGAGCTGATCTGGCCGATCTTGGTCAGCAGGTCCTTCGAGCTGGTCTTGACCGGGACGAAGATCACATCGCCGGGCAGGGCTTCTTCACCCATGGCGCCGGACGAGCGGGGCAAGACCTCGCCGTTGGCGCGCACAACGAAAAGCCTGCGCTTGTCGGCTGCGCGGACCGGGCCGCCTGCCTGCGAGAGGTATTCCTTCACCTTTTTCGGATCGTCGGCGATCATGTAGGAAGCGGGACGATAGACCGCGCCGAACACGCCGACGCTGCTGGGCACGGGCGGAACATAGACGCGGTCGCCGTTCTCGAGAGGGAGGTCGGGCAGCGACGTTGCTGTCGGCTCGATCTCGAGGACGAGACGGCCGTCGGGTTCTGCCTCGCGCATTTTTTCGAGAAACAGGCGGGCGCCTTCGTTCTGTGCCGCGAGACGGTCCGCGCTGATGCTGGAATCGGCGGTCAGCGGGGCAGAAGCCAGCGTCATTTCGAACTGGTCGATCGCGTCGTCGAAGTTCTTGCGCTGCTGTGCCGCAACCGAATTGCGGTTGAGTTCGGTGCCGAAGGGGAAGGCCCGGCTCGTCATGCCGCCGGCAAGCGCGATAACCGAGGAAAGGCTTGCGCCCGGCTCGACGTAGTAGTTTCCGGGTTTCTCGACCTCGCCCTCGATCTTCACGAAGACGCGCTGCGAGGCGGTGGGCTGCACGAGGTTCTTTTCGGACAGGACCTGAATGATGTCGGCAGGGCGCGCCTTCATCGTCGCGGCGTCGCGAATGACGACTTCCATCGGGCCGGGGCGCGCACCGTCGGCAACGCGGTAAAGGACGAGACGTTCGGCATCGCCGAGCTGCGTCGTACCACCGGCAATCGCCAGCACGTCAGCCAGCGATTCGGTCCCGCGCAGTTCGTAGATTGCCTCTGCCGTCACGCTGCCGAAGACGGCAACCTGCGGGCCTGCGGGCGGAATGAACAGGACGTCCTCGTTCTGCAGCACCGCGTCGTTCACGCGGCTACCGCCCAAAAGCAGTTCGTAAAGGTCGAAGTCGGCCACTTCCTGCCCGTTGCGGATAAGCTTCACCGAACGCATCGAACCGTTGGGATTGGGGCCGCCGGCTTGGAGGATCGCATTTGCGACAGTCGACAAAGAGCCGACCGAGAATGCGCCGGGGCTGCGCGCAAAGCCGGTCACATAAACGCGGATGCCGCGCAGTTCGGCAACGCGGACGCCGTAGCGGAAATTGCGGTACTGGGTGCCGATGGCACGGTCGAGCACGTCGCCAAGGTCGCCGCTCCGCACACCGGCGAGGTGGATCTGGCCGACTGCGGGAAGGAAGATGTTGCCGTTGGCATCGATCGTACGCTCGGTGCTGCCCTCGACCGAACCGGCGAGCGAGATCGACACGACGTCACCGACGTTGAGGCGGTAGTCGGGCGGAACCGTCGCGGTTGCGGGCGCGGCGAAATTGCGGCTTTCGGGCAGGAGCAGGTCGGCGCCGTAACGCGGCAGCGGACGGCCGATCACGCGCTCGACATACTTTTCGAACTCGCCGGGCTCTGGCGGTTCGGTCAGGCGCTTGCTCTGGTCGAGAAGATCTTCCTGCGCCTCGAGGAAACGCTGGAGCTGCGTGCTTTCGTCGTTGCCGACTTCCTGGATCGAGGTTGCGCCGTAGATGTTGGACTGCGGCGTGGAGAAGCCGGGCGAACCGCTCTGCGATTCTCCTTGCTGCTGTTCCTCTTCCTGATTGGTGCCCGTCTGTCCGGGAATCAGCTGCGCCATGGCCGGTGCAGCGCCGGCAACGCAGAACGCGGCCAGCAAGGTGAACAGGATGCTCCTGAACCGGAAGCGGCTAAACCTCATGAACTAATCCCGTCATATATCTATCGAAAGGGTCTCGATCCCGGCCATACCCGCGCGCGGCGAGAGGCTATGCGACCCCGTTCTTGTTCGTGAATTTCGCAAGTAACACGGCCCTTTCCGCGATGCCAAGAGCCATGTCACGCGATTTGCCGCATGAGCGTAACGGCGGTCTGTGCCGCCTGTTCGCCCATGGGGGTCGAAGTGATGGAGTGTCGTGCCAGCAGCGCATCGTACGCTGACGGATCGGACGTGTAGATGTTGGGCCTGCCTTCGCCGATGGCGGCCCGCTCGACACTGCCGCCGAGCCTGTTCGCCACCGCTTCGGCGACGTCCGCCAGTTCCATCGCGGTGCCGCCGCTGTCGATGAGCAGCGAGGGTGGACCTTCGCTCATCAATTCGGCCAGCGCCAGCGATGTGACCTCGCGCACGGGGACGAAACTGCGCTCCACCCGAATCGGCGCGCGCACTTCGATCGGGCGGTCGGCCAGCGCGTCGATGACGAAGCTCGCCAGTGCGTAAGTCTCGTGCTTGTTGATGAAGGGACCGGAGAGGGCATAAATACGCATGACCAGCGACCGGCGGCCCGGTGCGCTTTCGGCCCAGGCGCCAAAGGCCTGTTCGTCATCGCGCTTGAGCGAGCCGTAGAGCCTGAGGTCGTGCGCTGCATCGGGATCGTCGGCAAAGGCCGCTGCGCCCGAGGATGCCACGAAGATCCGGTCCGCGCCGATTGAACCGAGCGCATCCAGAACTTTGCCCGAAAGCGAGCGGTTGGCAGTGACGTATGCTTCCTCGCTCATCCCGCCGACCTTGTCCTTGGTCAGGAAGGCGAGATGGAAGAGGATCGTCGGCTTCGTTTCGAGATCGGCGAGACTGTCCAGCGGCTGTTGCACGATGCCGTGATCGCCGAAGCGCACTTCGCGTTCGGAACTGCCGAAACAGGCGATACGCGCCCGCGCCGCCTCTTCGCCAAGGGCATCGAACAACCCTGCCAGAAGCGCGCGGCCGATCCAGCCGCTTGCGCCCACGATGACGATGCGCCGGTCGTCGCGGCGCAAGGCGTCGCACGCGGCAGGCGCCAGGGCGACCGCCTCGGCAAGGCGGGGAAGGGCAGCAGCCCGGGCCAAGTTCAGGCTTCCACGTCCTTCGTCGCGAGGTAGTCGATCTCGGGACTCATGCGGTCGATCGGGTTCGATTCCATCGATCCGCTGGCCGTGATGCGGCTGCTGATCTTGGGCAGGTAGGTCTGTTCCGGATCGACAGGCACGATGAAGGCCTGCACGCCCGGCGTTGCCATGCGCTTCAGCACTTCCTCGTCTTTCGTGAAGTCGAGCGGAAGCGTCATGACCGGGATGTCCCAGGCCGCGAACAGCTTCGACCACTGCGGCAGGCCGAGGCCCGAACGCGTGTCGCAGCCGAGGTACTTGCCGTCGAAGTAGTTGCGCTGGGTCATGCGGATCGAGGCGTGGCCCTGATCGTGGAAGATGAAGATCTTCAGATCGAGGTCGTTGATCGCCGCGGTGCCCAGTTCCTGCATGTTCTGGGCAAAGCCGCCGTCGCCCTCGATGAGGATCGTGCGGCGTCCACCAAGATGATCGCGCCCGGCAACCGCCGCGCCGACCGCACCCGACAGGCCATAGCCCATCGAGGCGAGCGACTTGTTGGTCAGCATCCGCTGGCCCAGCTTCTGCTTGTACAGCTGCATCGAGAGCGTGAACGCGCTCCCGCTCGAGCAGGGGATGATGAGATCATCGGGCGTAGTCAGCGTTTCGAGCGCGACGATGAAGTCATAGGGCGAGAGATAACCCTCGCCGGTATTGTTCACCGGCTCAACGCGGGGGACGGCGCGGCGGATCGCCTGAGCCTCTTCGAGCCAGTCATCCTTGCGGGGCAGTTCGTGGCTGACGAACTGGGCAAGGAAGTCGTTGGCGTCGTAGGGCAGGCCGATATCTACGCGCGGGTGGCCCTTCTGCAGTTCCTGCGGGTCGATCTCGACCTGCACGATCTTGGCGTCGCGGCCGAATTCCTGCCAATTGAAGCCGGTCTGCTGCATGCCGAGGCGGGTGCCGACCGCGATGATCAGGTCGGATTTCTGGATTGCGATGTTCGAGCTGCGCTGGCCCCAGGTGTTCGGGCGGCCGAGATAGTTCGGAGCATCGCCGTCGAACCGGTCGGCCCCGTTGTAGGTCGTCATGACCGGGATGCCGAGTTCCTCGATCCGGGCGCGCAGGGTGTTCGCGGTCGTCTGGTCGACGCCGCCGCCGACGAGCAGCACCGGACGTTTCGCGCGGGCGTAAAGCCCGGCGACTTCGCGGATCTCGTCCTCGTCCGCGATGGGAAGGACGGGCGCACCGAATTCGGGAAGTATGCTTTCCTCGACCGTTGCTGCCTGCACGTCGAGCGGCAGTTCGAGGAAGACCGGACCCTTGCGCGGGGTCCAGCTGGGCGAAATGAGGTCGAGGAATTCCTGCGCGCTCACCGGTGCATCGAGGCGGCGGGAAACCTTGGTGGTCGATTCCAGCAGGGCAACGCCGTCGATTTCCTGGATGCCGCGTGAACGGACCTGCCCGCGGGCAAGGTCGGCGGTCTTCACCTGACCGCCGATCACCAGCAGTTCGCGACTTTCCAGCCACGCCCCGCTGACGGCAGTAACGATATTGGTAAGGCCCGGGCCCGCCGTGACGAGCGCCAGCGCCTTTGCGGGTGCCGCGATCTCGTTGAAGTATTCAGCGCCGATGCCGGCCGCGACTTCGTGCACGACGGGAACGCCCGTCAGATAGCGGTCGAGGCTTTCGGTGAGGTGCATGATGTTGCCCCCGCCGACATAGAAGTAGTGCGTATATCCGGCTGCCTTCAGCCATGCACCCATCTGGTCGCTATACTTGATCCCGCCGTTGTCAGGCTTTTTCATCGTGCTTCTCCTTCGTGAGGGCAAGCAATGAGGTGAAGATCGTCATGACCTGGTTCGCGGTGAGCGAGCCGGGCGTGTTGTCGTCGTATCCCCAGTCGGCGTGAAGCGGAAGGTGGACTTGCCCTTCGAAGGGTTCGAGGTGGCTGTTCATGTCGTCGAGATAGACGACGATGTAGCGGCCCTTCTCGCACCAGCCCTGGCTTTGCGCGACGGCAAGCTTGCTGCCGTGCATGCGGATGTCTTCCTGCCCGAACACGGGGACCACGTCGGCATCGTGGAAGGCCAGCGCCTCGCGGATCGATTTGACGTTGCGGGTCGAGAGGATCGCGAACTTGTCGCGGTTCTCGACGAGCAGAGGCTTCAGGCGAAGGAAGAAGTCGTAGACCGGCATGACCTTGGGCCATTCGGGATCGGCCATGATTTCCTCGCGCGCGGCAAAGAACGCCTTGGCGAAGTCCCAGTCCTCGTCGATCGGTTTGATCATCGGGACGGCGGCAGGCTGGGTATAGCGGGTGACGCTATAAAGACGGTTGTACTGCCAGGCGTCGGTGACGACTTTCCGGAATTCCAGAAACTCCTCGTACTCGATGTCCTGGCGGAAACCTTCCCGCCCCTTGGTGCATTTCTCGGCGACCGAGTAGGCCTCGTAGGCGCTGTTGAAGAGCACCCCGTCGAAATCGAGTACGAATTTGACGTCCATGGATCAGAGCCTTTCCCTGAGTGCCTTGGCGCGTTCCTGCGCAGCGCGCGAGATTGCGCCGTGATGGGCTTCCTGCATGTCCAGAAGTGCGACCTCGACCGCAAAAGCATCGGCCAGCGCGCCTTCGTCGAGGAACTTGTCGACGGGCATGACGCACTTGCGCGTCTCGACACAGGCGACGAGCGAACGAAGCTCGTCGTCGGCCAGAAGGGTTTCGCGCGTCTCGCGGTTCACCGAACCGCCCATCGTGGTTTTGAGGCCACGCTTGAGCGCAGCGCGGGCGACGGTCTTCACCATCGCGATCGTTTCGTCGCAGTTGACCCCGTTGCCGCCGAAGCTGGCGGTTAGGTCGGTGCGTCCGACGGTCACTTCGGTCAGCTTGGTGCCGGCGTCGAGCAGTTCCTCGATGCGTTCGACCGCATTCTTCGTTTCCACCGTGACGCCGACGTGGTCGAATGCGCCGTTGGGCAGCATGTCCATATACTTCGACATGGCAAAGCCGCTTTCGATCATCGGCGCGACGACCGAGCGAATGCCGAGCATTTGCAGGAAGCGGATGTCGGATTTCGCCTCGCAACCGCCGATCTTTATCAGGTACGGCAGGTTGTTTCGCAGTGCGAAGGCAAACTCCGCAGCGACGGTATCACGCGATAGTCCCTCGGCCTCGAACTCTCCCTTCAGGCCGACGATTCTCGATAGATCCATGTTTCCCTCGTCTTTTCTTTTCTTGTTGGCGACCCTGAAACGACCGTCAGGAACGGTTGCCCGCGACGAACCCGTGGATCGTCTCGGAAACGTAGTTGAGGTGTGCCTCGGTCAGACCGGGGTAGAGACCGATCCAGAAGCAACGCTCGGTAACTGCGTCGGCATTGGTCAACTCACCAACGACGCGATAGTTGCGATCCTTCATGTAAGGCTGGCGCAGAAGGTTGCCGCCGAACAGCAGGCGCGTGCCGATCTTCTTGTCGTTGAGGAACTTCACGAGGTCGTCGCGGCTGAAGCCCACGTCCTCGCGCAGCGTGATCGGGAAACCGAACCAGCTCGGCTCGCTGTTGGGCGTGGCCTTGGGCAGGATCATCACGTCCTCTAAGTCGCTGAGCATTTCGGTCAGCAGCGCGAAGTTGCGTGAACGGTCGGCGATGAACCCGTCGAGGCGGCCGAGCTGGGCAAGGCCGACGGCGGCCTGCATGTCGGTGATCTTCAGGTTATAGCCGCAGTGGCTGTAGGTGTACTTGTGGTCGTAGCCGAAGGGCAGCGAACCGAGGCGGCGTCCGAAGCGTTTGCCGCACGTGTTATCCTCGCCCGGCGCGCACCAGCAGTCGCGGCCCCAGTCGCGGAACGATTCCATGACGCGCTTGAGGCGCGGCTTGTTGGTGAAGACCGCGCCGCCTTCGCCCATCGTGATGTGGTGGGCGGGGTAGAAGCTGAGCGTGCCGAGGTCGCCGAAGGTGCCGACGCTCTGCCCGTTGTACGTCGCGCCGAGCGCGTCGCAGCAGTCTTCGACCACCCACAGGTTGTGCTTTTCAGCCACGCGCATGACTTCGCCGAGATCGAACGGGTTGCCGAGCGTGTGCGCGATCATGATCGCGCGCGTCTTGTCGGTGACGGCGGCCTCGATCATCTCGGGCTTGATGTTGTAAGTCGGGATATCGACGTCGACGAAGACCGGAACCGCGCCGAACTGCAGCGCCGGATTCACCGTGGTGGGGAAGCCGGTAGCGACGGTGATGACTTCATCGCCGGGCTTCAGCGCTTCGCTGCGGTGATAGTGCGAGGTCAGCGTCTGGAAAGCGACGAGGTTCGCCGACGAGCCCGAGTTCACCGTGATCGCATGCTCGACACCGATGCGAGCGGCAAGCTTTGCCTCGAACTCGGTGTTGAAGCGGCCGGTGGTCAGCCAGAAGTCGAGGCAGCTTTCGGCCAGCAGCTGCATGTCGGTATCGCCGTAGACCTTGCCCGAAACCGGCACCGGGCTCTCGCCGGGGACGAATTCCTTGGGTGCGTGGAAGTTGCGCGCATACTGGCCGACGAGATCGACGATCAGGTTGCGGAACTCGGGTTCGGAGAGGTCGCCGGGAACCTGCCGCGGATCGATTGCGGGTTTGTCGTTCATCGGAAAATTAGGCTCCCTGGAGGGCACGCTCCATGCGTGCACGGTATTGTGTGAGTTGTTCGGATGTAATTGCGCGGGCATCGCCGCCGTCGGCGACCGATCGGTGCCATGCGACGATCCAGCGGATGGTTTCGGCAAGGCCGAGGGCGGGCTGCCAGCCCAGTTTCGCACGGGCCTTGGAACAGTCGAGCCGCAGGAGGTTCGCCTCGTGCGGTTTGGGGCCGTCGTCGAGATCGAAGCCGCCTTCGCCCCATTCGTTGATCATCTTCTCGACGATCCAGCCGACGGGCTGTGTATCGCTGTCGGCCGGACCGAAGTTCCAGCCGTCGGCATAGTCGCGCTCGCCCTTGGCAAGACGCTGCGCGATCAAAAGGTAGCCGCCAAGCGCCTCCAGAACGTGCTGCCACGGGCGGACCGCGTGGGGCGAGCGGATCTGGACGCGTTCGCCTGCGACCATGGCGCGCACGATGTCGGGAATCAGCCGGTCGACCGCCCAGTCGCCGCCGCCGATGACGTTACCGGCGCGGACCGAGGCGAGCAGGGGCGCGCCCTCTCCCTCGAAGAAGGAGCGGCGGTAGGATGCAATGGCGATTTCGGCCGCGCCCTTCGACGAACTGTAAGGATCGTGACCGCCCATCGGGTCGCTTTCGCGGTAGGGCCAGATCCATTCGCGGTTCTCGTAGCACTTGTCGCTCGTCACGCAGACGATGGCATCTAGCGAGGCCGCGCGGCGACACGCGTCGAGCACGTGGACCGTGCCCTGCACGTTCGTCGCGTAAGTGCCGACCGGATCGTCGTAGGACGTGCGTACGATCGGCTGTGCGGCGAGATGGAAGACGACTTGCGGGTCGCAGGCGGCCATCGCCGCATCGACTGCGTCAAGATCCCGAATGTCGCCTTCGATATGCGTGACGAGATTCGCGATGCCTGCTTGATTGAACAGGCTAACGTCCTCTGCCGGAAGAGCGAAGCCGGTAACTTCGGCCCCCATCTCAACCAGCCAGAGCGCGAGCCATGACCCCTTGAAACCGGTGTGACCGGTGAGGAAGACCCTGCGGCCTTCCCAGAAGTCCGGGTTTACCAAGTTTTCCAAGGAGCACCCTTTTCCCAAAGTTCTTCGAGATGCAGCTTGTCGCGCAGCGTGTCCATCGGCTGCCAGAAGCCCTTGTGATGGTAGCCGTGCAGTTCACCGTCGTTGGCAAGGGCTTCCATCGGCTCACGCTCCCAGATCGAGGAAGGCCCGTCGATGTAATCGATCACCGAGGGATCGAGCACAAAGAAGCCGCCGTTGATGAGACCGCCGTCACCAGCCGGCTTTTCGCGGAAGCCGCTGACCCGGTCGCCATCGAATTCCAGCGCGCCGAAGCGGCCCGGAGGGGCAACCGCGGTGACAGTGCCCTTGCCGCCGTGCGACTTGTGGAAGTTTACCAGCGCGGTCACGTCGATGTCGGCAACGCCGTCGCCGTAGGTGAAGCAGAAGGCCTCGCCTTCATCGAGGTAGGAGCGAACGGCCTTGAGGCGGCCGCCGGTCATCGTCTCGGGTCCGGTTTCGACCAGCGTGATGCGCCAGCCCTCGTTCCAGTTGCGATGCACTTCCATCTTGTTTTCCGCCAGATCGATCGTGACGTCGGCGGTGTGGAGGAAGTAGTTCGCGAAATACTCCTTGATCAGGTAGCCCTTGTAGCCAAGGCAGATCACGAAGTCTTTGATACCATGCGAAGAATAGATCTTCATGATGTGCCAGAGAATCGGCATCCCGCCGACTTCGACCATCGGTTTGGGGCGAACGGAAGTTTCTTCACCGAGCCTCGTGCCGAGGCCACCTGCCAGAATTACTGCTTTCAAGTTTCTCTCTCGTAGGTTGCCTCGAAAGGTCTCCGGGCACCGGAAATGCATAATTGAACGACCGCCCCGCGCATGGCCGGACGGTCGGTTGGCGACCCGTGGTATGATACAAACTTATGCTGCACTGCACAATAATTTTCACCGTCGGTTCGGCACATTACTCTGCGGGTACAGCAAACTTAACAAATGATATAGCTATCCCCCCGGAAAGCTTGGAAAATCTTACTCAATGTTGCGGCTCTCTCAACCAACCTGAAGCAACCGTCAACCTGCAGTGCAGCATAAATGATAGCTTTCGAGTATGGCTATAGACAGACCGGGATGCACAACGCCCGAAATCGACGAGTAGTTCCCGACAAACGACGAATTGACCTGAATGTGACAATCGGGTGGCAAGCTCGCATCCGAATCCTGCTTTGTAGAAATTCGGCAATGAGTAGTTCGACAGCGGCTCTGGGCAATCGCCTTGGATATGTTATCCTAACGACGTCTGGGGACACACGGTCCGCCATTCTATCGGGACAATCGACATGACGAACTTTTATCGCACCGTTGTCTGGTGTGCCGCACTGGCCATGGCGGTGCCGGTCGTGGCGGGAGAAAACGACGAGACCGCCGTCACCGACGATGGCGAGAACGCGCAGAAGCCCGATCCCAACGAGATCGTCTGCGAATACCGCCGTCCGACAGGCAGCCGCATCCGCGAGAAGATCTGCCGCACGCGCGCGCAGGCCGAGGAAGAGGCGCGGCTCAACCGGCACATGCTGGAGCGCGGTTCGGGCAGCGTAGGGCGGACGATGGCTTCGCCCAACGGCTGATCTGCGACGAACACACGACGTGCTATTTGTAAAAACCGAAGACGCATAAGAAAAGGGCAGCCCGCGAAAGCTGCCCTTTCCCGTATGATCTCGCTGAACGAGATCGAAGGTAAGCGATAAGGCTTACTTGAGCTCGACGGTGCCGCCAGCTGCTTCGATCTTGCCCTTGATCTCTTCGGCTTCTGCCTTGTTGACGCCTTCCTTGACGGCCTTCGGCGCACCTTCGACGAGAGCCTTGGCATCGGCGAGGCCCAGGCCGGTGATGGCGCGGACTTCCTTGATGACCTGGATCTTCTTGCCACCGTCGCCGGTGAGGATCACGTCGAATTCGTCCTTTTCTTCAGCGGCGGCAGCGCCGTCGCCACCACCAGCAGGTGCGGCAACAGCAACAGCAGCGGCAGCCGAAACGCCCCATGCTTCTTCAAGGGCAGTTGCAAGTTCAGCGGCTTCGAGAACGGTCAGCTGCGACAGTTCTTCGACGATCTTCTGGATATCAGCCATTTGTATTCACTCCTAAGTTCATGCCCGGCGCGGCTGAAATTGCCTGTCCGCCGGCAAATCGCTTGAAACGTCTTATGCAGCGTCCTTGGCGGCGTATGCGCCGAAGACACGGGCAAGCTTCGCAGCCGGGGCAGTCGACAGCTGGGCGATCTTCGTCGCCGGTGCGTTGACAAGACCAACCAGCTTGGCGCGCAGTTCGTCGAGCGAGGGCATAGAGGCGAGCGCCTTCACACCATCGGCATCGAGCACCTGCGAACCCATCGAACCGCCAACGACCTCGAGCTTGTCGGTGGTCTTGGCGAAGTCGATGACGACCTTTGCCGCCGCAACCGGATCGACCGAAGTCGCCAGCGCGGTGGGGCCGGTCAGGAAATCGTCGATACCGGCATAGTCGGTGTCCACGATTGCCCGCTTGGCAAGACGGTTCTTCGCAACCTTGTAAGTCGCACCAGCGTCACGCATCTTCGAGCGCAGCTCGGTCGACTGGGCGACCGAGAGGCCGAGGTTGCGGGTGACAACCACCACGCCGACCTCGTTGAAGGTTGCGTTGAGCTCTGCGACCGCGTCGGCTTTTTGCGAACGATCCATGTTTGCTCCTTCACGTTTGATCGCCTGCCGAAACAGGCGATCGGCTCATTGTGTCCACGCGCCATTGCCCGAAGGCTCCGGCGTGCGGGCGAGTCCGTTCGATCAGGGAAGGAGGAGCGCTTGCCCTTTCGCAAAAGGATGGGCGCGAATGGCAGACCCGAAAGTCGCCTGAAATCTCGTTTCCCCGTCTAGGCTGGAAATTAAGACCGGCATATTCCGGTCACCAACTGTCTCGGACGGATGACGACGGCAAACCGAAAAGGCCCACCGACATCGCGGCGGGCCTCTAAAGGGTTTGGCGAGAGAGTCAAGCCGGGACCGGGCCTTCCTCCTACTCTGCGTCCCCCTTACTCTGCGTCCCCCTTACTCTCCGTCGTAGCCCAGCAGGTCGCCCGGCTGGCAGTCGAGCTCCCGGCAGATCGCCTCCAGCGTGGAGAACCGGATGGCCTTGGCCTTGCCGGTCTTCAGGATCGAGAGGTTGGCAAGAGTGAGGCCGACGCGGTCTGCCAGCTCGGTCAGCGTCATGCGGCGTTCGTGGAGCAGGTCGTCCAGTTTCACGGTCACGGGCATCACACGGTTCCTTCCAGGTCGGCGCGCATCTCGGTTCCCTTGCGGAAAACGCGGGCGAGGACGAAGAGGATGATGACCAGCAGGATCGCGCTGAGCGAGATGCCATCGCCTTCGATGGTATTACCTTCGGTCATCTGTTCCAGCATGACGGCCCCTGCGGAAAGCGGCAGGCTGATGATCTGGATGGCAAGCATGAGCCAGGCCATGCGGGCAAGGCGCGTCGCGTTTTCCGGCACGAAGGGATCACCTTCGCCCACGGTATTGACGATGCGGCGGCACAGCCATGTCACGACGAAGACCATGCCAAGGACGATCGCACCAAGCCCGGCCATGCCGGCAAGCACGGGCAGCGCGTCGGGCACGACGCCTTCGGCGTTCAGCTCTGCGATGATCTGGGCGCGGAACAGGAAGATGGCCGGGACCGCGACGGTGCAGATGACGGCCGCGAGCCCGGTGATCACCTGGATGATGATGAGGATGACCCGCGCGATGGCAAGCAAGGGGTCGATGCGTTTTAGCGACATGGGCGGGGCTCCTTCGTGTAAGAGTGTCAGGTCGGGAAGGACCGGTCGTCAGGCGACGACCGGCGCAACCGCAACCGCTGCCGAGGCGTAAGTCATGGCGGGCGTGGTGACCGTGGATGCCCACATGCCGACCGTCAGCAAGATGGCGGCGAACACGGCGGTGAGGTTGGTCTGATTGAACGTCATTTTCCGAACTCCGATATGGGTGATATCGATATTCAATAATACGGGATGCAATTATCGTCAATCGATAAATATCGAAAAACGATATGTCGTTGATTGTTTTACGGAAAATCCAGGTGCGGCAGAGCGCATCAGGCCGGCCGAGACAGCAAAAAAGCAGGATCGAAACGCGGTCCGCACCCTTTGACAGGGGCGGGGGCGGCTCCTATATGCGGCCTCGTTCGAAGGCTTCGAGCAAGGCGGCCCTGGCGCGGGGGCCGACCCGGGATGGAGGCCTCGGATTCAGCGAAACGACGCGACGGCTGTGGGCCGGGAATACCTCGGAAAGGGGCGGATTCCCGTTTGTCCTGCGGCCTTTTGTCGTTTTTGCAGTATCGCACGCGTGCGACGAAATCCCCTGCCGGGGCGGCAGACCGACTCGAATGTCGGCAGGTCCGAATCGGCACAACACGAAGCAGAGGCTCCATACCTTTATGGCAACCCAGCTGAACGAGGCGGGCATCCGCCCGACTGCCAAGAAGCGCATCCGCAAGATCTTCGGCGACATTCACGAAGTCGTCGAAATGCCGAACCTGATCGAGGTTCAGCGCGAGAGCTATGAACAGTTCCTGCGCTCCGATCCGGCGACCGGCTATGTCTCGGGCCTTGAAAAGACCCTGCGCTCGGTTTTCCCGATCCGCGACTTTGCGGGCACGGCGGAACTGGACTTCGTCCACTACGAACTGGAAGAGCCCAAGTACGACACGACCGAGTGCCGTCAGCGCGGCATCACTTACGCGGCCCCGATGAAGGTCACGCTGCGCCTGATCGTGTTCGAGATCGATCCTGACACCGAGGCCCGTTCGGTCCTCGATATCAAGGAACAGGACGTTTACATGGGCGACATGCCGCTCATGACCGAGAACGGCACGTTCATCGTCAACGGCACCGAGCGCGTCATCGTCTCGCAGATGCACCGCTCACCCGGTGTCCTGTTCGACCATGACCGCGGCAAGACGCACTCGTCGGGCAAGTACCTGTTCGCCGCCCGCGTCATTCCGTACCGCGGTTCGTGGCTGGACTTCGAATTCGACGCCAAGGACATCGTCAACGTGCGTATCGACCGCAAGCGCAAGCTGCCGGTCACCGCGCTGCTCTATGCACTGGGCCTCGACAGCGAACAGATCCTCGACCACTTCTACGACACCGTCGTGTGGGAACGCGGCGAAGGCGGCTGGAAGATCCCGTTCACCGCAGAAGGCTGGCGCGGCCAGAAGCCGGCGTTCGACATCGTCGACGCGGCATCGGGCGAAGTCGTCTTCCCGGCCGGCACCAAGATTTCCCCGCGCGCTGCCAACAAGGCGGCCAAGGACGGTCTTGCCAACCTGCTGATCCCGACCGAGGAAATCTTCGGCCGCTATGCAGCCAAGGACATGATCGACGAATCGACCGGTCGCATCTGGATCGAGGCCGGCGAGGAAGTCAGCCCCGAGAATCTCGAAGCGCTGGACAACGCGGGCGTCGACAAGCTCGAGCTGCTCGACATCGACCATATCAACAAGGGTCCGTGGATCCGCAACACGATGCAGGCCGACAAGGCAGAGAACCGCGACATGGGTCTCGAGGCCATCTACAAGGTCATGCGCCCGGGCGAACCGCCGACGAAGGAAACCGCCGAAGCGCTGTTCGAAGGCCTGTTCTTCGACGGCGAACGCTATGACCTTTCGGCCGTCGGGCGCGTGAAGCTCAACATGCGTCTTGGCCTCGACGCCGAAGACACGATCACGACCCTGCGCAACGAGGACATCCTCGCCGTCGTCAAGGAACTGGTCGACCTCAAGGACGGCAAGGGCGAAGTCGACGACATCGACAACCTCGCCAACCGCCGCGTCCGTTCGGTCGGCGAGCTGCTGGAAAACCAGTACCGCGTCGGCCTGTTGCGCATGGAACGCGCGGTCAAGGAACGCATGAGCTCGGTCGACGTGTCGACCGTGATGCCGAACGATCTCATCAACGCGAAGCCCGCGGTGGCTGCCGTTCGTGAATTCTTCGGTTCTTCACAGCTCTCGCAGTTCATGGACCAGACCAACCCGCTGTCGGAAGTCACCCACAAGCGCCGCGTTTCGGCGCTTGGCCCGGGTGGTCTTACCCGTGAGCGCGCAGGCTTCGAAGTCCGCGACGTCCACCCGACGCACTATGGCCGCATCTGCCCGATCGAAACGCCCGAAGGCCCGAACATCGGTCTGATCAACTCGCTTTCGACTTTCGCCCGCGTCAACAAGTACGGCTTCATCGAAACTCCGTACCGCAAGGTGATCGATGGTAAGGTGACCGGCGAGGTCCAGTACCTGTCTGCCATGGAAGAGCAGAAGAACACCGTGGCGCAGGCCTCGGCAGACCTCACCAGCGAAGGTACGTTCGTCGAGGATCTCGTCTCGGCCCGCCAGAACGGCGAGTTTGTGATGAGCCCGTCCGAACAGGTCACGCTGATGGACGTGTCGCCCAAGCAGCTCGTCTCGGTCGCCGCATCGCTCATTCCGTTCCTGGAAAACGATGACGCCAACCGCGCACTCATGGGCTCGAACATGCAGCGTCAGGCCGTGCCGCTGGTCAAGGCCGAAGCGCCTTGGGTCGGCACCGGCATGGAAGAAACGGTGGCCCGCGATTCCGGCGCCGCCATCTCGGCCCGCCGCGGCGGCGTGGTCGACCAGGTCGACGCGACCCGTATCGTGATCCGCGCCATTGGCGATGTCGAACCCGGCCAGTCGGGCGTCGACATTTACCGCCTCCAGAAGTTCGAGCGCTCGAACCAGTCGACCTGCATCAACCAGCGTCCGCTGGTGAAGGTGGGCGAAGTCGTGCAGGCCGGCGACATCATCGCCGACGGCCCGTCGACCGACATGGGCGAACTGGCGCTGGGCCGTAACAGCCTCGTCGCGTTCATGCCGTGGAACGGCTACAACTACGAAGACTCGATCCTGATCAGCGAACGCATCGTGAAGGACGACGTGTTCACGTCGATCCACATCGACGAGTTCGAGGTCATGGCCCGCGATACGAAGCTCGGCCCCGAGGATATCACCCGCGACATCCCGAACGTCGGCGAGGAAGCGCTGCGCAACCTCGACGAGGCAGGCATCGTCTATATCGGTGCCGAAGTGCACCCGGGCGACATCCTGGTCGGCAAGATCACGCCGAAGGGCGAAAGCCCGATGACGCCGGAAGAAAAGCTTCTGCGCGCCATCTTCGGTGAAAAGGCAAGCGATGTGCGCGACACCTCGCTTCGCCTGCCGCCGGGCGTGTCGGGCACGATTGTCGACGTTCGCGTCTTCAACCGTCACGGCATCGAGGTCGACGACCGTACCCGCGCGATTCAGAACGAGGAAATCGAACGCCTCGCCAAGGACCGCGAGGACGAACGCGCCATCCTCAACCGTGCGACCTACAACCGCCTTCGCGACATGCTCGTCGGCCAGACCGCCTCGGCGGCTCCGAAGGGCGTGAAGAAGGGCGGCGAGATCACCGAGGAACTGCTCGACGAAGTCGAACGCCACGAATGGTTCAAGTTCGCGGTTGCCGACGATGGTCGCCAGGCCCAGATCGAAGCCGTCAAGGAACAGTACGACGAGGCCGTGAAGGCCATCAACGCCAAGTTCGAGGACCGCAAGGAAAAGCTCGAACGCGGTGACGAACTGGCACCGGGCGTGCTGAAGATGGTCAAGGTTTTCGTCGCGGTGAAGCGCAAGCTGCAGCCGGGCGACAAGATGGCCGGCCGTCACGGCAACAAGGGCGTCATCTCGCGCATCCTGCCGGCCGAAGACATGCCCTTCCTCGAAGACGGCACTCCGGTCGATCTGGTTCTGAACCCGCTGGGCGTGCCGTCGCGCATGAACGTCGGTCAGATCTTCGAGACCCACCTCGGCTTTGCCGCACGTGGTCTTGGCATGCAGATCGCAGAGCAGCTCGACGAATGGCGCTCCAACAACCCCGACGCGATGGCCGGCCCTCCGCCCGCCGCGCTGATCGACAAGTTGAAGGACGTCTACGGCGAAAACTACTACGACGACATCGAGAACCGCACCAGCGAGGAGGTCGCCGAACTGGCGAACAACCTGCGCCGCGGTGTCCCGATGGGCACCCCGGTCTTCGACGGCGCGCGCGAAGGCGACGTGACGACGATGCTGGAAAAGGCAGGCTACGAAAGCTCGGGCCAGTCGGTGCTTTACGACGGTCGTACCGGTGAAGCCTTCGACCGCAAGGTCACCGTGGGCATCATCTACATGCTCAAGCTGCACCACCTCGTCGACGACAAGATCCACGCGCGTTCGATCGGCCCCTACTCGCTCGTCACCCAGCAGCCGCTGGGCGGTAAGGCGCAGTTCGGTGGCCAGCGCTTCGGTGAAATGGAGGTCTGGGCTCTCCAGGCCTACGGCGCGGCCTACACGCTGCAGGAAATGCTGACCGTGAAATCGGACGACGTTGTCGGCCGTACCAAGGTCTACGAAGCGATCGTCAAGGGCGACGACACCTTCGAGGCCGGCATTCCGGAAAGCTTCAACGTGCTCGTGAAGGAAATGCGCTCGCTGGGTCTCAACGTCGAACTGTCCTCGCTCACCGACGAGAGCGACGAAGACGGCATGGCCGAGGCTGCCGAATGAGGAAGCGCGGGCGGGCCCACGCGCCCGCCCGCACCCCATTCGCTGAAGGTTTTTCCCCTCAAGGGATTTGAAAAATGAACGAACTGACCAAATTCGCAAACCCGGTGGCCAAGCCGGAAACGTTCGACCAGATCCAGATCGGCCTTGCCTCGCCCGAGCGCATCCGTTCCTGGTCGTTCGGCGAGATCAAGAAGCCGGAAACGATCAACTACCGCACGTTCAAGCCCGAACGTGACGGCCTGTTCTGCGCGCGCATCTTCGGCCCCGTGAAGGACTACGAGTGCCTGTGCGGCAAGTACAAGCGCATGAAGTACAAGGGCGTGGTCTGCGAAAAGTGCGGCGTCGAAGTCACCGTGACCAAGGTCCGCCGTGAGCGTATGGGCCACATCGAACTGGCCGCGCCCGTCGCGCACATCTGGTTCCTGAAGTCGCTGCCCTCGCGCATCGGCCTTTTGCTCGACATGCAGCTCAAGCAGCTGGAGCGCGTGCTCTACTTCGAAAGCTACGTCGTCATCGAACCGGGCCTGACCCCGATGGAGAAGTTCCAGCTTCTCACCGAAGACGAACTGCTCGACGCGCAGGACGAGTATGGCGAAGACGCGTTCAGTGCCGGCATCGGCGCCGAAGCGGTCAAGATCATGCTCATGGAACTGGACCTTGAGAAGGAACGCGATGACCTGATGGAAGAGCTGGCGACGACCAAGTCGACGCTCAAGCCTGCCAAGATCATCAAGCGCCTGAAGGTCGTCGAAAGCTTCATCGATTCGGGCAACCGCCCCGAATGGATGATCCTCGACGTCGTTCCGGTCATTCCGCCCGAACTGCGCCCGCTGGTTCCGCTGGACGGCGGCCGTTTCGCGACTTCGGATCTCAACGATCTCTATCGCCGCGTCATCAACCGCAACAACCGCTTGAAGCGCCTGATGGAACTGCGCGCGCCGGACATCATCGTCCGCAACGAAAAGCGCATGCTGCAGGAAGCCGTCGACGCCCTGTTCGACAACGGCCGCCGCGGCCGCGTCATCACGGGCGCCAACAAGCGTCCGCTGAAGTCGCTGTCCGACATGCTCAAGGGCAAGCAGGGCCGCTTCCGCCAGAACCTTCTGGGTAAGCGCGTCGACTATTCGGGCCGTTCGGTCATCGTGACCGGCCCGGAACTCAAGCTGCACCAGTGCGGCCTGCCCAAGAAGATGGCGCTCGAGCTGTTCAAGCCGTTCATCTACGCCCGCCTCGATGCCAAGGGTCTTTCGATGACCCTGAAGCAGGCCAAGAAGTGGGTCGAGAAGGAGCGCAAGGAAGTCTGGGACATCCTGGATGAAGTCATCCGCGAACACCCCGTCCTCCTGAACCGCGCACCGACGCTGCACCGCCTCGGCATCCAGGCTTTCGAGCCCGTGCTGATCGAGGGCAAGGCGATCCAGCTGCACCCGCTCGTCTGCTCGGCCTTCAACGCCGACTTCGACGGTGACCAGATGGCCGTCCACGTGCCCCTGTCGCTGGAAGCCCAGCTCGAAGCACGCGTGCTGATGATGTCGACCAACAACATCCTCTCGCCCGCAAACGGCAAGCCGATCATCGTGCCTTCGCAGGACATGGTCCTGGGTCTCTACTACCTTTCGATGGAGCTGGAGAACGAGCCGGGGCAGGGCATGGCCTTCGCCGACATGGCCGAAGTGCACCAGGCACTTCAGGTAGGGGCCGTTACGCTGCACTCGAAAATTACCGCCCGCGTCCCGCAGACGGACGAGGACGGCAACGAGTACACCGCCCGCGTCGAAACGACGCCGGGCCGCATGCTCATCGCAGAGTGCCTGCCGAAGAGCCACAAGGTGCCCTTCGAAGTCGTCAACCGCCTTCTCACCAAGAAGGACATCGGTGACGTCATCGACGAGGTCTATCGTCACACCGGCCAGAAGGACACGGTCCTGTTTGCCGACGCGATCATGGTCCTCGGCTTCCGTCACGCCTGCCGCGCCGGCATCTCGTTCGGCAAGGACGACATGATCATCCCCGAAACTAAGGAGGAGATGATCGCGGAGACCAAGGCGCAGGTTGCCGAGTACGAGCAGCAGTACCAGGACGGTCTCATCACCTGGCAGGAAAAGTACAACAAGGCGATCGACGCCTGGTCCCAGTGCGGTGACAAGGTCGCTGCCGAGATGATGGACCGAATCAAGTCCCAGCCCGTGGACGAAGAGACCGGCCGCATGAAGCCGATCAACTCGATCTACATGATGAGCCACTCGGGTGCGCGTGGTAGCCCGGCCCAGATGAAGCAGCTGGCCGGTATGCGCGGCCTGATGGCCAAGCCGTCGGGCGAGATCATCGAAACGCCGATCATCTCGAACTTCAAGGAAGGTCTGACCGTTCTTGAATACTTCAACTCGACCCACGGCGCGCGTAAGGGCCTTGCCGATACCGCACTGAAGACCGCGAACTCGGGTTACCTGACCCGTCGTCTGGTCGACGTGTCGCAGGACTGCGTCATCGTCGAAAACGACTGCGGCACCGAAAACGCGCTCGAAATGCGCGCGATCGTCCAGGGCGGTTCGACCATCGCGTCGCTTGGCGAACGTATTCTTGGCCGCACGCTGGCCGAGGACATCGTCCACGCCAAGACTGGCGAAGTGCTGGCCAAGGCGGGCGACCTGCTCGACGAAGCGGCGATCAAGGTTATCGAGGAAGCCGAAACGCAGGTGGCGAAGATCCGTTCGCCGCTGGTCTGCGAAGCGCAGCAGGGCGTTTGCGGCACGTGCTACGGCCGTGACCTTGCCCGCGGTACGCCGGTGAACATCGGCGAAGCCGTCGGCGTCATCGCGGCGCAGTCGATCGGTGAACCCGGCACGCAGCTGACGATGCGTACGTTCCACATCGGTGGTGCGGCGCAGCTTAACGAAACCTCGCACCTCGAGGCGGTTTCGGACGGCAAGGTCGTCTATCGCGACATGCCGACAATCGTCGACAAGCGTGGTCGCCGTCTGTCGATGGCCCGCAGCGGTGAAATCCTCGTCATCGACGCCGAAGGGCGCGAGCGCGAGATGCACCGCGTACCCTACGGTACCGTCATCATGTTCGAGGACGGTGCCCAGGTGAAGCAGGGCGACCGCATGGCCGAATGGGATCCGTTCACCCTGCCGATCATCACCGAGCAGTCGGGCATCGTGAAGTACCAGGACCTGGTCGACACCAAGACCCTGGAAGAGCGCGTCGACGAAGCCACCGGCATCGCCCAGCGCGTCGTGATCGAGTATCGCTCGGCCGGTCGTGCCAAGAAGGAAGACCTGCGTCCGCGCATCACCCTTCTGGGCCAGGCAGGTGACGAGACCGAGGCCGCCCGCTACATGCTGGCACCCGGCACGACCCTGTCGGTCGAGGACGGCCAGGAAGTGCAGGCCGGTGACATTCTCGCCCGTGCTTCGCGCGAAGCTGCCAAGACCCGCGACATCACCGGCGGTCTGCCGCGTGTTGCCGAGCTGTTCGAGGCCCGCAAGCCGAAGGACAACGCGGTTATCGCCAAGGTCTCGGGCCGTGTCGAATTCGTTCGCGACTACAAGGCCAAGCGCAAGATCGCGATCATTCCGGAAGAGGGTGATCCGGTCGAGTACCTAATCCCGAAGTCGAAGGTGATCGACGTTCAGGAAGGCGACTTCGTGAAGAAGGGCGACAACCTGATCTCCGGCTCGCCCGATCCGCACGACATCCTGGAAGTGCTCGGCGTCGAGGCGCTGGCCGAATATCTCGTGAACGAGATCCAGGAAGTCTATCGTTTGCAGGGCGTGAAGATCAACGACAAGCACATCGAGGTGATCGTTCGCCAGATGCTGCAGAAGGTCGAGATCACCAACGGCGGCGACACAACGCTGCTTCCCGGTGAACAGGTCGATTACGAGGAAATGCTCGAGTACAACGCGAAGCTCGACAAGGGTAAGCAGCCGGCAGAGGGCAAGCCTGTCCTCCTCGGCATTACCAAGGCTTCGCTGCAGACCCGTTCGTTCATCTCGGCAGCATCCTTCCAGGAAACCACGCGCGTGCTCACGCAGGCCGCGGTCGAAGGCAAGAAGGACTCGCTGATCGGTCTGAAGGAAAACGTCATCGTCGGCCGTCTCATCCCCGCCGGTACCGGCGCGGGCATGAACCGCGTCCGCGTGGCCGCTTCCAGCCGCGACGCGGCCCTGCGCGCCCAGTATCGCAAGATGCAGGAAGCGCTGATCGCTGCCGACACGGCCGAGGAAGAGCACGCGGCCGAACTGGCACAGGGCCCCGAAGCGGCAATCGGTGACGATCCGCTGGCCGCCGTCGAAGGCGAGACCCACGGTCTCGACGCCGATGCGGGCGATTATCTGAACGAAGATGCTGCCGATCACGACGGTAGCGAGGAAAAGCGCGAGAACTGATAGTTCTCCGCGGATTTTCCAAATCCTGAAACAATGAGCCCTCGCCGGAGCAATCCGGCGGGGGTTTCGTTTTGGAACAACATGATCGCCGTTTTCGTCGTTTACTGGCGATTTACCTTCCCGCTTTACGCTCGCCCCCCTGAACGGTTTTGCTTATTCGGGGGAATGAACCGGTTATGGGAGGCAGACAGGCCGCCCTTTTTGGTCGCTCGGACTATTTGATGGTCCGCCGTCTGCAGGACTATGCCGATCGCGGCCAACTCGCGGCGGCAACGTCGGCTTTCGGGGCCTTCATCACATGTGTCATCCGCATTGGCGGGCAGGGCGTGCTGATCCAGTTCGCGTGGCTCGGCTTCATGCTTGCGATCAGCCTCGCCCGCGTGGAACTGATCCGCCGGTTCGTCCCCGAATCGATCGACCTGACCTATTTCCAGAAACAGCAGCGCTACGTCATTGCCCTCGGCATTGCCGATTCGATCGGCTGGGGCGTGGGCATCGCGATGTTCGCCACTTTCGCACAGGATGCCGAACTCTACCTTCTCTCGGTCCTCGTCGCCGGGGTGGTGACCGCATCGATGATCTACTATCGCGCGCTGCCGCGCATCTGCGCAGTATTCGTCGGCACAATGGCGCTGACCGGATACGGCATCAGCTACGCGACGTTCGGACGGATCGAGGTTGTTTCCTTCGCGCTGATCACCGCGCTCGCCATGATTTTGTTTCGCGGGATCTACGATGACGCCAAGCTCTACAAGCGCAAGTTCGAGGGCGAGGCGGAGCTGGCCGAAAGCGCGGAAACCATCCAGCTGCTCCTCCACGACTACGAAGCGCAGAGTGCCGACTGGTTGTGGCAGGTCGACAAGGGCGCCTGTCTCGTCGCGGTCTGCGACCGTTTCGGTGAAGCTGCGGGCTGCGAATCGTGGAACCTCGAAGGGCGGGAAATGGTCTCGCTATTCGATCACGGGCCGCAGCGCGAACTGCTGGCCCATCGCCTGCTGGTGCGCCAGCCGTTCCGCGACCTGACGATCAGCCTTACCGTCGGCGGCGAAACCCGCTGGTGGACGATGTCGGCAAACGTCTGGGACGACGGCACGATGCATGGCGTGGCGCGCGATACCACCGATACGCGCCAGGCGGTCGAACGCGTCAGCTTCATGGCGCACCACGACATGCTGACCGGCATCGCCAACCGCTTCCTGTTCGGCGAAACGCTGGCCGAAGTGCTGGATCGAAAGCAGACGGCAGGTGGGCTGGCGCTGCTCTATCTCGATCTCGACCATTTCAAGCAGATCAACGACACTTTCGGGCATTCGACCGGCGACCGCCTTCTGACCGAAGCATCGAAGCGGATCAGCGGCGCCGTCAAGTCCCATGATCTCGTCGCGCGCCTTGGCGGTGACGAATTCGCGGTCCTGCTGACGCGCCTCTCGGATCAGGAAACCGCCAAGGTCGTCGCGCAGCGCATCGTCGACGAGATGGAAAAGCCCTTTGTCCTGGGTGACCAGAAGCTGTCGACCAGCACCTCGATCGGCATCGCGCATGTCGATCGCACAATGGAAGGCGCGGCGCGCAGTCCCGATACGCTGCTGCGCCAAGCCGACCTTGCGCTCTATGCCGCCAAGGCGCTGGGCCGGGGCACTTTTGCGGAGTTCGAGCCGTGGCTGGAGGAACGCGACCGCGAACGCGCACAGCTCGAAGCCGATCTCAAGACCGCGATCCAGAACGACGAGTTCACGCTCCACTACCAGCCGCTCTACGACATTGCCCAGCGCAGGACTCTCGGCTTCGAGACACTGGTGCGCTGGCAGAGCCCGATCTGGGGCGTCGTCATGCCCGGCGAATTCATCTCGCTCGCCGAAGACAGCGGCCTCATCGTCTCGCTGGGTGAATGGATCATTCGCAACGCCATCGAGGAAGCGGCGAGCTGGGAAGAGAAGGAAACGGTGGCGATCAACCTGTCGCCGCTGCAGATGCGGTCGCCCCGACTGATCCCGACCCTGGCCGAGGCAATCTGCACGACCGGCATCGACCCTGCGCGGATCGAGCTGGAAATCACCGAGAACATGCTGATGCACGACAGCGAGCGGAACGTGGCCATGCTCCACGAACTGCGCGACATGGGTATGCGCATCTCTCTCGACGACTTCGGGACCGGGTATTCCTCGCTGAACTATTTGCGCTCGTTCCCCTTCGACAAGATCAAGATCGACAAGTGCTTCGTCGAGGACATCGAGGACCGCGAGGACTGTCAGGCGATCGTGCGCGCCGTCATGCATCTCGCGGGCGCGCTGGGAATGTCGACAGTGGCCGAAGGGGTGGAGCGCAAGAGCCAGCTGGAATGGCTGCGCGCCGAAGGGATCACGCAGATCCAGGGCTATCTCATCTCCTATCCCGTCAATGCCGAGGAACTGAGCGACGGACGCCCCTTCAACGAGGATCGCGCCCAGTGGTTCAGGCCGCCTGAAATGCGCGGCAAAAAATGCGATGACGAAGGTGAGGCCCGCAGTGCAGGCGACGGGGACGCGCTCGAAGACGCGGCCTGATCGCTTCGGGCATGACAATTGCCGTCATGCTCGTGGATTGGGCGCTTTTCCGGATTGCTGACACGCGCGGCCGTTTTTAGCCTCGCCCCATGTTTACGCCCCAACTCCTGCTCGGCATCGTCTTTGCAACGATCGGCATCTTCGTGACGCTGATGGGCGTCGACCACATGCGTAAGGGCGGAGAAGGCGACAACAAGAAGCTGATCGCCTCGGGCGTCGTGCTCGCTGTCCTCGGTATCGTCCTCGCCGTAATCTAACCGGATGCGCCCTCTTCAGGATAACTCCACCCGCCGCCCAGCGCCTTGATCGCGGCGGCATGGGCATCGATCGCCTGCGCCTTGGCCGACAGGGCTGCGCGCTCCGCCTCGTCATAGGCAAGCCGCGCCCGGTTGAAGGCGATAAGCGAATCCTCGCCCGCTTCGTACCGCTGCCGAGCCATCTCCACGCTCGTCGCTGCATCGGCCCGCGCGGTCTCCAGCGCGGCCCATGCCGCCCGCGCCGCGTTGTAGCGGTTGAGCGCGGTCTCGCTGTCGGCCAGCGCTGACAGCACGGCCTGTTCGTATGTGGCCGCGGCTTCGTCGGCCCTGGCATCCGCCGCCCTGATCTGCGCGCGGATCCGCCCGCCTGCAAAGATCGGCCACGCCAGCGTCGGTCCGACCGTAAAGCGCAGCGAGTCCCCTGACGCCAGATCGCCGACCGACCGCGCCTGCTGTCCGATCGAGCCGAGGAGAGAGATCTTCGGGAAAAGCTGCGCGGTCTGCACTCCGACGTCGGCGGTCGCGGCGGCTAGCTGGTACTCGGCTGCGATCACGTCGGGGCGGCGGCGCAGGACATCGGCGCGAAGCCCTGCGCGCACAGCTCGCGGAGGGGTGGGGACGGGGGCAGGCTCGTCCAGAAGATCGGCGGTGCCTTCGGGTGGCTTGCCGGTCAGGACCGCAAGGGCATTTGCGGCGGCAACCGCCTTGGCCTCGGCAGCAGGAACGCGGGCACGGGCTGCGGAGAGCGCCGCGTCGGCATCGGCGGCGGGGCCGCGCGCGATTTCACCCGCCTCGTAGCTCTGGCGGGCGAGCCTTGCGATGGTTTCGCGGGCCGATACGTCGCGCCTTGCAAGTTCACCTTCGGCCTGGGCCTCGCGAAGCTGGACATAGGCGCGGACCGTCTCGGCCACGACGCGCAGGCGAGACTCTGCCGCCAGCGCATCGGCAGCGCCAAGCCGATAGCGTGCAGCTTCGATCCCGCGCTTCGTGCCGCCCCACAGGTCCAGTTCCCACGAGGCGTCGAACCCTGCGTCGAACAGAGAGTATTCGGGTGCGAAACCGGGCAGCGAGCCTACGGGTAGCTGGCCGTTCTCGGACAGGCGTTGGCGCGTGGCCGATGCATTGGCGGCAACTTCGGGCACGCGTCCGCCTGCTGCCGCATCGAGCCCAGCGCGCGCCTGCCGTAGCCGCGCCTCTGCCTGCGCGATGTCGAGATTGGCGGCGACGGCTTCTTCGACAAGACGGGCCAGCACCGGATCGCCCAGTTCGCGCCATGCCTCGACATCGGGGGCGGCACTGTCGATGTCGCCTTGCGACCACTCGCCGACTTCGCCGGTGATTTCTGGACGCTCGTAATCGGGCCCGACGGTGCAGGCCGACAGGGCGACGAGCGGCAGGGCAAGGACGAGAAGCTTGCGCAACGGTTCTACTCCATCCGCGAACGGAACAGCGCCGATGCCGCCCAGAGCGACACCGCCGCCTGCACCGCAAGCGGCCAGGTGTTGGAAAGGATATCGGATGCCGGCATGGCCTTCAGGAACGTGCCTTCGGACACGACGAGGAACCACGTCGGCGGGTTGAGCCAGGTGATCGCCTGAAGCCAGCCGGGCATATTGTCGACCGGGCTGGCATAGCCCGACAGGATGATCATCGGCACGGTCAGCGCGAACATGCCCAGAAACGCCTGCTGCTGCGTGGCCGAGACGACCGAGATCAGCATCCCGATGCCGGTCAGCGCCAGCAGGTAGAAGAACAGCGAGAGGTAGAACAGCGGCACCGATCCGGTCAGCGGCACGCCGAAGACCAGCGGTGTCAGGATCACGAACATCGTCACGTTGAAAAGGCCGACAACAATGGGCGGAAACATCTTGCCGATCAGGATTTCATGCGTGCGCAGGGGCGAGACGAGCAGCTGGTCCAGCGTGCCCAGTTCGCGTTCGCGCGCCACCGACTGCGAGACGACGGCGATCGAGGATACCGCCGCGATGATCGCGATGAGCGCGGGCATGACGAACCAGATGTAATCGAGGTTCGGGTTGAACCAGTGCCGCACCGCCGTGCCCGATCCGCGCCCCTCCAGACGCACTGCGATGGCCGACCCGCGAGGGGTCTGCGCCGAGACGTCGCCGACGATCCGCTGCATGTAGCTCGATACGATCTGCGCGGCGTTGGATCGCCGGCCGTCATAGACCGCGCCGACCGACGCCGGACGGCCCGCCGCGACATCGGCGGAAAACTCGGGCCCGAAGCGCAGGACCGCGATGACTTCCTGCCGGTCTATCGCCGTCTTCAGCGCAGCGTCGGATCGCAGGGCACGAACCTCGCGCATGTTGGGGCTACCCTCGATCCGCTCCACGATCTCGCGGCTCCACTGCCCGCCGTCGAGGTCCAGCACGCCGACCCGGATATTGGTGACTTCCATGGTCGAGGCGAAGGAGAACAGGAAGAACTGGATCAGCGGCGGGGTGACGAGGATCAGCCGCGCGCGCGGATCGCGCAGGACCGCCAGCATTTCCTTGGCGAAAATGGCGCGCAGGCGCGGGCCGATGAGGGATTTTCGCAGGAACTCGGGCCACCTGAAGCTCACGCGATCCTCCGCCGCGTGAACCGCAGGCACAGGCCGAAGAGGACCGCGCCGAATGCCAGCAGGATCGCCATGTCGGGCAGGAACAGGCCCCAATCGTCGCCCGCGATGAAAACCGTCTGGATCTGCGGGATCAGGTAGCGCGCAGGCACGATGTAGGTCAGCGCCTGGATCGGCTTTGGCATCGAGGCGATTTCGAAGACGAATCCCGACAGCAGCATCGTCGGCAGGAACGCGGTGAGTAGCGCGACCTGGCTTGCCACGAACTGGTTCTTCAGGGCCGAGGAGATCAGCAATCCTTGCCCCAGCGCGGGGACGAGATAGACCGACGCGATCAGGAATAGCGCGAAGACCGAGCCGCGAAACGGCACGCCGAACACGAAGATGGCGAGCAGCGTGCACAGCGCCATCGAAACGATGCCGAGCGCAAAGTAGGGGATCACCTTGGTCAGCAGGAATTCGCCCATGCCGATGGGCGTCGCCATCAACGCCTCCAGCGTGCCACGCTCCCATTCGCGCGCAACGACGAGCGCGGTGAGCAGCGACCCGATCATCGTCATGACGATGGCGATGGAGCCGGGGACGAGGAAGTTGCGGCTGGCGAGTTCGGGGTTGAACCAGAATCGCGAGAGCAGGTCGATCGGCGGGTCTGCCGCCATGCCCCTGTCGCTTGCCCGCTGGGCCGCCCATGTCGCGCGCACGCCCTCGGCCTGGCCCGCGACAAAGCTGGCCGTGTTGGGCAGCGAGCCGTCGGTGATGACGCGAACTTCGCCGCCGCCGGCGGCAACGTCGCGGCCGAAGTCCTGCGGAATGACGATGATCGCGCGGATGTCGTCGGAGACCAGCGACTTTCGCAGCCTTTGCAGCGGTCCGGTTTCCACCACGTCGAAATAGCGCGACGAAGCATATGCCCCGGCGAGCGAGCTGGCTTCGCCGCTGTCATCCTCCACCGCCATGCCGACCCGCGTGCTGGTGGCATCGAGGTTCACGCCATACCCCATCAGGAACAGCAGCATGACCGGCAGCAGGAAGGCGATGAGAAAGGTCGAGGGATCGCGCAGGATCTGGCGCGTTTCCTTGCTCATCATCGCGGCAAAGCGGGCGAGGCGCGGGTGGCTGGCCGGATCGATCATGCCGCCTCCATTTCCTCGCGCCGCGCGTCTGACTGTTCGATCAGAGCGATGAAGGCGTCTTCCATCGGTGCGTCGCCGGTGCCTGCGACCTCCTTCAGGTGATCGGGACTGCCGGTGGCGATCTGCTCGCCGCGATAGATAAGGGCGATCTCGTCGCAGTATTCGGCCTCGTCCATGAAATGGGTCGTGACGAGGACCGAGACGCCGCGTTCGACAAGGCCGTTGATGTGGCTCCAGAACTCGCGCCGCACGATGGGATCGACGCCCGATGTCGGCTCGTCGAGGAACAGCACCGGCGGGCGGTGCAGCACCGCGCAGGCGAGCGCGAGACGTTGTTTGTAACCCAGCGGCAGCAGGCCGGAATCGCTGGCGAGATAGGGACCGAGGTGGAACGTCTCGATCGCGCTCTCCACCGCCTCGCGCGCGGCGGAATTGTCGAGCCCGTAGGCGCCCGCAAAGAATGCGAGGTTCTGCCGCACCGACAGGTCGGCGTAGAGCGAGAATTTCTGCGCCATGTAGCCCAGCGACTGCCGCGCATCGGCGCGTGCGGTGCGAAGATCGAAGCCATTGACGGTGCCGGTACCTTCACTAGGCGTGAGCAACCCGCACAGCATCTTGAACGTCGTCGACTTGCCCGCGCCATTGGGGCCGAGCAGCCCGAACACCTGCCCGCGACCCACCGAAAAACGAATGTCGTGGGCGGCAGTGAAATCGCCGAACCGACGGGTCAGGCCGTGGGCCTCGATCGCGGGTTTGTCGCTTGCCGGGACCTCGGGATACCGCGCGGCCAGCGCCGAAGTGCCGCCGGGCCCGCCGCCAAGCAGATCGACGAATGCGTCTTCATAGCGCGGGCGGGCCTGTCGCGGCTCTCCCGATGCGTCGATCGCGGATGCGGGCGGTGCGTCGGCCCCGTCCTTCAGCAGCAGTCGGATCGAATCGCCCTGCACCATGCCGTCGATCACGCTGTCCTCGTCGAGCGCCTCGCGCAGGACGCGGCGGCGGTCGCTCGCCACCGGATAGCGCACGACGCGGCCATCCATCTGGCCGGTCAGTTCGTCCGGTTCGCCAGAGGCGAGGATCTTGCCCTCGTTCAGCAGGAATACGGTGTCGCACTTTTCCGCCTCGTCCAGATAGGCGGTGGACCACAGGATGCCGATGCCTTCGCCCGCAAGCTGGCTTACCATCGCCCACAACTCGCGCCGCGAGACGGGATCGACGCCGACGCCCGGTTCGTCGAGCAGGAGCAGACGCGGTTCGCGGGTGAGCGCGCAGGCAAGACCAAGCTTCTGCTTCATGCCGCCCGACAGCTTCCCTGCAAGGCGTGCCTGAAACCGGTCGAGATCGGTGAAGTCGAGCAGGGTGGCGAACCTGTCGGCGCGCTCGTCATGCGGCAATGCGCGCAAGTCGGCGTAGAGATCGAGGTTCTCGCGAACAGTCAGGTCTTCGTAGAGCCCGAAGCGCTGCGGCATATAGCCCAGAGCATTGCGATCCTGCACCGTCGCGGGCCTGCCGCCCACGGTCGCTTCGCCCGCATCCGGATCGATCAATCCCGCAAGGATGCGGATCAGCGTCGTCTTGCCCGCTCCGTCGGGACCGACCAGCCCCGTCATTTCGCCCGGCGCGATGGTGATTGCCACATCGTCGAGCGCGGGACGGTCCAGCCCGTCGAAGCGTTTGGTCAGGCCCTTGGCCGATGCGACCGGAGCAAGAGCGACGGGCTCGGTCACGTCAGTCGGCGGCCGGACGTGCGGCAGGGATGGCGACGGTCACCGGCTGGCCCTGACGCAAGCCGTCGTCGGGGTCGGATATCAGGATGCGGACGCGGTAGACGAGGTCTGCGCGCAAGTCCTCTGTCTGGACGGTCTTGGGTGTGAATTCCGCCTTGGGCGCGATCTGGGCGATCTTTGCCTTGTACTGTTTCGCGTTGCCGCTGGCCGTCACCACCGCGTCCATGCCCGGCGAAATGCGCGACAGGTCTTCGGCACCGACATAAGCGCGCACGCGCATCGGGCGATCGATGGTGAGCGTTAGTACAGTCTCTCCCGGCCCGACGATGGCCCCCGGTTCACGGGCGCGGGTCAGCACGCGGCCTGCATTCGGCGCGCGCAGGATACCGTCTTCCAAATCGGTGCGGGCGGCATCGCGTCGGGCGCGGGCGGCATCGACCTGGGCCGCGGCGGCTCGCTTGTCTTCTACCCGCGCACCTTCGCGGGCGAGCGAGAGTGCAGCAGAGGCTGCGCGGGCATCGGCTTGTGCACTCTCGTATCGCGCCTTGGTCGCCTCGAATACCTGTCGGCTGACGGCGCCCGTTTCGACCAGTGCGGCGCGGCGTTCGTAATCCTCCCGCGCCGTGGTGAGAGCGGCCTGTGCCTGATTGAGCCGCGCCTGTGCCTGTGCGATTTCCTGCGGGCGGCTTCCGGCGCGGGCCTTGGCCAGTTCGGCGCGGGCCACGCCCCACTGCGCGTCGGCAGCGGCGAGGGCATCGCGCATCGGCGCCATGTCGAGCCGCGCAACGGCCTGTCCCGCCTCGACCGCCTGGCCTTCTTCGGGCGCGATCGCCTCGATCCGGCCGCCGGTGCGGAAGGCGAGATCGACCTGACGCACGTCGACATTGCCATAGAGCTTCAGGCCGGTCTCGTCCGCAGCGAACAGGCCGAAGCCGCGCGTGGTGAACAGGATGACGCCGAGCACGACGACGAGTGCCGCGATGATGATGTTGCGACGGTTCACGCGTGTTCTCCCGAACTCAGGCTGTGCAGGATGGCCGAAAGGTGGACGCGGGCTGCGCCGACCAGTTGGCGTTTCTGGTCCGCGCCGATCTCCTCCCACTCGCTAAAGCGCATGGTGGTGGCGCGGCAGGTGCGGAACATGAGGATCTGGCCCATCAGCATGATCGCCAGAACACGGGCGCGCTCAGGCTCGATCGGCGGGTTCGCGGCAGCGGCAAGCAGCCCGGCGATGCTGGTCAGCAGCGGGCACATCACGCGTTCGTAGAGAAGATCGAACGCTTCGGTAGGGGCGGCCTGTTCGCGCAGCATGAACATCGCCACGGTGTCGAGCCGGGGATCGGTGACGATGGCAACGCCCGCTTCCACGAGCGGGATCAGTGCGGCCTCGATCTCCTCGCGCGTTGCGCTCAGCGCATTGAGCGCGTCGATGCCTTCCACCACCGGCTGGATACGCTCGCCGAGAATCTCGGCAATGTGCCTTGCACAGGCGAGATAGAGGCCCTGTTTGCCCCCGAAGTGATAAGTGATCGCCGACATTGGCTTGTCGCAGGCCGAAGCAATTGCGCGGGTGCTGGCCCCTTCGAAACCGGACCGTCCGAACAATTCGATCGCGGCGTTCAGGAGGTCGGCGTGAGGCGCTTCGCGAATCTCGTTCATTCGAACGAATTACGCTCGCTTTTCCGTTCAGGCAAGGACAATGCCGCCAGGTCTTCCCACCATTGCACCTTGCGCACGAATTCGGGGTCGGACAGCAGGCGGCAGCGTGCCTTGGCCAGGTGGTCGCCTTCCGGCGCGCGAAGGTCGTTTCCGCCGGGCAGCATCGCCTTGTCCGCCGGATCAGCCAGCGAGGCAGCCCTTCAGGCTTTCCAGCCCGCGCCGGATCCCGCTTCTCACCGTGCCCGGAGGCACGTCGATGCGTTGGGCAAGCTCGAAATGGATCGGCGCGTCGAAGAACACCATGCGGATCGACCGGCGGTGATTGCCCTGCAGCCCTTCCGGCCACCCCGCGCCGAGGTGCCCGCTTGTCCGACCTAGCCAAAATGCGACCTCATCATTCCGACAGGTAGCCGCGCAAACTCCGCTTAATTAAAACACGCGAATTATAAGAGTCGGAGCCGGATGGTCGCCGGGGTTCACAAGGGAGAGTGGTTTATGCGTTCACGCCGAAAATCCGTTTTGTTGGTAGGAGCAGCGTTCGGTGCGCTCGTCGCGCAGCCGGGCTTTGCCCAGACAGACGACGAAACAGCCGAGGCCCGTAGCGGCGGCCTGTCCGAAATCATCGTCACGGCGCGCAAGCGCGAGGAATCGGTTCAGGACGTGCCGGTTGCCGTCACCGCGCTTTCCGAAGAACTGATCGAGAACCGCGATATCACTAGCGTCGAGAAGATCGCCGCCATTGCACCGCAATTCAACGTGGGCCGGGCATCGAACGGGTCGGGCGCGCAGCTTACCCTTCGCGGCATCGGTTCGTCCTCGACCTCGATCGGTATCGAACAGTCGGTCGCGGTCGTCGTCGACGGCGCCTATTACGGGCAGGGCCGCGTCATCAACGAAGGCTTCTTCGACCTTGCCCGCGTCGAGGTTCTAAAGGGCCCGCAGGCGCTGTTCTTCGGCAAGAACGCGACGGCAGGCGTCATCTCGATCACCACCAAGGACCCCGGCTCCGCGCCAGAATTCATGGTCAAGGCCGGGTACGAGTTCGAAGCGCAGGAATACAAGCTGGAGGCCATGGGCTCGGTGCCGCTGGGCGACCGGCTCGGCTTCCGCCTTGCCGCGCGCTATTCGAAGATGGAGGACGGGTATTACACCAACCTTGCCGAACCCTTCGAATACACCACCCGCGACATTGCCGACATCCTTGCAGGCGGTGACGGCAACCCGATCACTTCGACCGCAACCCCGGCTGCACGCAACGAACCGGGCCAAGAAGAAGTGCTGGCCCGCGCCACGCTGAAGTGGGAACCCACCGATAGCCTGACCCTGACGCTGAAGGGCAACTACGATTGGAACACGGTCAACAACTCGTCGTGGAACTACGTTGCCTATGCCTGTGGGCGCGAGGACGGGCTGTCGCAGCAGACCGGCCAGCCGTGCCGCACCGACTTCGTGACGTTCCAGAACAACCTGCCCGAAGCGTTGGCCGGCAACGTGCCGTGGTCGCGCGACGACGGGGCGCTCTACAACCGTTACGAATCGGCATCGTCTACGCTCAACACCGTGTACGAGACCGATTTCCTGCAGATCACGTCGGTCACGAACTACCAGTGGGTCAACAACAAATGGACTTGCGCGTGCGACTTCCAGTCGACCCCGACCAGCGTCTGGGCGACCGAAAATTCGACGTGGAAGGCATGGTCGGAAGAGCTGCGTTTCCTTTCGACCTTCGATGGGCCGATCAATTTCATGCTGGGCGGTCTATACCAGAACACGACGCGCGACTTTAACCAGCAGGCAGCGCAGGCGAACCTCTACAACAGCGCGGCGCCCGCGGGGCTGGAGTTCCTCGGCAACCAGAAGTTCAGCCAGACGAAGGGCGAAACCTTCGCCGTATTCGGCCAGCTGACTTATGCGATCACGCCCGAACTCGAACTGGCGGGCGGTGCGCGCTATACCGACGAGGTCAAAGACAGCTACTTCGTCCAGCCCTACGTCAATCCGGGCCTTGCGGGCATCTTCCGCATCGGCACCGATCCGCTGGGGTACGTCACCGCGCGTCAGCACTTCACCGACGTGTCGCCCGAAGCGACGCTGACTTGGCGGGCGACACCCGACGTGCTGGTCTATGGCGCTTACAAGACGGCCTACAAGTCGGGCGGGTTCTCCAACGGCGGCATCAACTCGCGCTTCTCGCCCGATCCGCAGGGAGACCTGACTTTCGATCCGGAAACGGCGGAAGGCTTTGAATTCGGCGTGAAGTCGACGGTCCTTGACAACCAGCTGCGCCTGAATCTCACGGCCTTCACTTATGACTACAACAACCTGCAGGTCGACTTCTTCAACTCTCCGATCTTCGCGTTCCAGACGCTGACTGCGGACTCGCGCTCGCGCGGTGTCGAGCTGGAATTCGAGTTCGCGCCCCACGCGGTCGACGGGCTGAACGTTTACGGTTCGATCAACTACACCGAGGCGAAGTACACCGACTTCGAAGGCGCTCCCTGCTATGCCGGCCAGACGACGGCGGAAGGCTGCGCGGCGATCAGCCCGATCGCATCGCGGCAGGACCTGACCGGCGAACGCCTGTCGGTCTCGCCCGAATGGACCGGCAACCTGGGTATTGCCTACGACCGCGACGTCGGCCGCGATTTCCGCATCGGGTTCAGCGTCGATGCCCGTTACTCGGACAGCTACCTCGCGTCCGGCTTCGGCAACCCGCTGTCGCTTCAGGACAGCTACGTCACGCTCGACGCCGGTGTCCGCTTCGGCGCTGCCGACGACAACTGGAAGATCGCGCTGATCGGCAAGAACCTGACGAATGAGTTCTACGTGACGGGCGTCGTCGACGGGCCGTTCACCGGTGCCGGCACCGGTACGGCGAACGGCACCAAGGCCGACCAGCTCGGCTTCGGCAGCCTGCCGCGCACTGTTCAGATCGAATTGACCAAGCGCTTCTGATCTCTCCCGATCAAGCGCCATTCCTGCCGGGGCAGCTCATGCCGAGCTGTCCCGGTCTTTTTCTTAAGCGCGAAGCGTAAAGGCCGCCGCCATCAGGTCGAGCGACCAGTTAGCCAGTTCGCGCACGTCGCCCACCTCCAACCCTGCGGCGCGGCGCACGTCGTGTTCGCACAGGAGCGAGAGAAAGCCGGTCGTCATCATCATCGTTCGCGCGTCCGCCTTACCCGGATCGACCATTTCCAGCCGCCCGCGCATCTCGGCAAGGATCTGAGGGATGACGAAATCGACCGCGCCTTCGTCTTCGGCAGGGTGGGGCAGGGCATGGCGACCGAAGCGGGTAAGATACGTCAGCAGCAGGCGTGCATAGCAGTGGTCGCCCGCCTCGTTCGTGAGGTCGAGATAGGGCTCGTAGACCAGCCCGATCAGATCGCGCGGTGCAATCGCATCTAACGGACCCAACTGCTCAAGCCGTGCTCGCCGCGTAACTTCCATCTGGCGGACGCGATAGTCGAAGATCGCGCGCAACAGACCGTCGCGTCCGCCGAAGTGATACTGCACCGCCGCCACGTTCGACTGGCCCGCGGCCGATGCGATCGTGCGCAGCGAAACCTCGTTGATGCCTTCTCGTGCGAAGAGATCCTCGGCGACGAGAATCATCTTCAGGCGCGAGCGTATACCGCGTTCGTTCTCGCCGCTGCTCTGGGTCGTGGTGCTGGCCATTGTCCGAGCATTAGCTTGCGACCCTTTGTAATGTAAGTAGGCGAACCTGCACCTTGTCATAGTTCGGCCGCGGGACGCTTGACCGTTCGCTCAATTGCATTTCTAATGCGTGTGTTTTAAAAATAGGACATCGGAGATAGGTATGCTTGCGAAAGCGTGGCCGTGGCTGGCCATCGGGACGACTGCTGTTGCCGCCTCGGCTATTGGCCTTCTGGTCCCGGAGGGCGAGGCCGCCCTTGCCGATCCGATGGCCGCCACCGTGCCCGAAACCGTCGAGCCTTCGCGCACCATGGCCTATTCGCCGCCGCTACGCACTCCGCTCGAAAACAATCTCTATTTCGGCGACCTGCATCTTCACACCAGCTATTCGCCCGATGCCTTTTTGAACGGAACGCGCGCGGTTACGCCTGATGAAGCCTACCGGTTCGCCATGGGGCAGGCGGTCGATGCCGACAACGGCGTTCCGGCAAAGCTGCGCCGCCCGCTCGACTTCATCGCTATCACCGACCACGCCGAATACCTCGGCGTTTTCCCGCGCCTTTTGAACGAGGACGAGGAACTGACCCGCTGGCCGCTGGGATTCGAGTGGCTGGGTTATCTTCAGCGCAACGAACGCGCCAAGGTCGGCGTCGCCTTTGCCGACGCGATCCAGTCGAGCGATCCGTCGCTGCGCACGCCGGATGCCACCAACCGCAGCGTCTGGAACGAGGTTGCCGACAACGCCGACCGCTACAACCGGCCCGGGCAGTTCACCGCGCTTGTCGGTTATGAATGGACCTCGATGATCAACGGCGACAACCTGCACCGCGTCGTGCTGTTCCGCGGCGACGGGGCCGAGGCGAAGAAGGTCCTGCCCTATACCGCGCAGGATTCGACCGACCCCGAAGACCTTTGGAATGCGCTGGAGCAGTACGAGAAGGCGGGCGTCCGCACGCTGGCCATCGCGCACAACGGCAACGTGTCGAACGGGCGCATGTTCGCCCCCGTCACGATCAGCGGCCAGCCACTGAACGCCGCCTATGCCCGCAAGCGCAGCCGGTGGGAGCCGGTCTACGAAGTCACGCAAGTGAAGGGCGACGGAGAGACGCATCCCGATCTTTCGCCCGATGACGAATTTGCCGATTTCGAGACCTGGGACCAGGGCAACATCACTCTCTCTCAGCCCAAGACGAAGGCGATGCTGCCTTACGAATATGCACGCTCGGCCCTGAAGGAAGGCCTGCGCTACGAACGCATGCTGGGCGCGAACCCGTTCGAATTCGGCATGATCGGCAGCACCGACCAGCACACCGGCCTCTCCACCGCAGCCGAGGACAACTTCTTCGGCAAGTTTCCCGAATCCGAACCATCGGACCACCGCTGGCGCGAGAAGATGTCGGCCGTGCTGCAGGAAAGCTGGGAACTGACCGCGTCGGGCCTTGCCGCCGTCTGGGCGCCCGAAAATTCGCGCGAGGCGATCTTCGATGCACTGAAGCGGCGCGAGACTTACGGCACGACCGGATCGCGTATCCGCCTGCGGTTCTTCGGCGGCTACGGCTTCCGGAAAGACGACATCGACAAGCCCGACTATGCGCGCATCGGCTATCGCCGCGGCGTGCCGATGGGCGGCGATCTGGGCAGGGCGAGCGATGGTACCGCGCCGTCGTTCATGGTCCACGCGGTCCGTGATCCCGACGGGCCGAACCTCGACAGGGTGCAGGTGGTGAAGGGCTGGCTCGACGCGAAGGGCCGGACGCACGAGAGAGTCTATGACGTCGCCCTGTCCGATGGCCGGAAGGTCGGGCGGGACGGCAAGGCTCCGCCGGTCGGAAGCACGGTCGACATTGCCAACGCGACCTACGACAACTCCATCGGCGATCCCGAACTTGCGACATGGTGGCGCGACCCGGATTTCGACGCCAGCCAGCCCGCGTTCTACTATGTCCGCGTGATCGAGATCCCACGCCCGCGCTGGACGACTTACGACATGGCCTATTTCGGTATCGAGATGCCCGCCGAAGTCCCGCGCACCGTGCAGGACCGCGCCTACAGCTCTCCGATCTGGTACCACCCGTGACGCGCCGCCGGATCGATCCGCTCTGGTGGTTCCTCGGCGCTGGGACGGCGATCTTCGTGCTCGCCGCGTTCATCGATCCCGACGGCGCGGACGATGCCTCGGTCATTCGCGTGGACCGGCCTGCGCTCGAAGCCTATCTCGCGTCGGGCGGGGGCAACGGGCTTGCAGAAACGCTGTCGTCCGAACCGCTGACGCTCGACGCGATGGCGCCGAGTGCACGCAAGGCGCTGGTCGAGCGCTATGTCGAGGAAGAAGCCCTGTTCCGCGAGGCGCAGTCGTGGGGTCTCGACAAGGACGACCCCGCGATCCGGCGGCGGCTGGGCCAGTCTATGCGCTTTGCCCTGCGGCCCGAAGTAGCCGCCGATCCGGACGATGCCGAACTGCGCAAGTTTTTCGAATCTCACAAGGCCGACTATGTCGAAGGCGATCTCGTCACTTTCGAACACGTCTTTTTCGACGCCGCCCGCGGCGGAGCCGGCGACGCGGTACGGCGGGCAAGCGCCTATAGACCCGGCAGCGACTGGCAGGCCGCAGGCGACCGCTTTGCCTATCAGCGCACTTACGTCGGCGCTCGGGCCGAACAGGTCGCGTCTCAGCTTGGCGAGGATTTCGCGAAGCAGGTCTTCGCCATGAAGCCTTCAGAGTCATGGCAAGGGCCGATGATCTCGGACCTCGGAGCGCATCTCGTGCGGGTTGTGCGGCATGACCGGGCGGGTGAGGCGGACTTTGCCCAAGTGCGCCCCGCCGTACTCGACGACTGGCAGCGGACGCGGCAATCGGCGGACCTGGAAAAGCGGGTCGATGCCATCGTCTCGACTTACGACGCGCAGATCGATCCGGTCTTGGTACAGTGATGCGGCTGCTGATCGCCCTGCTGCTCGCGTTCGCAATGGTCGCCCCGGCGGCCGCGCACGAAAGCCTGCCGGTCATCGTCGAACTGACCCAGCAGGACGCGACCCGCTATTCGCTCGTCACCCGCGCACCCGGCAATTTGAGCCCGCAGGACGTGCCGCCCGTGTCCCTGCGCGGGTCGTGCGAGCAACTCCCACCCTCGGGCCGCGCACGGCAGTTCGCGTGCGCCGGGCGCCCTACCGAACTCGCGATCGGCAAGCCCGCTGCGTCAGGCGCACCCGCTGTCCTTTTGAAAGCCAGCTTCGCCAATGGAGAACGGCTCAGCGCCGCGGCCCCGCCGGGCAGCGGCAGCCTGCTCCTGCCCCGTGAGGAAACCGTGAGCGGGGTACTGACCGGATACGTAAAGATCGGCGTTGTCCACATCCTCACCGGTTTCGACCACCTGCTGTTCCTCGCCTGTCTCGTGCTCATCGCGCGGACATGGCGGCGCACCGCGATCACGGTAACGGGATTTACAATCGGCCACGCGGTCACGATCACTTTGGCAACGCTCGGCCTCGTTCGCGTCAATTCCGGCGCGGTCGAGGCTATCATCGCGCTCTCGATCGTGTTTCTTGCCGCCGAACTGGTGCGGGGTGACCGCGGCGGGCTGGTGTTCCGCAAACCCGCCATCATCGCCACGGCCTTCGGCCTGTTGCACGGGCTGGGCTTTGCCGGCGCGCTGATGGGGGTCGGCACGGCACAGACGCGGCCGATCCTCTCGCTCGTCGGCTTCAACTTCGGGGTAGAGGCGGGGCAGCTGGCCTTCGTGGCGGCGGCATTGCTGCTGGGTCAGGCGCTCGTCTGCCTGCGCGACCGGATCGCGTCGCCAAGGATCGGCGAATACGCGATGCTCGCTTTTCTCACCCTCGTCGGCTCAGTCGGCGGTTATTGGTTCGTCGAGCGCAGCGTCGGCATCTTGCTGGAGGGCAGCCGGATCACTTGAGGTCCCGCGCACCGCCTCAGTTGTAGCTGGCGTAGACCCGCTGCCCGAAATCGCCGAACGCGATGACCTGGTAGGACTGCGTCTGGCCGCCCATTTCCATGCCGGGCGACCCGATCGGCATACCGGCCACGGCAAGTCCCTTCACGTCCGCAGGCTTTTCGCGCAGCAGCCGCGCGACTTCGGCAGCAGGCACGTGGCCTTCGATCACGTAGCTCTCGACCTTCATCGTGTGGCACGAGACCAGATCGGCGGGCACGCCGAGTGCCGCCTTCACTTCCGGCATCGGCACGTCTTCGCGCATCACGACTTCGGCCTTCATGTCGGCGCGAATGTGCTCTGCCCACTTGTGGCAGCACCCGCAATTGGGATCGCGATACATGACATAGGGCGCAGCCTGCGCGGCCACGGTGCAGGCCGAGAGGATGAAAGCCGCGACGATCGTTGCCATGCGGGCCAGCTTTGCAGTCTTCATGAAGTCACTTTCGTTTCGTTGCGAGCGGGTGCCGACATGCTGTCTAGCGCCAGATTCGCGGTCGCTCAACTTTGACAGCTTTTAAAAGAAAGTGGCGGAGACGGAGGGATTCGAACCCTCGATACCCCGATAGAGGTATGGCTCCTTAGCAGGGAGCTGGTTTCAGCCACTCACCCACGTCTCCGCATGCGCCGATTGGGGCTTTGGCCCCGGCGCTGAAGCGCGGCCTATAGCGGGGGCAATCGGGGCCATCAAGGGGCGTCTCACATTTGGTGAAAATGATGGTCATCCGGCGACATGCGGACTCGTTTCGCCGCACATTCGATTCGATTCACCGCCCATTCATTGCCCGCAGCCTCTGTGTGGATCCATGCCAAGGCCCGAAGGGGCATCGCTTGCCGTGCGCCCGCGGGCCGCAAAGCGGCTGGCGGCAAGAACAAGTTGGCCGCAAGAACAAACGGACAGGGAAAGACCATGACGCGCATCTCCAAATCCACTCGCGGCTTCGGCTGGGCCGTAGCGCTTGCGGCAATGGCGGGTCTTTCGGCCAATCCGGCGAGCGCGCAGATGCAGACGATCGATCCCGATACCGCCATCGACGGCGATCTGGCAGGCGGGGGCAGCGCGGCTCCCGTTCCCGGCTCTGCCGAAAGCGCGGAACTGCCGCCGGTCAGCGGCGACCCCTATGCCAGCGCCTATGGCACCGAAGTTCCGCCAGCGACCGACAGCTATCCCGTCGACCCGACCGATCCCTATGAAGAGCCTGTCGCGCCCGGTCCGGCACCGCAGTATCCGGCCACTCCGGCTCAGTCCGCAGCCCCGGTGCAAACGACCGAAACCAACCAGACTTACCAGGAAGACGACCTGATCGGCGCGGCCGAAGGTGTGTTCGGCAAAGGCGCGGAAGGACTGGCGGGCCTGATCCGCGACATCCTGAAAAAGCAGGGACAGCCCAACGCCTATATCGTCGGGCGTGAAGCGGGCGGCGCGCTGGGCATTGGCGTGCGCTATGGCTCGGGCACGCTGCATCACAAGGTGGAGGGTGAGCGCAAGGTCTACTGGACCGGCCCGTCGATCGGTTTTGACGCGGGCGCCAATGCCGGTTCGACTTTCGTGCTGGTCTACAACCTATGGGATTCGCAGGAGCTCTATGAGCGTTACCCCGCCGGTGAAGGGCAGGCCTATCTCGTCGGCGGTTTCAACGCGAGCTACATGCGCAAGGGCGACGTCGTGCTGATCCCGATCCGCGTTGGTGCAGGCCTGCGGCTTGGCGTCAACGCGGGCTACATGAAGTTTTCGGAAAAGCAGCGCTGGCTGCCGTTCTGATCGGCGCAGCCCTTTATGATTGACCACACCGCTGCGATTCCCTGCCTATAGCACCAGTAAGTCCCCGCTGGGGCTTGCCCCCGCGCGCCTGCGTGGGCATGGAGCGCGCGCCGCGACTCCAAACATGGAAACCTGCGCGGCGCGATCACAGCAGGACTACACACGATGCTCGCTAACCTTCCCGCCCAGCCCGCCGATGCGCTGCTCGCGCTGATCAAGCTCTATGCCGCAGACGAGCGTGCGGACAAGATCGATCTCGGCGTCGGCGTCTACCGTACCGGACAGGGCGAAACCCCGGTCTTCGGCGCGATCAAGGGCGCGGAGAAGAAACTGCTCGAAACGCAGGATTCCAAGGCCTACCTCGGCCCCGAAGGCGACATGGGTTTCGTGAATGCATTGAAGCCTTTCATCTTCGGCGAAGGCTTTGCCAAGATCGACCAGATAGACGGGATGCAGACCCCGGGCGGCACGGGCGGCGTGCGTCTTGCCGTCGGTCTTGCCAAGAAGGCCGGCATCCAGCGCGTCATCATGGGCACGCCCAGCTGGCCCAACCACGCGCAGATCATGAAAGATCTCGACCTCGACACCGTGGCCTTCAACCACGCGTCGGGCGGCGTCGTCGACATGGACGCGCTGAAGGCCGCGATCGCCGCGGCTGGTCCGAACGATGCGATCCTGCTGCACGGCTGCTGCCACAACCCGACCGGTATCGATTACACCGATGCACAGTGGGAAGAGATCGCCGCGCTGCTGAAGGACAAGGGCCTGCTGCCGATCCTCGACCTCGCCTACCAGGGCCTCGGTTACGGGATGGAAGAGGATGCGCAAGGGATTCGCATCGTGATGAACGCGGTGCCCGAGGCGCTGCTGGCCTATTCGTGCGACAAGAATTTCGGCCTCTATCGCGACCGCGTCGGCGCGATCTACGTCATGGCCGACAAGGGCGCGATGCCCGCGATCATGTCGAACGGTGCTTCGCTGGCCCGTGCGAACTGGTCGATGCCGCCCGATCACGGCGCGGCAGCGGTTCGCGTCATCCTTGAAGACGAGGCGCTGACCGCACAGTGGCTGGACGAGCTTGACCAGATGCGTACCCGCATGCGCCAGGTTCGCGGGCGACTGGCCGCCGCCGGCACCGCGGGTAGCGTCGACATGACGCCCTATGGCACGCAGAACGGCCTGTTCGCGATGCTGCCGCTGTCGAAGGAACAGATCCAGTCGCTGCGCGACGATCACGCGATCTACATGGCGGGTTCGGGGCGCATCAACGTGGCGGGCCTGACGATGGGCAACATCGACAAGTTCATCGCCGCAGTCGCAGAAGTCAGCGCCTGATTTTCAAAGTCTGCGCGCTGCCTCAGGTGGCGCGCAGGTCGTTCATCCGCTTGAGGTAGCGCGCCAGCACGTCGATCTCCAAATTGACGGCGGAACCCTGCTGCAAGGTGCCCAGCGTCGTCACTTGGGCGGTATGCGGAATGATGTTGAGCGAAAAACGCGCAGACCCGTCGGCAAGGTCTTCGAGAGCGTTCACCGTCAGCGAGACGCCGTCCACCGTGATCGAACCCTTGGTGGCGATATAGGCCGCTATTGCAGCGGGCGCGTCGATCTCGATGTGCAGCGAACCGCCGCGCTCTTCCCGAACGGCGACACGGCCCACGGCATCGACATGGCCGGTGACGATATGCCCGCCCAATTCGTCGCCCAGCTTCAGCGCCGGTTCGAGGTTGACCGTTGCCCCGTCCGACCACTGTTGCGGCGCCGTCTTGCTGATCGTCTCGTCCGAAACGTCGACAGCGAACCACGCATCGCCCGCCTGTCCGCCGCGTTCCACGACCGTCAGGCACACGCCCGAACAGGCGATCGATGCGCCGATGGCGATCTTTGCCGGATCGAACGGGCAAGCGATGGTGAGGCGCGTGTCGCCGGTGCGGGCGACGGAGGTTACGGTGCCGAGGGCGGTGACGATTCCGGTGAACATGACGCCCTGCTAGCGGGTGCGGGCGTAGACTTCCAGCGTGTCCGTGCCGAGCGTGCGCCGGTCCACCTGTCGCCAGCGGCCATGGGCATCGGACAGTGAACCGAGCCCGATGTCCGCAACGCCGGTTTGGCCCGCGCCGACGACGATGGGGGCGCGGTAGATCAGCAAGCGGTCGACCGCGTCGGCGGCAAGGAAAGCGGCAGCGGTCTGCGCCCCGCCTTCGACGAAGAGATACTGCGCAGGCGCAAGCGCCGACAGGTCCGCCGGATCGCGCAGCGCCCGCCACCCGTCGGGCACATCGCCGCGCGTCAGCGCCCAGCGTTCGGGGCTGCGCGCTTCTAAACCTGGCAGGCGCACGTCGAGGCGTGGATTGTCCGTCCGCAAAGTCCCGCCACCGACGAGTATCGCATCATGCTGCGCCCGTTCGAGGTGGGTGTGCGCCCGTGCTGCGGCTCCGGTGATCCATTGGCTCTCCCCGCTCGCCAGTGCGATGCAGCCGTCGAGCGAGAGCGCAAGTTTCAGTGTCACGAAAGGCCGGTCCAGCGACGCCCGCGTCAGGTATCCGGCCAGCGAATCAGCGCAGCCTTCGTGCGCGACTTCGGCCACCTCGATACCGGCATCGCGCAACATGGCATTGCCGCTGCCCGCCGTGCGCAGATCGGGGTCGTACGCGCCGACGACGACTTTTGCGACGCCTGCACGCGCCAGCAGGCCCGCGCAGCACGGGCCGCGCTCGCTTTCATGAGCGCAGGGTTCCAGCGTGACATAGGCCGTCGCGCCTTTCGCCATGTTGCCAGCGGCGGCCAGCGCCATCGCCTCGGCATGCGGGCGACCGCCTGGCTGGGTCCAGCCGCGCGCGATCACGCGGCCGTCTTTCACCAGGATACAACCGACGGCGGGATTGGGGCGTGATAGCGGGCGGCCACGCTCTGCAATGCGGGCGGCGGCGGAAAGCCAGCGCAAGTCCCGAACATGCACCCCCGCTTTCGTCAATTCTGGCGGGCCTCGATCTCGGCAAGCGCGCGCTGGCGGGCTTCTTCCTCGGCCTTGGCCTTGGCGGCGCGTTCGGCCTCGCCCTTGGCGCGGGCTTCCTCGACGTCCATGCCCGATGCGCGGCCGATCGCTTCGTAGATCTCGCGCTTTTCTGCCTCCAGTTGCTCGCGCTCGGCCCGGATGCGGTCTTTCTCTTTCTGGTTCGCGATGTTCGAGGCCATGATTTCCTCGTCCGTGCGGGTTTCATCCAGCGTCGAGATCCACGTGATTTCGGGCGCACGTGGTTCGATGCGCTGCGATTCGCCGAACATTATCGAGAAGATCGACCCCGTCGCGACCAGCGAGACAAGCGCGATGCGCCAGCGATACGGGTTTTCCTGCACCCAGACTTCCTTGAAGTCGCGGATGGCGCTCACCGGGTTGAACAGCGAGAAGAAACGGGAAAAGGCAGATGTCTGGGCCATTGCCCGGCTCAATAAGGCTTTCTGCCTGAATGTGCCACTAATTACCCGAACGGCGCGTGGAGCGAGCGGCCGTGCCGTTTCAGCCAGCGGTCGGCGACGGCGATGTCATGTTCGTAGATCGAGGCGAGGAAGGCGTGGAACGCGGGCGAGTGGTCGAAGTGGGCAAGGTGCGCGACCTCGTGCGCGACGACCGAGCGGCGCACGTGATCGGGCGCCATGACCAGTCGCCAATTCACGCGTATTGTCCCGCTGGTCGAGCACGAACCCCAGCGTCGTTGCGCGCGGCTCAACCGGATGTCGGGCGCGGCCATGCCGGCAGCATCGCAGTAATAGGCGAGATCGGCCCGCATCAGGGCAATCGCCTCGGCCTCCAGCCAGCGTTGCACCCGGCGCGAGACATTGTCGGCAGGTCCGCCAAGCTGGAGCGCGTCGCCGACAATCGCAGGGCTGCGCGGCAGGTCGGGACGCCATGTCACGACAAGATCGCGGCCGCGGAACGACAGGGCAGAGCCTGCGCCGACCGTTTCCGGCTGCGGCACCTTGGCAAGCTGCGCGGTCAGCCAATCGATGCGCGATGCGGCAAAGACGCGGCCTTCGCCAAAGGGTGCCCAACGCGGGATCGAGACGCGCGCCTCGCTGCCGTCGGGCGCAATCCGCAGGGTCAGGCGGCGTGCGGTCGGGTGGCGGCGGATGCGCAAGGTCAGCTCTCGGCCATCGCGCAGGGTGAGCGCCGACACGTCCTCGGTCGGTACGGCGGCCTTGCGTTTGAGGAAAGCCTCAAGCCCGCGCCGCGCCCTGTTGGTCATTCCTCCTCATCCTCGACGCGAATCGCCTCAAAGCCCTCGATCTGGACATGGTCCTCGATTGCGTCGACCTCATCCTCGCTGATGACGCGGCCCGCGACCGAAATGCCGGCGCGTACCACGGCCTCGCGGTCCCCGCTGATGAGATAGTGCCAGTCGTAGAGAGGCTTGCCCTCTGCCCGGAGGCGATAGGCGCAGGTTTCGGGCAGCCACGGCAGCGTGCCCGCATTCTCGCGGGTCATCTGCTGGCAGTCGGGGACCTTGGCCTTGCGATTGGGATAGTCGGTGCAGCGCGCAGTGCAGGTGTCGAGCAGCGTGCACGACACGTCGGTGTCGTAGATCTCACCCGTGTCCGCGTCCTCGAGCTTCACCAGGCAGCACTGCCCGCACCCGTCGCACAGCGCTTCCCATTCGGTTTCGTCCAGCGTACCAAGCGGACGTTCCCAGAACGGGGGCGTCACTTCACCCATTTCGCCAGTTCTTCGGCCACGGCAGGCCCGCCCATGTCGGTCGGCAGCAGGGCCACCGGTTCGCCTTCGGGGTCGAACAGCACGGTCTGGTTGGTGTGATTGACGAGATAGCCGCCGCCTTCGGACGGTTCGCCCTTTTCGTGATAGACGACGAATTTCTTGGCGGTTGCGTCGATGACGTCCTGCGTGCCGGTCAGGCCCACCATGCGCGGGTGGAAGTTGGCCGCGAATTCGCCGACGACTTCGGGGGTGTCGCGTTCGGGGTCCACCGTGATGAAGATCGGCGTGACCTGCTTGCCAAGGTCGGGGTGCGCCTTTTCAAACGCGCTCAACCCCTGTCCGATGGCCGCGGCATCGACCGGGCAGACGTCGGGGCAGAAGGTATAGCCGAAATAAACGATGCGCCACTGGCCGTTAAAATCGGACCAGCTGACAGCCTGCCCGTCCTTGCCGACAAGCGTGAAGTCGCCGCCGATGGCCGCGCCTTCCAGCGGAGGTTCGATTTCGAGGGCGCTGCCGCCTTGCGGGCCGCAGCCGGCAAGCAGGGCTGCCGCGGCAAGCGGGAGGGCGCGAAGGAGCGAACGTGTCATATTGTATCGGGGCATGGCGGGGCGGTTCATGTCCTGCTAAGAGGCCGGACGCAAGAGCCTTGGTTTGGATGGAACGCCGAACCGCAGGGGCTGGACACGATGAAAGAGGGTCTTGAATTGTTTCGCACGATAATGCGGACCGCCGCACTGGCCATGGCAGGCCTCGGCCTTGCCGTCGCCGCCCCGGCGCTCGCTCAGTTCTCCGATGGCTACAAGTTCCTGGAAGCGGTGAAGAAGCGCGACGGCGACGCGGTGACGGAATACCTGTCCGAACCGGGTACGACGATCGTCAACACGCGCAACATCACGACCGGCGAAAGCGGTCTGCACATAGTGGTCGAACGCCGCGATCTCGTCTGGGTGAAGTTCCTGCTGCAGAAGGGCGCGAACCCCAACATCCGCGACAACAAGGGCGTGACCCCGCTCGAACTCGCCGCATCGCTGCGCTTCATCGAAGGGATGGAAGCGTTGGCCGAAGCGGGCGCGCAAGTGGACGAGACGAACTCGACCGGCGAAACGCCGTTGATGCTGGCCGCGCATCTACGCGATGCCGACATGGCCAAGATCCTGCTGGAAAACGGGGCGAACCCCGACAAGGCGGACAATTCGGGCCGCAGCGCGCGCGACTATGCCGTGCGCGACGGGCGTAACAGCCCGGTCCTTGCCGCGATCGAGGCCGCGGACGGCGAAGGCACGGACGGGGGCACCTACGGCCCCGACATGCGTTAGGCCCTTATGGACAAGCCCGAATATGCATCGATGACGCTCGACGAAATGGCGCAGGCGCTGGCTCCGGCCGTTGCCGATGCCGCCATTTTCGACGGCTGGACCGACAAGGCGGTGGCCTCTGCCGCCGAGTTCGAGGGGCTGGACCCCGATGTCGCGCGCCTCGCCTATCCCGGCGGCGCGATGGACATGATCGAGGCGTGGATTTCGGCGACCGACCGCGCCATGGCCGAAGCGCTTCCGGCCGAAATGATCCGGCAGATGGGCTTTTCGCAGCGCATCCGCTCGCTCGTCGTCTTCCGCATCGAACAGGCCGCGAAAAAGCGAGAGGCGCTGCGCCGCGCGCTCGTCGTCATGGCGATGCCGCAAAACGCAGTGCGCACCGCAAAGCTGAGCTGGCGAACGGCAGACCTGATGTGGCGCATGGCGGGCGATACCGCGACCGACTTCAACCACTATTCCAAACGCGCGATCCTCGCCTCGATCTATGCCGCGACTCTCGCGGTGCTGGTCGATGACGGCAGCGCGAACCAGGCGGAGACTTACGCTTTTCTCGACCGGCGGCTGCAGGACGTGGCCCGCTTCGGCAAGGCCAAGGCGAAGTTCACTGGCGCGGACCGCGAGCATTTCAGCCTTGCGCGCCTGATGGGGCGCCTGCGCTATCCCGCCCGCTGAGGCGAATTTGATTCAGGTCAATTATTGAGAATGAGTTGCAAAGTCGTCTGACTTGTGCGACCCGCCCGATTCTCATGACTGCAAAATCCGAGATGTCGCTGGCCGACAGGCCACTTGGAAACGCCCTCCGCGTCGTCGCGGTCGACTGGGCCGTGCTTGACGAGGGCGAGGCCCGCCGCCTGCGCGCGCTCGGCATCGATAGCGGGGCGGTGCTCAAGATCGCCCATCGCGGAATCTTTTCGGGCCGCGATCCCATCGCCGTCGAAATCGGCCGCATGACCGTAGCCCTGCGCCGCGCCCACGCGCTGGCCATCAAGGTAGAGGACGCGCCCGACGAAGGCGTGCACGCGGCTGGCCATTCGGCATCGGAGTATGTGAAGTGAGCCGCGCCCCCCGCACCATCGCGCTTGTCGGCAACCCCAATGCAGGGAAAAGTGCGCTGTTCAACGCGCTCACCGGTGCCCGTCAGAAGATCGCGAACTATCCCGGCGTGACGGTGGAACGCAAGGCAGGGCGGATGACCTTTGCCAGCGGTGAGCCGGCAGAACTGGTCGACCTTCCCGGTTCCTATTCGTTCGAACCGTCGAGCCCTGACGAGGCGGTGACCCGCGATGTCGTGATGGGCCGCCAGGAAGGCCAGCGCCGTCCCGACGCGCTGATCGTCGTGGTCGATGCCAACAATCTCGAACAGCATCTCGTCTTCGCGCAGGAAGTCATTGCGCTTGGCATGCCGACGGTCGTCGCGCTCAACATGCTGGACCTTGCTGCGCGCGACGGGCTGGTGCTCGATCCCAAGGCGCTGGAAGAATCGCTTGGCGTGCCGGTGATCGAGACTGTGGCCGTGCGCCGCAAGGGGCTCACCGAACTCACCGCCGAAGTCGCTAAAGTGACCGAACAGGGCGCGCACGAACCGACCCTGCCCACCCATGTCGACATGGTCGAACGCCGCGTCAGCGCGCGGGCCATGGCCAAGGGCGCGATCATTTCGGAAACGAAACAGCGCCGGTTGCACCGCGGGTTGGACAAGGTTCTGTTGAATCCGTGGGTCGGCCCGGTCATCCTTTTCGCGCTGCTGTTCATCGTTTTCCAGGCAGTTTTCGCATGGGCGACGCCCTTTGCCGATGCGCTCGAAGCCGTCGTCGGGCTCGTGTCCGACGCGGTCGTCGCGAACTTCCCGGCCGGTCTCCTTCGCGACGCGGTGACGGAAGGTCTTCTTGCCGGTGTCGGCTCCGTCGTCGTGTTCCTGCCGCAGATCATCATCCTGTTCTTCTTCATCCTTGTGATGGAGGCGACCGGGTACATGGCGCGCGCGGCCTATCTTATGGACCGGCTGATGGCTTTCGTCGGCCTGTCCGGCCGCAGCTTCATTCCGCTGCTGTCCAGCTTCGCCTGCGCCATTCCCGGCATCATGGCGACGCGTTCGATTACCGATCCCAAGGACCGGCTGACCACGATCCTGATTGCGCCGCTCATGACCTGTTCGGCGCGCTTGCCGGTCTATGCCGTCATCATCGCCGCCTTCATTCCTGCCCGTTCGGTCGGGCCGGGCATCGGGCTTCAGGGGCTGGTGCTTCTCGCGCTCTACGTTGCGGGTATCGTCGGCGCGATGCTGGTTGCCTTTGTCCTTCGTCGCAGCGTGACGGAAGGGGGCGTTTCCGGCTTCATCATGGAACTGCCGCGTTACCAGGTGCCACGCGTGCGCGACGTCGCCATCGGTCTGTGGCAGCGCGGCTACATCTTCCTGCGTCGTGCGGGTACGATCATCTTCAGCGTCACGATCATCCTGTGGCTGTTGTTGTCGTTCCCGCAGGCTGAGCCGGGCGAGAACCAGGTCGATGCCTCCATCGCGGGCCAGCTTGCCAATGGCCTTGCCGTGGTGGTGGAACCCATCGGCTTCAATCGCGACATGGCCCTCTCGCTCATCCCCGCGATGGCCGCGCGCGAAGTCGCCGTGTCCTCGCTGGCTACGACTTACGCGGTGGCAAGCGACGACGAGGACGAGACCGCGGAGGCACTGGGCCCGCGCCTCGTCGCAGACTGGACTCTGCCGATGGCGCTGTCCTTCCTCGCCTGGTTCGTCTTCGCCCCGCAGTGCCTCTCCACCATCGCCGTCGCCCGGCGCGAGACGAACGGCTGGAAGTGGCCGATCGTCATGCTCACCTACCTGTTCGTGCTTGCCTACATCGCGGCTGGCGCGACCTTCTGGATAGCGACCGCCGCCGGGCTGTAGCGCGCGCACGACTGTCGATAAGCCCGCACAATCCGCCCCGTCGCCATTGGCGCGGGCGCGGGGGCAGTCCTATATCCGTTTCCGCAGAATCACCTTCCGGGCGCAGCCAGTCGTTGCGTGCGCCCTCAATCCATCCAAGGCGGAGAGAACATGGCGGGCTCACTCAACAAGGTCATGCTGATCGGCAACCTCGGCGCGGACCCCGAAATCCGCAGCTTCCAGAACGGCGGCAAGGTCGCGAACCTGCGCATCGCGACGAGCGAGACGTGGAAGGACCGCAACACCGGCGAACGCCAGGAACGGACCGAGTGGCACACCGTCGCGATCTTCTCCGAAGGTCTGGTCGGCGTGGTCGAACGCTTCCTGCGCAAAGGTTCGAAGGTCTACATCGAAGGCCAGCTGCAGACCCGCAAGTGGCAGGATCAGCAGGGCAACGACCGTTACAGCACCGAAGTCGTGCTGCGCGGCATGAACGGCACGCTCACCATGCTCGACGGTGCGTCGGGCGGCGCAGGCGGAGGCAACCGCGGCGGAGGTGATTGGGGTGGCTCCTCAGGCGGTGGCTCCGGCGGCGGCTGGAACCAGGGTGGCGGCTCGTCGGGCGGCTCCTCGGGTGGCGGCTGGAACCAGGGCGGCGGTTCGAAGGGTGGCTCCGGCGGCTCGGGCGGCGGCTACGACGATCTCGACGACGATATTCCGTTCTGATCGCGGATTTTCCAATCGTAAATGACTGACGGCATCGTCCAACTCGGGCCGATCGCGCTGGCGGCGGACCGGCTTCTGGCGGTGGCCCTCATGCTCGCTTTCCTGTTCGCGATGGACAGGATTGCGGTGCGTTCGGGCCGGACCGATGCGAAAGCGCTGGGTGCCACCTTGCTGGTGGCCATCGTCGCGGCACGCGCGGCCTATGTGGCCAAGCATTGGACGGCATTTTCCTACGACTATCTCGACACCATCGCGATCTGGCAGGGCGGCTTCGTCGCATGGGCCGGTTTCGTCGCGGCGGCGCTGTTTCTCGGCTGGCGGCTGCGCAAGGGGCGGGCGCTGATCTTGGCCGAGGCGGCGCTGGCCCTATGCGCTCTCGTGTGGTTCGCGGGCGCCGCGGCACTGAAGCCTGCGCCTTATCCGATGCCGGACCTGCCCGCGCTGACGACGCTGGAGGGCGAGCCGTTCGATACCGCCTCGCTGAAGGGGCGGCCCTACGTCGTGAACGTCTGGGCCATCTGGTGCGCGCCCTGTCGCCGCGAACTGCCCATGCTGACCGACGAAGCAGCCCGCAGCGACATACCGGTGCTTTTGGCGAACCAGCGCGAGGACGCCGAATCGATCATGCTATATTTTGACGACGCGGGCTTCCTGCCCAGCGGTGTCGTTCTCGACGAAGAAGGCGTTCTTGGCCGCGATCTTGGCAACGGTACGATCCCGACGACGGTTTTCGTCGATGCCTCGGGAAAAGTGGTGACAACACACGTCGGCGAAATCTCGCGAGCCGGCTTCCGCGAAGAAGTTGCCGGGATCAGCGAATAGCGGCCTAGTCGCCTGCTTCGACGATCGTTTCCATCACCACGAAGGATGACGTGCTCGACACGTTGGGCAGGGTGGATATCCGTTCGCCCAGAACCTGCCGGTAGCTGGCGATGTCGGCGGTTCTCACTTTCAGCAGGAAGTCGAAGTTGCCCGCGATCATATGGCACTCCTCCACCTCCTGAACCTCCAGCACGGCTTTGCGGAATTCGCGCATCGACTTGTCGCCGGTGTCGAGCAGCTTCACTTCGGCAAAGGCGATCTGGCCAAGGCCCAACTTCACCGGGTCGATCACCGCGCGGAAGCCGCGTATGTACCCTTCGTCCATCAGCCGCTTCATGCGCAGCTGGCACGGCGTCTTGGACAGACCGACACGGCGCGCGAGTTCGGTCACGGTGAGCCGCCCGTCCGTGCGCAATTCTTCGATGATCCGACGGTCCAGTCGGTCGATCGGACCTTGGCTTTCGGGATATTTAGGCATTTCGATCAGTTAGTCCCGTGAAGAAAGGTACGAACCGGCATGCGATATGCCACTCTTTGGTGCCTTTTCCTATCTGCTCGGTGATACCTTGCAGCATCACACTGACCGAGAAGGCCCGCCCGTGGACTTTCACTACCCGTTTGCTTCCTTTGCTCCCCCCGTTCGACCCGCGTCGCGCCTTCGCAAGGCGATCACGGCGGCATACCGACGTTCCGAACCCGACTGTGTCGAGGCGCTGATCCCGCAGGCCGAATTGCCGGTCGATCTGCGCGCGCCCGTGCGCGACCTGACCGAGAATCTCGTCCGTTCCCTGCGTAAGAAGGGCCAGCGCGGCGGGGTCGAGGGACTGGTAAAGGAATACTCGCTCTCCAGCCAGGAAGGCGTGGCACTGATGTGCCTTGCCGAGGCCTTGCTGCGTATTCCCGATGCCGACACGCGCGATGCGCTGATCCGCGACAAGATCGCCAACGGTGACTGGCAGTCGCACCTGGGGCAGGGCCGCCCGCTGTTCGTCAACGCGGCTACGTGGGGCCTCGTCGTCACGCGCAAGCTGGTGTCGAGTGTCAACGACAAGTCGCTTGCCACCGCTCTGACCCGCGTGATTGCCCGCGCCGGCGAACCCGTCATCCGCCAGGGCGTCGACATCGCGATGGAACTGATGGGCGAACAGTTCGTGACCGGCGAGACGATCAAGGAGGCGCTGAAGCGCGCCCGCGTCTATGAAACGAAGGGCTTTTCCTACAGCTACGACATGCTGGGTGAGGCGGCGACGACCGCTTCGGACGCGGATCGGTACTACGCCGACTACGAACGCGCGATCCACGCGATCGGCAAGGCTTCGGCAGGGCGCGGCATTCACTCCGGCCCGGGCATCTCGATCAAGCTTTCCGCGCTCTTCCCGCGTTATGCCCGTTCGCAGGCACACCGCGTGATCGAGGAACTGACGCCCAAGGTGCTGGAACTGGCGAAGCTCGCCAAGTCCTACGACATCGGCCTCAACATCGACGCGGAAGAGGCCGACCGCCTCGAACTCTCGCTCGACATCCTCGAAGACCTTGCCACCGACGAGGCGCTGGCCGGTTGGGACGGGCTGGGTTTCGTCGTGCAGGCCTATGGCAAGCGTTGCCCCTATGTCATCGACTGGCTGGTCGATCTTGCCCGCCGCGCCGATCGCCGCATCATGGTGCGTCTGGTCAAGGGCGCCTACTGGGACAGCGAGATCAAGCGCGCGCAAGTCGACGGGCTGGAAGATTTTCCCGTCTTCACGCGCAAGGTCCACACCGACGTGTCATACCTCGCCTGCGCGAAGAAGCTCCTCGACAACCGTGACGTGTTGTTCCCACAGTTCGCGACGCACAATGCGCAGACGCTGGCCGCGATCTATCACCTTGCCGGGCCCGACTTCAAAATCGGCGACTGGGAATACCAGTGCCTGCACGGCATGGGTGAGCCGCTTTACGAGGAAGTCGTCGCGGCGAAAAAGCTGAACCGTCCGTGCCGCATCTATGCGCCGGTCGGCACGCATGAGACGCTGCTGGCCTATCTCGTGCGCCGCCTGCTTGAAAACGGCGCGAACTCAAGCTTCGTGCATCGCATCTGGGACGAGGGCGTTTCGGTTTCCGACCTTGCCACCGATCCGGTTGAGCAGGCGAAGACGATCGTTCCGCGCGGGTCTTCGCACGATGAAATCCTGAACCCGCGCGACCTCTACCCCGAACGTCGCAATTCCCGCGGGATCGACTTGTCGAATGAATTCTCGCTCGCCGCGCTGTCGGACAAGCTGGAGCAGTCGGGCCGCGAGATGCCGGTGGCAGGGCCGATGGTCCCGGGCCTTGGCGTCGAACGCAAGCGGATGCCGGTTCGCAATCCCGCCGACCTGCAGGAGATCGTCGGATACTGCGCCTTTGCCGTCGAACGCGACGTGCGCCATGCCGCGCGCGAAGCGGCCAAGGGCGAAGCGAAATGGGCCGAAGTTCCGGTCGAGGAACGCGCCGCCTGCCTCGAACGCGCGGCCGACATGATGGAGGCGGACATGGAACGCCTCATGGGCCTCACCATGCGCGAGGCGGGCAAAAGCGCGGCCAACGCCATCGCCGAAGTGCGCGAGGCGGTCGACTTCCTGCGCTATTACGCGGTGCAGGCACGCGAGATGTTGGCAGAAGCCGAACCGCTCGGCCCTATCGTCTGCATCAGTCCGTGGAACTTCCCGCTGGCGATCTTCGTCGGGCAGGCCGTTGCCGCGCTGGTCGCAGGCAACAGCGTTCTGGCCAAGCCTGCCGAGGAAACCCCGCTGATCGCGGCAGAGGCGGTGCGTCTGCTGCACCGTGCGGGCATTCCCGAAAGCGCACTGCTGTTCCTTCCCGGCGCGGGCGATGTCGGCGCGGCGCTGGTTGCCGCGCCCGAAATCGAGGGCGTGATGTTCACCGGCTCGACCGAAGTGGCCAAGCTGATCGAAAAGGAACTGGCCACGCGGCTGTCGCGCCACGGCGCGCCGATCCCGCTCATCGCGGAAACCGGCGGGCAGAACGCGATGATCGTCGACAGCTCGGCGCTGGCCGAACAGGTCGTCTCCGACGTTATCGGCAGTGCCTTCGACAGCGCGGGGCAGCGTTGTTCGGCGCTGCGCGTCCTGTGCCTGCAGGAAGAGATCGCCGATCGTCAGCTTGCCATGCTGAGAGGCGCACTCAACGAACTGTGCATCGGCAATACCGAGATGCTGCACACCGACGTCGGCCCCGTCATCACGCAAGAAGCGCGCGAGATGATCGAGGGCCATGTCGCCCGCATGGAAGAGGCAGGGTGCAAGGTTGAACGCGTCGCCCTTCCGCCTGAGACGGAGCGCGGCACGTTCGTTGCTCCCACGATCATCGAGATCGCCTCCATCGACTGGCTGGGCCGCGAGGTCTTTGGCCCGGTGCTGCACGTCGTGCGCTACAAGCGCCGCGACCTGATGAAGCTGATCGATGCGATCAACGATACCGGATATGGTCTGACATTCGGCCTGCACACGCGGCTGGATGAGACGATCAGGCAGGTGACCGACCGGATCGAGGTCGGCAACGTCTATGTCAATCGCAACACCATCGGCGCGATTGTCGGCGTGCAGCCTTTCGGCGGCTGCGGGCTGTCGGGGACGGGTCCGAAAGCGGGCGGTCCGCTCTATCTGGGCCGCCTCGTCCGTACCGGTGCCAAGGTCGCGCTTCCCGATGCGCCGGTCGAACTGCCGGGACCGGTGGGCGAGAAGAACGTCTATGAACTGAAACCGCGCGGCGAAGTGCTCGTCGTGCCCAGCACGCGGGACGGGTTGGTGAAGCAGCTGATGACCGTGCTTTCGGCTGGCGGCAGCGCGGCGATCCTTGCGGGCGAACACATGCGCGACATCGTGGTGCCCGACGGGCTGTCGGTCCGCTGGCTGGACGTGCTGCCCGACGATTGCCGCTGGGGCGCTGCCCTGATCGAGACTCCCGATACCGACACGCTGGGCAATATCGCGGCGATGGGCGGCCAGATCCCGCTGCTTCAGGCACCGGGCCCCGATGGCCATTACCACCGCGAATGGTTGCTGGAAGAAGTCTCGACCTCGACCAACACCACGGCGGCGGGCGGCAATGCGAGCCTGATGGCGCTCGCTTGATCTTGATGGCCTAGGTATTGAGCCCCTTCAGCGCGGCGAAGGGGTTCTCCTTCTCCGGCTCTTCCAGGCCGACCTCGGTGCGGATACGTTCCGCATCGGGGCCGGTCGCGAAGGGATCGATGGCCAGCGCAAGGCTCTGCGCTACGGCCTCGCCGACGTCGAAACGGTCGCCCGAATAGGTGATTTCGTCACAATCGCTGGCGTCAAGCTCGATTTCCTCGTCCGGTGCGCTTGCCTCGCCCTCGGGGACGAAGCGGAAAAGCAGCGGTTCGTCGATCTCGGCAGGAAGGTCCTCGCCCGAAATGGCGCAGGACTGCACGATGGATGCCTGAAGGCGGCCCGTCGCGGTAACGACCATGCCGTCCTTTTCGAGCACGACGCTGGCGTCGAGCGATTCGACGCTGACAAGGCCGAAGCGTTCGGCCAGCCGGTCGCGTTCTGCCGCGTCGGCGGTCACCACGATCTCGCGCCCCTGCGCCTGGCCGACGGAGACCCAGCGGGAAAGTTCGGACAGTTCATGGGTCATCGCGTGATCTCCCCTGCAAGTAGCTTTTCGAAAGGAGTCGCCGAAATGTCGGCGTGCAAGGCGCGCAAGCCCTCGGCCAGCGGCAGGGCACTGCCCGCGCCATCGTTCCGCGTCACGTTACGCTCCGCCGCCTCGGCAAGATCCGCGTCCGTGCCGTCCAGCCCGTCCTTGTAGGCCCCGATCCGCCCGCCGAGCGCAGAGACCAGCTTGCCCATCGACTTGCCGACGACAAGATCGCCCACGCCCGCTTCGCGCAGCTGGCCATCCATGTCGTCGATGAAAAGCTCGGTCAGCCGCGCCGCGGCCTCTACGTCACCTTCTTCGTTCAGGCGGATGATGACGAGTGCGGTTGCCGCCGTCACCATGTCGAACCGGCCTTCGACGGTATCCGCAACATCGCGCATCGCGTACCAGTGCGGCTCGCGCGCGATTTCGACGATCCGGTGCCACAGCTTCGTCAGGTCGCCTTCGCGCGGTCGCCCGAAGATCCGGTCCAGCAGTCGCAACATCGAAACGCTCCATTCACGCCGCGCACCCGCACGGTCATTCATCCAAGATTAAACCCGCAAGGCCCAAGCGCCAAGCGCTCGAACCGCCGGGGCGGGCACCCTTAAGTTCACAGGGACTGTGCCCGGCGCCTTGTGCGCGCGGCGCACTGACACTAAGGCTTCGTGCGAAGATATAGGCACACCGTGCGATTGGCGAAAGGCGCGTAGGAACACAATGGCGACGAACCGCAGCGAGAAGACTGTTTCCGTGCTGAAGATCGCGGCTTTCGCGGCCCTGACGCCGATGCTGCTGGCGGGCTGCACGTCGATCAAGGATCGTCGCGGCTATGTCATGGACCAGGCGTTGACCACCGCGATCACGCCGGGTCTCGACAATCGCCAGTCGGTCGAAGGCACACTGGGCCAGCCCAGCTTCGCCAGCCAGTTCGGCGATCCGGTCTATTACTACGTTTCCAGCACGACCGAACAGCGCGTGTTCGGCCAGCCCGAGATCGAGGGTCACGAAGTGCTGAAGGTCGCATTCGATGCGGCCGGTAACGTGTCGTCGGTGACGACGGCGGGCATGGACGACGTACGCGACATCAACCCCGACGGCGACAAGACGCCGACCCTGGGCCGCGACCGCGGCTTCCTCGAAGACCTGTTCGGCAACATCGGCGCGGTCGGTGCCGGCGGCATGGGCGGCGGGGTCGGCGGGGGAACGAACGGCAGCTGAGGCAGGCCGAACCCGTTCGATATTGAACCCTCGTGCCGCGATCCCATATCGCGGCCATGGACGGAAATTCACATCATCATTCGGCCCACGGGCTCACCCCGTGGCACGGCACCACCATCATCGGCGTGAAGCGCGGCGGCAAGACCGTCGTCGCCGGTGACGGGCAGGTTTCCATGGGCAATACCGTGATGAAGCCCAACGCCCGCAAGGTACGCCGCCTTGGCGAAGGCGGCCCGGAAAAGGGCAAGGTCATCGCCGGGTTCGCTGGCGCGACCGCCGATGCCTTCACCCTGTTCGACAGGCTTGAACGCAAGCTTGAACAGTATCGCGGCCAGCTGATGCGCGCCGCGGTGGAACTGGCCAAGGACTGGCGTACCGACAAGTATCTGCGCAACCTCGAGGCGCTGATGATCGTGGCGGACAAGGACGTCCTCCTCGTCATCACCGGTAACGGTGACGTGCTGGAACCCGAAGGCGGGATCACGGCGATCGGGTCGGGCGGAAACTACGCCCTGTCCGCCGCACGCGCGCTGGTCGACTACGAGGACGATCCCGAAACGATCGCCCGGAAGGCGATGAAGGTCGCCGCCGATATCTGCGTCTTCACGAATGACAACGTGACGCTCGAATCCGTCGAATCCTGATCGAAAAGACAATCATGAAAAACCTGACCCCCAAGGCCATCGTCGCCGCGCTCGATGAACACATCGTCGGCCAGAAGGACGCCAAGCGCGCCGTTGCCGTTGCCCTGCGAAACCGCTGGCGCCGTCAGCGTCTGAAGGACGAACTGCGCGACGAGGTCACGCCCAAGAATATCCTGATGATCGGCCCCACCGGCTGCGGCAAGACGGAGATCAGCCGCCGGCTGGCCAAGCTTGCCGACGCGCCTTTCGTGAAGGTCGAAGCGACCAAGTTCACCGAGGTTGGCTATGTCGGCCGCGACGTCGAACAGATCGCCCGCGATCTGGCCGAAGAAGCGATCCGGCTGGAGAAGGACCGCCGCCGCGAGGCCGTTCGTGAGGCGGCCAGTGCCGCGGCGATGAAGCGGTTGCTCGACGCGCTTGTCGGCGATTCCGCCAGCGAGGCGACGCGCGAAAGCTTCCGCCAGCGCGTGGTCGACAACCACCTCAACGACAAGGAGATCGAGATTGAGGTGGAGGACACGCCCAATCCCTCGATGGAGATCCCCGGCCTTGGCGGCAATGTCGGCATGATCAACCTGTCCGACATGATGGGCAAGGCGTTCGGCGGGGCCAAGATGAAACGCCGCAAGCTGACCGTGGCGCAGGCCTGGGACAAACTGGTCGACGAGGAATCCGAAAAGCGGATGGACCAGGACGACGTTGCCCGCGTCGCGCTGCAGAACGCGGAAACCAACGGCATCGTCTTCCTGGATGAGATCGACAAGATCGCCGTGTCGGACGTTCGCGGCGGTTCGGTTTCGCGCGAAGGCGTGCAGCGCGACCTGTTGCCGCTGATCGAGGGGACGACGGTGGCCACCAAGTACGGCCCGATGAAGACCGATCACATCCTCTTCATCGCATCCGGCGCGTTCCACGTGTCCAAGCCTAGCGACATGCTGCCCGAGCTTCAGGGCCGGTTGCCGATCCGCGTCGAACTGCGCGCGTTGACCGAGGAAGACTTCATCCGCATCCTGTCGGAAACGCGGGCGAACCTTGTCGAACAGTACAAGGCCCTGATCGCGACGGAAGAAGTCACCCTGGACTTCCAGCCCGACGCGATCCGCGAAATCGCCGCGACAGCGGCGCGCGTGAACGAAAGCGTCGAGAACATCGGCGCCCGCCGCCTGCAGACGGTAATGGAAAAGCTGCTGGAAGAAGTCAGCTTCGACGCCGAGGAACGCACCGGCACGACCGTCACGATCGACGAAAAGTACGTGCGCGACAAGCTGGGCGAACTGGCCGGCGACGCGGACCTGTCGAAGTATATCCTCTGATCGCTAACGCGCCGGTCGCGGAGCGACCGCTTCCGGCGCTTTCGTGCCGCGGCCATCCACAGCTGCAACATGGTTTCACGCCGAACCGTTTTTCGGTTGCGATGGCGGTCAACCCGCGGACTCGCTCCTGTGTAAAAGTAATGTTACCCAATGCGTAACGCGGCTCTTGGGACTCGAGTCGCGCAGCATACGGGACGATGCTTACATGGACGGTCGCACTGGTCAGGTCGGAACGATCCTGTCCGAAGCAAGGCTTCGGCAGGGCCTTACTCTTGCCGATATTGCTTCCTCTACCAAGGTTTCGACGCGCTATTTAAAAGCGCTCGAACACGACGCATTTTCCGAACTTCCCAGCAAGATCCACGCGCTCGGCTTTGCCCGCGCCTTTGCGAATTGCGTTTGCATCGACGCGGACGAGATTGCCGATGCCGTGCGTGCGTGCCTGAATAAGTCGGGCGACGGGCAGGGCGCGTCGGACATCCGCCACGAACGCAAGCGCCGGGGCCGTCCCGTCGCCAACATGATCGGAGCGGCGCGGTCCTTCTTCTCGCTCTGACGCGAGCGTTTCGAAAAAATTTTCCTACATCCGACGGCGGCGTCATGATGGGCGCCGTTCTTTCCTGTCGTCGATCCTGCCGCTGACCTGTCACCCAAGCTGGTCGTGTGCGAAACCCGCCTAGGCCGCGGCTTTGCGATGTGGCGCGAGTGGGTGACAGGGTGTCACCTTTGTCACCCGCTGCAAACCCGATCGGTGCGGAGACCCAGGTTCACTGAGGGGCCCAGACTCAATGAGGGGCCAGCCCGATTTCCACCCCGGTCTTGTCGGTCAGCGCGAACTTGTCGACCAGGTCCGCGCTTGCCGTGTTCAGCCCGACAACCTGAACGCTGCGCCCATGGCGGCGCATACGTTCCACCACCTTGTCCAGCGCGCCGACGGCCGAAATGTCCCAGAAATGCGCGGCGGTCACGTCGATGACCACGTGCATCGCCGCGTCCTCGTACTGGCCTTCGGGGCCCAATGCCTTTTCGAACCGGTTGACCGAGGCGAAGAAGATCTGGCCTTCGACCTTGTAGATCGCCTTGTCGCCTTCGCGGACACGCACCACCGAGAACATGCGCTGGACCTTGCCGGCGAAGAAGATGCCTGACAGCAGCACGCCCGAAAGCACGCCGATCGACAAGTCGTGCGTCGCCACGACCATGACGACCGTCGTCACCATGACGACAGAGGACGGCCAGGGGTGCTTGCGAAGGTTCGGGATCGAGTTCCACGAGAACGTGCCGATCGAGACCATGATCATGACGGCGACCAGCGCGGGCATCGGGATCTGACCAACATAGGGGCCAAGCGCCGCCAGAAGGATCAGCAGCGTGACGCCTGCGGTCAGTGTCGAAAGGCGCGTGCGGCCCCCGCTCGTCACGTTGATGACCGACTGTCCGATCATCGCGCAGCCGCCCATGCCGCCGACCAGAGAGGCGCCGATATTCGCCACGCCCTGGCCCCAGCATTCGCGGCGCTTGTTGGAATCGGTGTGCGTCATGTCGTCCACGATCTGCGCCGTAAGCAGCGATTCCAGCAGACCGACCGCCGCCATCGCCGCCGAATAGGGCGCGATGATCTGCAGCGTTTCCCACGTCAGCGGGACGTTGGGCAGGACGAGGCTGGGCAGGCCTTGCGGCAGGTCGCCCATGTCGCCAACGGTAAAGACCGGCAGGCCCAGCGGAATGGAGATTGCCGAGAGCACGATGATCGCGACCAGCGGCGAAGGCACCGCCTTGGTTACGCGCGGCAACAGGTAGATGATCGCGAGGCCGCCCAGCACCATGGCGTAAGTATGCCAGGTCACGTTCGTCAGCTGCGGCAGCTGCGCCATGAAAATCAGGATGGCGAGCGCGTTGACGAAGCCGGTGATGACCGAACGGGAGACGAACTGCATCAGGAGGTCGAGCCGCAGGACCGATGCGATGATCTGGAACAGGCCCATCAGGATCGTCGCGGCAAACAGGTATTCCACCCCGTGATCGCGCACCAGCGGCACGACCAGCACGGCAACCGCCGCCGTCGCCGCCGAGATCATGCCCGGACGGCCGCCGGTGAACGAGATGATGATCGCGATGGCGACCGAGGCATAAAGGCCCACGCGTGGATCGACGCCCGCGATTATCGAGAAGCCGATCGCCTCGGGAATGAGGGCAAGGGCGACGACGATACCGGCAAGGACATCGGCACGAATGTTCGAGAACCAGTCGCGCTTCAACGCTCCGGGCTGGGTCATGGGCTCAGCTTTCCACTGTGTCTTCTTCAGGAGAGGCGGGCGCGTCCCGCCTTCATGTTGCGCCTGCGAACTGCCCGCTTGTCCGCCGTTTGGCAAGCCCCGCCCGGGACGCGGGACGAATTGCGTGTCCTTGGGGTCACGGGTGGGGTAGCCTCGCGCGCCGGCCACGAGTCGGCGAAGTTTGGGGGTAGATGACATGAAGAAGATGGCCACTATCGTCGCGGTCCTTGCCTTGGCCGCGTGCAATGACACTGCAAGCGAACCGCCCGTTGTCGAAGAGACCATGACCGCCGAACCGGTCGAGGCAGCCGCGATGGGCGTCGACGGCAATCCTTCGTGGGGCAAGTACAAGGTGACCGCCGGCGACGGCACGACTTACGATTACGACGTGCGCGAAGACGGTACTTATACAGCCGTTGGCAGCGATGGTTCGAACGTCACCGGTACCTGGACCGAGGCCACGCCCGGTGCATGGTGCGAAACCCCCGAAGGCGGGGAAGAGGCTTGCTACACCGAAACGATGAACGAGGACGGCACCTGGACTGCGACCAGCAATGCCGATCCGGCGAATGTCGCGACAGTCGAACGGGTCGAGGGCTGATCTTTACAAACGCCGTGGGTTGCGTTGGCTCACGGCGTCGTTTCCTGACAAGGGGGCGCAATGCTTGAAGGCGGATGCCACTGCGGGGCGGTGCGCTACGAAGTTACCGGCGACCCGAACCACGTCTCGGTCTGCCACTGCACCGACTGCCGTCGGTGTGGCGGCGCGACGAGCGTTGCCTGGGCGGGCTTTCCGATCGAGAACCTGTCGCTGAGCGGAGACACCGCGGTCTATTGCTCGACGCCGGGGGTTGAGCGGCGCTTCTGCCTGATCTGCGGGACGGGCCTGTTCTACACGAGTGTAGAGGCTCCGGAGCAAGTCGATATCCAGATCGCCACGCTCGACGAGCCTGACGAACTTGCGCCGACCAAGCACGTCCAACTGGCCGATGCGGTCGGCTGGGAAGCGAACCTTCACGAATTGCCCCGCTATCAGCGGTTTCCGGAAAACGACTAGGCGCTATTCCGCCGCGTTCGACAGATCGTCGCTCTCCGCCTGCTGGCGCGACCACATGTCGGCATAGAGCCCGCCCATACGCAAAAGGTCGTTGTGGCTGCCGCTTTCGGCCAGCTTGCCACCGTCGAGCACGAGGATGCGGTCGGCATCGGCCACCGTCGACAGGCGGTGCGCGATGGTCAGCGTGGTGCGGTTGCGCGCCACGGCCCGCATCGTCTTCAGGATGTCCTGCTCGGTCCGGGAATCGAGCGCGCTTGTCGCCTCGTCGAACAGGATGATCTCAGGATTTTTGAGCAGGGTGCGCGCGATCGCCACGCGCTGCTTCTCTCCGCCCGACAGCTTCAGGCCACGTTCGCCCACTTCGGTTTCGTAGCCGTCGGGCAGTCGTTCGATGAAGTCGGCAATCGCCGCACCGCGCGCCGCTGCCTCGATCTCTCCGCGGGTCGCGCCTTCACGGCCATAGGCGATGTTGTAGCCGATGGTGTCGTTGAACAGCACCGAATCCTGCGGCACCACGCCGATATGTCGGCGCAGCGATTCCTGCGTGACGGTGCGAATGTCCTTGCCCGAAATCAGGATGCGCCCGGCTTGCGGATCGTAGAAGCGGAACAGGAGCCGTGCGATCGTCGACTTGCCCGCGCCCGACGGGCCAACGATTGCGACGCGCTCTCCGGCTTCGACCGCGAAAGTCAGGCCATGCAGGATCTCGCGGTGCTTCTCGTAACCGAAGCGCACCTTGTCGAAGACCACGGTAGGCCGTCGCATGTCCAGTGCAGGCGCGTTCGGCGCATCGGACACTTCCAGCGGCGTATCCATCAACTTGAACATCTCGGCCATGTCGATCAGGCCCTGCCGGATCGTGCGATAGACCATGCCGAGCATGTCGAGCGGGCGGAAGAGCTGGGTGAGGTAGGTGTTCACCAGAACCAGATCGCCGGTCGTCAGGCGTCCCTGGCTCCATCCCCACACGGTATAGGCCATGGCCCCGCCCATCAGCAGGTTCATGATCACGGCCTGCGCGATGTTGAGCAGGCCGAGCGAATTCTCGCTCTTGGTTGCTGCGTTGGCATAGGCACGGGTGGCGCGCTCGTACCGCTCCTGCTCGCGATGCTCTGCACCGAAGTACTTGACCGTTTCGTAATTCAGCAGGCTGTCGACCGCGCGCGACAGCGCCTGTCCGTCAAGGTCGTTCATCTGCGCGCGCAACTGGGTGCGCCACTCGGTGATCCAGCGGGTGACGAGGACATAGGCGACGACCGTCGCGGCCGTCGCGGCCACAAGTGTCCACCCGAAGTTGATATAGAAGACGACCGCCACCGCGATCAGCTCGATCACGGTCGGCGCAATGTTGAACAGCAGGAAGTAGAGCATGGTGTCGATGCTCTTGGTCCCGCGCTCGATCGTCTTGGTAACCTCCCCGGTTCGGCGCGACAGGTGGAATTTGAGCGACAGGCGGTGAAGCCGAGCGAACACGTCGGCGGCCAGGGTCTGCGTCGCGTCCTGCGCCACCCGCTCGAACGCGATGTTGCGCAAGTTGTTGAACAAGACGCCCGCAAACCTGCCCGCGGCATAGGCGATGACCAAAGCCATGGCCGCCATCGCCGCCGCGTTGCTCGGCGTCGTCATCGCATCGATGGCGTTCTTGTAGGCAAAGGGCAGCGCCAGCGTCGTCGCCTTGGCGATCAGCACCATGAACATGGCGATGACGATCCGGCGGCGCAGGGGCGTATTGCCCTTGGGCCAGAGGTAAGGAAGGAAACGCTTCATCACCCGCCAGTCGGCAGCGGTGTCGAGCGTTTTTGTCGTGGCATGATCGGGCGGCATCGCCCCTTATCTAG
>NZ_LYWY01000034.1 GCF_001661915.1 Croceicoccus pelagius
GAGGGCGTAGCCCGAGCGGGGGTCGCCAACACCCGGATTGTCATTTCTGTCAGGGGTTGGGGCGTGCTTTTCGTGCCTGGCTCTGGGCCAGACGATAGCTCTCGCCATTCATTTCCAGGATGCTGACGTGGTGGGTAAGCCGGTCGAGAAGCGCGCCGGTCAGGCGCTCGGAACCGAACGTTTCGGTCCATTCGTCGAACGGCAGGTTGCTGGTGATCAGCGTCGAGCCACGCTCGTAACGCTGCGAGATCAGTTCGAACAGCAGTTCCGCGCCGGTCTTTGACAGGGGAACGAACCCCAGCTCGTCGATGATGAGGAGCTTGTATCCGGCCATCTGCTTTTGCAGGCGCAGCAGGCGGCGTTCGTCGCGTGCTTCCATCATTTCGCTGACCAGCGCGGACGCGGTGGTAAAACCGACTGTCAGACCCTTCTGGCAGGCCGCGAGGCCCAGGCCGATCGCGACATGGGTCTTGCCGGTTCCTGACGGGCCAAGGGCGATGACGTTCTCGCGCCGGATGATCCATTCGCAGCGCGCCAGTTCGAGCACCTGCATCTTGTTGAGCTTCGGGATGGCGGTAAAATCGAAGCTGTCGAGGCTCTTGGCCGCCGGGAACCGCGCGGCCTTGATCCGGCGCTCGACCATCCGCCGTTCCCGGTCGATCAGTTCCAGTTCGACAAGCCGGGCAAGATAGCGGACATGATCCACGCCCTCTGCCGCGCATTGCCGGGCCAGCTTGTCATGCTCACGCAGGAACGTCGGCAGCTTGAGCGTCTTGAGGTGATTGGTGAGCAGCAGTTCGGGAGCCGGGCTGCTCATGCCGCGTCCTTCGTCTCGCCCGACAACAGCCGCATGTACGAGCGCGCCGATGTCGTCTCCACCCTCGTCCTGGGCAGGTAGGGATAGATCGCCATATCCAGTCTGGGCACCCGGCGTTCAACCCGGCACAATACAAGGTGCTTCACCGCATCGAAGCCGATCGCGCCCATATCAAGGGCCTGCTTCACCGCGGCATGCAGATCGGCAAGCGTGAAGCTTTCCAGCAGGCGCAGCACCTGCACATACTCGCGCCGGCCATGCTTGCCCCCATGACGGTTCAGGCGCGCTTCCATCAGCCGGCGCAGCGTCACAAACGCCTCGGGCAGGTTCCAGCCTTGCAAGGGCGCGGCCTGATCGAGGGCATTGATCTTCTGTTCGATCAGGGGAAGGTAATGGACCGGATCGAAGGTCACGTCTTCGCGGCTATAGCTGCGGGGATGACGGGCAATGACCTCGCCCCGGCAGCCGATCACCACCTCGCCGACATAGCCCCTGATCCATACTTCCTGGTGGCCGAAGCGTACCGGTACCGAGTAATCATTGGTCCGGTAGCGCACCAGCGCCTGCGACGAGACCTGGCCGCTGGTCTGGTCACAGGCCTCGAACGGCGATGCCGGAAGGTCCTGCATCGCCGCCAGATCGCGTTGCAGTCTCTCGCCGATCGTCTCGTTCTCGCCGCGCAGCCGATCGTTCTGCCGTTTGCGGCATTGCTCCTCGAGCCACAGGTTGAACGCCTCCCATGTCGCGAACCGGGGGATCGGGACCATGAAGTTGCGGCGGGCATAGCCGACCAGACCTTCCACGCTGCCCTTGTCGTTCCCCTTGCCAGGGCGGCCGTAACGATCGCGGATCAGGTAGTGCGACAGAAAGGCGCTGAACAGCCTCGCGCGCCGCCGCGTGCTGTCAGGAAGGATCTTAGAGACCAGGCAGCGATCGTTGTCGTAGACGATCGAGAGCGGTACCGCGCCGAAGAACGCGAAGGCATGAACGTGGCCGTCCATCCACGCCTCGGCAACGGCCGCCGGATAGGCCCGCACGTAGCAGGCATCGCTGTGCGGCAGATCGAGCACGAAGAAGTGCGCCTTCTGCTCCACACCGCCGATCTCAACCAGAGCCTCGCCGAAATCAGCCTGTGCGTGGCCGGGGGCGTGCGCCAACGGCACGAACATCTCCCGGCTGCGCTGAACCCGCTCCCGGATGTAATCCTTGATGATCGTGTAACCGCCGGTGAAGCCATGCTCTGCGCGAAGGCGGTCGAACACACGCTTCGCCGTATGGCGCTGCTTGCGCGGAACCGACCGGTCCCCTTCCAGCCAGCCATCGATGATCGGTATGAACGCTTCCAGCTTCGGTCGCCGCACCGGGGCGCTGCGACGGTAACCGGGCGGCACCGAATACGACAGCATCTTGCGAACCGTGTCGCGCGATATGTTGAAATGCTTCGCTGCCTCGCGCTGGCTCATCCCTTCAGAACACGCCAGACGAACCCTCAGGTAAAGTTCCACGGTGTAAATCCCTCATCCCCCTCGCCGCCATCGCGAAAGGGAAAAAGTGGACGACTTTTACGCCGCCCGCAGCAGCACTTCGCCGCCGCTACCGTGGCCTAATTTTGCAGCGCCGTTCTCAAGTGCAGATGGAATGTTTCCATGGGTCTGTCCTCAAGTGTCGGACCTGGCCAGCGTCGCCACTCGACCCGCCAAGTCCGACATCGTCCCCCGGCCAGCGCATATACCACATCCGCTGACCACGGAAAAATCGCCCTCACCAATCCCCTGCGACGGGCACTGAGCCTAAGCGATCAGAGCGGACCGAGAAGATTGCAGCCCGATACTCATGTCTACTTCTCATCGAGGAGGACCGATCAGCCTTCCCGGCCCCATCGGGCTTACGTTGGGGGAATGACCCGACCCGCCGAGCGTATCACGATTTCGCTTGCACGCTTGTCAATAACGACGGGCCGTGCGGGGAACCGGCTGTGGGGTCAAAGCACGTTCAGGCGAAACCACTGTAAGACACGTGGCAGCGAAAGGTTTTCGACTGCCGGCACAGCAAAGCTCTTCGTAACCGATGGCCAACCGGCGATGGCTTTCTGATGCATCCTAACCGCAGCTATCCGCCTCTGATCTTCCAAAGACCCTTAAACCTTTGGTCCTGTTTCAGGGCGCACACGAAGTTGCCATCCTCGAAGAGTTCTGCGCGACGACCTCCATCGATAGTGCTCAGGACATTGAGGGCAGCGGCATATCCTCTCCCTCAAATTCAACAGTGCGTTCGACGCCGATGCCATCATCGGCGAGCTTTATCCTGTACGTGTGCATTGGATACGATCCCAACGCCAGACCGTTGGCTCTTGCGAAACAGAAATGCTCGACTCGTGACCGTAGATTTGACCGAGCGAAGGGGACACGCCAAGTCAGAAGCCGAAGCGTTAATTCAAATAATTTAAGGTTTAGTTTGTCATCAGGCGCTTGGAGGCGGAGATGACCCGCCGACCGAATGTTTTGCGCGCGTCCAGCCCTTCACGGCCATACATCGGTACAATGCAGCCTCCCGCTCGACCTGGTTTTGAATCTTGGCAACCTGCGCATGGCAGGATGCGAGCGCCTGATCGAAAGGTTCCGCACCAGATCCAATCCAACCGGGGTCGCTTGTCGCGCAGGCACTCAGAGCAACAATGGCGGGAATTACGCACTTCAGACGAACAAGCATGCCGACGCCTCCTCGAAAGCGGGAGAATTATGCTCGGCGGGCTGGCTGCGCAATCCGTTTCAATCTCTAAGCGCAAACCCTCGGACAAGGGAGGCAGGACACGCCGGCAGCAAGGTTATGGACGCGAGCACGCCAGGATGCGCGAGCACCTGAAGCAGACCGTCATCCTATACGAGCACTGCACCTTGGCAGCCGCAACACGGTCGGCATACACGCTGACCAAATCGTGCCGCTTGCCAAGGGCGGCACTGGCGATCGCTCGAACTACCGATGGCTCTGCGCAGGCTGTCACCGCAAGATAATTCTAAGGAATTAAATCAAGCTGAAGAGTCGATTAGGTTATTAACTAGGCGGAGAACGATCAGGTTTCCAGAATGGTGGCAAGCGTGCCTGGGACATGACGCACCGCATCGACGCACGCATCTGCCTCTCGACGGCACTTTGTCCCCTGAATTTTCGGAACATGCCGCTTGGCGTCCCGTTAAGGTTAAATGACAATCAAAGCGCTTGCTCTCAACTGCTCACTAAAGGCCGATCCGGGCCAGGCATCCTCAACCGATGTGATGATTTCGTTGCTGAAAGACGCGTTCGAAAAGCACGAAGTCGCAGTAACCCGAACCGTCCGGGTGGCATCGCTCAACATCAAGCCCGGTGTGACCTCGGACGAAGGAGACGGTGATGACTGGCCCGCCTTGCGCGAGGAGCTGCTCATTCACGACATCCTGATTTTCGGTGGCCCGATATGGATGGGTCAGGCCAGCAGCGTCGCGAAGCGGGTGCTCGAACGGCTCGATGCCTTTCTTGGTGAGACTGACGATAAGGGGCGGATGCCGAGCTTTTCCATGGTCGCTGTTGCCGCGATCGTAGGCAATGAGGACGGCGCGCACTGTTCTGCGGCGCAGCTCTTTCAGGCGCTCAACGACGTGGGCTTTACCATTCCGGCCGTGGCAGCGTGTTACTGGGTTGGCGAGGCGATGGGGTCAATAGATTTCAAGGATCTTGAAGAGGTCCCCGACAAGGTCACACAGACGGCGGCGATGGTCGCCGGCAATGCCGCGCATCTCGCCGGACTGCTTAAGCAGACCCCCTATCCTGGCTGACGTGAAGAGGTCGCGAAGGAAGAAATGAAATGCAGGAAACGCGAACCGAGAGCGATGACATCGGCCCGGCCGCATGTGCCGGATGACCCTTACTAGGGAGCGCAAACGCAGAGCAGCCTGACCAAATTTCTGTTCTCCCGGGGCACGAACAGATTCCGATGGTACTCATGCTCGCGCTGGCGACAATCAACCTAACAGCGTTCCGGGATGGCCTTCCCACGGTTAGATCGCGACGAATATTCCCACTGCTTCATCAGCGATAAGGCACAAAATCGCTAAGGAAGACGACCCCGGTATTAAAGCCTAGTGTCCTGTCCACGGTGCGAACGACGTCCTGCTTGCACAATTGGCCACCGGTGCGCTCGATCACGAGAACGTCTTTGGTGTCGAGCGAGCGAGGGTTATCAGGCCGCGCCACATAGATCGTGTCGCCAGCATCGTAGACGACGGCGGTTTCGTCGATCACCTTTAGGCGACTAGAGGCGTATGCGGAGATACAGCTTTGCGGCTCGCCGGCGGTTCGCCCGGCAAGCATCTCGGCGAGACGAGCCTCACCTCTCTCGACACTTGCTCCCATCGTCGTGGTTGCGCAGCCGGATAATGCGATGACCGCCAAGAAACCGGCTGTGGCGGTGGCGAGCGGTAGGTTGGCGGGGGATGTCATGGCAGTCCTTTCCTGGCGATGAAATTCCTGACGCGCATCGTCGACGATTCGATTGCGCAAGAAGTGCATCTGGATTCGATCTCTTTTGTCACGCTGCGGCTATACCAATAGCCACAGCAATGCAGAGCGCCGGATCTCCTGGCAGGACAGCTATCGCAACCGGCACTTCTTACTGTGAATGAAGTGCGTGTTCTAGAGGCGAACCAGCCGGCATTTATCTCAAATGCTGATGCAACGTTGGTCATGTGAAGCATTAGCCAGAAACTGGCTGCCAGCGAGACAACGAAGAAGGCCGCAGCTGCAAAACCGAAGACGATGATCTACATCTTTTGTCCCTTTTCAGAGAGATCTGGACGCTAGCATTACAACGCTCTTAACCAGGAATTGTTTCGAACTAGGAAATCCCCTGACTGGCCAAGGCTAGAACAAGCGGCCCTTCAGCTAGAGCAGTTGCCGTTGCTTGCAATCTTGCCTCTTGGTCTTTTCGGCATTGCGGCTACTCAATATGGGCCGATCGAACGGAGGAAACAAAAGAAGCCGAGCTAGCAAGTGGGGAAATTCCCAAGCAATCCTTGAGTGAAGTTAGTGAGTTCAAACCTCATGTTTGGCTTGCCCGCGCACGGTGCGAACTGGTTCCGTGTGCTGATCACGCGATTCTGAACAACTTTGCCAATGAGTTAAGGAGATCCCGACTTGGCTGATCGGGGCAGGGGAGGACGATGGCGAGAAACTTCCAAAGCCTAATTTTATAGCTCGTATGGCTATGAAAACGATGCGACCAAGTCTTGTCGAGGCTCGCTAGCCCACCGGCTTCGGATGGGCGATCACTGATCGTGACCTAGATGATCCCCCCTCTTTATAATGGCAAAGCCAAGTGGTGGTATTGAAATTCCGCGCCTTGAATTTTCTTCGACACAACCTGCCAACTTGATGAGCGCATCGTGATCATTGGTCGCAAACCATTGTTGGTCCAGGCTCACGTTGACGACGAATGTCAGACGGCGCTCGTCGTCAAAACGGTCGTAGGCGATCACCGGGGCTACATCGACATCATAGACCAGTTCGGCGCCGCACCTTACTAATGGCTCTTCGCGACGCCACGCCATCAGCTCCCGAAAGAAGTTCAGTACCGATTTTTTGTCTGCATCTTGTGCGGCTACGGATAGTTCGAAATGCTCTTGTGGCACAGGCAACCACGGTTTGTCGGCCTGCGTAAACCCTGCCTTCGTCTTCGATCGAGTCCAAGGAATTGGCGTGCGCACGCCGTCGCGGCCAGCGAAATCGGGCCAAAGGTTCTTGCCCCAAGGATCCCGTAGGTCGTCATTTTCGAGCTCAGGTTGAGGAAGGCCAAGCTCTTCTCCTTGAAAGATTATACTGCCACCCAACAATGTTGATTGCATGAAAAGCAATAACTTGGCAGCCGCGGCCCGGTCTCCTTCCTCCTCGGCAAACAAGGTCAGGTTCGAAACTGCCCGGACGGAATCGTGATTGGTGAGAACGTTCATCATCCAACCTGATCCCATGAAGCGGGCCCTTATGCTGAGCAGATCTCGCCAGTCGTTCAAAGATCTAGCAGCATTAATTAAGTCAAAGTCGTAGACAGCATGCAAACGCTCGCCGCGCATTGTGTACTTTACTGCGGTGCGGCTAGAATCGACATCGGCCAGTTCGCCGATCAACACACGCTCGGGCTCGTAGTTCCGGACCGCATCACGCATAGCTTCAATCACGGGGATTGCTTCTGGCACATCACGATCGAACAGGTGTAACTGCTTGCGGAAGGGGTTATTCGGACCGCCTCCGACCATCATGTTCGTCTCGCCGTCAGGCGCGAAGGGGTTGGGCCGTAGCCAAGGGTCGCAGCAGAGGCATTGCACCGCGTCGAGCCTGAAACCATCCACGCCGAGCTCGATCCAGTATTCAAAGATGCCGATGACAGCTTTCAGAACGTCGTCATTGCGCAAATTGAGCGCAGGCTGGCAGGTGAGAAACGGATGATAATAATACTGCGATCGGCGCGGATCCCATTCCCATGCCGAACCGCCGAAACTCGACAACCAGTTGTTGGGCGGCCCGCCATCCGATGCACTGTCGGCCCAAATGTACCAGTCGGCCTTAGCGTTATCGCGCCCCGACCGGCTTTCCAGAAACCACGGATGTTGCTCGGACGTGTGGCACGGCACAAGATCGATCAGGAGTTTTAGAGCGCGATCATGGACTGCTTCAATCAATTCTAAAAAGTCGCCCATTGACCCGAACATGGGATCGATGTTGCAGAAATCGGTGATATCGTATCCGAAGTCCTTCTGTGGCGAAGGATAGAAAGGCGAGAGCCATAGGCCATCGACGCCCAGGCTTTCGATATAGTCCAACTTTTCCAGAACGCCCTTCAGGTCGCCGATGCCGTCTCCGTTGCTGTCCTTGAAGCTGCGCATATAGATCTCGTAGAACATCGCGCCGCGCCACCACTCGACGTTCGAATGGCTCGATTTCGGATGATGCAGCATTGCTTCCGCGATCAGCGCCTCGCGTCCCGGGCGCATCAGTTCGTCGCTCCAAACCAAGCGCCATGGGCGGGAAGAACTAGTTCGCCATTTTCAACAACAGCTGCAAACCCGTGACCGTGTAACGGTTGGCCGAGCACGGCCCCATCCAGTGGGATGTGCACCTCGCAGGCGGACAGGTTGAACAGGCAACTGACATCCTGGGAATCATGCTTACGCGTGAAACCCAGGACGTTGGTCGGCACGTCGAGAAAATGCATGCCGCCCAGACGAAGAGCGGGAATGCCTTGTCGCCAGTTAAGGAACCTCCGCGTGCGGTTGAGCGTCGATCCAGGCAACGTTTCTTGCTGCCTTATCGATAGCTGCCGGTGCGGTTCAGTCATGGGCAGCCAAGGCTTCGCCTGGCTGAAACCCGCGTGCGGCTTGTCCGCATCCCAAGGCATCGGTGTACGCGCTCCGTCGCGTCCAATGAATGACGGGTAAAACTCACGGCCGTACGGGTCGACCAGATCCTCGTAAGGGATATCGGCATTCGGCAAGCCGAGTTCCGAACCTTGGTAAAGACAGGTCGCACCGCGCATGCAGGTCAGTGCAATCAGCGTGACAAGAGCCGCATCGGGTCTCTCCTCCAATCCCAAACGGGACACTGAGCGATGGAAATCGTGATTGTCCAGCGCCCAGCAGGGCCATCCGTCATTCGGGCCGAAGCGCAGGTTCTCGGCTGTGCGCCTTATCGTGGATGCGTTGAGTGTGTCGGCGCCCAGCAGCCAGTATCCATAGGCCAGCTGCAGACGGTCCGGGCCGGTATAGGCATGATGTAATGCTTCGCCATCACTCTGATGCAATTCTCCCAGCAGGGCGCGACCTTCGTATTCATTCGACAAGGCCCGCAACCTTCTAAGGAAATGCAGATTTTCAGGCTGGGCGATGTCGTTGCGATGTTCCTGCAGCGAATATGGGTTGAACATGAAGTGCGACCCGTGCGGGGCTTCTGCCGGTGGGTTGTCCTTCAGAGACCGGTCGTGAAAATAAAAGGCGCAGACATCGAGCCGGAAGCCGTCAACGCCCATCTCCAACCAGAAACGGCACACCTCGAGCACGGCCTCCTGTACTTCTTCGCAATGGTAGTTGAGGTCGGGCTGTTCGCGCAGGAAATTGTGCAGGTAATATTGCCCCCGCCGCGGTTCCCATTGCCACGAAGAACCACCGAACACTGACAGCCAGTTGTTGGGAGGTGCGCCCAGGTGCAAAGTTGGTTCTGATCTGCCAATGCTAGCCAGCGGGCGTTGGATTGGGCATATCGATTTGCATCGGAGATACCTATGGTCGAACGCTCGGAACTAGACTCAGAAGCGCGCCGCAAGGAGAAGTAGGCGCAGCGTGATGCAGATGCCCAGGCTCTTGCGAATGGGGAAATCACTCGATCAGATTTAGCAAAACGCAATGGGCTTTTCACCGCGGCTCGGATTGTTAGATTCAAAGTCAATTATAAGCGCGGCTAATCACTACGGTTGCGGGGCAGAAGAATCGATATGACGAAGAACGAAATCATCGCCATCCTCGAGCCGCGCTTCGCGTCGAAAGCTGAGGCATGCGAGTGGTATACCCATTTCCCAATCCCCGGCTTTAACGGCAAGACCACAGATCAACTTGTTAAAGATGGCCTAGGCTCCGCAGTCATCAGCTTTATCGAGAGCGTTGACGCAGGTGTTCACGCATAGGGACGACCTTAGTGCCAAACTCCCGCGATGTTCGGCTTTTGGGCCGATAACAGACTGTCCGGTGTTGGGCTGCAAGCTGTGAAAGCGGACATTGGCACCGACCACCATTATGGCCAGCACTCACTCGCTACTGCGGCCATCAGATGGGTGCACGGTTCTGCTTCAACGATTTCGATGAGATAAAGAAGGCGATTGATCTCGGATCTTGACCAATTGGGCAAGAAGCCGTCTTAACCGATAAGCCGAGAAACCAGGTTCTCAATGTTCGGAGTTGATGGCAAATGGAACGGCGCAGGTGTTGATTGCAAAGCCCAGCCGCATAACAGCCCTGGCGCGGATTACGCTGGCCAGCACATTTCTTCTGGCCATCTACGTTGATCCTTCGCAGCCCAGTGCCGCACCTGACAGCACGTACTTCATCCTTGCCCTTTATGTCGTGACGGCGGCTTTGTTTCTTGCGCTGACGTGGAACAGTTGGGCGCGCGATCAGCGCCTCGCCCTGCCTTCCCATACCATCGACCTTGCAGTCTTCGCGATCGTCGTCCTGACGACCGATGGCTACACGAGCCCGTTCTTTACCTTTTCGGTCTTCCTACTGTTGTCCGCGTCGCTGCGCTGGGGAGGGTGGGGCACCATTTGGACCGCCATTGCGGTGAATGCGATCTTCCTTGTCGCCGGCGCTATTTCCAGCGTCCTTTTCGAAATCACGCCCGACGCACAAAGAGTGCTGGTAAGGAGCGTCTATCTCGCGGTCCTTTCGCTTCTCTTCATCTTTTACACACTAGGCAGGACCGAAGGCGGCACCCTTGGCCGCCTTCAGGCGACGCTTGCCGAAACTGCGGGGCCTTCGGGCATAATGGCGGCTATCCAGGCGGAGGCCCGAATCCGCACTCGATCAACCACGGGATGGAGTTCCTTTCGGGACAGGGACGAACCGGGCGAAATCTTCGTGTTGATCGGCGCGGGGCAAGCACGTTCGACAACGAACGGCCCGTTGTTCAAATTCGACCGCCAGCCTGAAACCGCGTTCCTTTTCGATACTCGCACCGGCGATGCGATGAGTTCGAGGGACACCAAGCCGCGCAAACTGATTTCTACGCTAGAAAGGGCGCAAATAGAGGCTGTTCTGAACGATCCGGAAGGGCTGGTCATCCCTGTCTCGACCCCCGGCTTCGAAGGGATGGTCGTGGTGACCGGAAACGGCAATTTCAGCACACGGGATCTGAAGGTGGGGGCGATGTTGGCCGAGCTTGCCGAAAACCTGCTTCAACGGTGGGTGCTTTCGGAAAACGGGCGAGAGGCTTCGGCCAACCGTGTGCGTCTGTCGCTGGCCCGCGACGTGCACGATTCCGTTGCCCAAATCCTCGCGGGGCTTTCCTTCCGCCTGGAAGCGTTGCGCCGGATGGAGGAAGACCCGAACCTGCGCACGGCGATCGGCGAATTGCAGGGCGAATTGTCGCAAGAGCAAGGGCGGCTCAAAACCCTGATCTCGGCGCTCCGCCAGCCCCGCATCGAAAGGGACCGCGCCGATCTAAGGCCATCGATCGCAGCATTGGCCGAACAACTCGAAACCCAATGGCGGATATCGTGTGTTCTGGAGCCCGGCCCTGCGATCGTCGCATCGTCGATGATCGAGGAAGAACTGCTGCACATGGTGCGCGAGGCGGTCGGCAACGCGGTCCGGCATGGACGGGCAAAAACAGTTTCGATCACCCTTGGAATGGACGACGGCATTTTAAGGATGGACCTTTGCGACGACGGGCAGGGCACAGCGGGGGCTGAAGGCTTCGAACCCGTTTCCCTCCGCGAACGTGTGAGCGGATTGAAAGGGCATCTGGATGTGCGAAGCAGCGCCGAAGGCACCTGCCTTTCGATAGTCCTGCCCGATCCGCAGGCAGGCGGAGCAAGCTGACATGAGCCGCATCGTCATCGCCGATGATCATCCGCTCATGCTGTCGGGGCTGGTCGCGCTTCTTGGTCAGTCGTCGCACGACATCATCGGGAAAGCGACGAATGGTAACGAAGCCCTAATGCTCATCGAACAGCTTGAACCGGATATCGTCGTCCTTGACGCAAGGATGCCGGAGAAAAGCGGGGTCGAGGTAGTTCAGGAGCTGATCGCCAAGGTGCGGAGGCCAGCAGTCGTGGTCCTCACAGCCGATCTGAATGACGATGATCTGGTTGCGCTGATGGATGCGGGCGTTGAAGGCATCGTGCTTAAGAACGGGGGTGAACATCTTCTTGTCGATTGTCTCGACAAGGTCGCTTCCGGTCGCAATGCCATCCCGCGCGAACTTCGCAACAGGCATACCCAATTGATGGCGAGCAGGAGCCAGTCACCGCTCAACTCCCTTTCCCATCGCGACCGCGAAATCATCGCGCTTGTCCGCAAGGGCCTTCGCAACCGCGCGATCGGTGAAGAGCTTGGGCTGACCGAAGGAACCGTCAAAGTCTATCTTAACCGGATATATGAAAAGCTTTCGGTCAGCAGTCGGACCGAATTGCTCATGGTTCTTCAAACTCTCGTCTGATCGAAATGCCGCGACTTCGGCGGGTACCCTTTTGCGGAGTCCCTGTTCGGAACAAGTTTGGCGCAGTTCACCAAAGTTAATTATCGGTAACCAAACACTTAATTATTCCCTCCCTGTCCGCGGAAATGGATTCGCGTGTGGGGTGAGAAGGTTATTTCCAATGAAGAAGATCCTGATCGGTTCGGGTATTGCTGTTGCCATGATGTCGAGCGTCGCATTCGCTGCTGTCACGTTCGATGCCACCAGCGGTACGGGCTTTGTCGGCAAGGGTGATGTCCAACTGCTCTATGGCTGGAATGACCAGAAGCTTCAGCAGAATGCAGCCGGCGTTTCGTTCTCCTACGTCTCGGAAGAAACCTACAAGTACGACTGCACCTTCACGGTTGAAGTCGGCAAAGACAAGGTTCAGGAACCGCGCACGCAGCGTCGCGGTAAGACGACCGGCATCAATTCGTCGATCGCTTATGACACGCGCAAGAACTCTCAGGGCAAGGTGACCGGCTTCAACCTTCTCGGTTTCGGCGTCGAAAACTCGACTGGCGAAGTTCCGGTCGAAGGCGGCAGCTGCCCCGGCGGCCAGTTTGCCGATGGCGTGATCTCGAACGTCGAACTGATCTCCAGTAGCGGCGACGGTCTGACCGTGACTTATGGCGGCATCAGCTATCCGCTGGCTATCACGCCGACCATCTGATCGACCAACGATCGCAAGGCCTGAGCCCGGCCGTCGCAATGCTGCGGCGGCCGGGTTTCGCTTTTCGCAGATGACCGAACCGGAATGAGACGGGCTTTCGCCTGCGTTGCGTCGCTATCGGCGCTTGCGATTGCGAGTGGCGGCGTGGCTCATGCCGAGGACGGGGCGCGTTCCGATGGCGGCATCGACGGCGACCCCATCATCGTTCTTGGCACGCGTATCGTCGAACCTCTGGCCGATCTGCCGCCAGAAGACGTGCTCGACCCCGATGCCGTCGCTTCCTACGGCGCAGGCACCATCGGTGAGGTGATCGATGCGATCCAGGACGACTATGCCGATGCCGAGCCGACCATCCTTGTCGACGGGCGCCCGATCCCCGACAGGGGCGATATCGATGGCTTTCCCCCGGAAGCGATCGAACGGGTGGAAATCCTGCCGCAGGGATCGGCCGTCCGCGTGGGCGGTGCGCCGGGTGAGCGTGTCTATAACGTTGTCCTAAAACCTTCGGTGGCCAGCGTGACGGCGACCGTGTCGCACCGCATGGCGACCGAGGGCGGTTTTTCCGACGATGACCTGGAGGCGGTTCTAACCCGCGTGAAAGGGCGGGACCGGCTTAACCTGTCTCTCGCTTTTCGCGATTCCTCCCTTCTGACCGAGAGCGAACGCGACGTCGATCGTACGCCCGTCGCCGGAGTTGATGAGCGCCCCTACCGAAGCTTGCGCCCCGCATCACGCGGCATCGACATGAACGCCACGGGTTCGATGCGGCTGTTGTCATGGCTCGACCTTCAGGCTGCCGGCCGGATGAACTGGGCACGCGATGACGGTTTGAACGGATCGGCGTTCGCAGAGCCGCTGACGACGCGGTACCGTGCGCAGGGCGGTTCACTTACCACGACGTTGCTTGCCACGTCAGGCCAGTGGCAGGGTAGTGCCGGGCTGCGTGTGGCGCTGCGCGATACCCTGTTTCGGTTCGACAATCCCGAAACCGCGACGGCGACCATCGGTCGCTTTCGCTCCGGCAGCAAGTCGCGCGACCTTGGCGCAAATGTCGCGATCAACGCGCCGCTTGTGCAATTGCCCGCAGGTCTTGCTCGGCTTCGCACCTCGCTGGACGTAACACAGGTCAGGTATGACCCACGGTCAACCTATGCGAACGAATATACCCGCACCGACCGCAATTTGGCGCTGGGTCTGTCCCTGCCGGTACTTGCAGGGCCGCGGTTTGGCAGGCTGACACTCGACGGTGATTTGGGCCGCAACTGGCTTTCGGGTGGCGAACGGCTAGAACGCTGGTCGCTGGCCGCGAACTGGCAGGTCAGACCGTGGATACAGTTTACCGCCAGTACCGGACGCGCGCAGATGCCGGTCGATCCGGACCTGCTGACCACGCGTGTCTATAGCATCGACAATATCAGCGTATTCGACCCAGTCGTTGATGAAACTGTTTACGCAACGCTGATTTACGGCGGTAATCCCGAGCTCAGGACGCCGCGAACGACGACCCGCCGTTTCGCGGTCAGCGCCGCACCTGCTCGCAAGATCAATCTGCAATTGAGCACCGCTTTTGTGCAAAGCACCACTCATTACCAAATTGGCGCCGTTCCGCCGACGGGCAGTTCCTTGATCTATGCCTTCCCCGAACGTTTCGTCCGGGATGCGAGCGGTCGCCTGATCACCGTCGATTCCCGGCCGGTTAATTTCGGCGCCCATAAACAGGAAACGCTCCAGACTAGCATCGCGGCAACGATCCCGTTGAGCGGCGCGAAACAGGGTGTGGCAGCACGGCCCCAGCTTCGGCTCAATGCAAGTCATTCGATGGCTCTGTCGGACACGATCACCTTGCAGGACGGCGCTCCTGCTGTTGACCTGCTCGAAGGTGGGGTGATCGGTGTTGGCGGCGGGCGGACCCGTCACACCGCAAACGGAACTATCGCCGTTACGAAGGGAACGATGGGGCTGCAGCTCGACGGTTATTATACTGGGGTCAGCCTACTTTCGATTGGGACCGTTACCGAAAGGGACAGACTGCGATTTGGGCACAAGTTCACTATGAACTTGCGCGGATTTGTCGGACTTGGCTCGATCTTTGAGACCTCGGATCTTGCTAAAAAGGGGCGCTTGTCTGGGGTAATAGCCAATTTGACCAAGGCTCGCCGCTTGACCAGCAGTCAGGTTGGCAATGTTCCGGAGGCTTATCAGCTGATCTATTCGGATCCGATAGGACGTACGGTCGCAGTAGAATTACGCTTGGCGCTTTAGAATGCGCCAAGGCTGTTCCAAGAATTTGGGAAAGGCAAGGTGACAGTCGCTTTTGGTGTCCGGCACAACGGACCGGACAATTGATGGGCGCCCTTTGACTGCTGATGGGCCGAAAGGAGACTGTCCGGTATCGGGAGATCGGGCGCACAAAGCGGCCTTTCGGCTTACGCCCCCAATTGTGGCTTCAGGGCAGCACGTGAAGCGACAGAACGATGCAAGCCTGGTAATTGGATCGCGGGGTCAGCTTGCGGCCACCAAGGTAGACGCATCTTGATCCCATGCGGAGGATCACGCAGAGCCAATAGCCTCGTTGGAAAGCTCGGTCTGACGACGGGCCCAATTGTGCGTGGACGTCAAGGCCGATCCCTTCGAATTGGCCCAGATCGCTGCCTGCGTTCTGTTGCCGACCTTGATTTTGCGGAGGATCGCTTTCACGTGAACCTTGATCGTCGCTTCGCTCACGTCGAGCTTGCGGGCGATCAACTTGTTCGAAAGCCCTGCCATCAGGCAGCACAAGACATCCGTTTCGCGGTTGGAAAGGTTCGCACGGCTCAGCGACTCTTCGGAAGCGTCATGGCTTTCGAAAGACGGCAACTGGCTCTCGAACTCGCCGATGATCGACGAAGGAACGATCTTCTGCCCGGTAGCGACAAGTTTCAGGGAAGCCAGTAGGCTGGCGCAGTCCAGGTCCTTGATGATGTACCCGTGTGCGCCCTTGCGAAAGCAGGACAGGAGAGAGCCAAGCTCCAGCGTGTCCGCAAGGATCACCGGACGCGCCAAGGGACAGTCAGCGGCAATGCTGTCCAGGATCTCATCCCTCTTGGCATGTTCCGCAACGTCGATGACGACGAGCTCGACCTCGTCGGTCGGAGGCCATGCGGCTGCATCGAGTTCGCCGACTGCTTCGACCGAAGTGAAGTCTTCAGCCGAAAGGATTCGTACCAGACCCTCGCGAGCAATAGCATTGTGGCATATCAGCTTAACGGAACTACCCATGTTTTGACCCCCATCATGGAGAAGGCACATCACAAGGTGAGGGTTGCATCGCGACGATGAGCCGGATGCAGACCTGACAAATTCCCCGACTCACCGGATTTTGTGCGACTGCGACAGAGTGCCAAAATTATTGGTAAAAAAAAGGTGAATTTCCGTTAATAATTGTTAATCTTGATTTTTTGTCCCATTTTGGGACATAATTTTCTTTATCAGAAGAAGGACTCAGAGACCATGATCGTGTCTCCAGGTGCAATCTGCAGGACGCTTTCCTTCAGCTCCACACGCTTCGGTTCGGCCCACGTCGGCCGCTGCAGGACGACATAGCTCTTGGCGGCACGGGGTGTGTATCCACCCGCCTTCGCGATGGCCTGAAGAAGCGTCATGTCGGTGGAATAGGCATACTCACCGGGCTTCTGGACTTCCCCCAGCACATAGACTGGTCGATAGGCCAGTGTCTCGACGTTGACCTTCGGATCGAGGACGTAGCCGCCTTCGCTCAACCGCGTGCCGATCAGCGTCGCGAGCGAGGTCGAAGTCTGTCCTGCCGCCTGGACAACGCCGATCAGAGGAAGCGCCAGATTGCCGTCAGGCCCGATCATGAATTCACCGGTAAGGGTCGGTTCGTTGAAGACGCCGACCTTGACGGTCTCGCCGGCGGCAAGAGTATTCCCACGCTCCACCGCGCTATTCGCCGAAAGAGCGGAGACGGTGCCATAGTCGTTGGATGCGCAGCCGGTGAGGCCAATGGCAGAAGCGAGCCCAAGCAAGAGCGCCGGGCTCAAACGTGCAAGCGACCGCTTTGCATTGGTGTCGTGATTGATGGCCATTTCAGAACTCCTCGCAATCGGTGGACGCGCTGAAAAAGCGTTTCCCGCACGTCGAAATTGCCACGAAGTGTAAAGCGCGCCTTTTCGAAGCACCAAGGGTTCAGAGAGATTAGCCCCTGCGGGTAAGTGCTCTAGACCTTATGCCCGTTTGCCTAAACCGCTCTGTCAGACCGACAATATCGCCATCGTTAAGAGGGTAGTGTTCTTCGGAGCATGGCCATCGCAGTTACGAACTATGTCGAGGGCAGGTTTTGCTAGCCACCAACAACGACCAATTGAAACGATCTGACCTGGCATGGCCGGAGGGCGCCGTTAACCGGCCCTTTTCCGCCGGTCGGGGGGCCAATGGCACGTGTCTTCCGGCTATCGATGGGGGTGCCGTCGTGGCATCGCCATCGGCCGCGCTCTCCACCGCCACGGCTGTCGAGCCTGTCGCTGCGAGCGCGGTCGAGCAGACCGAAACCTTCGTTTTCGCCCGTTCCCAGAACGGAATCACCCGCTGCATCGATTTAACGGGCGCGGTACTGCTTCTTGTTTTCCTCCTGCCGGTCATGGTCATCGTCGCCGTTGCCATCCGGATCTTCGATCCGGGCCCGGCGCTCTACAGGCAGGCAAGGGTGGGCCGCGACGGATCGGATTTTGCCTGTCTCAAGTTCCGCTCGATGCGCTGCGACAGTGCGGAAGTCTTGCGCGCCCTGCTTGAAACGGACGCCGCGGCGTCCGCTGAATGGGCGCTAAATCAGAAGCTTGCGAACGATCCGCGCATTACACCCCTTGGGGCATTTCTGCGCGCCACGAGCCTTGATGAATTACCGCAGCTATTCAACGTGATACGCGGCGACATGAGCCTGGTTGGCCCGCGGCCGATCGTGAGTGACGAAGTCCCGCGCTATGGCCGTTTCATCGCACATTACCATGCGACAAAGCCGGGGCTTACCGGCCTTTGGCAAGTCACCGGAAGAAGCGGGACGACCTATCGTCGGCGCGTCGCGACCGACCGTTATTACGCGTGTTCGCGCACGATCGGAATGGATCTGAGGATCATGGCAGCGACCATACCCGCCGTGGTTTTTCGCAAGGGGGCGGTCTGATGGTCGGTTACAGAAGCCAGAAAAGCAACGCCCAAGCGGCAATCGCCACTGGTGCTGCAAATAGCAGTCCGCGCCCGAAGGAACGCTGCGGTCGCACAGGCTTACCCAAGATGCTCTCCGCGGATTCTGATCTTCCGAACGGCAAGGCAAGTTCCATCAAACCCCTCCATCTACCTCTTTTGGATGAGTGTGCGCATAATAGCAAAGCGGAATTGATCAACATCCGTGCACGAGCCGACTATCCCCACTTATCGTTAACAAGTGGTAAACTGCGTCGTCCATCTACCGCACTGCCGCTCAGGGCGATATGCCTGACAGCTGCGGCCGCGGTGACCCTGGCCACCCCGAACGCAGCGATCGCCCAATCGCTGGACGTCCAGAACCCCGAAGACCTGCTGGTGGACCAGACCCCGCAGGGCCTGCGGTCCGGCGCCCAGGCGTTCTATCCGCGGATCAACTTCGACCTCGCGCGTGACACCAACATCTACGACCGCGAAACGGGCAAGATCGCCGACACCTTCGTTTCGGTGCGCCCCAGCGTCAGCTATCGCCCCACTCTCGCAAGGCATGAGATCGATGTAACCGCCAGCGGGGAAGTGCGGCGCTATTTCGAACAGTCTTCGGAAAACAGCGAGCAATATGGGATCCGCGGCAGGACAAGGCTGGACCTGGCAGAGGGGATCGTCGTCCGCGGCACGGCGGAAATCGCACGGCGCGTGGAAAGCCGCGGCGAATTCGGTGACAATCCGCTGAGCGACAGCCCCATCGAATATACCTTCGCGTCAGGCGGCCTGAGTGTCGGGCGTTACGGCGGTATCCTCGAACTCGGTGCAGGGGCCAACATCAGCCGCCGCAGCTATTCCGACGTGTCGATCGGCGGGGTGGATACCGATCTTTCGTTCCGCGACGTCACGGACAAGCGGGGATTCATCGATAGCAGCATCCGGCTTTCGCCTGGCGTTCGAGCTTTCGGCGAAGCGTCGTATGAAGCGACTAGCTATGACGTCAATCCGGTGCGTGACCGCGATTCAGAGGGCTATTCGCTGCTCGCCGGGGCGCGCTTCAACGTGTCGGAACTGGTCGAGGCGGAAGTCGCGGCAGGATACGTCCACCGCAGCTATGATGACCCGACGATCCGTTCCTTCAACGGCCTCGATTTCAGGGTGCTCGGGCGGTGGAGCCCGACGCCGCGACTACAGGTCGCTGCAGTCGGTCGCCGCACGGTCGAGCGATCACCCTCGGTCGGCATTCCGGCAGTGGTGCAAAGCCGCTTCCAGCTCGAAGCCCGGCAAAGCCTTGGCTCTCGCATGATTGCCGCCCTGTCCGCAGACGTCGCGCGCTGGAACTACCAGGACAGCCCCGTCCGCGAGACCCGCTACGCTATCGACGGATCGCTTCGTGTCCGTCTTGCCCGGATGCTGAGCCTGAGCGGCGGCGCCGGTTATCGCAAGCAAACCGAAAGAGGCGGAGGTCGCTCATACGATGGCGCCACGTTCCGCATCGGACTCGCGATCATCATATGACCGTCCTTTTCCTTTCAGGTCCCCAAGAAGGTGAGTGACATGCACGGCACCCGTCTCGTCGTCCACGGCGCATCTCATGGTTCTCTCGCCGAACTCGGAAATCGCTCGATCTCCGAATCCGATGCGATCGACTTTTCCGAAAGTCTTTCCTTCATCCGGCGTCGCTTCAAACTGATCGCCGCCGTATTCGCCGTCGTCGTGGCGCTGGGCGTGCTGGTCACGTTCCTCATGCCGCCCACCTACACGGCGCGCTCGGTCGTCAGCCTGGAATCGCCATCGCCCGAAAGCCCGGGCGCTGCCGCGAACAATCCCGATCAATTGCCCAACAGCGCACTGGTCGACACGCAGATCGAGATTATCGAGTCGCGTGAAATGGCAAAGCGCGTCGCTGCCGAAGCCGGCCTGCTGGATGGCAAGAGCGAGGCCGAGAGCGAGGATGTCATCGACAGCCTTATCAATCGCGTTTCCGCGGCGCGCAGCGGTGAGAGCTACGCGATCACCATCGCCTTCGAAGGAGACACTCCGCAGGAAGCAGCCGACCGCGCCAATGAATTTGCGCGCCAGTTCGTCCAGTGGGAACTGCTTTCCACCCAGGAACGCACCGCAGGATCGATCGGCGCAATTCGCGAACGGCTGGACGAACTGCGCTCGCAGGCACAGGCCGACACCGTCGCCTTGCAGAACTATCGCATCCGCAACGACCTGCTGAGCACATCGGGCGCATCGCTCACCGAACAGGAAATCTCCAGCTACAACCAGGCGGTAACAACGGCCCGCGCTGCTGCTGCCGAAGATCAGGCCCGCCTCGCTACCGCCCGCCGCCAGCTCCGTTCAGGGTCGAGCGGCGACGATGTCGGCGAAGCACTTGGGTCGAGCGTTGTTTCGGACCTGCGGACGCAGGAATCGACGATCGCAGCGCAGGTGGCCGACCTGTCATCACGATACGGGCCCAATCATCCCGCGCTGATCGCGTCCAAGGACCAGCTGGCCGAAGTGCGCCAGCGTATCCAGGCGGAGATCGGCCGGGTCATCTCGAACCTGGAAGCGAAATCGGCCGTGTCGCAACAGCGCCTCGCCTCGCTTTCGGGCAGTCTGTCACGAGCGCGGTCGAACCTCGCCGTCTCGAACGGTGCGCTTGCCGGGCTCGATGAACTGCAGCGGAATGCGCAGGTTTCGCAGGGTCTCTACGAGGCGTACCTCAATTCGTACCAGCAACTCGTCGCTGGCGAAGGAACCGAGCGGCCGAACGCGCGCATTCTCACCCTTTCGGCGCTTCCTTCGAAGCCCAGTTCCCCCAATCTGGTGATCAACGTCCTTCTCGCGACATTCCTTGGGCTGGGTCTGGGTCTGCTTGCGGGCTTCCTTACCGATGCAGCCGATCGGACCATCACCACCCCGAGGCAGGTCGAACACGCGACCGGTCAACGCTATCTGGCCTCGATCCCCAAGCTCGATCACAAGGGCAGCGGCGTTCGCTATGTCTTCGAAGAACCGCGATCCCCGTTCGTCGAGGCGTTCCGTTCGCTCATCACTTCGGTGGAACTAACCGCCGATGGCCCGACCAAGATCATCGCGATTACATCTCCTCTCCCGCAGGAGGGCAAGTCCGTCACGTCCACCAGCCTCGCGCAGGTCCTGTCGACAGGGCACCGGCGTACGCTGCTCATCGATTGCGACTATGCCCGCCGCGGCGTTTCGCAGCTCATGAATATCGCCGACCGGGCCGGCCTGTGCGAAGTTCTGGAAGGAGCTGCGCCGGTTGAAGATGCGCTTCTGTGGGACGGAGAGAATTTCGCCATCCTGCCGATCACGCACGACAGCGAGAATATCGAGAGCCTCATCAGCGGCGATGCGTTCAGCGCCTTGCTCGAAGGGTTGCGCAGCCAGTTCGACAATATCGTGCTCGACCTTCCGCCGGTATTGCCGATCGCTTCGGCCCGCTCGGTCGCTGCCAAGGCCGACACCACGATCATGCTCGCCCGTTTCGGCAAGACGCCGGTGGATGCCCTGCAAGCCGCGATGCGGTTGATGAGCGGAAGCTGGATCAATGTCGCAGGCATCGCGATCACGCGGGTCGACATGAAGCGCAAGGGCCGCTTCGGCCGCGAGGATCCCTACTACTACTTCGAGCAGTACAAGGAATACTACGCTTGAACTCGTTCACGCCGCAGATCGTGGCCAACGCCGCGATCCCGCAACCGGCAGGCTTTTCTCAGCCGCGCGTCGCGATCGTGCACTACTGGCTGGTGTCCATGCGTGGTGGGGAACGGGTGATCGAAAGGCTGCTGGACCTGTTCCCGCAGGCCGACATCTTCACCAATGTCTATGATCCGTCCGCCGTTTCGGAAAAGATCCGCAGCCGGAAGCTGACGACCAGTTTCATTGATCGGCTGCCGGGATCGCGCAAGTTGTACCAGTACTACCTGCCGCTGATGCCGATGGCGCTCGAACAGATGGATTTGCGAGGCTACGATCTCGTCATCAGCAGCGAGTCCGGACCGGCCAAGGGCGTGATCACCGATCCCGGATCGACCCATGCCTGCTACTGCCATTCGCCGATGCGGTACCTTTGGGACCACTATCACCACTATCGGGCAGAGGCGAACCCGCTGGCCAGGATGGCAATGCCGATGATGTACAACCGGCTGCGCGCATGGGATGTCAGTTCGAGCGCGCGGGTCGACCGCATCGCGGCCAATTCGCACTTCATCCAAAGCCGCATCCGCAAGTTCTGGCGGCGCGAGGCCGAGGTTATTCATCCTCCGGTAGAAACCGATCTGTTCTCGAAGGCCGACGACATTTCCGATGCATATCTGTGGGTCGGCCAGATGGTCCCCTACAAGCGCCCCGACCTGGCCGTCGATGCGTTCAATGCCCTTGGCCTGCCGCTGACGATGGTCGGAAGCGGAAGCATGCTGAAAAGCCTGAAGGCGCGCGCGAAAAGCAACATCAGGTTTGTCGAACGGATGAACTTCGACGAACTGCGCCGCGCCTATGCCACGGCAAAGGCACTCGTCTTCACGGCCGAAGAGGATTTCGGGATCGTGCCGGTAGAAGCGATGGCATCGGGCCGCCCGGTCCTTGCATTCGGACGCGGCGGCGCGCTCGACAGTGTGAAAGAAGGCGTTTCGGGGCTCTTCTTCCCAAGACAGGATGTCGAAGCGCTGGCCGACGGGGTTGGCCGCATGGAGCTTTTCCTGCGCGACTTCGTACCTGAAGATGCCATGCGCCATGCGCGCATGAACTTCGCTCCGGAAAATTTCGACCGCAAGTTGATGGACCTCGTCTCAGCATGACCGGCTGGCCCTTCCGTCCTTGCGTCTGCCGAAGAGCAGCACGACCGTGATCCCGACCTATATCGGCCTGATCCAGCTGCTCTTCGGCACCCTCCTTCTTGTCGGAGGCTCGAGCCGGCATTGTGTCTGGTTTCTGCTGGTCTCCGCCATGTTTGGCGGCTCTGCCGCGATCCAGCTGCCCGCGCTTGGCGGGTCGTCGATCCCACCTGTCCAATTCGCGCTCCTTTTCGTGATGGCCCGCCTCGTCATTCCGGGGTCTGGCAATGCATCACAAGTCGTTACCGCTTTGCGCGAAAACGTCTTCTTGTGCATCTTCGTGATCTACGGCGTCTTTATGGCCTTCATCGGCCCGCGCCTTTTCCATGGCAGCATCGACGTGACACCTCTGCGCAACGAAGTGTCGCAGATGATCTACTACACCGAACCGCTTCGGCCGAGTTCGCAGAACATCACGACTTCGGTGTACCTGATCGGGGTTGCAGTAGTCGCCGTCGCAATGACGGTGCTGTGCCGCCTGCGCGGCGGTGCCGAGGCGCTCGTCAAAAGCGGCGTCGTGGTGGGCTGGCTACATGCCTTGACCGGCATGGTCGAGGTCGCAACACGCGGAAGCCCGGTGGGCATCGTCTTTCAAAGTCTGCGCAACGGATCGTACCAGCAATTGAGCCAGAGCGTCGGCGGCGTCGCAAGAATGAACGGCCTGTTTCCCGAGCCTTCGGCCTATGCCGCTTTCGCGTTCGGCCTCTTCGTGTTCATGGCCGAGTGCTGGTACCGGTCGGTTTTGCCCAAGCGCACAGGTAGCGCGGCGATTGTTCTCTTCATCGCCCTGATCGCCAGCACGGCCTCGACCGGTTATCTCGGGCTGGCTGCCTATGCGATATTCTTTCTCTGTCGCGCCGTCGTCTTTTCGCGCCTTGCCAATGCCAAGCGTGTGAACGAAGCCGGCATTGCCTTCATCATCGGTGCGATCATCATCGCCGCGATGCTGGCCGCTCTACCGTCATATGTCGACACCGCGAGCCACGTGCTGGACCAGATGGTATTCTCGAAGGCGGACACCGTTTCCGGAAAGCAGCGCTGGTTCTGGATGGCGCAAGGCGTCGATGCGATGCTTGCTTCGGGCGGGCTCGGGATCGGGCCGGGCAGCTTCCGCTCGTCAAGCCTGCTGACGGCAATTCTAGGCTCGATGGGGATCGTCGGGATCTTGTCGATCGTCGCCTATGCCCTCTGGGTATTCCGGCCTGCGCGGCAATCCACCTGGGGCAATTCGACCGATCTGCAGGCGAACCTGTCAGGTGCCTGCGGCACCGCCGCCTTGCTCTCGGTGATACCGGCGCTTTTCACGGCCGCATCGCCTGTGCCCGATTTCATCTTTGGTGTGCTGGCCGGGGCATCCCTCGCGCTGCGCCCGCATTTCCGAATGTCGCCGGCGAGCTCGCGGCGGCAAGTGCGTCAGGACGTAGCCCCTACAACGTTCTGACGCACGATTTCCCTGCCGGAGGCCGGACCTAGTTGTGCCTGTCCTCGAGGCTGTCCGCCAACATCCGCAAAGTCTCGGGCAGACCCTGATGGATTTCGAAGATCTGGTAGAAGTTGACGGCGGCGGCGAGCATCGAACGCGCCACGTCTTCCGGCGTGAAGCCGTGACGGGTGAGCGTTGCGTAACTGTCGATGAAGCACTGCGACGTATCCATGAACACACGCCTGGAGGCGTCCGAGAACGGATTGCCTCCAGGGCCAGGGATGTCGTCAATTGCCAAGTTCACGCTCCGGGTCCGATTGGGGGACATAAAGTTGGATGAAGCAGTCCGATCCATGCCACGGCAGAGCCATATTGGAATGCGCTTACTCCTAGCGTTCCAAAAGGTTCCCAATAAAGCGCACGACTAACCCAACCGGATTATATCCGGCGCCAATCTGCCAAAGAGGTCAGGACTGGCGTCGCAGTCTCAACATTCGGCCGAACCAACCCGAACCCCTGGCCTTGTCTGTGGTGCTGAACGAGCCGTCGAGAATGCCCATCGCGATGTCCGAAGTGGACCGCGAACGCCGGACGGGAGAGGCATCGTCGTATTGCGGATGGCTTACCGTCACGATTGCGGTTGAAGGGGGAGATCGAGGCGCGACTTCGTCGCCCGTCGGCTGGTCCTGATGTTCATGGACGAATTCGAACCAAGAGCAATCGCAATAGCCGCACCGCAGCCAGCGCCCTGGCTGCTGAACGAATTCCCGGGGGATCTGGAATTCGACGCTGCATTGCGGACAATCGACGCGCATGGCGCATCTATTAGGGGCACAATCGATGGCCGCAAGCGGAAAGGAGGTCGTGCGCCCAAATGGGCCGACGCCGACGCGGACGATGGAGGCGTTTATCCTGAGAGCGCGCGCCGACGGGCAGTTCATCGCAAGCCACTGTCGGCCTGCCTTCTCGCGGGGCTGTTCAGGTGGTGCCATTAACTCGAAAGTAAACACCTTGTGTCGCTGTGGTTCTCGGATCGGACAGAGACGGGACACTTGGAATGATCGCTCGCCCTGTGGCAAACTCGGCGCTTATGATTTGTACGCTCATGGCCCTGGCTGCTTGTGGTGGCGGCGATTCCGCCGCTGTCGTCAGCCAGCCTGTGCAGATTGGTGCGACGCCGACACCTTCCCCGACGCCCACTCCATCCCCGACGCCGACGCCTTCCGCGCCCGCCCAGACGGCAGCCGACCAGATGATTCTCGGCGTCCAGACACACTTCAGCCAGGGCTGGGGGCTCGACTCGCTCGACAAGTCGGACGATATCGGCACGCGCTTGCTTCGCGACGAGATGCCCTGGTCCTTCGGTGAAAAGACCAAGGGTTCGATCTCGTTTACCGACGCGACGGCGCAGAAGCTCGACAGTGCATGCGATCGCGGTTTCAAGCTGATCCTGACCGAGATCCCCACACACGATGCCTATGATGGCGGTTCGTTCGTTTACTCGGCCGGCGCTCAGGCGGCCTTCGCTACTTATGTAAAAGCCGTGGCGGATCGCTGGGGCGGGTGCATCGCCGCTTTCGAGATCGGCAACGAGATCAACGGCGGAAACCAGCTGTCCTTCCCGTCAGGCTACGACCCGAACGAAACGGTCGTTGCCTTGATGAAGGCGGTTCACGATGCCGTAAAGCCATCGCACCCCGGCATTGCGATTCTTGGCGGGTCGACGAACATGATCGGCACGGGGTTCCAGAAGAACCTGTTCGATGCCGGGATGCTGAAATACGTCGATGGGGTCGCAGTGCATCCCTATTCGCGGCACGCAGACGGTCTGCCGCTCGAACTGGCAAGGCTTCGCAGCACTATCGACAGCTATAGCAGCGACGCGGAAATCTGGGCGACCGAATTCGGGCACGACACTTCGGACTTCGATGAAGCGGCAGCACAGGCGCTGAAGTCGGTGACGCTCATGTCTGCGGCGCATGTCGATGTCGCTGTCTGGTATGCTCTTATTGAAGAACAGTGGTATCCCAATTTCGGGCTCTATAGCGGCGGGGCGAAGCGACCCATGGCCCATGCGATCGACTTTGCTCAGCGTTCGCTTCTCACTCGCGGGAGGGCAACACAGGTCGATGTCGGCGACGACATGATTTTCGCCTACCGCTTCGGATCTGACGCGACCGTTATCTGGGGCGCGCCGCAAACGCTCTCTGTCTCAGGCGCCACCGGGGCCTACGACTACAAGGGACAGGCTCTGGCGAACGCCGGCAGCATCGAGATATCGCCGCGACCTGTCGTCATCATGGGCAATATCACGATCCGCGCGGGGACGAGTGGCATGGTTGCCGATACCGTGATGCAGTACGGGCGCGATGCGTGGAAATATTTCGCCCGCAACGCCAGCGGCGCCTATGACGAACTGGGTTACAGGACACGCTGGTACGACAGCGTGTTCATGAGCGACTGGGACGGAACCCTCGCCCTGAAGGCGACCGGGGGCGTGCCCGCCCGTACAGGTTCGGACCCGATGCGGGTTGTATGGCGCTACACGGCACCGAAGGCGATGCAGGTCACCGTGAAAGGCTGTTTCGCCAAGTCGTCGAGCGGCGACGGTATCGACGTGTCGATTTCGCGGAATGGAACCGTCAGCACTTCGGAAATCGTGTCGAGCGGCCAGAAGATTCTGCGGACGGACTTGTCGCTGGCGCAGGGCGACCGGGTCGAATTCGTGGCAGGACCCAACCAGACGTATGGCGGTGACGATTTCAGTTTCCGGGGGCGCATCTACCTGCAGGGACAGGCGGGATCCGTCGCCTGCCCCTGACCGGCAGCCGGACGGACAGCGTGCCTTGATCGTGGTCATGCCATATAGGTCGGCGCAGGAGCCGATCTCGGAGTGACAGTTCGATTCGCCGGATACTGGTATTCATCGTCATCAGTCTGACTGCGGCCCTTGCCGCCGCATCCGTCGCGGAAGCGGTCTGGCCGATGCTGGAAATCGTGAACGTCTTTGCCCCGTGGTGGGGTTTCGCCTCGATAATCGTGCTTGGCCTGACAGCACTTCGCACCGTGGGCAGGTTGCGGGCCGCAAGCATCGCCTTGGCCATCGCGATCGGCCTGCGCCTCTTTGTCCTGCTGGGGCCGATGACCGGCGCGTCGGCGGCAACCAGCCGGCGCGAGCCGGACCTGCGCGTAATTTCCCTCAACATGTGGAAGGACAACGCGGAACCTGCGCTCGTTGCGCGGTGGCTGGGCGAACAGGACGCAGATATCGTGATCCTGCTGGAAGCGCCGATCGGGTCCGACGTGTTCGATGCCGCTTTACGCAAGCATTACCCCTATCAGTATTCCTGCACGCGAAACGAGCGATGTTCGACCCGTGTCCTGTCGAAATGGCCTGCCCTTGCGGTTCGCCATCTTGCGAACGGCGACCCGGAAAACAGGGGCGGCCTGTCGGCCCTAACTGCGCGCATCGACGTTTCAGGCGCACCTGTCACGATCGCCGCGGTCCATACCGATCGCCCATGGCCCCTTGGCCGGCGCGACAGACGCCTCGACCAGATCGAGTCAATCCTGCGCGATGCGAAGTCGCCGGTCGTGCTCGCGGGCGATTTCAATTCCGCGCCATGGACCGTCAGCCAGTCGCGCATTGCCTCTGCCGCCGGGCTCGGCACCGCGACCGGCACACTGGCGACTTGGCCGACATGGACCTCGATCGGACTGCTCCCGCTTGACCAGGCCTATGTGTCGTCGTGCATCGGCACCGTTCGCGCCGAAAGAGGCCCGGAAGTCGGATCGGATCACTATCCGCTCGTCATGGCGTTCGATCGCAGGGATTGCGCCCTGCACTAACCCCTATTGCTGATGCGCTAGTCCCAAAGATGGCCCTTGTTCGCTCTATGCTCACTACAGGCGTGACCGGGCGTTCGGTAGATTGTTCGGGATAGTGGTCGGTTCGCCGACGTTGCGGGAATGCCAGCTATGTCGAAACGTATCATCATGATCGGTCTCGACGGATTTACCGTCGAGATTGCCGACCGCCTGATCGCAGAAGGTCGCATGCCCAATCTTGCCAGGCTGCGCGCCGAAAGCGCGCGCTGGAAAGTAACCGACGAACCTTATCGCAACGCCAATCTTGCCTACGAACAGATATCGTCCGGCATGAGCCCCGACGCCTCCGGCCGATTTTCTTCAGTTGAATTCGATCCGGCGACTTATGCCGTGAAGCAGGCGGGCGCCGATAACCCGCCCTTCACCGCGGGGCTGAACGGCAAGACCGTCGTTTTCGATTCCCCGTTTTTCAACCTGTGCAAGGCTTCTAACACGGAAGGCATGGTCGGTTGGGGCGCACACGGCCACGGGATGCCCGACGGCCTGCACGCGCGGCCCGCCTCGCTGGCGCAGGAAATCACCGACAGGTTCGGCGAATATGCCGCAAAGGAATATATCTACGGTTTCTGGTGGCCCGACCCCGAACTGATGCGCAGGGCCGGCGTGGCGCTGCGCAAGGGTGTCGACCAGCGCACCGACATCATGCGCTGGCTGATCGGCGAGCGGATTACCGATTGGGATCTGGCCATTACCGTCGTGTCCGATGCCCACTCCGCCACCGAACCGATGTGGCATGGCGTAGACCCGAGCCATCCGCTTCACGGCCACCCCAGCGCTCCGGTCGCAAAGCAGTGCCTTGAAGAAATCTACGACGCCATCGACCGCCATATCGGCGCCATGCGCGAGGTTGCTCCCGATGCGACGATCGTGTGCTTCTCGGTGCACGGCATGGGTGCGAACGGCTCCGACGTTCCGGCCATGCTGCTCTTGCCCGAGGTCATGTATCGCTACGAGACCGGCAAGAAGCTTTTCGACGCCCCGACAGACTGGAAAGATGCCGAAAACGGCATCCCGATCGTGTCGCCCGGTGTCCCCTGGGACCGCATAATCCTGAACGCCATGCGAGGCGGGAAGGTCATGCGCGTAGCGGACAAGATCGAGCGAGGATACCTGCGGGCAAAGCACAAGTGGACGCACACGGCTTCGGCCGATGCGGGTTCCGACGAACCGATCCGCTTCCCGCTCAAGATGTCGGCGACCCGCTATTCTAAGTCGTGGAAGACAACACGGGCATTCGGTTACCCTTCGTTCCACGACGGCAGGATCCGCGTGAATCTCAAGGGGCGCGAGGCCCATGGGATCGTTGCGCTGAAGGATTATGCAGCGCTGCTCGACGAATATGAGACGATGCTGCGTGCGCTCTACGACCCGCGAACCGGCAAGCCCGTGATCGGCAAGATCACGCGGCCGGTGATGGACGATCCGCTGAACTGTCCCGGCAACCAGTCCGACATCGTTGCCGAATTCGAAGGTCTGCCGGTGTCATTGGGCCATCCCGTTCTGGGCAGCATCGGCCCCGCGCCCTATCGCCGCACCGGCGCGCATACGGGCGGGCCGGGCGCTCTATACATTCACGAAGGCGACGTTGCCGTTGGCGACTATGGCACCTGCAGTGCATTCGACATCGTCGCCACGGTCGGGAAAATGCTGGATCCGGACTTCGTTGCCCCGTCGGGAGAGCCTTTTTTGGTTCCGCTGTTGTCACCAAAAGCTGCCTGACGATCGCGCCGCGCCTATTTGGGCTGTCAAACCGGATCAAAAGACCATGACAGCCCCAATCTGGCTGCGTGATCGGTAAGCGCATAGACGAAGATCGCCAGGCCCGTGAGTTCGAGCGTCTCTTCGATCGTCGTCGAAATCATGAAAGGCAGCGAACCGAAGCCGTAGGTGCCTTTCATCATGCCCGACACCATCTCCACGCCGACCGCGCCGCCGACGTAGACGATGCCGGCCGCCACCATCAGCACCGCCGAGCGCCGGCTTATCGACAGCAGGAAACGCAGATAGGCAAGGCCGAGCAGCGGCAGGAACACGAAAGCCAGAATGACCCACGAATTCGTCAGGATGCTGCCGGGCACAATGTCGAGATGGCCTGAGATGAAATCCATCGTTTTTTCGTGAAGCTGGATGAACTCGTCCATCGACAATGCCAGGAAAGTAAGCGCCAGGAAGAACCAGTGGCGGTGCCAACCCATGTGCAGTTGGCGATGGGCCTCGCCGGTCATCGACAGCAGGACGGCGCAAAATGCCAACAAGGCAGAGCTGAAAAAGGTCGGAAAATTGGTTTCACTATTGAGGTCGATCAACGCGATCGCGCCAAGACCTTTCGACATACCCAGACTGAACCTGATCGCCATGCCCGCGATGCTCAGCGTGACCAAGACGCCGATAATGGCCATCAAAACGCGAAATATCGTGCCCGGACCGGCGCGAAATACGATCGTCCGCTGCCGCTTGGCCACCTCAGTCGGCAGCCAGCCAGAGGGGCGGCTCAACGAGCATATTCATTCATCGTGGCGAGCAGAGACCGCGCCGCCCCGTCCCAAGTGAAACGGGCGACCTGTTCGTGCCCTTTGGCAACGAGTTTGCGGCGCAATGCGGGGTTATGCTCCAGTCCGCGGATTGCCTGCGCCCACTCTTCAGGTGCGTGGGCATCGGCATAGAGCGCCGCCTCACCGCAGACTTCGGGTAACGCCCCGCAAGGTGCGACGATCGCGGGGCATCCGGCGCCCATCGCCTCGAGCGGGGGCAAGCCAAACCCCTCTGTGGTCGATGGACAGGCGAAGCAGAGCGCATTTTCGTAGATTGCGCGCAGTTCCTCGTCCGAAACCTTGCCGGCAAAGATGACATTCGGCCCAGGGACCGACCCGGCCGCTTCGAAATCGGCAGCGGTCGCGGCGCCGAAAAGCACGAGCCTGGTATCGGCCATTTCGGGCCGCGCGAAGCAATCGATGAGGACTCTGATGTTCTTGTGCGACTGGGTATTGGCAAGAGCGGCGACATATCGTCCGCGGCTAAGCCCAAGCGTCGGGATAATCCGGTGGTCAGCCTCTGCGGTCGCGAAGTGGTCCACTCCGTTCGGGATGACCGTCACCTTGTTGCGGCTGGCCAGCCCGAAACGGGAAAGCTGCTGGCGCGAATATTGCGAGATGGTCAGGATGCGCCTGTGGCGGCGCCCCGTGAAGAACTGGTGGAACCGGTACCAGATCCGGAACGGCATCGAATAGCTCTTGGGCGTCAGCCTGACTTGCGCATCGTGGAACATCGTCACTGCGTCGACTGACGTCACGGGGCCGACATTGCACAAGCTTAGAATGGTGTTGCCCGAACCGACCGAGGGCAGCGTCAGCTGCTCCCACGGAATGCCGCGGAACGGCCCGACCACGCGGTATGGCACGCCCAGCTTCCTTGCCCGCTCTTCCGCGTCATGCGGGATGACGAGATCGAAGCGCAGCTTCCCCTTCCACGCGGGATCAGTCAGCAGGAGGTCGTGGCAGTGGCGGATCAATTCCGCAGCGACGCGGTGGACGCCGGTGCTGGGCGCGCTGAGGAACTTGCCGTTAACCAGCACCGACCGGCAGGTATTCGGGCTGGAAGCCGGTCGCGGTTCGACCCAGCGACGCAGCAGGTCTGTTACGCCATGTGGCGCGAAGCTGCTCTGTGAATGGTCAGGAATACTGGCCATCGATCAGCTCCCGGCCTGCTCGTTCGCGGACATAGTCACAGTTCGATGATCCGGCGCGGATGGAGCCGTCGCTGCAGAAGATCGCGGAATGCCACCATGTTGCCCCTCAACCGCCCGCGGCGGTCGATGTCCTTTGGCGGGGGAATACTCTTGACGAGGTTCGCGGCAAGGTTCTTGAAAAGCAGGCCCCAGCCATGGTTCCGGCCAATCGTGCCTTTGCGCCGAAGATAGAAAATGTTTGCAACCTGCGAGTAGCCCAGCCGCAAGCCCGAGGTCCTGCCTGCAGGGCTGCCGAGGTGGATGCCGGTAAGGACTCTTGCGCGAAGCAGGCTTCCATTGCGCCCCACCCTTGTCGTGAAGTCGATGTCCTCCTGCCAGCCGTAGAGAGGCAGGTTCTCGTCGAAACGGAGGCCCTTGGCCGCGGAATAGCGGACCACCATGTTGCATCCATAGAGCGCTTCTGCCGGCTTGCTGCGCAGCCGCGCGCGTTCGCCCAGCACATCGAGCCGCCAGACAGCATCCTCGAAATCGATGGGGCCGGTCTTGGCTCCGTCGTCGACCAGATGGCCGGTCAGCCCGACGACGTTCGGCTCGCTTTCGAAGATGTGTTCGACATTGGCCAGATAGTCCGATGCAGCGACGAAATCGTCGTCGAAGAACACGATGACGTCCGTTTTGCCTTCGAGTTCGGCAAGAGCGGCGTTGCGCTGGCTGCATGCTCCCTTGGGGGCAAGCATCACGAGGGGGTCGCCGGGCATACCGGCGACTCCTTCGACATCGCTTTCCTCGTTCCCGACAACGACGATGCCGTCGGCCTTGCGCGTCTGGTGATGGAGGCGTTCGATCACCTTGCGAAGAACCGGCGCCCGGCCCGTCGTGGCGATTGCGACGTGAATGCGCATTAAGCGACCTCTTAAGTACTGATTAGAGGCCAATAAATACGTGCCGGAACGCCTTTGGCGAAGCGCCCATGCGGAGATCATCCGTAGGGGTTATTCCGCCGATACCCCTTTGGCGCGTTAACCCGAAATTGCACCAAATCCACCCCCACGAACAATTTATTCGGGCCGCGCAAACTCTATTCTCAGGGGAAAGAAATTTGGTCGCCATACGAAGAACAGGGGCAGTGCGGCATGAAATCGAGAACAATAATGGTGGGTCTTGATGGCTTTACCATGGAGTTCGCCGAGCGTCTGATGGATGCGGGACGGATGCCGAACCTGTCGCGACTGCGCGAGGAGAGTGCGCGGTGGCTTGTCGACGACAGCGAGTTCCGGAATGCGAATCTGACCTACGAGCAGATCTCGTCGGGCCTGAGGCCTGACGAGTCAAAACGCTGGTCCGCCGTCGAATTCGACCGCAAGCGCTATGCCGCGGTGCAGGCCGGCGCTGCCAACCCGCCTTTCACTTCGCTGCTCGATGCAAAGACCGTTGTCTTCGATGCCCCCTACTTCGATATTGCGCGCGATGCGAATGCACAGGGCGTCGTCGGCTGGGGCGCGCACGACCCCGGTCTTGGCGAAGGCCTTCAATCGCGCCCGGCCTCGCTGGCCGATGAAGTTCTATCGCGGTTCGGAGAGTATGCGGCCAAGGACTTCGTCTACGGGTTCCTGTGGCCGGACCCGGACCTGACCCTGAAGGCAGGCACCCTGCTGCGCGACGGCGTGGACCAGCGGACCCGGATCGTGCGGTGGCTGTTTGGAGAGCGGATCACCGACTGGGACCTCGCGATCAGCGTCGTCGCGGCCGCCCATTCGGCGACCGAGCCGATGTGGCACGGCATTGACGAGACCCACCCGCTTCATTCCCATCCCAGCGCGACTGTCGCCCGGCAGTGCCTCGAGGAAATCTACGAGGCGATCGACCGGCACATCGGCGCCATCCGCGAGATCGCACCCGATGCCACGATAGTCTGCTTCACGATGCATGGCATGGGCGCGAACAATTCGGACGTACCGGCCATGCTGCTTCTTCCCGAGCTCATGTACCGGCTGGAGACCGGCAAGACATTGTTCGAGCCCAAGCTCGAATGGGAGGCCGCGGCAGATGGGGTTCCGATCATTCCGGCTGGCGTCCCTTGGGACAGGGCGATCCTGGGTGCGATGAAGGGGGGGCAAATGATGCGCGTGCGCGATCGCTTTGAGCGCGATCTGCAGAAAATGCGCCGCAAGGTTTCAGGTGGTTCGTCATCAAGGACTGCCGAGAAGCGCGATTATCAGTTCCCGCTGAAGATGGCGGCGACCCGCTACGCCAAGGCCTGGCCCAAGATGCGGGCATTCGGTTTCCCGACGTTTCACGACGGCCGTATCCGCATCAACCTTAAGGGGCGCGAAACACACGGCCTGGTGTCACCGGCTGAGTACGAGAGCGTGGTGTCAGAATACGTTGCGATGCTCAAGACGTTGAAGGATCCCCGCACCGGCGAGGCCGCGATCGGGTCGATCTACACGCCCGTCCTGTCCGATCCACTATCGGCAAGCGACAACCAGGCAGACATAGTCGCCTCGTTCAACGGCACACCGCTCGCGCTCGAACATCCCGACATCGGGACAGTCGGTCCGGCGCCATTCCGGCGAACCGGCGCGCATACAGGCGGCCTGGGCGCCCTGTTCATCGCAGGCGAGAGCATTACGCGCGGCGAATTCGGGCAGTGCAGCGGGTATGACATCGTACCCACCGTGTGCGAACTTGCTGGAAGCAATGTCCTGACGGACCGGGTCAATTCGATTGTCCTGCCCTACCTGTCGCAAGCAGCATGAACCGGGCGGTCGGAAAAGCCCCGCCGACCTTCGTCATAAACCTGGCAAGACAGGTCGAACGGAAGAGGCGGATGCAGGCTTTGGTCGCGGCGGCGGGTGTGAAACCCGTTTTCGTGGAAGCCGTGGACGGCAGCAAGCTCAGCGCAAGTGCAATGCTGCCTTGGCGCCGCAACGAAAAGCGCGCGCTTCTGAACACCGGAGAGGTCGGCTGTCTGCTAAGCCATGTCTCGGTCTGGGAAAGAATCGTGCGCGAAGGCATCGACCATGCGGTCGTCCTTGAAGACGACCTCGTCATCTCGCCGACTTTCCGGCAAATCCTGCTGCGGATTGGTGATCTGCCGGATTTCGACCTGCTTCGGCTGGAAACCGATCGCTCGCCCATCGTGTTCCGGCATGAGTGTGAACTCGAAATCGCCGGTCACTGCGTACACAAGTTGCTACGCGGTGCGACGCGGACCGGCGGCTACGCGATTTCGCGCAGGGGTGCGCACCGGCTGCTCGCGAATTTCAACGATTTCGAACAGGCCGTCGACGTGGAGATGTTTAATCCGCGGCGCTCGGTTGTTGACCGGTTGGACATGTTACAGCTCGTCCCGGCCATCTGTGTTCAGGCCGAACTCGTGCCCGGGATCGCAATGCAGGCGCCCTACCTGTCCAGCGGTATCGATACATTGGGCCAGCGCGCCGATACGCGCCTTGGCAAGCGCAGGCCGACGAACCCGACCGCGATGGAAAGCATCCGCGCGGTGCTGAGGCCCATCAAGCGCGTTGCCGTCAATATGCTGATCCGCCCGCTGGGCCAGACCGAGCGTCCGATCCCCCTGATCGACTTCTCAAGCCCGCACTGGGCGGTGCGGAACAATACCGCCAAAAGTTCGTCCGCTCTTCGCTAGTTCGACGACCGGGCGAGCCTTGGCGGGACGAGAGTCGAGAGCCTTTCTATAATGAATTCCTCGGCACCTGCGGGTCGTCCCGACAAGATCCAAAGGACGATGTGCGTCACGCCGTAGATTGCCAACCCGCCGATGCCGGCCAGCGCGATCGCGGCGAGCTCTCCGGCGATGCTCGAATATCGGAACCATGACAGGCTTTCGAAGAGAAACAGGGCCATCGCCCCGTTCGCCGCGATAGAGCGCCAGACGAACAGGAACTGGCGCCGCCACGAGATACCCGCAACACGGACGATGATCTCCATGCTGAGCGCGGTGTGGAACAGGTTGGCAAGGGCACGCCCGATCACGGCGCCGATCAGGCCAAAAGTCATGGCGCCCAGAACCACGGCCGGGATGGCGACGAGAGCCGCCAGCATTTCGCGTTTTGCCAGCTGACGGGGCTTCTCGAGTGCAAGCAGCAGGGCCTGCGTTGGCATGGCGAGCGTCGCCAAGGCACTTGCAGGGGCGAGAATCTGGATGACCGGCACGACCTCCAGCCACTGTTCTCCCAGACCCAGTCGGACGAGGGGTTCGGCCATCAGCATCAGGAAGACGGAGATCGGCATGATGGCGGCCGCGACCATCGACTGTCCGCGCAAGTACGACTGCTGCAGACGAGCGGTATTCTCGCGGATCTTGACGAGGCTGGGATACATGACGCTGACCAACGGCATGCCGATCGCCCAGCTTGCCGTTGTCGCCACGCTACGACCCATCGAGAAAAAGCCCAATGGCGCCTTGCCCAGCACGCCGCCAATCAGGAAGCGATCGCCTTCCTGGCTCATGGTGGCCAAGGCGCGCGAAATCGACATCCAGCCTGCGAACGAGAGCAGCCTGCTCCAGTTTTCAAGTGAGAGGCGCGGCCGGTATGGTGCCCACAAATAGGTGAGGCTGGTGATGACCAGCGGCGGCATGATCGAGACGACCAGCAACGAGAAATAGGACCCTGTCTGCCAGGCTATCACGATGGCTGTCGCAAAAGAAGCTATCCGCGCGATCAGGTCGATCGTGGCGGTGGGCACATAGTTCACTTCGCGTGCGAACATGACCATCATCGGGCTGCGCAACCCCGTGAGGAACGGCGCCAGCCCCAGCAATGCGATCAGCAGAACGAGCCGCGGGTCGTCATAAAGGATCGAGATCGGAACCGACAGCGCCAGCATGATGCTGGCGATGATCGTGCCGCGAAGAAACGACAGGGTGAAGCCGGTGTCGACATCGCCGGGTCTGACCTCCTTTTCGCGGATCAGCGCGTCGACGATGGGGAGTTCCGTCGCGGCCTCCAGCACCATCAGCGTCGCCAGCGCGATCATGACCATGCCGAAATCAGCCGGGGTCAGAAATCGCGCGATTACCAGCGCGGCCAGGATGTCGAGCCCGCGCCCGATCAGCCGTGCCGAGGCAAAGATCGCGGACGATCGGAAGACCTTGTTAGCGAGCATATAGGATCAACTGCGACAGCGTGACGAAAGAGACATCGTGAATGCAGTCATTCAGCCCGCCAGGTTCTGTGCATAGCCGATTTGAGGCATGGTCCTGCGGCTGGGCGACCTGGCCGGAGGCCGCCGGATCGGCATGGAATCGAGGTTCTGGACCAGCTGGCTGAGCCCCACCCGCAAGTGGCGGGTCGGCAAGGCATCGGGGACATGGCGCGACAGCCGTCCGAAGTCGACGTCGTGGCGGCATTGATCCATTGCCGGCAGTCGCGCGGCATCGATACGCGCACCCGGAAGCACCGCCTTCAGCGCCATGCCGATCTCCAGCAAGCTCAGGCTCTCGCGCACTCTGCCGACGTTGAATATCTCTCGATGCACGAGGTCCCGGCGCGCGGTCAGCAAGGCCCCGAAAGCTCTTGCCGCGTCCTCGACATGAAGCACCGCGTGTCTTCCCGATCCGTCGCTGTTTATCGGGATTTTCCCGAGCGAGTAGGCGGTTGCCGCCAGCCGATTCATGAAGCCGCGGAAGTGCATGTTCTGGCCGAACCCGTAGACGTCGGGCAAACGCATGACCGTTGGGCTGAAGGTCGATGACGCCAGGCCGCAAATGGCGAGTTCAGCCCTGACCTTCGACCGGTAGTGATCGGTGCCGACATAGATCTCACCGTTCTCGCAGACGAAATCGTCATCCGCGTTCCATCGATAATTGGCCCATGACGCAAAGATGAAGCGCGGAACGGCCGCCTGGCACGCCCGCAAGGCAAGGCGGAGGGTATCGGACAGATCGCGCTCGAACATCGTCGCCAAACCGCAGTCAGGCTCTGGTGCGGCAAGATGGATCACGGCATCGAACCCGCTCAGCGTTTCGAGCGATTCCTCGCTTGCGAGGAATTCGCCAAGCTCACGGGAAATGGCTTCGACGGCGTCCATGCGCAGAAGAGGACATCGGGAACTGTCTGCTCGCCGGTCCAGACCGACGACATCATGGCCGTCACGAACGAGCTTCCTGACCAGTGTCGAGCCAAGATACCCCCTGTGTCCGGTTACCAAAACTTTCATGTGCGACTCCTTGGTACCCGTCGCCTTTATCGTGCGCTTCCGCCGCCAGGACTCAATCGGCATTCCGGATCGGGGCCTCGATTGAGTAGCACCTCCAAAGAGTTAGGAGCGTGCGCGGGATTGCCGCCTGAACCGCTCTCTAGTCCGCAATAGCCCTGTGATTTGCAAAGGCGGGTTTGCACAGTGCAGATGTGAAAACCCCGGTTTTTCTCTCGGCCCTACAGCACAATCCGCCTGCCGCGGCGCGCGCGGCGCCACGTGCGGTCCTGTCGACAGCGGCGGCTTTCGTTGCGCTGGCGGTACCCATGACAAACGCCGCCGACGTGCGGCCACCCTGGCCGACGGACGCAAAGTACTTGACAGCGAGCAACGAGATTTCCGAAGCCCGGCAACTGGCGGCAAAGGCCGCGATGTCCGATACCACCGAACTTGTCGGACAGGCCGATGCAACCCGGTTCAACATGGCGCGCGCGATCGACAGGGCTCCTGTCGCGATGAGCGGCTTTTCCTTCCTTGGCGGCAAGACGGATCGGGAACGGGCCGTGCAATGCCTGGCCGAAGCAGCGTTCTTCGAGGCAGGCAACGATCCTGCCGGCCAGCGCGCGGTCATGCAGGTCGTGCTCAACCGCGTAAGGCATCCGGTCTATCCTTCGACCGTTTGTGGAGTCGTTTTTGAAGGATCTACCCGGCAGACGGGCTGCCAGTTCACATTCACCTGTGACGGCTCTCGCAACCGGCGATGGTCCGAATCGGGCGTCAGCCGCGCCCGCAAGCTCGCCGCGGCCGCTCTCGACGGGTACGTAGACAAGGCCGTGGGAACGGCGACCCATTATCACGCGAGCTATGTCGTCCCTTACTGGAGCGCCTCGCTGTCAAAGATCGCGGTCGTTGGCCAACATCTTTTCTATACGTTCCCTCATACTGCCGGTTCGCGATCGTCGTTCCGATCGGGTGGAGGCAGGAACGAGCCAGCGATCCCCGGAATCGGCGACATACCCGATGAACTCGAAGTCCAGGTCCCCGCAGACCTGAAAGATGCGGCAGTAGATGTGCCGGGCATCAAGGCTGTCGGCCAACCGGTCCTTGCCACCGACATCACCGTTTTCGCGATTGTCGACCCCAACATACCGTCGGGTCGCTGGGCCGTGAACGCTCTTGCCAGCTGCGCCGGTCGTCCGGTTTGCGAAGTCTTCGCCTATACCAGCCAGGATGCGATGCAGGCGGATATGGGCCTGCCGAAGTCCCGCCGCCGGCCTGTCTTCACCTTGCTCAAGGATACTGGCGCAGGCGTCGAACAGGCGCGATGGGATTGCCGGATCTCTGCCAGAAGCAAGGCGGAAGAGTGCATGGTCAACTGACCGGACTGCGCCTCGCTCCTAAGCGCAGAGCGATACCACGTACCATTGCCGCCGCCCGAGAGCCCGCCGCGCGGGAAGCGCGATCAACGCCAAGCCGGCAATCCTAGCGGGTTATGCGAACAGGCAATTGCCGGACGCCCCGCGATTTCGTGAGCAGCGACCGGGTCGGCACGTCGAGATAACGGAAGATCAGGTGCGACGCGATTATCACCGATGGCACGACGAATATCGCGTTGTACGCCTCGACGCCTGCGACCGCGATGCCCGTGAACTTGCACATGCCCGATATGATCCACAACAGCGGGACATGGATTGCGTAGAGAGGATATGACAGGTCGCCCAGCGCCTTCGCCAGCGTCTCAAACCTGCCACTGACGGCAACCCGCGATCCGCCCAGCACGACAACGGGAAAGGCCGCCGTAATGATCAGCAGGATGGCGGGTGCGACCATGAAACGCCCCGGCACTGCAAAGACAGCGATCAGGAACGCGATACCGACGATTGGGTGATACCGCATCGCTGCCGGCACCCGGTGGCGCCAGCGATAGGCCAGAACGCCGAGACAAAAGCCCAAAGTCACACGGCCAAGCCCCTGCAGATAGGCCTCGATACCACCGTACAGAAAGGAACTTTGCAGGCCGCTGCCGAACTCAACCGAAGCCCAGTCCAGCACCGCGATCGCTGCGAAAGGCAGCGCGGCCACGATCCATCTGGACTTCATCCTGAACAGGAACGTGCAGAAAGCGAGGTAAGCCAGCATTTCGAAATGCAGCGACCAGATCGGCCCGTTGAGCGGAAACATCTCGGCCATATCTATACCGCTGCTCGGCACAAGCAGCAGGTTTTTCACGAATTGGCTGATCAGCGAAGCACTGTCGGTAGGATCGCCCTTGAGTACCCCTGCGCCGATCACGCGAACGACACCGAGGATCGCGCCCAGGATGATCATCGGATAGAGCCGGATGATCCGGGTAATGAAATACTTCTGCTTGCTGAGCCCGTCCCGCAGACGGTCGCCATAGGAATGAGCGATAACGAAGCCGCTCAACATGAAGAACAGGTCGACCGCGAGGCCGCCCGAACCGAATATAGTGTAACCGAAGCCCGAGAACCAATGCAGCAGCACGACCGCAATGGCCGCAACGCCGCGCAGCATGTCCAGATAGACGAAATGTTCCTTGGGGTTGTCCATGGGTGACTGCTCCAGTTCCGCGCAATCGGGCCGCGAGGGGGTTATTTCAGGGGGGCAAAGTTCTTCAGAGCAGATTTGCGGATCGAAGGCAGTGCTGCCACGACCTTGCTGCGCTGGGCTTCGAGATCGGCGATCCAGGCCATGATCCGTTCTCGAAAGTCGTTCGGATCGGCGAGAACCGTTTCGGCGCTTGCAAGGTTGTCGCAATCAAGCTCGCAAAGCTGCAGAAGGCCTTCCATCTTGTCCTTGTAGTCGATCCCGAAAGTTGGCGTGGCAGCGCCGATCGAGGCGATCATCAGGTGCATCCGCCCCGAGATCACGCCATCGAGCTGCGATGACAGAGCCTTGATTTCCGGCGCACTCAGCCGCCCTTCAGGGTAGAGCAGCCGTTGCGAAAATCTGCTGGTCAGCATTTCGTACAGCGGCCGCAGGCATAGCGCGTCCGAGGATGATCCCCGTTCGTCGTGATCGATAAGCAGGATTGCGATGTCGCCGGTTTTCAGCAGACCCTCGACCACCTCGGCCATCGCTTCGATAAGATCGGTCAGTGCCGACCGGTGATCGAGTTCGAGCAGCAACGGGTGGAAATTGAGGCCGAGGACCGTCCTGCCGAGGGACCGCTGTTCATCGATCCATTTGTTGAGCCTGCCTACCGAACGGTTTTCCTGCGGCTTGAGAAGGAAAGCGACATCGGCAACCTCGCGCGCCGAACAGTCGCTTGCATCCGTGAACCGGGCAAACGACACCGGATCGCGCAGGTTGACGGCTACGTTCTCGTCAATTCGGTCGAACACGGTCGTGACCAGCGGATGGAAATCGCGGCTGACACTGAAACCGGTAATGTAAGCCTCCGCCCCCGACCGTGATAGAAGATCAACCAACGCAAGGTTGCGTACCGAGAACGACGGATCGTAACTGCCATCGACGCCGTCCGCACCCATTAGGATGACCACGTCGGGCCGGATCGCCAGCGATGCGGTATAGCTGTCCGTGATGGTGCTGCCATCCTGAAGGATCGGAAGCGGTTCGAGGCCCAGTTTGCCCGCCGCCAGATCGGCATCACCGCCGACGGTCGCGACGTAGACTTTCGCGTCCGGCATCCGGCGGGTCCATTCCGCCTTGATCGCGTCAATCATGGCCTGATCGCCCGTGGATCGTGAAATCAGCACCGGGTCCGACGGGATGATCAGAACGCGGCGGTCAGCGTCGGCCCGGTCCGGAGCGTTGTCGACGAGGTATTCCCATTCATTGACGAGTTTCTGACCCTTCCACTGCAGATAGCGCGTGCGAAGGCCGAAGTGTCGCCATGCGAATTTGATGAATGATCGGATGATAGGCAATTCCTTCAAACTGCCTTAAGGTTATGAGGCGACAAGCAAATTTGACACTTGCCCATACGGGTTAGTCGCTCGAATTTATGTATGGGCACAGGTGCGATCTAACTCTTGTGGGCTATTGAGGCCAAAGCGCACGAAGTGACGAAAGCTTGTAACTCGAGTGATTTCATCGGCCGGGCAAAGCTGGATGATATCGACCCGTGCTAGGCTTTCCCGCACATGCCGAATCTAATCGCTTCAGCCATCAACAACCATGGCCGGGTCGCTCGCGGAACGGCAGTTTTCAAGCGTTTTAATCTACTAAGCCAATGGCCGAGATTTCGCCCGATGTTGATGTCAGGGTTGATGCGGACGAACGGCAGCTTTCGGGAAGGTTTAGCGCGATCTTAAATGACTGGGATGGGGCGCAGAGCTGCCATCGCTTGACTGCCGCCAGAACCTCTCAGCTTCACTTCTTTCGGCGGCATCGACCTATCGTGCGCGCACTTTGACGCGCCGCAGATCAACGACTTTAAGCAGTTCTTGCGAACATCTCGCAAAAGTGGTTTAGCCAAAAACCGCAGATTTCTGCCAAAAATCATAATTTTTGACGGAAAGTCTTTTTTGTCAAAATCGGAGAAGTGGAAATAGTTTATTGTATGTGGAAAGACTTTATTGTCTCACAACAGTGTTCCGAAGAATCGCTCCCGTCACTCGACTGTGACAGATTTGGCCAGGTTCCTGGGCTGATCGACGTCGGTGCCTTTAACGCAGGCCACGTGGTAGGCCAGCAACTGGACCGGCACTGCGTAGACCAGAGGTGCGATCAGGGGGTGGACCTTGGGCATTTCGATCGTCGCCATGCATCCCTCGCCCGCCTCGGCGATACCTTCAGCGTCGGAGATCAGGACGATCTTGCCGCCGCGGGCGCGGACTTCCTGCATGTTGGAGACTGTCTTTTCGAACAGCGGGCCTGACGGAGCCAGGACGATCACCGGCACCTTGTCATCGATCAGTGCGATAGGGCCGTGCTTCATTTCGCCGCTGGCATAGCCTTCGGCGTGGATGTAGCTGATTTCCTTCAGCTTGAGCGCGCCTTCCAGAGCCAGCGGGAAATCTGGGCCGCGGCCCAGGTAGAGCACGTCACGCGCAGGCGCGATGAGATGCGCCATGGCCTTAATGTCTTCGTCATGGTCGAGCGCGGCGTTCAGGCAGGCCGGAGCCTCGAGCAGGTGATCGACCACCTGTCGTTCCTCGGCGGCATCCATCATGCCCTTCTTCACCGCCATGTGCGCGGCAAGCGCGGCAAGGACCGCGAGCTGGCAGGTAAACGCCTTGGTCGAGGCAACGCCGATTTCAGGGCCAGCGTGCGTGGGCAGCAGCAGATCCGCCTCGCGCGCCATCGAACTGGTCGGCACGTTTACGACGACGGCGATGGTCTGCCCCGCCTCGCGGCAATGGCGCAGGGCCGCCAGCGTGTCGGCAGTCTCGCCGCTCTGCGAGATGAACAGCGACAAGCCGCCATAGGGCAGGACCGGATCGCGGTAACGGAATTCCGATGCGACATCGATGTCGACGGGCACGCGTGCGAACTTCTCAAACCAGTATTTCGCGACCATGCCCGCATAATAGCTGGTGCCGCAGGCGACGATGGTGATGCGGTCGATCGCGGTGATGTCGAAGTCGATCTGCGGCAGGGCGACCTGCCTTTCGAGCTGGCGGACATAGCTGCGCAGGGTCTGCGCCACCACGGTCGGCTGCTCGAAGATCTCCTTCTGCATGAAGTGGTGATAGTTGCCTTTCTCCGTCGCGGCGGCGGTTGCGCCGGAGTGGACGATCGGGCGATCGACGCGGTTGTTGTCCATGTCGTAGATCGCCGCGCCATCGCGCGTGATGACGACCCAGTCGCCTTCCTCCAGATAGCTGATCCGCTGCGTCAGCGGGGCGAGCGCCAGCGCGTCGGAGCCGAGGTAGGTCTCCCCTTCCCCGTATCCCACGACCAGCGGCGAACCCAGTCGCGCACCGATCAGCATGTCGGGGTGGCTTCGGAACGTGACGGCAAGCGCAAACGCACCGCGCAGGCGCGGCAGGACGGTCTGCATCGCCTCTTCCGGGGTCATCCCCTGCTCGATCCGGCGGGAGATCAGGTGCACGACGACTTCGGTATCGGTCTCGCTCTCGAACTTGCGGCCATCGGCGATCAGTTCGTCGCGAAGCTGCTTGAAATTTTCGATGATGCCGTTGTGGACCAGCGCGACTTCGGCCGTGGCGTGCGGGTGGGCGTTCGCTTCCGTCGGCGCGCCGTGGGTGGCCCAGCGGGTATGCGCGATGCCGACTTCGCCATGGGCCGGGCGCGCCTGCAGTTCTTTGACGAGGTTCGACAGCTTACCCTCCGCACGGCGACGCACGAGGCTGCCGTCATCGATCGTGCAGATCCCTGCGCTGTCATAGCCGCGGTATTCCATCCGCTTGAGGCCATCGACCAGCCGGTCCGCGACCGGCTGTGAACCGACGATACCGATAATTCCGCACATAAGGTGTCTGTCCCGTCAGGAATGGCGTGCGCGAAGAAGGTCAGTCCTTCTTCGCAGCGGCCTTTTTCTTTTTCATCGCGTCGTGGAAGCGGTCGGCCCAGCCGGGCTTCACCAGTTGTTCCGCGCGCACCATGCGCAGTTCGCCGTCAGCCACATCGCGGCTGACCGCGCTGCCCGCCGCGACGATGGCATCGGCACCGATCTTCACCGGCGCGATCAGCGCGCTGTTCGACCCGATAAAGGCACGCTCGCCAATAACGGTTTGGTGCTTGAAATACCCGTCGTAATTGCAGGTGATCGTGCCCGCACCGATGTTCGCGCCGCTGCCCACCGTGGCATCACCAAGGTAGGTAAGGTGATTAGCCTTCGCGCCCTCGCCAAGCGTCGTCTTCTTCATCTCGACGAAGTTGCCGACCTTCGAACCTTCCTTCATCACCGAACCCGGGCGAAGGCGCGCGAAGGGGCCAATTTCGCAGCCGTCTTCGACTTCCGCACCCTCAAGATGGCTGAACGAGCGGATCGTCACGTTATCGCCGATGGTCACGCCGGGGCCGAACACGACGTTCTGTTCGATCGTGACGTCCTTGCCGATCTGGGTGTCCCAGCTGAAGAACACGGTCTTGGGTGCCTTCAACGTCGCGCCGCCGTCCATCGCCTCGGCACGCTTGAATTCCTGCCACTGAGCCTCGGCCTCGGCCAGTTCGGCACGGCTGTTCACGCCGGTAACTTCACGGTGGTCCTCACACTCGACAACGGCGCAGTTGCGTCCGTCCTCGTTGGCAAGGTTCACGATGTCGGTGAGGTAGTATTCGTGCTGTGCGTTCGTATTGCCGACGCGGGAGAGCAGTTCGAAAAGCTCCTTGCCCTTCACCGCCATGACGCCCGAATTGCAAAGGGTGCAGGCACGCTCCGCCTCGTTCGCGTCCTTGTGCTCAACCATCTTCTCGATCCGGCCGAACTTGTCGGAAATTACGCGACCATACCGCAGCGTGTCTGGCGGGCGGAAACCGAGCACGACGACAGCGGGCGCATCGTCTGCGTGCAGCCTGTCGAGCATCGAGACCATCGTTTCCGGCTTCACGAAAGGCACATCGCCGTAAAGGATCAGCACGTCGCCCGTGAAACCCTCCAGCATGGGTTCGGCCTGCTGTACCGCGTGGCCGGTGCCAAGCTGCGGTTCCTGAACCGCGTATTCGACATTCGTGCCAAGCGCGTCCTGCACCTGTTCACGATATTCGCCGACGACGACAACCGTTTTGGCAGGGTCCAATTTGGCCGCGCTGTCGAGAAGGTGGTGGATCATCGCGCGTCCGGCAACCGGATGCAGCACCTTGTGCAGCGCGCTGTTGAGGCGGGTTCCCTTGCCAGCGGCAAGAATTACGGTGGCGACTTCTTTCATCGACTCCCCGAAGGTTACATTTCCGTCCGAGCGAGGCTGCCGGTGGTCCGGCCAAGCCTTGCCAGCTTTCGGTTGCGCTTTCCAGTGGATCGGGCCTAGGTCCACAGCCGATGGATGACCAACCCCGCTCCCTTTCCGCGTCCCGTTTTGCCAACCCCGCCAAGACGCTCCGGTTCCGCACCGTGGGCTTCGATCTTGACGGGACACTGCTGGAAACGGCGCCGGATATTGCCGCCGCACTCAATCACGCGCTGAAAATCGCAGGACGGCCGGCGCTTTCCTATGACGAAGTGCGCCCGATGATCGGCGGCGGGGCGAAGCGTTTGCTTGCCCGCGCCTTGGCGGGAGCGGACGGGGGCCGAGTGCCCGGCGACGTGCTCGACCCGCTCTATACCGAACTGCTCGATCACTATCGGCGCAACATCGCGGTAGAAACGCGCCCTTATGACGGGCTGCTTAGCGCACTGGATCAGCTGGCCGATGCTGGAATCGCGGTGGGCGTTGCGACCAACAAGCTGGAATCGCTCGCCCGCGAGCTGCTGAGCCAGCTCGGCATGGCGGATCGTTTTGCCTGCGTGATCGGCGGCGATACGCTGGGCACCGACAGGGCCAAGCCCGAACCCGACATGCTGCATGAACTGGAACGCCGGTGCGGCGGGCCGACCGCCTTCGTGGGCGATTCCATTTACGACACGCGCGCTGCCAAGGCCGCGGGGCAACCGTGCGTCGCGGTCAGCTTCGGCTATCGCAACGAACCGGTCGAGGAACTGGGCGCTGACCGCGTGATCGACCATTACGACGATCTGATCGGAGCGCTCGCCACTCTCTGAACTGCACCAGCTTTGCGCCGGGCCGAGGAACGGTCGGGCGCTCCCACCCGTTTTTATAGTTGAGGGTTGGACGGAAACGCGTTTCCGCGTCATTGCGGCGTCGCCTGCGAATTCTGCCGGGGTCATTCGCTCTTGAAACGAATACCTTGAAGGAAGAATTTTGGCCCTGAATAATATTGCGACCGTCGAATCGAATGCCCTGCGACGAAGCGAGCTTCCCGCAGCGGCCCCCTACACCCCGCTCGCAGACAGCCTGCCCAGCCTGCGCCGCCGCCTGAGCATCCGTCAAAAGCTGCGTAACCTGCACCAGCGCCGCATCGCGCGCAGCCGCATCCGCATGAAGAAGCGCAAGGCCGCGCTGGCCATTTCGGTCAGCACGCTGGGCTTTGGTGCGGGCGGTATGGTCGTCCCGCCCGAACCGCCGGGTGATGAGAGCGCATCGTCCCTGTTCGAACAGACCGCCGAAGGCCGCCGCCACGCCGCGACTTATCGTGCGAGCAAGGAATTGCGCGATGCGATGATGCAGGAAGAAGGCATCCGCTACACCGTCTATCGCGACGTCGCAGGGTACCCGACCGTGGGTATCGGACACCTCGTCACGACCACCGATCACCTGCGCGTCGGTCAGACGATTACCCGCGAACGCGTGATGAAACTCTACGAAAAGGACCTGCGAAAGGCCGAACTGGCCGTGACCCGCCTTGTCGGGGCGACACCGCTGCACCAGCACGAATTCGATGCGCTGGTCGATCTCGTCTTCAATGTCGGCGAAGGTAACGTGTCCGAGGATCGCAGCCCGCGCCTTAATCAGGCCTTGTCGGAGCGCGACTACGACGCGATTGCGCGCGAACTCGAATATACAACTGCCGCAGGACGAATTGCCGAAGGGCTGATCTATCGCAGCGAGCGCCGCACCGCGATCTTTCAGCAGGCCTCTTACGAGGGCCCCCGAACGGCCTGATACCACTTGATTGACCGCCCCTGCCATCAAGGCATAAGCTCCTGTTCCGACGGGCGAAAGGGGGGCACGGGATGTATAGCGACGAGGATCTAAATTCAGCCGTGGCGGCAGGAGCCATCTCCTCCGAAGCTGCAAACGCGCTGCGCGCCCATGTCGCCGATCTACGCCAGATCGCCCACGGGGACGAGGAAAGCTTCCGTCTCCTCAATAGTTTCAACGACATTTTTGTAACTGTTGCCGCCGTGATCCTGCTGATCGCGATGGGTACACTCGGTTCGATCATATTCGCACCGCTCGGCCCTCTTTTCGTTGGTGCGGCGGCTTGGGCGCTTGGGGAATATTTTGCCCTGCGCCGCCGGATGGCCCTGCCCTCGGTGGTGCTGACCGTCGCCTTCATCGGTTCAGTTGTCGCGCTGCCGATTGCCGTTGCCAAACTTGGCCTGCCGCGAGCTGCTGTCGACACATGGGGTTTTATTATCGGAGGCCTCTTCGCCACCGGAGCGGCCTGGCTGCACTGGAAACGCTTCAAGGTTCCGATTGCAATTGCAGGCGGAACCGCAGCTGCAGTGCTGTTGATGGTGATGGCGGCGGCAGCAGTCGCGACCGGTTACAACGGCGACGTCGACGAAGACGTCATCCTGCCCGTCGTCACCATCGGCGGCCTTATCGTTTTCGCCTTCGCCATGTGGTGGGACATGCAGGATCGGCAGCGCACGACGCGGCGCAGCGACGTCGCCTTCTGGTTGCACCTGCTTGCTGCGCCGCTGATCGCGCATCCGCTGTTCACGATGTTCGGAGTGTTCAAAGGGACAGCCCTTGGCCCGGCGGGCGCGATCGCGATCCTTGTCATCTATATCATGCTGGGCTTCGTGGCGCTGGCGATCGACCGGCGCGCGTTGCTGGTCTCGGCCCTCGCCTACGTGCTGGCGGCAGTGGGCGAATTGATCGAAAACTTCGGCGCGGTAGAGGCCGGCTTTGCGGTCACGATGCTGGTCATCGGTTCCGCCCTCCTGCTGCTTTCCGCCGCCTGGTCGCAGATCCGTGCGGCAGTCGTGTCGCTGCTTCCCGCCAGCCTCGCTGCCATGCTTCCGCCGGTGGAAACCGCCGCTAGTCCTCTACCAGCTTGACGAGGCGGCGTTCGATAGGCGCCAGAACCCCGGCCAGTTCATGCCCGCGCTTCAGAACCTGCCCGGCCTCGCCATAGAGCGTGTACATGCCCTGCTTCTGGCGTAGCGAGGGGCGTTTTTCGATCCGCACCTCGGGCCGTTCCGCTGTGCGGCGGAAAGCGGCGAAGTGCGCTGCGTCCTTTTCGAAATCCATCGCATAGTCGCGCCACTTTCCGGCAGCGACCATCCGGCCATAAAGGTCGAGGATGCGGGTCAGTTCGTCGCGGTCGAAGCCTACCTGCTGCGGCTGCCCGCGCATGGGGCCGAGCGGGAGCGATACGACATTGTTCATTCAGGGCGGCCCACGCTTGGCCCGGCCATCATGCGCCGGTCGTCCCGTCGCTGTCTTGCCGCGCCGCGATGCGCGAAGGCTCGGGGCTTTCTTCGCGAATGCGTTCAAGCTCGCTCTTCAGCATAGCGATCTGGGCCTCCAGATCGTCCAGACGCGGCGAAGGCTCGCACGGGTCCTTGCACGGCGTGCCATAGGGCATGAATTCGCGCTGGTAGGTTTCTGCCGTCACCAGTGTCGACCGCGCCTTCACGCCGACCATCGTTGCGCCTTCGGGCACATCCTCTGTCACGACTGCCGCCGCGCCGATGCGGGCACGCTTGCCGATCGTCACGGGGCCCAGGATCTGCGCGCCGGACCCGATGATCGAACCGTCCTCAAGCGTGGGGTGACGTTTGCCGGCGATGCCGTTGGTGGGGTTGGTGCCGCCCAGCGTGACGCACTGGTAGATCGTGACATTGTCGCCAATCTCCGCCGTTTCGCCGATGACTGTGAAGCCGTGGTCGATGAACAGGTTCTGTCCGATCTTCGCCCCGGGGTGAATATCGATCGCGGTCAGAAAGCGCGCGAAGTGGTTCACGAAACGTGCGGCAAAAAACATCTCCGCCTCGAAAAACCAGTGCGCGATGCGATGCATGCCCAGCGCGAGCACGCCCGGATAAAGCAGGATTTCCCAGCGCGAACGCGGTGCCGGATCGCGTTCGCGAACGCTGTCCAGATAGGCGGTCAATTGCTCGAACATAGTGCGCATAATCCCATCTCGCCGGACGAATGGCAAGTTTTCGCCCTCTTCAGAACAGGTCGGCCTGTTCTGGACCATCGCCCCGCCCCGCCAGTCTTTCCAGCGCCTCGCGCCAGATCGCCTGTCGTGCCGGAACCTTCCGTTCAAGGCTCAGGCGGTCGATCTCGGCCACAAGCGCCTCTACCGCGGCGAAGCTGCGCTCGACCCGCGGTACGAGGTAGGTGGTGGCCCCTTCCTCCAATGCAAGCCCGCGCTGCGCGGCGTGTGCCTCGATCAGACGGGCGATCATATCGTCGTCGGGCGCATCGATCGACAGGCGAAGCGCCGCGCCAAGCCGTGATCCAAGATCGGGCAGCGTTATCTTCCACTCCGAAGGCACCGGCCTTCCGATGAGCAGCAGCGGGCGCCCGCTTTCCTGCGTACGGTTCCAGGCGTGGAACAGTTCGTCCTCCGCCATGTGCTCGGCATCGTCGATGGCCGTGCCGATCCCGCCGAACCATCGTGCCAGCAGCGATTTGCCCGAACGCGGCGGGCCGGACAGGATCGCGGTGCGAAACGGCCAGTGCTCGGCGTCCCCGCAAGCGCGCAACACGCTTTCATTAGCATTGCCGATAACGATCGTCTGCTCACGCAGGATACCCGTCAGCGGCAGGACGATCTGTACGGGGCGGGCCATGCCCTGCCCTCAGCGGCTGATGCGAAGCGCGTCCGCGCCCTGCGTGACTTGCCAGCCCCGCGCACGAAGCGCCCCGGCCAGTGCCGAGATGTCGCCCGAATAGGCCACTTGCAGGACCGAGGTTCCGCCGATCGCGAGGCTGGACGTCGTCGAACCGGTGACACCCGGCGTCGAGTTCAGCGCCCGCAACGCCGCATCGAACGAAGCCGGATCGGGCGTCGCGATCTGCACCGCGATGCTGATACCCTGCGGCTGCGCGGTCTGCAGCGGCGTGGGCGTGTCTTCGGCGGCGCTCTGCGCGGCAGGAGCATCACCGGCATCGTCATCGCCAAGCGCACCGGTCAGCGCGGCAAGCAGATCGGGGTCGATCGTATCCTGCTCGACATTCAGCGTCTTGTCCGCGCCCAGCTTTCCTTCGTTAAAGGCGCCGGTGTAGATCGAATCCATCCGCTTCACCGCCTCTGCCAGCATACGTGGCAGGTCCTCGTCGCTCTCGGCCGTCATGGTGAAAGTGCCGAGGAACCTGTTGTCCGCGCCATAGCGGGCCGTGAAAGTCCCTTCGACGGGACCGCCGGGATACTGACGTTCAAGGCGGGCAACGGGAAAGATCACGTTGGCCGCGCCGAATTCGTCGAGGATCGTGCGCCACCATGCGCGGCTGCGACGGCCCATCTGGCCCGCAGTCAGCAAAAGCGATTCGCCGCCGCCGCCATTGGGCCGCACGTAATCGATCGGACTTTCGGAATCGCGGTGTTCGGCCCATGCGCGCTGCCACGGGGTACGCATTTCATAAAGCTGACCGACGCCGCCCTGGTAGATAATCGGGATGACGAGCTGCGGCGCGGATCGCGCGCGGCTGCTCGCGGTGCCGAAAGTCTCGCCGGTGCGGGCGCGGTCGAAAATCACGCCCAGCGTCGCGACATAGCGGCGCGGGCCGATCTGTTCGCGCTCGACGACGACGGCAGACACCATCGATTCGAGCCGCGAATCGGGAAGCTCGGGCGCTTTCTCACCGTCATGGGTGCGCGCATAGAGCACTTCCCACGCCTTGCGCTGCGCCTCGCGCCAGCCCTTTTCGCGGGCTTCTGCGGCGGTCTTGCCGGTGACGTTCACCTCAATCCCGCCAACCTCGAAGTCGCCGGTATTGGCGAGCGGGGCAATGCCGCGCTCCCCTTCGACCTGCGCGACCAGCCGCCAACCGGCGAAAGCCGCCAGAATCAATGCGATGGCGACAATCGCCACGCGCCAGCGCGATGCGCGAACGCCCCAAAGGGCAGCGTTTGCGGGAAGGGAAAAGGCCATGGACGAAGGAGCGTCAGCCGCGAAGATCGAAAGCGGGAAAAACCATCACGAGCCTCTTTGCCGAAATGGCCGTGGAAATCCAAGCGGGAAAGCGATAATCGCCCCTCAAGCCACGAGAGATTGCATGACCGACACCCCCGAACAGAACGACGAATCGTACACTTACGCCAAGGCCGGCGTCTCCATCGCCGCGGGCAACGCGCTGGTGAAGGCCATCGGCCCGCTGGCCAAGAGTACCGCCCGCCCCGGCGCGACGAGCGAGCTTGGCGGCTTTGGCGGGTTCTTCGATCCGAAGGCCGCAGGGTATAAAGACCCGCTGCTCGTTGCCGCGAACGACGGTGTCGGCACCAAGGTCAAGCTGGCCATCGATCACGACCGTCACGACAACATCGGCATCGACCTTGTCGCCATGTGCGTGAACGACCTGATCGTTCAGGGCGCGGAACCGCTGTTCTTCCTCGACTACTTCGCGACCGGCAAGCTGGAAACCGGCATTGCCGAACGTGTCGTCGCCGGTATCGCCGAAGGCTGCAAGATCGCCGGCTGCGCCCTGATCGGCGGCGAGACCGCGGAAATGCCCGGTATGTATGCCGACGGCGATTACGACCTGGCCGGCTTCTGCGTCGGCGCGGTGGAGCGCGGCGAGCAGCTTACCGGCGACAAGGTGGCAGAGGGTGACGTCCTGCTCGGCCTGTCGTCATCCGGCGTGCATTCCAACGGCTATTCGCTGGTTCGCAGGCTGGCGGCGGACAAGGGCTGGAAGCTCGACCGCCCGGCCCTGTTCGACAACGAAATCCTGCTGATCGACGCGCTGATCGCGCCGACCCGCATCTACGTGAAGCCGCTGCTTAAGCCGATCCGCGATGGCCGCATCCATGCGCTGGCCCATATCACCGGCGGCGGCCTCCTCGAAAACGTGCCGCGCGTCCTTCCCGAGGGACTGCACGCGCATATCGACGTCGGCGGCTGGGTGCAGCCGCGTCTGATGGCTTTTCTGCAGGCGCAGGGAAATATCGAGCCGGAAGAAATGGCCCGTACCTTCAACTGCGGCATCGGCATGGTGCTGGCGGTCGCAGCGGACGAGGTCGAGGGTCTGAAGGCCGATCTCGAAGCCGCGGGCGAGGAAGTCCACGTCATCGGCGCGATCCGCGCTGGCGACAAGGGCTGCACCGTCGCTGGCCGCGAAGGCGAATGGGCCGCGCGCGAGAGCTGGAGCGCAACGCACCTCGGCTAACAGCAAGGGGCCGAGCCTCGGTTCAGTCCTCTTTCACTTCGGCAGGGACGCCGTCGATGTCTTCGCCCAGCGTGTCGCGCAGGTACAATTCGCGCACGCCAACGTAAGCCACGATCAGAAGCGCGCCTGCGAAGAACACGCCGTAGATGCCGAACACGGCCCCTGCGCCAAGGATCACGAACAGAGTCAGCGCCGGCGGGATGTTCACGACCTGCCGGTTGACGAGCGGGGTGATCATCCACGCCTCGATCACGCGGATCACAACGAAGGCGACCAGCGTAAAGGTCAATACGTCTCCGCCCTGCGCCGCCGCGATGGCGATGGCCGGAAGCATGGCGACGACCGGGCCGACATAAGGCACGAATTCGCTAATTCCGCCCAGCAGACCGAGCGCGGCCCATTGCTCGACACCTGCAAGGTACAGACAGCCGCCGATCAGGATGCCCATCGCGGTCATTGAGATCAGCTTGGCCTTGAGCCAGAGCCGCAGCGCCAGCGCCATTTCATCCAGCGCGCGGCCCATCGTGCCCCGCCCGCCATGCGGCGTCAGCATGATGATCGCGCGGCGATAGGGGCCGGGATTGGCAGCGATGAACATGCCGCCGACCAGCACGATCAGGAAATTGAGCAGCACTTCGCCGGTACCTGTGATGAGCAGGCCCAGCCGGTCCGCGATGGCGCTGCCCGCAACGGCTGCGCGGACCGCCTTGACGACCGCGGCCCCCACCGGATTGCCGCCCACCGCCCTTTCGATCGCGGCAACAGTTTCGGGAAGATTGTCGATCAACCCCGCCACCTGCACTCCGAACTGGACGGTCAGCAGGTAGCCCATGAGCCCCACGATCGCGAGGCACAGGACGATACCGATACCCAGCGCCACGTCCTTGTTGCGCATGCCGGCTTTCTGCAGCAGTTCGCCCGCGCTCTGGAACACGACGGCGGCCAACGTCGCCCCGAACACCAGCAGCAACAGGTCCGCCGCGCGCCAGAACACGATGAGGACCGCCGCGATGGCGATCGTATAGGCCAGGCGCCGCAAGTAGGGCGCGTCTTCCTGACGGGGGCGGAAAGGTGCGTTCATCAGGCCATTGCCTGCCAGCGCACCGGCGCGTAGGGACTGCGGCTTCGTCGGTTGGGGAATGCGATCATCTTCGTTTCAACCCCTGATACCGCAACCCTGTTCCACACCGGCAAGGGCCAGCCTGCGATGATGCCTCAAACTGCCAGCCATCCCCGCGCGAGGGTTGCCGTCCTGATTTCGGGCACCGGATCGAACATGGCCGCGCTGCTTTATGCCAGCCGCCGCGACGATTGCCCCTACGAAATCGTGCTTGTCGCATCGAACGATCCCGAGGCAAAGGGGCTGCTGCTGGCCGAGGCAGAGGGCGTTGCCACTTTCGCCTTGCCGCACAAGGGCATGAAGCGCGCCGAACACGACACTGCTATGGAAAAACAGGTGCTGGCATCGGGCGCGGAATATATCGCTCTGGCCGGTTACATGCGGATCCTCAGCCCCGAATTCGTATCCCGGTGGGAGGGGCGGATGCTCAACATCCATCCCTCGCTGCTGCCGAAATACAAGGGTCTCGACACCCATGCCCGCGCGATCGAGGCGGGCGATAGCCATGCGGGCTGTTCGGTTCATCTCGTGACGGCGGAACTCGATGACGGGCCGGTTCTGGGCCAGACGCAGGTCGCGATCATGCCCGGCGACACGCCCGATACGCTGGCAGGCCGCGTGCTCTATGCCGAACACCAGCTCTATTCGCGGATGCTGGAGGAGCTGGTCTCGCGCCCCTACCGCGCCGACTGGCTGCTCGCGAAAGTGTCGGAACTGGCGCTGTCCCTGCCCGAGGCAGAGGCGCGCGAAAGCCACGGCGCGCCCGGATGGCGCACCGGCGGCAAGAGCGGCAAGTTTTTTGCCCATTTCAACGACCAGCATCACGGCGAACCGCATGTAGCGGTGCTGGTGAAGACCGACGGGCCGGACGAACTGGCCGCGCTGGTAGAGCGTGATCCCGACATCTGGTTCCGCCCCGCCTATTACGGGGCCAGCGGCTGGGCCGGCCTCATCCTCAACCGCCCGGGTGTGGACTGGGATCACGTGCGTTCGTGGCTGGAGCGCAGCTGGCGCACCGTTGCACCCAAGCGCCTTACCAGCCTGATCGACGCGGCCGACCAGTTCTGATCGGCCGCGCCGGTTCCTAATCGCTCAGGCTGCAGTCTTTTCCCTCGCGATCAGCGCCGCGACTTCGTCGAGAAGCCGCAGACGTTCCTTCTTGAGTTCTTCGGCGCGTTCGTCCGACGCTGCCTCGACCTCCGCCTCGATCCGGTGGATGTCGCGATTGACCGTGTGATAGCGCACCGAAAGGTTCGCGAAATGCGCGTTGTGCAGCTTCAGCTTGTGCAGGATTTCGTGGTCTTCGGGAAACTCTGCGCCGAGCTCGTGCGGGGTATTCGACATCGGTCCTCCATCCATCTCGAGTTGATGAAAGGATGATGCGCCGCTTGCAGGGCACGCTCCTTGCGCGCGATCAAATGACCGGCGAAAAAAGTGCCTCAGCCGATTTCCTCTATCCTGCAGGTCATCTCCGCTTCGCCCGGCGGCGTGAACATTGCGTCGTCGCCCTTGGTGAACAACGTCGAGGCCTGACCCTCCCAGGCGCCTTCGTATCTCGCACCAGAACCGCTGGGGACTTGCACCAACGCCAGCGAACGGTCGAGCCATTGCAGGAAAACCACGCCCGGGTCGGCCTGGATGAAGGTGGCCGAAATGCCAAAGTCCGCGCCGTCGCAGGCAAGCGCCAGCGGACCGTTGGAGATGCCCTTCTCGTCCTCTTGGCGGCTGTCGTAGAAACCCTGCCGTAGCTCGTGGATGCGCTGGGCATAGCTGGTCGTCACGCACTGCAGTTTGTTTGTCGCCTTCCAGCAATCGTCACGCCCGCCGATCCAGCCGCGCTGCATCGTGGTAAGCTCCTGCAGCCGCTCTTCCGATGCATAAGTGCCGGTTTCGGCGAGCGAATAGACGCGCTGCAACTCGTTATCCATGCGCGCCAGCATCGGCGTGTTGCAGATCAGGTCGGTAATCTCGCCATCGGACATCTTGCAGTCGAAGCTGGGCGAAGTCGGTGTGTCGACCGGTGAGGCGGCCGCCGTTTCTGCACCTTCTTGGGCGGCATCATCGGACTGGTCGCCGCATCCGGCCAAGGCCAGCGCGGCAAGCGGAGCGAACTTCAGATAACCCATCATGTCCTCCTACCCGGCAGTCATTCCGCCCTGGCAGCGAGCCAGCGCAATGCACCGTAATTGATGAGGATTCCCATAACGCACAGCACCGTCACCAGTATGACCTGCCCGTCAGGCACATAAGGCACCAGCAGGCTCCACGGCAGGGACAGCAGCATCGCGAAAGTGGATCGCAGGAGGCCGGACAGACCGAGAGCGAATGCCTGATCGAACCACGGTGCAGCTCAGGCCAGCAGACCGACGAGCAAGTAGAACACGGCCAATCGCGTAATCATGTCTGATCCCCCTCGGGTCCGAAGGGTCGCGATTTGTGCGAATCATGCAAGAAAAAAGGCCGCCCCCGCGACGGGGACGGCCTTTTTTGTCAGGATAACCTGCTTGCCGCAGCGATCAGCCGACGATTTCTTCCGGCTTGAAGAAGAAATCGATCTCGATCTTGGCATTTTCTTCGCTGTCCGAACCGTGGACCGAGTTCGCTTCGATCGATTCGGCGAATTCCTTGCGGATGGTGCCTTCGGCAGCGTCGGCCGGGTTGGTGGCGCCCATGACGTCGCGGTTGCGCTTAACGGCATCTTCGCCTTCGAGAACCTGCACGACGACCGGGCCGCTGATCATGAATTCGACCAGTTCACCGAAAAAGGGGCGTTCCTTGTGGACCGCGTAGAAGCCTTCGGCCTGCTCGCGGGTCATGTGGATGCGCTTCGAGGCAACGACGCGAAGGCCCGCATCTTCCAGCTTCTTGGTTACGGCGCCGGTCAGGTTGCGACGGGTGGCGTCGGGCTTGATGATCGAAAAGGTGCGGGTAGCCGCCATGGTCTTGATCCTCGGTATGGATAAAATTGAAACAGGAAAATCGCGCGCAAAGGCGCGTTGCGCGCGCCCCTAGCGCCGCTGGGCGCGCGGCACAACCCTTCTCGCAGGTCGGGCTTTAGCCTTCGCGCAGGTCGGGCGTAAGTTAGAGACCGCGCCCGGCGGTCAGCTGCACGGTGGTCGGGCTATCGTCCCCGTTGGCGACCACATTGAATTCACGGCCGTCGGCGGTCTTGCCGGAAACGATCCTCAACGCGTCGGTCGAAACCTCGGTCTCGATCTCGTAACCGGCCGCCCTGGCCTTGTCCTTGTACCAGCCGACGATCTTTTCAGGCGCGTCGCCGCTTTCCATGGATACAAGCGCACCTGCCGCTTCGCCCATCCCCACGTTCGAGGCACTGGTGACCTTTGCCCCCGGATAGACGGCAAGGCCATCTGGCAGGTCGGGCTTCACATTCGCACCAGTATCGACGGTGACTTCACCGTCCTCACCATTGAGGCGCACGTTGGTTTGCTCGCCGTTCTCGGAAATCTCGTAAGCGACTTCGCCATCCTCGGTCTGCATCGTGCCTTCGCGCTCCGACCCGCAGGCGGAAAGGGCAAGGACAGCAGCCGGGGCAAGCAAGACGCTGGCAAGACGCATCGGTTTCTCCATTATCAGTTTCAGGGTCCCTCGACCCAGCGGCCGTCGGCCTGTTTCCAGTAACGCCGCTCGACGTTATCGCGCTCTCCCAACGCGCGCCATGCCCCGCGTGCGCCGTCAATGGTGCTTGCGTCGAAGAACAGGAACGCCCGGTCGAATTCCAGCGCATCGTCACGCCAGATTCCGTCCGCGAGCGCCACAAGGCGCGCACCGTTAATCGGGACGGTCATTTCGGGGGAAAGCAGCACGGGCTGCATGTCCGCGCCGGGCTGCCCGACCTCCCCATTGGCGAGGAAACCGGGGTTGGCCCACATGGCGTCGGACAATGCGGTGCGGGCTGCTTCATCCTCGCAGACGACGAACATGCGCTGTCCGCCCTGCAAGGCCTTTCCCGCGATCAGCGCCAGCGCCTGCGGCGCGGGATCGCGGGTCAGGTGATAGAAATCGACGCGCACCGGTCAGCCGATCAGGCTTCGGACGTATCCCGGATAAAGCGGTCGAGAACGCGCACGCCGAAACCGGTCGCGCCCTTGTCCCAAGTGGCACCGGCCTTGTCGGCCCATGCCATGCCCGCGATGTCGAGGTGTGCCCAGGGGGTGCCGTCCTCGATGAAACGCTGCAGGAACTGCGCCGCCGTGATCGAGCCGCCCCAGCGCGGGCCGACGTTCTTCATGTCGGCGATCTGGCTGTCGATCAGCTTGTCGTAGGCAGGCGAAAGCGGGAAGCGCCACAGCTTGTCGCCGCTGGTCTGGCCCGCCTTGAACAAGGCATCGGCAAGATCGTCGTCGTTCGAGAACATGCCGGCGTTTTCATGGCCGAGCGCGACCACCATCGCGCCTGTCAGCGTAGCGAGGTCGACGATGCGTTCGGGCTCGAACGTCTGCTGCACCCAGGTCAGCGCGTCGCACAGCACAAGGCGGCCTTCGGCGTCGGTGTTGATGACTTCGATCGTCTGGCCCGACATCGACGTGACGACGTCGCCGGGACGCTGGGCGTTGCCGTCGGGCATGTTCTCGGCAAGGCCGCAGATTCCCACGACGTTCGCCTTGGCCTTGCGTGTGGCAAGCGCGAGCATGGCCCCTGCCACGGCGCCAGCGCCGCCCATGTCCCATTTCATGTCTTCCATGCCGCCAGCCGGCTTGATCGAGATACCGCCGGTGTCGAACGTCACGCCCTTGCCGACGAACGCAGTCGGCTTGTCGCTGCCGCCGCCGTTCCAGTGCATGGCGAGAATGCGGCTCGGACGGGCCGAACCCTGACCGACGCCCAGCAGCGCGCCCATGCCCAGCTTTTCCATCTCTGCAACGTCGAGCACGGTGATTTCGACGCCGGTGCCTTCAAGGCGCGCCTTGCAGCGGGCGACGAAGCTTTCGGGATAGATGATGTTGCCGGGTTCCGAAACGAGTTCGCGCGTGAACTCGACGCCGAGCGCGACAGCGGCGGCATCGTCCCAAGCCGCTTCGCTGCCTTCGGGCGCATTGACGGCGACCACTTCTTTCAAGGTCGGCTTCTGCTCCTCCTTGAGGCGGGTCCGATAGGTGTCGATGCGCCATGCACGCAGGCGGGCGCCCATCAGGACGGCGGCTGCGCCTTCGGCATCGAGGCCGCTGTCGGCGAAATCGATGGCAATTGCGCCCTCGCCCGAGGTGATGAACTTTGCGGTCAGGCCAGCGCCGGCCTTTTCGAGGTTGGCGAGGCGTTCGGCCGAGCTCGGCTGGCCAGCGCCCGAAAGCGCGATGCGGCGGACCTTGCCGTCGACTTCAGCAAAGCCGTCGAACTGCTGGCCGGGCTTGCCCGAAAAGCGCGAGGCGGATGCCCCTTCGGTCACGGTGGCCGGCAGGCCTGCGGGCAGCGCATCCTGCGCGACGATCTGGGCGACGACGCGGACTTCTGCGGGCAGTTCGGAGGCGAAACGGATGTTCATGAAGGCTCCTGCTTTGTCTTTTTATCGAGAGCAGCGAAAGGGGGGGACGCGCCGAGCGGGGGTCACGACGCGGGATATGCCGCTCTATCGGCGTTGCAGTTAGGCATGAGCGGTGCAATAGGCAAGCCATGCCGCCCGGATCGCAGAGTGCCCAGATGACCGTTCCGACTGCCGATTCGGAATCCGCCAATACGCTGCGGAGCGCGAACGTCCCACGCCGCCACGGCTTGCTCGCAGCCAGTGCTCTGACCGCCGCCGCCCTTCTCGCCGTCCCGGCCCATGCACAGGAAGTCGGCGAGGATACCGCGCGCGAGCCGGATTATTTCTGGAACGGCGGTGAAAACCCAGAACCTGACCCCGCTCCGCCCTTCCGTATCGAGGAAGCGGACGAGGCTGGCGCAATCGCGTTCGAGGCCGACGAACTCGGATATGAAAACGGCACCGAGACCGTCATCGCAAGTGGCGACGTCGTCTTAAGGCGCGGCAACCAGCAGCTGGAAGCCAACGAGATCCGCTGGGACCGCGAAAGCGGGCTGATCGTGGCAAGCGGCAATGTGCGCCTGCGCGATGAAACCGCGAACACGATCTACACCGACCGGCTGGAACTGACCGACGAACTGCGTGCAGGCGCAATGGAAAACTTGCTTCTCGTCCTAGACGAAGGGGCAAGGCTTGCCGCCCGCAAGGGTACGCGCAACGAGGACGGGACCGTCCGCCTCGACTATGCCGCCTACAGCCCGTGCCGCGTCGAGACGCCCGAAGGCTGCCCACGCGATCCCAGCTGGCGCATCGTCGCCAAGCAGGTGAACTTCGATCCCGAGAGCCAGACCGTACGGTTCAAGGGCGCGAAGCTGGAACTGTTCGGCGCGCCGATCCTGCCGCTGATGGGCATCACCATCCGTACCGACGGCCAGCCGGTCTCCGGCCTCAAGACGCCCAACTTGCGCTTTTCGGAATCGAACGGCATCGAGGTGATGGGCGAATACTACTGGCGTCTCGCCCCGAACCGAGAAATGACGCTGGGGGCCAGCGTCTATTCCGATGTCGCGCCGCTGCTGTCGGCAAGCTACTCCGCTTTGACAGAGCACGGAGCGTATCAGGTCACCGGCTATGCGACGAACAGCTCGCGCATCCCCATTGGCGGCGATGCCAGCGACGTTCTGCCCGGGTCGGAAGAATCGGTGCGCGGCTATTTCGACGCCAACGGCCGGTTCCAGCTGGACGAGAACTGGTCCGTCACCGGATCGGTCCGCCTTGCCAGCGACCGCACGTTCCTGCGCCGCTACGACATCAGCCGCGACGACCGCCTTCGCTCGATGATCAACGTCGAGCGGATTGACGACGACAGCTACCTTTCGATCGCGGGTTGGGCGACGCAGACGCTGCGCACGGGCGAGGAGCAGGGGCTGGTGCCTTTCGCCATGCCGCTGGTCGACTATCGTCGCCGGCTGTCCGATCCGGTGCTGGGTGGCAAGATCATGCTGCAGGCCAACACCCTGATGCTGGAACGCAGCGACGGGCAGGATACGCAGCGCGCCTTTACCCGCGCGGAATGGAGCCTGCGCACGCTGACCGGCATGGGGCAGGAAGTGACCTTCACCGCCCTTGCCCGCGGCGATGTCTATCACACCGACGAAACTGCGCTGACCAGCGTCGACTTCTATCGCGGCAACGAAGGGTGGGAGACCCGCGCCATGGCCATCGGTGCCGTGGACGTGAAGTGGCCGCTCGTCGGCGGCGTCTTCGGCGGAACCCAGGTGCTGACCCCGCGCGTCCAGTTCGTCGCCAGCCCGCCGATCCGCAATCTCTCGATCCCGAACGAGGATGCGCGCGCGGTCGATCTGGAGGATTCAAACCTCTTCGCGCTCAACCGCTTCCCCGGATACGACCGGGTTGAGGACGGCGCTCGGGTCACATACGGCTTCGACTGGCGCTGGACCGCGCCGGGCTGGCGCATCAACACGACGTTGGGCCAGTCCTATCGCCTGTCCAACCAGTCCGACATCCTGCCCGACGGCACGGGCCTCACATCGCGTACGTCCGACGTCGTGGGCCGCAGCGAAGTGCGTTTCCGCGATTTCGTCTCGTTCACGCACCGCTTCCGGCTGGACAAGGACAACCTCGCCGTCCGCCGTAACGAGTTCGACGTCGCTGTCGGCAGCCGCAAGACTTATATCGAGGCAGGCTACTTGCGCCTCGACCGCAACATTCCAGATACGCTGGAAGACCTTGGTGACCGCGAGGAACTGCGCCTTGCAGGCCGTGTCGCCTTTGCCAACTACTGGTCGCTGTTCGGTTCGACCGTCGTGAACCTCACCGACCGCGAGGAAGATCCCTCGTTCACGTCGGACGGTTTCGATCCGTTGCGCACGCGTCTCGGCGTTGCCTATGACGATGAATGCATGTCGATCGCCCTGACATGGCGGCGAGACAGCTTCACGACGGGCGATGCGCGCAAGGGCAATACTTTCCTGTTCCGTTTCAGCCTCAAGGGTCTTGGCCTTTAAGCCTTTTCCCCGCCTAGGAGAGGTCTTGTGTTGCCCTTCGAAGGCCATGACCCTAAACGCCTTGGCCGGATACAGGGGCATTTGGCGGCTCATCTATGGTTAAGCCGGGGCCGGCCATTGGCGCAGAGTAATGCAAATGTTCGCGCCCGCCGCGCGGCAAAAAGGGATGTCAGGTTCTAAACTTATGACCATGGGCAAGACTTCGACCATGAGCGAAACGATCTTCCGTGCGGCTGGCCGCGCGGGTCTGATGCTGGGCGCCGCCGCCATGATGGCCGGCCCGCTGGCCGCCCAGACCCCGGCCGCGAACGCCGCCAATGCGGACGATCCGGGCGCCAACGCCAATCTCGATCTGCCCGCCAACCCCGATATCCTCGGGGCGGAGCCGGTTTCGCAGTTCCGCGGCGCGACCGCGATCGTCAACGGCACGATCATCACCGGCACCGACATCGACCAGCGCCTCGCGCTCGTCCTCGCGGCCAACCAGAACGAGCTTTCGGCAGAAGACCAGCAGCGCCTGCGCGCTCAGGTCCTGCGCAACCTCATCGACGAAACGCTGCAGATCCAAGAAGCCAGGGCTTCGGAACTCGAAGTCTCGAACTCGGAGGTCGAGGCGACCTACAACCGTGTCGCGCAACAGAACTTCGGCATGACACCGAGCGATCTGGATGCCTATCTCTACAACGTAAAGTCCTCGCCCGCTTCGATGAAGCAGCAGATCCGCGGCGAACTTTCGTGGCAGCGTATTCTTCGCCGTAACATCGCGCCGTTCATCAACGTTTCCGAAGAGGAAGTGAACGAGCGTCTTGACCGTTTGAAGGCCGATCGCGGCACCGAGGAATACCGCCTTGGCGAAATCTTCCTTTCCGCCACCAGCGAGACGAAGGCCGAAGTCCAGCGCCAGGCCCAGCAGATCATGGAACAGCTGCGCGAAGGCGGCAGTTTCGTGGCTTATGCCCGCCAGTTCAGCCAGGCCTCCACCGCGGCGGTCGGCGGCGATCTTGGCTGGGTGCGCCTCGCGCAGCTTCCGCCCGAACTCGCCGAAGCGGCGTCGCAGATGCAGGCCGGACAGCTGGTCGGCCCGGTCGAACTGCGCGGCGGTTACTCGCTGCTCTACCTCATCGACACCCGCAAGGTCCTGATGGCCGACAAGGGCGAGACGATCCTGAGCCTCAAGCAGATCTCGATCGACTTCCCCGAAGGCATGTCGCCCGACGCCGCCGCCAAGCGCGCGAACGACTTTGCACAGGCAGTGCAGCAGATTGACGGTTGCGGCGCAGCCGAAAGCGGCGCTGCCGCGATGGGCGCACAGATCGTGTCGAACGACAACCTGCGCGTGAAGGACCTGCCGCCGCAGCTTCAGGAAACGCTGCTCGCGCTGCCGCAGGGCGGTATCACGCAACCTTTCGGTTCGGCTGCCGAAGGCGTGCGGGTTCTAATGGTCTGCGGCCGCACCGACCCGGCCATGGCCGGCGGGCCGACGTTCGATGAACTGATGGCGCAGATCGAGGACGAGCGTATCAACAAGCGCGCCCAGATCTATCTGCGCGACCTGCGCCGCGACGCGGTCATCGACTACAACTAAGAGGTTGGGGGCGGACCCGATGACGCGCGTCCGCCCGCCCCTCGTCGCCTCGCTTGGCGATCCGGCCGGCGTCGGCCCCGAACTCCTTCTGAAATCCTGGACCGCGCGCGAGGAGGAACGCCTCGCGCCTTTCGCGGTCGTGGGCAGTCTTTCGCTGATGAAGGAAATCGCGGGGAATGTGCCGCTGGCGTCCGTGCGCGGTATCGAGAGCATTGCGGAGGCTGGCGAGATCTTTGCCGACGCGCTGCCGGTGCTGGATATCGGCCCGTTGCCTTACACGCCCGGCGCTCCCTGTCGCGAAGGCGCTGAGGTCGCTCTCGCCTCCCTTGTCCGCGCGACCCATCTGGCCATCGGCGGTAACGCATCTGCGCTCGTGACCGGCCCGATTGCCAAGGCCGAATTGCAGAATGTCGGCTTCGCGCATCCCGGACAGACGGAGTTCGTGGCCGAGGCGTGCGACGTCGCGGCCGAAGACGCAGTGATGATGCTGGCCGGGCCGTCGCTGAAAGTCGTGCCGATGACCGTGCACGTCTCGCTGGCCAGTGTCCCTGCGCTTCTGACGCAGGACCTGATCGCCAGCCGCATTCGCATCGCAGCAAAGGCGCTGGCGCGCGACTTCGGTCTTGCCAACGCGCACATCGCGGTCGCAGGGCTTAACCCCCATGCCGGAGAACAGGGCCGGATGGGCCGCGAGGAAATCGAAGTGATCGCCCCTGCCGTGGAGGCACTCCGCGCCGAAGGGCTCGATGTCGTAGGGCCACTGGCGGGCGACACGATGTTTCATGCCGCCGCGCGGGCCAATTACGACCTTGCCGTCTGCATGTATCACGATCAGGCGCTGATCCCGATCAAGGCGCTCGACTTCGACCGGGGCGTGAACGTGACGCTGGGCCTCCCGATCATCCGCACGTCGCCCGATCACGGGACAGCCTTCTCGCTCGCCGGAACGGGACGTGCCGATGCCGGGCCGACGATCGCGGCGCTTCGCATGGCCGCCGAATGCGCCGACCGACGGGCGGAGCAGTTGGCATGAGTCTCCCCCCGATCCGCGAGACGATCCGCCAGTACGGGCTGTCCGCATCGAAAGCGCTGGGCCAGAACTTCCTGCTGGATGAGCAGCTTCTTGATCGCATTGCCGCTATTCCGGGTGACCTCAGGGGCCGCAACGTCCTGGAAGTCGGTCCCGGGCCTGGCGGCCTGACGCGGGCGCTGCTGCGCGCCGGAGCCAATGTCACTGCAATCGAAATGGACGAGCGTTGCCTGCCCGCGCTGGCCGAGCTCGACGAACATTTCCCCGGCCAGCTAACCGTGATCCACGGCGATGCCATGCGCCACGATCCGGCGGACCTGTTCGACGGACCCTACGCGGTCGTCGCGAACTTGCCTTACAATGTCGGCACGGCGCTCTATACCGGCTGGATGAGCGGGACCGAATGGCCACCGCAGTGGTCGTCGCTAACGCTGATGTTCCAGTTGGAAGTCGCGCAGCGCATCGTGTCGGAGCCCAATACCGGTGCCTATGGCCGCCTTGCCGTGCTGTCGCAGTGGCGTTCTTCGGCCAAGATCGCGATGAAAGTGCATCGCAGCGCCTTCACCCCGCCACCCAAGGTGATGAGCGCCATCGTCCACGTCACGCCCGTTCCCGCCCCGCCCGGCGTGTCGAGCCCGGTGCTTGAAGCCGTAACCGAGGCCGCCTTCGGCCAGCGCCGCAAGATGCTGCGCCAGAGCCTGAAGCGCGTGCCCGGTGCGCTGGATGCGCTAAAGGAACTCGGCATCGACGAGACACGCCGCGCGGAAACACTGTCGGTGAGTGAATTCGTCTCGATCGCAGAGAAACTCTCCCCGCGTTGATCGTCAGACCGGTTCGCTGACCAGCTTGACGCAATGGCCGCGATTGGTCGGCTCGACCGACATCTCGGCCCCCGCCTGCCGCGCAAAGGCGTGCATCAGGCCAGTGCCCATGCCGCCGCCACGGCGAAGCGGAGCTTCCTCCACCTCCGGCTGGATCGAATTGCCGACGCCATCGTCGCGAACGGTCACGGACCAGCCCGAACCGTCACAGGTAAAGCCGACATCGACGCTGCCGGCGCGCCCTTCGGGGAAAGCGTACTTGGCGCAATTGGTGATCGCTTCGTTGACGAAGAGCCCCAGCGCGACCGCGACCTGACGCGGCAGAACGCACGATGCGATGTCGGTCTGCACTGCCACATTGTCGGCAAAGGCCCCTTCGCGCACGCGCAGGATCACTTCTTCAAGATAATCGCGCATCTCGACGCTGCTACCCTCACCCTGACTATCTACGAGGTTCGCATAGGCCCGCGCGAACGTATGCACGCGGCCCGTGGCCTCGCCAAGCGCAGAGATCACGGCTTCGTCGTCGGTGCGGCGCTTTTGCAGTTCCAGCAGGCTCGCCACCAATGCGAAGTTGTTCTTGGTGCGGTGTTCAAGCTCGGCCATCAGCAGACCGCGCCGCTCGATCTCCGCATCGCGGGCCTCTGCTGCGGTCTGAACAGCGCGGCGGAAGGTCTCGGCCAGCAAGGCGATGACTGCGACGGCAGAGGCGTTGATCACCACGCGCGAAGGATCGGTTGGCACGACAAACTGGAAACTGCCGACCGACGGCAGGACGAACCACCATGCCCAGAAGAAACTGAAAAGGTACGCGACAAGCCCTGCCCGCCAATGCCCGAAGAGGGTTGCGATCAACACGGTGGGATAGACCAGCGCGAAAGGCCCCGAGGTCGGCGCGACAAGATCGAGCAGGCTGCGCGTCCCGATCATCGCAAGCGCACAGGCAAGCCCGAACAGCGCCTGCGCACCAAGCTTCGCCGCCGGCGAGGCAAACCCCGCACTGACGTCAAAAGTCGCAAGCCGTTGAAACAATGGCGATCCCCGAACGAATGGTCGGGGCAAGTCCCCGGGCAATGCCGCACCATGTAAGGATCTTGGCTTTACCCGGGGTTTATAGACTAAACCGCCCTCACGCGAACAAATTTATCCGCGCGACATATTCAAGCCGGTGCAGCGGCGCGTTCCTTCTTGCGCAAGCGCCATGCATGGAGCAGCGGCTCGGTATAACCCGAAGGCTGTTCGACACCCTTGAACACGAGGTCCTTGGCTGCCTGGAAGGCAGGGCCATCCTCGTTCCCGACAAGCGGTTCGTAAGCGGCATCGCCTGCGTTCTGTTCGTCGACCTTGGCAGCCATTCGGTTAAGCGCTTCCATCACCTGATCTTCGGAAACGACACCGTGGAGCAGCCAGTTGGCCATGTGCTGGCTGGAAATGCGCAGCGTCGCGCGGTCTTCCATCAGACCGACGTCGTTGATGTCGGGCACCTTGGAACATCCGACACCCTGGTCGACCCAGCGCACGACATAGCCCAGAAGCCCCTGCGCATTGTTGTCCAGTTCCTCGCGCAGTTCCTCTTCCGACCAGTTCACGCCGTCAGCCAGCGGCACGGTCAGCAGCTTGTCGAGCGGAGGAATACCTTCCGCGGCGACTTCCTGCTGCCGGGCGAAGACATCCACCTTGTGATAGTGCAGCGCATGCAGCGTCGCGGCCGTCGGCGACGGAACCCAGGCGGTGTTCGCGCCGGTCATCGGATGGCCGATCTTTTCGACCAGCATCTGGCCCATACGGTCGGGCGCGGCCCACATGCCCTTGCCGATCTGCGCCTTGCCCGAAAGGCCGTGCTTCAAGCCGATGGCGACGTTGCGCTTTTCATAGGCAGCGATCCAGTCGCTGCCTTTCATCGCGCCTTTGCGGATCATCGGGCCGGCCTGCATCGAGGTGTGCATCTCGTCGCCGGTGCGGTCGAGGAAGCCGGTGTTGATGAACACGATGCGATCGCGAACGGCGTGGATGCAGGCGGCAAGGTTCGCGCTGGTGCGGCGCTCCTCGTCCATCACGCCCACCTTGATCGTGTGGCGCGCCAGACCGAGCATGTCCTCGACCGCGTCGAACAGGTCGTTGGTGAACTTGCACTCTTCCGGCCCGTGCATCTTGGGCTTCACGATATAGATCGAACCGGTGCGGCTATTGGCCAGTTTGCCCAGCTTTTCAAGATCGTGGCGGCTGATCGCGCTAGTGATGACGGCGTCCATGATGCCCTCGGGAATCTCGCTCCCATCGGGCAGGAGGATCGCGGGGTTGGTCATCAGGTGGCCGACATTGCGCACGAACAGAAGGCTGCGGCCCGGCAGCGACGCGGCCGTGCCGTCCGTCGCGGTATAGGCCCTGTCCGCCTCCAGCGAGCGGGTCATCGTCTTGCCGCCCTTCTGGAAGCTCGCCTCCAGCGTGCCGCGCATCAGGCCCAGCCAGTTGGTATAGGCCTCGCGCTTGTCTTCTGCATCGACGGCGGCGACCGAATCTTCAAGGTCGACGATCGTCGTCAGCGCAGCTTCGAGGTTAATGTCGGCGATACCCGCCTTGTCGGTCTTGCCGATGGGGTGATCCGCATCGAACACCACTTCGAGGTGCAGGCCGTTGTGGACGTAAAGATTGCCCTTTTCGGTCGTGCCAACGAACTGCGCGGGGTTCGCCAGTTCGATCGCGTCGCGGCTTTCAAGGTCCGCCCACGAACCGCTTGCCAGCGGAACGATGTGATCGAGCGTCTGGCGGCCCTTGGCGATAACCATTGCGCCGCGCTTCGCATTGAAGCCGCCGGCCGGAACCGGCTCGTCGGTCAGCGCATCGGTGCCGTAGTAGGCATCATAGAGGCTGCCCCAGCGTGCGTTGGCGGCGTTGAGAACGAAACGGGCGTTGAGAACGGGGACGACGAGCTGCGGCCCTGCCATCGTCGCGATTTCCGCGTCGACGTTCTCGGTGCCGATCTCGAAGTTGCCCGGTTCGGGGACCAGGTAACCGATCTCGAACAGGAAGGCCTTGTATTCGGCCATATCGATCTTCTTGCCGGCGCGCGCCTTGTGCCAGGCATCGATCTTCGCCTGCAGGTCGTCACGCTTGGCCAGCAGGGCACGGTTTACCGGTACGAACTTTTCGAGGAGGTCGGCAAAGCCCTGCCAGAATACGCGGGCATCCATTCCCAGCGGTGCAAGAACATCGCTTTCGACAAATTGCGCCAGTGCGGTCTCGACCTTAAGGCCAGCCTTTTCAACGCGTTCAACCATAATTTCCTGCCTCGTCGTTACAATTCGTGTCACGGCCCATCGCGCGCACGGCTTCATAGCACCATGCACGGCCTGGGGAGGGAGGATTTTCAGATTCGCCGGGGCGGCTCATGCCAACCCTGCGCGGGTCTGGCAAGAGATACCCGCCCCTCTGGCAAGAGAATTCATCGTATCGCGCGTCGGTTCCTGCCATGGTGGCGGCTGGCAATATGGGCCGCTCGTCGCTAGGTAAGTTTCCGATGAAACCGAATATCCCAGATACGACCGAACAGACCATGCTGGAGCGGGTCGATGCTGCCGCCATGCTGGACCGCACGCTGGCGTGGAGCGGCATCCAGTCCGGCACCGGCAATCTCGACGGCCTGGCCCGCCAGGCGCAGGCGCTGGCCGATGCTTTCTCCGCCCTTCCCGGCGACATCCGCCTGGAGGAGCCCGAACCGATTACCGCCATCGGCACTGACGGCAGCGAAATGCCGCTGACGCGCGGCAAGCATCTCGTCGTCTCGGTCCGGCCCAATTCGAACCGCCGCCTGCTGCTCACCGGCCACATGGACACGGTCTTTCCCGCCGACACCGATTTCCGCACTGTGCGCGAGGTCGAACCCGGCGTGCTCAACGGACCCGGCCTTGCCGACATGAAGGGCGGCATCTCGGTCATCCTCGAAGCGTTGAAGGTGTTCGAGACCAGCCCTGCAGCAGGCGACATCGGTTATGACGTGATGATCAATTCGGACGAGGAAACCGGCTCTGCCGCCTCGGCACCGCTGATCGAACGGCTCGCACGCGGCAAGATGGCGGCACTGACATACGAGCCTGCTACATTGCCCGACGGCACGCTGGCAGGGGCCCGCGGCGGATCGGGGAATTACAGCCTGATCGTTACGGGCCGCTCCGCCCACGCGGGCCGCAATCCGCAGGACGGGCGCAATGCCATCGTCGCGGCGGCAGACCTTGCCATGCGGCTGAAGGCGCTGACTTATGACGAGATGAGCGTGAACCCCGCCAAGATCGAGGGCGGGAGCGCGAACAACGTCGTGCCCGATCACGCGGTCCTGCGCTTCAACATCCGGCCCAAAACGTTGAAGGCGGCCCAGCACTTCGACCTCTCGCTCTCGCTGATGCTGGAGGAAGTTTCGGCCGAGCATGACGTGCAGATCCACCTTCACGGCGGGATCTCCCGCCCGCCCAAGCCAATCGACGAGAAGGCTGAAAAGCTGTTCTCCGCCGTGCAGGACTGCTGCGAAGGGCTGGGTCTGCACTATGGCCGCAAGGATACCGGCGGCGTGTGCGACGGCAACAACATCGCGGCCTGCGGTGTACCCGTGGTCGACACGATGGGCGTTCGCGGGGGCGCGATCCACTCGCCCGACGAATACATGATCGTCGAATCGCTTGCCGAACGGGCAAAACTTTCCGCACTTCTGTTTCACCGGCTTGCGCTCGGTGCCCTCGATGCACGAGAGATCGCACGATGACTTACGTGATGCGACCGGCGCGCGCCGATGACCTTGAAGCCATGTACGAAATGGCGAAACTCACCGGCGGCGGGTTTACCAACCTGCCCGCAAACCGCCCTGCCCTGCAGGCAAAGCTTCAGCGCAACGAAGCGGCCATCGCCCGCGACGACGACGAGATCGCCGACGACCTGTTCGTCATGGTGCTCGAGGATGCCGAAACAGGCGCGATCCGGGGGACCTGCCAGATCTTCAGCCGCATCGGCGGGTCCTGGCCGTTCTATTCCTACCGCATCACCGGCCACACCGCATATTCGCGCGAGTTGGACCGCACTTTCCGCAACCGCACCCTGCAACTCGTCACCGATCTTGAAGGGTCTAGCGAAGTCGGCGGCCTGTTCCTGCACCCGTCCGCCCGCGCGGGCGGTCTCGGCCTACTGCTGGCGCGCAGCCGTTACCTCTTCATCGCCATGCATCGAAAGCGGTTCGCCGACCGTCTGCTCGCCGAATTGCGCGGCATTGTCGACGCGCACGGCAACTCGCCGTTCTGGGACGGTGTCGCAGGCCGCTTCTTCGGTATGGGCTTTCGCGATGCGGACGAGTTCAATGCGCTGAACGGCAACCAGTTCATCGCCGACCTCATGCCCCGCCACCCCATCTACGTCGCGATGATCTCCGAAGAAGCGCGCGAGGCCATCGGGGTGCCGCACGAAAGTGGACGGCCCGCCATGCGGATGCTCGAAGAAGAAGGTTTCGCCTGGGAAAATTACATCGACATCTTCGACGGCGGCCCGACGATGACCGCGCGCACCGACGCGGTTAAGACGATTGCAAATACCTCGAGCGCCACCGTCACGCACAAGGCGCCCGCGCATGGCACCAAGGCGCTGGTCGCCACGGGCCGTCTGGGCAGTTTCCGCTGCTGCATGGGCCGCATCGAGGTCGGCGATGACGGGGCGATCGCGCTTGACCCCGCGACGCGCGAAGCACTGAAGGTCGCCGACGGCGACCAGGTCTGCTGGGCGGCACGCTGATGGCACTGGTAGAGATCAACTTCGACGGCATCGTCGGGCCCAGCCACAATTATTCGGGGCTCAGCATCGGCAATCTTGCGGCGACGAAGAACGCAGGCAAGGTCGCCTATCCCCGCGCCGCCGCGCTGCAGGGCATTGCCAAGATGCGGCACAACATGGCGCTGGGGCTGACGCAAGGCTTCCTGCTGCCGCTGCCGCGTCCTAAGCTGTCGTTCCTCGACGATATGGCGTTTGACGACGATGCGGACCCTGCGCTGAAAGCGATGGCCTGGTCGGCAAGCTCAATGTGGACGGCCAATGCCGCGACGGTCAGCCCGGCGCCCGATACCTTGGACGGGCGCTGCCACCTGACGGTCGCGAACCTCGTCACGATGCCGCACCGTTCGATCGAGTGGCCCGACACGCTGGCGCAGCTTCGCGTGGCATTCGGCAATGAAGATCATTTTGTTGTGCACGGCCCCGTCCCGCCCACCTTCGGAGACGAGGGTGCGGCAAACCACATGCGGATGGGTTCGGCCCATTCCGGCACATGCGTCGAAATCTTCGTCTATGGCCGCCCCGGCGGTCGCTTCCCCGCGCGGCAGCACGAACAGGCCAGCCGCGCCATCGCGCGCCGCCACGGTCTTGACGATGCGCGCACGCTGTTCATCGAACAGTCGCCTGTCGCGATCGAGGCGGGCGCGTTCCACAACGACGTAGTCGCCGTCGCGAACGAACACGTCCTGTTCTGCCACGAACAGGCCTTCGCCAACCGCGAAGGCGCGCATGCCGCGATCCGCAATGCCGTGCCCGGCGCGGAAATCGTGGAGGTTCCGGCCAGCGCAGTGAGCCTTGATGAGGCGATCACCAGCTACCTGTTCAACGCGCAGCTTCTGACACTGCCGACGGGCGAGCACGCGCTGATCGTGCCGACCGAGTGCCGTGACAGCGCGGCCGTCAGCGGATGGCTGGACGCCATGCTGGCGGGCAACGGACCGATCCGGAAAGTACTCTATGTCGACGTACGCCAGTCGATGGCCAACGGCGGTGGCCCTGCCTGCCTGCGCCTGCGCGTCGTGGCCGATCCGGCAACCGTGGATCAGCGCTTCCTGCTCGACGAGAACAAGGCCGAATCAATCGCGTCGGTTATCGATCAATACTGGCCGGAATCCATTGCACCCGACGAAATCGGCAGGCCGCAACTTGGAGAACAGGTTGCGAACGCAAGGGAAAAACTGCTTTCCGTTCTAAATCTTAAGGAACTTGGTTAACGCTTTTGCTTCGGAACTTACGAGGGGTTACTGTTTTATTAACGCGAAAGCCTTCGAGACTTTAGACAGATTCGAAAGGCCGAACCGGACGCAAGACAAGGAGTGACCCTGGCGTGGCCTCGAAGCTCAAGAAGATCGGACGACTGTTCGTCATCAAGACACGGCTTGAAGTGTTCATGGTGACTTATGCACTCGCCCTTGGTGCCATCGAACGTGGCACGGTCTATCTGGGCCAGTACCCTGGCGTTGGCGGCAAACTGCTGTTTCTCGCCTGCACGGGTTCGGTTTTCATGGCCGGCGCGAAGATGCTCGACTGCGTCCGACACGAAAACGCACAAAAGGATAACGCGGAAGCAGAGGCGGTGCCCGCCGACAGCTGACGCATTTGAAGAACTGCTAGCCAGACTGAACAGGGCGCCCCGAAACGGGCGCCCTTCTTTTTTCCTCCGTCCCTATCTGCCTGCGTCCTTACCTGCCGCCGCCCAGCGCGTGCTGCTCGGCCGTCACCGTCAAGCCATCGGCGGGTGCGCTTCGCCATGCCCCGATGATCCAGACGGCGGACAGCACCAGGATCGCCAGCAGGATGCTGAACAGCAGGACATAGCGCATGACATGCGGCGTATCGCCGCCCCGCGCTTCGCCGGTGGATACGTGAACCTCTTCGCCAACGAGTTTCATGGGCTTGCTCTCCGGTAATGGGCGACGCGTCTCAGGCGTGCGCTCCTTTGGCCGCGATCCAATCTGGCTCGTGGCCGACAGGCGCAAGATACCACGCCACGACGAGTCGGACCAAAGCTTGGCGATGTCGGAAAGGTGAGGACGTCTGTTTTTCGCCGCCCGCGCTCTTGATGAACGAGCAGGAGCGCTGCGCATTCGGCAAAAGTTGTTCTTTTAAATCAGGTAGCTGGGGAATTTCTGGTGCTAGCCGCCCGCGTCTTGGCTTTTTTGGGGAGCAGGAACTTCGATCCGCCCGCCACCTTTGCTCTCTCATGTCGAGACAGGTGGGGGGACTTCTGTTGCTAGCCGCCCCCCGGGGCCCCGGAATCCGCTTCTGTTGCCCGGTGGGTCCAACCGCGCTTTAGCTTTGTAAGATCAGGCCGTTAGGCCGTCAGGTTACGCAGCGAGAGCGAGTGCTTCGTTATCGTTGGCACTTGTGAGTTTTGAGCCTTTAACGGGTTACTCAGCCCGGGCGAAAACAATGTCTTTCAACACACGTCGATCCTGGTTCGGCCCCCTGATACCAACCCCTCGATAACAGGAGGAAAATGGTGGAGCCGCCGGGTACTGCCCCCGGGTCCGCTGTGCCTATTGCACACCGCAATTTATCGCCATAGCCGGCCGAAACCGGCACCGACCTATATAGCGATGCCGATCTTAATGTGAAGTGAGCGCCGGAAAAATCAGGGCTTCTTCTTCAGCTCGGCAAGGATTTCCTTGAGCGTGTCGAGCGTGGGGTCTGTCGGGACCGCATCGCTTTTCGCGGTTTCCTCGGCCGCCTTCTTCTCTTCCTCCATCGCGTCCATCATGCGGTTCACGCCGCGCACGATCATGAACAGCGCGAATGCGATGATGAGAAAATTCAGGATCTGCGTGATGAGATCGCCGTACCCGATCATCGGGACGCCCGCCTCTTTCAGCGCGGCATAGTTGTCGAGAGCGCCGTCATATCCTTCGGGAACAGCGCCCAACCGGATGAACTTGTTCGAAAAATCGACCGATCCAAAGATCGCGCCGATGATCGGCATCAGGATGCTCTCGGTCAGCGACGTGGTGATCTTGCCGAACGCAGCACCGATTACCACGCCGACGGCGAGGTCGAGGACGTTGCCGCGCGCGATGAATTTCTTGAACTCGGCCATCATGTGCCTGTCTTCCCCTGCATGTTTTCAGACCCGTTGGCATGGCATCCTGCCCAACCGCCACGCTTTCGCAAGCCGCGAGCCATGACAATCACCGACAGAACAGGGCGATGCGAGCATCCTGCCCTGTTGCACGCATGGCAAACCGCCTTATATGCGTAATACACCCCCGCTATCGGGAAACAGACATTGGCAACGGACCCATTCGAGAGGGAATTGATCGCATGACCACCGGCCCGTTCACCCGCGCACTGCGCCCATTGACCCGCGCCCTGCGCATGGCCATTGCTGGCCTCGCCGCGCTTTCGCTTGCCGCCTGCGGCATAAACTCGGTTCCGACGGCGGAAGAAAACGCCAAGGCCCGCTGGGCCGACGTGCAGAGCGCATACCAGCGCCGCGCCGACCTCGTCCCGAACCTCGTCGCGACGGTTCAGGCCGCAGCCGCTTCGGAAACGCAGATTCTGACCAATGTGACCGAAGCCCGCGCTCGCGCAACTTCGATCAACATTACTACCGACGACCTGTCGAACCCGGAAGAACTGCGCCGTTTTTCCGAAGCGCAGAACCAGCTGACGCAGGCGCTCGGCCAGCTTCGCACCGTGGTCGAAAACTATCCGACCCTGCAGAGCCAGGCCCGCTTTGCCGACCTGATGACCGCGCTCGAAGGCGCGGAAAACCAGATCAACGTGGCACGCGTCCGCTATAACGAAGCGGTGCAGGAATATAACACCACGATCCGTACCTTTCCCGACGTGATCGGCGCGAAGATCATCCATGGCGCGGAGCCGATGGAGCCGTTCAACGCCGCGCCCGGCGCTGAAACCGCACCCACCGTCGACTTCGGCACGATGAGCGGCGAACCCGCGGCTAACGACAACACCGGCGCTGATCAGCCCGCAGCCGCGGCAAATTGATCAGCGAACTGTCGTGAGCGTGCTGTTCCGCTTTCTTGCCGCTTTCGCCCTGCTGGCGGGCCTTTCGGGCTCGCCGGCATGGGCGGCCTATCCCGAACGCCCCGAAGGTCCCGTGCTGGACCAGGCGGACATCATTCCCGCCGATCAGGAAGCGGCGATGGATGCGCGCCTGCGTGCCTATAACGAGCAGACGGGCCGCGCGGTTGTTGTCGCCACCGTCAATTCGCTCGATGGCGAAACGATCGAGATGTACGCGGCCAACATGTTCGCGGAATGGGGCATCGGCGGTGCGGAGACGGATCAGGGCTTGTTGCTTCTGGTCGCGCCCAATGACCGCAAGGTCCGGATCGAGGTGGGCTATGGCCTCACCCCTTACGTCACTGACATCCTGTCAGGCCGGATCGTGCGAAACGATATCCTGCCGGCCTTCAAGGCGGGCGATTATCCGGGCGGCATCAATGCCGGGCTCGACTCTCTCATCACCCAGATGGACCTGACGCCGGCAGAGGCGAAGGCCGTTGCCGAAGCGGCCGCCGCTGCCGAAGCGCAGCAGCGCGAAATGGCAGGCCAGATCACTGGCTCCACCGCTGGCGGCTTCGTCTTCTGGGTCATCATGATCGTCGTGTTCATGCTTCTTTTCGGCAAGCGCAGTCGCGGTCGGCGCTATCGCAGGGGTGGCGGGATCGATCCCTGGGTCGTTCTTTGGGGCGTTAGTGAAATCGCCCGCCACTCGGGCGGACGTAGCTCGGGCGGCTTTGGCGGCGGCGGCGGTGGCGGTTTCGGGGGTTTCGGCGGCGGCATGTCCGGCGGCGGCGGCGCATCGGGGAGCTGGTGATGGGCCGTCCTGTCTATCTTGATGAAGCAGAGCACAAGCAGGTCAGCGATGCGGTTGCCGCGGCGGAACTGCACACGTCGGGCGAAATCGTTACCGTTCTGGCAGACAGGTCCGACGGCTATTCCGACATCGCGCTGGCATGGTCGGCGCTTGTCGCCTTCACTGCGATCATGGCGCTGGCGCTGTTTCCCGACTTCTACCTGGGCTTGCTCGACAGTGTGACCGGCAACTGGAACGCGCAATGGAGCGCGGGGGCCATCTTTGCCGTCGCTGGCGGTTTCGGGATCATGAAGTTCCTTGGCACTTGGCTGATCCAGATGTGGCCGCCATTGAAGTTTCTGCTCGTCCCCGGCCCGGTGAAAGGCCGCCGTGTCCGCGCCCGCGCAGTCGATCTTTTCAAGGTCGGGGCGGAGCGCCGTACGCATGGCCGCACCGGCGTTCTCATCTACCTTTCGATGCGCGAACATCGGGCAGAAATCGTAGCCGACGAAGCGATTGCCGAGAAAGTCAGCCCCGAAACATGGGGCGACGCGATGAGCGCGATGATCACGTGCGTGCGCGATGGCCGCGTGGCCGACGGCATGGTCGAGGCCGTGCACGAAGTCGGCAAGGTACTGGCCGAACACTTCCCCCGCGCAGAGGACGATCAGAACGAACTGCCCGACCGGTTGATCGAACTTTGAACGCGCCCGAAATGAACGACATGGATCAGCCTGAAAAGGTCTGCTGGGAAGGCGACTGGATCGTCGCGAAGAAACGTGGCCGCTGGGAATATGTCAGTCGCTCGCGCTCGATCCGCGCGGCGGTGATCCTGGCCGTCGACGATGGCCATGTCCTTCTGGTGGAACAGTATCGCACCCCCCTGTCGAAGCCCTGCATCGAACTTCCCGCGGGCCTTATCGGCGACGATGACGGAAGCGAGGGTGAACACGCGCTCGATGCAGCGGGACGCGAGCTTGAAGAGGAAACCGGCTACCGCGCGGACCGACTGATCGACGCGGGCGAATTCATGTCGAGCCCCGGCATGGTGACCGAAAGCTTCACGCTGGTGATCGCAAAAGGTCTCACCAGGGTCGGCCCCGGCGGCGGCACGGAGAGCGAGGACATAACAGTCCACCGCGTGCCGCTGGACGCCATCGGCGCGTTCATCGACGGGCAGCGCAACGCCGGCAAGGCGATCGACGTCAGGATGCTGATGCTGCTGTCCGCAGACCTGCTGAAATTGGCAAAAGCCTAGAAAACCACGCTATTCCGCGCTTTGGCACCGCGCACTCTTCCTGCATACTCGCCGCAGGGGGACTATCTATGGCGAGCATTGCGATCGGTGCGGGCAACGGGCTTATCCTGACGAGGAGCAAGCCGCTCCGCCTGTTGACGCTGCTGCTGTTCTATTTCGCGCAAGGCTTTCCGATCGGGCTCTTCTTCTACGCCCTCCCCGCATGGATGAGCGTCAACGGCGCGAGCACGCCGCAAGTCGCATCGGTCGTCGCCGCGGCCAGCCTGCCGTGGTCGTTGAAGCTCGTGAACGGGTTTCTGATCGACCGTTATACCTATCTTCCGATGGGGCGCAGGCGGATCTGGATCATCTGCGCGCAAGGCGTGATCGTAACATCTTTCCTTATCGGCGCACTGCTGTCGCCCGATGCGCGTGCGGTTTTCCTTCTTTCCGCGCTCGGCTTTGCCTCGAATGCGGCAGTGACTTTTCAGGACGTCGGTATCGACAGCCTTGCCGTCGATATCATGCCGGAGGACGAGCGAGCGCGCGCGGCGGGGATCATGTTCGGGGCGCAACTGCTCGGCATCGCGGCTTCGACATCGCTGGGCGGGACGCTGTTCCAGTATTTCGACCTTCCTGTCGGCCTTGCCGTTCTTGCGGTCATTCCGCTGGCCATCATGCTGTTCGGCATGGCCATTCGCGAACGCGACGGCGAACGCCGTCTGCCCTGGACCGAGGGAGAGGCCCACCCAGGTAATCTCGCCATTCAGGTCGAGGCGTGGTGGCCACTGCTCAAGTCGTCGTTCAAGGCGCTGGTCGTGCCGATCACGCTGGGTATCGCACCTATCCTCCTGGCCCGATCCGTCCCGCACGGCGCGTTTGAGGCGTTTCACCCCGAACTCTTCACCCAGATCGCGGGGTGGGAGATCAGTGGCTACACCAATCTCATTTCCACCTCGTCGCTAGTGAGCGGATTGCTTGGCCTCGTCATCGGAGGATGGATGGTTGATGCCATCGGATCGCGGGCCAGCCTGCTGATCGGCGCGGGGCTGGGTATCGTCCTGCTCACTTTCATGGGTTTCGCCACCGACCTCTGGACGCAGGACTGGTGGCTGACGACCTTCATCATCCTGTTCGACATTCTCGCCCTGCTCTACATCGTCGCGACCATCCCGATCTGCATGCGCCTGTGCCTGCCCGCGGTGGCGGCTACGCAATTCACGATCTACATGGCCATGGGCAATTTCGGGCGACCGCTGGGGGCCTGGATGGCATCGTGGACTGCGGGTGCTGGGCACCCCGAATGGCTCTATTTCTGCTCTGCCATTGCGTGGGCCTGCGCGACGCTACTCGTGCTGTTCGTGCGCTTTCCCGAAAAAGGTACGGCGGTCGATGAAGTGGTGTCCGGCCTGCCCGGCGCGGACGGCATACCGGCGCGGATCGACTAGCCCTCAGGCGTTTCCGGTCTGGGCGACGAGCAGCGAGGGATCGACACCCTCTGCCGCCCATGTCGCGGCCCAGCGGCCTTCCGCTTCGGCATCGAACAGGATCGCGGGCCGCCCCTCGGCCGCGTACCAGCCGTGGCGGTGCATTTCCTCGTCCAGCTGGCCATCGTCCCAACCGGCATAACCAAGCGACATGATCCACCGCTCAGGCCCCTCGCCGTCAGCGATCGCGCGCAGAATTGCGGCGGAACTGGACAGAGCGCCCAAGGGCTCGACCAGCATGGTGGAATCGTCGCTCCAGTCGGTGGAGTGGATGACGAAGCCCCGGCCCGTTTCGACCGGCCCGCCGTGGTGGATAGGGCAATCGGGCGCGACGCCAGGTTCAATGTCCATTTCGCGCAGGACGTCGTGGAACGTGATGCCTTCGCGCAAGTGGCCGATGCCGACGCCGAACGCGCCTTCCTCGCCGTGCACGAATATGGGAATCACCGCGTGTTCGAAATTCGGATCGCCCATCCCCGGCATGGCCAGGAGAATGCGTCCGGTCAGGTATTGAGGCTCGCTCATCCCCTATAAGGTAGGGATAGCGCCCTCCCCTTGCAAAGCCTGCCTACCGCAAGGGCGTGACCATTCAGCCCGCCGCCTCGCTTGTCAGCTGTACGAAGACATCTTCAAGGTCCGCCTCGCGCGTAGTGACGTCGACGATCGAATAGCCTTGCTGGTTCACCAACGTCAGTACTTCGCCCGCATTCATGCGGTCCATGTCGTACGTGATCGCGACAGTGCGGTCTGCAGTCACTTCGCTCTTGCTGAACGCCTCGTGCGCGGGCGCGGTGGTAATGTCGCGGTCGAGCGTCAGGACCACCACCTTCTCGCGGCCAAGCGCGATCAGTTCGCGCGTCGGCTTGTCGGCGATCAGCTTGCCGTGGTTGATGATCGCGATGCGGTCGCAAAGCTCTTCCGCTTCTTCGAGGTAGTGCGTGGTCAGCACTACCGTCACGCCGCGCTTGTTGAGGTCGACGACCAGTTCCCAAAGCTGGCGACGCAGATCGACGTCGACGCCCGCGGTCGGCTCGTCGAGTACCAGGATCGGCGGCGAGTGGACCATGGCCTTGGCCACCAGCAACCGGCGCTTCATGCCGCCCGACAATGATCGTGCATAGGCGTCTGCCTTGTCCTCCAGGCGTACGGCCTGCAGCAGTTCCGCAGTCCGGCGATCGGCCTTGGGCACGCCGTAGTATCCGGCGGTGTTGTCCAAAACTTCTGCGGGGGTGAAGAAGGGGTCGAAGACGATTTCCTGCGGCACGATGCCGATCGACGCCTTGGCATTGCGGCGATCGCGGTCGATGTCGAAACCCCAGATCGAAACCGATCCGCTCGTCTTGCCGACAAGGCCCGCCATGATGTTGATCAGCGTCGACTTCCCCGCACCGTTGGGGCCGAGGAGTCCGAAGATGCCGCCCTGCGGCACGTCGAACGTCACGTCGTCAAGGGCGAGCTTGCCCTCCTCCTGCTTGCCGGTGGGGGCATAACGCTTGGTCAGGTTGCGGATGGAAATTGCAGCTTCGGTCACGCGCCGTCTCATGCGCCATGGCGGGACGCGAGGCAAGTGGTGTGCACCGACTGCCATTTTTCTGCCGCAACTCCCGCTTGCGGGAGGGCGGACCTGTTGGTAATCGGCATGGCCATGAATCAGCCGCCCGAAACGATCTACACGGACAAGTCCCGCGTGAAGTGCGACGGGGCCACCGATATCCGCGGCGGTGCCGCCCTTGGCCACCCGCGCGTTTGGCTCGAAATCGACGAGAAGGGCTATGTCGACTGCGGCTATTGCGACCGCCGCTTCGTACTCGAAGGCGGACCTGCGCATGACGTGACCGGCGCACCGCCCGAAGGGAGCGCCTGATCGCGATTTCCTGCCATGCGAGTAGTTCTTACTTGCATGCTTCCGATTTGGTTTCATTTGTGCCTATATTGCGGTGATGGAAAGTCCCGCAGATCCCCGCTCGCTGCTGTACCGGTCCGATCTTCTGGACCCGGACACCGCGCGTGATCTGACGTCTGCCGCGCTGAAGGGCTGCGACGACGGGGAATTGTTCCTCCAGTTCACCACGTCCGAATCGCTGGTCTTCGACGATGGCCGGTTGAAAACGGCGGACTATTCGCGCGAAAGCGGGTTCGGCCTTCGCGGGATATCGGGCGAGGCAACTGGCTTTGCCCACGCGAATGAAATCTCGGCAGAGGCGATCCGCCGCGCCGGCGAAACGTTGAGCCTGCTGGACGAGACGAAGTCGCCAATGGCCGCCGCGCCGCGTGCGACGAACCGACATCTCTATACCGAGGAAAGCCCGCTAGACACGGTGCCCTTCGCCGAAAAGGTCAAGCTGCTCGAAACGATCGACGCCGCCGCCCGCGCCCGCGACCCGCGCGTGAAGCAGGTCAGCGCGTCGCTGCTGGGCAGCTGGTCGGTTGTGGAGATCGTCCGCCCCGACGGTTTCACCGCGCTCGACGTGCGGCCCCTCGTCCGGCTCAACATCTCGATCGTGACAGAGGCGAACGGCAGGCGTGAGACCGGAACTTTCGGCATGGGCGGACGGCGCCTTTATGACGACATGTTCGATCCCGAATGCTGGAACAGGGCGCTCGACCGCGCGCTCGAACAGGCGCTGGTGAACCTAGAGAGCGTGCCCGCACCTGCTGGCGTGCGGCCCGTTCTACTCGGTTCTGGCTGGCCCGGCATCCTGCTGCACGAGGCGGTGGGCCACGGGCTCGAAGGCGATTTCAACCGGAAGAAGACCAGCGTCTTTTCCGACCGTATCGGCGAACGTGTCGCAGCGCCCGGCGTTACCGTCATCGACGACGGTTCGATGGCGGGCCGCCGCGGGTCGCTGACCATCGACGACGAAGGCACGCCCACTGGCGAGACCGTGCTGATCGAGGACGGCATTCTCAAGGGCTACATGCAGGACCGGCTGAACGCGCGCCTCATGGGCGTGGAGCCGACCGGCAACGGCAGGCGCCAGTCCTATGCCCACGCACCCATGCCGCGCATGACCAATACTTTCATGACTGCGGGGAACGACGATCCCGACGATCTTCTCGCCTCGATAAAAGACGGCATCTGGGCCAAGAGCTTTGGCGGTGGTCAGGTCGATATCGTGTCGGGCAAGTTCGTGTTCTCCTGCACCGAGGCCTACAAGGTCGAAAACGGCAAGGTCATCGCCCCGATCAAGGGTGCGACCCTGATCGGCGACGGGCCGACCGCGCTCACCAAGATCGTCGGCATCGGCAACGACTTCGCGCTCGACGAAGGCATCGGCACGTGCGGCAAGGGCGGGCAGAGCGTTCCGGCAGGCGTCGGACAGCCGACACTGCTGATTGAAGGGCTGACCATCGGCGGAACAGGCTAAGTCACTCGCCGTTCATCGAAAGTCAGCACCGGTTCAGCCGCAATGTGTTAGAGACTCGCACGATAGGAGCGAGAACATGAAGACTGCCAAGATCATTGCCGCCGCCGCCATGGCCGGAATGTTGGCCACCCCCGCGATGGCCGCGAAGAAGGATCCCGAGACCCGGCTGGCCGAAAAGCTTGAAGGGCGCGTGGCCGGCGAACCGGTACGTTGTATCGACATGTCCCGCGTGTCGAGCAGCACGATCTACGACAAGACCGCGATCGTCTTCGATGCAGGTTCCACGCTTTACGTGAATCGCCCCGACAGCGGCGAGAATTCGCTGCGCCGGAATGACATCATGGTCACGAAGACGTTCTCGCACCAGCTGTGCAGCGTCGATACGGTCGAAATGCGCGACAGCTCCGGTTTCTGGAGCGGTGTCGTCTTCCTCGGCGAATTCGTGCCCTACAAAAAGGTCAAGGAAGAGGGCTGATCAGTCCTTCTTCGCGCGGGATTTCGCGCGAAAGTACGACGCGACGAGCACCGGGCTGCTGATCAGCGGGTGTTTTTCACGAAACGGCGTCAGCGGAACCGCGATGCCGGTATGACGCTCCACCTTCCAGGCAAGATAACGCGCCCCGCCGTCAAATGTGGTGGCGGCGCGAAGTAGGCGCAGGACATTGAGCGGCTTGCCCAGCCGACGCCTGCGCGACCAGCGCTGGAGGATGCGCCTTCGACCGCGCTCTGTCAGGTTCGGGCTCAACACATCGCCTTCGACCGAGAACGGAATGCCGCCCGCGGCCCATGCATCGCGCATCAGTCCGTCGAAGTGCCCTGCCCCGAATTCGAGGATCTGCTGTTCGCGCCCCGACTTTTCGACGCGCAGTTCGGCCTTGTAGGTCGCACGGAACAGTGCGCCCCAGTAGTCGCGCTCGGTCCCCTTGTCCGGACCTAGAGCGGCGGCAAAGCGGCTGGCCGTGATCGCCGCCGCGCGAACGGCAGAGACGACCGCATCGCGGGCCGGTTCGTCGACCGTCCACGCCAATGCGCAAGGTTGAACGAAGCGGGCCCAGATCGTCGTGTCGAGATGCTGTCCCGATGCAGCATGGGCGAAAGTCGACAGGCGCATTTCGGCGACCTTGGCGCGAAGCACTTCACCGTCCATTTCAAGTTCGTGATACCCGACGCGAGGCCACAGGCCTTTTTCGCGCGGGCCCCATGTCAGCACATAGAAGTCGAGCACGCCTTCCAGCGACCCGCTGCGCAAATTCGATCCATAGAACAGCACCGCGCGCGCATCGGCTTGTCTGGCAAGCTTTGCGGCGAACGCCTGTACTTCCGGCCGAACGTCGGCCGCGAGCGCGGTCTCGACCCGCGCCGTTAGCGGATCGCGGGGCATCAGGAAGTGACGAAAGTGACCGGTGCGCCCTTGCGCAGCAGGTAGTCGCCTGCCGGAAAACGTTCGCCATCGAGGATGAAACCGCCTTCGAGGTCGATGCGCATTTCACCGGTATCGACGCGATGGACGCCTTCGTCCGCCATCGTCTTCCAAGTCATCCCCCGCAGGACGCGGGTGAAGACACGCATGAAGCGACGCGGCGGCGCATCAACGACAAGCGTTTTCATGCCCGGACGGCGTTCGCCGAAAATCTTCAGGCCCAGCGGCAAACGCTCCATCGTGGAGGCCAGCACGATGAACCGCTGGCCCTCGCTATTCGCGGCGGTGCCGTCGGACAGTTGGGCATCTTCGCCATAGCGGATGGCCATGGCCTTGCCCTGACGCCATGCCGAATTGTTGCCGCCCATGATCGTACTCGCCACCGCCCCGAAGATCGACAGCGCGACCGCGAGGTTGTTGACCGCGCCAAAGCGGTGCGTAGTCTGCGCGAGGTCGGTCGCGTCGACAAACACGCCAGCGCCGAACAAATAGCCCAGAACCGGACGGCCTTCGTTCACGCGCTCGATCTCGATCGGCGGACGCTCGACAAAACTGCGGGCCTTCCATGCCGCGACCATCTGGCTGATGTCCCAGTCATCGGGAACGCCAAGATCGATTGCCAGCGCATTGGTCTTGCCGCAGGGCAGGACGCCGATCACTGGCGGGCTATCGCCCCAGACATCGGTGCCGCAAGTCAGCACATCGCGCACCGTACCGTCGCCGCCGGCCACGATAACAAGTTCGATTCCGTCATGCTTGAAGCTTGCCAGCGTGCGGCGCAGTTCGTGGCGCGTACGCGGCGATTCCACCAGCACGCCGCTCGGCACGGTCAGCGGACGGCGCTTGTTGCGATAGCTGCGCGGATTGGAAATGACGGCGACGCGCGAACCTTCCCGCGCGCTCGACCCACGACGCGACGGTTCGGCCTGCTCAGACCGAGCAGGTCCGCCCACACCGTCGAACGCGAATAGCGGCGTGGTGCAATCGTCGTAGATCGTGCCATCCATCGACCCGACATAGCGACGAGACTGCGAAAAATCATCCGTAAAAAATTTGAAATATTCCGTCATGACATTGCCGCAACAGTGCAGCATGGCTGAATTACGAAGGTAAACCGCGGTTTCGCACACTGCACTCGCAGGGTTCGAAACGGGCGGTGGACCTGTGCAAAACATGACGAACTTGCGAGTACGACCGCGATGCGACAGGCACTGACCACATTGGACACCGAAACTCGTGGCCGCGAACTTGTAGAAATTACGCGCATGGTTGCTGCCTGGGTGGCCCGAAGCGGTATCGAGACCGGCCTCCTCACCGTCTTCTGCAAGCATACGTCGGCATCGCTGACGATACAGGAAAACGCGGCGCCCGAAGTGCGGCGCGACATCGTCGACTGGCTCGACCGGATCGCGCCAGAGGACGGCGGATGGAACCATGACGACGAGGGACCGGACGACATGCCCGCGCACCTCAAATCGATCCTGACAGGCATTTCGCTGACGATCCCTGTCGCCTCGGGCAGGCCGACGCTGGGGACATGGCAAGGCATCTACCTTGTCGAACATCGCACACGCCCGCACGTCCGGCAGGTCGTGCTGCATCTTTTCGGCGAATAATCTTTCAATAAGCCGGATAGCTTTGTGGGCGCCTGCGTTGTGGGCGGTAAAGGGGCGTTTGTGCCCTGCCCCCCCATCAGCGATCCAAAGAGTTACCAATGGCCATCACGATCAAGTCGTCCATCGCCTATAATTTTGCCGCCCCCACCGATTTCCTGCTCCAGATGGAAGCAGCCGTCATTCCCGAACAGGTCCTGACGGGCCCCGGCCTCACCCTCACCCCGACCGAGCATACCGCCCGCGTTGCCGGAGAGGACGCGATCGGCGAGCGTATCTGGCTGCGCTGTTCGGGCGAGTTCCGCGCCGACTACGAGATCACGGCAGAGATCGAGCGAGCGCTTCCCGATATCTCGCAACTCCCCTCGATGCTGCCGCACGAGCTGCCAAGCGAAGCCGTGCCCTACCTGTTCGATTCCCGCTTCTGCCCGGCAGACCAGTTCCACAGCTTCATCGAGGCCGAGTTCGGGGACCTTCAGGGCGGTGCGCGGGTTGCCGCGATCCACGACTGGGTCGCGCGCAAGTTCACGTATACCCCCGGTTCCAGCACGGCGACGACGACGGCGCTCGACAGCTTCGTCGAGCGTCAGGGCGTGTGCCGCGACTATGCCCATGTCGTCATCACGATGGTGCGCGCATCGGGCATCCCGGCGCGATATGTCAGTTGCTATGCCCCCAATGTCGAACCGCAGGATTTCCATGCGGTCGCAGAGGTCTTCCTTGCCGATCCGGCAGGCCCTCCGGGAACCGGCAGCTGGCATCTAGTCGATGCAACCGAGATGGCGGACCGTGCCAAGATTGTGAAGATCGGCGTCGGGCGCGATGCGGCCGAAGTCAGCTTCCTAACCAGCTATGGCATGGCCGAATTCATCGACAAGCAGATCACCGTGACAGAGACCTGACGGGTGGGGAGATACCCTCCCCACTATCTGCCTTGCATACGTATTTGCTTGTTGTGAACGTTCTCAAAGCTATCTATGACTTTTCATATATCGCATTGTGGCGCGTGGAAGCCCCTGCTTCCCAAGCTTTGCTGCAATTGCTAACACAGGGTCCGAAGGCCCGAGCGGGAGACGACAAGCGACCATGTGCATCCCAGTTCTGCGGTTCCCCGCATGATCTTTTCGGCGAACAAGCTTCTCCTCTTCGGCGCGACCGGGGATCTGTCGCAGCGCATGTTGCTTCCCTCGCTTTGCGCCCTCGCGTCCGATGGCCTGCTTCCCGACAATATCGACATCATCGGCACGGCGCGTTCTGAATATACCGACGAAAGCTTCTGCAACTTCGCGGCAGAGGCGCTGGCCAAGTTCCTTCCCGCCGGGCGCAAGGTCGACATCGACGGCTTCCTGTCGAAGCTGCGCTATCAGGATCTGGACGCCTCGACGCCTGAAGGTTTCGACACGCTTGCCAAGTGTGCCGGCCCCATCGGAACGCAAGAGAACGAAGGCCTCTCGATCTTCCTGTCGACCGCACCCTCGCTGTTCGAACCTACGATCAAGGGCCTTGCCGCCAACGGCCTGGCAACCGGAAACGTGCGTATCGGGCTGGAAAAGCCGCTGGGCGTCGATCTTGCCAGTTCGTGCCAGATCAACGACGCGGTCGCCTCGGCATTTTCCGAAGACCGGATTTTCCGCATCGACCACTATCTCGGCAAGGAAACGGTCCAGAACCTGCTTGCCCTGCGCTTTGCCAACATCATGTTCGAACCTCTGTGGAACGCGGCGCACATCGACCATGTCCAGATCACCGTGGCCGAAACCGTGGGCCTTGAATCCCGCGTCGGTTACTACGACGGCAGCGGCGCGCTGCGCGACATGGTGCAGAACCATATCCTGCAGCTCCTCGCGCTCGTCGCGATGGAACCGCCGACCAGCTTCGACGCGACGGCGGTTCGTGACGAAAAGGTGAAAGTCCTGCGCGCCCTGCGCCCGATCCAGCCGAACGAGACCGTGACCGGCCAGTACCGCGCAGGCGCCATCAACGGCGAGGCTGTGCCCGGTTATGACGAGGAACTGGGCCGGGATAGCGAGACCGAGACCTTCGTCGCCCTGAAGGCCCATATCGATAACTGGCGTTGGAAGGGTGTCCCCTTCTATATGCGAACCGGCAAGCGCCTGCCCGAACGCACGACCGAGATCATCGTGAAGTTCCGCGACGTGCCTTTCTCGATCTTCGAGGATCGCGGCGCGAAGACGCTGCCCAACACGCTCGTCATCGGCATCCAGCCGCGTGAGAACATCCGTCTTTCGCTGATGGCCAAAGTGCCGGGGCTGGACCGTGGCGGCATTCGCTTGCGCCAAGTCCCGCTCGACATTGCCATGCCCGATGCCTTTGCAGGTCCGGAACGCCGCATCGCTTATGAACGCCTGCTGCTCGATCTTGTCGAGGGTGACCAGACGCTGTTCGTGCGCCGTGACGAAGTCGAAGCCCAGTGGAACTGGATCGACGGCATCCGCGAAACATGGGACGAGGCGAATATCACGCCAAAGACATATACAGCCGGTAGCTGGGGGCCGTCCGCCGCCATCGCGCTGGCCGAGCGTGACGGGGTCACCTGGCACGAATAGCCAATGACCACTTAAGTTTTGGAAACCGGTATCGCAGTCAAAAAACCCGGCATTTCCAAAAGAGCGTGAGCCGAAGCCTGCCGGCACGCGGCGATCGCCTGACAAGTGCAACGCGGAAACCGGGATGAGGGAGCCCGGCCCGCCCGAACAAGACCGAAGGAAGACCGTGGCCGAACTGCACCCCACCCTCGCCCGCGTGACAGAGCGCATCGTCCTACGCAGCCGCGACAGCCGTGGCCGATACCTCGACCTCATGGCGCGGGAGGCCGATCGCCATCCCGACCGCACGGCACTCGCCTGCTCGAACCTTGCCCACGGGTTCGCCGCGATGGGAGACGACAAGGCCACGATCAGTGGCGGCAAGGCACCCAACCTGGCCATCGTCACTGCCTACAACGACATGCTTTCGGCACATCAGCCCTATGGCCGCTATCCCGAGGCGATGAAGATCTACGCCCGCGAAGTGGGCGCGACGATGCAGGTTGCAGGCGGCGTTCCGGCCATGTGCGACGGCGTCACTCAGGGTCAGGACGGCATGGACCTGTCGCTGTTCAGCCGCGACACGATCGCGATGGGCACGGCGATCGCACTCAGCCACGAAATGTACGACGGCATGGCCCTGCTCGGCATCTGCGACAAGATCGTGCCGGGCCTGCTGATCGGCGCACTGCGTTTCGGACACCTTGCCTGCATTCTCGTCCCCTCGGGCCCCATGCCCAGCGGGATAGGCAACAAGGAGAAGCAGAAGACCCGCCAGCTCTATGCAGAAGGCAAGGTCGGGCGTGACGAGCTGCTCGCCAGCGAGAGCGCAAGCTATCACGCGCCGGGCACCTGTACGTTCTATGGTACCGCCAACTCCAACCAGATGATGATGGAGATGATGGGTCTGCACATGCCGGGCGCGGCGTTCATTCCGCCGAACACGCCGCTGCGTTCGGCTCTCACCCGCGCCGCGGTGCATCAGCTGGCGAAGATTTCGACGCGCGGGTCCGACCCGCGTCCGCTGTCGGCCTGTGTCGACGAAAAGGCGATCGTGAACGCCATCGTCGGTCTGCTTGCCACGGGCGGTTCGACCAATCACGCACTCCACTTGCCCGCGATCGCCCGTGCTGCCGGCGTGCAGATCGACTGGGAAGACTTCGACGAACTGTCGAAGGCGGTTCCGCTCATCACCCGCGTCTATCCCAACGGCACCGGCGACGTGAACGCGTTCCACGCGGCGGGCGGCATGGGCTATGTCATCCGCGAACTGCTCGATTCCGGCCTTGCTCATGACGACATCGTCACCGTCGGCGGCGGCAGCCTGTCGGACCAGGCGCAGGAGCCGGTCATGAACGACAAGGACCTGTCTTGGCAGGCCGCGCCTGCAACCCCGCTTGATCCCACGATGCTCGCGCCCGTGTCCGATCCGTTCAATCCGGACGGCGGCATGCGTCTCCTTACCGGCAACCTCGGCCGCGCCACGATCAAGACGAGCGCGGTGGACGAGGAACGCTGGGTGATCGAGGCACCGGCCCGCGTGTTCGAAACGCAGGAAGTCGTCGCCAAGGCGTTCAAGGCGGGCGAGCTCGACCGCGATGTTGTTGTCGTCGTCCGCTTCCAGGGCCCGCGTGCAAACGGCATGCCCGAACTCCACAAGCTGACCCCGCCGCTGGGCGTTCTTCAGGATCGCGGTTTCAAGGTGGCGCTGGTCACCGATGGCCGCATGTCGGGCGCATCGGGCAAAGTCCCCGCCGCGATCCACTGCACCCCCGAGGCGCTAGCCGATGCAGGCGGCAACAGCGGTCCGCTCGCCTACGTACAGGACGGCGACGTGATCCGCGTCGATGCGCACAACGGCACACTTTCGACGACTGCCGACCTCTCGGCGCGCCAGCCCGCCGCCGCTCCGCCCGCCGCTTGGGGCGTGGGCCGCGAACTCTTTGCCATGATGCGCGCCGGTGCCGACGGCGCGGAAAAGGGCGGCTCTGCCATGCTGGCGCTCGCCGGTCTCTGACCGGGCAACTTCGACCTTATTAAAACAGGGAACACGATGACCGACATTCACTCCATCATGACGAAAGCGCCTGTCATTCCGGTCCTCGTGATCGACGATGTCGACGATGCGATCCCCGTGGCCGAAGCGCTTGTCGAAGGCGGTCTGCCATGCCTTGAAGTTACGCTGCGCACGCCCTGCGCGCTCGACGTGATCGAGGCGATGAAGACCGTCCCTGGCGCAATCGTGGGTGCAGGAACCGTCCTGTCGACCAAGGATCTCGAAAAGGTCCTGCGCGCAGGGGTCGAGTTCGTCGTGTCCCCCGGCCTCACCGAAAATCTCGGCCGCGCGGCCAAGGATGCGGGCGTGCCGTTCCTCCCCGGCGTGGCGACAAGCGCGGAGATCATGGAAGGCCTCGACATGGGGCTTTCGCATTTCAAGTTCTTCCCGGCAGAGGCGAATGGCGGGCTGCCCGCTTTGAAAGCCATCGCCGCGCCGTTCGGCATGGCGAAATTCTGCCCGACGGGCGGCGTCTCGTTAAAAACCGCGCCCGAATGGCTTTCTCACCCGCAGATCCTGTGTGTCGGCGGAAGCTGGGTCGCGCCCAAGGGGGCCGACAAGGACACCATCCGCAAGCTCGCCGCCGAAGCTGCCGCAATTCAGCCCTAAAGGGGAACCGCATGAACCCGAAGATCGCCGAGCTCCACGACCGTCTTCGCGAACTGCATTCGCGGACCCGCGAAACACCGCTGTTCAACCCGGTATTCCAGCTAGGTCTCGAATTCTCGCGAAAGCTTGAAACGGGCGAGATCGACCTTGCCGAAATCAACAGCCTGGTCAGCGCGCTCGAATGCGAAGGCCTGCAGGCCCGCGCACAGAAGCTCGACCGCCTGCTTGCGCCGATGGCGCCGGACGCGAACCTCAAGGTCTTCGAGGAACAGCCCGAGGATTTCGCAAGCTTTGCCGCGCGGTGGAACAATCCCCTGCTCCACGTGGTCTTCACCGCACACCCGACTTTCCTGCTGACGCCCGCACAGGCAGGGGCAGTCGCCAAGGCGGCGACCGAGGGCGAAGTCGACGGCGACACCGCCTGCGTCGCCCCGCACGAGCGGACGATGATCACGCTCGATTCCGAACATGACGCCGCGATGTCGGCAATGTCCCGCGCGCAGGGCGCCCGCGACCGGATCGTGCGCACCCTGTTCGAACAGGCACGCGGGAAGTGGCCATCCGAATGGAAGAGCTTTGCCCCCACGCCAGTCCGCCTGGCCACATGGGTCGGTTACGACATGGACGGGCGCACCGACATCGGGTGGAACACCTCGATCCGCTATCGCCTTCAGGAAAAGGCCGAGCGCCTCGCCTCCTACGCCGCGATGCTCGCTCAGGACGCCCCCGAGATTGCCGGACGCCTGTCGGCTGCTGCTGAACATACCGGCGAAATGGCGGCGATGTTCGCCAAGGACCTGTCGGACCCTGCGCTCCTTTCGCACACCGCAAATTCGCTGACGGCGGATAATCCGGCCAAGATCGTTTCGCTCGCGCCCGTCATCTCTGAACTGGAAGCGATGGCCGACGATGCCGACGAGGATACCGCGACCACCCTGCTGACCGCCGCTGCCGCCATGCGTGCCGACGGGCTGGGCATGGGCCTCATCCATTTCCGCGTGAACTCCAGCCAGCTGCAAAACGCGATCCGCCGCCGGGTGGACCCCGAATCCAAGCTCGACCTGTCGAGCCAGGCTGCGCTCAACACGATCCGCACCGCGCTAGAGGATGTCACGCCGCTCAACGCCAATTTCGCCGCGCTGGCGATCGAGGGCAGCACCGCGATCCGTCAGTTCCTCGCGATGCAGCAGATCCTGAAGCACATCGATGCCGACGCGCCGATCCGCATGCTGATCGCCGAATGCGAGCAGCCGCAGACGGTGCTCGCCGCGCTCTACTTCGCCAAGCTGTTCGGGATCGAGGACAAGGTCGACGTCTCGCCTTTGTTCGAGACCGAGGCCGCGCTGGAACACGGCGGCCGCTTCCTCGACGCCCTTCTAGCCGAGGACGAATACCGCACTTACGCGCGCAAGCGTGGCCGCGTCTGCATCCAGACCGGATTTTCCGACGCGGGCCGCTTTGTCGGGCAGATCCCCGCCAGCCTTGCCATTGAACGCCTTCAGGGCCGCCTTGCCGACGCGATGAAGGCGAACGGGCTTTCGGGCAAAGACGGGGCGGATGTCGCTGCGCTCATCTTCAACACCCACGGCGAATCGATGGGCCGCGGCGCGCATCCCGCGTCGATGAAGGACCGGCTGGAATGGCCGCTTTCGCCCTGGGCTCGCCGCCGTTTCGTGCGCGCAGGCATCCGGCTCGAACCCGAAGTCAGCTTTCAGGGCGGTGACGGTTACCTCTGGTTCGGCACGCCCGAACTCGCGCTCGCCACGCTGTCGCGCATTGCCGAAAACCCGCCGACCGATGCGGACCCCGATGCGCCGACCGACCAGTTCTATCGCCGCACCGACCTCAGTCTCGATTTCTATCGTGCGATCCGGCGCGTGCAGAACATGCACCTGGTCTCGGCGACCTACAGCCGTGCTATCACGGCCTTCGGTCTCGGCCTGCTGAACGATACCGGCAGCCGCCGTTCGCGCCGCCAGTCGGACCTTGCTTCCGACCGCAAGATGAGCCTGCGCCAGATCCGCGCGATCCCGCACAACGCCATCCTGCAACAGCTTGGCTATCCGGTGAACATCATCGCCGGCTTCGGTACGGCGGCGGAAAACAACATCGAGGAAATCGCCGAGCTTCTCTCCACCAGCGAACGCGGCAAGCAGCTCCTGCGCCTCGTCCGCGCGGCAGACGCGCTGGCCAGCATCAAGACGGTGGCCGCCTATGGCGAGCTGTTCAATTCCGCCTACTGGGCCAGCCGACCCTATCGCGGGACGGAAAAGCACCTCACCGATCCGTGCCTGATCCTTGCCGACTACCTGACGAAGGACGACCGCGTCGGCACCTTCCGCCGCCTCGCCAGCCGGCTTCGCGTCGATGCCATGCACCTCCACAAGCTGATGGACGCGATCCCCGGCGCGACCGACGAATGGGGCCCGGCGACGACGGACCGTGAGCACAAGCGCCGCTCTATCGGCGTGCTTCAGGCGCTGCGTCTCGCGCTATTGCAGCACATGTTTCTGAAGGCGGTGCAGGTACCGGTCTTCTCGCGGTCGAACGACATCAGCCGCGAGGACGTTCTGGAGATGGTCTTCACGCTGCGCATCGACGATGCCTTGTCGCAGATGCGCCGCGCCTTCCCGACCAGCTTCCCCTCGATCGACGATTTCGAGATCGCGGAGGACAGCCAGTATCCCGATGGCAGCGACAGCGGTTATCACGCCATCCGGCGCGATTTCATCGATCCGATCGAGAATGCCTATGCACTCGTGCTCAGGATCGGTACCGCGATCGCGAACGAGTTCGGCGCACACGGCTGAACTCCACCGCCCAAGGTCCGAACGTCGGAAGGAAAGTCATGGCAGTTCCGCTGGCCCGTTTCCGGCCCGATCCTTTCGTTCTGTCGCTATTCGCCGCGATCGTCCTCGCCTCGCTCCTGCCGCCGCGCGGAATCATGGCGGACGTATTCGCATGGGCGGCGGACGCGGGGATCGTACTGCTCTTCTTCCTCCACGGCGCAAAGCTATCGCGTGAGGCGATCGTCGGCGGGGTGACGCACTGGCGACTGCACCTCGTCATCCTTGCCGTGACTTTCGCATTCTTCCCGGTCTGCACGATCCTCCTCTCCACCGTACCGGGCCTCGACGAGAATCTCGCGCGCGGGCTCGTCTTCATCGGCGCTGTACCATCCACGATGCAGAGCGCGGTCGCGTTTACTGCAATGGCGGGCGGTAACGTGGCAGGCGCGGTCTGCGCGGCGGCGATATCGAACATGGCTGCGGTTTTCGTCACGCCTTCGCTTTCAGCGCTGATGGCGGGCGGCAGCGGCGGCGCGGAGATTTCCGGCACGGCAGCGCTGCGCATCATTCTTCAGCTTCTTGTGCCCTTCATCGTCGGGCACATGCTGCGCCCCGTCATCGGCGACTTCGTCACACGCCACAAGAAAGCCGTGGGGTTGGCAGACAAGGGCACCATCGTCCTGATTGTCTTCGTCGCCTTTGGCGCATCGGTACGCGAAGGCCTTTGGCAGCGCACCGGCATCGAGGAACTAGCCCTCGTCATCGCGCTGTGCCTGGTCCTGCTTGTCGCGGTGTTCACGGCAGCGGCGCTGGCCGGTCGCTATCTCGGCTTTTCGCGGGAGGATCGGATTACGATCCAGTTCGCAGGTTCCAAGAAAAGCCTTGCCGCCGGTGTCGCCTTTGCCGGTGTCCTGTTCCCGCCCGCCAGTGTCGGCGCGGTCATGCTGCCATTGATGATCTTTCACCAGGCCCAGATGATCGTCTCGGCACTTCTGGCAGCACGATGGGCCCGCGAAGGCGTGCAAAGCGATTGATTGCACTGCGCCATGCGTGCAATGGCGCTGCCACTATGGTCGATCCTCTGAACCCCAGCGACAAGGCGGTACTCGCCAAGGCAGAAATCCTTGTAGAGGCGCTTCCCTATATCAAGCGATATGCGGGGCGGACTTTCGTCATCAAGTACGGCGGCCACGCGATGGGAAATCCCGAGGCAGCGCAGGACTTTGCCGAAGATGTCGTGCTGCTGGGCGCGGTAGGCATCAACGTCGTCGTCGTCCACGGCGGCGGGCCGCAGATCGGGGCCATGTTGAAGAAGCTTGGCGTCGAATCAAGCTTTGTCGATGGCCTTCGCGTCACCGACAAACAGACCGCCGAGATCGCGGAGATGGTCCTGTCGGGCCGGATCAACAAGGAACTCGTCAGCTGGATCGCCAATGCCGGCGGCCGCGCCATCGGCATTTCAGGCAAGGACGGCGGGCTGGTGAAGGCGACAAAGGTCCACCGCACCCGCAAGGACCCGGACAGCCTGATCGAACAGGTCGTGGATCTCGGCTTCGTTGGCGAACCGCAACACGTCGACACGCGGATCATCGATACCGCCGTCAGCTCGGGCCTGATCCCCGTCATCGCGCCGATCGGCGTGGGGGATGACGGCCATACCTACAACATCAATGCCGACACCATGGCCGGCGCCATCGCCGCCGCCGTCGGCGCGGCCCGCCTGTTCCTGCTGACCGACGTTCCGGGCGTTCTCGATAAGCAGGGCGGTCTCCTGACCGATCTGACGCCGAGCGCCATCGCCAACCTCAAGGAAGACGGCACGATCAGCGGCGGCATGATCCCCAAGCTGGAAACCTGCGTACAGGCGGTCGAGGCCGGATGCGACGCGGCCGTCGTCCTCGACGGGCGCGTGCCCCACGCCATGCTGCTCGAAATCTTTACCGAGCGCGGCGCCGGTACGCTGATCCGGAACGACTGATGCACAAGCTCGCCATCGTCGCCGCATGCATCGCGCTGGCCGCGTGCTCGCAAGGTAGCGAACCTGCTGGGCAGTCAGGCGATATGGTCGAGGTCACGCCGACGCCGGAGGCAACCGAAACCGCGAGCCTGCCGCCCCTGCCCGGCCCTGCCGACACCGATCCGCAGGCGCTGCTCGATTACTGGAAGGCGGCTGTCGAAAGTGGCGACTACGCCGCGGCGGCGCTCGCCTGGCACGATCCTTCGCTGGCCGGTACCGAGGATTACGGGCAGGCGACGCTGCGCGTGACTTACGGCGAAGGCCAGCTGGAAGGCGCGGCAGGCTCGAGCTACCTGATCGTTCCCGTGACGCTGAGCGCGACCGGCCCCAACGGCGAATCGATCGATCGCACCGGCATGATGACCGCCAAGCGCGTGAACAACGTGCCGGGCGCGAGCGAGGAACAGCTTAGCTGGCGTATCCGTTCTCTGATCTGGGACTGATCGCGCAGCTCTTTTCGGCAGGTCCAGGCGTATTGGGTGGTTGATACACCGCCCACCCCTCGGCTAGACGCAGAAAGGCAAGCCCCCATTGCCGCCAAGGATATTCGCGCGTGCTCCTGCTTACCCTTATCCAGATCATCGACCTGCTCGTTTCAGTCGTCGTCTTCCTGGTCATCATCCAGTTCGTGCTGTCGTTGCTGATCGCGTTCAATGTGGTCAACACGTCGAACCAGTTTGTCGCAGCGATCTACACCGCGGTGAACGCCCTGCTCGAACCGATATTGCGGCCGATCAGGAAGATCATGCCCAATACCGGCGCGATCGATTTCTCGCCGCTGGTGCTGATCATCGGGCTCAATGTCCTGCAGATCATCCTGCGCAATCTTGCGGTGGCGGGCTACTGATGGCCGACATCATCGACGGAAAGGCCTTTGCCGCCGATTTGCGCGGCAAAGTGGCCGAAGGCGTTGCCGAATTCAGCGCGAAGGCGGGCCGCAAGCCCGGCCTCGCGGTCGTGCTGGTGGGCGAAGATCCGGCCAGTCAGATCTATGTGCGTAACAAGCACAAGGCGACCGTGGCTGCGGGCATGGAAAGCTTCGAACACCGCCTGCCTGCCGACACCACGCAGGAAGACCTGCTCGCACTCGTCGCGCAGTTGAACGCCGATCCGGCGGTGGACGGTATCCTCGTCCAGCTTCCCCTGCCCAAGGGGCTTGATGAAAACGCGGTGATCCAGGCGATCGATCCGGACAAAGATGTCGACGGTTTCACCACGGCCAGCGCAGGGCGCTTGATGACCGGGCTGCCCGGCTTCGTCGCCTGCACCCCGCTCGGCTGCCTGATGCTGCTGAAGGACCGGCTGGGTGACCTGTCGGGCAAGACCGCAGTTATCATCGGACGCTCCAACATCGTGGGCAAGCCGATGGCCCAACTGCTGCTGCGCGAAAGCTGCACCGTCACCATCGCGCATAGCCGCACCAAGGACCTGCCCGATGTCGTGCGGGCTGCGGACATCGTTGTCGCTGCCGTCGGGCGTCCCGAAATGGTCAAGGGCGACTGGCTGAAGCCGGGCGCGACCGTGATCGACGTTGGCATTAACCGCGTTCCGGCTGCGGACGAAGGCAAGACGAAGCTCGTTGGCGATGTTGACTTTGCCAGCGCGAGCGAGACTGTCGGCGCCATCACCCCCGTTCCCGGCGGCGTCGGCCCGATGACCATCGCCTGCCTGCTCTACAACACGCTCGAAGCTGCAAACCGCCGCGAAGGCCTAGCCTGATGCGTCTTGCAGTCGCTTTGCTCGCTCTGGCGCTGGCCGGTTGCGCCGCTGGCGGCCCGCCTCGTGGCGGACCGGGCGGGCCCGCCCTCAAACCGATCGCACAGCCTGGCGACGTCGTGGCGGCCGAATTGGCCTTTGCGAACATGGCGCAGGAAGAGGGTCAGTGGACCGCGTTCCGCGAATATGCCGCCGAAGACGGCGTGATGTTCGTGCCGCAGATGGTGAATGCAAAGGATTGGCTGAAGAAACGCGAAAATCCGGCTCAGGCGGTCGCGTGGCAACCGCACGAAGTCTGGTCGAGCTGCGACGGATCGGTCAGCGTCACGCGCGGCGCGTGGCAGCGGCCCGACGGCAGCACCGGCTGGTTCACAACCGTCTGGCAGCGCCAGAAGGACGGCGAATACCGCTGGCTGATGGATCACGGCGACACGCTGGCCAAACCGCTGGCAGAACCCGAACTGATCGACGCGCATGTCGCGGACTGCCCGCAACAGCCCTGGCCTCCGGCGCAGGAACTGCTTCAGGCGGTGCCCGGCAATGGCGAATTCTTCGGCGGATCGTCGGATGACCGCACCCTGCGCTGGGGCGGCCGGGTCGACCAGTGGGGCGGCCGCATCGTTACTGTTGACGTCTGGGACGGCGGACAGTTCCAGCGCGTGCTCCACCAGACTGTCGCTCCGCCCAAGGCCGGCGAGTAAGCCATGATCGAGCTTTTCGTTTCCGCCTTCATCACTCTGTTCGTCGTGATCGATCCGCCGGGTTGTGCCCCGATCTATGCGGGCCTGACCGCTGATGCGAACACCGCGCAGCGCCGTTCGATGGCCATTCGCGCAACCGTCATCGCGACGATCATTCTGCTGATTTTCGCATGGTTCGGCGAAGGGCTGCTGGGCGCGCTGCATATCGAGCTCGATTCCTTCCGTATCGCGGGCGGCATCATGCTGTTCGCCATCGCTATCGACATGGTCTTCGAGAAGCGGACAGAGCGCCGCCACGACCGCGCCGACAAGGTCCGCGCCCAGCACGCCGAATCGCCCGAGGTAGAGGACGTCTCGGTGTTTCCGATGGCGATGCCGATGCTGGCAGGCCCGGGCGCGATTGCGTCGATCATGCTGCTGATGGCGCGTGCCTCGACGGTCGAGGAAACGGCGGCCGTGCTCGCCGCTCTGGGTGTTGTAATGGTGTTGACGCTGGCCGCCCTGATCGCCGCGGCGCCGTTGATGCGCTTTTTCGGCGACCAGTTCGAATCGGTTGTGACCCGCCTGCTTGGCGTACTACTGGCAGCGCTCGCCGCCCAGTTCGTGATCGACGGGCTGCGCGGCAGCTTCAACCTCTGACGCTTTACTGGAGCGTTCCAGTCTCGTCGTCGTCGTGGCAGCCGTAGAACTGCATCAGCTGCACCAGCAGCTCGCACCGCTCGTTGAGGTCGTTGGCTTCGAGTAGAGCCTGCTTCGAAGCAGGATCAAACGGCGCAACTTGCGAGATTCCGTTGACGAGCGCCATGTCGTCAAGTCGGGACACCTGCTCCCAATCGACCGAATAACCCTGCCGATCCGCGAACCGGCGCGATTCCTGTTCAAGCGAGGCACGCTCGATCGGGAGCAGCACCGCGTCCTCGTTCTCTTCCAACAGTTCGGCATCGATCTGGCGAAAAGGCGTCGTCACATCCAGTTCGCGCACCGTCCGGAACCGCGCAAGACCATCGAGCACGATGTTGAACCGCCCGTCCTCCAGCGCCTCAACCTCGTCGATGCGGCCCAGGCAGCCGATCTCGAACAGGGGTGAGCCTTCTGCCGGCCGAACGGGCTGGATCATCCCGATCATCCGGTCGCGCGCCAGCGCGTCGGTAACCAGCGCGCGGTAACGCGGCTCGAAAATGTGCAGGGGCAGTTGCAGCCCGGGAAAGAGCAGCGCACCCGACAGGGGAAAGATCGAGATGCGCGAGGTGTCGGTACCGGATCCCATTGGCCTACCGGCGTTATCCAAACAGGATCAGCGAAAGCTTGCGGCGCTGGGCTGCAACCCAAGGGTCTTCGAGGCCGACGGCTTCGAATATCTGGAGCAGCTTGGCCTTGGCCGCGCCTTCCTGCCACTGCGGTTCCGTGCGGATCATCGACAGCAAGGTGTCCGCCGCCTCGTCGCGCGAACCGGCTGCGAAAGCGGCTTCGGCAAAAGCCATCTGCGCTTCCATGTCGGCCGGACGCTCCGCCGCAGCCTTGCGCAGGTTCTCAAGCTCGCTGTCATCGGGCTTGTTCTTGGCCAGCTCCAGCGCGGCAACGGCGCGTACGATCGCAGGGTCCTTGCGGACGTCCTCGGGCAGGCCCGCGATCGCGGCCTCTGCGTCCTCGATATGTCCCGCCTCGATCATGGAACGCAGCAGGCCTGCCTGCGCCTCGATATTGTCGGGTGTCATCTGCACGATCTGCGCAAAGATGCCAGCCGCGCGTTCGGCATCGCCGCCAGCCAGCACTTCCTCGCCCATCGCCAGAAGCGGGGCGACATCCTGTGCCGGTTCATCACCTGCTGCGCCGGACTGAACCGGGAGCTGCGAGAGAAGCTGGTCGAGAATCTGCTTCAGCTGCGATTCGGTGCGCGCCTGCGTGAGGTCGGCCACCGGCTGCCCCTGGAACATGGCGTAAACGGTCGGGATCGAGCGGACCTGGAACTGCGAGGCGATGAACTGTTCTTCGTCGACGTTCACCTTGGCGAGAATCACGCCCTTGTCGGCATATTCCGCGGCGACCTTTTCCAGCACCGGGGTCAGCGCCTTGCACGGCCCGCACCATTCGGCCCAGAAATCGAGAATCACCAGCTTGGTCTTCGACGGCTCGACGATATTGTCGCGGAACCGTTCGACCGCTTTTTGCTCTTCGATGTTGAGGCCCATGCTCGCCAAGGGGGAAATCTCCTGTCTCTTCGTGCTTTGCGCCAGCATCCTGCGGCGTCGATCGTTGCAGGGCAATGTGGGGCAGCGGCCCGGTTTTTCCAAGGGTTCACAAAGAATGTGACGCGGAGTGAATTTTTCCGGTTGCAGGCCTGAAATACCCCTGTTAAAGGCGCGCCTCACCCCGACCGGAAGGGCTTCTTTCCAACCGGTTGCAGGCGTTCAGAGCGGGCGTAGCTCAGGGGTAGAGCACAACCTTGCCAAGGTTGGGGTCGAGGGTTCGAATCCCTTCGCCCGCTCCATTTTCCCACTTGGAAAACGAACGATCGCAGGCGCTTAGGCGCCATGCGGTCTGTTCGCGCACCTGCTTTCCGCGTCGGACCTCAGGGTCCGGTCCGGCTTACGATTCGCTGTGCATGATCGGCCAGCGTAACCACCGGACTGTCGCCCAACCGACCGGAAATCGCCATGATTTCCAGCGCGAAGGCGCGGGCATTGTGCATGCGGATCAACGCCACTTCGTCGGCGTAACGATTGCCTCGCGCCGCTTCCTCTTCGGAATAGAGCGTGTCGAACCACAGCCCCCATTCTTCGTCCGTCATGACCTCTCTGGCGGCCAGATAGATCACCGGTCGGGCCATCCGCGCAGGCTCACCGAAACGATAGGCATGGGATGACGGCGCAACCTTTTGGTGAATGGCGGCGAGCATGCCCTTGCCCGCCTCCGGGTCCAGATCCGGATTCAGCGCCAGTTGCATCATGAGGTCCGCCCCATGCGCGACGCCGTGACGCCAGCCTTCGCCGGGCACGAAACCGCGGTAGTCGGTGATGCTCTCGAGGTAGAGCGCAGCGAACCTTGCAAGCCGGTAACGCTCGTCCTTGTCCAACCACGGCTCGATCCGGTCGGTCCGTGCAACTTCCGCCATGACCAGCACCGCAAACGGCCCCATGAAGCCTGCCTCGTCATGTCCCTCGATGGCAGGGGAAGCCGCCTCGGCCAGCAGATCTATCAGGTCTGCGCGCTTCTCGACCGTCATGCGTCCTGCGCGCAGCGCGGTCACGAAGGCGCTGAAGGCCCCCTCGTCGCGAACGGCGGGGTCGGGCTCTCCCAGGCACGTAACCATGCCCGCCATGTCCTCCCGGCTTCCTGTAACGATCGCTTCGACGGCGTCGAAATCGGTGTCGGCATTGACCAGGGGACAAGCAGCGACGGCGGCAGCAACAAGCAGGCTGATCGGCATGGGTGCAGGTTCTCACCCTGCAGAGCCTTCCTGTCCAGTGCTTGCGATCACCCGATCGCTGCCTATCTGCACAGCGTATCTTTCCCCTCAAAGGACTTATGCCGCCATGACCGAGACCTACACCCCGCCCGAAATCTGGAAGTGGGACGATCAGGGCAGCGGGGAATGGACTTCGATCAACCGGCCCTTCGCGGGTGCGCGCACAGAAAAGGACCTGCCGCGCGGCGAGCATCCTTTCCAGCTCCATTCGCAAGGCACGCCGAACGGCCAGAAAGTTACCATCCTTTTCGAAGAACTGCTGGCCGCAGGACATGATGGCGCACAATACGACGCCTGGCCGATCTGGATCGGTGACAGTGACCAGTTCACGTCCGGCTTTGTCGAGATCAATCCGAACTCGAAAATCCCGGCGCTGATCGACCTGACCGGTCCGGAACCGATCCGCCTTTTCGAATCGGGTTCGATCCTGCTGCACCTTGCCGAAAAGTTCGGGGCCTTCATCCCGACCGATCCGGCGGGCCGGGCCGAATGTCTGAACTGGCTGTTCTGGCAGATGGGCAGCGCGCCCTATCTGGGCGGCGGCTTCGGGCATTTCTACGCCTATGCGCCCTATCCGATGGAGTACCCGATCGACCGTTTCACGATGGAAACGAAGCGGCAGCTCGACGTACTCGACAAGCAGCTGGCATCGCGCGAATTCATCGCCGGGGACGACTACACCATCGCCGACATCGCGATCTGGCCCTGGTACGGAAAGCTCGCGCTCGACAAGTCGTACAAGAACGCAGGCACTTTCCTGCAAGTACAGGAATATAGAAACGTGCAGCGCTGGGCCGCGCAAATCGGAGAGCGCATGGCCGTGCGCCGGGGTGAGATCGTGAACCAGCGCGATGGCGCACCCGAACGGCATAGCGCGGCCGATATCGACGCGGCTATGGAATAAGCCTCTTCTTTCCGATGGTTTGACCGCGAGGCTCCTCCCCGCCATGAAGGCGCAAACCTTCGGGGAGAAGAAATGCTAAGCTGGATCGGGCTCATCGGTGGCCTCGCCCTTCTGATCTGGATGACGGTCAGGGGGATCAACATCCTCATCGCAGGGCCGGTCGCCGCGCTTGTCGTGGCGGTCACTGCGGGCCTGCCGCTGCTGCCGCCGCTCGCCGCGACGCTGGCGGACGGGACGGCGGCGCCCGATTATGCCAGCAGCTACATGGCCGGGTTCTCCAGCTTCCTTGCCGACTGGTTCCTGATGTTCCTGCTTGGCGCGATCTTCGGCGAGGTCATGGCTGCGTCCGGCGCTGCGGCCTCGGTCGCGCGGTTCATCACGCACAAGCTGGGTAGCAAATATGCGCTGGCCGCCACCGTCCTTGCCTGCGCGGTCCTGACTTATGGCGGGGTCAGCGTCTTCATCGTGGCGTTCTCGGTCTATGGCCTGGCGGTCGAACTTTTCCGCGAGGCGAACCTGCCGCGCCGCTTCATCCCCGGCGCTCTGGCATTCGGTTCGGTGACCTTCACTATGACCAGCGCGGGCAGCCCTGAAATCCAGAACCTGATCCCGATGCCCTATCTCGGTACTACGGCCTATGCGGCTTGGGAAGTCAGCCTTGTCGTCGCGCTGTTCATGGCGACGCTAGGCTACATCCTTCTGTCGCGCATGGTGAAGAAGGCGGTGCTTGCGGGTGAAGGTTTCTCAACGCGCGAGTCTGACGAGAGGTTCGAGGTCGACACCACCCTGCCCTCTCCGCTGCTGGCGATCATGCCGCTTGTCGGCGTGCTGGGCGTATTCCTGATCTCCCAGTCGCTGGGCAAGTGGGCGCTGGTCCTCGCGCTCGGCTCGGGGGTCGCGCTGGCCTGTATGGTCGGGTGGAGCGAGCGTGGGCGGTTTGCCGCGACGTTCTCACGCGGAGCGACGGGAGCGGTGGTCGCGATCACCAACACTTGCGCCGTGGTCGGCTTCGGCTCGGTCGCCAAGCTGTCGCCCGCGTTCCTTCAAGCGCTCGACGCCGTTCAGGCCATTCCGGGCAGCCCGCTGATCGGCGCCGCTATCGCGGTGACCGTCATCGCGGGCCTCACCGGCAGCGCCTCGGGCGGGCAGACGATAGCCCTGCCTCTAATTGCACCGCACTACCTTGATGCAGGGGCGAATCCGGAAGAACTGCACCGTGTCGTCGCGATCGCCTCAGGTGCGCTCGATAGCCTGCCGCACAATGGATATGTCGTGACGACGATCCGTGCGGTCTGCGGCGAAACGCACCAGGCCGCCTACAAGGCAGTGGCGGCGACGACCGTGATAGTGCCGGTGATCGGCACGATCCTCGCGCTGGTGCTGTTCTCGATCTTCTAGGGCGTTACAGGAACTTCCAGGGAGTTACAGGCGCGGAAGCGTCACGCCCTTCTGGCCCATGTACTTGCCAGCGCGGTCGGCATAGCTCGTCTCGCAAGGCTCGTTCCCCTTGAGAAAGAGGAACTGGCACGCGCCTTCGTTGGCATAGATCTTTGCGGGCAGCGGCGTCGTGTTCGAAAATTCAAGCGTGACGTGCCCTTCCCAGCCCGGTTCGAGCGGAGTGACGTTCACGATGATGCCGCAGCGCGCATACGTGCTCTTGCCAAGGCAGATGACCAGCACGTCGCGCGGCACGCGGAAGTATTCGACCGTGCGTGCCAGTGCGAAGGAATTGGGCGGGATGATGCAGCAGTCGGTCTTCTTGTCGACGAACGAATTGCTGGCGAAATCCTTGGGATCGACGATGGCGCTGTCGATGTTGGTGAAGATCTTGAACTCGTCCGCCACGCGCGCGTCATAGCCATAAGACGACAGACCGTAGGAGATGCAGCCGTCGCGGCGCTGCGCCTCCACGAAAGGCTCGATCATCGCCTCGTTCTGCGCCTTGTCGCGAATCCACTTGTCGGAAAGAATCGCCATGCCTTCACCCGTCTCCTTGCAGCGACGGTTTCCTTGCCCGTTCCGGCAAAGCGGGGGCAACCCTAGCCGCCCGATAGGTCGTGGATTACGCGGGCGTCAGGGCCGCGCGACAAGCCACGCGACCGGCCCCTCGACCGGACCGACACGGACAGAGGCATTGGCCGTCCACAGGGCCCAGGGGCGTCCGGCATAGTCCGGTTCCAGCCAGTCGCGCGACAGCCACAATTGTCGCTCTGCCCGCGCGCCGAAGCCGTACTCGTCTTCGAACGAAGCCGACGGGGCAAGAATCGCGCGCTTTCCCGAGTGCATCTCGATCTGGTTGAGAAAAACGACCAGTTCCGATTCCAGCTCGGCCGGACGGACCCGCGGGCTGCAATCCTCGCCCGAACGCGCCAGCACGACGGCGGGCGGCAGCATGTCGGCATCGCGGGGCACGATGGTCACGAAATTGGCCGACTGCTCGTCCGCGCGGCGGCAGGGATCATAGACGTGGACCGGGCCTGCCTTCATTCCCGCCTCGCTCATCTCCTCCACCGTTTCGGGAAAGCGTTCGTTGCGCGTTCCCGCACCCAGACTGGCGGTGACATAGCCGAAGCTGGCCCCCACCCCGGGCAGTTCGGGAATGGAAATCGCATTCTCGTTTCCCGTCAGCCATACGCCCTGCACGGGATATTCCGCCCCGTCGGGCCGCCAGTGCGACAGCTTCCACCACAGAACGCCCACGATGGCCGCGATCAGGGCCAGCGCGATCAGCCACAGGCCCGGCCTGTGCCGGAGCGTCCGCTTGCCCGCCATAGCCTCAGCCCCGGATGTGCAGGACGCAGATAAGCGTGAAGAGACGGCGCGCGGTCGCAAAGTCGGTGTCGACCTTGCCTTCCAGCCGTTCGAGCAGCAGTTCCGCCGCGTTGTTGTGGACCCCGCGCCGGGCCATGTCGATCGTCTCGATCTCTTGCGGGCTCGCCTTGCGGATCGCCTGATAATAGCTGTCGCAGATCGCGAAATATTCGCGGATCGGGCGGCGGAATCGGGCAAGGCCAAGCAGCAGAACTTCGAGCTGGTTGCCCGCTTCGTTCGCGATGTCGATCGACAACCGGCCGTCGACCACCGACAAGACAAGCTTGTACGGCCCCTCGTGCCCCGCCTCGAACGCACGAAGCGGCTTGAAGGTGTTGTCCTCGATCAGGTCGAAGATCGCGATCCGGCGCTCCTGCTCGATGTCAGGGTTGCGCCACAGGATCGTCGCCTCGTCCAGCGAGATGTCTATGATGCGAGGGTCCGCCATGGCTAACCCTGCCATCGCAAATGCCGCGCCGCTGGACAAGCGGGCATTGGTGCAATCCACGCCTAGGCTTGTTGCAGGCGATCCAGATCTTCGGGGGTGTTCACATTTGCGGGCGGTTCGGGCAGGTCGATCAGCCGCGCGCCCGCCCTTTCGGCAAAGTGCAGGACCGAGCGGCGCTCCGCTCCGGTGAGGATTTGTTCCAGCGTGGGCAGCGCCGATACAGGCCAGAGCCCGATAACCGGCTGGCTTTCTGCACAGGCCGGTCCGGGCGACAGGTGATCGAGCAGGTCGGCAGGCAGGTTCACGCTGTCCACGCCGCAAGTCAGGACGGCGAAAAACCCATTATCGCGCGCATGGCGCAGCGCCCCTGCAAGTCCGCCAAGCGGCCCCATACCGGCCTGCGGCCAGTCCGCGACTGTCGGGACCGACGCTTCCGCACGCCCGACGACGACCACGGCCTCGCAGAAACCGAAAAGAGCAGCGACAGCCCGGTCCATCAGCGTCTGGCCATCGAGCTTCGCCAGCGCCTTGTCGCTGCCGAAGCGGGTGGACTCGCCGCCGGCAAGCACGCATCCGAGTATCGTCTCGACCGTCATTTTGCGTCTCCCCATCGACACATGCTTCGCGACTTGCCCACTATTTGCCAAATCGTGTGCATCACGTGTTGACGCGGGGGTTACTCCTGCGTCAATCGGAATTGTGCCGGTTCGGGGGAACGGGCGCGGGGGACCCAACAGGGAAAGGCATCGTTTCTTCGGCCATGTGGCGGCTTTACCAGTTTCCGCTCTGCCCGTTCAGCCGCAAGCTGCGCCTGCTGCTTGCGGAAAAAGGCGTGTCTTTCGAACTCGTTCGCGAAAATCCGTGGGAAATGCGGGACGAATTTTTCCTCATGAACCCGACGGGCCGCACGCCCGTGATGCGCGAACCGGCAAAGAACATCACCCTGTCGGACAGCCGCGCCATTGCCGAGTATTTCGAGGAGACGATCCCGAAGAACCCGATGATCAACGGCACGGCCACGAACCGCGCGGAAATCCGCCGGTTGATGGCCTTGTTCGACGAAAACTTCTTCGGCGACGTCACCGGCCCGCTGCTGATGGAAAGATACACCAAGCGGGTCGTCGCGCGGCAGGCACCCAATTCCACCGCGCTGCGTAACGCGATGCGGCTGGCGGACGAACATCTCGACTATGTCGACTACCTGATCGATCATCGTCCCTGGCTTGCCGGTTCGACGATGAGCCTTGCCGATCTGACGGCTGCGGCACAGATTTCGGTCGCGGATTACCTCGGCGGCATCAACTGGCAGGGGCACGAACAGGCGCGCAGCTGGTATTCGGTGTTCAAGAGCCGGCCCAGTTTCCAGCCGCTTCTGGCGGACAGGATGGAAGGCGTGCCGCCGCCGAGGCACTATTCCGACATCAACGCCTGATTATCCGATTGCGGCCCTTTCGGGTCAGCTGCTCAGATGCCTGCTTCGTGGAAGCGGCCATGCTTGCGGAAACGCGTCATCCAGCGGTCGAGGAACAGCGTCATCGGCGACGGTTCTATGCCCAGCTTGGCAAAGCCGGGGCATTCGCCGCTTGCCACGTTACCCTGTGATAGCATTTCGTACTGGTCGCTGCTGATCGGCGCGCCCGGCAGCCAGCCGGTGGCCTTTGCAAAGGTGCGACCTGCAAAATCGGGCAGCGGCAGGAAACCGCGCGAACGGTCCTGCGACTTCGCGATACGCTCGTTCAGTTCAAGCATCGTGAGCACTTCGGGCCCGGCCAGTTCATAAGTCTTGCCCGCCAGCGACGGGTTTTCGAGCACCTTGACGATCGCACCGGCCACGTCCTCGACATGGACGGGCTGGAGCTTCGCGTCGGGTGCGAAGACCGGCAGGAACGGCAGGGTCGAAATGAGGCCGCCGAACATGTTGAGGAATTCGTCGTCCTCACCGAAGATGATCGAGGGACGGATGATCGTCGCACCGGGGAACGCTTCGGTCACGGCCTGTTCGCCAATGCCCTTCGAACGCTGGTAGGCGACTTCGCTGTCGACATTCGCGCCGATGGCCGAAACATGGACGAAGGCGGTTGCGCCGGCCTTCCTGGCCAGTTCCGCCGCACGGCCGGCGCCGCTGCCCTGCACGGCGTCGAGATCGCCGTCGAACGCGCCGACGAGGTTCACGACCATGTCGGAGCCTGCCACGATCGCCTCGACCGATTTGGGATTGCGGATGTCCATCGCGGCGAACTGGAGCTGGCCGAGATTGGCCAGCGGCTTCAGGTGCCAGGACTTCTTGGGATCGCGGCTCGCAACGCGCAAACGGACGCCCTTGCGCAGGAGATCCTGCGCGACGCGGGTTCCGAGAAAACCGCTTCCGCCGATGAGAGTGACGAGCTTGCCGGCCAGATTCGAGGACGCCATGTCCTGCCCTTTCGCAATCGCAGTGATACCGTGGCGGCGCTTTGGCACGCACCTGCCATTCCTGCAACCGTCGAGACGCCCAAACGCTCCCGCCCGGTAGCAACTGCCCTCAGATCATCCCGCGTGCGTTATCGTGCATTGGCGAATGATCGTTGCCGTCGTCGCGCACCAGTTTTGCGAAAGCGCGGGCGTGCGAGAGGAAGACCTCGCCGTTCAACTCGTCCACGAAATGGGTGCGCTGCAAACGGTCCATCACCGGCCCCTTCACTTCGGACAAGTGCAGCCCGATCCCGGCGTCGATCATCCGGTGATTGATCGCCTCAAGGCTTTCCAGACCCGAGGCATCCACTTCGTTCACCGCGCTAAACAGAAGGATGACATTGCGCACCTCAGGCTGATCCGCGACGCGTTCGAGCACGTATTCCTCAAGCCAGCGGGCGTTGAGGTAGGTCAGGCTCTCGTCCACGCGGATCGACAGGACGTGGGGGACGGTGAACACGTCGTGCCGCTCGACATTACGGAAATGCTCGGTCTCCGGCACGCGGCCGATGACGGCGGCGTGGGGCCGAGACGCGCGCCACAGGTAGAGCAGCAAGCCAACCGCGACACCCGCGATAACGCCCAGTTCGACGCCTGCCAAAAGCGTGATGCCAATCGTTGCCACGTGCGCCGCAAAGTCGGACTTGGAATAGCGCCATAACTGGCCCGGCGTCTTGAGATCGACGAGACTGAGTACGGCAACGATGATCGTCGCCGCCAACGTGGCTATCGGCAGGTTGAACAGCAGCGGGGTCAGGAACAGCGAGGCGAGCGCAATGCCGACCGCCGTAAACGCACCAGCCGCCGGCGTTTCCGCGCCCGCGTCGAAGTTGACGACGGAACGGGCGAAACCGCCGGTCACCGGGTAACCGCCCGAAAAGGCGCTGGCGATGTTCGAGGCGCCAAGCCCGATCAGTTCCTGGTTCGGCGCGATGCGCTGGCGGCGCTTGGCGGCCAGCGTCTGCGCGACAGAGACCGATTCCACAAAGCCGATGATCGAGATCAGGAGGGCCGGAACCCAGAGCTGCGAAATGAGGCCGATGTCGGTCGACGGCACCGCAAACGGCGGCAGACCCTGCGGGATCGCGCCGACAAGGTTCACGCCCTTGTCACCGAGGTCGAGGGTAAGTGCCGCAACGATGGTCAGCGCCACTGCCACGACCGGTCCCGCCTTCGCTCCGATTTCCGCCATGCGCGGTTTGATGCCGAGCTTCATCAGCGCAGGCTTTGCACCCTTGCGTACCCAGAACAGGAACACTGTCGCAAAGACGCCGACACCCATCGCCCAGACATTCACGCTGTTGAGCGCCGCTAAAAGCGAGCCCAACATGTCGGGCCAATTATCACCGCCGGCTTTGACGCCGAGGATGTGCTTCAACTGACTGGTCGCGATCAGGATGCCGCTCGCCGTGATGAAGCCCGAGATGACCGGATGCGATAGCAGGTTCGCTAGAAAGCCCATGCGCAAGATGCCCAGCACCGCCAGCATTACGCCCGACAGCGCGGCCAGCGTGATCGCCGCCTCCATGTACTGCGCCGTGCCCTGCGCCGCGACGGCGCCCGCCGCCGATGCCGTCATCAGCGAGACGACTGCGACCGGCCCGACCGCCAGCGTCCGGCTCGTCCCGAAGATCGCATAGGCGACCAGCGGCAGGATCGAGGCGTAAAGCCCGACGACCGGCGGCAGCCCTGCAAGCAGCGCATAGGCAAGGCTCTGCGGAATCAGCATGATCGTCACGATCACCGCCGCGATCAGGTCGTTCGTGAAAATCGTCTTGTCGTAACGCCGCCCCCAGTCGAGGATCGGCAGATACTGCGCGACGATGCCGGGCCTGGTTGCCTTGCGGGGTGTGGCCGTGGCGGTTTCGGTGGTCATCAGTGGTCCTGTTTTTCATGCGGCTTGACCAGCCATTCATGACCCTTGAGCATACCGTTCCAGTAAACCCACGGCAGCACCTCGGACTTCAGCAGCCACGACAGGCGGCGCGGACGGGTTCCGTCGATGATCCACTTGGGAAACGTGGGCAGCAGCTTTCCGTCATATCCAAACTCGGCCAGCACGATGCGGCCCTTCTCGACCGTCAGCGGGCACGAGCCATAGCCGTCGTAATCGGCAACCGGCTCTCCGCCGTTCAATACCGAAAGCGCGTTCACGGCCACGATCGGCGCCTGCTTGCGCGCGGCGGCAGCGGTCTTGGCATTGGGCATCGAGCCTGCATCGCCGAGGCCGAAGATGTTCGGATACTTGACGTGGCGCATGGTAAACTTGTCGACGTCGACAAAGCCTGCATCGCCCGCAAGCGGGCTGTCGGCCACGAATTCGGGCGCAATTTGCGGCGGGACGACGTGGATCATGTCGAAATCGCGGGTCACTTCGCCCGCTTCGGTCTTGAAGGTCGCTTTTCGCGAAGGCCCGTCGACAGCGACCAGAGTCGAGCCGAAGTTCAACCCGATGCCGTAGCGATCGACATACTCCATCAGCGCCGGGACATAGGCAGAAACGCCGAACAGAACACCGCCCGCATTGTGGAACTCGACATCGATATTGGGCAGCGCGCCGTTATGCTCCCAAGTGTCGCAGGACAGGTACATCGCTTTTTGCGGTGCACCGGCGCACTTGATCGGCATCGGCGGCTGCGTGAAAAGCGCGCGGCCGGACTTCAGGTTCCTGACGAGATCCCAGGTATAGGGCGCAAGGTCGAAGCGGTAGTTCGAGGTCACGCCGTTCTTGCCCAGCGTTTCGGCCAGGCCCTCGATCTTTTCCCAGGCAAGCCGGATGCCCGGCGCAACGATCAACATTTCGTAAGTGATCGTGGTTCCGTCGGACAGAGTGACGGTGTTGTTTGCAGGCTGGAAGCTGGCCGCCGATTCGCGGATCCACTTCACGCGGTCGGGCATGACATCCGCCATCGGGCGGCAGGTGACAGGCGCCTTGAAGACACCGCCGCCGACCATCGTCCACCCGGGCTGATAGTAGTGCGATGGCGAAGGCTCGACGATCGCAATGTCGAGCATGGGTTCGCGCTTCAGCATCGATGACGCCGTCGATATCCCGGCCGCTCCGCCGCCGATGATCAGAACCTTGTGCGAAAGTGCCTGCGCCATCGTGCCTTCTCCTGTGCTTCAGTTCTCTTCGCAGACCAGCGTTTCGCGCAGGGCCGACAGGTCGTAACCGGCCGCCGCCGCGCGCGAGAGGCGGTCGTCGATCGACCGGTTCTCGGGGTTAGCCAGCGTCTCCAGCGTGATCGAACGTGTGCCGGTGCGGCAGTAAGCCAACACCGGACCGTCAGCGGCCTGCCGCACGCCGCGAAAACGGGCGACGGCGGTTTCGGGAAAGGCCCCGCCCGACACGGCGATCAGGTGGAAATCCAAACCTGCCTGCTTCGCCGCCTTGGCAATGGCGACGGAGGTCGGCTGGCCTGCCTCTTCGCTATCGGGGCGGTTGCAGACGATCGTCGTAAAGCCTTCGGCCGCGAGCCTTTCTACGTCGGCAGGCGTAATCTGCGGCGAAACCGCGAACCGATCGTCTATGCGGCGAATATCCATGGGTCAGTTCCGTTCAAAAAGGCGCAGGATCAACATCCCTGCAAACATCGAGACGACGAAAGTCGCAGCCAGTGCCGGTTCGATCACCAGCGCGGCGAGGCCGGGACCAGGGCACAGCCCGGCGATGCCCCAACCCACGCCGAACAGCGCCGAACCACCGATCAGGCTGGGCGTCAGGTCTGACCGGTCGGGAATATGGAACTTCTCGGCAAAGATCGGCTCCACCATGCGGGGCACGATGCGCCACGCGATGGCCATGACGATGACCGCACCGCCCATGACGAAGGCCAGCGTCGGGTCCCAGTCGCCGAAGATGTCGAGAAAGCCGCGCACGCGCGCCGGATCGGTCATGCCGCCGATGGTGAGGCCAGCGCCGAACAGCGTTCCGGCGGCGAGCGGGGTCAGGATCCTGCTGCTCATTTCAGCACCTCCATCCCCATCGCGTTCATGACGGCGACCGTGACGATCCCCGCGACCATAAACGTGGCCGTGGCGACGATCGAGCGGGCGGAAAGCCGGCTGACGCCGCAAACGCCGTGGCCGCTGGTACAGCCGCTGCCCAGCCGGGTGCCGATGCCGACCAGCAGGCCAGCAACGATAATCGGGCCGAAGCCTGCAAACTGCGCATCGACCCCGCCGGTGACTATCGCGACGATTAGCGCGCCGAGCGGCAGGCCGAGCACGAAGGCCCATGCCCCGCCGCGCGAAATGCCGCTGCCGCCAACGCCGGTCGCCTTGGCGAAAATGCCGGAAACACCCGCAATGCGGCCCATGCCGAGCAGCATGACCGCAGCCGAAAGGCCGATGAGAATGCCGCCGATCAGGCCCGCAAGCGGCGCGGCATCAGGGAAACCGGGGATCGTCATACCGCGTTCACCGGGATCTTGATGTAGCTGACGCCATTATCCTCAGGCTCGGGCAGGCGCCCGCCGCGAATGTTTACCTGGACGCTGGGCATGATGAGGTTGGGCATGGCCAGCGTCTTGTCGCGGCTAGTGCGCATCTCGACGAACTCGTCCTCGGTCACGCCATCCTTCACGTGGACGTTCTCCTCGCGCTGCTGCTTGACGGTGGTCTCCCACGCATATTCGTCGCGGCCCGGCGCCTTGTAGTCGTGACACAGGAAAAGGCGGGTTTCGTCCGGCAGGGAAAGGAGACGACGGATCGACTGGAACAACTGGCGCGCATCGCCTCCGGGGAAGTCGGCGCGAGCGGTGCCGAAATCGGGCATGAAGATCGTGTCGCCGACAAACGCGGCATCGCCGATCAGGAAAGCCATGTCGGCAGGCGTATGGCCCGGCACGTGAAGCGCCATGCCCTCAAGTTCGCCGATGCGGAAGGTCTCGCCATCCTCGAACAGCTTGTCGAACTGCGAACCGTCGCGCTGGAAATCGGTGCCGGCGTTGAACAGCTTGCCGAAAACCTCCTGGACGCGAATGATCTCCTTGCCGATGGCCAGTTTTCCGCCCAGCTTCTGCTGAAGATAGGGCGCGGCAGAGATGTGATCGGCATGGGCATGCGTCTCGATCAGCCACATCACTTTCAGATTATTCGTATTTATATACTCGACAATTCGATCCGCAGAACCATGCGCGGTACGGCCCGAGGCCGCCTCGTAATCGAGCACCGAGTCGATGATCGCGGCCTCGTTCGTCGCAGGATCGTGCACAACGTAGCTGACGGTATATGTAGCTTCGTCGAAAAACCCAGCAATAGTGGGCCTTAACGCCTTGTCGGCCTGAGCGCGGCCAACCTGCTCGGCAGCGCGATCGATAACGGCATCTCGGGACATTGCAGCCTCCAAAATTTATTTACATAAATCGTGTATATGTATTGCTTTCCGAAAGTCAAGCTGCAATAAAGCCGGCATGGATCAGACCAACCCACCGTGTTCCGGCCTGCGCATCGGCGATGTCGCTCCGGATTTCTCGGCCCGCAGTACGGCCGGCAATGTTCGGCTGTCCGATTTCCGCGGACGCTGGCTCATCCTCTTCTCGCACCCGGCGGACTTCACGCCCGTCTGCACGACCGAGTTTGTCGAGCTGGCGAAGGTGGCAAAGGACTTTGCGGATCGGGACTGCGCGTTGATGGCGCTATCGGTGGACAGCCTGTTTTCGCACTTCGCCTGGCTGCGGATGATCCGCGACAGGTTTGGGGTGGAAGTTCGCTTTCCCATCATCGAGGATCCGACTCTCGTGATCGGGCGCGCCTACGGGATGGTCGCGGCCGACGCCCATGACAGTGGTACGGTACGAACAACCTTTTTCATCGATCCCGATGGCGTCGTCCGCGCGATGACTTGTTATCCGGCCAACGTAGGCCGCTCGACCCCGGAAATGCTCCGCATGCTCGATGCCCTGCAGGCGACGAACGATGCCACCGTCCTTGCCCCGGCCAACTGGCAGGCGGGCGATCCGCTGCTTCAGCAGCCGACCGCGACGCTGGACGATGTTTATGGCGCCGCTGGCGACGGCGACTGGTTCCTGCGCACGATGAATGGGACAAAGTGATGGCCGGAAAGACAAGGGAAGGCGAGACAAAGGGAGGCGAGCCTCCGATCGAAGCCCTCAAGGCCGTGGCCCATCCGGTCCGTTTCCGCATACTGCAGGCCTTGTCGGGCGGCGAACGCAACGTCGGACAGATCGAGGAAGCGACCGAGATCGCCCAGCCCGGCCTGTCGCAGCAACTCGCCGTCCTGCGCAGTGCAGGTATTGTCCAGTCGCGCAAACAGGCAAAGCTGGTGTTTTACAGCCTGGATAGCGACGCCCTTCAGGAGGTCGTGTCGGCCCTGGCGGCGCTTTCGGGCGCCATAGTCGCAAGACCCGCTGCTACCCCCCGTCGCCCGCTGCCGGGGGCAGCGAATTTCGCACGATTGTCCTGATTCGCGGGCCCGTTCGTTAATCCTTTTCTGCATCTGCAAAGGTTAACACCACGCCTTTCCCGGTCGAATCGGCCAAAAATTTTTCATGCTCGCTTAACCATTTAAGTCATTCGTCAAGCGGGACGAAGGGGCGGTTTGGCGCGGTTTCGGAACGTCCGGACTTGGTTAATCGGTTCGACGCGGGAAACCTTTTCTGGCTTTGAGGATTTTAACGGACAAGTAACGAATGCATGAGGTAGTAAGATGTTCACACCCAGCTATCGCAGCAGTTCGCCCGACCGGTGGACTATGCCGCGTCCGTTTTCGGACGCATCGCAGCGCTATGCCAAGTTCGGCGCCCTCCAGCCCATGGAAGCCCCCGGCTTTTGGGAACGCCTTATCCGCGGTGCCTGATCGCCACGCGGGGCAACCCCGCGGGCAATAATTCCACATGGAAGAGGCCGTTCCGGTTCGTCCGGGCGGCCTCTTTTCATGCGAGCGCCCGCTAGGCGCTTTCTTCCAGCGCCATAGCGTTCAGCGTGACGTAGTCGATCTTGCCCGTGCCCAGCACCGGCAGCGCGTCCACGACGCGTATTTCGCGCGGTACCATGATTTCCGCAATTCCATTCGCCTTGGCCCAGGTTTGCAGCGCCTTCGCGTCTGCATCCGCCGCCGTGGTGTAAAGCACCATCTGCTCGCCCTTCTTGGCATCGGGCCGCGTCACGATGGCCGTTTGGGCATCCGGCCAGACAGCCGCGGCATATCCTTCGACCGCAGGTAGCGAAACCATCTCTCCGCCGATTTTGGCAAAGCGTTTCGCCCTGCCCCGGATGGTGATGAAGCCTTCCTCGTCAATGGTGACGATGTCGCCTGTATCGTGCCAGCCGCCTTCCGGCGGTTGCAGGACGCCGGGATCGCCCGCCAGAAAATATCCCGCCATCACGTTCGGACCGCGGATGAACAGGCGTCCGCCCTCCTCGATCCCCGGCACATTATCCAATCGTGCTTCCATCGCCGGGAGCATGCGCCCGACCGACCCTGCCTTGAAGTGCATTGGCGTGTTGACCGCGATGACCGGCGCGGCCTCCGTCGCGCCATAGCCTTCGAGGATGCGCAATCCGAACTTCTCGGCATAGGCGCGCCGCGTCTCTTCCCGGACTTTCTCGGCGCCGGCGAAGATGTAACGGACCGAATAGAAGTCGTACCCGTGCGCCATGCGGGCATATCCGGACAGGAACGTGTCGGTTCCGAAAAGGATCGTCGCGTTTGCGTCGTAAGCCAGCGCAGGCACGATCCGGTAATGCAGCGGACTGGGATAGAGCACTGTCCTGATCCCGTTGAGCACCGGCAGAAGCGTGCCCCCGGTCAGGCCGAAGCTATGGAATACCGGCAGCGCGTTCAGCACCACGTCGCTGCCGTTGAAATCGATCCGCGCCGACAGCTGCGCGCAGTTGGCCAGCAGGTTGCGATGGCTGAGCACGACGCCCTTGGGCGTGCCTTCCGATCCGCTGGTGAACAGGATAACGGCAGGACTGTCGGGATCGACGCCCAGTTTGACATGGCGATGTTTGATCCGGCCCACAGTGAACGCGGCCCATAGCTTTTCCGGCCCGTCGACAGTCTCTGCCAGATCTTCGAGGTAACGGACGGCAATGCCATCGCGCTCGAGCGCGTCGATCGCGCCTTCCAGCTTCGCCTGTTCGACGAACGCTCGCGCCGTTACCACGGTCCTGATCTTCGCCGTGGCACACGCGGGCTTCAAACTCGCCTCGCCCACCGTGAAGTTCAGCATCGCGGGCACACGCCCGATGGATTGCAGCGCGAAGAAGGTGACCACCACCCCGTTGACGTTGGGCATCAGCAGGCCGACCGCCTCGCCGACCTCGGTGCCATGCGCCAGCCGTTTGCCCAGCACGCCCGATCCCGCAATCAGGCGGTCGAAAGAGACCTGTTTTCGCGTCACATCCTCAATCACCGGCGTGTCGCCGCCGTGCAGTTCGCGCGCGGCGCACAGGGCGGAGAACAGCGTGCGGTCGATCTCTGTCGTGTCGAAAATCATCCGGCTCATTTCATCATAGAGCCTGCGTCCCGCGATGGCGCGGCGTTGGCGCGCGCTCATCTCGCCATCGATCGCGAAGCGTCGCTGCGGCAGGACGTCGATGGTGATCTTCGGGAAAAGCTGCTGCCGAACCTTGCCCTTGAGGCGCGAGAACGGCGTGAACTGAGGACCGTCCAGCCGGACCGGAACGATGGGCGCATCGGCCTTGTCCGCGACCATGCCGGGGCCATCGAAAACCTTCATCAGCGCGCCGGTCACCGTGATGCGGCCTTCGGGGAAGATCACCAGCGTGCGTCCTTCCTGCACCGCGCGGACCATGGCCTTGGCCGACATCGGGTTGGTAGGATCGACGGGAAAAATCTCGAATAGGCTGAAGAACGGTTTGAGCCAGAGATTGCGGGCAATCGCGGTGTGGACCGCGAAGGTAGGCTTGCCCGGCAGGAACGCCCCCAACAGCACACCATCGAGGAACGAGAGGTGGTTGACGACGACCACCGCACGCTCACCCTTGGCCGGCATGTTTTCGAGCCCCGTCACTTCCACGCGGTAGAGCAGGCGCAGGACGAAGGCCGTGATCTGCTTGAACAGGTATTCCGGCAGGAGCCAGATCGACATCAGCGCGACGGCCAGCGTCATAACGCCCAGCACCGCCAGCAGCCCCGGCGTTGCGAAGCCGATAGAAAGGAGCCCGGTCATGATCGCGACGAGAAAAACGGTCACGCCCGCGTTCACGATGTTGTTGGCGGCAATCACGCGCGAGCGTTCTTCGGGATCGGACCGGACCTGCAGGATCGCGTAGAGTGGCACGATGAACATGCCTCCCGACAGTGCAATTACGGCAAGGTCTGCCAAGATGCGCTTCGACAAAGGATGGTCGAGGAACAGCCCGATCGTCGCGTCGCTGCTGCGGGGCACGAAACCACTGGTCGAGAAATAGAGGTCGATCAGGCCTAGCGCGAGGAACAAGGCGGAGACCGGCACGAACTTTGCCGAAACCTCGCCACGCAGCAGCCGGTTCACCAGCAGCGAGCCGATCGCGACGAACATCGAAAATACGATCAGGAACAGCGTAACCACGCCTTGCTGCGCGTCGAGCGTTCCGCTGACCAGCGGCGCAAACAGCGAGACGATGACGGCCCCGCACGCGAAGAACCAGCTGATGCCGAGAATCGCGAGCCAGACCCCGCGGCCGTGCTTGGCGATGGACAGGATCTGCAGCGTCGCGCGCCAGATGTTGCGGTCGATCCGGTGGCTTTCGCGAACCGGAGGCGCGCTGGGCACCGCAAGGCTGGCCAGGAAACCGAGGCCTGCGAAACACAACGCCGTGATACCCCCCACCCACGGATCGATGATGCCCGCCAGCAATTGGCCGCCAAGGATGGCGACGAACGTCCCCGCCTCGATCAGGCCGGTGCCGCCCATCACCTCCTCGCGCTTCAGGTGCTGCGGGATGATCGAGTATTTGACGGGACCGAAGAAGGTCGACTGCAATCCCGAAAGGAACAGCGCCAGCAGCAGGATCGGGATCGACTGCAGCAGGAAGCCCAAAAGGCCGAAGCCCATGATGACCGCTTCGCCCAGCTTTACGACGCGGATGACTTTCGACTTGTCGATGGTGTCAGCGATCTGCCCTGCCATGGCCGAGAACAGGAAATAAGGCAGGATGAACAGGCCGGTCGATATGGTGGCCAGCATCTCTGCCTTGCCCGGCTCTGCCGCGTAGACGGTAAAGCTGGCGAGGAAGAGCAGCGAGAACTTCAGCAGGTTGTCGTTGAACGCGCCAAGGAACTGGACGACGAAAAGCGGCCCAAATCGGCGCTTTGTCAGCAAGGACAGGTCAGGTGCGGACAATCGTTTCCCCCTCGCGATCTCGCGATGGCCGCAACGCTAGTCGACAGCGGCTTGGCCCCGCTAGGGCCGTGTCCGTTAAAATTGTGCGTAGACGCTACGGCTTGCGACAAAGCGCACTCGCGATCAGGCGGCGGGAAAGCTGTCGCGCGTACGGTTGGCGATGGCGACGAGCGAGAGCATGACCGGCACTTCGACCAGCACGCCGACAACCGTCGCCAGCGCAGCCCCGCTACCGAGGCCGAACAGCCCGATGGCCACCGCGACTGCCAGTTCGAAAAAGTTCGACGTGCCAATCAGCGCGCAGGGGGCCGCGATGGCATGGGGTACGCGCCAGACCCGCGCGGCGGCGTAGGCAATGACGAAGATGCCGTAGCTTTGTACCACGATCGGCGCGGCGATCAGTGCGATGAGCAAAGGATTGCCGACAATCGTTCCCGCCTGGAATCCGAAAAGCAGCAGGACAGTGAGGAGCAGCCCGATAATCGACAGCGGTTTCAACGTATGAGTAAAACGCGACACCGCCGCCTCGTCCCCACCGCTTTTTGACAAAAGCCGCGAGCGCACGAACGCGCCTGCCGCCAACGGCACCACGACATAAAGCAGGACCGAGAGCAACAGCGTTTCCCAAGGCACGGCGATATCGGTCACACCGAGCAAGAGCGCGACGATCGGCGCAAAGGCGATGATCATGATGAGGTCGTTCGCCGCCACCTGCACCAGCGTGTAGGCCGGATCGCCGCGGGTCAGTTGCGACCAGACGAACACCATCGCGGTGCAAGGCGCAGCGCCCAGTAGGATAAGACCCGCGATATACTGCTGCGCATCGGCAGGCGCGATCAGGTCGGCGAAGAAAACTTCGAAGAACAGGACGGCGAGCGCGGCCATCGTGAAGGGCTTGATCAGCCAGTTCACGACCAGCGTGATGATCAGCCCCTTGGGCCTTTCACCGACGCGGCGCACCGCCCCGAAATCGACCGCGACCATCATCGGGAAGATCATCGCCCAGATCAGCACCGCGACGATTAGATTGACCGAGGCATATTCGATCCCCGCCAGCGCGGCGAAAGCGCCCGGCAGGATGTTGCCGAGGACGATCCCCGCAAGGATCGCGGCCCCTACCCAAAGCGAAAGCCATTTCTCGAAAAGGCCGAGGCCTGCCTCGCGCGCGTCGATGGGCCGTGATGCCATGTGAAAGTCCGATTCCCCCGTCAATCCGAAGTTAGTCGCCTTTCAGAATGCCGCGCGGCAATCAACGATTTTCAGCAAGCGCCTTCAAGGCGAGTGCGAGTGCGCCCGCCGGTCCCGCCTCGTCGCCCAGCAGCGGAGAGCAGATCATGTATGCCAGCCGCGCCGCATCGATATCGGTGAGATAGCCTGCAAGGATCTGGGGAATATGCGCCCGCGCCTTGTCGAGAAGGTGCGGCTGGCGATTGGTGACGCCGCCGCCGATCACGATGCGCTGGGGCGAGAACGTCAGGATCAGCTGCGCGAGCATTTCGGCAAGGTCCCTGCCCACCGGCCCCCACGCAGGATCGTCCTCGGCCAATTCACCAGGGTGCGTGGGCAGCCTTGCCAGAAGGGCTGGCCCGCTCAGCAATCCTTCGGCGCAGTCGCCATGGAACGGGCATACGCCCGCAAAATCGTCCCCTGCGGCGCGGCGCATGCGGATGTGACCCGCCTCGGGGTGGAGCAGTCCGTGAACGGGTTTGCCATCGAGCAGAATGCCCGCGCCCAGCCCCGTGCCGATGGTGATGTAGATCGTGTTCGAACACCCCTGCGCCGCGCCGATCGCATGTTCGGCCATGGCTGCGGCGTTGACGTCGGTGTCGAGTGCGATGGGACAGGCGAAACGTTCGGCGACAGGGCCGAGCACTGGCGTGTTCGCCCAGCCCGGCTTGGGCGTTGCGAGGATCGAGCCGAAATCCGGCGCATCGGTCGCCACGCGGATCGGACCGAAACTGGCGATGCCGATGGCGGCAAGCGCTTCCTCTGCATCCCACTGGGCGAGCACGTCGATCACCTGCCCCAGCGTTTCATCCGGCGTGGTGGTCGGGAAAGAGCGCATTTCGGTAACGGTCATCCCGCATCCGCGCACGGCAATGGCCTTCGTTCCGCCCAGTTCGATCCCGGCAACCGGCGTATCATTGTCCATGAGCGGCCCTGTCCTCTCTCGTGTCTTGCAACCCTGCGACTAGCGTTTCCGCCGGGCGCCGCAAAGCACCGATGAAAGGGATGGTTGGGGGGGTGGTCCTGTCGAGGGGCCGGAACCACCCCCACGCGCTTTGTCCGAACCAGTCGGGTTGAAGCGCCATGCGAAGGAACCGGTTGAGGGGGAGAGGTCGCGTCGCGGGAGAGGGCATTGCATGACAGTAGTGCATTTGCCCTGCCGCCCTCTCCCGGTGTCCGCACCGGTCCGCTTGTGAGGCCAATTTGCAATCGATTGAATATTTTGTCAACGCGACCATTCGTACAATACGCACTGCACCCCAGAAACAATGGTTTGCACGGTGCGGCAAAGAATTTAGAGTGCCGAGATGGAGAGGCCGGACACCCCATCGGAACAAAGAGAATCGGTTCATATTCGCACCCTTGCGGACCTTGCGAAGCTGGCGGGCGTATCGACAGGTACGGTTTCTCGCGCGCTGGCCGGATCGGATCTGGTCAAGACGAAAACCCGCGATTTTATCCAGGCGCTCGCGCGCGAACATGGTTTTCGCCCGAACCAGATGGCGAGCAAGCTGCGCACCCAGCGCACCGGCATCATCGGCGTCGTGATCCCGCTGGGTCACGAACTGAAGCAGCACATTTCCGACCCCTTCTTCATGAAGCTGATCGGACACCTGGCCGACGAGCTGACCGAAAACGGTTACGACCTCCTGCTCAGCCGCGCGATCCCTGCCGAAACACCCGATTGGCTGGACCGCATCTGTTGGTCCGGCATGGTCGACGGGGTGATCGTCATCGGACAGTCGGACCAGTTCGACGCGATAGAGCAGGTCGCCAAGGCCTATCCCAAGTTGGTGATCTGGGGTTCGCACCGTCCGGGCCAGCACCAGTGCACCGTCGGCACCGACAATATCGAAGGCGGCGCGATCGCGGCCCAGCGCCTTGTCGACAGCGGTGCCCGCAAGCTTGCCTTCTTCGGCTATCGCACCGGTATCGAGATCGCGGACCGTTTCAGCGGGGTCCAACGGGTCGTGAAACAGGCAGGGGCCAGCCTGCTCCACCTGCCCTGCCACATGTCCGACCAGCTGATGGAGGCGGAACTGCGCGAACATCTGGCCGCCAACGTGGACAGTATCGACGGCATCGTAACCGCGTCCGACCTTATCGCGATGACCACCGTTCGCCTCGTGACCGAGATGGGCCGATCGGTGCCCGGCGATGTCCAGGTGATCGGTTTTGACGATCTTCCCCTCGCCTCGCAGACATTCCCGCCGCTGACCACGATGCGACAGGATATCGAGGGTGGTGCCAAAGCCATGGTCGCCAAGCTGCGCGAGGCGATCGAGGGGTGCGGAATTGAGCCGCTCGTCATGAAGCCGCAACTGATCGAGCGCGGGACCACGAAAGCACTTTCGTGAGAAATTCGGAACCTCCTCGCTTATCGATCGCTTGAACCGGCAAGGCGCGCACCGCCGGTGACCGCCTTCGCGCAATCCAAGGAGTGACCCGTGAAAGCCTTTAAAGCCAAAGTCTCGATCCTCGCGCTGGCCGCGCCGTTTGCCCTCGCCGCCTGTGGCGATTCGGGCGAGCCCGCCGGCGAAGCGACCATGGCCTCGGAGCCTGCCGAAACCGCCGCTGCGCAGAGCGCGATGGCCGAACTGAAGGACACCGACGGCAATGTCGTCGGCAACGTCACGGTGACCGGCGAAGACGGCGCGCTGATGGTCGAGGTATCGGGGATGAACATGCCCGCCGGCATGCACGGCGCGCACATCCACGAAACCGGCGATTGCTCGGCAACCGACTTCACCAGCGCCGGCGGCCACTGGAACCCGGACAATACCAATCACGGCCCCAACAGCTCGCCGCCGAACCCGCACGCCGGCGACATCGGAAATCTCGAAATCGCCGACGACGGCACGGGCACGCTTTCGAACACGTCTTTGGGCACCTGGGCAGGCCTGCTCGACACCGACGGTTCGGCCTTCGTCGTCCATGCCGATGCCGACGACAAGGAAAGCCAGCCTTCGGGGAATGCCGGTGCGCGTATCGCGTGCGGCGTATTCGTCTCGGGCTGATCGAACCTGACACCGATCTTGTGGGCGGGCGGCACGTGTCGTCCGCCCACTCTGGCTTCTAGTTGTGGTGCCCGCCAGCTATCCGGCAATGGCGAGCACCGTCCAGCTTCGGTGCCTCCCACGTCGCCATCCCGTTGGTCATCGACAGGCGGTGACCGGCCTTGCTCTCGTACACCGAAACCGTCGTCGAATGGACGGGACGCAGCGTGATTGCCGGTGACGATCCGAGGCGGGCGACGGCGCTGGAACCGGTGAGTGTCACCTTCAGGATCAGCCCTTCCCCACAGTCGTAAGTGCGACCGATCTCCTTGCCAGTCGTGGCGCAAGCCACCAGCATCGCAGCCAGCGCTCCGGCAATCAGGACTTTCCCGAACACACCTGTCCTCCCGTTCCTTCGGTGCGACCCGGCAACACGTGCGATCCTGCGCCTTGCGGCCGCCGTTCGCAATCGCATTCCAGCATGTGATCACGCCCTCCTCGGCCCTTGCCCGAAAGCGCCATTACGCCTATCTGCGCGGGCAAATCCCTTCAGTTTCAGATTTCGCCCAAAGAGGACGACACATGGCCGCCCAGTACGCATACGTCATGAAGAACATGACGAAGACCTTCCCCGGCGCGCAGAAGCCGGTGCTCTCCAACATCAACCTGCAGTTCTACCAGGGCGCCAAGATCGGCATCGTGGGTCCGAACGGCGCGGGTAAGTCGACGCTGATCAAGATCATGGCCGGTGTCGACACCGACTTCACAGGCGAAGCCTGGGCGGGCGAGAACATCACCGTCGGTTATCTGGAGCAGGAGCCGGAACTCGACGAGAGCAAGACCGTGCTCGAAAACGTCAAGGACGGTGCGCGCGACATCGCTGACATGGTCGACCGCTTCAACCAGATCGGTATGGAAATGGCCGAGGAAGACGCCGACTTCGACGCGCTGGGCGCAGAGATGAGCGAGCTTCAGGACAAGATCGACGCGGTCGACGGCTGGACGCTGGACAACCAGCTCGAGGTCGCAATGGAAGCCCTGCGCTGCCCGCCGGGCGACTGGCCCGTCACCGACCTGTCGGGCGGTGAAAAGCGCCGCGTGGCCCTGACCCGCCTGCTGATCCAGAAGCCGTCGATCCTGCTGCTCGACGAACCGACCAACCACCTCGATGCCGAATCCGTGCAGTGGCTTGAAAACCACCTCAAGGAATATGCCGGTGCCGTCCTGATGATCACCCACGACCGCTACTTCCTCGATAACGTCGTGGGCTGGATCCTCGAACTCGACCGTGGTTCTTATTATCCCTACGAGGGCAACTACTCGACCTATCTGGAAAAGAAGGCGAAGCGTCTCGAGCAGGAAAGCCGCGAGGAATCGGGCAAGCAGAAGGCCCTGTCGCGCGAGCTCGAGTGGATCCGTCAGACCCCCGCCGCGCGCCAGACCAAGTCGAAGGCCCGTATCCGCAAGTTCGAGGAACTGCAGAACAGCCAGGACCAGCGCCAGGTCGGCAAGGCCCAGATCGTCATCCAGGTGCCCGAACGCCTTGGCGGCAAGGTCATCGAGGCCAAGAACATCACCAAGGCCTATGGCGACAAGCTCCTGTTCGAGAACCTCTCGTTCATGCTGCCGCCGGGCGGCATCGTCGGCGTTATCGGTCCGAACGGCGCGGGTAAGTCCACGCTTTTCAAGATCATCACCGGCAAGGAAGAGCCGGACAGCGGCTCGATCGAAATCGGCCAGACCGTGCACCTGGGCTATGTCGACCAGAGCCGCGATCACCTGAACCCCAAGAACAACGTCTGGCAGGAAATCTCCGACGGCCTCGACTACATGAAGGTCAACGGACAGGACATGTCGACGCGCGCCTATGTCGGTGCGTTCAACTTTAAGGGCCAGGACCAGCAGAAGAACGTCGGCAAGCTTTCAGGCGGTGAACGCAACCGCGTCCACATGGCCAAGATGCTGAAGGAGGGTGGCAACGTCCTCCTGCTCGACGAACCGACCAACGACCTCGACGTCGAAACGCTGGGTGCGCTGGAAGACGCGATCGAGAACTTTGCCGGTTGCGCCGTGGTCATCTCGCACGACCGCTTCTTCCTCGACCGTCTGGCGACTCACATCCTCGCGTTCGAGGGCGACAGCCACGTCGAATGGTTCGAGGGCAACTTCGAAGCCTATGAAGAAGACAAGCGTCGCCGTCTGGGCGATGCAGCGGATCGTCCGACCCGCCTTGCCTACAAGAAGCTGACCCGCTGATCCCCACAACCTCCGTTCATGTAAACATACATAAACATGAACGGAGGTCTGCGGACCGGTTCAGGACCGCGACAGACGGATACATATAGATACGACCACAGCGACCGATACGTGCGCCTAGCGCCGATCCATGTGGAGAGTATCAATGACCAGGGCAAAAGCCTTCAATGCGGTGACGGGAGTGATCCTTGCCACCACGATGCTGGCAGGTGCACCGATCGCGCAGGCTGCCGAAATCGCCCCGCGCAACGGTGCATCCGCGAGCGTCGACATGACCGCCAACTTGCGCGACCGTGAAGAGCGTCGCTCGCAGCGCCGTTCGGAAAACGTCAGCAGCCGCGAAACGCCGCGCCTGCGTTCGACGGGTCGCCAGGAAACGCGCGACACCCGCGCGGAAAACAACCGCCGCACGACTTCGAACCAGTCGAGCCGTTCGGATGAACGTTCGGGTCGTCAGTGGAACCGGTCGGACCGCCGCAGCGAGACCGCGCAGACGCGTTCGGGCCGTGACTGGAACCGTTCGGACAACAGCGAGTCGCGTACCCGCCCCGTAACGCAGGCGGACCGCCGCGGCCCTGCCGCTTCGGCTCGCGAAGATCGCCGTTATGAGCGGAACAACACCTACTCGGACCGCGACCGCAACCGCGATTATTCAAGCCGGGATCGTGACTCGAACCGTGATCGCGACAACAACTGGCGCGATCGCACCCGTTCGGCCGACAGGAGCGACCGTTACCGGGACCGCGACCGCGACTATCGCAGCCGTGACCGCGACTATCACAACCGCGACCGCTATTCCGACCGGAACTATCGCAACTGGGACCGCCGTTGGCGCGATAACCATCGCTATGACTGGCACCGCTATCGCAGCCACAACCGTAACCTCTATCGGGTCGGCCGGTATTATTCGCCCTATCGCGACTACCGTTATCGCCGCCTGTCGATCGGCTTCACGATCGGCTCGCTGTTCTATAGCTCGCGGTACTGGATCGACGATCCTTGGCGCTATCGCCTGCCCGAGGTTTACGGCCCCTATCGCTGGGTCCGCTACTACGACGATGTCATGTTGGTGAACATGTACAGCGGCGAAGTGGTCGACGTGATCTACGACTTCTTCTGGTAAGGTCAGGGTCGCAGACCTTAGCCGGAAGGACGGCCCCTCGAGCACCGCTCGGGGGGCCGTTTTCTGATGGGTATCAGCGCTTGCCGAAGCCCGGAATCATGCGGCCCAGTTCGCCATTCTTGTCGATGAACTGGTGCTTCAGCGCGCCCAGGATATGCAGGATGATGAGGATCATCATCGGCGTCCAAAGCGCCTTGTGGATGCCGATCACCCACTTCCCCGCTTCGGGATCGTTCGCGACCGGCAGCGCGAACAGTTCGAAAACGCCGAACATGTCGATGCCGCGCCCGAAGGACGACGTCGCGATCCAGCCGAGCAGCGGAATCGAGATCAGCAGGATATAGAAGATCGCGTGGACCGTCTTTGCCAGCATGCGTTCCCACGTGGCGTAGTTAGGATCCATAGGGGGCGGCGGGTTCATCAGGCGCCACGCGATGCGGATCGCGGTCAGGACCAGGACGGTAATGCCCAGCGCCTTGTGCGGGTTCATATAGGCTGCGGCTGCCGGCCCTTCCAGATGCTCAGCCGCCTCTGCCAGGCGCCAGTTCACGATGACGGCGATTGCGATCAGCCAGTGAAGGATGATCGCGCCAGTCGAGTAACGGGCCTGCGGGGTGTTGATTGTTGCCATGGCGCTGTGCTTAGCCTTTCGTGACGAAGTCCGCTGCGGACTACTCATGCACTATTGATACAGTTCCAGAAAATCGAAGCAATCAAATGGCAAAGACCGGACGCACCGACACCGCGAATCAGCGAGAGATCGCGACGATGAACCAGGCTGTCCTGGCCCGCCTGAAAGCCGACGACAGCGTGCAGGTACTGGTCGACGACAAGCTGCAGCTATTCGGCATTCCCGACTTCTTTTCAGCCGAAGAATGCGAGCGGCTGATGAAGATGGTCGACGAAACGGCCCGCCCCTCACCCGTGTTCGACGTCGATTACGGCAAGCAGGCGCGGACCAGCTATTCGGGCGATCTCGATCCGTACAACCCCTTTGTCCGCATGCTGCACCGGCGGATGGACGATCTGATGGGCGTGCCCGAAAATTGGGGCGAGACCATGCAGGGCCAGCGCTATGCCGTCGGCCAGCAGTTCAAGGCACATCACGACTGGTTCGACACCAGCCAGCCCTACTGGACCGGCGAGGTCGCGCTTGGCGGACAGCGGGCGTGGACGCTGATGGTCTATCTCAACGATGTAGAGGAAGGCGGATCGACCGACTTTCCCAAGGCCAATATCGCCGTTCCGCCCCAGCAGGGCACGCTGATCGCGTGGAGCAACGCGAACGCCGACGGCAAGGTGAACATGGAAACGCTGCATGCCGGAACCCCGGTGGTGAAGGGCGTGAAATACGTCGTGACCCGCTGGTACCGCGCCCGCGCCTGGTATTGAGCAAAGAGGGGAGCCTTCGCCATGACAACGCCCGCAAGCAGGATCGTCGCCTGCCCATCGTGCAACACGCTGAACCGGGTGCCAGATGCGAAGCGTGCCGAAGAGGCGAAATGCGGCAAATGCGGGGTCATGCTGTTCCGGGGCGAAGTGCTGACGCTGACGTCGGCGAACTTCGATGTTCATGCGGGCAAGGGCGACTTGCCGCTGCTGGTCGATTTCTGGGCGTCGTGGTGCGGACCGTGCCGCCAGATGGCCCCGGCCTTCGCCACCGCCGCCCGGCAGCTCGAACCGCAGATGCGGCTCGGAAAGCTCGATACCGAAGCAGAGCAGACGATCGCGGGCCGCTATGGCATCCGCTCTATCCCGACGATGATCCTGTTTTCGAAAGGCCGCGAAATCGCGCGTCAGTCGGGCGCAATGCCGACCGGCGCAATCGTTGATTTTGCTCGGAACGCCCTGCGGGGTTGATGCGCCGATCAGACGATTCGGGCGCTCACATCGCCGATGATCTCGAAGCTGGCGACGACTTGCGATCCGGACGCAACTACATGCACGCCGGTGATCGGACCGCTAGAAATTCACCGCAGGCAGGATCTCGAAGCCTATGCCGATAAGTTGAGGCAGCGTTTCGCCGATCCGGCGCTAAATCACCGGCTGGCCCAGATCGCGATGGACGGCACGCAGAAGATCCCGCAGCGCTGGCTCGACACGGCCGCGTGGCATGCCGAACGCTGCGGCAGGACCAAAGCCATCGTGAGCGCGTTCGATGCGTGGATCGACCACGTCGGCGCAAGCGAATTCGTGGACGATCCGGCCAGAAACCGGCTGATCGCAGCCTATGCCGTTCTTGGCCGGAAGGGCGTGCTCGATCTCTGTTTCGGCAGTAGCGAGGATAGCCCGCTCTGGCCCGATCGAGCCGCCCTGCGCGGCCTGTTCGAATAGACCTTACTGCGCCGTCAGGCCGCCATCGACGACGAATTCGGCGCCGGTGATGTACTTCGCACCGTCCGACAGGAGGAACGCGATGGTATGCGCGATGTCGTCAGGCTCGCCCATGTGCTTCATCGGGATCGCAGCGTTGATCGCGTCATAGCCGTCGGGGTTGTCGGCAATCGCGACCTTCTGCATGTCGGTCCAGATGACGCCGGGATGCACGGTATTCACGCGGATACCCTTGGCTGCGACTTCGAGCGCGATCGACTTGCTCATCAAGCGCACGCCGCCCTTGCTGGCCGCATAGGCGGCGGTGCCGGCAATGCCGACAAGTCCGGCGACCGATGACAGGTTGACGATGGCGCCTGCTTCCTGCGCTTCCATGACGGGCAGGACCGCGCGGCAGCCGAGGTAGACGCTCTTCAGGTTCACATCGATCTGCTTGTCCCAGCTCGCCTCTTCAAGGTCGGCCATGTAGCGCAGCACCGCGATGCCGGCATTGTTGACCAGCCCGTCGATGCGGCCTGTGTCCTTTTTCACCGTGTCGACCAGTTCGGTCCAGGCCGCGGCATCTGTCACGTCCTGCACCATGGCCGTTGCCGTCAGGCCTTCACCACGCAGTTCACTTGCCCGCGCCTCGACCGCGTCGGAATCGAGGTCGGTCAGGTAGATCGCGTGGCCTTCGCGGGCCAGCATACGGGCGGTGGCAAAGCCCAGTCCTGCTTCGGAGGCTGCGCCGGTGACGATGATGGTCTTCTGGGTCATATAAATTCCGTTTCTCAGGCGTTCTTCAACCACTCGCGATCGTACGAGCGGTCCTGCATGTCGTGGCGGCCGATCAAGGCGTCGGCGAGGTCGGTCTTGAGGAAGGCGTCGGCGGCAGGCTCCTTGCGGGCCCAGTCGTTCACTTCCGAACGGTGGGCAAAGCGCCACTCGCCGTCGCGGCGCTCGTACCGGTCGATGTAGCGGCCGCAGATCGTCATATCGATCGGTTCGCCATCTTCGACGATGCGGTGGAAGGCGTAGAAATAAACCTCGCCGAAAGCCATGTCGACATCGTGCTCGTCGAACCAGATCAGGTGCTGGCCGATAAGATGCTGGTTTGCAATGTGTTCGACCAGAAGGCCTTGCGCAAAGCGGACGAAATCGGGGCCGCTACCAGCGAAAATCCCATAGTCAGTCGTCGAATCCGGCCAGAAGGTGCCCATCTGCAGATCGGCGTCGAGCCGGTCCTGCCCGCGCATGTAGCGGGCCGCCAGATCGCGGATCGCGTCTTTGGCGAGAAGCTTTTCGATGTCGGTCATGTGTCTCTCCCGTTACCTTTTGAAAACGGAGCCGGCAGGCGGGTGGTATTGCCTGCCGGCCCAGGTTCAATCTTGCATGGCCGGGGATAAGACGGCCATGCGAGGGAAGCTGAAACTGGGGACCGGTCCGGGAATAGCGCGCAATGGTACTGTCGTTGCTGACATGACTGATCCTTTCCCGTGACCGGCAAGGCATGTCGCTGTCTGGCGCCTTGCGGTGCCCTTCTTCGAGGGCAAGCCGAAAATCTCACAGACTTAAATTACAGTGCACTGCAATTATGGATAGGTTTCGACTGCCCTGATCGCCGCAACTGCAGCCCTCGCCTCGGCCAGTACTTCTGCTTGCAGGTCGCCGGCAAGATGCGGTGCAAGCACTTGGCAGACGGCCAGCCGCATGTGCGGGTTCAGCGCGTTGTCGGCGATCGTTCCGCCCGACCATAGAGTGATGAGGCTGACGATCCGCATCGCGAAAAGATTACAGATGATCGAAACCTCGTGTGCCTCGATCCGGCCACGCTCCGCAAAGTCCTTCAGCACTTCGCCGACATGCCGCTCATAGATCTCGCCCAGTCCGACGAGATCCGGATTACGCACCAGAACCGTCGCCAGCCCGCGGGCAAGCGACGGTGCGGCCAGCGTTTCGTAGGCGAGCGTGTCGGCAAGCGAATAGAAATAGGCAAGCTCGCCCTCGCCCACATTGTCCATGATACTCAACATGATCCCGTCCGACCGCTCGCGCGCGCTGGTTGCGATGAGGAGATCCTTGGACGAGTAGATGTTGAACAGCGTGCGTTCGGCAACCTTGGCCGACTTTGCGATCATCTTCATCGAGACGCCGTCGTAGCCATGCTCCGCCAGAAGCTCGTAAGTGGTCGACAGAATACGCTCTCGGCGTTCGCGCTGACGCGGAGTTAGCGCGCGATGGCCGCCCATATCTTCTGTAACGTCATCGCTTCTAGCCATCCCGCCTCTATGGCCGATGGAGGGCGCAGCGCAAAGCCTGCCTTTTCTTGCGGCTGAACCGGAGCCCCGACGACGAGTAATTATTGCAGAATTTACACCACTTGAAATTTTACAAACGATTGTAACTGTCTTACCCGCTTCTTATGAATTCCAGCAAGACCTGCGATCCGGACATTTGCACGCTGCGCTGGACGGCGGGCGATTTAGCATCGCTCAACTGGCGGGACTTTGACCGGACGGCCAAATTCGCCACGCGCGAAGTCGTCCGGGTAAGCGACGATCTTGACGTATGGGATGCGTGGCCACTGGCCAATGCGACGGGCGCTCCGGTGTCATGGCGTGGAGGCGAGTTGTGGTTTGCGTTAGCCGCGCCGGTCGACGGCGATCCGGAACTGCGCCACGGCCTTGCCCGCATCCACTGCTTTCATCATGTGGACGGAGCATTCCGGCACCTCGGCCCTACCCTGCCCGAGGGCTTCTCGCCCGGTTCGCGCGAATGGTCGGGGTGCGCCCGGATGGAAGATGGGCGCGTCGCGCTCTACTTCACGGCCGCAGGCACGCAGGGACAACAAGGCTCGGTCAATCGCCAGCGCCTCTTGCGCACACGCGGCGCGTTGTCGGATGGCGATAGGATCTTTGCAGGCTGGGAACCGCTGGAAGAACTTATTGCGCCTGGCACCGGCCCTTACATGTGCACTGATCTTCCCGGTGGCGGCATCGGCACGATCAAGGCTTTTCGCGATCCCTTTGCCTGGACCACGGCGGCGGGGCGCGAGATGCTGCTCTTCACTGGATCGGCAAAAACATTATCGGATCCGTTCAACGGGGTGATCGGCCTGGCCGAGTTGGACGCATCGGGCGCCTATCGCCCCCTGCCCCCCCTGATCGATGCAACGGGACTCAATAACGAGTTGGAGCGCCCGCACATCGTGGCCAAAGACGGGCTGCTTTACCTGTTCTGGTCGACGCAGGCGTCGGTTTTCACCCACAGCGTCAAGGCACCGACCGGGCTTTACGGCGCCGTCGCCGACCGGATCGAAGGGCCGTGGACCCTGCTCAATTCCGACGGGCTGATCTTCGCCAATCCGCAGGATGAGCCGTTCCAGGCCTATAGCTGGTGGGTTCTGCCCGACATGCGGGTGACGAGCTTTGTCGACTATTGCGGGATCGGCGATCCCGACGCGAAGGAAAAGCCGCAGGGCCGCACGCACTTCGGCGGAACCTTTGCGCCTTTTCTTCGCATCGAGCTCGACGGGGCGAACACCCGCCTCGCCTGATCAGGCAGTCCGGGCAACTTCCTTGGGAGCCGTAGCGCGGCTGACGAGGACGATCGCCAGCCACGACACGATGAAGCCCGGAATGATCTCATACACGCCGGGCCCGCCAGCGAAGCTGGCGTTGAGACCCAGCGCGATCCACGCGATCACGACCAGCGCGCCGGAAACGAGGCCCGCGACCGCGCCTGTGCCCGTCATCTTGTCCCAAGTCAGCGACAGGACGATCAGCGGACCGAAGGCAGCGCCGAAGCCTGCCCATGCGTTGGACACGAGGCCGAGCACTTCGCTTTCCGGGTCCGCCGCGATTGCGATGGCCGCAAGCGCGACCAGAAGGACGCAGACACGCGACACGTTCACAGTCTCACGCTCCGACGCCTGCTTGCGTAGGAACAGACGGTAGAAATCCTCCGTCAGCGAGGACGATGCGACGAGCAGCTGCGAGCTGATCGTGCTCATGATCGCGGCCAGAAGCGCGGCAAGCAGGAAACCGGTAATCAGCGGGTGGAACAGCGTATCGGCCAGAAGGATGAAGATCGTTTCCGGGTCGTCAAGGACGAGATTGTTGATCTCGACATGGGCGCGGCCAAGGATGCCGACCCCCAGTGCGCCGATCAGCGACACGAACATCCAGCTCATACCGATGTTGCGCGCCGTCTTCACGCCGCCTTCCTTCACCGCCATGAAGCGCACGATGATGTGCGGCTGGCCGAAATAACCCAGCCCCCAGGTCACTGCAGACAGGAAGCCTACGACCGTCAGGCCGGAGAACAGCGAGAGGAATTCGGGATCGACCTGGCGGACGGCCTCGGCAACGGTGGCGCTGCCGCCGTCGCTGGTGAGCACCACGATCGGCATGAGGACGAGCGCGACAACCATGATGCAGCCCTGCACGAAGTCGGTCAGCGACACGGCAAGGAACCCGCCGACCATCGTATAGGCCAGCACGACACCGGCTGTGAGCCAGATGCCGGTCATGTAATCGCTCATGCCGGTGTCGCCAAACAGGCCCGCAAAGCTCGATACGAACAGCTTGCCGCCGCCAACGAGGCCCGCCGCGGTATAGACCGTGAAGAACAACACGATAATGATGGCGGAAACGACCCGCAGCGCGATGGCGCGGTCGGGAAAGCGATTGGCGAGGAATTCGGGGATCGTCAGCGCATTGCCGTATTCGACCGTTTGCTGGCGAAGGCGCGGTGCGACGATGATCCAGTTCGCCAGCGCGCCGACGAACAGGCCGATGCCGATCCATGCCTCGACAAGGCCGCTGGCGTAAAGCGCGCCGGGCAGGCCCAGCAGCAGCCAGCCCGACATGTCGGACGCCCCCGCGGACAGCGCCGCGACGGCAGGAGGCAGGTTGCGCCCGCCCAGCAGATAGCCTTCCGAACTGTCGGTCGACTTCTTCCAGGCGAACAGTCCGATGCCCAGCATAAGCACGAAATAGAGGGTGAGGGAGATGAGTGTTCCTGTAGCCATGCGCATCGAGGTAATAGACCGAGTCGCATTTGGCCACCACCAGCGGTACGAAAGTACGAAAGCTGCAAGAGCCACGCATACGGCTTGGCGATGCTGACACTCGTGTCTACACGGGCGCAACAATATCGCCTGCCAACTTTCAGACCGATCAAAGAAGCGACATTTGCAATCTGAAAATCGCAACTAAATATAGTTGGCTAAGTAACCTTTGACTCCCGCCACTTTCACGCAGACTGTCCGCCTCTGAAGTTGGGGGGAATTAGCCAACTTCTGGCCGACCACTCGTCCAATTGTGAAAACAACAAGGGTCGTAGCGCAAATCAACTGGCCCGTTGGCCGGCCATCCACAGAAAGGATGGTCCGATGAAGTACGTCACGAAAACAACCGCATGCATCATGGCAGTCGCCATGCTGACCTGGTCTCCACCCTCCCTTGCCGGGGACGAAGAGATCATCGTAGAAGCACAACCGGAAATGGCGATCTGGGTCGACAAGGTCTCCGACGACCTGTCCTCGACCTTCGAACGCACGCGCCTGCCGTCGCTGAACGCGATACCCAGCGACTATGCGCAAGTGCAGTTCACTTGCGACGAGAACGGCAAGCCGACCGATATCGCGCTTGTCCGCAAGTCGCGCAGTGCATGGATCGACCGCGCGGCGCTGCGTTCGGTGCGCTCGATCAAGACCATGTACCCGCTGCCCGCCAGTGTCCGCAAAGGTCAGCGATATCAGGCCGATTTCATCTTTGCGGAGAACGAGCGCGCCTATGACCGGGTTGCCGATGCCGTCCACGAAAGCCACGTGCGGCGCCTTGCCGCTGGCGATCGCACGGTCATCGCGCTGGCCGTCACGCGCCCGGCCGGATAGGCCCAGCGCAGAATTCACGACCTATCAGGGGCGGACGGACACCGCCCCTTTCTCTTGCATTTCTGGCAGTAAGGACAGCTTTACCTGCGCTGCTCTTGCCGTCCATGCCTGTCGCCAAGACGACCACTAGTGAATTGTCTGGGAGATAACGGGATGGGTATTGGGCTTGCGAGGCACAAGCTTCGCATAAGCGCTCTGGGCATTGGCTCGGCCGCGCTTGTTTCGGCGATTGCCTTTGGCGGAAGCGGACTGGAAGCCGCGCCCCGCGATCAACAGGGCGTCGCCGCCGACAACTACCGCGATTTGAGCTCGCTGTCCGCCGAAACGAACGAGCAGGGCGACAAGATCTGGACCGAGACTTGCGCCGCCTGCCACGACACCGGCGTTGCGCGCGCGCCAGGCAAGCTTATCATCCAGCAGATGACGCCCGAGGCGATCTACAAGGTGCTGACCACCGGCATCATGGCGCCGATGGCCGCATCGCTCGACGACAGCGAAAAGAAGGTCGTGTCGGAATACCTCGCAGGTCGCCCGATCGGTGCGGCAACGGCCGCGCCCGTCCCGCAGTGCGAAGGCGCCAAGGCCAGCTTCGATACGGGCGCTCCGACCAGCTACCCCTTCTGGGGCGTGGACGCGGGCAATACGCACTTCGTGCCCGCCGACATGGCCGGGATCGACGCGGCGAACGTCGGCGATCTTGAACTGAAATGGGCGCTTGCCATTCCCAACGCGACGCGCGTCCGTTCGCAGCCCGCCTTCGCAGGCGGCGCGGTGATCTTTGGCGGGCAGGACAACCAGGTCCGCGCGCTTGACGAGGAAACGGGCTGTTTGCGCTGGTCTTTCGAAAGCGATGCCGAAGTGCGCACCGGCATCACGGTGCAGAGCTGGGACAGGGACGACGCGGACGCCAACCCGCTCGCCTTCTTCGGCGACGTCACCGGCAATGCCTATGCGATCGAGGCCTTCACCGGAAAGCAGGTCTGGAAGATCTCTGCCGACGACCATGCCTCGACTACGCTGACCGGCGCGCCGACCTACTATGACGGCACGCTCTACATCCCCGTATCCTCGCTGGAAGAAGGCGCGGCAACCACGCCGGGATATCCATGCTGTACGTTCCGTGGCTCACTGCTCGCGGTTGACGCCGCGACGGGTGAGGAGAAGTGGCGCACCTACCTGATCGAGGAACCCAAGGAAGGCGCTCCGGGCGTCAGGGGCAACGAACTCATCGGTCCTTCGGGCGTACCGATCTGGTCGGCCCCGACGATCGATGCCGCGCGTGGCCGCATCTATGTCGCGACTGGCGACAACTATACCGGCCCCGCCACCGACATGAGCGACTCTCTGGTCGCTATCGACATGGCGACGGGCAACATCGACTGGCACTTCCAGGCCTTGGAAAACGATGCCTGGAACGGCTCGTGCGAGGAAGCCGAACAGAGCAACTGCCCCGAGGAAGACGGCCCCGACTACGACTTCGGCGTGAACCCCGTGCTTGCCAAGACCAAGGACGGCAAGGACATGATCCTGCTGGGCCAGAAGTCGGGCGCGGCATTCGGCGTCGATCCCGACACGGGCAAGATGGTCTGGAAGACGCAGGTGGGCCGCGGTGGTATCGTGGGCGGTATCCACTTCGGCATGGCCGCGGTCGACGGCGTGCTCTTCGTGCCGGTGTCGGACGTTCCCGACGGCCAGGAATACGAAATGGAGCCGCGTCCGGGCATGTATGCGCTAGACATCGCGACGGGCGATTATGTCTGGCAGGCCGAGTCGGAAGATGTCTGCGAAGGCCGCTCGCTCTGCTATCCCGGCTATTCGGGCGCGATCTCGGCGACGCCCGATCTCGTCTTCGCAGGGTCCAACGACGGCCACGTGCGCGCCTACAACGCGGCGGACGGCAAGGTGCTCTGGGACATCGACACGACGGTCGAATATACCGGCGTAAACGGCGAGAAGGGTCACGGCGGATCATTCTCGGGCGGTTCGGCCCCCATGCCACACAAGGGCATGCTGTTCATCACCTCGGGCTACGGTTTCTCGGGCAAGATGCCGGGCAACATGTTCCTCGCCTACGGCGTCAAGGAAGACGCCGGCAAGGAATGAGCGGTCGTATAGAAGGGAAGGTCGCGCTGGTCACTGGCGCGGCCTCCGGCCTTGGCGATGCCATCGTCAGGCGCTTCGTCGCCGAAGGTGCGAACGTAGTCGCAGCCGACATCGACGAGGAAGCTGGCCGCGCGCTCGCAGAGGACCTGGGCAATGCGGCCAGCTTCCTCTCGCTCGACGTAACGAAGGAAGATCGCTGGGTTAATGCCTTTGCCGCGATGGAAGTCGTTCACGGGCGCTGCGACGTGCTGGTGAACTGCGCGGGCATCACCACGATCGGCAATGTCGAGAGTTGTTCGCTGGAGGCGTTCAAGCACGAACTGGACGTCGATCTTGCGGGCGTATTCCTCGGCTGCAAGCATGTCGTCCCGCTGATGAAGAAACATGGCGGATCGGTCATCAACATCGCCTCTATGGCGAGCATGAAGGCTGCAGACTACCTCGTCGCCTATAACGCGGCGAAGGCGGGCGTGACGCACATGACGAAGTCGATCGCCCTGCATTACGCGCATTCGGGATACCAGATGCGCTGCAACTCGGTGCATCCGGGCGTCATCCGCACGCCGATCCTCGACAAGGTTCTGGAACAGTCGGACGATCCCGACAAGCTCTATGCCCAATGGGTAGCGAGCCATCCGATCGGCCGGATCGGCCGCCCGGACGAAGTCGCTGCGTTGTGCCTTTACCTCGCCAGCGACGAAAGCTCGTTCGCCACTGGCGCGGAATTCGTCCTCGACGGCGGTTCCTCGCTCTAGTCCAGGGGCGGGATCTCGCGGCGGACCATCCGTAGCAGACCCGCCACCATCGCCAGAAGCACGAGCGCGAAGGGCATGCCCGTCACGATGGCGGCGGTCTGCAGTGCATCGGTTCCGCCCGACCAAATCAGCGCACCAGCGAGCAAGCCGATGGCGATGGCCCACGTCACGCGCGGCACGAAGCCTGCGTGCTGTTGCCCGCCCGATGCGATCATCGCGGTGACGAGCGCGCCCGAATCCGCCGACGTCACGAAGAAGGTCGCGACGATGACGATCGCCATGCCTGACGCTATCTTTGCCAGCGGATAGTGCGACAGGAACGCGAACAGCGCATCGGGCATCGACTGGTTCACCGCAGCCGACAATCCGCCCGCGCCGAACAGTTCGATGTGCAGCGCGCTGTCACCAAAGATCGTCATCCAGAGGAACGTGAACAACGTTGGCACCAGCAGCACCCCACTGACGAATTCGCGGATCGTGCGGCCATAGGAAATGCGCGCGATGAAAATGCCCACGAAAGGCGACCAGCTGATCCACCATGCATAGTAGAAGATCGTCCACCCGCTCTGCCAGTCGCCCGGCGTATAGGTTTCGGTCCAGGTCGAAAGGTAGATGAAGCGCTGGAAGTAATATCCGATGTTCTGCACGAACGCGTCGAGCAGAAAGACCGTCGGCCCGGCGATGAACACGAAGGCGGCAAGCAATACCGCCAGCGACATGTTCATTTCGGAAAGCCTGCGGATGCCCTTGTCGAGGCCAAGCGCGACCGAAAGCGTTGCCAACCCCGTGATGACCGCGATCAGGATTGCCTGCACCATGCCGCCTTCCGGCAGGCCGACCAGCAGGTTCAGACCCGCATTGATCTGCGCCGACCCAAAGCCCAGCGATGCGGCAACGCCGCACACGGTGGCGGTAATGGCCAGAACGTCGATGACGTCGACCAGCCAGCCAGGAACGCGCGGAAAAGCTTCTTGCAGGAACGAACCGATCGAGAGCGTGAGATTACGGTTATAGGCGATGTAAGCCAGCGACAATCCAATGATCGCGTAGATCGCCCATGCGTGCAGCCCCCAGTGCAGAAATGTCAGGCCCATCGCATGCTGTGCGTTGCCCGCAAGTCCGCGCGGCAGGGCGGCGTCCGGGTTGGAAAAGGCCGACATCGGCGGGTTGGAAAAATGCATCACCGGTTCGGCGACGCCGTAAAATAGCAGGCCGATGCCCATCCCCGCACTGAACAGCATCGAGAACCATGTCAGCATGCCATAATGCGGTTTGGCCCCCTTACCGCCCAGCCGCACATCACCCGTACGTGACACGGCGAGCCAGACTGCTGCTACCAGCAGGATGTTGACCGTCAGGACAAGAAACCAGCCAAAACTGTGGGTTACATAGGACTGGACCGCGCCAAAGCCCGCGCCAGCAGCCCCGGCGTTCAGCACCGCGAACAGTATCAAAACCCCAATAAGCCCGGTCGCGCCGAAAAAGACTGTCGGCTTGAAAGTGTCGGAACTGCCCGATCCGCCCGGTTGACTTGCCACTAGGCAATGCTCCCCAAAGTGAAAATCCAATATTTACTTACAATGTCTATAAAATAGAATTGACACATCGCACAAACCGAAAGCGATATGTAAGTAAAAATACCGCTTCCGTGCAGAACTATCCGGCACCCGCAACCATCGTCCACCGAATATGGCCCGTGTTGTGTTTATGCAACGCCAACATGTTTATTGTCCGGGTTTGTTCCCATGCCAATCACAAGGGTTTGAGAGCGTATCTAGACGGCTCGCAAGGGCAAACGTCCTCCGCCTTCATCGTAAGGCATACTCTGCATTTCAAACAGGGACCAGCAGGGGAATGTGGAGCGCGAGGACGTGCTCGACGATCTGGCAGGCCAGGTGCGCCGAATGCGCGACTATCTCGGCTTGCCGTTCGAGGATGCCTGCCTCGACTTCCACCGCACCGATCGCGCCGTTCTCACGGCCAGTTCCGAACAGATCCGCCGCCCGATCAACCGCAGCGGACAGGACGCACGGAAGCCGTTCGAACCTTGGCGGGACGAATTGAAGGACGCGCTAAAGGGCATCGTCCGAACTTTGCGAAGCGGGCTCGAGCGCGGCTGCCGCGGGCGTCGTGCGGGGCAGGATCTGATAAGGCTGCTGGTCTTCCTCGGCGACGGCATCGGTCCGGTACATCCGCCACATGGCAAAGCCTAGGCCGCCAAGACCCAGCGCAGCCATGAACAGGAACAGGCCCCTGGCTCCGAAAGCCGCCATCGCCGCCGACCCCAACAGCGGACCGCCGGCCGCTCCGCCCGAATAGAGGAGGATCAGCACGCTGCTGGCGCTCAACTGTTCGGACGCGGTAAGGCGGTCGTTCGCATGGGCGACGCACAGCGGGTAGAGCGAAAAGACGAAACCACCGAAAAGCGCGCCCATGCCGAAGATCACAAGATGGTCGGTCAGCAGGGCGAGCACGAGGGACGTCACCCCGATGCTAGCCAGGACCAAGACAATGACAAGGCGGCGGTCCATCCGGTCCGACAGGTGGCCCAACGGCCATTGCAGAGCGACACCGCCCGCAATCACGACCGAAACGAACAGCGCGACATCCGACAGGGCAAATCCCTGGCGGCGCGCATAAAGCGCGCCAAGCCCGTAGAAGGCCCCCATCATAACCCCCGTCAACGCCGTTCCCGCCGTGCCGAGAGGCGATGTACGATATAGCGCGCGCAACGAAAGATGTTCGCCATCGTCCGGCAAAGGCGGGCTGTCGATCTTCGTGAGGAGCACCGGCACGGTAGACAGCGAAACGAGGATGGAGGAGACGACGAAAGGCAACATTACACCAGTGTCCAGCCCCAACAGGAACTGCCCTACCGCCTGCCCCGAATAGAGGGCGATCATGTAAGCGGCGAGGATTGTACCGCGGCTTTGCGCGTCGGCCCGATGATTCAGCCAGCTTTCGAGACAGATGAACACGCCTGCGACACACATGCCGTCCGTCAGGCGCAGCAAGCTCCACAAAAAGGCGTTCTGATACAGCGAATAGAACAGCGTGCTGGACGACAGCACCGTGACGACGGTTGCGAAAGTGCGGATATGGCCGACCTGCCTGACCACGCCCGTCAGCGTGAGCGACCCTACGACGAGACCAAAGAAATAGGCACTGGCCATGAAGCCGACGACCGGCGCGGAGGCCCCTGCGCCCTCCATCCGCATGGCAAGCAGCGTGGGCATGAAGCCGTTGCCCGCCATAAGCACGAATACGGCGAGAAGAAGCCCTCTGATGGCAAAGACACGATCGATCATCGGGCGGCCCATATGTGTCCATCCCCCGTGCACGCAACCCTTGTCCCACGCTGTCCGGCTAAAGTGCCAAACGGTCTATCGAACCTGGTCTTCCAGCGCATGCATGTCGTCGTCCGACAGGCCGAAATGGTGCCCGATCTCGTGCACCACGACATGGGTGACAAGCGCTTCCAGAGTTACCCCCGTCTCGCACCATTCGGCCAAAAGCGGCTGGCGGTATAGCGTAACTTGCGGCGGCATCGATCCGGAATGCCAGACCGATTGTTCGGTCAGGGGGTTGCCGTGATAGAGCCCCGAAAGGTCCCACTCGCTCTCCATCCCCAGGGCATTTAACGTTTCGCGGTCGGCGAACTCCTCCACGCGGATCACGATGTCGCCAAGATGCTGCGCGAACGGATCGGGCAGCCGGTTCAGCGCCGCGACCGCGAGCCGCTCGAACATAACGGCATCGGGCGCGTGGCCCGCCATCAGGACAGCAATCCTGCGCTGATGGCGGCGGCAATCATGCCTGTTCCGGCTGCGTGCGCATCATGGCCTTGGCGATGAGGCGGCGGGTATTCTCGATACCGTAGAGCGCGATGAAACTGCCCATGCGCGGTCCTTGGCTCGATCCCAGCAGTGTTTCGTAGAGCGCACGGAACCAGTCGCGCAGATTCTCGAACCCGAACTCCTCGCGCTTGCCGATTTCATAGACTGCGGTCTGCAGGTCTTCCGCCGGGGTCTCGTCGTCAAATCCGCTCAATGCACGGTCCAACGCGTTGAGCGCCTTCATCTCATTCGCGGCAGGAGGCCGTTTGACGAGGTGAGGCGCAACGAAATCGCGGTTGTAGGCCAGCGCCCGGTCGACCAGCACGTCGAGATCGGGGTGCGCTGCCGGATCGGCATCGTGGATGTAATTGCCGAGGTAGTTCCAGACCTGCTCGCGCGTAGCTTCGGCGCCGAGCACGGAAACGAGGTTCAGCAACAGACCGAACGTGACCGGCAGGCTATCGCCCGCACCCGGCACTTGCGCGCCTTCATGCCCGCCGTTCGCGCCCAGCAAGTGCCACGCAGCATTGCCCAGCTGCTGCTCGACCGGCTGCGACGGGATCTTTTCGCGGAACTGCCAGTACTCGTCGACCGCCTTGGGGATGATCCCGACGTGAAGTTGCTTCGCGCTTTTCGGTTCGCGGAAGAGGTAGAAGCCGAGGCTTTCCTCGCTGCCGTAGGTCAGCCATTCCTCGATCGTCAGGCCGTTGCCCTTGGACTTGGAGATCTTCTCTCCGTTCGCGTCGAGGAACAGCTCGTAGATCATGCCCTCGGGCTTGCGCCCGCCGAGGATCTTCGCGATCTTGCCCGACTGCGTGACGCTGTCGGTCAGATCCTTGCCGCACATTTCGTAATCGACACCCAGCGCGACCCAGCGCATCGCCCAGTCGACCTTCCACTGCAGCTTCGCCTGCCCGCCGAGGACCGAGTGCGTGACGATCGTCCCGTCGCTGTCCTTGAAGCTGACGAGCCCCTTGTCGGCATGGACCACGCTGACCGGCACCTGCAGCACCACGCCCGTCGTCGGGCTGACCGGCAGGACCGGCGAATAAGTGGCGCGGCGTTCCTCGCGAAGGGTCGGCAGCATGACGCCCATGATCGCGTCGTAATTACGCAGGACATTCTTCAGCGCATCGTCGAACTGGCCCGAATTGTACCGGTCGCTGGCTGCGATGAATTCGTAGTCGAAGTCGAACCGGTCGAGAAATTCGCGCAGCATCGCGTTGTTGCGCCCGCCGAAACTGTCGTTCGATCCGAAGGGATCGGGAATGCGCGACAGGGGCATGCCCAGATGTTCGGTCAGCATTTCCTTGTTCGGCACGTTGTCCGGCACCTTGCGCAGGCCGTCCATGTCGTCCGAAAACGCCACCAGCCGCGTCGGGTGCCCGCCGGTCAGCACTTCGTAGGCGCGGCGGACCAGCGTGGTGCGAAGCACTTCCTGGAACGTTCCGATATGCGGCAGGCCCGAGGGGCCGTATCCGGTTTCGAACAGCACCGGCACGAGGTTGCCATCGGCATCGCGCTTTCCATCGGGGAAGCGTTTGGCCAACCGCTGGGCTTCCTGGAAGGGCCAGGCCTTGGAGGTTGCGGCGGCGGCTTGCAGCTGGTCTTGCGTCACGGTTTCCATGCCGCGTGCCTTGGCCGCGAAAACGCCGAATCGCAAGGGCTGTCATTTTACCGGCAAGTCCTTACCTTTGCCCGTAACGCAATTTTGGAGGCCGACGATGCGCAAGGGTTTGATCGCTTTGATGGGGGGCATGATGATGACCGGCTGCGTCACGGCCGAGGACGGGGAGCCGATGGCCGTTCCCGTCTGCCCGACCGAAACGCGCGGGTGGGAGGCGTGGGTGAACGCCATGCCCGGCCCCGATGCGACCCCGACCCTGATCGTGGTGGGAGAGGCGCTTCTGCCCGAGAAAGCCACCGCGACGCTGGCTGCAGGGCCGACCGACCGCATGATGCCGCCGGGACAGCGCGTTTCGCTTTCCGTCGAACCGTCGGACCAGGCCGCCGGGTGGCAGCCGCTGCGGCTTGAGATCAAGCCTGCCCTGCCCGAATATTCCAGCGTGATCGTGGGCTGTGGCGGGAATGCGATTGCCACCATCTCGCCTGTCGTAACGGCCCAATAGGGCGGACCGTTCGGTGAAGAGGAAGGACTACGACGACGCGCTGGATGAGCTGGCGCTGGAACTCGTCGGGATGGCGCGCTGGGCGAAGGCCAAGGGCGAGCGGATTGTCGTCATCTTCGAAGGGCGCGACACGGCGGGCAAGGGCGGCGCGATCAAGGCGATTCACGGCACCTTGAACCCGCGCCAGTGCCGCATCGCCGCCCTGCCCAAGCCGAGCGAGGACGAGAAAACGCAGTGGTATTTCCAGCGCTATGTCGCCCACCTGCCGTCGGCAGGCGAAATCGTGCTGTTCGACCGCAGCTGGTACAACCGCGCCGGTGTCGAAAAAGTCATGGGCTGGTCCAGCGAGGACGAGGCGCAACACTTCCTGCGCGCCGCGCCGATCTTCGAAAAGATGCTGGTCGATGACGGCATCCGCCTGTTCAAGTACTGGCTCACCGCCAGCCAGGAGGCGCAGGAAGAACGCTTCAAGGAACGGCTGGACGATCCGCTGAAGCGCTGGAAACTGTCGCCCACCGACATCGCGGCCCGCGATCTCTATGCCGACTATACCGCCGCGCGAGAGACTATCTTTGCCGAAACGCACACGGCATGGGCGCCGTGGACAGTGGTGGACTTCAACGATCAGAAGCGCGGGCGGCTGACGCTGGTACGCCACTTGCTGGACCGCCTGCCCGACACCCATGTCGAGCCGGAGGCGATCGAGTGGACCCCGCTGGGCCACGATCCCCTGACCGAGGACTTCAAGGTCCTGCGCCCGATCGAGAATTTTCCCGTCAAGGACTAGGCCTGCCAATTTGCAGCGGGTGACAAAGGTTACACCCTGTCACCCACTGCATTCACACCGAGCGCCGCAGAAATGCGCGGGTTCGGGCTGCGCGGCACAGGGTTACACCTTGCGCGCAAAAGACGACGACGATGGACACGATGAAAGAGCCGATCGTCAGGCGTGACAGATCGGACCCGAGTAGGAAAACAGTTTTCGTAACTGCAAAACGGCGCGCGCTTCCCCACAAGCACGCGCCGCATCCGGCCCGTCAGGGCCGAGCGCGTTTCACCGGATATTGGTGAAGATCGCGTTGGTCAGATAACTGGCCCGCTGCACATCGTTCGCCTTGGTCTGCGCCAGCGGGCGGACGAGCGGGACCTTCTTTTCCGCCAGCACCGGAAGCGTCATCTCCTGCCGGTTATAGGGCCGGCGGCGCGTCTCGCCCTCAGCAAAGACGGAAACCGGCCGCATCGAAGCGGCGACATCGGCCTTGATGCGCGACGGCATGTCGGAATCGGCAGAGATCTGCGGCCCGGGCGCGACGAGAAGCAGGGCGGCGGCAGTGATGGTAAGCATGGCAATCCCCCGTGTTGCTGACGGAGGTATACCACAGGGCACCGAGTCGGGCCGCGTGATTTGGGTCACGGGTTCATATCGAGAGTTCAATGTCTCTAGACGCCCATCCAAACGCTCACTTTAGGAAATCTTCGATCTCAATCGCCCAATACGTCTCTTCCTTTTGAATGACGTCGTCCGCTGCGATCAACTGCATAGCTGCCGTCTTGAAGATGCGCTTGAGACTTTCGTCAGTCTTGAATTTATGGAGCGCCGCCCAGAAGATTTCCCCGCTCGGTGCGAGCCGCTCTGCGTAATCGAGGATGTCCTCAATTTCGCAATCTTCTGCGATTTCCCTTTCAAGCCAAAATTTCACAACCGTAGCTTCGATGCTCTCGACCTCGGCAGGATGAAAATCTCGGTCGCAGCGAGCCAGAAAGACGAGAGCATTTAGCAGTGAAACAAGGTCTGCGCGCTGACGAACAGAGAGCCCCCATGACAGCCCGCTTTTCGTAACCTTATTCGGATCGAATTGGGCGAAGAAAGCGTCCACAGGGCTGAGCGTTTCGCCGGTTCGAGGGTCGAAAATTTCGATCACCCTATCCAGCCTAAAACTTCTATGAGCACGTCGGTGGTGGCAATATGCTTGGACGTAGCTCTTGTCGGCTCTGACTTGAAGCTGCCGACACGTGATTACGCGCTGTGAAGTTTTTCCCGCAGCATCTTCATATTCTATGATTAGGCTCAGACCTGAAATATCTGACGAAAGAGATTCATCACCTGCGTCGGCCTCGTGATCATCCTCGTCGATCTGGTCGACGCCAATCTTCAAAAGATTGGCAAAACGCGCGTGAAGCCGAGGCATCACGGCGTTGTGAACTTGTTCTCGCAACCCCATTCAAACAACCCCCATTGTTTGTCGAGGAAAGAACTTAGCTCACAACGCCGCTAATACAAGTCACTCAAATAAAATGATTACTTAGGGGCCAATTACTCCGCCGCTTCGGTATCCCCGAACAGGCCCGGACCGTCATCCTCGGCGTCGTTGGCTTCTTCGCCCTTGGCGGCCTTGCGGCGGTTGTCGAAGTTTGACCACACGGTGTTCCAGTCGCCCTTGGTCGCGCCCTTCGAATACTCGGTCGCGCGGGTTTCGAAGAAGTTGGCATGCTCCACCCCGTTGAGCAGCGGCGTCAGCCACGGCAGCGGGTGTTCCTCGATCATGTAGATTTCGGGAAGGCCAAGCTGCGACAGGCGCCAGTCGGCGATGTAGCGGATGTAGCGCTTGATTTCCTTCGCGCTCATCCCCGGAACAGGGCCCTGTTCGAAGGCCAAGTCGATGAAGGCATCTTCAAGGCGCACCGTTTTCTGGCACGTGTCGATGATGTCTTCCTTCACTGCCTTCGTCAGGCAGCCGCGTTCGGCGCAGAAGGCGTGAAACAGGCGGGTGATGCCTTCGCAGTGCAGCGATTCGTCGCGCACCGACCACGACACGATCTGGCCCATGCCCTTCATCTTGTTGAAGCGCGGGAAATTCATCAGCATCGCGAAGCTGGCGAAAAGCTGAAGCCCTTCGGTAAAGCCGCCGAACATGGCGAGCGTGCGGGCGATATCCTCGTCGTTGTCGACGCCGAACTGCTGAAGGTAGTCGTGCTTGTCCTTCATCTCCGAATATTCGAGGAACATGCCGTACTCGCTCTCCGGCATGCCGATCGTATCGAGGAGATGCGAATAGGCGGCGATGTGGATCGTCTCCATGTTGGAGAACGCGGCCAGCATCATCTTGACCTCTGTCGGCTTGAACACGCGGCCGTACTTTTCGTGGTAGCAGTCCTGCACCTCGACGTCGGCCTGCGTGAAGAAGCGGAAGATCTGCGTCAGCAGGTTGCGTTCATGGTCCGACAGCTTCTGCGCCCAGTCGCGGCAATCCTCACCCAGGGGAACTTCCTCGGGCATCCAGTGGACCTGCTGCTGACGCTTCCAGAACTCGTACGCCCAGGGGTACTCGAACGGCTTGTAGGTCTTGCGGGCTTCGAGCAGCGACATGGGCGGTTTTCTCCGTTCGGGTGCGAGTCAGTTCGGGCGTCGAGCCACAAGATATAGCATGGCATCGCCGCTCCGTTACGTACCGGTTGCGTCTTTTCCCCAGCCGGGGCGCGGTTATCCACGACGCCTTTTCACCCGCCTGTCCGATATGGGGACTTGCGCCATCGCCTTCCAGATGGCGCCCGAGTCGCGCATGGTTAACGGCCTGCCGCACCGGCCATGCCGCTCGTCGTGAAAGGGCCGAAAAAGGCGGAATACGGCGGAAATCAGGCACTTTTGGCGGAACGGGGTGTGCGGGCGACGCGTTTATGTTGCAAGCCGGCCGGGGGTATGTTCCCCTTCGCCCTCGGCCGGTCACCCATCCACTTTTCCGGAAGGAGTGCATGACATGAGCATTGCGAGCCAAATCAAGGAACACATGAAAGTCATCGGCGCAGACGGCGCCCCCGTCGGCAAGGTCGACGGCATCGAGGGCGAGCGTATCAAGCTGACCAAGGACAGCACCAGCGCGGGCTTTGACCAGGAAACCCATCACGGCCATCACCACTACCTGCCGATCGGCCTCGTCGCCGACGTGGAAGGCGACACGGTACGCCTCTCGGCAACCGGCGCAAACGCCGCCGAACTGTTCGAGGAAGAGGCCTGAGGGCCTGACCTTATAATGGGCCCCCACCCAACGGAAGGCTGACCGGCCTTCGCGAAACGCCCCCTCCCCGCACCTGCGGCGAGGGGGTTTTCATTTGGGTTTCATCTGGAGCCGCCAAGCTTCCGCCGCACGCCCGCCACCAGCCTTCGGGCAGAGCGCGCGTTGAGGCCCCAGCCCGACCCTTGCAGGTGCTGCAACCGCTCCGCCCCGATGGCGGCGACTTGCGCTTCGTCCAGATCCTCGCCCAGCCATGCCAGCAGGGGCGCGAAGCCTTCGGGCTTTCCGTCGTAGTCGGCGTGGTCGATCAGGAAAGTGCGCTTCGGCTCCTTTGCATGGAACTCGCGGTACCAGCGCGTCGCCTCGGTCAACTGGGCGCGGGCGGTGTCGGCATCGCGGTCCTTCCACCAGCCGGAACGCAGCGTCTTTTCGACATCGCGCGTGTTGAACACGATCCGAGCATCCGGAAAGGCATCGAGCATGAAGCGCATCGCGTGGCGGAACGTATCCTCACCGATCACTTCGGGCAGATAGCGGATTTCTTTGAAGCCCGTGACCCGCGTACCCGGCGGCGGGCAGAGCACCTCCTTCGTAAAGGCCAAGGCCAGCGAGGCGGCAAAGGCGCGGGGGTCGATCGTGTCGATCCCGTACCAAGGCGTATGCGGCCCGTCGGCAAGGTGCCCGAAACGGTCGTGGGCGTCGCGCACGACGTGGGCGGCATCGGCAAGTGCGTTCAGCGCGCCGCCGTTCTCTCCCCTGATGCAATAGCCGGGGACGGCGTTCAGCAGGTTGGTCAGCGCGGTCGAACCCGACCTGCCGAACGTGACCACGAATAGATACTGCAAAGTCCCTGCCCCTGCTGGTGCCAGCCTGTACCGATCATCTCGGCACAGGGATTGCGCCATTGCAAGGGCGGCAGGGCGCTTGTCCGCTTACTTACGGACAGCGCCCAAGTTCCAGAACCAGCGCGGGTCGAGGCGGCAGCTCTTACGGTTGCGCCACATCCGGATGTAGAGCCACAGGCCCAAGAAACTGAAGAAGATCATCGCCAGACCCGACAGGACCGAGATGCCCGTGCCGATGGGGCCGAACGTCTCGCCCGAGTGCAAGTGATGGAACAGGCCGACCATGCCGCGGATGCCGGTCGCGCCCTCGCGCGGGGGCATGCAGCGCCAGCCTTCGGGGCATGCGAAACCCGCCGGCGGGGTCCGCGCAGCGGCTGCCGCAGCGGGTTCTGCAGAGCTGGCAGGCCAGAGAACCGCAACCTGGCTCAACACGCCAGTGACTGCGATCCAGAGCAGAAAACCGCCGAAAAAGACCGACAACCAGCGATGCCACTTGCGCATTTTCAGTCCCTTTGATGAAAATTACCGGATCGGGATGGCGGCCTATTTCACGCCTGCGGCGCAATAAACCATCACACTGTCGCAGATTGTAACCGTTTGCGCAGTTACCGCCGCCGCAACCATGATTTTCGGAATCAGAATAACCACCCTTTTTTGCGCATCGTTCAATCCCGGCTGTCATTTCTTGGACCTGCGTGATCGCAAACGCACGAGACCAGGAAAAAGGATGAACGACATGCTTGAGAAACTCGGAGTGAAGAGTGGAATGGCCGTGTTCGACGCGGAGGGTCAGTCGCTGGGCGCCATCGAGACCGTGGGCGACAACGACTTCACCGTCGGCTCGAAGGGCTACACCGTCAAGGACATCGAAATGGTCGAGCCAAGCGGAGTGTATCTCTCGGTCAGGTAAACGGTCCCGGCTCTTGGAAAAGCCGATCGATCAGCCAAGTCAGGCACCCCACGGCCGACCCGCCACAGGCCGTTCCCCCGACGCGCCGAGGCGTGGACCCGATCACCGATCTGCCCGTTAATATAGTAAATACAGACAGATAGGAGATCTTATGTTCGAGAAGTTGCGTATCAAGGAACACATGGAAGTCACCGACATCAACGGCCAGCATCTCGGTACGGTCGACGAGATCGAGGACGAGCGCATCAAGCTGACGAAGTCCGATTCCAGCGACAACAGGCATCACTTCGTGTCGCTCGACGATATCGACCGCATTGATGACAACCGCATCTACCTGAAGGCGGCAGCGATCATTCCCGAAGGCGTCGCCTGAGAGAAAACAACTTCAAAGTCCGCGCCATCCTGACGGCGCGGCGCGAAGGCCCGGCGGAGACCCCCTCTACGCCGGGTTTTCTGCGTTTGCCGTCCGCGCAAGACCGTTCAACAGCAGCTTGCGGCGAAATTCGCCGTCGCCTTGCCCGCCATCCAGCTTCGCATCGAGTTGACGCACCGACGCTTCGACAAGACGCGTGCCGAAACCGGCGCTCGGCCCCTTGTCGGTGATGCCGTCCATCTTCTCGACCCAGGAAACGACGACCTTGTCGCCCTCGTGGCCGATCTCGACCAGCAATTCACCGCCCTCATCCGAAAGCGCACCGTATTTCGTGGCATTTGTCGCCCATTCGTGAAGGATCAGCGCCAATGACGTGATCTTGCCGGTCGGGACCATCGCGTCATCGCCAAGGATGCGGACGTCCTGGTTGCTGCGCGCAGGTCGCAGGACCACATCGATCAGTTCGCGCAGGCCCACAGGTTCGTCCACGCGGCGCTGCTGCGTCAGGGCATGGGCGCGGCCCATCGCGTCGATGCGACGTTTGAGATCGCCCGCGAACTCTTCCACCGTCTCGCTCTCGCGGTGCGAGATGCCGATCATCGCGCCGACAACCGCGAACAGGTTCTTGATGCGGTGGTTCATTTCCCGCAGCAGCAGGTCGCGTTCGGCCAGCGCCTGACGCTCCGACGAAATGTCGTAAGTAACGCCGACGAAACGATGTTCCCCATCAATGAAGATGCGTCGGGCCAGGCCGTGCAGCCAGCGTTCCTCGCCCTCGCGGGTGATGACGCGGAACGTCTCGTCGAAATCGCGCCTGCCGTCCATTGCGTTGCGCAGCGCCGAATTCACGTTATCCCGGTCTTCCGAATGGACCCGCTTGAGGATGAGATCCATCTTACGAGCTTCTTCCCCATCGACGTCGAGCAGTTCGCGCTCGACTTCGTCCAGCTCGGTTTCGCCGGTGGCGGGATCGTATTCCCAGATGCCGATACGCGCGACGCGAATTGCCAGTTCAAGCCGCTCGCGCTGCTCGGCCAGTTCGCGTTCCATGGCGAGCGCGGCGGTGATGTCGTTGAACACCAGCGTCGCACCGTCCGTCGTCCCGTCCTGCTTCACATAGGGCAGGACGCGCAGCGCATAGTCGCGTCCGCTTTCGCGATTGTGCGCGCGGGCGTCGGCCTTTTCGCCCGTGCCGGCAACGCGGCGGGCCAGGTCCATGTAATTGCTGTCCTCAAGGAACGTCGTCACTTCCGAAAGCTTGCGACCCCGGTCGCCGTGCTGGAACGGGAAGAGCGAGCAAGCTTCGTCCGTAAAGCTGCGGATACGCAGTTCGTCGTCGACCACGATGACGGCGAGCTGCGTGGAATCGAAGAAATTCTCGAGATCCGAATTGGCGACGATCAGCTGGTCGACCTTGTTGCGAAGCTCGTCGTTGACGGTGGTCAGCTCCTCGTTCGTGGACTGGAGCTCCTCGTTCATCGACATCATTTCTTCGTTGGAGCTCTTCAGCTCCTCGTTCGCGGTCTCCAGCTCTTCGACCGTGGAGCGCAGGCGATGGCGCGTGATGCGAAGTTCGTCTTCGAGGAATTCGATCTGGTCGTCGGTTTCGCCCAGTTCGACGAGATCGCCCTCATCCATCGGCACGAAGGGGCCGGTTTCGCGGATGACGACGAGGAACGTACCGTCGCGCACCGGATCGCAGATGACCTGCACCGGCTGTTCGCCGAAGTCGGTCTTGACCTTCACGTCGCGCGCAACGTGGCGTTGCTTGCTCTCCTTGGACTGGCGGACCAGCGCGCCGATGATTTCGCGCAAGCCCGGCTTTGCCAGCGAAGTCGCGTGAAGGCGCCGGTCGCGTTCAGCGGGGAAGTCAAGATAGCGCCCGACCTGCCCCCACGTGCTGAGGATGGTCGCTTCCCCGTCCACCAGCAACGATGGCGACGTGTAGGTCTCGGTCAGCTTGCGTAGCGCCTCACCCTCGAGCCAGCTGCGTTCGTACTGGTACGACTGCCGCTCCATTGAAGTGCGCGTCGGGCGGCGCGTGGTTCCGGGAAGCTCCAGCGGATAGCTGGGGTGCATGCCGGTACGCAGAAACAGGCGGTGCTTGGCATCGACCGGCGAAAACAGGTCGTCGTACCGGCCGATGGTTTCCGACGGACCGAGCAGCAGCCAGCCATCGGGGCGCAGCGCATAATGGAACAGCGGCAGGACCGCCTGCTGCAGCCTGTCGTCGAAATAGATCAGCAGATTGCGGCACGAAATCAGGTCGATCCGTGAAAACGGCGGGTCCTTGATCACCGAATGCAGGCTGAAACGCACCATGTCGCGGATCGAGGAATTGATCGCGAAAGTATCGCCGTGTCCGACGGTGTAAAGACTGCGCATCGGTTCGGGAATGTCGGCCAGCGCGGCGATCGGGTAGATGCCTTCGCGCGCGATACGCAGCATCTGGTCGTCGATGTCGCTGGCGATAACCTGCACCGTGACGTTGCGGTCCTGTGCCCGCAGTTCCTCTGCGAACAGCATGGCGAGTGAATAGGCTTCCTCACCGCTGGAACAGCCGGGCACCCAGATGCGGATGCCGTGGCGCTGGTCGGCCATGCGGACGAGCGGTTTCACCACCGTCTGGTGCAAAACCTCGAATGCCTCGGGATCGCGGAAGAAGCGGGTCACGTTGATCAGCAGGTCGCGGAACAGCGCCTGGCATTCGTCGACATCGCTGTGCAGGCGTTCGATGTAGGCAGACAAGTCCTCGATCCCCAGGACCTGCATGCGCCGTTCGATCCGGCGACCCATCGTGGACCGCTTGTAGCCGGAAAAATCGTGCCCGATCTGGTCGCGCAGCGCGCCGCACAGGTCGTCGATGTTGTAGGCGACGGCGTCTGCCGCCTCTTTCGGGTCGACGTTGTCGAGGCTGCGGTCGAAGAATTCGCGCAGGCAGGTGATGATCTGGTTCGAATCCCGCACGAAATCGACAAGGCCGGTGCCCACTGCCGACAGCGGCATCCCGTCATAGCGCGCACCCTCGGGCTCCTGCGCGACGGCGACGCCGTGGTGTTCCTTGATCGCGCGCAGGCCGCGGCTGCCATCGGCGCCCGTGCCCGACAGGATGACGCAGGCCGCACGGTCGCCCATGTCCTCGGCCAGCGCCTCGAAGAAGTCGTCGATGGGCCGCCGCATCCCGCGCGGGTCCTTGAACTCGGTCAAGCGCAGGACGCCGTCCTCAACCGACAGGCCGGAGCCGGGGGGGATGACGTAAATGTTGTCCGGTTCGAGCGTTTCGCCGCCCACGATCTGGCGCACCGGCATGTCGGTGTACCGTTCGATCAGCTGGGCCATCAGCGATTCGTGATTGGGGTCGAGGTGCTGAACGACGACAAAGGCCATGCCCGGCAGCCCCTTGGAGCCACCCAGCATTTCCCTCAGCGCCTCCAGACCGCCCGCGGATGCCCCGACGCCGATGACGGGGAATTGCGTGTCAGCCTCTGCGTCCCGTGGAGTCCGCGTTGTCATCGGAGCGGGACGATAGTCATTCACTGATAACGTTACAATCGGCTTGTTCGAATGATGGCGGGATTGATGCCGAGGCAAGTTCGCGAGGCGCTCGCTCAGGCGAGTTCGGCCTCGAACGCATCGGCCAGATATAGGTCGCCGTTGCCGTACAGATAGGCGCCGTCGAACTGTGCCATCTGCTTTAGCCGATCCATGTCGGAGATCATCACCCGCCCGCGCGAGAAATCGATCAGCCCCGCCTCGCGCATGGCGCGCACGGTGCGGTTCATGTGGATCGCCGTCGTTCCGCAAGCGTCGGCGAGCTCAACCTGCGTCAGCGGCATCGCGCAGCTCGTCGGTTCGGCCAGCCCCACGAAATCGAGCCTGTGCCACAGTTCCACGATCAGGTGCGCCAGCCGCCCGTCGGCGTTCAACTGCTCAAGCTTCAGAATCCATTCGCGGTGCATCGCCGCGTCGAGCAGGGTCGCAAACCACAAGAGGCGCGTGAGGTGCGGCTCGGTCCGCATGACTTCGACCAGCTTCGCATGCGGCGTGTGCCCGACGACCGTGTGCCCGACAGTGACGATATCGTGATCGAGCCGCTTCAGCGCAAAACCGTGCAGGTCGACGAAATCGCCGGGCACGTGAATGCCGATAATGTGCCGCTTGCCGCCACGCGTGATCGAACGCGCGATGAAACCGTCGATCAGCATCGTCGATTTTTGCGCAATCTCGCCGCGGCCGATCAGCTTGGTCGGCGAGGTGTAAATTTCGGTATGCTCGACCAGGTCTTCGAGAAGCTCCTTCTCCCGGTCACGCATTTCGTGCCTAAGGCGCCCCATCATGAAACGGCCGGTCTTGGGGTGACCTACTGCAATCGCCATCAGTCAAGCCTCGCTTCTGCGATCAGCGCGGCGCTGTTGGCAAGCGATCGGAACGTGCCCAGCGTGACCATTCCCATTTCGCCCGCCAAAGAGCCGAGTTCGCGGATATCCTTGCGAAGCGTTTCGTCATAACCGTCGTGCCCGCGCCGGTCGTGCTTCGAAAAATCGAATTGCGATCCGATGATGAACGTATCGCGGCCGTTGCGGCGGATTTTCGTCATGTAAAGAAGGTTGAGGAACGGCGTGCCGTCCTTGCGCACGTTGGGGATCAGGAAGCGGTCTTCCTTCACACTGTCGTCAACAAGAAAGGTGCGCATGCGTTCGCGCACCGGACCTGCCCCGCCCTCCGGCTGGAGGAAGCGGCAATTGCGCCCCACGATCTCGTCGTTGCTATACCCGGTCAGGTTTTCGAAAGCGGCGTTAACCGCGATCAGAGGCACATCATCAGCACGGGCGTCAGCAACGCTGAGCGAGATACCGCTCTTCTGCATGAACTCGATAATCGGATCGGCAAGCATGCCTTAGATCGTCCCCCGACGTTGGATTTCAGCCCCTTACCATCCCCACCCTCATATAGACATTTGTTAATCTGGCGAGGGGGCTGGCCAAATAATGTTCGCTTCGCCGCCCCCGACCGTGTGTGCCGAGCGACGGTTTCCCAACAACCGTCCGTTTTTGGAAAGGGTTCCGCACAACGCGACGGGCCGTGCCCGAAAGGGGGCACGGCCCGCGTAATCGCAATCGAAGTGATGCGGGAGAAGGCGCTGCCGATGCACTTCCGCGCAGTCGCGGCAACACGCCGGACCTGCATCCCCATAGCCAGTCGGATCAGAACCGGATGCGCGCGCTGACCGATGCGTTCAGAGGCTTGGCAGGCTGGATGTTGTTGTCGCCATGCGCGCTCGGGTAATAGTCTTCGTCGAACAGGTTCTCGATGTTCGCCTGAAGTGCGACATTCGGGCTGATCTCGAAATAGCCCGCCAGATCGACGCGCGTATATGACGGCAGCTTCACGGCATTGCTCAACGACGCATACTGGCTGGAGGCGTGGACGATGCCCCCGCCGATGCCGAAGCGGGGCGAGAAGTCATAGCGGGTCCATGCGGCGAAATGGTGGTCGGGCACCTGCTCGAGGATCGTGCCCGCCTCGGTACTGCCGACACGTGAGCGGACTTTCCCGTCGAGATAGCTGTAGCCGATGTTCGCGTTCCAGCCCGGGGCGAGCTCGCCGGTAAGCTGCGCCTCGAAACCGCGCGTCCGGGTCTTGCCGGTAAGGATCACGAATCCCGGATTGTCGGGATCGGTCGTCTGACGGTTCGATCGTTCCAGTTGGAAGACGGCGGCGGTCAGCAGCAGTTCGGGGCGCGGCGACCACTTGATACCGGCCTCCATGTTCTTGAACTTTTCGGGCGCAAGCTCTGCCGAAGTGGGGCTGAGCAGTACGAACTGGTCACCGGCCTGCGGCAGGAAGCTTTCGGAATAGCTGGCATATAGCGACAGGTCTTCCTGCGGCTTCAGCACGACGCCAAGGCGCGGGCTCCACTTCTCGTCCTTGCGCGATGCGGGCGTATTGCTGACGAGGTTCACGGTATCGAGATCGAAGCTTTCGAACCGCACGCCGCCGATGATCTGGACGAAATCGCCCAGTTCGATCTGGTCCTGCACATAGGCGGACAGGACGGTCAGTTCCGATGCACGGTCGCGGGCAAGCGGTTCGAGGAAAAACGCGGGAACACTGATCTCGTCCGCCAGCGGAACGCTTGCCGAAGTCGGGCCGTCGATAGATCCGAAGTGGACGACATCGCGAGAATTGCCGGTTTCCTGGCGGATGACTTCAAAGCCTGCGAGTAGCGTGTGGCCGATCCCTCCGGTATCGCCCTGCCAGACCAGATTGCCCTGCCCGATCCAGTTGCGGCGCGTGGTCGCGTCGCGATAGCCCGAAAGACCGACCGTGTCGCCATCGGTGCCCGACGGGACGATGTTGGCATAGACCTTGTCGTAATCGGCGAACTGGCCGCTAAGGTTCACACTAAGTGCGTCGGAGAAGTCATGCTCGACGCGGGCGCGGGCGATGTGGACTTGCGCGCTCGCCTCGTTGAAGCCCGGCTGGCCGAAGAAGGTATTGTCATATCCGGTCAGCGGCGCGCCGTTCAGCGAGGGCACACCGCGATCGGTGACGCGCTCGTCATCGTCGTAGCTGTAGCCCAGGATGACGCGGGTATCGTCGCCCGGTTCCAGCGTGACGGTCGGGCTGATGCCGAAGAAGCGGCCTTCGTATTCGTCACGGTGGCTGTCGAATTCCTCGTACGTCGCGCTAAGGCGCGCGGCGGCATTGGTCGAAAGCGGCTGGTTCAGGTCTGCCGACAGCGACCATGCACCGAACGTATCCACTGCGCTTTCGGCAGAGCCGAACGCCGTTCCCGGGCGTGCCAATTTGCTCACACGATTGATCGCACCGCCGCCGGCACCGCGTCCGAAGATCAGGGCGCTGGCGCCTTTCAGCACTTCGACACGCTCGATGTTATAGAGCGAGCGGTAATACTGTGCATCGTCGCGCAAGCCGTTGAGGTAGAAATCGGAAGTGCTTTCCTGGCCGCGGATGAAAACCTCGTCGCGGTGGCCTTCACCCGTTTCCAGCGAAACGCCGGCGACAAAGCGCAGCGCATCGTTGAGCTGGCTGACCGCCTGGTCGTCGATCTGGTCGCGCGTGATGACCGAAACGGTCTGCGGTACGTCGATCATCGGAGTCGGCGTCTTGGTCGCGCTGGACCCATCATCGACCGAATAGCCGTCGCGGTCGGCGGAAACGACGATTTCCTGCGGCAGGTAGGAGCGGCGATCGTCCTCCCGATCCTGAGCGAACACCGGGGTCGCAACCATGGCCGTCGCCACCATCAGAGAAGTGCGGATTGAACATGCGGAAACGCGGCGATCGAACTGCAAAGGTACCCTCCTAAAAGTTGCGATTGATTCGCAAAATCGAAAGGCCTGCTAATGCGAAGTGATCGCAAAAGCAATCTTTGCATCAGAGTGTATCAAGGCAGGCGTAGAAGTCTTTCCGCTGCGACATGTCATGGTTCTCTGGCCGGATGGTGAAACGTCGCTCTGGGCCGATAGCCGCAATCCGTCATTGAAGGTCGAGCAGGCCGACGCCTACATTCGAGCGCCATCACGAGCAGGGCCTGAGAAAGGCGGCAGGCTATCCTAACCGCGATTCCGGCCTAACCGCGATTCCGGCGCTCACCTTCCCGATGCGCGTTGTAGGATTCGAGTATGGCGCGCATGTTGTCGAGCGCCTCCCGGCGCTGCCGGTCGTCCTGCAGGTCTTTCAGGCGCGATTTCAGGACCGTGGCGAAATCGGCGTAAGCATTCTGCCAGTCGCGTCCCACAGCCTCTGCCAAGTCGACGCGCCCGGTGTCCAGCCGCTTGGCGGGCTGTCCGGGTGGCAGGGCATATCGCTCACCAATCTGCGGCAGGCGTATCGAGAGATCGGCATGCCGGTTGTGCACCTCGCGGCGCAAGACCTCCAGCGCACCGGCCTCTCCGTGATCGAGGAACAGGCTTCCGGAAATCGGACAGCGTTCATCGATCCATGCTAGCAGTTCCGCTTGATCTGCATGAGCAGAGTAGCTGAGGATCGAGCGGATTTGCGCCCTCACCTTGATGTCCCGTCCGCTGATGCGCACACGCTCTGCACCGCCCAATATCACGCGACCTAGCGTGCCCTGCGCCTGATATCCGACGAACAGAACGGTCGAATCCGGTCGGTGAAGATTATGGATCAGGTGATGGCGGATGCGCCCGCCTTCGCACATGCCTGACGCCGCGAGGATGATTGCGCCCGACACCGAATTGAGCCGCATCGATTCCTTGACCTCGCTGACATAATGCAGCTGCGGCTGATCGAAGACGTTTCGCCCCCCGGTATCTTCGAGCTGCGAAGCATAGCGCCCGAAAACACCGGTCACGCGATTTGCCAGCGGCGAATCTACGAAGACCGAGGCGCTCTCGATTTCGTCGGTTGCCATCAGGTACTGCAGGTCGAGTAGAAGCTCCTGCGTGCGTTCGAGCGCGAAGACCGGGATGACGAGATTGCCCCCGCGCGCCATCGCGGCCTGTACTTCCGACTTCAACAGCCTCCGGCGCTCATCGATCGACAACGGCTCTCTTCGGCGATCGCCATAAGTCGCCTCGCATACGACATGGTCGATGCCAGCCGGGCTGTCAGGGTCGGGATGGAAGCTCTTGTTATCCGGCCCGATGTCGCCCGAACAGATCACGCGGCAGCCTCCTGCTGCCAGTTCAACCGACGCCGCGCCAAGAATGTGGCCTGCGTTCCATAAGCGGGCGTGAAAGCCGTCCGCAGGATCGAAGGGCTCTTCGAGGTCAACCGTACGGCAAAGGCCCCATGCAACCATCGCGTCTTCGGCGGTGTAAAGTGGAGCGAAAGGCTTGTCTCCGGCACGGTCCCGACGGTGGTTGCGGCGTTCAGCCTCGTATTCGTGGATGCGTCCGGAATCCGCGAGCATGTGTTCAAGAAGGTCACGCGTTGGCTTCGTGCACCAGATCGGCCCTTCGAAACCTCGGGATACCAACTTGGGAAGCAGACCGCTGTGGTCGATGTGGGCGTGCGTCAGGATCACGGCGTCGATACGGCGCGGATCGAATGCGAAGTCCTCGAGATTCAGGGCTTCGAGTGAACGTGAACCCTGAAACATCCCGCAATCGACCAGGATACGCCGATCGTCGATTGCGAATTCCATGCATGACCCTGTCACGGTTCCCGCCGCGCCGTGAAAAGTGACAGTAAGCATCCTTTACCCCTTTTCGTTTTCGGCCGGTTTCGTTTTTGACCCATTTCATTTGGGTAGCCTGCAGCGAGCATAGCAGGTCGAGAGCACTGACGGTTTGACCTCGGTCACATGGGTTTTCGCAATTCGAGAGCGCCGCCTCGCCAATTGCGCCAAAGCAATGACCGCCCGTCGCCCTCCTGCTTGACTGCGACGATGCTAAGCGAGAGGCCACACTCCGAACCGGTCGACCTGCTTCTCCGTGCCTATTCGGTCGAGATGGCGATCGGCCTTGAGCCGACAGAGGTGCAGGAGCGTCTGGCGCGCTTCGGTCCTAATCTGATCGAGGCCGGAGACGCCGTATCGCCATTCGCGATCTTCCGGCACCAGCTCGCCAGCCCCGTAGTCTACCTGCTGACCGCAGCCGCATTCCTCGCCTTCCTGTTCGGCCAGCATGTCGAGGCCATGGCAGTCGTCGCGGTGCTGCTGATCAATACCGCCATCGGCTATTGGGCCGAGTACAAGGCAACCCGTTCGATGGAAGCGCTGCGTACGCTGGGCCACAGGTCGGTACGAGTATTAAGGGAGGGACATCAGAGGATGGTGCCGGCAGAGCAGCTGGTGCCCGGGGACGTGGTTGTGGTCGAAGCAGGTGACGTCGTCTCCGCAGACCTGCGCATCCTTGAAGGATCCGGCCTTGCCGCCAACGAATCCACGCTGACAGGCGAATCCGCGCCGGTTGACAAATCGGCCCTGCCCGTCCCTCCCGAAACGCGGCTGGCCGAACGCAGCAGCATGTTTTTCAGGGGCACGGCCGTTACGAGCGGGAGCGGCACGGGCCTTGTCGTAGGGACCGGACGGCGCACTGCCATCGGCGATATCACGCAACTGGTGAAGCAGGCGAGGCCAGCCCGATCCCCGCTGGAAAAGCGGCTATCGAAAGTCGCTGCCCAGCTGGTCTGGCTGACCATGCTTCTCGCCCTGGCCGTGACGGTTGCCGGCATCGCCCGCGATGCGGATCCCTTCCTCATGGTGACGACCGGTATTGCCCTTGCCGTCGCCGCCATTCCCGAAGGGCTACCCATCGTCGCGACACTCGCGCTGGCGCAGGGCATGTGGCGCATGGCGCGACAGAATGCCTTACTGCGCCAGCTTTCGGCCGTTGAGACCTTCGGTTCGGTTTCCGTCATCCTGACCGACAAAACGGGTACGCTGACCGAAAACCGGATGGTGCTGGAATCGGTCTGCCTGCCGGCGATGGACCTTGCCCCGAAAAACTTCACCACGGAATCTCTGGCGGGAGAGGAAGCGGGGTTGTTGCGCGATCTCCTGACCGTTGCGGCCCTTTGCAATTGCAGCGAACTCGATCCTGGAAATGGTGAAGGCGGCGTGGGCGATCCGCTGGAAATCGCGTTGCTCGAAGCTGCCGCCAGCGCCGGACTGTCTCGTGAACAGCTGGTCGATGAACAACCGCAGGTCCGGCTTTCCGCCTTTTCGGCCGAAACACGCATGATGGCGACAGTCCATCGGCACGGCGAGACATTCACCTACGCGGTGAAAGGCGGGCCGGAAGCCGTGCTTGCCCACTGCACCGCAGTCCGCTTCCGCCACGACGACCGCCCGCTGGACGACACGATGCGGGGTGAGTGGCACGAACTTGTCGAAGAACTTGGCAGCGAAGGAATGCGCGTTCTCGCCATTGCGCAAAAACTTGCCCCATCGGCCGATGAAGAGCCGTACACCAACCTGACCCTTCTGGGCCTCGTCGGCTTGCGAGATCCTGCCCGGGGCGACGTGGCCGATGCAATCGCTGCCTGCCACTCGGCCGGGATCGATGTCGCGATCGTGACGGGCGATCACGCGGTTACCGCGGTAAGCATCGGGCGCCAGGTCGGGCTGCCTGTCGATGAAAGCGAACCGGTGGAAGGACGCAACCTTGCCCGGCTGGATTTCGATAGGGACAGGCTTCGCGCCACAAAAGTCTTCGCCCGCGTGGACCCGGGCGAGAAACTGGCGCTCGTCAAGGCTTTCCAGGATTCGGGTGATGTCGTCGCGATGACAGGCGACGGCGTTAACGACGCCCCGGCGCTGCGTCAGGCGGACATCGGCGTCGCCATGGGCAAGCGCGGGACGGATGTCGCGCGCGAGGCAGCGGACATGGTCTTGCTGGACGATGCCTTCACTTCGATCGTCGCGGCAATTCGTGAAGGCCGCATCATATTCGAAAACATCCGCCGTTTTGCCACGTACCTGCTTGCCTGCAACCTCAGTGAAGTCCTTGTCGTCGGCCTTGCGGTATTGATCTCCCTGCCACTGCCGATCCTGCCGCTACAGATTCTCTTCCTCAACCTTGTCACGGATGTCTTGCCTGCCTTTGCGCTGGCGACCGCGAAAGGAGACGCATCGATCATGACCCGTGCGCCGCGGCCTTCGTCAGAGCCTCTGTTGGGCCTTGCACAATGGCGCCGGATCGCCTTGCACGGGCTGGTTCTGACTGGCGCAGTCTTTGGCGCAATGGGGATCGCAAGTAATGCAATGGGTCTCGACGGCGCTCCACTGGTTACCGTCACGTTTCTCACCCTGGCACTGTCGCAGCTGTGGCATGTCTTCAACCTGTCCAGTCCTCGCTCAGGGATCGTTCGGAACGAAGTCACGCGTAGTCCGTGGATTTGGGCCGCACTCGCAGTATGTGGTGTTCTGCTGTGCCTTGCCGTCTATGTCCCGTCCTTGCGGCTGGTCCTCGGCCTGGCGCGTCCGGACGGACAGATGTGGAGCGTGGCCATCGCGGCCAGCCTTGCGCCGCTTCTTGTCATCCAGTTGCCCAGGCTTCTTTCTGCCATAACCGGACGAAAGCAGGCATGATCGAATTCGCCATCCCATGGCTCCAGTTTGCGGTCTGCGCCTTATTGATCGGTTTTGCAGGCCACAGACTGACCCGTTATGCCGACATCATCTCGATCAGGACTGGCCTGCCCAGTTCATGGATCGGACTGGTCCTGCTTTCCGCGGCGACGTCGCTGCCCGAACTGTCCACCGGCATCAGTGCGGTCACTTTGTTCGATACTCCCGACATCGCGATGGGCGACGCGCTGGGCAGCTGCATCCTCAACCTCGCGATGCTCGTCGCTCTGGACGCGCTCAACCGCGGGGAATCGATCTACTGCCGCATCAACCAGAGCCATGTGCTGACCGCAGGTTTCGGGATCATCCTCATTGGCATAGTCGGGCTTACGATCCTGACCTCAGGCACGATCATCGGTCAGGCGCTCTATCATGTCAGCGCCTATACGCCGCTCGTGATCCTGATCTATTTCGTAGCGGTCAGGGCCGCCTATACGCATGAACGCCGGATCTCGATCACGGTGCCGGTCGCGCAGGATGCCGATCCGCTCAACCTGCGGCAGGCCATCGTGCGCTATGCCGCAGCGGCGGCCGTCGTGGCCCTTGTCGGCAGCCTTCTGCCCTCCGTCGGCCTGCAGGTCGTTCTTCTCACCGGGTGGGAGGCCAGCTTCGTCGGCACCCTGTTCGTGGCGATGGCAACCTCGTTGCCGGAATTCGTAGTCGTCATCAGCGCAGTCCGCCGCAACGCCGAGGACATGGCGATTGCCGCATTGCTGGGAAGCAATCTGTTCGATATCCTCATCATCGCACTGGATGATCTTGCCTATACGAAGGGCAACATCTTCGCGGCCGTATCGCCGGCCCATGCCGCTTCGGCATTTGCCGCGGTGATCATGAACGGTATCTTCGTCGTCGCCCTGCTCTATCGGCCCCGCAACAGGCTTTTCGGATCGATTGGCTGGGTCAGTCTATCGCTCGTCTCGATCTATTTCTTCAGTGCCTATTTCCTGTACCTTTACGAGCTTTGAATCGCGATAGCAGGCCGTCCCGCCGGGAATGGTAAAGAGCAATCGCGGCCACGATGGTGTAGTCATGGCATCGCATCAGACAAAGATGCGGGTCCAGGAGGTTCTTTTGCACCCTCAGATACCCTACCTGCGCGAAATCCTGATTTTCCTTGCGGCTGCTGGGCTCATCATGCCGTTCGCACGGAAATTCCGGATCAGTCCGGTGCTCGGCTTCCTCTGCATCGGCCTGCTGATCGGACCTTATGGTCTCGGCAAATTGACATCTGCGGTCCCGGAACTGCGCCTGTTCGTCATCACCGAAACCACAGGCATCGAGGCGATTGGCGAACTTGGTGTAATCTTCCTGTTGTTCAGTATCGGTCTGGAAATGTCGTTCCAGCGAATCTGGTCGATGCGCCGCGACGTCTTCGGTCTTGGCCTGGCCCAGATCATGGTCAGCGCGGCCGTGATCGGATTGTTTTCCTTCTCGCTTGGATTCAGCGGCGCCGTTTCGGTTCTTCTTGGCCTCTGTCTGGCACTGTCTTCCACTGCAATCGTCATCCAGTTGCTGTCAGAGCAATTGAGACTGAGTTCCGCCGCAGGGCGCACGGCCTTCAGCGTGCTCCTGATGCAGGATCTTGCCGTCGTCCCCATCCTGTTCCTGATAACCCTGTTTGCGGGACAGACCAGTTCTGCCACCGGCGCCGCTCTTTTGGCGCTGCTGGAAGCTGCGGCTGTCCTCGTCGCCATATTTGTAACCGGACGGTTTCTGGTTCGTCCCCTGCTCCGTTTCGCGGGCGGTAGCGGTAGCCAGGAACTCTTCATGGCTTGCGTCCTGTTGCTGATCATCGGGACATCCGCGATCACGGCTGCGGTCGGGCTGTCCATGGCGCTGGGTGCTTTTCTCGCCGGCCTGTTGTTTTCCGCAACGGAATACCGTCATCAGGTCCATAACGACATCGAGCCGTTCAAGGGGCTCCTGCTCGCACTATTCTTCATTTCGGTCGGCATGCAATTGGATGTCTCGTCGATCTGGCCGCAGATCGAGGGTATCGTCTTGGCGGCGATAGCGCTGATTACGATCAAGGCGCTCATCATGTTCGTTCTGGCGCGTGCATTCGGCCATTCCCGGGCCGTATCAGCCGAGACTGGCATTCTTCTGGGTGAAGGGGGCGAATTTGCCCTCATCGCCGTCTCGGCCAGCGTTGCGGCTCAGATCATGCCAGAAAATGTCGCCGAATTCGTGATCCCCGTCGTGGTCCTGTCAATGTTTGCCGCACCATTGCTGGCAATCGCAGGCAGACGTGCCGGTCGATGGATCGCTGCCTCCGATGCAAATGACGCGGTATCGTCCGATCGGGAAACGGCGACCGACCGGGTCGTTATCGGCGGTTTCGGGCGGGTCGGTATGGCAATCGGTCGTATCCTGGAAGAACAGCGCATCGCCTATCTCGCGATTGATCGCGATCCCGAACTGGTCATGCGACAACGCAAGGCGGGTGTCCCGATATATTTCGGGAACGCCAACAATGACCGCTTCCTTCACGACATCGGCATCGAGAAGGCGATCGCGTTCATCTCAACGATGGACGAGAGCGATGGTGCAGCAGAAGTGGTCGATGACCTCCACCGGCATCATCCTCACCTGCCCATCTTCGCCCGCGCCCGAGACCCTGCCCACGCACGTGTGCTGCGAAGTCGTGGTGCTGACCTCGCTATCCCCGAAACGACCGAAACGGGCCTGCAATTGACAGAAGCAGTGCTTCAGGCAAGCGGCCTGCCCGACGAACTTGCCCGCTCGATTATAGAGAAGGAGCGGTCGAGTACGCCTTGATCCCTATCGAAAGGTGCCATGGCAAAGCCCTCTTCAAACAGTGCGAACACCAGCGCCGTGCGAAGAGAATAGCTTGGCATGGCCCGTCACGAAGCAGTTCTCAAGATCTTCCCGCTCACTATCCGCGCCACTATCGGTTTACATGGAATCACAGGCCAAACAGGAAAAAGGGTAAGGCACCACAGCACCTTACCCTTTTTCAAAGCTCACGAAGTTTGCGTTCCCGCCCGGGGGCCTACTATTGGCAGGCGAGGCATTCCTCGTAGTCGGTCTCCTCACCCGCAGCGAGGTTGAACTTGGCCGCGTCCTTGGTGTTGTCAGCCTCTACCCCGCCGGCGAAACCGGCGCGCTGAACCGATTTCGAGCGCAGGTAGTAAAGCGACTTGATGCCCATTTCCCATGCGCGGAAGTGCAGCATCATCAGGTCCCACTTGTCGACGTCGGCCGGGATGTAGAGGTTGAGGCTCTGCGCTTGGTCGATGAAGGGCGTGCGATCGGCCGCGAATTCCAGCAGCCAGCGCTGGTCGATTTCGAAGCTGGTCTTGTAGGTCGCCTTTTCCTCGGGGCTGAGGAAGTCGAGGTGCTGGACCGAACCGCCGTGTTCGAGGATCGAGTTCCACACGTTGGTGGAATCCTTCGACTTCTCGCGCAGCAGTTTTTCGAGGTACGGGTTCTTCACGACGAAGTTACCCGACAGCGTCTTGTGCGTGTAGATGTTGGCCGGGATCGGTTCGATACAGGCGCTTGTGCCGCCGCAGATGATCGAGATCGATGCCGTCGGCGCGATCGCCATCTTGCAGCTGAAACGTTCCATCGCGCCGGTGTCTTCGGCATCGGGGCAGGGCCCGCGTTCCTTCGCCAGCATCATCGAGGCCTCGTTCGCCTTGGCCGAGATGTGCTTGAAGATCTGCAGGTTCATGGCCTTGGCCATCGCGCTTTCGAACGAGATGTTCTTCGACTGCAGCAGCGAGTGGAAGCCCATCACGCCCATGCCGACGCTGCGTTCGCGCATCGCGGAATACTTGGCGCGGGCCATCTCGTCGGGTGCGCGGTCGATATAGTCCTGCAGCACGTTATCGAGCATGCGCATAACGTCTTCGATGAACTGCTTGTCGGCCTTCCACTCGTCCCAGGTTTCGAGGTTGAGCGAGGAGAGGCAGCAGACTGCGGTACGATCGTTGCCGAGGTGGTCGCGGCCCGTGGGCAGAGTGATTTCCGAGCACAGGTTGGAGGTCGAGACCTTGAGGCCCAGTTCGCGGTGATGCTTGGGCATCATGCGGTTCACCGTGTCGTTGAACACGATGTAGGGTTCACCCGTGGCAAGGCGGGTTTCGACCAGTTTCTGGAACAGCGCGCGGGCGTTGACCGTCTTGCGGACCGTGCCGTCGCGCGGGCTGATAAGATCGAAGTCGCCGCCGTCGCGGACGGCTTCCATGAACTCGTCCGTCAGCAGGACGCCGTGGTGCAGGTTCAACGCCTTGCGGTTGAAGTCGCCGGACGGTTTGCGGATTTCGAGGAATTCCTCGATCTCGGGGTGCGAGACGTCGATATAGCAAGCGGCCGAACCGCGGCGCAGCGAACCCTGCGAAATCGCGAGGGTGAGCGAGTCCATGACGCGCACGAACGGGATGATGCCGCTGGTCTTGCCGTTGAGGCCGACGGTTTCGCCGATACCGCGGACCTGGCCCCAATAAGTGCCGATGCCGCCGCCGCGCGATGCCAGCCACACGTTCTCGTTCCAGGTGTTGACGATGCCTTCGAGGCTGTCCTCGACCGAGTTGAGGTAGCACGAGATCGGCAGGCCGCGACCGGTGCCGCCGTTCGACAGAACGGGCGTTGCCGGCATGAACCACAGCTTCGAGATGTAGTCGTAGAGACGCTGCGCATGATCCTGGTCGTCGGCATAGGCGTCGGCCACGCGGGCGAAGAGATCCTGATAGGTCTCGTTCGGAAGCAGGTAACGGTCCTTCAGCGTTTCCTTGCCGAATTCGGTGAGGTTCGCGTCACGCGCCTCGTCCGTCACGATGGTGAAGCGGCGCGCCTGGATGTCCTTCGATGACAGCTTGGGCGCAGCAGCGGTCTTCACCGCTTCGGCAACCGCGTTGCCCAGCGCCGCGGCGGCAGCTTCTGCCACCGGTGCGTCCTCGATCGTGTCCGTCTTGTTCATCTTGTCCTGCACGTCTGCCTCCACGGGCGTTTTCTCCTGAGGAGAGGTTTCGAACATGTCGCCCGTCGTATCATCGCCGCTCACGTCACCGGCACTCACGCGACCATCGTCCCCGTTCCTGAAATCCATTTCGATATCGCCCCGTCCTGCCGCCCCGACCGGTATCTCCGACCCTGCGACGTGTTGCACCACTATCGACCTTCCCGCTTCAGTGCCGAGATGCTCCGTTCAATGGAGCGCCCTCGGCATGAACCGGGACGACCGGCGTAAGGGCCGGATGTGTCCGGCAAACCCGTTACCTGATCTGGCCCCGCCGGTCGTCTTCGGCCCCTTGCCGCAACACCTGTTCAGGGCCCTTTGCCGTTCACGACGTGAGCAGCGCCAATCCCAAGGTCTTGCGGTCCTCCCGTCGAACCGACCGCTAGGGATAGTGCCTCAACGCGCAGGTCAAGCAAGCGCAATTTATCCACTGCGCAGTGCAGCAAACCGTGTCGCAAAGCAGCGACGCGTGGACCAAGCTTGACCCGCGGATGACGCAAGGGGGTAGGCGCGGTTTAAAAAACTTTTCCCCAGTTTCCGTCACCAGGGCGCACCCACCAGATATGGTATGGCAAAAGCCCTAATAAAAGGCTGCGACGGCAAATCTGCGATGCGCGCTCGGCAATCTGGTTCGCGGGCGCAACCTTTTCGGGCTAGGCCGGTTCCATCACCGATTCGCCAGCAAAGGATACCCATGCTCAACATCATCGGCGCCATCGTATCGGGCCTCATCGTCGGCATCCTCGCCCGCTTCTTCTACCCCGGCGAAGTCGATCTGGGCTTTTTCGCAACGATCGCGCTGGGCATCGGCGGTTCGCTTCTCGCAGGCCTGATCACCAGCCGCGGCCGGTCCGAATTCTCGCGACCCGGCTGCCTCGCCTCGATCCTGGGCGGCATGGCATTGATCCTCCTGGGCCGTGTTCTCCTGACCTGAGCCGTCAGGCGGGGCGCGTGTTTCCGCAAGTCGGGCACGAACCCTTAATTCCGCTTTCCGCAGCGTTCCTGACACAAGCCGACGCCGAACGTCACGGCACAAGGATCGTGTCCCGCGCGACCTCGTCCGTCTGCGGGTAATCGACATTGTAGTGCAGGCCCCGGCTTTCCTTGCGGCGGCGGGCGCTGCGTACGATGAGGTCCGCCGTCTTCAAGAGATTGCGTAGTTCGATCAGGTCCTTCGAGACGCGGAAGTTGCCGTAGTATTCGTCGACTTCCTCGGTCAGCAGGCGGATGCGGTTGGCGGCGCGTTCCATGCGCTTGTCGGTGCGGACGATGCCGACGTAATTCCACATGAAGCGGCGGATCTCGGTCCAGTTCTGCTTGATGACGACTTCCTCGTCCTGCGCGGTGACGCGGCTTTCGTCCCACACGCGCACCTGTGGCGGAGGTGCGAGTTCGTCGAAGCGTTCGCAGATGTCGCGGGCCGCCGCATCGCCGAAGACGAAGCATTCGAGCAGCGAGTTGGAGGCAAGGCGGTTCGCCCCGTGCAGCCCGCTCTCGCTGCATTCACCGATCGCGTAGAGCGCGGGCAGGTCGGTCCGGCCCTTGAGGTCCACGCGCACGCCGCCGCAGGTATAATGCTGCGCGGGCACGACGGGGATCGGCTCTTTCGTCATGTCGATGCCAAGGCCGAGCAGGCGTTCGTAGATGTTGGGGAAATGCTCGCGCACGAATTCGGGTTTGCGGTGGCTGATGTCGAGGTGCACGTAATCGAGGCCGAGGCGCTTGATTTCGTGGTCGATCGCGCGGGCCACGATGTCGCGCGGGGCCAGTTCAAGCCGCTCGTCGAACTCGGGCATGAAACGCTTGCCCGCTTCCGCACCTGCTTCGGGCGGGAGTTTCAGGATGCCGCCCTCGCCGCGCACCGCCTCTGTAATGAGGAAGTTCTTGACCTCCAGGTTGTAAAGGCAGGTCGGGTGGAACTGCATGAATTCCATGTTCGACACGCGGCACCCCGCGCGCCAGGCCATGGCGATGCCGTCGCCCGTCGCGCCGCGCGGCGCGGTTGAAAACAGGTATGTCCGCCCTGCCCCGCCGGTAGCAAGGATCGTCGCCCGCCCGGTCAGCGCCTCGACCTTGCCGATGCCGGTGTCGAGCGCATAGACCCCCCAGACCTGCTGCCCGCCCTGCGGATCGACAAGGTTGCGGTCGCGGATGAGGTCGATGGCGACCATGTTGGGGCGCATCGTGATGTTGGGATTGGCATCGGCGGCGCGCAACAGCGCCTCTTGCACGGCCCAGCCGGTCGCGTCGTTCACGTGGACGATGCGACGGTGCGAATGGCCGCCTTCGCGCGTCAGGTGAAGGCTGCCTGCCTCGGTATTGAACGGCACGCCCAGATCGACCAGCCGCTGGATCGCCTCTGGCGCATGTTCGATCACGTATTCGACGGTCTCGCGCCGGTTCAGGCCTGCGCCCGCCACCATCGTATCGCGGATGTGATCCTCGAACGTATCGCCGGCATCCAGCACCGCGGCGATGCCGCCCTGCGCCCATGCGGTGGACCCTGAATCGAGCGCGCCCTTGGCCAGCACGAGAACCCGGCATTTCTCGGCCAGCACCAGCGCCGCGGAAAGCCCCGCCGCGCCCGAACCCACGATGACAACGTCGTAATCACGGTCGGAAACTGCGTCGGTCATGCTCTCTCCAAAGGCGGGCTGCCGGGCGCCGGCTACCCCTCGCAGCTCGCATTGCCATCGTCATCGCCATGTCACAAGCGTTGCGGGCGCACATGCGTTCCAGCGCCCTTGCGACACCCTAGACTTTCGACGGGCTGGACGCGTGGCGAATTCGTGCCTATTTCGCACCTGCACACCAAGACGCCGGAACTCTCCGGCACCGGGGCAGCAGGCCGTTTTCAAGAAAATTGGAACAGAGCCTGCATCCCATGACGGAAAGGACCTGATCCGATGAATGCAGTCTATCTCGTCTCGGCGGCTCGTACCGCGATCGGCACGTTCGGCGGCGCGCTCAAGGACGCGAACCCCGGCTCGCTGGGCGCGGTCGCCATCAAGGGCGCACTTGCCCGCGGAGGCGTCGATCCGGAACTGGTCCGGCACACTGTCGTCGGCAACGTCGTCCCCTGCGAACCGCGCGACGCCTATGTCAGCCGCATCGCCGCGGTCGAGGCCGGCATCCCGCACGCAGCGCCCGCGATGACGCTCAACCGCCTGTGCGGTTCGGGCATGCAGGCGATCGTTTCGGCGGCACAGCACATCATGCTGGGCGATCATGACGTCACTGTCGGCGCCGGCGCCGAAGTCATGAGCCGCGCGCCCTATTTCGCGATGGGCGTCCGCTGGGGCCTCAAGATGGGCGACAGCCCGCTGATGGACGGCATGCTCGGCGCGCTGCACGATCCGTTCCACCGCTATCACATGGGCATCACGGCCGAAAACGTGGCCGAAAAGTACCAGATCACCCGCGAACAGCAGGATGAATTCGCCGCTGAATCGCAGCGCCGCGCCGCTGCCGCAATCGAAGCCGGTTACTTCAAGGACCAGATCGAACCGGTCGAAGTGAAGGTCAAGCGCGAAACCGTGATGTTCGACACCGACGAACACGTGAAGGCCGGCACCACGGCCGAAAAGCTTGCCGGTCTGCGCCCCGCGTTCAAGAAGGACGGCGGCACGGTTACTGCCGGTAACGCATCGGGCATCAACGACGGTGCAGGCGCGGTCATCCTCGCCAGCGAGGAAGCCGTGAAGAAGAACGGCTGGACGCCGATGGCGCGCCTCGTCTCCTACGGCCACGCGGGCGTCGATCCGGCCTACATGGGCATCGGCCCGGTTCCGGCCAGCCAGATCGCCATCGAAAAGTCCGGCCTGTCGAAGGACGCACTGGACGTCATCGAATCGAATGAAGCTTTCGCCGCGCAGGCCTGTGCCGTGTCGAAGCAGCTCGGCCTCGATCCCGCGAAGGTGAACCCCAACGGTTCGGGCATCTCGCTGGGCCACCCCATTGGCGGCACGGGCGCGATCCTGGTGACTAAGCTGGTCTACGAACTGCAGCGCACCGGCGGCAAGTACGGCCTTGCCACGATGTGCATCGGTGGCGGCCAGGGCATCGCGACCGTCTGGGAAAACGTCGGCTAACCGCAAGCGGCATAGCCGGATACGAAAAGGGCGGCCCTTTGCGGGGCCGCCCTTTTTCATTGGCGTTGTCCTGAAATCTGGTCAGGCGAAGAGGTCGTGATCCATTTCCTTCTGGTGCGCGTTGGGCACCGGAAGCTGGTTATGCTCGCACTTGCGGTCGATCTCGGGCTCGTCCTCGGCCACCGGCGCGGACATGCCCAGCATGCGGGCGCCCAGCGTCACGGGCATCATCCAGAACTCGATCCAGCTGGCCAGCAGGGGCAGTCCAGCGTCGCTGAACGGCGTTGCGTTGATGTCGTCTTTCTTCGGCATTCGTCCCGTTCTCCCGAATTCGAAACTGCGCGCGTCGACCAGGCGATAATCCCTGATGCCGCGTTTACCGATTCTGCGCATCGATAGCTGCAACAAGGCCGACATGGCGATTGTCGCCCATTTGGCGGCAAAAATAAACCACGCGCTCTCAACCCTATGAAAGCGCAGCGGAAGGTTGTGTTCCCACAAGGGAATCACCCCTTATGCAGGGCAAAATCAACCATGTTCGGTAACCCCGTCTAAACCGCAAAAGAACACCGCTGCATAGTCTTGGGCGCGTAGACTCGGTCGCGGAAGGGCGGACGTGCCCGGCGCGCCAAAGCCATCAACGGGCCTGTCCGCCCTTCCGACCGGAAGTGGAACGCTTTGACCGCACCCAGGCGACTGTCCGGTATTCAGAACATCGAATACAAGGAGACACAGGACATGAAAGCCACTCTGAGGATCGTCGCGGCCGCCGCTGCCGCGTCGCTTACTTTTCCAACCATCGCCATGGCCGAAAAGCCCGAAGTGGGCGGCAAGTCCGTCAATTCCGCCCAGATCGCCAATGGCGACTGCACCGGTTTTGTGCCCGGCCCCAATGGCGAATTCACGACGCCCTACCTCAAGTCGGCCAGCAAGGTTCAGCGCGTTCACAACAAGAACGGCGCGTTTTCGATGTGCCACTTCGACGTACCGGACGAACAGACGCCGGCATCGATGCGCGTGAAGGAAGGGTTCACCTGCACCGTGTCGGGCGTGACGACCAACGATTCCATCATGCAGGTTTCGCCCGGCGGCCGTGGCATGCTCCTTTGCCGCACCAATTGACGGGTTCAGACCTCGGGACGCGCGCCCGCCGCTTTTGCCCTTGCGGCTTTGTCGGCGCGTGGCGCGCGTGTCCGGCCGGGCGGTGTCGTTAGTGCGGACGGCACCGTCCGGCCATTTCGTTTGAAGGGGCAGGCTCGCCTGAAACTCAGGCGCTCTTCATCCAGCCGCCACAGGCCTCGGCCTTGTCGCCCTGTTTTGCACAGACGTCGGCCATCCGCGCTTCGACTTGGTTCAATACCGCGCTGCCGCCGTATTCCTCGCTCCACGCCACCAGCGCCTTGCCCCAGCGGTCCGCCGCGCTCTGCGTGCGTTGATAGTAACCGTCGGGACTTGCGGCCAATTCGGCCAGAACCGCATCGGCGCTGGCCTCTACCGCGGCATCGTCCTTGGGCGTCTGGTCCATAACCGTCATCGCATAGGACACCGCCCACTGCACGCGGGTGGCCGGTCCTTCGGCGGCCTCATAGGCCTTGCGCGCCCATTCTACCGCCTTTTCAGGCTGCTCGTCCTCAGCCGCGCGGTCGGCCATGATCGCCATGTAGTAATAGGGCGATGCGGACTTATCGATCTCGGCCATCAGCACCCTGGTCGCTGCATCGCGGTCGCCGATCTCGTCGAGCACCATCGCGGTGTAGCTGATCACCGACTTGCGCGCGATCGGATCGTCGGCCGCCTTGTCGATTGCCGCCATGCGCACCCGGACCTTGGCCTTCAACTCGTCGGAGAGGCCCGTCGTGCCCTTGACCAGCAGGACTTCGCCGTATGTGGCGTAAGTGCGGTCGAGCAGGGTCAGCGACTTGTCGGCATAGATCGCCTCCAGCGCCTTTCTAAGATCGCCCGCCATCGCGTCGCGCGTGCCCCCCGCAGGGAGCGCAGAGACCAGCGGCCCGCCCATGGAGGCAAGCTCGTACCGGTTCTCGATCGTTTCGTCCCGGCTGGCGAGGATGCCGGGAAGCACGTCCTTCAGCGTCTTTTCCTGCGCCGCGGTCAGCTTGTAGCCGTCGCCTTCCTTCTCCGCCTTCCGCGTCAGGGCCAGAAGTCCGAAACGGCGCTTCAGCGCGTCGTCAGGCGCATTCGCGGCCAGTGCTTCCAGAAGATCGGCCTCGGACCCGTTCTCCTTGAAGCGGGCGGGATCGTTGCCCCATGCAAAGCCGCCAAGAATGGTCCAGTCCTCGTCCGACAGCGACTTCGGATCGGACTTCGCATCGGCCAGCACCGCATCGATCGTGCGCGTGCGGCCTGCGGCCAGCGTCAGCAGGTCGGGCAATTCCGACGCCATCGTGGCGCTGGAAATGCGGGTGATCTCGTTGCCATCGGGGCTTAGCGCGATGACCGTCGGGTAGCCGCTGATGCCGAAGCGGTCGCCCCACTTTTGCGCCCCTTGCGTATCGCCGTCGAGATAGACCGGCACGAAGTCGCGCGTCTTGGCAATGAAGGCGGGGTCCTTGAACAGGGTCTGCTTCATCTCCGCACAGGGCGGGCACCATTCCGCGCCCCAATAGAGCAGGACCGGCTTGCCGCTTTCTTGCGCCTCGGCCAGCGCGTCGTTCACGTCGCCGTCGCGCCAGGCGATCTGCTGGCTCTCCACCGCCTCGGTCCCGGCAGTGTCGCTGCAGGCTCCGAGAACCGCGGCGCAGGACAGCGCCAGCGCGAGTTTCAAGGTGATGGCTTTCATGACGACCCTTCGTTGGTGCGACGAAAGCCGCAGCCTATCGCAATGCAGCGATGCTGCAAGCGCGCATCACTTGCGCAGGGTAAGGACGATACCGCCGATGATCATCGCGCCTGCAATGGCAAGCCGCAGCGTCAGCGGCTCGGCCAGCGTGACCGCCGCGATCAGAGCCGCCGCGACGGGGGTGGCCAGTTGCACCGTGGCGACCGTGGCAAGCCCCAGACGCGGCGCTACCGCGTACCACGCGACATAGCCCAGCCCCGACGTGATCGCGCCCGCCACGATTGCTAGCCAGATGCCGCCGGTAGTCGCGTCGGATAGGTCATGCGGGCCCAGCACCACGACAAGCACCAAGGCCATCGGCGTTGCGATCAAAAAGTTCGCAGCCGTTCGCCGCGCAGGATCCCCCGCCCCGCGCCCCAGAAGCGTGTAGATGCCCCACGCCACGCCCGCGATTGCCATCAGCACTGCCGCAAAGGCATCATCGGGTACCGATGCCGCCGGCGCGATCAGCCAGGCAACACCGGCGAGCGCGAGAACCAGCCCGGCAAGGCCCGCCACGCCCGGTCTTTCGCCACGCGCCATACCGATCACCATGATCGTAGCCTGCACGCATGCGAACAGCACCAGCGCGCCCGTCCCTGCCGGAAGCGCGATATAGGCAAAGGAAAATCCGGCGGCGTAAACGAATAGCAAAAAGGCACCGGGCAGGTCCGAGATGCGCGGCAATCCTCGCTTTACAAACACCGGCAGCAGGATCGCCGCCCCGCTTGCCAGCCGCACCAGCGTATAGCCGCCCGCATCGATCGAACCGCCCCCGATCGCCGCGCGCGCCAGCAGCGAATTGCCCGCAAAGGCGGCGATGGCCAGCACCGCCAGAAAAAGCAGCACGGAAGGCCGCATCGCGCGTTCGAGTTCGGGCATCGGCTCTCCTCTATCCGCAGCCAAGACTAGCGGAGCAAAGCGCGAAGGCCATTGTCAAAAGGTCGCGTGAATTGGGTGTCGGGCCACGCTTCGCTTGCGCTCGCGAGCAACCTCCCAATTCCGTCCTCCGGACTACGAGAGGTCGCTCTACGCTTCGCTTGCGCTCGCGAGTGATCCGCCGAAACCGTCCCCCGGACGGTTTCGCGTCAGGATCACTCCCATTCGATCGTCCCCGGCGGCTTCGAGGTGTAGTCGTAGACCACGCGGTTGATGCCCTGCACTTCGTTGACGATGCGGGTCGCCACGTTCGACAGGAAAGCCCCGTCGAAGGGATAGACATCCGCCGTCATACCATCGGTGCTGGTCACGGCGCGCAGGCCGCAGACGCTGTCATAGGTGCGCGCATCACCCATGACGCCGACGGTGCGGACCGGCAGCAGCACGGCAAAGGCCTGCCAGATCGCGTCGTAAAGGCCGGCGTTGCGGATTTCTTCAAGGTAGATCGCGTCGGCCTTGCGCAGGATGTCGCACTTTTCCTTGGTGACTTCGCCCGGAATGCGGATCGCAAGGCCCGGTCCCGGGAAGGGATGGCGACCCACGAAGATTTCGGGCAGGCCCAGCTCGCGGCCCAGTTCGCGGACCTCGTCCTTGAACAGTTCGCGAAGCGGCTCGACCAGCTTCATGTTCATGCGTTCGGGCAGGCCGCCGACGTTGTGGTGGCTTTTGATCGTGACGCTGGGCCCGCCGGTGAAGGAAACAGATTCGATCACATCAGGGTACAGCGTGCCCTGCGCCAGGAAGTCCGCGCCGCCGATCTTCTTCGCCTCTTCCTCGAACAGGTCGATGAAGGCCCCGCCGATGAACTTGCGCTTCTTTTCAGGGTCGGTTTGCCCTGCAAGCCCGCCAAGGAACATCTCTTCCGCGTCCACGTGGACGAGCGGGATGTTGTAGTGGTCGCGGAACAGGGTGACGACCTGCTGCGCCTCGTTCATGCGCATCAACCCGTGGTCGACGAAAACGCAAGTCAGCTGGTCGCCGATCGCCTCGTGGATAAGGACGGCGGCCACCGCGCTGTCGACGCCGCCCGAAAGGCCGCAGATGACCTTGCCATCGCCCACCTGTTCGCGGATTTCAGCGATCTTGGTGTCGCGGAACTGGGCCATCGTCCAGTCGCCCGCGCAGCCGCAGACGTGGCGCACGAAGTTTGCGATCAGCTTGCCGCCGTCGGGCGTGTGGACCACTTCGGGGTGGAACTGCGTGCCGTAATACTTGCGGCTCTCGTCCGCGATGACCGCGAAAGGCGCGCCGTCGCTGGTGGCGACGATCTCGAAACCGGGCGCGAACTGCGTGACCTTGTCGCCGTGGCTCATCCAGACCTGGTGACGCTCACCTTCCGACCAGAGGCCGTCGAACAGGGCGCAGTCCTTCGTCACGGTCAGGAAAGCGCGGCCGAACTCGCCACCTTCGCCGGTTTCGTGCCCGGGGCGCACTTCGCCGCCAAGCTGGTGCGTCATGACCTGCTGGCCATAGCAGATGCCAAGGATCGGCAGGCCGCTGTCGAACAGGCACTGCGGCGCGCGCGGGCTGCCGTCTTCGGGCACGCTGGCGGGCGAACCCGACAGGATGATGCCGGTCGGCTTCATGCGGGCAAACGCCTCTTCCGCCATCGTGAAGGGCGCGATCTCGGAATAGACCCCGGCCTCGCGCACGCGGCGGGCGATCAGCTGGGTAACCTGGCTGCCGAAATCGACGATGAGGATGGAGTCGTGGTGAAGCGCGTCAGTCATGGCCGCGCGATAGGAAGCAAGCGCGATTCTGTCCAGCGCGGGAGTGCGCTCAATAAGCCCGCGGGTGGATCAGCACGCGGATGGTGGCAAGAACGATGCGTAAGTCGCGCCAGATCGACCAGCCGTTGCGATATTCAAGGTCCGCCTGAAGCCGGGCACGCAAGTGATCTTCATGATCGGTCGCGCCGCGATGGCCGCGCACTTGTGCAAGACCGGTAAGGCCGGGCTTGAGCGCATGGCGTTCCCAGTAGCGGCGATCGACCTGCCAGTAGAGCTTCGTCCCCGCCTTCGCCATCGGCGCATGAGGGCGCGGACCGACGATGCTCATCTGTCCGGTCAACACGTTGACAAGCTGCGGCAGCTCGTCGATCGAGGTCGCGCGAATAAACTGGCCCACCCGCGTCACGCGCGGATCGTCGCGGCTGGTCAGACGGTCCGCTTTTGTATCGCACTGATCCACACGCATCGAACGGAACTTCAGCATCCGGAACGTGCGGTTGCCCTGCCCCAGCCGGTCCTGCCGGAACAGCACCGGCCCGCGATCCTCGCGCAGGATCGCCAGCGCGACGATCGCGAAAACGGGTGAAAGCAAGACCAGCGCGGCCAGCGAGAAGACCAGATCGAACCCGCGCTTCACGATACGGTGATGCGGCGCCAGCGGGTGCGCGGCGACGACCAGCGTCCCGCGATTGCCGACGCGCCCTGCGCCGATCACGCCCAGCCTGTCGACTTGCGCGTCGATGATCTCCCCGCGTGCATCGAAGCTTTTGAGCACTTCGGCCCAGCGTTCGCGGCGATCTTCGGGGCAGCAGACGACGACACGGTCCATCCGGTGCATCAGGTCCCCGATGCGGCCCAGCATGAACGGATCGTCGGCATCGGGTTCGAGCCCCATCGTCCGCGCCTCTGCCCTTCGCGCCCATGCGACATCGGCGCAGCGGGCGCCGTCCTCTATCAACAGTATTCGCTCGGCCACCGCGTTGCAGGTGCCGCGCACATGGATCGCGACGACCATCCGGCAGACCGCGACGAGGCAGATGCCCAGAAGGACACCCGTCACCGATGCAGCGCGCGATACGTCCTGCGTCGCCTTTACCGCGAAAAGCACGAACATCCCTGCGGACGCGGCGTAGAGCATGGCCCGCCCGCCCCGCGCTGCCGAGGCCAAGGGGGAAAGCAGGGTGCGACCCTGGTAGGCACCCGAAACAATCGCCGCGCCGACGGTCAGCGGCGGCAGAAGCCCGGCGAAATCCATCGTGCGGTGAGAGAAGGGAATTCCGGAAAGCGCACAGGCCACGAAAAGCGCGAGATTGACCGCCGCCCCGTCGAGAACCGCGACCGCGCCCTGCACGGCAAGGCGTCGGCCCTGTCCCAGCCCGGTGGGCCGGTTGCGGACAGCATTTTCCGCGCTGCAAATCGAAGAGATTGCGTTCATCTGCGATCGTGTCCGCCCGGCATGACATCCGGGCAGGCCACCCCTTTGAACCCTGTTGCGATACGTGAAGAGCCTAGGGTCTGGAGTCAGCGCAGTGAATTTGAACAAAGTCCGTTACTAAGCGAAAACACGCAGTTAGACGCTGTTTTACCCCCGGATCGAACCTATCCGGGGCCAAGTCGCCGCGGACATGACACGGACACCTTTTGCGGGCACTGTGTCGCTCGCAAATCGGAGGACACCGCCAACATGAGCATCGACGACAATTCGCCTTTCACCATGACGGTCGATCCGGTCAGCCACGATCTCGGCGGGTTCACTGTGCGCCGCGCGGTTCCTTCTCCGCGATGCCGGATGGTCGGGCCTTTCGTGTTCGTTGACGAATTCGGTCCGGCGCAGCTTCGCCCCGGCGACGCGATGGACGTGCGCCCGCACCCGCACATCAACCTGTCGACCGTGACGTACCTCATCGAAGGCGCGATCGATCACCGCGATTCGCTCGGTTCCTTCGCGACGATCCGACCCGGCGCGGTCAACCTGATGACGGCGGGCAGCGGCATCGTCCATTCCGAACGCACCCCGCAGAAGGAACGCGAAACCGGATTTGCGCTCTACGGCATGCAGACGTGGCTGGCGCTTCCCGAAAGGCTCGAGGAAATCGACCCCGCTTTCGAAAGCATCGCGGCAGACGACCTGCCGATCATCACCGACACCGGCATCAGCGCGCGGGTCATCATGGGCAAGCTCTGGGGCGAGGTCGCGCCCACGACCTGCCATGCAGAGACGATCTATGCCGACATCGCGCTGGAGGCAGCCGCATCGGTCCCGATCGAGGCGGAAGCGGACGAGCGCGCCGTCATGCTGATCGGCGGCGAGGCGAGCGTCGATGGCGAACCGCTCGACCTCTATGCCCTTCATGTCCTGCGGCCCGGCATGGCGATGACGCTGTCCAGCAAGTCGGGCGCACGCGTCATGCTGCTGGGCGGGGAAACGATGGGCCGCCGCACGGTGTGGTGGAACTTCGTGTCGAGCAGGCGAGAGCGGATCGAACAGGCGAAAGAGGATTGGCAGGAAGGGCGTTTCCCCAAGGTTCCGGGCGATGAAAAGGAATTCATCCCGATTCCCGAAAAGCCCAATACCGTCAGTTACCCCTAGCCTAAGCGGGCCATGCGGCCTATCTGCGCGCCTGTCATGACCGCAACGCTCACATTCGCCGTGCCCAAGGGGCGCATCCTGGAAGAGGCGCTTCCGCTGATGGCGCGCGCCGGTATCGTTCCCGAAGCAGGCTTCCACGACAAGAAGAACCGTTCGCTGTCGTTCGCCTGCGAAGACCCGTCGATGCGCATCATCCGCGTGCGCGCCTTCGACGTGGCGACGTTCGTCGCGCATGGCGCGGCCCATGCCGGTATCGTGGGTTCCGACGTGATCGAGGAATTCGACTATCCCGATCTCTACGCGCCGGTCGACCTTGGCATCGGATACTGCCGCCTGTCGATCGCAGAGCCGAAGGAAGGCACCGCCGGCGAAGCGGACAATGCCAGCCACATGCGTGTTGCGACCAAATACCCCAACCTCACCCGTCGCTGGTTCGAGGCCAAGGGCATCCAGGCCGAATGCGTGAAGCTGAACGGCGCGATGGAACTTGCGCCCTCGCTGGGCCTTGCGACGCGCATCGTCGACCTTGTTTCCACCGGCACGACGCTGCGCGAGAACGGTCTTGTCGAGACGGCGGAGCTTCTGCCCGTTTCCGCGCGCCTTATCGTCAACCGCGCGGCGCTGAAAACGCACCCTGAACGGCTCGGCGCGCTGATCGACAGCTTCCGCGCGCTTGCGGCAGAGCCCAAGGCTGCCTGATGAAACGGCTCGTCACTTCCGATCCCGGCTTTGAAAAGGCGTTCAAGCGCCTTGTCGCCGACCGGCGCGAGGCGGACGACGATGTCGGCCGCGACGTGACCCGCATCCTCGAACGCGTGCGTGCAGAGGGTGACGAAGCGCTGGTCGATTACACCAAGCGGTTTGACCACTGGGATCTGGCCAGCGACGACGACTGGCGCATCGGGGCCGACGCTTGCGCTGCGGCCTATCACGCATTGGACGGCGTGCTGCGCGATGCGCTGGAAACTGCGGCGGATCGCGTGCGCGCCTATCACGAAGCGCAGATGCCGCAGCGCCGCGATTATCGCGATGAAGCGGGCGTGCGGCTTGGCGCGATCTGGCGGCCGGTCGATGCGGCGGGTCTTTACGTGCCCGGTGGCCGTGCGGCCTATCCCTCCTCGCTCATCATGAACGCCATTCCCGCCAAGGTCGCGGGTGTCGAGCGGCTCGCCGTCGTCACGCCGACGCCGCGCGGGCACGTCAATCCGCTGGTCCTGGCCGCCGCGCATATCGCGGGCGTGGACGAGATCTGGCGCATCGGCGGCGCGCAGGCCGTGGGCGCGCTCGCCTATGGCACAGATCGCATCGCGCCGGTCGACGTCATCACCGGCCCCGGCAATGCCTGGGTGGCAGAGGCGAAGCGCCAGCTTTACGGCACCGTCGGCATCGACATGGTCGCAGGGCCAAGCGAGATCCTCGTCATCGCGGACAAGGACAACGACCCCGGCTTCATCGCCGCCGACCTGCTTTCGCAGGCTGAGCACGACCCCGTCGCGCAGTCGATCCTGATTACCGACGATGCAGAGTTTGCCGACCGCGTGGCAGACCGCGTGGGCGTGGAACTCGCCCAGCTCGCGACCCGCAAGGTGGCCGAACAGTCATGGAAGGACCACGGCGTCATCATCGAAGTCGCATCGCTGGACGAAGCCCCCGCGCTCGCCAATGCGCTGGCGGCGGAACACGTCGAGCTGGCCGTTGCCGATCCCGAACCGCTGCTGGAATCGATCCGGCACGCAGGCTCCATCTTCATGGGCCGTTCGACGCCCGAGGCTATCGGGGATTATGTCGCGGGGCCCAACCACGTCTTGCCCACGGGCCGCCGCGCGCGTTTTGCCAGCGGGCTTTCCGTGCTCGATTTCATGAAACGCACCAGCTTCATCCAGCTTGACGACGATGCGCTGGCCGCGATCGGCCCCGCCGCCGTCGCGCTGGCCGAAGCGGAAGGGCTGCCCGCCCACGCCCGCTCGGTTTCGATCCGGCTGGACCGCCGCAGGGGAGAATAACACTATGCCCATCACGCTCTATGATGCTTTCGTGCCGACCTGCCTGCAGCAGCTGGGCGCGGTTTCCGGCCTGCTCGACAAGGCGGAGGCGCATTGCGCGGCTAACGGGTGGGAACCTGAAAAGGTCATCCAGGCAAAACTGGCCCCCGACATGTTCGATTTCGCCTATCAGGTGAAATCCTGCTACACCCATTCGGCCCTTGCCGTCGAAGGGGCAAAGGCCGGCACATTCAGCCCGAACATGGCCGATGCGCCAACGACTTTCGAAGGGCTGAAGGCGCTGATCGCCGAAGCCGTTACCGCGATGAACGCGGTCACGGTGGACGAGATGGAAGCCCTGATCGGCAAAGACGCGCAGTTCGCCTTTCGCGACTTTCGCATCCCCTTCACGGCCGAGAATTTCCTGCTGAGCTTCTCGCTCCCCAATTTCCAGTTTCACGCGACCACGACGTACGCGCTGCTGCGCCACCTTGGCATAGAGGTCGGCAAGCGCGACTATCTGGGCGCCATGCGAATGAAGACGGACCAATGAACGCACGATCCCAGTCCCGCTCCGCCGCGCGTCTCGCGGCGGTTCAGGCCCTGTACCAGATGGACATGGAGAAGACCCCGCTGGCGCGGCTTCTCGACGAATTCCACCAGCACCGCCTCGGCCGCGAGATCGAGGACGAGCAGTACGCCGACGCCGAAGTCGGGTTCTTCGACGATGTCGTGAAGGGCGTCGACGCGCGCCGTGACGAGATCGACGAGCTGGTGTCGGGCAAGCTGGCCGAGGGTTGGTCGCTAAAGCGGCTCGACCGCACGATGATCCAGATCCTGCGCTGCGGCGCTTACGAACTTCTGGCCCGCAGCGACGTGCCCAAGGCCGCCGTGATCACCGAATATGTCGACGTCGCCCATGCCTTCTTCGAAGAGCGCGAGGCGAAGTTCGTGAACGGATTGCTCGACGCGATCGGCAAGGACGTCCGCTGACGTGAGGGAAAGCGGCGAGGAACGTTTCATCGCCGCCCTGCGCGCCATCGCGACATCGCCCGGCGCGCGGGGCCTTGCCGACGATGCCGCCGAACTGAGGCTCACCAACACCACGCTTGTCGTCACTCACGACATGATGGTCGAAGGCGTCCACTGGCTGCCCGAACAGGACGCAGCCGACGTCGCCTACAAGCTGGTTGCGGTGAACCTGTCTGACCTTGCCGCCAAGGGCGCGATGCCGCAGGCGCTGTTGCTCGGCTACATGCTGGGCGATGCCGACTGGGACGCGCGCTTTGCCCAGGGGCTGGCCGATGCGGTCGAGGCTTTCGGCGTGCCGCTGCTGGGCGGCGACACCGTGTCCACGCCTGCGGGAAGCGCGCGAAGCGTCGGGCTGACCGCGATCGGCCGCCCCGCCGTGGTCCCCGCCCCCTCGCGCACAGACGCCCGGCCTGGACAAGCGCTTTGGGTAACGGGCGAACTGGGCGGCGCTCTCGCGGGATTCGAGGCGATGCAGGCCGGTTCTGCGGACGCTGCCCTTACCCGCCCCTTCCGCCGCCCTGACCCGCGTATCGAGGAAGGCCTCGCCATCGCCCCGATGGCTGGCGCGACGATGGACGTGTCCGACGGCCTGCTGCTCGACGCCGCCCGCATGGCCGAAGCCAGCGGCACCACCATCGCCATCGACAGCGCCGCCGTGCCGGTCTGTGCAGCGCTTGCCGATCGCCGCATCGACGCGATGACCTGGGGCGACGATTACGAGCTTCTTTTCACCCTGCCGGAAAGCAAAGAGCCGTCATTTGCCGCCACGCGCATCGGCACTGTCCTGCCGCGCGGCGACCATCGGCTGCTGCTCGATGGGGAACCTCCGGCCACGCAAACCCGGCTGGGATACCGCCACGGCTGACCTCGAAATGGCCTGTGCACAGCGCGCTTGCGCCGCGCCCGATACTGTGTAGCTTCCCTTCCCGACGCCCGGACCAACAATGGGGCGCGGACAAAACAGGAGGGGATTCCAACGTGGATCTAGTTACGATTGCTATCGTGCTGGGACTGCTTGCCGTCGTGTACGGCTTTGTCACCAGTCGCCAGGTTCTGGGCGCTGCCGCGGGCAGCGCGAGAATGCAGGAAATCGCCGCCGCTGTTCAGGAAGGGGCTCAGGCCTATCTGAAGCGGCAATATACCACCATCGCCATCGTCGGGGTCATCGTCGCGATCCTCGTCGCCGTGTTTCTCGGCATGGTCAGCGCCATCGGCTTCGTGATCGGCGCGATCCTTTCGGGCGTTGCAGGCTTCATCGGGATGAACATCTCGGTCCGCGCAAACGTGCGTACGGCAGCGGCGGCGCAGACGGGCCTGCAGGAGGGCCTGACCCTCGCCTTCCGCGCCGGTGCGATCACCGGCATGCTGGTGGCGGGCCTTGCCCTGCTAGCGATCGCCGGTTTCTACGGCTACCTCACGATGCTGGCCGGATACACGGTCGGCGGCGATGACCGCACGGTCGTCGACGCGCTTGTCGCGCTGGCCTTCGGTGCCTCGCTGATCTCGATCTTCGCGCGTCTTGGCGGCGGCATCTTCACCAAGGCCGCGGACGTGGGCGCAGACCTCGTCGGAAAGGTCGAGGCGGGCATTCCCGAAGACGATCCGCGGAACCCCGCGGTCATCGCGGACAACGTGGGCGACAACGTCGGCGACTGCGCCGGCATGGCGGCCGACCTGTTCGAGACTTACGTCGTGACCGTCGGCGCAACCATGGTGCTGACCGCATTGCTGCTTTCGGGCGTTCCGCAGCTCGCCGGCCTCATGGCGCTGCCCTTGCTGATCGGCGGTTCGTGCATCGTCACCTCGATCATCGGCACCTACTTTGTTCGACTTGGCAAGTCGCAGTCGATCATGGGCGCGATGTACAAGGGCTTCCTTGTCACCGCCATCCTGTCGATCCCCGCGATCTACATCGTCACGCAGCTTGCGCTGGGCGACATGAACGCGCCGATTCAGGCAGGCGATCCGGGCCTGGTCGCAAACGTCGATCCGGGCATGCCCCTGTCGGAAGAAGGCACGGCCAGCCAGGTCGGCGGCTTTACCGGCATGGACCTGTTTTGGTGCTCGATGCTGGGTCTTGCCATCACGGGCCTCATCATCTGGATCACCGAGTATTACACCGGCACGAACTTCCGTCCGGTGCGCTCGATCGCCAAGTCGTCGGAAACCGGCCACGGCACCAACGTGATCCAGGGCCTTGCGATCTCCATGGAGGCGACCGCGCTTCCCACGCTGGTGATCGTGGCGGGCATCATCATCGCGTACCAGTTGGCGGGCCTAATCGGTATTGCCTATGGCGCTACCGCAATGCTGGCGCTGGCCGGCATGGTCGTCGCGCTCGACGCGTACGGTCCGGTAACGGACAATGCGGGCGGTATCGCCGAAATGGCCGACATGGACGCATCGGTTCGTGAAAAGACCGACGCATTGGATGCCGTGGGCAACACCACCAAGGCCGTGACCAAGGGTTATGCGATCGGTTCGGCGGGCCTTGCGGCCCTCGTCCTGTTTGCCGCCTATACGACCGACCTTGCCCACTTCTTCCCCGATCTCGACGTCGATTTCAGCCTCGAGAACCCATACGTCATCGTCGGGCTCCTGCTCGGCGCGCTGCTCCCGTACCTGTTCGGTTCGATGGGCATGACGGCCGTGGGCCGCGCGGCGGGCGACGTGGTGAAGGACGTGCGCGAACAGTTCGCCGCCGATTCCGGCATCATGGCCGGAACCAGCAAGCCGGACTATGCCCGCACGGTCGACCTCGTCACCAAGGCGGCGATCAAGGAGATGATCGTCCCCTCGCTGCTGCCGGTGCTGGCGCCGATCGTGGTCTATTTCGTGATCACGCTGATCGCGGGCCCGCAAAACGGCTTTGCGGCGCTGGGCGCACTGCTTCTCGGCGTCATCGTGGGCGGCCTTTTCGTCGCCCTGTCGATGACTGCGGGCGGCGGCGCGTGGGACAATGCGAAGAAGTACATCGAGGACGGCAACCACGGCGGCAAGGGATCCGAAGCCCACAAGGCCGCAGTGACGGGCGATACCGTGGGCGATCCCTACAAGGATACCGCGGGCCCGGCCGTGAACCCGATGATCAAGATCACGAACATCGTGGCCCTGCTTCTGCTGGCGGCACTCGCTGCCGGTTAAGCCCTAGCCCCATGGTTGGGGTGTGGCCCCGCCCGGTCCGTCCGGGCGGGGCTTTTCTTTTGAGTGGCCGGAAATTCGCCCGCGATGCCGTAGCGGCGTTGACGGGGCGGCAGGGCCGTTCCAAGGATCCCGTCCATGACCGAAACGAAACGTTCGTTGCAGACCGGCACCGATGCCGAACGTGCAGCCATCCTCGCCGACCTCCTGACCGTCAGGGAAGTCGCCCACGACATCTTCGTCGCGCCGCGCATGCCCGATGGCGTTGGCCGAATCTTCGGCGGGCAGGTCGTGGCACAGGCGCTGGCCGCCGCGCGCCAGACGGTGGACGAAGGGCGCCAGCCCCATTCGCTTCACGCCTATTTCCTGCGCGGCGGGGACGAGGCCTATCCGATCGAACTTCGGGTCGAGCGCGACTTCGACGGCGGCAGCTTTTCCAACCGCCGCGTGATCGCCTCGCAGAACGGGTCGCCGATCCTGAACCTCACCGCCTCGTTCCAGCGCCATTCCGCGGCGCCCTCGTGGCCGGCGCCGATGCCTGATGTCCAAGGCCCCGAAGGTCTGATGGACGAACTCGATTCGCCCGCGCGCAAGCAGCCGGTGGACTTGGGCGAGCGTGTACCGGCACTCATTCGCCACCGCGCGTTCGAGATGCGGATCCCGGCCGATCACTGGGTCAATGCCAAGGCACCCGAAGGGCCGACCTTCTTCTGGTTCCGCGTCACCGCGCCGCTGTCCGACGACATGGCAGTCCACCGGCTCGCGCTGACGTACCTGTCAGACTACGGCCTCCTGGCAACGGCGCTCGTCAACCGGGGTATTCGCATCAAGTTCGACGAGGCGCGCATGGCCAGTCTCGACCATGCGCTGTGGTTCCATTCCGAAGCGCGGGTCGACGACTGGCTGTGCTTCGTCACCGATTCGCCGTTTCTCGGCGCGGGACGCGCGTTGACGCGGGGGCAGTTCTTCACGCGTGACGGCACTCTGGTCGCCACCGCGTCGCAGGAAGGCATGATCCGCCTGCCCGAAGGCAGCTACATCCCGCCCACAGCGGGATAACGACACCCGAAACGATCAGGGCGGCACCTGCCATGTGACAGGTGCCGCCCTTCATCCCCCTCCGCCACGGCGGAGCGTCAATTCGTATCAGTCGGCCTTGGCGACGCGGACCTTGTCCGAAGCCTGCTTGGCATTGGCCTTGGCGATCGGCAGACAGCCGTGGCCGCTGCTCTTTACCGCGTTGCACATGGCCGCAGCAGACTTGGCGTCAAAGCCGCCGGCAGCGACGCGGAAGTAATCGGTGCCGTCGACGCTGGCCTTGGTGATGACCGGCTGCTGGCCCTTGAGGTTCGCATAGCGCGACTGGAACACCTTCCAGCCTGCACGGGCATTCGCCTCGCTGGTGTAGGAGCCGAGCTGCGCGACGTGCGTGCCGCTGGCCGACGGGGTCGGCAGGGCGGGTGCAGCGGCCTTGGCCGAAGCCTTCGGCGCGGCCTTGACCGGAGTGACGGCGGCAACCTTGACCGGCTTCGCCTCGACCGGATCGGCCTTCTTCGTCGTGGGCTGAACAACGGCCATCTGCATCATGGCAGGCTGCGAAGCCGGAACCGACGCGGTCTGGACGCTCGATGTCTTGGCCGCTTCCTTGGTGGGGGCAGCTTCCTTGGCCGGCTGTTCCATACGGGCGACTACGACCGGTTCGCCCTTCTTCGGCGCAGGCGTTGCCGCGGGCTTTGCAACCGGCTGAGCTTCGGCAACCTTCACCGGTGCCGCCTTTACAGGTGCAGGCACCGGAGCGGCCTTGACCGGAGCAGGCTTGCTTTCAGCCATCACCGGAGCGGGGGCCGCCTTAACGGCCGGGAAGTTCGCAAGGGCGAGCTGCGCGGGCATGCCCGCATCGTCCTTGTACTCCGCGCCAACCAGACGGGCGACGCGAACGCCGACCTGATCGGGACGGGCGGTCATGGCCCATTCGGTCATGCGCTTGTCGATCACGTCGGCAGGCACGTCCTGTGCAGCCATCATGCGGGCCTCGCGCCAGCGACCGTCGAGGGCGAAGGCATAAGCGAGGTTCTGGCGGTTCTTGGGATTGTCGTTACCGGCGCGGATGTCCGATGCGATGATCTCGACGCCGCGGGCGGTTTCACCGGCCAGCGCGAAGGCGAGGCCGCGATCCGAAGCCGGAATGGCATTGCCGTGCTGGGCCAGCGTTGCAACGGCGCTGCGGGCGCTGCCGCTGCCGATTTCGGCAAGGGCCAGCATGAGCGCGGTGCGCGGGCTGTTGTCGCCCAGCGAGACCGCTTCGGCCAGGGCCTGACGGGCCGAGGCGAGACGGCCATCGCGAAGATAGGCCTTGCCCAGAAGCGTGCGGCGCGACGCATCGCGCGGATCGGCCTGAACGGCTTCCTCGGCGTAGCGAACGGCCTTGCCGGTTTCGTTCTCGGCCAGTGCCTCGCTTGCCTTCGTGACCGAACGGTCACCGGCGATCGCGGGCTGGGCGATCATGGCACCTGCCAGCATCGTGCCGGCAAGCAGCGGCGCGGCAACTGCGCCAAGGCCAAGGCGGCGGACGCGTTTCGCGGTTTGGAAGCGGATGCTCTTGCTCATCGGTTGCGGTCCTTGCTCTCGTATTCCCGGTGCGGCGGGATCAGTTCCACGAAGTGCCGGCGGGAGGCGTTGTAACACTCTTACCGGCCTGCTTTCCAAGATATTCCTCGATCGCATGCCCGGCAAAATCTGCCTCGTGCATGCCCTGGCGACCGGCGGCGGCGCGAAGCTGTTCGCGAAGGGCCGGGTTCAAGTGAAGAACGGTGATCGGTCCGCGGCCAAGGATGAGCGCCATGAAATGCGCCCAAGCGGCACGGATCTGTCCGAACAGGCCGACCGGGATTTCCTCGGCGACCGGCTCTGCATAGACAGGCTCTGCTGCGACCGGAGCGGCTGCAACCGACTGCGTTGCCGCGGCCTGCAAGCGTTCCTGCATCTCGCCAACGGGGTTCGCGGGCGGGGTCGGCGTCCATGCCGGGGCAGAGGCGTTCCATTCGCTCGCCTCGTCGTCGTAGCTGTCGGCCTCGTCCCAGTCGGGATCGCTGGACCCGCCGTTCACGTAAAGCGAATCGGCCGAATTGCTCATGGCGGTAAGGCCAATCGCGCTGCGCTGTCCGAAGTTGGGGGTGCTGGCTGCGCCGTCACCCATGTCGTTCCAGCCGCAGTCGTCCTCGGCGCCCGTCAGCCAGCCCGAAAGACCGCCTGCATTGGCCGAACCGAAACCTGCCTGCTGAACCTGCGACTGCCGGCGCATGGCCGGACGTGCTGTGCCCTTCTTGGCCAGCAGTCCTCCTGCGCCTGGTTGCATCGTACCTGCCATCACGACCTCGCCTCCTTACGACCCGGCCACGCGGCGGCCGAAGCCACCTTGCGGACGACCGCCAGCCGAAGCACCCGCGCCTGCCTTCTGGCCGGCGAAAACGGTACGACGAAAATTCTTTTCGAGACGCTCTGCAAGGTATGCCCAGAGCTGTTCGATCTCTTGTGCCGAACGGCCGTAGGGATCAATTTCCATGACGGTGCGGCCGTCGATCATCGAGGCGGCAAAGTCGGTGCGGTGGTGAAGCACAACGGGCGCGACGGTCCCGTACTGGGCAAGCGCTGCGGCGGCTTCGGAAGTGATGCGGGCCTTCGACAGGGCCGAGTTAACCACGAACACCAGCGGCTTGTTGGCGCGGGCGCAGATGTCGACGGTGGCGCCCACGGCGCGAAGGTCATGCGGAGACGGGCGCGTCGGGACGACGACCAGCTCTGCAACCGAAATCACCGACTGGATCGCCATGGTGATTGCGGGAGGCGTGTCGATGACGGCCAGCTTGAAACCCTGGTCGCGCAGCGTCACAAGGTCCTGCGCAAGGCGGGCCACGGCGGTCTGTGCGAATGCGGGGAATTCGTCCTCGCGCTCGTTCCACCAATCGGCGAGCGAGCCCTGCGGGTCGATGTCGATGAGAACTACCGGGCCTGCCCCGGCGCGCTGGGCCTGAACGGCCAGGTGACCCGACAAGGTCGTCTTGCCCGATCCACCCTTCTGTGAAGCCAATGCGAGTACGCGCACCGATGATCCCCTTCAGTGACACTGATATGCTGGCTGCCACTCTTGCGGTGTAACCCTAATTTTGCGTTAAGACTGGCCGGATAGCGCGATAAAAAGGCCGACGCGGCACATGACGGATGACAATTCGCAGCCTCAAGTGGTTGCAGATACCAGAAGAATCCCCGTCATCGACCTTGCCCGCGGTTTCGCGATCCTGGGCATCCTGGTGATCAACGTGACGACGATGGCGGGACCGGGGCTCGCATCGGGCACGCCTGACTGGCACGGCCATGCCGGGGCGCATGATTGGGCAAGCTTCACGGTCACTTGGTTGTTTTTCGAGGGAAAGATGCGCGCCCTGTTCGCGACGCTTTTCGGGGTAAGCCTCGCGCTATTCCTGTCGCGCGGCGACGAAGGGGCGCGCATCGTGGAACAGGTCCGCCGCCTCTTGTGGCTGGCGATCTTCGGCTATTTGCACTTCGCGCTGTTCTGGTGGGGAGACATCCTGTTCACTTATGCGATCGCGGGGATGATCGCTCTGTTGTTCAAGGACCTGCCGCCATCGCGGCTCTTCATCATGGGAATCGGCGCCTACATGTTCGTTAGCTTTGCCGCGGCCGGACAGGTCTGGTCGACACTGGTCGCGGCGCACGCAGTCCATGCCGGAACGGCGAGCGAGATGGAGGCCGGATTCGTCGCGCAGAACGCGGCCTTCTTTGCCGAGCGGTCGGGCATGAAGATGGCCGAATATGCCCTGCCCTTCTGGCAGGCGGTGCAATACCGGATGACGGTGATGCCGACCTACCCCTTCACACTGGCGTCGGAGGCGGTGTTTGAAGCGCTGCCGCTGATGCTGTGCGGGATGGCGCTGGCGCGCAGCGGGTTCTTCACCGGCGCATGGCCGCGCAAGTGGCTGATGTTGATGGCCATCGTCGGCGCGGCGCTCGGGCTGGGCTGGTATGGCGCGATGCTGGCTTACGAGGCGTCACAGGGCTTCGGCATCGTGGCCGCCAGCCTGCTCCCTTACCGGATCGGACTGATCGGGCGGTTCTTGATGACAGCAAGCTACCTCGCGCTGATCGCATTGTTCGGCGCGTACCTAGTGCGCGGATGGCTTGGCCAGCGAATCGCGGCGGCAGGGCGCATGGCGTTCAGCAACTACCTCGGATCAACCGTGGTGATGACGTTCCTGCTGCACGGTTGGGGGCTTGGCCTTGCTGCCCGCGAATATGGCCACACCGCGCTGATGGCCTTTGTCCTGCTGGGCTGGGCGCTCATTCTCGGCTGGTCGAAACCGTGGCTTGCGCGCTTTGGTATCGGCCCGCTCGAATGGCTGTGGCGCATGCTGGCCGGCGTCGGCATCCGCAAGGCGAGAACTGCGTCCTGAGCTCGCAAAAAATCGCCATTTGATTTTGCAATCAATTCTCATTAACAAGATTGCAGAGGCAACGGAGAGGCCGATTCGACGATGTACCTTTGCATCTGCAATGCGATCCGGGAAAAAGACTTCCGCACTCTCGCCCCCCTGTGCGGCGGCGATGCGGAGGAGATCTATCGTGAACTGGGCCACGAGCCGCAGTGCCGCCAGTGCCTGGAAGAAGCGAACGACATCCTGTGCGAAATGGGCTGCGCCTGCGCCGCCTGAACCGCGGATAAGAGGCGTTCTCAACAGGCGTTTATCCTTGCGCCAAAGGTTCCAAGCGACCATCAGAACCCCTGATCCGAAAGCAGGAGTCCGGTCCGATGAAGGGTGATGCAAAAGTCATCGAGTACCTGAACAAGGCGCTCACCAACGAACTAACCGCCGTCAACCAGTACTGGCTGCACTACCGCATGCTCGACAACTGGGGCGTGGCGAAACTGGCCGAGTTTGAGCGGCACGAATCCATCGACGAAATGAAACACGCCGATCAGCTGGCGGACCGTATCCTGTTCCTTGACGGGCTGCCCAATTTCCAGGCGATCGGAAAGCTGAAGATCGGCGAGAACGTCGAGGAAATCCTCAAGGCCGACCTCGCCCTTGAAAACGAGGCGATTCCCCTGCTGCGCGACGCCATCGCGCATTGCGAGGAAGTGCGCGATTATGTCAGCCGCGACCTGTTCACCGCGATTCTCGATAGCGAGGAAGACCACGTGGACCACCTCGAAAAGCAGTTCGACATGATCGAGCGGATGGGCATCGAAAACTATGTCCAGCTCAATTCGAAGCCCGTCCACGACGAGTAGTTCATGTCCGGTCGCGACACCCTGATCGCCCGCGCCCGCGAGGCTGCGGCCAAGGCCCATGCGCCTTATTCCGGCTTCCACGTTGGCGCGGCGGTCGAAGCCGCCGACGGCACGATCGTAACCGGCGCGAACATGGAAAACGCCTGCTATCGCCTCGGCATATGTGCCGAACAGTCGGCGCTGACGGCGGCGCAGCACGCGTTCGGCCTGAAGAACGTGGTTCGCATCGCGGTTGCGGGCGGCCCGTTGCAGGACGGCGCGATTTCCGGCGGCGACGTCGTGACGCCGTGCGGCGGCTGCCGTCAGGCGATCTACGAGGCGGCGGCGCTTTCGGGCCATGACGTCGAGATCGTCTCGGCCAGCGCCGATGGCGACGCGGTCGAAGTCCGCACGATCTCGGAGCTCCTGCCCAGCGCCTTCGGACCCGACGCTCTGGCCTGACCTTCGCGGCTCATGTTATCCCTCGGCCATCGAAGCGAGGGGGCATGACATGAAACGCTTTACCACCTGCATCGCCGTGGTCGGCCTTATCGGTTGTTCGCAAACACCCGAAAACAGTAAAGCAGTCCCTTCCCCCGAAGTCGCGGGGTTCGAGGCCGTGCCCGGCACTTATGGCGTCGGCGACGAGACCACGATCTACGCCAAGACCCGCCTCGCCGCGGATGGCACGTACGTGGACATGAACGACAGCGGCCCCGTCGATAAGGGCACCTGGCGCGCGGACGGCGCGACGATGTGCTTCGATCCCGAAGGTGACGGAGAGGACCGGCAGGAACGCTGCTGGATCAACGGCCCGCCCGATGCCGACGGCAGCTTCCTGTCCACCCGCGACGACGGCAGTCAGTCCTACCGCGTCACACCGATCAGCGAATGACTGCGCCTAGCTGCGCGCGAAAAACGTGAACCCCATCGCCAGATAGGCGCAGAACCAGAAGCCCGCATCGATCAGCGCGATCACGCGCGGGTTCCGCTGATGCAGGTAATTGGTCCAGAGAGCGGGAATCACGAAGAACAGCGCGACGCCCCCGCTCATCATCGGGTAGAGCCACCACTTCGACGGATCGGACAGCCGCGCGAACATGTGTCCCAGCATCGCGGCAGAAACCAGAAGCAGCAGGAACGTGAAGAACATCGTCGTGAATGGCTTGCGCCGCACTTCCAGACCGCCCGGCCCTGCCATCACCGCCATCGGGCGTGAGAAGAGCTTGTACCAGACGCCCGCCACGACAATGGCCGCAAATGCCGCGAGAAACACGCCAATCCAGTCGACAGGACCCATCCGAACTCCGTTTGGCTGATCCCGCTGTCCGGGCGGGAAAGGTTGCCTCTGCAACCGGCCCTACACGTAATATGCGCGGACTTTAAGGGCGCCTCCGCCCCGCTGCCGATAACGAACCGCTGGCGCGCACGGCTCGTCGCGTGTATCGGCGCGCCAAATGGCTCAAGAAATCGCTCCCTCCCCCAAAGTCGGCATGGTCAGCCTCGGCTGTCCCAAGGCGCTCGTCGATTCCGAACGCATCCTTACGAAGCTGCGCGCAGACGGATATTCCATGAGCGCCGATTACGAAGGCGCCGACGTCGTGCTGGTCAATACCTGCGGCTTCCTCGATTCCGCGAAAGAGGAAAGCCTCGACGCCATTGGCGAGGCGATTGCCGAGAATGGCCGCGTTATCGTCACCGGCTGCATGGGCAACGAAGCGGAACTGATCCGCGCGAAGTATCCCGATGTCCTGGCCGTCACCGGCGCGCACCAGTACGAACAGGTGGTCGAGGCGGTGCATGAGGCTGCCCCCGCCGCGCGCGGGCCTTTCGTGGACCTGATCCCGCAGCCCGACATCAAGCTGACGCCGCGCCACTACAGCTATCTGAAGATTTCCGAAGGCTGCAATCACTCCTGCGCGTTCTGCATCATCCCGGACCTGCGCGGAAAGCTGGCCAGCCGCCGGATCGATGCCGTCCTGCGCGAGGCGGAAAAACTGGTCGCAGCGGGGACCAAGGAACTGCTCGTCATTTCACAGGACACCTCGGCCTATGGCGTCGACGTGCGCCATGAAGAGCGGATGTGGAAGGGCCACCCCGTGCGCACGCACATGACCGACCTTGCCCGCGAACTGGGCAAGCTGCGCACGCCGCAGAACGAGGTTCCGTGGGTGCGCCTGCATTACGTCTATCCCTATCCGCACGTCGACGCAGTCATCCCGCTGATGGCCGAAGGGCTGCTGACGCCCTATCTCGACATTCCGTTCCAGCACGCCAGCCCGTCGGTCCTGCGCGCCATGAAGCGCCCGGCGAACGAGGCGAAGGTGTTCGACCGGCTGAAGTCGTGGCGCGAGATCTGCCCCGACATCGCGGTTCGTTCCAGCTTCGTTGTGGGCTTCCCCGGAGAGACCGAGGACGATTTCAAATACCTGCTCGACTGGCTGGAAGAAGCGCAGCTCGACCGCGTTGGCGGCTTCCGCTTCGAACCGGTTGAAGGCGCACAGGCCAATGCCCTGCCCAATCCGGTGCCCGAAGAGGTGAAGGAAGAGCGTTACGCCCGCCTGATGGAAGTGACCGAGCGGATCAGCGCGGCCAAGCTTGCCGCCAAGGTCGGCCGCACCATCCCTGTCATCATCGACGAAGTCGGCGAGCCGGACGAGGACGGCGACATCGGCGCGACGGGCCGCAGCCAAGCCGATGCGCCCGAAATCGATGGCAACGTTTTCCTGCGTGACGTGCCCGAAACGGCCAGCCAGGGCGACATCGTCAACGTCACGGTCGAGGACGCCGACGCCCACGACCTGTTCGGCGTCATTGCACCCTGAAACTGGAAGGGCGGAGCCTTACAGCCCCGCCCTTCTCACCTTACTTGTTCGGATCGGCGACCTTGAACGGGTCGGTGACCTTGGGCTCTGTCGGAATACCGGCGCGGGGTAGCTCCTCGTCGCTGTTCGCCGCCTGCCACAGCATTCCGGCCATCACGACGGATGCCTGACGCAAGTCTTCGGCGCGCAGGTGGTCCAGCGTGTCGAGGTTCGAATGGTGCACGCGGCTGAAGTAGTCCAGCGGGTCCTGGATGAACTGATAGGCCGGAAGCCCGATGCGCTGCAGGTAGACGTGGTCGGTCCCGCCGGTTTTGCCCGCCACCACCCGGTCTGCGTCCATCGAGGCGAAAGGGGCCAGCCACTTTGTCAGCAGCGGGGTCACGCCATAGTCGCTTTCGGCATGGATACCGCGAAATCGCCCGCCGCCGTTGTCCATGTTGAAGTAGGCCTTCATGTCGTCATAACCCGGCTTCTTCGTCACCGGCCACGCGCTGCCCCACGAACGGAACTGCGCCATCGGGGCAAGGCTGGTGTCCACGGGTCGCGTCGCGAGATGCCGCTCGATATAGGCACGCGAACCCAGCAGGCCCTGCTCTTCGCCCGACCACAGCGCGAAGCGGATCGTGCGCTTGGGCTTGGGCAATTGCGTCAGGATGCGCGCCGCTTCCATCACCACGATGGTGCCCGCGCCGTTGTCCGCGGCGCCGTCGCCTGCGAACCAGCTGTCGAAGTGCGCGCCGGCCATGACATAGCCTGCTTTCGGATCGCGCCCCTTGATGTCGGCGATGACGTTTGCCGCCTTGGTGTCCTCGGTATCGAACGATGCGTCGATAGACAGAGAGATCGTGGGCGCTTTGCCGGTCTGCGCCAGACGGACGAGGCGGCGGTAGTCTTCCTGCGCCAGTTCCATGGCCGGGACCGCAAGGATCTCTCCGCCGCGGAAGTCATAACCTTCGCCGTGGACCAGCATCCCGTCGCGGTACGACATGGCGACCATCGCCTGCGCGCCTTCTGCCTTCAGGAATTCGCCCAGCTTCTGCTTGAACTCGGCGCTGTCCAGCCGGTCTTCCCATGCGTGCGGGTCGTAAGTTTCTTCCTTGAAGGCGTCCTTCTTGGAAATGTCCTCGCCGGTATAGCGCTTGAAGACCGGACCGTCCGATTCGCTGGTCTCGCCGGGCATCGAGATCAGCACCATCTTGCCGGAAAGCTTCCCGCGCCATTCGGCGAAATGCTCCACCTTGCTCATCGGCGCGACGACGACTTCGCCGGTGATCACACCGTTCGTCGGCGGCGACCATGCGCGGGGCAGCGCCGTCATGCGCAGCGGGCGGGGGGAGACCATCGTGGCCGACCAGTCGACAAGGTCCCAGCCGTAACCGAACTCGAACTCTTCGCGGTGAATGTTGGTCAGGCCCATTTTGGCGAACTTGGCGATCGCCCAGTCCTGCGCGCGGTCCATGTTGGCCGAGTTGGTAAGGCGCGGGCCGATGCCGTCCAGCAGTTCGGATGCCGTAACCATGGCCTCGGACTGCTGCGTCCCTTCCTCGATGATGAAGGCAATGTCGTCCTTCTCTTCCGCCGCGGCGATCACGGGGTGGCTGGCGCACAGGAACAGGCAGGCAGCGGCAAGGCGCTTCGTCATCTAACTCTCCGATAGTGGGGGATTATTCGTCAGGCATTAGTAGGCAATGAAACTAATGCTGCGGCGGCGAAGGTAAAGTGAAAATCCACGTCATGCGGACATCGTCCACATCGGATTTGACCGGCAAGCCGCCACAAGGCAGGAGAGACGCAATGACCCAGCCAAGCCGCATCTGGACCGCAGCCCTCGTCATCATCGGCGACGAGATCCTGTCGGGCCGCACCCAGGACAAGAATATCTCCCAGATTGCCACGTGGCTTGGCATCCAGGGCATTCGCCTGCGCGAAGTGCGCGTCGTGTCGGACGACATGGACGCGATTGCCGAAGCGGTGAATACCCTGCGTGCGCGCAACGATTATCTGTTCACCACCGGCGGCATCGGGCCGACGCACGACGACATCACGGTCGACGCGATTTCGGCCGCGCTGGGCGTGGAGGTCATCGTCCACCCCGATGCCCGCGCGATTCTTGAGAGATATTATGCCGACAAGGGCGGGGTCAACGAAGGCCGCCTCCGCATGGCGCGCACGCCTGCGGGCGCTTCGCTGATCCCCAACCGCTATTCCGGCGCGCCGGGCATCCATGTCGAAAACATCTACGTCATGGCCGGCGTGCCGCACATCACGGCGGGAATGCTCGACGCACTGACCGGATCGCTCGAAGGCGGCGAACCGCTGATCAGCGAGACCGTTGGCGCATGGGTGCCCGAAAGCGAGATCGCGGGACTACTGCTCGAACTCGAACGCGCCCACGAAGGGTCACAGATCGGCAGCTATCCCTTTTTCCGCGAAGGCCGCGTCGGCGCGAATTTCGTAGTCCGTTCGACCAGCGAGGACACGATCAAAAGCGTCATCGACAGCCTTTGCGAAGGCCTTGGCGAAATGGGCTACGACTTCACGCCGGGCGGCATCTGATCCTCAGGCGCGGGCTGCCGGGAACGGCAGGACGCTGATCCCCCGCGCCAATTCAACCTCGCGCATCAGGCATTCGGCCCAGTCGTTCATGCAGCGATCGATGGCGAAGTCCCCTACCCGCCCGCGCTGCGCGCGTGGGGGACGCAGCGTTTCGAGCTCGATAGCGATGGACGCGGCGAGGTCCGCGACATCGTTCGGGCGGGCAAGGGTTCCGAACCGGCCATGGCCAAGCATTTCGGCATTTCCGGTCGGGCAATCCGTGGCAACGATCTTCACTCCGCAGGCCAGCGCCTCGAGCAGCACATTGCTCGCCCCTTCCCAGCGCGAAGGCATGACGAAGACGTCGGCGGCCCGGATCAGCGGGAACGGGTTGTCGAGATAACCCGCAAAGCGCACGCGCCGTTGCAGGCTCAACTTCTGAGCCATTAGCCGCAGGTCCTCCTCCTCCGGCCCGGTTCCGGCGATCACCAGCCGCAAGTCGGGCCACCGCGCCAGCGTTTCGATCAGCAGGTCGAAACCCTTCTGAGGGGCCAGCCGTCCCATCGCAACCAGCAGCGGCCCCTCACCCGGCGGCAGGTCGGGCATGGCCGATCCCAATGCCGCCATGCGGTCGATTCGTGCGATATCGACGCCATTGGCGATCACGTCGATCGCGGCGCTCGTCCCGCTGGCCTCGATCTCGGGGCGCAGCGCTTCGGCGACGGCGACGATGCGGTCCGCAGCCAGATATTTCGACAGCTTCACGAAACCTGGCTCGCGCCCCGGCCGGCGCGAGGAATTGCTGGCGCGCAGGACCAGCCGCATCTGCCCGCGCAGGCCCGAAAGCCAGGCCGCGCCGCTGACCGGCAAGTGCGAATGGTTGCCGCCGCTGACCAGAACGGCAGGCCGGTGGAGGCGGATCATACGGGCGAGCGCCGGAACAGCCAAAGTCAGCGCGAACGCGCGCGGCAGACCGGCCCCGACGTTGCACGATCGCACCGGAATGTCGGAAGGCACACGGGCGCGCATCGGGCCCTCACCGCTGACCGACCACAATTCGACGGCCAATCCGCGTCTGCGCGCAGCAACGGCGATCTCGATCGACTTGGCAACCGTGCCGCTGGCGCGGAAGTCGTGGTTCACGATCACGACATCCGGGCCCGATATGGTTCGGAAGAGTTCAGTCATCATCAGTGCACCCGTTCACCCGTGCGCGATGCGGCGCGCTGCGGAAGGAAAAAGATGAGAAGGACGATTCCCGCGCCCAGCACCGCCGATGCGGCAGCGCGGCCGAGTTCCAGCACGCCATGCGCCACAGGCTTGTCAAGGAAGTCGCCCACGACTGCGCCCAGCGGGCGGGTCAGGATGAAGGCGGCCCAGAACAGCGCAACCTTGTTGGTCGCGGTGAAGAACCACAGCGCCGCAACGAAGGCGAGCGCGCCACCAAAGATCAGCGCCGCACCAAGGTAGCCCGGCCCGCCGTCTGCGACCCAGTCGCCCAGCGCCGTGCCCAACGTCTGCGACAGCGTGATGGTGAGCCAGTAGAACGCCTCGACCTTCACGGTCCGCACCGACAGCACCGATACGGTCCCCGTCGTGAAGTGCCATGCCGCGATGACCCCGAGCACGAGCGCCAGCAGCAACAGCGACCCGCCCAGATAACCGATGCCCAGCGAACGCGTGGCAAAGTCCGCCATAGTCGTGCCCGCCGTGGTCGATGCGACGATAGTCGCCCAGTAGAGCGTGGGGTGGAAGCGGGGCGCCCTGATCTGCGCGATGACGAGCGCGATCAGCAAGGCGGCGAAGATGGCCGTGCCTATGAGGTATCCGAGGTTGAGCGACATGCTGACGGTGTCGCCCGCCGTCTCGCCGAAGGTCGTGGCCAGGATCTTGATGATCCAGAAACCCAGCGTGATCGCGGGGACCTTGGTAAGGTCGGCCGTGGTCTCGCAGGACAAGGACGATGTCGTCATGGCAGGCTCGCAGCAGTTGGTTGAGACCCACGACCTAGAAATCGATGGCATTGCGCTCCATAAGCAGGCGCTGTCTGCGATAAGCACACGCTTATGACGCACCGATGACGGCCGTTTCAGGGATGGGAGAGCCGCTTGAAAGCAACCCGCCGATTGCCACCGCTGCGCTTTGTGGCCGCAGTCGTCGCGCTGCAGGCCGCCGCTGCGATCTACTTTTTCGTCGACGGCGTGAACGACGTACTGCACGCAGGGTCAGACATGACCACGCTGGAGGCATCGCTCGAAGCGCTCGTCGCGCTAGGGCTGCTGGCAGGGGTCGTTCTGGGCGTCTTCGCGATTCGCGCTGCCGCGCGTGAGGCGCACGAGACGGAGCGGGCTCTGGACCTTGCCCGCGGCGCGCTGGCCGAAGCTATCGACCTGGAATTTGCCCGCTGGGGCCTGACGGCATCGGAAGCCGACGTCGCGCTCTTCGCGCTGAAGGGCTGCACCGTCGAACAGATCGCGACGATGCGCGCATCCGCGCAAGGGACTGTGCGCGCGCAGCTAAGCCAGGTCTATGCCAAGGCGGGCGTCAATTCGCAGGCCGCGCTGATGGCGACGATCATGGAAGACCTGCTTCCGCGCCGGGACAGTCAGTGACACTTTAGCAGGCAAAGAAAAAGGGCCGGGAGGTCATGCCCCCGGCCCTATTTTCATGAACCTTCGAGAAGGTCGCGGCGATCAGGCGCCGGCGACTTCCGCGAGGTCGATCTTGAGGCCCGGGCCCATCGAGGAGGTCACGGTGACCTTCTTGACGTACTTGCCCTTGGCGCCCGAGGGCTTGGCCTTGACGATCGCATCGACGAATGCGTCGAAGTTCGCCTTCAGCGCGTCGTCCGAGAACGACAGCTTGCCGATGCCGGAGTGGATGATGCCCAGCTTCTCGACGCGGAATTCGACCTGGCCGCCCTTGGCGTCCTTGATGGCCTGTTCGACGTTGGGGGTGACGGTGCCCAGCTTCGGGTTCGGCATCAGGCCCTTGGGGCCCAGCACCTTACCGAGGCGGCCGACGACGCCCATCATGTCCGGCGTCGCGATGACGCGGTCATAATCGAGATTGCCGTTCTGCATGTCTTCCATCAGGTCTTCGGCACCGACCTTGTCGGCACCGGCGGCCAGAGCCTTCTCGGCGTTGTCGCCGCGGGCGAACACGGCGACCTTGACGTCCTTGCCGGTACCCGAGGGGAGCGAGACCATGCCGCGGACCATCTGGTCGGCGTGACGCGGATCGACCCCGAGGTTCATCGCGATCTCGACGGTTTCGTCGAACTTCGCGCTCTTCAGGTCGCGCAGGGTCTTCAGCGCTTCTTCAACGCCGTAGAGCTTTTCGTTGTCCAGCTTTTCGGCCAGCGACTTCTGCTTCTTGGTCAGCTTTGCCATGATATCAGCCCTCCACCACGTCGAGGCCCATCGAACGGGCGCTGCCCTCGATGATCTTGGTGGCCTGTTCGATGTCGTTCGCGTTGAGGTCGGCCATCTTCTGTTCGGCGATGGCGGCGACTTCGCTGCGCTTGATGGTTCCGGCCGAGACCTTGCCCGGTTCCTTGGAACCCGACTTCAGCTTGGCGGCCTTCTTCAGCAGGAACGATGCCGGCGGCGACTTCGTCGTGAACGTGAAGCTGCGATCGGCATAGACCGTGATGGTCGTCGGGATCGGCATGCCCTTTTCAAGGTCCTGCGTCGCGGCGTTGAACGCCTTGCAGAATTCCATGATGTTCACGCCGCGCTGACCCAGCGCAGGGCCGATCGGCGGGGACGGGTTGGCGGTGCCGGCAGGCACCTGGAGCTTGATATAGCCCTCGATCTTCTTGGCCATGATGGCCTCCTTTCACACTGTCGGACCGCCCTTTCGGGTCGATCCTCCTGATAAGCGGTACATGCGGCGTCCGAAGACACCTCCCGCGCGGAATCACCCGCCCGAAGGCAAGCGAAGGCGCGCAGATAGCGGTTCTGCGGGTGAATGCAAGCAAATCCCCCTTGTCAGCAGCGGTTTTAGCGGGATGTTAACCAAGTTCTTTCACGCAGGTTGGGACAAACGGGGGCGATAGTCGATCTGCAATGGGTAAGGCGGAAGAAAACGGTGACCGCATCGGTCGGATCATGCTGTTTGCGGCAGGGTTCACGCTGGCTGGCCTTGCCGGTGCGCTCGGCATGTCGCCGTTCAACGAACTGGCAAGCGGCGCGCGTGCCACGGTCGGTCTGATAAGGGAGGTATCCTCGGACCGCCCGACGATGCTGATGCCTATCGCCTATCCCGGCGAGCAGCTGGTCACCAACCACAAAGAAGCGATGCAGCCAGGGCTGACCTTGATCCAAGGGATCATGCCGGGTGGCAATCAGGTTCGACTGATCTCTGCGGACGGGCGCGAACTGCACCGATGGCGAGCCGATTTTTTCAAGATATGGCCCGACGCGCCTGAGGTGTTTGGTCGCGACCCTATACCGGCCACTGAAAATCACTATTTCATTCAGGGCATGCACCCCTTCGCCGACGGCTCGCTGCTCGTCAGCTTCGGACAATTGGGCACGGCCAAGCTGGACCGATGTTCCAACCTCGTGTGGCGCACCGACCGTCAAACACACCACTCGATCACGGCCACAAAAGACGGAAAATTCTGGATACCCGGTGCAATCTCCGTTTTCGACACGTCAGAAGACCTTTTTCCTGCTGGACTAAACGCGGAAAAACTACACGCCATGGCGGGAGACAATTTGTCCAAGGCCTTCAATAACTCGGTGCTCTTGGTAAACGCGGAAGGCATTGTGGAGCGTGAGCTTTCCGTCCTGCGCGCCGTCAAGGAAGCAGGCCTTGAGAACGCGCTCTACACCTCGCTTCAGGAAGTGCCTCAGGATCCGATCCACCTCAACGACATCGAAATCGTGACGGAGCCGCTAGCCGCGAAGATCGAGGGCGTGGAAGCAGGCGATCTGCTGTTGTCCATCCGCGAGATGAACATGCTCGCCATCGTCGATGACGAAACCGGCGAATTGAAATGGGAAAAGCAGGGGCCATGGCTCCGTCAGCACGACCTCGACATCGCGCCAGATGGCAAGATCGAAATCTTCAACAACAGGTCCAAGATCATTGGGGATTGGGTCAAAGGCAGTCAGATCCTGGCATTTGATCCCGCAACGGGCAAAGTCGACGTGCTATACCCTGTCGGCAGCAAAGATAATTTCTACACGTACATCATGGGCGCGCACCAGGCGCTGCCCAACGGCAATCGCATGATCACCGAATCCACCGCCGGCCGCGTCTTCGAAGTTACACCGGCGGGCGAGATCGTGTGGGATTACCGCCTCCCCTACGACGGGGAAGTCGCATCGCTCTTTTCATACGCCATCCGCGTTCCGGAAGATTTCTACCAAGGGGAAGACCTGTCATGTCCGTCACGAACCTGAAGACCGCCGCGCTTGCGGCCCTCACGCTCGCTCTGTTCACTGCCGCCAGCCCGGCCCATGCCTACATGGGCGCAGGCGCAGGGCTTAGCGCGATCGGATCCGTGCTGAGCTTTATCGGCGTGGTCCTGCTGATGATTGTCGGCTTTGTCTGGTACCCGGTAAAGCGCCTGCTTCGCCGCAAGCGCGCCGATGCCGTCGTGGAAGACAACGGAGCCGAGTGATGCTGGCCGCCTACCTTGCCACATGCGTCCTGTTTGCAGCCGCATTCGCCCTTCTGGGGATCGTGGGGCGCACGATGGCGATGCTTGCAACCATGCGCGCTTCGGTCGCCGTAATGCGCAACTCGGCGCTGGATGATCTGGCCAAGGAAAAAGCGGTTCAGAAGGGCTCGATCGAGCTTCTCGGCCATCTCGTCGTCGTCATCGCTATGTTGTCGGTGGCTTTTGGTGTGGCCGCGGTTCCGGCGCTGGTCGGAAGCTGGGCGGCCCTGTTCGGGCTTGAGCAATTCGTGGCCTTCACGCTGCGGCCCGACATTCTTCTCGGCACGATCGCGGTCTTTGCAGGCGTCGCGGTGCTGATCCGCAAGAGAAAGGCGCAGGCCTGATGGCAGTCGAGGACTACAACTGGGCCGACAAGCTGGTTCACAAGCTGGCCTTCGGGACCAAGGTACCGCAGGATGTGCTCTGCGACATCGAGGCACAGCTCTACGCAGACCAGATTTCCCGCCAGAAGGCGATGGCTCCGATCTTCATCACCTCGCTGCCGCGCGCGGGCACGACCGTCTTGCTCGAAGTTCTGGCGCGGCACCCCGCGCTCGTCGCGCACAGCTACCGCGACATGCCCTTCGTGCTTTCGCCGATCATCTGGCGCCGCGTGTCGAGCCGCTTCCACGTCGCACAGGACGCGGCAGAGCGCAGCCACGGCGACGGGCTGATGATCAATGTCGACAGCCCAGAGGCTTTCGAAGAAGTGCTCTGGCTACGCGAGTTCGGCGACCACTACACAAAGACCGGCATCGCGACGTGGGACCGGCTACCTCCAGAATTCGTGAAGACTTTCCGCGAACACATGAAGGCGCTGATCGCCTCGCGCGGGGTGGAGCACGGCGGGCGCTACCTGTCCAAGAACAACGCCAACATCGCGCGGTACGGCGCGCTGGCGCGCGCCTTGCCCGATGCAAAGTTCCTGCTGCCGCTGCGCCATCCGCTGGATCAGGCCGTGTCGCTGATGAAACAGCACAAGCGCGCGCTGGCCGAACATGACGCGACGCCCTTTGCCCGCGCCTATACCCGCGATGTCGGGCACTTCGAATTCGGGCGCAATCACCGCCCGATCCTGTTCGACAGCTTCGCGACCGACGGGCTGGACCCCGAGCATGTCGACTACTGGCTCGCCTACTGGATCGCAGGCCATCGTCAGTTCGAATCCGACATGCGCGCGGTCGTCTTGGACATGGGGGCGCTGACCAATGGGGCCACGCCGGTCGAGACCGTGTTCGACAGGCTGGGCCTTGCCCCGTCGGCGGAAGCGCTGGCCCATGCCAGCGGCCTGCTTCGTCCCCTCCCCGAACGCCGCGATGATGCTGGCGCGGACGAGGACTTGCTCAAGACCGCGACCGAGCTGTTCGAGACGATCCGGGCAAGAGCGATCTAAAGAGCCTTCTGGCGCAGATACGAAAAGGGGCGGCCGGAGCCACCCCTGTCGCATTCTCGCTTTCCTTGCGAAAGCTTATTTCGAGAGTTCGACCTGCTCGAAGTCGAGTTCGACCGGCGTTGCGCGGCCGAAGATCGAGACGCTGACCTTGACCTTGTTCTTGTCGAAGTCGAGCTCTTCCACCACGCCGTTAAAGCTGGCGAACGGACCGTCGAGCACTTTGACCGAATCGCCGATCTCGTAATCGACGCTGATGTCGCGCTTGGGCTGGCTGGCCATTTCCTCGCGCTGGCCGAAATAGCGGGCAGCTTCGCGTTCGGAGATCGCCTGCGGCTTGTTGTTGTTGCCGAGGAAGCCGGTGACCTTCGGCGTGTTCTTCACGAGGTGATAGATGTCGTCGTTCATCGCCAGCTTGGCGAGGACGTAGCCCGGCATCGTCTTGCGCTCGGTCTGGACCTTCTTGCCGCGCTTTACCTCGGTGACGGTTTCGGACGGAACCTCGACCGCTTCGACGAGCGCTTCGAGACCGGTGCGCTCCGCTTCGGCGAGGATTGCTTCCTTCACCTTGTTTTCAAAGCCGGAGTAGGCGTGGATGATGTACCAGCGAGCCATGTTCTTTTCCTGATTATCCTGTCGATCAGACCAGCGACAACAGCCACTGCATGACCGCGCCGAACAGCGAATCGATGCCGAGGAAGAAAACGGAGAGAATGACCATCATGATACCGACGAAGATCGCCGTGCTGGTGGTCTCCTTGCGGGTCGGCCAGACGACCTTGGAGCCTTCTGCTCGGACCTGGCGGATGAATTCGCCGGGGCTGGTCTTGGCCATCGTGTCTCTTCCTTGACTTGTCGTTCGCGTGGACTGTGTTTCGCCATCGGTCCATCGCCGCTCCGAGCGAAGCTGGGAGACGGCGTTAAAAGTTCCGATGTCGGAATTGCGGGAATGCCAATAGTATCGCACGCGTCTCGGTGCAAGGGGTGACGCACCTTTACGTGGCCCCAATGCCACGAATGTCGGCCCGATCCGCCACCGATCGGCAGGGGCGACCGTGCAAAGCCCGCGATTGGCGCTTTCCAAGCTTGTTACGGACAGATAGCAATTGAAACCATTCTGTAATCGGGATCACGGGACAACTGCATGACAGTAGCACCTCAGGCGGGGCCAAGCCTCATCGACCACGTAACGAACGTATCGGATTTCATATGGGGCGGAACGTGGAACGGGGATCCTGTCCTCGCCATCGGGGGACAGCCGCTGCCGCCGATGACGATCATCCTGCTAGGCATCGGCCTGTGGATGATGGTAGGTTTGCGGTTCTATCCGATCCTGAAACTGGGCAGCGCCTTTTCCGGCCTGTTCAAGGGCCGCAAAGGCGAGGGCGCGGGTGAAATCAGCCCCTTTGCCGCGCTTTCCACCGCCCTTTCGGGACAGGTCGGCACGGGCAACCTTGCCGGCGTCGCCACGGCCATTGCGCTGGGCGGACCAGGTGCGATCTTCTGGATGTGGATCACGGCGCTGATCGGCATGGCGCTGGCCTTTGCCGAAGGGTCGCTTGCCATCCGGTACCGCGAACAGACGAGCGACGGTTCCTATCGCGGCGGCCCGATGAGCTACATCATGATCGGCCTTGGCCCAAAATTCACCTGGCTGGCGATCATCTTTTGTATCGGCACTCTCGCCTCAGCCATGGTGACGGGCAACATGATCCAGTCGAACGCCATGGCCGACGGGATGAATGAACTGTTCGGGATAGAGGAATGGCTGGGGGGCCTAATCACCGCGATTATCGTGCTGATCGTCATCCTTGGCGGCATCAAGTCGATCGGCAACGTGGCCGAAAAGGTGATCCCGTTCATGGCCGGTGCCTACATCATCATGGCGATAACGGCGCTGATCCTGAACTTTGCCGACCTGCCCGAAACTTTCGGCCTGATTTTCTATGGAGCATTCAATCCGCAGGCGGCGACCGGCGGTTTCGTGGGCGCAGCGATCATGCTGGCCATTCGTGCCGGTGTCGCGCGCGGCCTGTTTTCGAACGAAGCCGGTCAGGGTTCGACCCCGATCGCCCACGCCGTTGCACAGACCGACGATCCGCAGCAGCAGGGTCGCATGGCGATGATGGGCACGTTTATCGATACCATCGTCATCTGCACGATGACTGCGCTGGTCATGCTGACGGTTGAAGGCAACTTTACCGCCGGCGGCGAAACGGTGCGCCATGCGTGGAACTCCGACCTTCAGGGATTTGCAATGACCAGCGGGGCCTTTGCCGCAGCTTTCCCATTCGAGATCGTGAACGTGCCGCTCGGCACACTGGTCGCGTCGCTGGCCCTGATCCTGTTCGTTTTCACGACGCTTTTGACGTGGAGCTATTACGGCGAACGCGCGATCACTTTCCTGTATGATCGCGTCCCCGGTTCCACCCGTGGCGGAGAGAAAGTACTGCACCTGATCTGGCGCGTGCTGTGGTGCGTGGTGATCTTCATCGGCTCCACCCAGGACCTGACGCTGGTCTGGCGCCTTGGCGACATCTCGAACGCGGCGATGGCACTGCCCAACCTGCTGGCGCTCGCGCTGCTGTCGGGAGTGGTGTTCAAGCTGGCCAAGGGACAGCGCAAGGCTGGGCCCGATCATATCCGCGCAACGCCCGAAGAGCCGGAGGAATACTGACACTCCCGGCCATAAGCTGACACGATGAAGGGCGGCGCGATTCGGTTCGTGCCGCCCTTTTCGTTTGGCCGCGCGACGGGCCGAGCGCTGGCATGGACGGCCCGAAACCGGCGGTCCGTGTGAAAAACCGAAATATGGCGGAAATTTGCTCCGGTGGCCGAACAGGCCCCTCCGCCCGTCCCGGATTTCGCCCCCGGTTCATCTGCAATTCACGGCGAAAATCCCGATGTCCGGATCGAGTGTCGCGGGGCGTTCCCTCCCCCCCTCCCTTGCGTCCCGCGGCACCGGCACCTGTCAAAGGGGAAATTCGGGAAAGGACATCACCCATGAAGATCATCGCAGCATCCGCACTTGCCGCAGCAGCGCTCCTGCCGTTCGCCGCACAGGCGCAGGACGCCGATACGACCGTTGCCGCAGGCGCATCGGTTGAAGCCAGGGCCGAAGCGCCCGGCACCGACATCTCCGCATCGGCAAGCGACCTCACCGTCGTCGCGAAGGACAACGGCATGGCCAAGGCCGACGCCGCCAAGGCCGAAGGCTCGGTCACGACCGAAGTGCCCGCATCGACCGCGCACACCGCGCACGATCACGCCGCGATGGCCGGCGCAAAGGTCGAGATGGGCGCCAAGGTGGAGAAGCCCGAAGCGGCAGCAAACGCCAAGGCCGACGTCGCGGGCAAGTAAGCCCCCGGCTCTACAGCCAGTTCCCTGGGGAAGGGCGCGCGGACAAAGGCCTGCGCGCCCTTCTGCGTCTATTCAGGGGCGCAGGCGTCGCTTCCTGCCCGACGATCAGGCACAGGTTGCAAACTTCCAGTCCGCCAGTTGCTTGACTATCTAAAGCCCGCTCGGAGCGTCGGAAGTGCGTTTTGCTGTCGCACGACGCTCTTCGGCGTCCTCAAGGCTCTGGGCTTCTTCATAGATATACTTTTCCCTCCAGCCAAGCCAGGGCGCCGACAGCGAGATCGCCACCCCACTCGGCGCGACCGAGAAATGCTTGAACTGCGATTTGTTGCTCAGCGCCTCGAAAAGGTACTGTGCATTGCGGTCACCTTCGAAGATCGCACTGCATCCTTCAGGCAGATCGTCCGTCTTCGCCAGGTAATCTGCGCAAGTTCCGCGCAACAGTTTCACCTTGCGCTGCCGATCCACCTGTTCAGGACCTCGCTCGTCCTTGTCGGTAGGCTGCAAGCCTGCGGGGACTGGCATCTGCACATGATACTCGGCAATGATGCTGTTGCCCCATTTCCGCGAGGTTGAAGGTTCACCCAATCTTTCTTTGAGAGTTTCGGCGTAAAGCTCGGGGTTCACGTCTACCTTGAAGCGTTGTTCGTACCCGACCCTGTAAAGGCGCTGCTCGCCCGCGTTATTGATGTAAAACGAGGGTGTCAGATATTCGACATCGACCGGCAATTCGAACTGCGACACATTGATGTCGCCATTACCGGGAATGCGGAGCCATTTGTGGACGTGTTTCTGCAGATAGCCCGGCTCCCGGCTTCCAATTTTCTTGAGCCCCACCTCGGCAGCCTGCTGCCTGGCTCCGGTCCCGTCGCTATACTCCCAACCATCGGGCAAGCCGAAGCCAGCCTTGATCAACGCGTCTCTTGTTTCGTCGATGGTCATGTTGAACTTCAGACCAAAGACCTCCGTGTCCATGGCCTCCGCCAGCGAATAAGTGCGAGCATCTGTAAAACTGGAGGCCGCCCCTTGTGTACTTGTCGCATCGCTCGCCCCGGTCTCTGCAACTTCCGCATCGACCTCTCCGGTTTCTCCCGAACCGCAGGAGGCAAGGGCAATAGAAAATAGACACAAAGAAAGCTTCAAACGCATTTTAGTCCCCTGATTTTGGATTCACCTTCCATCGAAAGATTGAGATCGTCTTAAATCGCCTGTGCGGCTGACGTCCACATCCCCCTGAGGTCTCAAGGGCACCGCCCGCATTTCTGGACGAAGACGTTGGCATAGATGCCGATCGCGACGATGCGACCTGGCCGGACATCATGCAGCCGGTGGATGGTGGGGATTGGTCCTTTAAGCCCGGCGCGGGGGACCAGATGGAAACCGGCGCGGAATAGTCCGCCATCAGCCATGAGACTGGCGAAATCACTTCGCGTGCCGCAGCAGGTGGCACTCCCTTGGGGAGGCAAGGGGCTTCGCCAAGTATTTCGGGAAGTGGCAGGAGTGGCAGGAGTGGCAGGATTCGAACCCGCGGCCCTCGGTTTTGGAGACCGATGCTCTACCAACTGAGCTACACTCCTGCGGGTGGAGCGGCCTCTATCGCCCTTCGCACCGGCTGACAAGCGCCTCTTGCAAGGAAATTGGCAGGCGTGCGTGACAAGCCCCCGAACGCGGGGCATATTCGCCTCCGATGTCGACCGGCGCGCCTCCCGACAAGTCCCACGCGGTCATCGCGCCCGACCTGCTGCTGCTCGCCTATCGCAGCGGCATTTTCCCGATGGCCGAAAGCCGCGACGATCCCGAGATCATGTGGATCGAACCTCGCGAGCGCGCGATCATTCCGCTGGACGGGCTGCAGGTCTCGCGCTCTCTGGCCAAGGAACTGAGGCGGGACCGCCTTACCATCACCTGCAACCGCGCCTTCGGGCAGGTCATGGCCGAATGCGCCGCGCCGCGACCCGACGAGGACGGGGAAGAGGGCGAAAGCTGGATCAGCGATCGTATCGTGGCGAGCTATTCGCTGCTGCACCGGCTGGGCCACGCCCATTCGGTGGAGGTTTGGGACGGCGAACGCCTGGTCGGCGGGCTCTACGGCGTGTCGTTCGACCGAGTGTTCTGCGGCGAATCGATGTTCAGCCGCGTGTCCAACGCTTCGAAGATCGCGCTGTGCTGGCTGGTCGCCGCCATGCGCGAAGCACGGATGGAACTACTCGACTGCCAGTTCATGACCGCGCACCTTGCCTCGATGGGCGCGGTGGCGATGTCGCAGTCGGCCTATCTGGAAAAGGTGGAGCAGGCCTGCCGCCCGGCGGAATTTGCGCCTTACGCGCCGCTGCCCGATGCCTTCGCGGCGTTGGCGGCCTCTTCCTCACCCGGGAAAGTCATCGCGCAGTCCTTGATCCACACGTCGTAGATCGGATGTTCGACCACGTTCAGTGACGGGCTGTTTAGGAACAGCCAGCCGGAGAAAACACGCGTCCAGTCCGGATTGTCGTCTTCGCGGTCGTCGGTCGTGAAGACCTGCACGAAGGCGCCTTCCTCGGGCTCGTTATCCCAGGGCGGACGACGCTCGCACGTCTTCAGGCGGATCAGCACGTCGTCGATGCGCTTTTCCTCGCCCGGCTTCAGCACGACATCCTGCGTCAGGTTGTTGCGCTTGTTGAGCAGACCCAGCGTTGCGACCCGCTCTTCCAGCGGCGTGCCTTCGGGCAGAGTGCCGTCGGGGGCCTGTTCCTCGGTCGCGGCAACGGTTTCGTTCGCGACCGGAGCGGCAACGGAATCGTCGGTCTGAACCGCAGGCGTGCCGCCTTCTTCAGCGGGCTTGTCGCCGCAACCTGCCAGCAGCAGTGCCGCGCCAAGCGCGAGCGTTGCGGCCTTCAGGGCGGATCGGCTCACTGGTCGGGCGACCAGGCTTCGTAGTCCCCGGTCGCACGCGCACGCACGCCGCCCTTTTCCAGCGCGCCGGCGGGGCGATAGGCGCCCGCGGTGCCGGTGGCGTTGGGAGTGTAGTCGACCTCGAAGATGCGCGGCGGGGGAAGGTTCGATTCAGGAACCGAATCGAAGGCCCCGTGCAGCCAACCGTGCCATTCGGCCGGAACGCGGCTGGCATCGTTGGCACCGTCGTAGATGACCCAGCGGCGTTCGTTGCCCTGCGCGTTGGGCTTCTTTGCACGATAGTACTTGTTGCCCTGCGCGTCGGTGCCCACGTGCTCGCCGTGGCGGCTCGTGTTCATCATGGTGGTGAAGGTGGCGCCGTTCCACCACGTGAAGATCTTGCCGAGGATGCTCATGGTGCGTGTGCGATTAGCCGCAAGCGCGCACGCGTGCAACTGCAAGACGCACCCTCAAGCGGCAATCTGCGCGCTTATCCCGCCGGAGCGGTAAAAGTGACCTTGTCGCCTGCCTCCAGCCCCAGCTCCGCAGCGCGCCCACCAGCCAGTTCCAGCACGTACATGACAGGCCCCGTCGAACGCACCGATTCCAGCGAATAGGGCTCTGCATTCGCGCCGATCGTATCGATCGTGCCGTCGACTTTCACGAAGATGATGTCGAGCGGGATGACCGTGTTCTTCATCCAGAAGCCCTGACGGCTCGGCTGCGAATCGGTGGTGCTGAAATCGAAGATCATCCCCTCGTCAGCGCCCAGTTCGGTGCGGAACATGAGGCCGCGGGCGCGTTCCTGCGGCGTGCCGGCATATTCGGCGGCGATCTCGTGGGTCTTGCCGTCGATCGTCAGCGTGACCGGAACGATGGCAAGGCCCGATACGGGGTGGCGCGTGGCCGTCGTTTCGCTGGCGGCAGCCTTGGGCTGCTCTGCCGATGGCGTGCAGCCGCCCGCAGCCAGCCCGGTTGCCATCAGGCTCAGCAGCACCGGGCCCAGGATCGATTTCATCGGTATTCCTCTTCGTCGAGAGCATGGGCCCAGTCGCGGGCCGTGTCCTGATCGGGCGCATCGACCAATTCGCGCGCCGCGTCCAGCGAATGTCCCGCACGGATCATCGCCGCGATCTGTTTTTCGCGCACGGCCCTGTCGTCGGCTGGTGCCCCGTCTGCGCCGAACGGCCCGAACCGCCGTTTCTCTGCCATGCGCAGCGCGGCGTGACGCCTGTCGGCTTGCGAGATGTCGTGCCGGTCTTCGCCAGCGATGCCCGCCTGGTCCAGCGCCGCGCCAACCCGCCTTGCGCCATATCCGCGGCGCAGCAGGCTTCCGGTGCGCAACCGGGCGAATTCCTCGTCATCGACATACCGCTTTTCGACGAAGCGCGAGACGAGCGCGGCGACATCGGGCGCTGGGGTGCCTTCCTCCTGCCCTTCCCAGCCGCGTTCCCGCAATTTTCGCCTGCAATACCGCTCCAACGCCTTCGCCGAAGTGGCGAAACGGGCGACATAGGCGACGGCAAGCTCTTCCAGCATAATCGGGGTCAAAGGCTTTCTTACCCTTGCAGCCCGCCTTTTCCGGGGATATTCGCCCTCGCTTCCATCCATCGCGCCATATTCGTGCCACAGTCTCGTAACAATGCAAGCGGCCTCACGGGTCGCAAGTGGTGGATGTAACGATAAAAACGGCGACTGCACCGGGGGGAGCGAATTTCATGCCGTATTCATCAAGCGACAGGCTAGAGCGGCCGGATTTGCAATTGGACGGGAAAGCTTAGTTTTCATGACTCAGACCGCCCCCACGGCTGAAACGACCCTCGTTCCCACGCCGAACGCGGATTCCCTTCCGCGCCGGCTGGCCGACTTCGATACCTTTGCAGACGCGATCGATTACGCGGCGCAAGGCAATCGCGGCCTGAATTTCCACGATCCGCGCGGCAAGCTTACCCGGGTCTATACTTACGCCGAACTGCGCGAAGATGCGCTGGCGATGGCCCGCAGGCTGGTGGCCGCAGGCATCAAGCCAGGCGACCGCGTGGCGCTGATTGCCGAAACCGGCACCGAATTCGCGGCACTGTTCTGCGGCGCGGTCTATGCCGGCGCATGGCCCGTGCCCCTGCCGCTGCCGACCAGCTTCGGCGGCAAGGAAAGCTATATCGACCAGCTGGCCGTCCAGCTGCAGTCGAGCGATCCTACGGTCCTGTTCTACCCCGCCGAAATCGCCGCCATGACCGAGGCCGCGGCCCAGCGTCAGGGCTGTCAGGGGATCGACTGGAATTCGTTCGGAGAGCGCGAGGCCCCCGAGGTCGCGCTGCCCAGGCTTTCGCCCGACGACATCTGCTATCTGCAGTATTCCTCGGGCTCGACCCGTTTCCCGCACGGCGTTGCCGTCACCCACCGCGCGCTGGTGTCGAACCTTGCCAGCCACTCGCACGGGATGTGTCTGGCCGAGAACGACCGCTGCATCTCGTGGCTGCCGTGGTATCACGACATGGGTCTGGTCGGCTGTTTTCTCTCGCTCATCGCGAACCAGGTCTCGGGCGACTATCTGAAGACCGAGGACTTTGCCCGCCGCCCGCTGGCATGGCTTGACCTCATCAGCCGGAACGAGGGCGATTCCATCTCCTACTCGCCGACGTTCGGTTACGACATCTGCGCGCGCCGCATCTCCAGCCAGTCGAACGTTTCCGAACGCTTCGACCTGTCGCGCTGGCGGCTGGCGGGCAACGGGGCCGACATGATCCGCCCCGACGTTATGCAGGGATTCGTCGATGCCTTTGCCGGCGCAGGGTTCAAGGCCAATGCCTTCACGCCCAGCTACGGCCTTGCCGAAGCGACGCTGGCCGTGACGATCATGCCGCCGGGTGAAGGCATCCGCGTCGAACTGGTCGAGGAAGAGCGTCTTTCCGGCACCCCGCGCGATCTGTCGCGCCCGGCCCGCTATCGCGCCATCGTCAATTGCGGCAAGGCCGTGAAGGACATGGAAGTCGTGATCCGCGGCGAGGACGGGCACGAGTTGCCCGATCACCACATCGGCAAGGTCTGGTGCCAGGGCCCCAGCGTCATGCATTCCTATTTCCGCGATCCCGAAGCGACCGAGGCGTGCCTGGTCGACGGGTGGCTGGATACCGGTGACATGGGTTACATGGTAGACGGCTACCTGTTCATCGTCGGCCGCGCCAAGGACATGATCATAATCAACGGCAAGAACCACTGGCCCCAGGATATCGAGTGGGCCGTGGAACAGCTGCCGGGCTTCCACCAGGGCGACATCGCGGCATTCGCGGTGCAGGCCGAAAACGGCGAGGAAGTGCCCGCGGTCCTCGTCCACTGCCGCGTTTCCGATCCGGTCGAGCGTGTGAAGCTGCACGACCAGATCCGCGACAAGGTCCGTTCGATAACCGGCATGAACTGTGTCGTCGAACTCGTGCCGCCGCGCACGCTGCCCCGCACGTCTTCGGGCAAGCTGAGCCGCGCGAAGGCCAAGAAGCTTTACCTGTCCGGCGAGATCGAGCCTTACCAGCTCGCCGCCTAACTGTTGATCGGTTGGAGAGGAGGGGCGGCCCCACGTAGGGCCGCCTCGATTTCTCCGACCGGTCTCCCTCCCCCCGGATCAGCCCCAGAGCAGCGGCCAAATCACCATGATCAGGCCGATCACGCTGACAAGGAATACCAACGTCCGCACCACCGGAATACCTGCCCAATAAAGCGGCAGATAGACGATGCGTGCGCCCAGCCAGATCCAGCCGCCCAGCGCGGTAAGATCGCTGGTCTTGCCAGCCACCACCACGCCCAGCAGGCCGATGACAGCGATCGGAAGCGTTTCCTGGTAATTGTCGCGCGCGCGTTCCAATCGCCCCACGATGGGGTTCGCCGGCGGCAGATCCTCGTCCCGCGCGCCGGTGTTCCACTTCGTCCCGTACTGCTTCGTCTTGAAGTGCACCGCCGTGAAAATGTGCACCAGCAGCAGGATCGCCGCGTAGACAAGGATCCGGATCTCGATCGCCATCGGTATTCTCCCGTTATCGTTATTCTTCGGAAAGCGTGTCGGGTGTCGCCCAGCCCGTTCGCACGAGTCCGCTGTCTCGGCGCTGCTCCTCGACCACGAAAGGCACCTGCTTTTCCTCCAGCGCCTTGCGGACAGGCGCAATGTCGCCTGCCCCACCAGTCAGCCGCACGGGCGCCTTGATACGCTGCGCAGACCATATGATGAGGTCGAGCGCGCCTTGCCCCTCGGCGGTCAGCACGCGGCCATCGGGTACCGTCCCGTCGGCAGCGGCTGCCGGAGCCTCGGTCCTCAAGTCCGGTAGCGCGCCTGCGGGCGGCAGAAGCGTGACCTGCCAGCGCGGCACGCTGTCCGAAATGCGCTTTTCGAGGGCAGCGTAAGTCGAGAGCTTCGCGCCCGGCAATGGCACGGCGGTCACTTGCGCACGGCGCGCCTCGCGGTCGACGAAGACGTCGGCCTCGCGCACGCCCGAAATCAGCGCCAGCCGCCCGACGAGATCGCGGACCTCGCGGTCGTTCGCTGCCTGCTCTCTTGCACGCGCTGCGTTCAGCTCTGCCTGCTCTGCCGCCGATGCGCTGGTGCCCACCTCGAACTGGTCGAGTGTCAGGGCAACCGGCGCCTCCATGATGCGGGCCAGCCTGCGGTTCACCGCTTCCTCGGCACCTGCGCGCAGTTCGGGCGTCAACACCGTTGCCGAAACCGCAACGGGATCGGCGTCAAAGTCGATGTCGATCTGCGAAATGCGGGCCTTACCGGGAAAGCTGTCCAGGATCGCGGTATTGGCAAGGCGCTGTGCGTTCGATTCCTTCGCGATCGAAACCAGCGATAGACCCAGCGGCACAGCCAGACCGGCAAACGCGATGACGACGAGAACATCCTGCATCCGCGTCTGCTTGTCCGAAAGCTGCGTGTGAAAACCATAGAGCCGCGCCATCATCATGGCGGTCAGCGCGATGGTGATGAGGTTGGTGACGTAAAGCAGCAGCGCGCCCGAAAAGACCGTCCAGTTCAGCGTGGCGAGGCCGAAGCCCACCACGGCTAGCGGCGGCATCAACGCCGTCGCGATGGCGACACCGACGACAGTGCCCTCGCGCCCGCGGATCATCGCATAGGCGCCCGCAAGCGCCGAAAAGAATGCGATGAACAGGTCGAACAGGTTGGGACGTGTACGCGCCGCGATTTCCTGCGTAACCGTCTGCAGCGGCGAGATCGCGACGATCAACGCGGTGAACAGCACTGCCAGCACCGTACCCACGGCAAGAGCGCGCAGCGACTTGCGCATCCACGCATAGTCCCCCGTCGCCAGCGCGAAACCAAGGCCGATGATCGGCCCCATCAGCGGCGACAGCAACATGGCGCCGATGACGACGGCAGGCGACGACAACAGCAAGCCCAGCACCGCGATCCCCGCCGACATGGCCAGCATGAACATATACCGGGCGGAAATCACCGCCTCTTCGCGGCGGTTCTCGATCACCGAATTCTGGTCGACCGTGTTGATGACCGAATGCCGCCACCAAAGCCTGAGCGATACCAGAACGCCCGTAAAACTCGTCCGCGCGCGGCGCGCGGCATCTGCCTGTTCTACCATCGATCTTCCCTGTGGCGGGTCCGCGCCCGCAGTTGTCCTGTCCTCGTTTTAACGAAGGTCCGCCCCCTGTCGAGAACGGCCCGTCGTTGTGCAATGCAAAATTTTCGCACACCGCCCTTCACACACGCGACCTTGTTCCTAAACTGAGACCGGATGACACAGCCGAATCATGACCCGCAGAGCCACGCTCAGGGCCGTTCGCCCGAACATCCCGCCCACCTTGGCGACTATGCCAATCTCGAACTCTGGCCGATCGGGAATTGCCAAGCATCTGCGCTGGTCGACAGGCACGGGACGTTCACCTGGGCCTGCATCCCGCGCGTCGATGGCGATCCGGTGTTCTGTTCGCTGCTCGACAACGGGCGCAGCAAGGAAGACGCGATCGGCTTCTGGTCTATCGACATGGAAGGCGGCAGCGTCGCCCATCAGGAATATATCCGCAACACGCCGATCCTGAAGACGACTTATGCCGACGATCACGGCAATTCACTGGAAGTGCTCGATTTCTGTCCGCGCTATCGCGACAAGGGCCGCATCTATCGCCCCGTCGCCTTCGTGCGCGTGGTGCGCCCCCTCAGCGGCAGCCCGCGCATCCGCATGGCGCTGCGGCCCTCGGCGGAATACGGCGCGCAAGTTCCCGAACGCAGCTTCGGGTCCAGCCACATCACCTTCAAGATCCCGGCGATGACGATGCGCCTGACGACCGATGCGCCCATCGGCCTCGTCCAGCAGGAAACGGCGTTCCGCGTCGAACGCCAGCTCCACTTCTTTTTCGGCCCGGACGAAAGTTTCTCGACCAGCCTCGAAAGCGGCATCGGCGACATGCTGTCGCGCACGGCCAAGGAATGGCGCCATTGGGTACGCGGGCTTGCCATCCCCTTCGAATGGCAGGACGCCGTCATCCGCGCCGCGATCGGCCTGAAACTTTGCCAGCACGAGGATACCGGCGCGATCGTCGCCGCGCTTACCACCTCGATCCCCGAACATGCCGATTCGGGGCGGAACTGGGACTATCGCTACTGCTGGATCCGCGATGCCTATTACACCGTGCAGGCCCTGAACCGCATCGGCGCGCTGGACGTGCTGGAAAGCTACCTCGGCTTCCTGCGCAACATCGTCGACAATGCCAAGGGCGGGCACATCCACCCGATGTTCGACGTGCGCGGCAATCCCGAACTGCCCGAAGGGGAAGCGGAACATCTTGCCGGCTATCGCGGCATGGGCCCGGTGCGCATCGGCAATGCCGCCTGGTTCCAGATCCAGCACGACGCCTATGGCCAGATCGTCCTGTCGAGCGCGCAGGCATTCGCCGACCGGCGCCTGTTACGCATGAGCGGGATGGAGGATTTTCGGCAGCTCGAAAAGGTGGGCGAACGCGCGCTTTCCGTGTGGGATCAGCCCGACGCCGGCCTGTGGGAACTGCGTAATTCCAGCCACGTGCACACCTATTCGGCGGCGATGTGCTGGGCCGCGTGCGACCGGCTTGCCCATGCCGCGAAGGAACTGGGCATCGAGGACCGCGAGAAATACTGGCGCGAAAACGCCGCGCGCCTTCGCGAAGAGATCCTGGAAAAGAGCTGGAACAAGGAAGAGGGTCTCATCTCCTCCACCTTCGGCGGCAAGATGCGCGATGCCTCCATCATCCAGTTGCTCGACCTGAGATTCATCTCCAAGGATGATCCCAAGATCCATTCGACGCTGAAAGTGGTCGAAAAATCGCTGCGCCGGGGCGATCACATGCTGCGCTATGACAGCAAGGACGATTTCGGCGTGCCGCACACTGCGTTCAACGTCGCGACCTTCTGGCTGATCGAGGCGCTGTCGCTGACCGGTCAGACCGAGGAAGCACGCCGCCTGTTCGAAGTCATGCTCGACCGCCGTACGGGCGCCGGGATGTTGAGCGAGGACATCGATCCCAAGAGCCTAGAGCTTTGGGGCAACTATCCGCAAACCTATTCGCTGGTCGGAATCATCAATTGCGCCGTCATGCTGACGAAGAGCTGGAACGAGTACCGCTAGCTCTTCGCCTGCCCGGCCGCTGGCCACGCGGGACGAACCGGCCGCCCCGCGTTACGCCGATCAGTTGATGGCTTCTTCGCCGGCCCGGCCGACCGAGCCGATGTCTTCGCCAAGACCCTTGACGGTGTTGCAGGCGGCAAGGCCAAGGACGACGGCGGCAAGTGCGGCGCCGGTTGCGAATTTGCGGATCATGGTACGTGTTCTCTTCGTGAAAATGGTGGCCGATCATAGACCGGATCGCCATTTCACGGAACATTCATTGCGAGCAGATGAACCGGTGGGCTTGCAACCCCTTCTGTTTGCGGCATGATCGAGTCATGGATCGCACGACGAGCCCTATACCGCGCAGATTGCCCGCAATTCTTGCCGCAATGCTGGCCTGCCTTGCCCTTTTTTCGCCCGCTGCCGCAACGGCGCAGGAAGGCGGGGATATGCGCATCGCCACGCGCGAGGCCCCTCCTTTCGCGATGAAGGGCGACGACGGCCGCTGGGAAGGGCTCGCCATCGAGCTGTGGCGCGCAGTCGCCGACACCAACGGATACGAATACACGTTCGAGGAAGCCGACCTCAACGACATGATCGCGGGCGTCGCAAAAGGCGAATACGACGCCAGCGTGGGCGCGCTGACCATCACGCAGGCGCGCGAACAGGACGTGGATTTCAGCCACCCGTTCTACGCCACCGGCTTCGGGATCGCCGCACGCAAGGAACCTGCGTCCTATTTTACGCTGATCGGCAAGTTTTTCTCGTGGGACTTCATGAAGACGCTGGCCGTCCTGATCGCGATGCTGACCGTGGTCGGCGTATTGTTCTGGCTGGCGGAGCGGAAGCGCAATTCGGAAGAATTTGCCACCGACGCCAAGGGTATCGGATCGGGCTTCTGGTTCGCCGCCGTCACGATGACCACGGTGGGTTACGGCGACAAGGCACCGCGCACGCCTGCGGGCAAGATCGTCGCTCTGATCTGGATGTTCACGGCCCTTCTCATCATCTCGACAATTACCGGCATGATCGCTTCATCTCTGACGGCGGACAGGCTGGAAGGCGCGGTGACGGGGCCGGGCGACCTCGACGGGGTCAGCGTTGGGGTCGTGGCGGATTCGGCAGGAGAGGAATGGCTGGCCCGCGACGGCATTGCCTCAACCGGCTTTTCGGAAGTTTCCGGCGGCTTGCAGGCGCTCGCCAGCGGAGAGATCGACGCATTCGTGCACGACGATCCGCTTCTGCGCTATTCGGTGGGGCGCGAAGGGCTGGCGGACTTGCGCGTGTTGCCCGGATCGTTCGGGCGGCAGGACTATGGTATTGCCCTCCCCGAAGACAGCCCGCTTCGCGAAGACGTCAACATCGCACTGCTAAGCCATATCGAAAGCGACAGGTGGCTTGCCCATATCACACAACAACTGGGTCAGACCGACTGAAGGATCAGTCCGGCAGTCCTTGAATTACGTGTCTTACATAGCTAATACAGTTGATGAACCACAAGGGCGCACATGCCCTTCAAACACGGGATGACCATGGCAGAACAGCCGACCGCAACCGCGACCGCAACCGAACTCACGCTGGAAGCGCCCAGCCCCGTTCCGGACGTAAAGCCCGAAAAGGCGGCCGGCCTCGTCCCGGTCGAGGAAGAGACGAAGTCCAAGCTGGAAGCGAAAGTCGATCTTTTCGTGTCGGACCTGATCGCGCAGGACGCGAACTCGCCCGAATTCGGCAAGAAGGTCGACCAGCTGACCAACATGGGTCGCAAGGAAATCATGGCGGCATCGTCGATGTCGAACCGGTTTCTCGATCGCCCCGTGCGCGCAATGGACGCGGACAGCGGCATCGGCGCGGACCTTACCGAACTGCGCCAGACGGTCGAGGATCTCGATCCCGGCCGCAAGGGCAAGCTTACGGGCCGCAAGCTGTTCGGCATCATCCCCTTCGGCAACAAGCTGAAAGGTTATTTTGACAGCTATACCAGCGCGCAGGGCCACATCCAGGCGATCCTCGCCCGCCTTGCCAGCGGCAAGGACGAGCTGCTGATGGACAATGCCGCCATCGACGTCGAGCGCCAGAAGCTGTGGGAAGCGATGGGCAAGCTGGAGCAGATGATCCACATTTCCAAAACCCTCGACGCGAAGCTTGAGGACGCGGCAAACGATCTTGACGCCACCGATCCGGCAAAGGCCAAGGCGATCCGCGAGAGCGCGCTGTTCTACACTCGCCAGCGCACGCAGGACCTTTTGACGCAAATGGCGGTCAGCGTTCAGGGCTACCTCGCGCTTGATCTTGTGAAGAAGAACAACGTCGAACTGGTGAAGGGCGTGGACCGCGCCAGCACGACCACCGTGTCGGCCCTTCGCACCGCGGTCACCGTGGCACAGGCGATGACGAACCAGCGGCTGGTCCTTGGCCAGATTACGGCGCTCAACGAAACGACGGCGGGGATCATCGATTCCACCAGCACGTTGCTGCGCGACCAGACCGGCAAGATCCACGAACAGGCCGCTTCCAGCACGATCCCGCTGGAAACGCTGCAGCGCGCCTTCCAGAACATCTACGATACGATGGACACCATCGACACCTTCAAGCTGAAGGCGCTCGATTCCATGAAGCAGACGGTCGACACCCTGTCGGACGAGGTAGAGCGTTCGCGCGGCTATATCGCCCGTGCAGAAGGCGCAGCCAGGGCGCAGGTCGACGCACAGTCGAACCCGCTGCTGAGCCTGGATAGCTGAGCGCGAGCACAATGGCCGACAGCACTCACGATACCTCCCGCATCATGGACGGGGCCCGCACCAGCCTCGCGGTGAACCGCACCGGCGGTTATCACCGCGGGTCGATCGGGGCCGGTTCGGCGCGTCTGAAGAAAGAGCACGCGGCGGCCAAGCTGAAGCGTATCTTCATCGCGATTGCCACGATCGTCGTGGCCGCGATGGGCTTTGGCCTGTTCGTCAGCGCGCTGGGCTTCGAAGGGCTGTTCATCACCGTCCTGCTCGCCGTCGTCGCGGTCTGGGTTCTGAGCAGGTATCCCAAGATCAAGGCGCCCAAGGCGGCCACCCTGTCGCGCGGCGACCTGCAACAGAACGTGGCCAAGACCGAGCTTTGGCTGGAACACCAGCGCCCTGCCCTGCCCGCGCCTGCCGTGACGCTCGTCGACCAGATCGGCGTGCAACTCGACGGGCTTGGCGTGCAGCTTCAGGGTCTGGACGAGAACACGCCTGCCGCCGTTTCGGTACGCAATCTCGTCACTCGCGACCTCCCCGAAGTCGTGTCGAGCTATACCAAGATCCCGCGCCACTTGCGTTCGCAGGAGAGCGCGGGCAGCACGCCCGACAGCCAGGTGACCGAAAGCCTGAAGAGCATCAGCCGCGAGATCGACACCGTGACGCGCCAACTGGCCGAAGGCGATCTCGATGCGCTGGCGGTGCGGACCCGCTATCTCGACTACAAGTACGGCAGCGCGATGGACGAAACGCCCGCCCTGCCACCTCCCGGCGCGCCCGATCCGGCTCTGCCTCCGGTTTCCCCTGCGCCCAAGGCGCTGGGCGAGACCGATTCCCTGACACCTGAATATTCACCCAAGGAAAACTGACATGCGCGTAGCCGTGCCGCACTCGCTCCCCAAGGCGGAGGTGCGCCGTCGCCTCGACGACAAACAGGATTCGATGACCAACCTGGTCCCCGGCGGGATGGCCGAAATCGAGACCAGCTGGGCCAGCGAAGACCGCATGGTCTTGACGATCCGCGCGATGGGTCAGGAAATGACCGGCAATGTCGATATCGAGGATGAAGCCGTGGTCTTCACGATTGACCTGCCGTTCGCGCTGTCCTTCGTCGAGCCGATGATTTCCGGCGCGATCGAGCAGAAGGGCCGCAAGCTGCTGGCCTAAAGATCGCGGTCCAGTTCCAGATAGGCGAGCGGGACACGCAGCTGTTCCGAGGCTACCCGCGTTTCCATCAGGAACAGGATCAGGCCTGCAAGCAGCAGGGCAATCGCGGTGGCGAAACTGATCGCGACTGCCGCTTCGGTGGCCGCGTGCAGGAACTGGCCGGAAAAGATCAGCACGACCGTGATCCCGATGGTGATTGCAGACAGCACCATCATCAGTTGCGCCCGCCCGATCAGCGTCGTGCGGCGAGCCAGCATCCGCAGTTCGCGCACACTGGCGTCGTGTTCCTCGCCACTCGACTCGCGAAAGGCGACCTGCATCTCGCGGGTACGGTCGACCACGCGAGACAGCCGCGAAGCCATCATGTTGAGGATGTTGCCGATGGCGACGAGCACGAACACCGGCGCGAGTGCAAGCTGGATGGTCTGAACGATCATGCGCCGGTTCTAACGCCCCCGATGCATTCGGGAAAGCAGGCTCAACAGCCCCGCGTCAGCAGCGCGGTCGCCCCGCCCGCTATCTCTACACAGTGGATGTCGTCCGCCAGAGCACATTCGCCGACAGCGACCGCCTTGCTGGCAACGCTCACGCCTTCGCTGCGCGGAATGACCAGCAGCGCGCCCGGATAGTCGCCCGCGATCGCCTGTTCGACCGGCCCCTCAACCTTGTCGAGCAGGAAGAACGGACCTTCGACCAGCCGCATCGTCCCGCCCTCGGGCACAGTCTGGTGCAGACGCATGTCGTAAGGCTCGCCCTTTGCGACGGCCATGCCCTCTTCCAAGTGCAGTTCGCGCGCGCGGCCATAGTCGTAGAGGCGGTAGGTGATGTCGCTGTTCTGCTGCACCTCGATCAGGCTGACGCCCGCGCCGATGGCATGGACGGTGTTGGCCGGGATGTAGAAGAAGTCGCCTGCCCTGACCTCGTGCCAGACAAGCATGTCCTCGATACTGCCGTCGAGAGATGCGGCGCGCATCGTGCCGGCATCGAGGTCCCTTGCGAACCCGATGCCCAGCGTCGCGCCCGGTTCGGCGTCGATCACGTACCAGCATTCCGACTTGCCCTGACGGCCCAGTCCCGCCGCTTCGGACTGGTCGTCATCGGGGTGAACTTGCACCGACAGCTTCTCGCTGGTGAAAATGTATTTGACGAGGAGATCGGGCAGAGCCGCGGGCGGTTCGAACCAGATCTCGCCGATCCGTTGGCCTTCAGGCGCGGTGAACGGCGGCGGCAGGGTATCCTTGCCCCACGGCTTCTCGACCGAGATCGTGCAGAGGACGCTGCTCATTGCGAGCAGGCGCCCGTCAGCTTGCCGACCTTTTGCGAACCTTCAGCACTGGTGACGAGGATGTCGTCCCCGTCGACCACGACGATCACGTCTTCAAGCCCGATGACCGAGACGCGCGGCCCGTCGCTGTCGACCATGACATTGCGGCAATCGACCAGTTCGACCCGGCCGCGCGCGACATTGCCATCCTCGTCCCGCGCCCGCGCCTCGCGCAGCGCCTGCCAGTTGCCGATGTCGGACCAGCCCATGGCGACAGGCACCATCGCGGCCTTGCCGGTGTTTTCCATGACCGCGTAATCGACGCTCTCGCTCTCGATCTCGGCGAAGGCCTTGGCTTCGGGGTAGAAGCGGCGCCCCTCGGCGTGTCCTGCACTCACTGCCTCGCGCGCTTTTTGCGCGATCTGCGGGCGGTGTGCGGTCAGTTCGTCCATGAAAGTGCCGGCGCGAAAGGCGAAGAGGCCGCCGTTCCAGCTATACCCGCCCTCGGCCAGGAAAGCCTCCGCACGTGGACGGTCGGGCTTTTCGACGAAACGTTCGATGGCCCATGCGCCGTCGCCGATCTCGTCACCCTGCTTCAGGTAGCCGAAGCCGGTTTCCGGCGCGTCGGGCGTGATGCCGAATGCCACCAGCCAGCCTTCGCGCGCCAGTTCGCAGGCACGCGCGGCCGCAGAGTTGAAAGCGTCGCAATCGGCGATGTGGTGGTCGCTCGGGCAGACCAGCATGACGTCGTTCGCGTCCAGCCTGCAGGCGGCCAGCGCGATGGCGGCGGCGGTGTTGCGGGCCATCGGTTCGACGATCACGGTGCCTTCGGCAGCGTCGAGCTGCGCCTCGACATGTTCGAGATGCGCGCTGCCGGTAACGACGACCGGCGCGCCGAACATTTCGGGGTCGGCACAGCGCTTCAGGGTGGAGATGAACAGCGGCTCTTCATCGACCAGCGGGATGAAGGGCTTGGGCCGCGATGCCCGCGAACGGGGCCAGAGACGGGTCCCGCTTCCGCCGCACAGGACAACCGGAACCATCTTGGTTTTCAACATCTTACTCCATGATCTGCAGGAGATCCTCGACCGTACAGGTAGCAAATCCGACCGCACTGTCTGAAATGCCGTAAGGAACCAAAAGGTCCTCGCCCATTTTCAGCGCACCGCATGTATAGACCACGTTGGGGACATATCCCGACCGGTCGTCGTCCTCTGCGGTCAGGACCGGCGCTTTGCTGCGGGCAAGGACCTTTGACGGATCCTCTCGGTCGAGCAGCGCACAGCCCAGCGCATACTTGCGCATTGCGCCCACGCCGTGGGTGAACAGCAGCCAGCCATGATCGGTCAGGATCGGGCTGCCGCAATTGCCGATCTGGATGAATTCCCACGGGTATTTTGGCCCCATCAGCAGTTCGCCCTCGTCGTCCCAGCACGACAAGTCGTCGGATCGCAGCAGGAACAGGTTCTTCCCGTCCTGCCGTCCGACCATGACGTACTGCCCGCCAATCTTTTCCGGGAACAGAGCCATACCCTTATTGCGCCCGGCCTTCCCCTGAATTGCCTCGAGCGTGAAGCTCTTGAAATCGCGGGTTCTCATCAGCTCGGACCGGATCGAACGGCCCGAATAGGCGGTGTAGGTGCCGATCCATTCGTAATCGCCGCCGCCATGGTCGAACCGCACGAGGCGCAAGTCTTCCAGCCCGCCGGCCTGCTGTTCGGTGACAGGGAAGATCACGGTGTTAGAAAGGCTGGAATCGGCATGGCGATAGACAGTGACGGCGTTATCACCCGCTACTTCGGCCACCGCACTGTCGGCGGCAGTCGCGAAAGTGGACTGCGGCCACAGCTCGAAATTGCCGCCAGGTTCCAGGATGCCTTCACGGAACGCGATCGAGGAAATGTGCCCCTCGCCAACGGCGCGCAGCGACATGACAAAGCGGCAGGCATCGCCCGACATGCCCGACTGATCGGGATGCGGCACGATCGACGGGTTCATCAGCGCGGCTGCAGCGTAAGTATATTCGTGGCAGAAATAGCTGCCGATCAGCTTGCGCCGCATTTCGGAGAATTTCGAACCGTCGATGTCGAGCACTTCCTCCACCTCGGCATAGCGTTCGAGAAACATGGTCTCGGTCTGCCAGTGGCGCTCGGCGAAATCGTGCTGCACGCGGCGGTATTCTATCGCGGCCTGATCCTCGGTCAGCCCGGCGATATCCTCGACCAGTTTTAGCGCGCGATTACCGTCTGCTGTCCGGGCCTGCCAGCCCAGGTGAAATGGGCGAAGGACGACCCGCGAAGGGTCTGCGTACAGCCGCTCATCTGAAATGCGTAGCGGGCTGTCGGGGTAATCGCTGGTTCTCAATGACTTCTCCGGACGACTCGGCTCGCTGCACATGTGCCAGCGCTACCACGGCGTAGTGGGCAAGCTGAAATGCCAAAATCGATTCCGCACCGCAATTGCGGTTGGCCCCGCGCGGGGTGATCCCGTCGCGGCAGCGGCCACTGGCCAGATCGGCAAGGACGACGCGGCGGTCGTTGTCGCCGAGGAACCAGCGGTAGGCGGTGGTGGCGTGGCCGTACCAGAAGCGGTCCTGTGTCGCGTCGAACGCGCTCATCGCGGCTTCCACGGCAGCCTGGGCCTCCAGCGGCTGCTGGTCGAAAGGCAGGACTTCGTGCGGCTGGTGGAAGCTTTCCGAACCGACGGCACGGAAGTTGCCCTGCGCCGAAGTCTGCTGCTCTGCGATCCAGCGCAGCGAGGACAGGCCCGATGCCAGCCACTCGGGCCTGTCGAGAGCACGGCCAGCCTCGATCAGCGCCTGCGACAGGCGGGGATTGTCGTACCCCAGCACACATTCGAACCAGGCCCAATCGGGACGACGCGAATCTTCGAGCAGGCCGTGGAGCATCGCCCCGCCCCGCTGCAGCATGGCGGTAGCCCCCGCGTGGTCTTTTTCGCCCTCAAGCCTGCCGACTGCGCCCAACGTGGCGAAGGCGACGGCGCGCGGGGAATCGATATCGGCAAAGCCTGCCAGCGCCTGATCGAACAGCCCGCGGGCCCACCAGCGCAAGTCCTCGGTACGCCCGCGCGACGCGGTGTGACCCAGCGCCCAGATCGCGCGGCCGTTGGAATCGTCGGAGCCGCAAGTCTCGGACCATGTCCGGTCGTAGGCCATGAAGTTGCGGAATTTGCCCTGCGAGGGGTCGAAGGCGTGCTGGACGAAGGATGCGAACATCGCGGCGAATCTGTCCGCTTCGCGCGCTTCCATCCGGTCTGTCATGTTCATCAGTATCAACGCGCGGGCATTGTCGTCGAGGCAATAGCCGTGGCTGCGATCGGGTACGGTGCCGATGGCATGCTGGATCATGCCGACATCGTCACACATACCCATGAAACCGCCCATGCCGGGCGCCGCGAACAGGCGCGAGGCAACGGAACGCTGTTCGCCGAGGCATTTGTCGACGAGCGAAGCTGCCGCATCGGCAAAGCGCGGCCAGATCGTCTCGCGCCCCTTTTCATAGGCGCGTCGCTGCATGGCCAAGAGAGCTTCGGGGCGGTCGAGAAGGCCGTTGACCGCCTCGGCCACGGCCTGGGATGAGCCCGGCTCGAAAAGCTGACCCACACCGCCAGAAAGCAGTTCGCGGGCGTGGATATAGGGCGTCGACACCACGGCCTTGCCCAGCGCCACGGCATAGCTGAGCGTGCCCGAAGTCGATTGCTGGAGATTGGGATAGGGCGTCAGGTAGATGTCGCACGCCTCCAGCTGGTCGAGCAATTCGGGCGTGTCGAGGAAGCGGTCCACCCACTCGATCCGGTCGGCAACGCCAAGCTGCGCGGCAAGGTCCTGCAAACCTTCGCGGTAGCTTTCGCCATGCTCGGCAACAAGGTTCGGGTGCGTCGCGCCGACGATGCGATAGACTACGTCAGGATGATGATCGGCAATCGCGGGCAGCGCCTCGATCACGGTTTCGATCCCCTTGCCGGGGCCGAGCAGGCCAAACGTCATCAAGACCGGGCGATCGGACAGGCCGAGGTGCGCTTTGAACTGGTCCTGCCGACCGAAGGGACGATCGGGGGCGCCATGCGGGATGACGGTCAGCCTCTCCCGCCCGGTGCCGTAAAGGCGGGCGAGCAGATCTGCCGAATGCTCGGACATGACCATGACCTGCGCGGCACGCGACAGCAGGTGGGCAAGGATCTCGCGCTGCTTGTCGCCGGGTTCGGCCAGCACGGTATGCAGCGTCAAGATGATCGGCGCCGCAATGCGATCGACGAAGTCGCAGACCATCTCGCCGCATTCACCGCCGAAGATGCCGTATTCGTGCTGAAGCCAGACGACGTCGGCCCCGCTGTCGTTGATGGCTTGTGCGGCGCGGCGATAGCCTTCGGCATCGTCCTGCACGATTTCGCGGGCCACACCGTCGTATTCCAATGGATCGTTCGCATCGACGAGCGCATGGACGTCGACTTCAAGCTCGCCATGATAACGGCCAAGCTGTTCGACGAGGTCGGAGGTGAAAGTCGCGATCCCGCACTTGCGCGGGACATAAGTACCGACAACCGCGACGCGGCCGATCGCCTGGTCCGAGGCCTGTCCGGGGAAAAGGGTTATGACATCGGATCGGTCCGCCCCACCGTGGTCGGCGGAAATGGATTCGTTCGGGCTGCGATCATCCGACATGGGTTTCCTCGCGTTATCGGGGCTTACCGGAAGGCAACCCCCGAGTGGACCGACAGTTCCTTCGCACATGCAAAAATGTCGGTTCGGTTACGACGACTCGTCCGAAACGTAACACGGGCAAACCCACCAGAAGAAATGTTAATTTGCATCTGCGAAAGAATCTCGCAATTGCGGCAAAAGTACGGCTGTTACTGCCACCACCATTGTTTCCAGCCGACTTTTTCGCTGGTCGGATTGCCATCGCCGTCGATTGCCGGACGATAGCGGAAACGTTCGATCACGAGCTGGCAGGTGATCCGGTCGACCTCGGAATTTCCGCTGGACCGGCGGACGCGGCAATCGCGGGTCGTACCGTCGGGATTGACGGTGAAATGGACGATCACATAGGCGCCATCGCGTTCCTGAACACTGCTGCGCGGATAGTCCTTGGCGCGGATTTCGCCCGCGATCTTCTCGGCATGGCGGGCGAAGGGAACCCCGCCCGATCCAGTGCCCTGACCGCCGCTTCCCGTGCCGATGCCCGGACCGCCACCGCCTGTCCCCGTGCCCTGCTCTGCCGCGCCCGAACGCGTCTGGTCGCCGGTAGAAGAGACCGGCGGGACGGGGTCCTGCTTCTTGGGGATGCGCGCGGGTGGGGCGCTGATTTCCTTGGGCTTGGCTTCTGCCGCTTCTGCCCCCGATGCGCCTTTGGGTTCGATTTCCTCGACCTTCTGCGGCGGCTCTTCCGGCTCGCTCTGGAAAGGGATCGAGAATGAGGTGACCGTCTCCTTCACCGCCTCGGGCACGAAATCGATGTCGAATGCGCGCAGAAGGCCGAAGATGGCGGCAACGTGGATCAGGCCGACGACGGCAAACGTCGCAAGCTTGCGCCCGCTTATGCGAGAGCGGGCCCTGCTGGCGATTGTTTCGCGGCGGGTAAATGTGGCTTGCGGGGCCTGGTCCATGGGCGTCAAACGAATGCCTCCCCCGCCCCGTTCCCGCGTTCCGACCGCTTTGGCCGCGCGCAGCCTATGATGGGCGGGGCAAGACGGAGGAAACGATGGCCTATATCCTCGTCGCGGACGATGACGAAATTCTTGCGGAAATGGTGCGGCACAGGCTGGAAACAGTCGGGCATGAAGTCTTGGTCGTCGAAGACGGCGAAGAGGCGCTGGATCGCGTCGGCCAGCGTCTGCCCGATGCGATCCTGCTCGACTGGATGATGCCGATACGGTCCGGGATGGAGACGCTCCTGGCGCTGAAGAGCCACCCCACGCGGTGCCATGTGCCGGTGATCATGATGACCTCTCGTCGCAATCAGTTCGACGTGCTGACCGCCCTGCGTGCCGGGGCTTCCGACTATGTCACGAAACCGTTTTCGCCCGAAGATCTGGCGCTGAGGGTTGAAAGTCTTCTGGACCGGAAACGCTTCGTCGCGGAAGGAAACGGCGTTCGCCAGAGGGTTCATTGACAGGTCAGTAAGGGAGCAATCCCACGGCCGGGTTCGACAGCTGCATGATGATGCCGCCTGCCGCGATCGCGACGCCATAGGGCATGACCTTGTCGCCCTTGGAAATCTTGCGCTTCGTTACCTTGAAGATGATCAGCCAGACTATGGCCACGACAAGGCCGGCCAGCGCAATCGACACGAACAGGCCCAGCGCCTCGGAAATGGGAAACCACGCAGCGCTTGCGGCGTAGAACTTGGCATCGCCACCGCCCCACAGCTTCATCGCGAAGATGATCATGGCAACGACCAGCGCACCGGCGAAATGACCGAGCGAGGACAGGCCGAGGTGCCACCCGTTGAGCGTCGTCACCAGCACCAGCCCCGCCACGAGCATCGCGGCGTTGAGCCAATTGGGAATGCGCCGCGTGCGGATGTCGGAAACCGCACCGACAAGAGCAAAGATGGTAAAGATCGCGGCAAGCGCGACAGCAGCCGTATTCACGCGGGATTATTCCTGCCTTGTTGGTGGGGGGATTTTAGGGAGATCAGTTCCGCCTGTCCGAACCTGCGTCATTCAGTACGATGCGGATCGGATAGGATGCCTTGCGGGCCATGCGGCTGCGGCGCACCTGCTGCGTCACGCGCAGGGCCGAACGGCTGGTCTCCACCCGCACGGGCGAATCGATGTCGGACAGCGCCATGCGGACGGCAGGCTCGGCCTGCTTGCTGACGGCGACCTGCCCCTGCGTCACGCGGGCGACGCGTACGGTCGGGCGGCTTTCCACGGCAACCGCGCCTGCTACGTCGACAGGACGGGTTTCGACTGTGACAGGGCCGTGAAGCTGCGGCTTCTCGGCCTCGCGTACAGCGAGTTCGATCGGCTCGAGTTCGGGATAGACCGGCGCCATTACCGGGCCGCGTCCTTCGAGACGGGCAAGGTTGCGGGCAAAGCGTTCATCCTTCGGAGCTGCCGCAACGGCGCGCGCAAAATAGCGCTGCGCAAGGTCGGGACGACCGATGCGGTCATAAGCGATGGCCATGCCGTTGAATGCCTCACCGGCGTAACGCGGATCGTAGGATGCCTGGCGGAAAGCGGTGATCGCCCTGGTCGGCCGGTTCGCTTCGAGGTGAAGCTTGCCCATGGCAAGGCGGCTTTCAAAATAGTCGCCCATGTCGATCGTCGACGGATCGACCGAGGCGCTGTTCGAACCGAAGACCGACTGGCAGCCCCCCAGCGTTGCGGCAACCAGCACGATGCCCGCGATGTTTGCAATCTTGCGCATGTTTCCCCCCTTTGGAACCGCGAACCTTGTCAGCGCGACATCATCGGGAAGATATCCCGGACGACGCGGATGGATGCCGGCAGCATCAGGACCCCGATCATTGTCGGCAGCATGCATACCACAAGTGGGATCGAAATGAGAACCGGCAGACGATGGGCCTTTTCCTCGGCCCGCATGCGGCGCTTTTCACGCATTTCGGATGCATAAACGCGCAGCGTTGAAGACATACTGGTGCCCAGCTTGTCCGACTGGATCAGCAGGGTCGTGAACGAGCGGATTTCATCGACACGGGCCATGTCGGCAAGGCGGCGGAAAGCCTCCTCCCGGCTGGCACCGGCGCGAAGGCGCAGGACGGCGATCGAAAGCAGCTGCGCGACAAGCGGGTGCGACTGCACCATTTCGCGCCCGACGCGGTCCATGGCCGCTTCGATGCCAAGACCCGCCTCGACGCAGACGAGCAGAAGGTCGAGACAATCGGGAAAGCCGTTGACGATCTCTTCCTTGCGGCGATCGGCCTTGGCCTGGATGAAAAGGTTCGGAAAATAGAGACCGAGCAGGCCAAGTATCGACGCGCCGATATAGATCGTGAAGAAGCCCGGCGTTTCTTCCGAGTATCCGTACATCAGGATCACGTACATCAGCGGGAAGAACGCCATCGCGCCAATGCGCGCCATCGTGAAAATGCGCGGCGCTGCCGGATGCGTGTAGCCTGCCGAGATGAGCTTGTCGCGAAGACGCTCGCTCTTGGTGTCGGTGAGATCGAGACCGGTCCGCTCGATCATGTCGGCCAGACGTGCCCAGGCGTTCTGGTTCTCACGGTGGCGTAGCGTGTTGCCCGCCAGTTCACCGCCTGTGTTCGTGGGCGTCGCGATCTGCTGCAGTCCTGCGCGGACTTGCGCGCGGCGGTTCATCACGTTGATCACGATCAGCGCGATGCCGACCACGATGATGAAGATGCCGATCAGCGTGGCAATGCGCGTCGCCTGGTTCTGGAGTACGAGATCGAGCATCGTCAGACTTTCAGATTGACCAGATTTCGGATCCAGAAGAACCCGATCGCGTAGAGGGCCATCAGGCAGATGAAGCCGATGATGAACATGCTCTCACCCGCGACGCTGAGATAGAATTCCGGGTTCACGGTGAAGAGACCGATGAATGCCACGATCGGCAGGATGGTAAGCATCCACCCAGTCATGCGGCCTTCGGAGCTGAGCGCGCGGACCTTCATGTAAAGGCTCGCCCGCTGGCGGATCACGTCGGACAGGTTGGCGAGAATTTCTGCAAGGTTGCCGCCCGTCTCGTTCTGGACCGAGAGCGAGACCACGAACATGCGGATGTCCTCAAGGTCCCAGCGATCGGCCATGGCGCTAAGCGCGTCGGTCAATTCCGCGCCGTAGGAAACCTCGTCCGAGACGATGCCGAATTCGCTGCCGATGGGATCTTCCATTTCGGTCGTCAGCAGTTCGATCGCCGACGCGATAGGGTGGCCGGCACGCAGCGCGCGTACGAAGACGTCAAGCGCGACGGGGAACTGTTCCTCTACCCGCTTGCGCCGCTTTTGCGCGATCGAGGAGATCACCATCAAGGGCAGGAAGATCGCAGCGCACGCCGCAATCGCGACCGCCAGCACCAACACGCCTGCCGAAAACTCGATACCAGTCCCGCCGATGGCCAGCAGGATCAGCGCCATGATCAGTACGAAAGCACCGATCATCACGAACAGCATCTGACTTGCCGACACGGGCAGCGCCGCCGTCATCAACGTCCGCTCAAGCTTCAGGACCATGCCGGCCAGCGCAGGCGGCAGGTTGGTCATCGTCTTGGGCGTTGCCTTGCGCAGACGGGCGAGGATCTCCTCGCGCGTGCTGCCCTCGCGGATCATTTTCAGACGCTTGTTCACTGCGCGGGTATGCGCGGTACGACTGAAGGTGAAGTCGAGGAAGACCTGTGCGATCAGGAACACCGTTCCGAAGACGGCGATCAACGTGATGATCTTGAGGAGTGTGTCTATCATCGGTTCATATCGAAGTCTGGACGGAACAGTTCGGACGGAAGCTCGATACCGGCGGAAACCGCCTCGGCATGGAACTTGGGCCGGATGCCGGTCGCCTCGAAGCGGCCGATGACGTTGTTGTGCTCGTCGCGGCCGGAGATCTTGAAGCGGTAGATTTCCTGCATCGTGATCGTGTCGCCTTCCATGCCGGTCAGTTCGGACAGGCTAAGCACGCGGCGGCGGCCGTCGGCAAGACGGCCCACCTGGACGACGACGTTGATGGCCGACGCGATTTGCGCGCGGGCCGAACGGGCCCCGATTTCGATCCCGCTCATGCCGATCATCTGTTCGATACGCGAAAGCGCGTCGCGAGCGGTGTTGGCGTGAACCGTAGTCATCGAACCGTCGTGGCCGGTGTTCATCGCCTGGAGCATGTCGAACGCCTCCCCGGCGCGGACTTCGCCGACGATGATGCGGTCAGGACGCATACGCAGGGCGTTCTTGACCAGATCGCGCTGCGTCACCTCGCCCTTGCCCTCGATATTGGGCGGGCGTGTTTCGAGGCGGGCGACGTGCTCCTGCTGAAGCTGAAGCTCGGCGCTGTCCTCGATCGTGACGATACGTTCGCGCGTGTCGATGAAGGACGACATGGCGTTGAGCAGCGTCGTCTTGCCCGAACCCGTACCGCCCGAGATCAGCACGTTGCGGCGCGATGCGACAACGGCACGCATGACATGCGCCATCGGTTCGGGAACGGAGCCCAGTTCGATCAGGCGGTCGATGCCGATGCGCTTTTTTGCGAACTTACGAATGGAGAGCAGCGAGCCGTCGACGGCCAGCGGCGAGACGATCGCGTTCACACGTGAACCGTCGGCAAGGCGCGCGTCGACGAAAGGCGAGGATTCGTCGACGCGGCGGCCGACCGCGCTGACGATCTTCTGGATGATGCGCATCAGGTGCTTGTCATCCTGAAATTCGGTGCGCGCACGTTCGAGGATACCCGAGCGTTCGACGAAGACGATCTTCGGGCCGTTCACCAGGATATCGGTGATGGAATCGTCCTGAAGCAGCGGTTCCAGCGGGCCGAGGCCCAGCAGTTCGTCAAGCACGTCGTCGACGAGCGCGGTGCGCTCGGTGCGGTTCAAAGCCTCGTGACGCTGCGAGAGGATCTCGTTGATGATCTCGCTCAGTTCCGAACGGATCTGTTCGCGTGGCATCTTTTCGAGTGCCGACAGGTTGATCCTGTCAAGCAGGGCCCGGTGGATCGAGACCTTGAGGTCGAGCGCGCGCTTTTTCTGCTCGTCCTGCTCGCCGTCCAGCGTTTCCAGCTGCATCGGTCCATCGGTGACCGGCGGGTCGACCTTCTCCTCGGCGCGCTTGACCGACCACTTCATAGATTACCCCCCAATGGTACGGTCGCAGATCTGGTCCGCAAGCCGGTCGACGTCCTTCACGAACGCGGCCTTGCGGTTGTTGTCCGACAGGAGGACACCCTGGTCCTGCGCCATCTGCAGATCCCCGCGATCGCGCGAGACGGTTGCGAATACCTGGCGATTCAGCGTCTCTGCGACCTCGGCAACGCTGATGGACTGGAAAAGCTTCTTGCCGACGCGATTGACGACGATTCGCACATTCTCGCGGCTGACGTTCATGACGTCGAACAGTTCGACAACGCGCTTCGTCTGGCGAAGACCGGTGATCGACTGGTCGGTGACCAGCAGGTTCTCGTTACAGGCGAGCGCGGCCGATAGCGTCCAGTTCGTCCAGTTCGCCGGAAGATCCAGCAGGACGAAATCGAACGTCTGGCGCGCGATCGTCAGCATCTTGAGCAGACGATCGACGTCGACATCCTCAAGCGGCGCGATAACGGAAGGCGCACCGATCACCCAGAACCCCTGCGGCGCGGCCAGCGAGGCATCGCGCACGAGATCGGAATCGAGACGCTCTGACGCTTCGAGCAGGTCGAGCACGGTCGTCACCGGCGAAAGACCGAGATAGTTCGCGACTTGGCCGAACTGCAGGTCAAGATCGATGACGCACACGTCCATGCGCGAGCCGCGGCAATCGGTCAGTGATGCGGCAAGGTGCGTCAGCAGCGTGGTTGCCCCGACGCCGCCCGCTGCACGGACCATCGAAACCATCGGAGCAAGCGAAGTCTTGCCCGAAGGCGCGACGTTGGCCGAAGCGTCGAGAAGCTGCGCGGTGAGGTCGTCGGCATTGAAAGGCAGAGTCGCGACATCGGTGACGCCCTGGCGGATCAGGGTGCGCGTCAGCGCAAGGTCTGCCTGTTCCAACGCGACGATGAGCGGCAGGCTGGGCCGCTTTTCACGAATGGCAGCGACGCGGTTCAGCGATGCGGGCGAAGCCGGATCGACTTCGAGCACCAGCACGACGGCACGCGACATGACTTCATCGGGAAGCGCCGCCCCGGCGTCGAGCGAGACGACGTGAACCTCGCTACCGAACCGCGCCTCGAGCGCGGACGCATGGCGGTCTTGCGCGACAATGTAGATGCCCGAAGGCAAGTTGCGATCCATCCTGATTCCAGTTTCCGAATGAACTTCCATTCTGCCCATCATCCTAACTCGCAATCGCCCCGTCCCCGTCCTCGAGCGAAAGCGAGTACGAGAAGCTCGGGTATGGAACATTCACGCCGACAAGGGTCAGCGTTATGGGCTGATAACGCATGTTGGTTAAGGTGACGGTAACGATGGGGGCGACGTCTGCGAGCGGTTGATCATCGTCGTCCACGGCCGGATCGGCCACGTAACCGAGCCCGCTGCCCGCATAGGATATCGTTACATCCGTGTCATGCAGGCGCGGGGTCGCCACACGCATGCGGGTCACGATCGCATCGAATGCCGCCGCGTTATAGTTGCCGTTGTAGCAAAGGCCCGATCCGCCAGAACAAGAACAGCTCGTGTCGTCGCAGGTGATCGTCTGCATAGCTTCGGCACAGATCGTGTCGCCGGCAACGATGGCCACGCCATTGCAGGTCTGGCCTGCGAAACTGCCGCTGTTGAGCGCACCTGGCACGATGTCGGTCGCAACTGCATAACGTGCGCCGAGTTGTACCGCCTTTTCGTACTCGTTCAGCTGCCAGGCATACCGCCCGACATCGATGACGCCGAACAGCAGAAGCAATGCGGCCGGAAGAACCAGCGCAAATTCGGCAGCACCTGCGCCTCGAGTATCTTTGATGAACCGCATCATACGCCGATCACCGGTGCATGGCTCTCGGCCGCAAGGTGATACGTGCTGTTAATCACGCCCAGAGTGCCGAGGATGGAGAAATAGGGTACCGCCGGAGCCGCGACAGTGACCACCGCGCCAGTACGTGCATTGCCAGCTGTATCGTTGCCGAGTGAATCGAAAATGCCCGTCGAAACGAAACCCGTGCAGTCAACCGAGACGGTGACCTGCGCGTTGGTCCATCCGGGAAGTTCGGCAGGTCCGGTCCCAGCCGTATTGCCGGTTCGCGTCAGGTTCTTGATCTTGGTTTCTAGCGCCGTGGCAATAGGTGCGTAACTTCCACCGCTGGGGCTGCACATTTGGCTGTAATCGATTCGTGCCGCGTAACGAGCGCCATTACGCACCGATTCCACCAGTTTCTGCTGGCTCCAGAAGAAATTGCCTGCCTCCATCGCCACGAAGATCAGCGGCAGGATCATCGGCAGCGAAAGAACGAATTCAGCGGCGGGAGAGCCGCTCTCGTCACGGATAAAATCGCGCAAGGTCATCGGATCAAAACCGCCTTGCGCTTGGTGTAGCCCTGGAACGAGTTATTCGACCCCGGCGGCACCGCCTCGCCATTCATCTCGACATAAAACGACTTCTCGTTGCCGTTCGGCTGAGCCGTAGTAAGCAGGAAGACATCCACCCAGTTGATGATGTCCACGACCGCGCTGCCGTGAAGATCGGTACAATCGACGGCCGCGATGGTCAGAGTGCGGCGATCCTTGACCGACGACGGCGCAAGTTGCGTTGCATCCGTGTAGGCGGGAGCAGTGCAGTAGATGGTGACGTCATAGCGATCATTTGAGCGAAGCTCGGTCTTGCGACCAACCTCGCGATTCTGGTTCGGCAGGACACGATTGTCATAATCGGCATTTTCCCACTTATACACTTCGTAGCGCGTTGGCGTCCGCGACGGCTCGCTGCCAGAAGCATAGCCGTTCGCCTGGAACACTGCATTGGCCGAAGTGCCCGTGTGATAGAAATTCATGTAGGCATTGTACTGGGTCGAGGTCCAGCCTTCGCCAATGCGGCTGTAAGTCGAACAGTTACCGGCCAGCAAACATCCTTCGACATCATAACCTGCCGGCTGGTTGATATACGGCGCCACATCCGGATTGGTTGCGATCGTCGTACCGCTTGTCCCGCCGGTCGAAGTGCAGGTCTTCAGAGCGGCGTCCGCCTCCGTCGCCAGATTGGTGAACGTTTTCGTGTTCACGGTCTGCTTGGTCAGGTTCTTGGCCGAACAGAAGCTGCCGTCGCTCATGCAGCTGGGAATACCGTTCTGGTAGATTGCGAAACGGGTGTTGAACGCTTCGCTCTGCTTGTCGACAACGCCGGGCTGCGCCTCGACTTCGTCGGCTGTGCAGTTTTCGTTCGTGTTGGCCCAACCCAATGACGTGGTCAGGTTGTTACCGGACAGGCCTGCGGGCCGCGTGTACGGGAAATCCAGAAACCCGAAGATGCCCGGATTGCTGTCCGTGCTGGTGTTGGGCAGGCTGTGAAGCTTCAGACCGGCGCCTAGGTAGTCGTCGGCATCAAACCCCGGAGGCGCACAGAACATCAGCGGCGGAACTTTACAATAGGCCGATGTCAGCGTCGCCATGGCGGTGGCGCCAGCGGTGCCGGCAATGGCCCCGACGATCGGCGTCAGGGCATAGCGAACCTGCCGGTTGCCGATCGCGACCTGCACGACCTTCGCCTTCGTGGCGGCGTTGCTGGCCGTGCTCTGTTCCGAGACGACGTTTACGGGCGCGTCATCGACGTAATCTTCCCAGAAGGTGTAGGAGATCTGGGTAATAGGACGTGTTTCGCCGTCGGAATCGTCGTCGATGTTCGAAAGGCGGGTGGTGTTGACGAAGTCACTGTCCGACGCAGCAAAGGTCGCATTCGTCGCCTGGATGGCGCGGATGATCGAATCCGTCTTGCCGTCAAGCTGGCTGGCCGCGGCGAGCGCCGCCTGGTCGGCCGCGTTCTGGAGTTCGGAATCGAGTGCCATGACGCGGGCATAGTCGAACCCCACGCCGGCCATCGCCACGAGACCAAACAGCGACAGGGCATAGAGCGGAGCGATTGCCCCGTTTTCGTCACCCCCGAACTTGCGAATTGCCTTCCCCACCATTGGCAAACAAGCTTTGTCAGCTTCCTCCTGATTTCATATCAATTACCGAAGCTGAGCCCGCCGCCCGAGTTCTGCTCGGGCTCGTCAACATCACCTTCGCGATAGGCCGTCACGGCGTCTGCAGCGAGCTCGGCGTCGCCTTCCATCGGCGCATCATACTCCGGATCGGGATCGACCACCATGGCCGCATAAGTCATGCGGTTCGCTTCGCCGAAATCTTCCGGATTGAACTTGCCCGCTTCGGGGCTGCTGTAAGTCGCACACCCCGCAAGGGCGAGAGCCGCGGTGCATGCGCCTGCGATCTTAATATTCATATGCCGTCTCCCCTACAGGCATGTTCGGCGCCAGATCGACCGGTTGGTAATCGTCACCGGCGAGCAGCGTATCGAGCACGTCCGGATCTTCGACCCGGTCGGTCGGCAAGCGAACCTGACTGGGCCGGATCGGCTCCACCAATCGCGGCGTCACGACGATCAGCAGTTCGGTCTCGCCCTTCTGGAAACTGGTCGATCGGAACAGCGACCCGATGATCGGGATAGAGCCCAACAGCGGGATCTGGTTCACCGTGGTCTGATAGTCCTGTCGCAGCAGACCGGCGATCGCAAAGCTTTCGCCGTCACGCAGTTCCAGCGTGGTGCTGGCGCGGCGGGTCTGGAGGCCCGGCACCGCGATGCCGTTGACCGTGACCGAAGCAGAAGGATCGAGCGAACTGACTTCCGGTTCGACCACGAGGTTGATCACGCCGTTGCCAAGAACCGTCGGCGTGAAGGCAAGCCCGACACCGAAGTCCTTGAATTCGACCGTAATGCCGTCACCGTTGCCCTGCGAAACAGGGATCGGGAATTCACCGCCGGCAAGGAACGATGCCGGCTGGCCCGAAAGCGCCACCAGCGTCGGTTCAGCCAGCGTCTTCGACATGCCCTTGCGTTCAAGGACGTCGAGATAGGCATCGATGTCGAGATCGCCGATCGAGAACAGCGTGTGGATCACTCCAAATGCGCCGCTGACGGCATCGACGGCAAGCCCGCCCGCATCGGAGCTGGCCGATGCGCCCGGTCCGCTGGCGAATTCGACGTTGGAGCCGACACCGAAGCCGCGCACGCCAAGTTGTTCGCCGACAGTGCGGTTCACTTCGGCGAAGCGCACTTCGAGCATGACCTGCTGGCTACCGCGGACGGTGAGCAGGTTGACGACGTTTTCGCCTGCAAATGCCTCTGCAATGCGAGCCGCACGGCTGGCGACACCGGCGTCGGTGACGCTACCCGAAAGCACGATCTTCCCGCCGGAAATGCGGGCGTCGATCCCCTCACCCGGGACGAGCGAGGCGATTTCCGAACGGATACCATCGACATCGGGGCCTACCGTCACGTCCATGACGGCAAGAACCTTGTTGGCCCGATCGTAAAGGGTGAGACTGGTCGTGCCCATCGACTTGCCGAGCACGTAGATCGACCGATCCGATACCGGCAGCACGTCCGCGATAGCCGGATTGCCGACCATGGCGCGGGCGATCGCACGCTGCGCGGTGACGACCTCGCTTTTGTTGATGGCGACTTCAAGCGTTCCGGCGTGGATGCCGTATCCGCTGTCTGCCTGGGCATAGGCGGCGGGCGCGGTCAGCGCCGCTGTCGCCAGTGCGCAGGCCATGATGGTGTGCTTCAGCATTGGATCAATTCCCCCCAAGACGTCCGACGCTGTAATCGGTGGTTTCCGTCCCCCTGATGACGGTCATGCTAGGCCCGCTGGGCCGCGGCGCAGCAACGCTTCCGGTCGATGCTCGCGCAGGAGCGGATGGCGCAGGCTGATATGCCGCCTGCTGCGGAGCACCGCCGCCGCCCGAACGCTTCCGAAACGGGCTGACATCGCGCGTCATGACGGCAACACCCGGACCTTCCTCGGCGTTTTCGACGTTGCGCAGCACGAGGCTCATCTCACCCATCTTGCGGGCCAGCGTCAGTTTTTGTGCGCCGAACAGGTCGACAAGAACCGTCGCGGTTCCGGCAAGGCCGGGTTCGGTCGCGTTCTCGCTTTGCGTCGTACCGATGGCGAGGACCTGCACCGCCTCCATCACCACTTCGGTCACTTGCTCGTCATCACCAAGGTCGCGGGTGAGGAGAACGTCGACGATGTCGGCAGGACGGATAAAGCCCGAAACCGCGTTCGTCGCGCTGATCGGGATCGACATGGCGCGCATGCCATCGGGCAGCTTGGCGGAAAGCACCGCGCGGCCGCTCAACTTGTCGGCAAGGATCGGTTCGCCCGGAACGATAGGCCGCAGCGCAACCTGCCCGCCCTGAAGCAGTTCCTCCATCGAGAAGAACGCGCCGACAGGCACGGAATTGGACGGATAATTCTGAAGTCGGATATTCTCGGTCGTCAGCGCGCTGCCGAAGTCGAGAGGCTGGGTAGCAACGACGATACGTGCGAGCTGCTGCTGCTGCGCGACCCGCTCCTGCCGCTCCTCGACCCCCGAGAAATAAGAATTGGCAAGTACGACCGCGACGAGACCAAGCCCGACAGCGATCAGGATATAGATCAGGTTTCGACTACCCATATTTCCCCCCTTGGCCGCGAAAACCTAACAGTATCGCGCTCCGCCGCCAACATACACCATTTGATTCGTAAAGGAATCACCCATTTTGGGGCATGTTCAAAACAGGCAAATCATTCCGACCCCACCCGGAAAAAAAGCCCCGCCGTTTCGGGCGGGGCTTTCTTAATTTTAGTTCGATCTAAATTACTGGATCGTCGGCGTGCATTCGGCGCTGTTGGGGTCAAGGCCCACGCTCGAAGCAGTCGTGTTATTGCAATTGTAGATGTCGGCCGACGCACCGTCGACGGCTTCCTTGACGTTTGCGCCCAGGACGAGGGCAGCAGCGCCGATGCCAACGCCGACGACGGCGATGATCAGGGCGTATTCAGCAGCCGATGCGCCGGCTTCGTCAGCGACGAAATTCTTGATGAAAGTCTTCATGATAACATTCCCCAGTTTCGCATGATCGTCATGCGTGTCCAAATCATAGGGTCCGGCCTCTATTTCCGGGTGCCCTGATGACCGATGTCGAAGATCTGAGACATACCAGGCCCCACCCGGATGTTTCGATGCCCCCCACTCGGCATGAACTGAATCTGCGCAAACCGGGCCGAATCGTCAATTTATTACCATCAGGTAAAAAAATCGCTTTCGCTTCATATATTTAGGCAGGCACAATCCTAACGGGCATCGTTATTTTTTGTCAGAAACGCTGGTCCAACGGCGAAACCGCCACAAAAAGTGCCGAAAAACAGCGATTTCACGCAATTTTTGGCTCACTTCTCATCAAGTCGTTCCCATCTGGCACAAAATCGACGATGGCGAAGGCAAGCCAGCGCAGTCGCCCCCAGCGAGATGGCTTGTCACGTTATGCGTATCCGCAACTGTAACTTGCCTTGGGCGAATTTCTCACGAAAAGTCACTCCATGGGGGGACACATCATTTCGTTTGCACAGAGGTTGGCGCGCCACGTTCAAAGGACGGACCTGGTGCTGATTTCGATAAGTGCCTTTGCCTTGGCGTTCAGCGTATTCGCGCGCTGGCTGAGTGGCGAACATACCCTTGCCGTCCCGACGGTCGCGGCCAAGCGATGGCCAGTCCTGCTGCTGCCATTATTTCTTTGGCTTGGCTGGATTGCAGCCCTGATGATTAGGCGGAAATACGAACGACCCTTGCGTGTAGTATGGCGGCTTTTGCGACGCGACCCGCTCTGGTTCATCCGCGCCATGGTCATGTTGGCAGTCATATCTGCGACTGCGCCTGCGTATTCGGCCTTCAAGCTGCAGATACCGCAGATCATACCTTTCTATGCCGATCCGATCATCGCAGAATTCGAGGCAGCGGTATTCGGGCAGGATCCCTGGCAGCTAACGCACGCAGTCTTCGGCCTATACGGCACCGTCGTGCTGGATCGCCTCTACATCCTCTGGTTCCCGGTTTCGACGCTCCTTGTCACGTGGGCTATCATGACGCGTGACCGCGTCTTTCAAGCGCGCGCAATCGCAACGATGTTCTTCGTCTGGTTTGTCCTAGGTAACTTTGCCGCCTTAGCACTCTCGTCGTGCGGGCCGGTATATTACGAGCACTTCTATGGCGACGACAGATTCTCACCGCTGATGGATACGCTGCGCGCCTACCACGCACACGCAAATATCAAGGCCGTGGCGGTCAGTGACTGGCTACTTTCTGACGAAGCTCAAGGAAAACTAGGCACGGGAATTTCCGCAATGCCCTCGATCCATGTCGGGATGACATTCCTGACATGGCTGTTCGTTCAGTCGCGCATCGGCTGGAGAAATCTGATCTCGGCGCTACTTGCGGTCTATGTAGCGGCAATCTGGATTGGGTCGGTACACTTGGCTTGGCATTACTGGCTCGATGGTGCGGTATCGATTGTCGGCGCGGCGCTATTCTGGAAAGCAACGGGGTTTTGGCTGAAGCCGAAAGCCTCCTTATTTCAATCAGTGCGTCCGGCGCCCGGTTCCGCAGTACCCGAAACGCCCGACTTTCCCAAAGGCGTTCAGGCAGGCTGAGCGACGTTGTAAGGCGGCACGCCATGTTTCCGTATCGAAAACACCTCCTGCGCATCGTCGCGCATCAGCGTCGTCGACTCATGCGGCAGAGTCGCAGGTTCGTCGACCTGCTGGAGGCGAACCTCTTTGGCGTGACGGTCGGGTGGCTGGGCATTGTCGGCATCCTGACCGCCATTCGCATTGCCGATCCCGCCGCGCCGATCAATGCGCTGAGCGATGCCTGGGCCATGATGACGGGTTACGCGATAATCGCTGTGGCGCCCGTGCTGGGCTATCTGGTCGGCGTCGGCGCTGCCCGCGCGCTGGGGCGCGAATTTCGCGTTCGGCACCGGATCGCGATCCTTGGAAACTGGCAGGCAGTAGACAGGGAAACCGCAAGGCTGAGGCCCGAATTCGGGCCATACGGCTTTCTCGCCTCGCTGGTCTTTGGCCTCTTGCTCAACGTCGCGATCCGCACGTTCGAATTCTACACCGCCGTTCCGGCGATGAGCGCGAACGCCCCGCTTTGGGCACAGACGATGTTCGGCGTCATGGCGGTCGATCTAGTGGTGACCAGCTTCTTCTACATGACGAGCCTTGCCCTTGCGCTGCGGCTGAACCCGCTTTTCCCGCGCATGCTGTTCCTTGCCTGGGCAGTCGATCTCTACATGCAGATCTTTCTCGCCCGCCGTCTTGCGATGGCAGGCGGCGTGCCGGACATGCTGAACGAGCCGATCCGCGACCTGCTGGACGGGAATATCACCAAGGTCCTGATCGGCACGGTGATCTGGCTGCCCTATCTGTTGCTGTCGCGCCGCGTGAACGTCACCTATCGCCTGCGCGTTCCCGCCCCTCGCGAGGGATGAAGCCCTCCGCAATGTACGAAGCCGCAAGCGTCTAGTCCATTTCGCCAATTGTCGATTTGGGGCCTCGCGTGTAAAGCCCTTGCCCATGGGATCATGTGAAACTTGCGTCGTACGCAACACGGCAATCTGTGCGGACATGGATGGCGACGAGCTGGAACTGCTCAACACCATCGGTCGTCGCCGTAACCTGGAAGCGGGCGAACAGCTGCTTTGGGAAGGCGAGGACGCGGTTCTTGTCGCCAATGTCATCGATGGCGTTCTGAAGCTTTCGAACTCGATGGAAGACGGGCGCGAACAGATCGTGGGCCTTGTCTATCCGTCCGACTTCATCGGCCGTCCCTTCGGCGCGACCACGCCCTACGGCGTCGAGGCGCTGACCGATTCCCGTGTCTGCGTCTTTGCGCGCAGGGATTTCGACAAGTTCGCGCAGGAACATCCCAAGCTTGAGCACAAGCTGCTGGAACGCACGCTGACCGAGCTTGACCGTACGCGCAAATGGATGCTGCTGCTGGGCCGCAAATCGGCGGAAGAGCGGCTGGCGACGTTCCTGCTGGAAATATCGCAGCGGCTGGACCCGGCCACCTGCAGCAACCCCGATCCCCAGGCGCATTTCGTCTTCGACATCCCGTTCTCGCGCCAGCAGGTGGGCGACGTGCTTGGCCTGACCATCGAAACCGTCAGCCGCCAGTTCACCAAACTGAAGCGGGACGGGGTTATCGACCTGCCGTCCCGCCGCTCGGTCGAGATACTCGACCGTTTCGAACTGGAAGCCAGGGCAGGCGGATGACCGCCCGCCCCGTTTCCATTACTTACATGCGATAGGTCAGGCCCGCGCTCACGACCCACGGGTCGAGATCGTGTTCGGTCCTCAGGACTTCGGTACCGTTGGCGTACCAGTGAGCCGTCTGGTTCACGAAGTAGCGCTTGGCGTCGACCGACAGGCCAAGACCGTTTTCGTTAAGCTTGAAGTCGACACCGGCCTGCAGCGCGAAGCCGAATTCGTCGTCCATCTTCTGCGAATCGGCGCCAAGTGCCTGCGTGGTCGCGCCTGACTTGTCCTCGATCCAGAGGAAGTAGGTCGGACCTGCACCGACGTACGGTTTGAACGGACCTTCGGTGAAGTGATACTTCAGCGTGAAGGTGGCCGGAATGACCTGTGCGTCGGAAACCAGTTCGGTCCCGGCAAGGCCCGCTGCGCCGTCAACGTCGTGTTGCGTTACGCAGCAGATCATTTCGACCGAGATATTCGGGGTCAGGAAATACTCGATCGCGATCGTCGGCACGACGTTGTCGTTCGCCTTCGTGTCGAAATCGGCAGTCGGCGAGACCGTGAGCAGCACGTCCAGCAGCGCCGGATCGACATACTTCACTTCCTTGAGGCCACCATCGGGCAGCACGCCCGTACCGAGCAGCTTGACCTGGATCTTTCCGTCCGGACTGCCCGCGTGTGCGGCCGCCGGAAGCATGGCCGCGGCCATGACGGCGCTTGCGGCGAGTGCGAACTTGTTCATCTCGATTACCTCCCTGTCGGGATTTTTCCCGATACTTGGCATTCACTCGAAACATGACAGGAATGACTTTACGTGTAGATTTAACAAACACTCTTAAAGTCACCAATCAGGCTTCTCGAAGCACTTCCGTTCGGTTCCGCAATGACTTCACCTATCAATCAATAACGAAGGATAGTATTATCGTTCGTTACATCAGAAACTTCGATCAGGTGATTTGACCAACCACCCTGACGACTTGCCATTTGCTCTTACCGATCGCCCCCCGCATTGATCGAGCGCAAATTCCTGCAAGCGCGAAGAAAAAGTGGCTGGATGCGACCGTATTGACATGCATCAATGCGGACAGGGCCGCGCAGGACCAGAGGGCGACGGGATCAAAAATGCCCTTTGGACAAATGGAAAGGGGGACGACCGTGGAAACGGTTCTCACTCGCGCGGGTATCTGGCTCGTCGTATTTATTCTCGCAATCGCAGCGATCGCCCTTGCGGCGGACGGTGCCTACGCGATTCACATGGGAATCGTTGCCGCCGCCGCGCTTGTCGCGCTGACCGCGACGGTGACCCGGGCCGATTACACGGCCGCGGCCAATTCCATCCTGCGCGCGCCGGCCGACCCGTCACGCTATGATGACGACCCCATCCGCTGGGGCATCATCGCCACGGTGTTCTGGGGCATGGCAGGCTTTGCCGCCGGTCTTTTCATCGCGGCGCAGCTGGCATGGCCGGTCCTGAACCTGGAGCCGTACCTCAACTTCGGACGCCTGCGCCCGCTGCATACCAGCGCGGTGATCTTCGCGTTCGGCGGCAACGCGCTGATCGCGACGAGCTTCTACATCGTCCAGCGCACCTGCCGCGCGCGGCTTGCCCTTCCCGGCGTCGCCCGCTTCGTGTTCTGGGGCTACCAGCTGTTCATCGTTCTTGCCGCCACGGGCTACCTGCTTGGCGCGACGCAGGGCAAGGAATATGCAGAACCCGAATGGTACGTCGACTGGTGGCTGACGATCGTCTGGGTTGCCTATCTCGCAGTCTTCGTCGGCACGATCCTGAAGCGGAAAGAGCCCCACATCTACGTGGCGAACTGGTTCTTCCTCGCCTTCATCCTGACCGTTGCCATGCTGCACGTCGTTAACAATCTCGACGTACCGGTCTCGATCTTCGGCAGCCGTTCGTACCCCGTCTTCGGCGGTGTCCAGGGCGCGCTGGTCCAGTGGTGGTACGGCCACAACGCGGTGGGCTTCTTCCTCACCGCCGGCTTCCTCGCGATGATGTACTACTTCGTGCCGAAGCAGGCCGAACGCCCGGTCTATTCCTATCGCCTGTCGATCATCCACTTCTGGTCGCTGATCTTCCTCTACATCTGGGCAGGGCCTCACCACCTCCACTATACCGCGCTGCCCGACTGGGCGCAGACGCTGGGCATGGTGTTCTCGGTGATGCTGTGGATGCCCAGCTGGGGCGGTATGATCAACGGACTGATGACGCTGAACGGCGCATGGGACAAGGTCCGCACCGATCCGATCATTCGCATGATGGTGATGAGCCTGGCCTTCTACGGCATGAGCACGTTCGAAGGCCCGATGATGTCGATCAAGAGCGTCAATTCGCTGTCGCACTATACCGACTGGACCATCGGGCACGTCCACTCCGGCGCGCTGGGCTGGAACGGGATGATCACTTTCGCCGCGATCTACTTCCTCGTCCCGCGTCTTTGGAACCGCGAGCGGCTCTACTCCTTGCGGATGGTGAACTGGCACTTCTGGCTCGCGACGGCAGGCATCGTCTTCTACGCCGCGTCGATGTGGGTCGCCGGTATCACGCAAGGGTTGATGTGGCGCGAATACGGCGCCGACGGCTACCTCGTGAACTCTTTCGCAGAAACCGTGTCGGCCCTGCATCCGATGTACATCCTGCGCGCCTTTGGCGGCGTGCTGTACCTTGCCGGTGCCGTCCTGCTGGTCGTCAACGTGTGGGCGACGATCCTGGGCAAACTGCGCAGCGAAAAGCCGATGAACGACGCAGCTTACGACGCAGAGGCCGATCGCCCCTACGTCCCGGCAATGGCTAACTGAGGGTTTCAGCCATGAGCATGACCGAAAAGCACAAGAAGCTTGAAAAGAACGTCACGCTGCTGGGCGTGGCCGCATTCGCCACCGTCACCATCGGCGGCATCGTGGAAATCGCGCCGCTGTTCTGGATCGACAACACGATCGAGGAAGTGGAGGGCATGCGCCCCTACACTCCGCTCGAACAGGCGGGGCGCGACATCTACGTTCGCGAAGGCTGCCATGTCTGCCACAGCCAGATGATCCGCCCCTTCCGGGACGAAGTCGAACGCTATGGCCACTACAGCCTTGCGGCCGAATCGATGTACGACCACCCGTTCCAGTGGGGGTCGAAGCGCACCGGGCCGGATCTGGCCCGCGTCGGTGGCCGCTATTCGGACGAATGGCACGTCCAGCACCTTCAGAACCCTCAGTCGGTGGTGCCTGAAAGCGTGATGCCGCAATACGGCTTCCTCGCCGAAACGCCGCTGTCGGTTCACGACATGGGCGCGAACCTGACGGCCCTGTCGCGCGTGGGCGTGCCCTACACCGACGATATGATCGAGAACGCCGATGCCGACATGAAGGCGCAGGCGAACCCCATGGCCGACACCACGGGGCTTTCCGAACGCTATGGCGAGACTGTCAACCTGCGCGACTTCGACGGCAAGCCGCAGAAGCTGACCGAAATGGACGCGCTGATCGCCTACCTGCAGGTGCTGGGCACGATGGTCGACGTCAACGCCGCCGCCGCGCAGGAAGAGCTCGCCTCGGAGAAGGGCCGGTGACGGGCCACTCCTTCTACGAAACGCTGCGGCATCTCGCCGACAGCTGGGGCCTCCTCATCATGATGCTCGCCTTCCTCGTGCTGGCCGCATGGCCTTTCCGGCCCGGCGCACGCCAGCGCAATGAGGATGCCGCGACGATGATCTTCAAGGACGAGAACGATGGCTGAAAAGCGTCTGGACGAAGCCACGAACACCGAAACCGTCGGCCACGAATGGGACGGGATCGAGGAACTGAACACCCCGTTGCCGCGCTGGTGGCTATGGACCTTCTACGCCACGATCGTCTTCGCGGTCGGCTATGTCGTCGCCTATCCGGCCATCCCGATGGTCAACAAGGCAACCGAAGGCATGATCGGCTGGTCCAGCCGCGGTCAGCTGGCCAAGGAAATGGACGCCGCGAGCAAGCAGCGTTCCGAGGTCGTGGCGGCGCTTGCCAAGACACCGATCGAACAGCTCGATCCGGAATCGCCGCTTATGCGTGCCGCGATTTCCGGCGGTGCAGCGGCCTTTCGCGTCAACTGCGTCCAGTGCCACGGTTCGGGCGCGGCGGGGTTCAAGGGCTATCCCAACCTCAACGACGACGACTGGCTGTGGGGCGGTGATATCAAGGCCATCGAATACACGCTGGTCCACGGCATCCGTCAGCCCGATGCGGACGAGACCCGCTTTTCCCAGATGCCCGCGTTCGGCCGCGACGGCATTCTGAGCAGTGCGGAAATCTCCGACGTCACCAGCTTCGTGCGCAGCTTGTCCGATCTCGAACCGGCCAGCGCGGCATCGCAGCGCGGCGCCGCCCTGTTCGAAGCCAACTGCGCCGTCTGCCACGGCCCACAAGGCAAGGGCATGCGCGAGGTCGGTGCGCCAAACCTTGCCGATGCCATCTGGCTCTATGGCGGCAGCCGCGAGGACGTGACCGCGACGATCACAAACTCGCGCTACGGCATGATGCCCGCATGGGGCGAACGGCTCGATCCGGTGACGGTGAAGATGCTGGCCGCCTACGTCCATTCTCTCGGCGGCGGTGAAGATTTCATCGATGTCGCCGAAGACCCCAAGGTTGAGGTCGATGAAGCCCCCTGACCCCCTGCCCGAAGGTGATCTTCTGGATCGCGCGCTCGTTGCAAAGGATGCCAATCCGGCAACGGCGCGCAAGCCTTCCACGCCGGCCCCGGACGTGCCACCCTCGCTCTACGAGGAGCATACGACCGTCCATCCCAAGCGCATCGACGGCCGGTTCCGCCGTTTCAAGTGGCTGGTCATGCTCGTCACGCTGGCGATCTATTACGGCACGCCGTGGATACGCTGGGACCGCGGCCCCTATGCCCCCGACCAGGCGGTCCTGATCGACCTGGCGAACCGCCGCTTCTACATGTTCGACATCGAAATCTGGCCGCACGAATTCTACTTCGTCGCGGGTCTGCTCATCATGGCGGGCATCGGCCTGTTCCTCGTCACCAGTGCGGTCGGCCGCGCATGGTGCGGATACGCCTGTCCGCAGACGGTCTGGACCGACCTGTTCCAGCACGTCGACCGCTTCGTCGACGGCGATCGCAATGCCCGCATGCGGCTCGACAAGGCGCCGTGGGGCGCGGGCAAGGCGGCACGCAGGTTCTGGAAGTGGACGATATACCTCGTCATCTCGTTCTGGACCGGCGGTGCATGGATCATGTACTTCGCCGACGCCCCGACGCTGACCCGCGAATTCTGGGCAGGCGATGCCGCTTTCGTTGCCTATGCCACTGTTGCCGTCCTGACCGCGACGACCTTCTGGCTGGGCGGGTTCATGCGCGAACAGGTCTGCGTCTACATGTGCCCCTGGCCGCGTATCCAGACCGCGATGCTCGACGAAAAGTCGCTCATCGTCACGTACAAGCACTGGCGTGGAGAACCGCGCGGCAGCCTCAAGAAATCCCAGAAGAACCCCGACACGTTCGGCGACTGCGTCGACTGCAACCAGTGCGTCGCCGTTTGCCCGACCGGGATAGACATCCGCGAAGGCGCGCAGATCGGCTGCATCACCTGTGCGCTGTGCATCGATGCCTGCGACAAGGTGATGAAGGAAGTCGGCCGCCCGCGCGGGTTGATCGATTACGCAACGCTGGAAGATTGCGAGCGCGAGGCCGCAGGCCATGCGCCCCGCCCCGTGATCAAGACGCTGATGCATCCGCGCACGCTGATCTATTTCGGCGTCTGGTCGGCGATCGGCGTCGCACTGCTATTCGCACTGGGTTCGCGTGAACGCACGGGCATCACTGTCCAGCCCGATCGCAACCCGCCCTACATGCTCTTGAGCGACGGGTCGGTTCGCAACAGCTACACGGTGAAGCTGCGCAACATGCAGAGCCGCCCGCGCGAGATGGAGCTATCCATCGTGGGCCTGCCCGGCGCGACGATGTGGACCGATGACATGAACCGCGACTCGGCGGCCCGTGCTATAGTCCGCGAAGTCGCCGCCGACGTCGCCTTGCCGCTTCGCGTCTACGTCATGGCCCCGCGCGGCAGCGAAGAGCAGGACTTCAGCTTCAAGGTCACCGCCCTCGACGCAGAGGGCGAGACCGACAGCACCGAAACCGCTTTCAACGCGCCTGAGGCACCCTGATCATGAGCAAGACCCCCTCTGCTGCAAAGCCCCGCTTCACCGGAAAGCACATGACCGCGATCCTCGTCGCGGGATTCGGCGTGGTCGTATCGGTCAACTTGGCTATGGCTACGCTGGCCAGTTCCAGCTTCGGCGGCGTTGTCGTCGAAAACTCCTACGTCGCAAGCCAGAGCTTCAACGAGTGGCTGGACAAGGCCGAGGCATCGGACGCGCTGGGCTATTCGGTCGAACCGACCCGCCGCGCCGACGGCCTGGTGACCCTAACAACCGATGGCGTTCCGGTAGGCGCGCAAGTCACGGCCATCGCCCGCCACCCGCTGGGCCACTTGCCTGACGAGGCACTCGTCTTCGTGCTGACCTCCGACGGCAGCTGGGCCAGCACCAGCCCGCTTCCCGCAGGCCGCTGGACGCTACGCTTCGACATCGCGGCGAACGGCAACCAGTGGCGCGGGGAAAGGCATCTGCCGTGAACGCGGTCGTCCCCCGTACGACTGACGCTTCTGCCTGTATCGACAGCCGGTTTACCGTGCCCGGCATGCGCTGTGCCGGCTGCATCGGCAAGATCGAGCGCGGGCTTGCCGAAATTGCGGGCGTTGCCGCCGCGCGCGTCAACTTTTCGGCCAAGCGCGTCGCGGTCAGCCATGCACCCGACCTGACCGACGCGCAGATTGTCGATGCCCTGAACCACCTGGGTTTCGAGGCACAGCCAGTCGCGGAAAACCCGCTGGCGCGCGACGATGCGGAAACCAAGCGCTTGCTGCGCGCGCTGGCCGTCGCGGGCTTTGCCATGATGAACATCATGCTGCTGTCCGTCGCGGTATGGTCGGGCGCGGACGGCATCACGAAGGAACTGTTCCACTGGCTGTCGGCAGCCATCGCACTGCCCGCCGTCGCCTATGCAGGGCGGCCCTTCTTCGCCTCTGCCGCGATGGCGCTGCGCTATCGCCGGACCAACATGGACGTGCCGATCTCCATCGGCGTTCTGTTGGCCACGGGGATGAGCGTCTATGAAGTCCTGACCGGCGGCGAACATGCCTATTTCGACGGCGCGGTCATGCTGCTGTTCTTCCTTCTGGCGGGCCGCGTGCTCGATGCCGTGATGCGCGACAAAGCGCGTTCGGGCATCGCCTCGCTGCTCTCTCGCATGGGCCGCGGCGCGCAAGTCGCCTATCCGGGCGGCGAGACGAAATGGGTCGACGCCGCCAACCTTGCGCCGGGCATGATGATGCAGGTCGCGGCGGGCGAAGCACTTGCCGCCGATGGCGAGATCGTGACGGGCGAAAGCCGGTTCGACCGGTCCATGCTGACGGGCGAAAGCGTGCCCGAACCGGCGGGACCCGGGGATATCGTCCACGCCGGCACGATCAACCTCTACTCCCCCGTCACCGTGCGCGTAACCGCAGCGGCGGAAGATACCGCGATTGCCGACATCGCCCGCCTGATGGACGAGGCCGGACAGTCGCGAAGCAAGTACGTGCGCGTCGCGGACCGGGCCGCGCGGCTCTATGCTCCGGCTGTCCACTCGCTCGCCGCGCTGACGTTTGTCGGCTGGATGATCGCAGGCGCGGGCGTGCACCAGTCGCTCCTGATCGCGATCGCGGTGCTGATCATCACTTGCCCTTGCGCTCTGGGCCTTGCGGTTCCGGCCGCGCAGGTTGTGGCCGCGGGCGCGCTGATGAAGCGGGGTCTGCTGATCAAGGACGGCAGCGCGCTCGAACGCCTTGCCGAAGTGGATCACGCCCTGCTCGACAAGACGGGCACGCTGACACTGGGCGAACCGCGCCCATCCTCGATCGCCGCACTGGGCGAGGAAGACCGCGCTGTTGCCCTCGCACTCGCGCAGGCCAGCCGCCACCCGCTCAGCAAGTCGCTGGCCACGACGCTACGGCAGGTAGGCGTTACCGCCGCAGACGTGACCGATATTGACGAAACACCGGGCGAAGGATTGCGCGGCCAGTTCGCAGGTCGCACCGTGTCGCTGCTGCGCCCCGAACACGGCGCCGAAGGACTGGCCGTCGCGCTGCGTAACGAAGAGCGCGAGTTCATCATCCTTTTCACCGACCCTTGGCGTTCCGATGCGGCCGAGGCGATCGACGCCCTCGCCTCGCTCGGCGTTCCCAGCGCCATCGCCTCGGGCGATACCAGCGACGCGGTATCCAAGGCGTCGTGCGAGTTCGGTATCCCGGCCACCGGCGGCATGTCGCCTGCCGACAAGCTGGCCGAGCTGGAGCGCCGCCGCACAGAGGGGCAGAAAGTGCTGATGGTGGGCGACGGATTGAACGATGGTCCCGCCCTTGCCGCAGCGCACGTTTCCATCGCGCCCGGCGGGGCGAGCGACGTCAGCCAGCAGGCCGCCGACGCGGTCTTCGTTGGCGAAGCACTGATGCCCGTCGCGCTGGCGATCCGCGTCGCGCGCCGCACGATGAAGACGGTGCGGCAGAACCTCGCCATGGCAGCAGGCTACAACGTGCTGGCCGTGCCGATCGCCGTCGCGGGCTATGTCACGCCGCTGATCGCCGCGATCGCAATGTCGCTGTCCTCGCTCATCGTCGTGGGCAATTCGCTGCTCCTGGCGCGCGCTGCACGGGACCCGAAATGAACGGTCTGATCTTCCTGATCCCCGTCGCGCTCGGCATGGGCGGGCTGGGCCTGGCCGCGTTCTTCTGGTCGATGCGCAGCGGCCAGTACGAGGATCTAGACGGTGCGGCCCAGCGTATTCTCCTCGATGACGAGGACCCGGCGTGAACGGTCTTCTGACCAGCCTTGCCGCCGTCGCGCTTGTCCCCGCGATGACTGGCGTGCCGCCCGAACGGGCAGCCCGCACGATCACGGTGGCCCTTTGCACCGGCGGCACGATATCGATCCCCATCGACGGGCGGGCACCGGCCAAGGGCGTCGCCCCCTGCTGCGCCAAGGGGTGCCGTTCACGCCGTAAAACGAAGACACCGCAAGCCGCTGATTGATCGAGAGCAATGAAGCTCCGTGGCAAGGCGCGATAGAACCGCTTTCATCATGTGGCCCTACCTTCCCGAACTGCTGGCCGTACCCGTGCCGCGCTACACCAGCTACCCCACCGCAGCCGAATTCGGTCCGGCGGGAGAGGACGATTTTCTAGCCGCGCTGGACAGCGCGAATGGCGATGTCTCGCTCTACGTCCACATCCCCTATTGCCACGAGATCTGCTGGTACTGCGGCTGCAACACGGGCGCCGCGAACCGTCAGCAACGTCTGGCCTCCTATCTGGAGGCATTGCAGGCAGAAATCGTGATGGTCGGCAATCGCCTGCCCGCAGGCGCACGGGTGCGCTATATCGCGTTCGGCGGTGGGAGCCCCAATGCTATCGCACCGATCGAATTCGTGCGGCTGGTCGACGCGCTGACGCTGGCCTTTCCGCTGGTCGATCCGGTCATCTCGGTGGAACTCGACCCGCGCACCCTGACGGAACCGTGGCGCGACGTTCTGGGCCACGTCGGCGTCGAACGCGCCAGCCTTGGCGTGCAGACATTCGACCCCGCGATCCAGCAGGCCATTGGCCGGGTGCAACCGGTCGAACTGATCGAACGAGCGACCGACATGCTGCGGCGCGCGGGCGTGACATCGCTGAATTTCGACCTGATGTACGGACTTCCGGGGCAGGACCTTGAACGCCTGCTGTCATCGGTCGAGATGGCCGCGCGGCTTGGGGCGGACCGCATCGCGCTGTTTGGCCTTGCTCACATCCCGTCAATGTTCCCGCGCCAGAAGAAGATAGACGGCACCGCCCTGCCCGGCCCGCGCGAACGGTTCAAGATGATGCAGGCGGGATACGACCGGCTGCTCAGCCACGGCTACGACCAAGTCGGCTTCGATCACTTCGCGCTGCCCGGCGATCCGCTTTCGCGTGCGGCATTGAGCGGGAAGCTGCACCGCAATTTCCAGGGCTTCACCGACGATGCCGCGCCCGTCGTGATCGGCATGGGCGCCAGCGCGATCAGCCAGTTCCCGCATGGCATTTACCAGAACGAGAAGGCGGCAGGCCGCTATCGCACGATGATCGGCGAAGGCGTCCACCCGACGATGCACGGTATCGCCCGGTGCGAGAGCGACCGTCGGCGCGGGCGCGTGATTGAACAGATCCTGTGCCATGGGCGTGCAGCGATGGACGTCGAAGTCCTGCAATGCGCCATGCCGCGCCTGCAACCGTTCCTTGACGCGCGACTGTGTCACGTGGTCGACGGGCAGCTTATCCTGACAAGCGATGCCCTGCCCTATGCGCGCGGGATCGCGGCCTGTTTCGATCCCTATCGCGAAAAGAGCACGCGCAAGTTCAGCAGCGCGGTTTAGGCGACAGCCCTGGCGATATAGTTGCGCGCCCATTCGGGCGTGGTCGCGGGCAGATCATCGTGGGCGAAGAACGCGACTTCGGCGATTTCGCGATCGTCGGCGACGGGCGTTCCTGCATAGCTGGCGGCAAAGACGCTGACCGTGTTGGTCGCGCCATGCAGGTCGATTTCCTCGGTATGGACAAGGGTTATCGCGATGACGACCACGCCCACTTCCTCACCCAGTTCGCGGCGCGCGGCGACTTCGGGGTCTTCGCGGGCGCGCACGCCGCCTGTCGGCAGGTGCCATTCGTCCCGCTTGCGATAGGAATGGCGCACCATCAGCACTTCGCCCGCATCGTTACGGGCGACGACGGCGCAGCCTCTCAAACGCGGCTTGCGCCATGCCCACCAGCGCCTCCGCACCAGTTCGGCCACGCGCAGCAGCCTGCGGTGCAGGCCCGCGGGCAGAAGGTTCGCAAAGGGAACGTCAGGCAAAGCAGGTGACTTCGCCCCGCGAATGACCCAACAGCCGCGCGACGGGCAAGTCGTTCTCGCCCCTGGCCGCTTCCTCGAAGACCTTCAGCTTGTCCTCACCCCGGATCACGAACATCAGCGCCTCTGCCGAAAGCAGCTTGGGCAGCGTCATCGTCACGCGGTCGAACGGCGCTTCGGGCGGAAGCGGATCCGGGGTCAGCCGGCGGACCTGCTTTTCGTCTTCAATTTGCGGATCGGTGTTCGGGAACAGCGAGGCGATATGCCCGTCGCCGCCCATGCCCAGCCACGCCAGCGCGAAGTGCGGCGGCTGACTGCCTTCATCCAGCGGCGTGACGCAGGCGCCGGTGCCTTCCAGCGTCGCGGCAAGACGGCCGAAATTGCTCGCCTCGTGATCGGCGGGCACGCAGCGATCATCGCCCGGCCAGATTTCCAGCCGCGACCAGTCGAGATCCTTCTTCGCCAGTTCGGCAAGGATCGGAAAAGGGGTCGATCCACCCGGCACGGTAATCGCGACCGTCCCGTCGCGGCGGTCCAGTTCACGGGCAAGGCGCGTGGCCAGCCAGTCGGCGATCTCGGCGTCGCTGGCGCCGTGGTGGAATGCGATTTCGGTCAGCACTGGGGTATTCTCCAAAGGGGTCGTACAGCAGGAACGCGCGAACGCCTCCGCGTGTCCTCAATATCCGGCAGCGATCCCGTCCTTACGCATCTCGGTCGCACCGGTGTAGACGCCGGTCTCCGGATCGCGGGCAATCGCCTGATACCCGCCGAAGGGAGCGCCGGTGTAGTCGTATTTCACCTTGTGCCCCATCGCGCGCAGCTTTTCCGCCGTTTCCTCAGAAATACCCGCTTCGATGAACAGCGTGCCCAGCGGGTCCGCGGAGGGACCGTCCATATCCTCGGTCGGCTGACGCCCGCCATCGTGCATCAGGCGCGCCGCATCGCCCGCTTCCTGCAGGTTCATCCCGAAATCGACGATGTTGATCAGGATCTGGACATGGCCCTGCGGCTGCATCCCGCCGCCCATCAGGCCAAAGCTCATCCACGGCTTGCCGTCCTTCTTGATGAAGGCGGGAATAATCGTGTGAAAGGGCCGCTTGCCCGGCGCATAGGCATTGGGGTGTTTCGGATCGAGGCTGAAGAGTTCGCCGCGATCCTGGAACATGAAGCCAAGGCCATCGGGCGACAGGCCCGAACCCATGCCGCGATAGTTCGACTGGATAAGGCTGACCATCATGCCGTCCTTGTCGGCGACTGTCAGGTACGTCGTGTCGCCCTCACCCTCCAGCTTGGGCTCACCCGGCGCGAAGTCGGCGCTGGCCTTCGCCGGATCGATCATCGCGAACCGATCTCGCCCGTATTCGTCCGACAGAAGGTCCTGCGGAAAGGCCGAGAAATCGGGATCGGCATAGAATCGCGCCACATCGGCAAAGGCCAGCCGCTTGGCCTCTGTAATGTAGTGCAGCACTTCGGCGGACCCGCGCGGATATTGCGACAGGTCGACGTTCTTCAGGATGTTGACCATCTGCAGCGCGGCAAAGCCCTGTCCGTTGGGTGGCAGTTCGCACAGTTCGTACCCGTCCTTGTAGGCGACGCAGACCGGCTCAACCCAGTCGCTGTGGTGCGCGGCAAAATCCTCATACCGCAGGGCGGAACCGGTCCGTTCGAGATAGTCCGCCATCGTGCGCGCCATCGCGCCCTTGTAGAATTCGTCGCGCCCCTTCTCACCCAGCGTTTCCAGCGTGTGGGCCAGCCTGGGGTTCCTGAACACGTCGCCCGCCTTGGGCGCGCCGTCCGCGAACCAGACCGAGCGGGCGTTGTCGAATTCTGGGATCATCGCCTTGCGCCGCTCGAACGCCTTTAGACTACGGTCGAGGTAATAGCCGATGACAGGCGCAACCGGATGGCCTTCGCGGGCATAGCGCACAGCGGGGGCCAGAACCTCGCTCATCGGCAGCTTGCCGTACTTCGCGTGCATTTCGAACCAGGCATCGACCGTGCCGGGAATCGTGACGGGGAGCGGCCCTACCGGCGGGAGCGAAGTCGCATCGCCCAGCTTTGCCTTCAGCTGCTTCAGCGTCTGCCCCTTGGGCGTGCGGCCCGAACCGTTGATGCCGTGCATCTCTCTCGTCGCGGGGTCGAGAATGATGGCGAACAGGTCGCCGCCGATGCCGTTGCCGGTCGGCTCCATCAGGCCCAACGTCGCATTGGCCGCGATCGCCGCATCGACCGCGCTGCCGCCCTGCTTCAGGATGTCGAGCGCCACTTGCGTCGCCAGCGGCTGCGCCGTTGCCGCCATGCCGTTCATCGCCATGACCGGACTGCGCGACCACTCCGCCCCGACAGGCCGCCCGCCAGCGCCGATCTCTTCGGTGGCAGGCTTGTCCTGTGCCGCTGCGGGCATTGCGGCAATCATCAAGCCAAGAGCGGCAGGAATGAGGGTTCTGATCATGACGGAAGTCCGGCCTTCGCGTGGGGAAATGGTTTCAATCGAGACCACGCTATGAGCGCACAAGACGCAGGGCAAGAGGGCTGCACCGTCGAGCCATCTTGCGCAGGCGCGGTCCAGCCGTCAAACATCGGCACCGATGGGGGAAAAACGAAAATCCGGCAGCCTGCCTGCCCTGAGCGCGCCGTTGCGACGCATGATCGTCGTGGCGACGATCGTGCTCTTTGCGCTGGCCTGGCGATACACGCTGTTCGGCAATCCGACGCTGCACGTTGACGACGAATTCTACTTTCTCGTCGGGCAGAGGATGCATCAGGGCGACCTGCCCTATGTCGACCTGTGGGACCGAAAGCCCTTCGGCCTGTTCCTGATCTATTACCTGATCGGGTTCTTTTCGGATCAGGTGATATCCTACCAGATCGCGGCATGGCTGTTCGTTAGCGCGACGGGCGTGGCGATCTACGCCATCGCGCGTCAATGGACGACGCCGCTCGCCAGCCTGCTGGCCGCGCTGCTCTACGTGGCATCGCTTAGCGTGTTCGGAGGACAAGGCGGACAGGCGCCAATTTTCTATAACCTGCTCATCGCCATAGCCGCGCTGATGATCGTGCGATGGACGCGGGACGACAGCGACCACGCCGACTGGCGCGTGTGGCTGGCCATGGCGATGTGCGGGCTTTCCCTGACCGTGAAGCAGACCGCCATCGCAGAGAGCGCGTTCTTCGGGCTGTTCGTGCTTTACCGCCTCTACCGCAACGGCGCCGGACCGGCGCGGCTGGCGGCAATCGCGTCAATCGCTATGGTGATCGGCATGGCGCCCTTCGCGATGACGGGCGTGTTCTATGCTGCATCGGGGCATTGGTACGAATTCTATCAGGCGATGTTCCTGTCGAACCTCGACAAAGCCTATCCCGACGCGGAAGATATGGCGCGGCGAGCACTGCTGCGGTTCATTTACCTGCTGCCCATCGGCATCGGGATCGCGCTGACCTTTACCGGACGTGCGGGGCTTGCTGCAAAATATCGCGTCTTCGCGGAAGGATGGCTGGTCGCGGCGGTCGTCGGCGTCGCGCTCGTCCCGAATTTCTACATCCATTACTTGCTGCCGTTGCTGCTGCCGGTCGCGGTCGTGGCTGCTCCTGCATTCGGTATCAGGTGGATCGGCCCGGCAATTGCGCTTGCCTCGATAAGCTATGGCACGGTCACGGCACCGCCGTTTCAGCAAAAATATACGGACCTTTCGAAGGCAGATTTCGACGCACTGCTCGCGGCGCTGCCGTCAGATCCAGAGGCTAGAGTGCTGGTCTTCGAAGGGCCGGTGATGGTCTATCATTATCGCAATCAAGGCGACTTGCCGGTGCTGACGATGCCAAACCACTTGGCGAACGAAGTCGAGCGCGATGTCGCACATGTTTCGACAATGGATGTCGTTACGGAGGAACTGAACAAGCGCCCCAGCGCGATCGTAATGCTTACCAAGCCGCGGACTCTTCCGATCAATGCCCAGACCTGGTCGGCGATTGAACACTTTGCGCGCAAAAACTGCGCTCTGAAGAGAGAGATTATTGTTACGGAGCAATGGGCGCGCTGGAAAGTTCTCGCTTATACCGGCTGCATTCAATCAGGACAGGCGTAGATCGCAATATCGCGCGACGAGAGGTCCGTCTTTTCGACGAGCGAGCAGTTTGCGTGGACATAGCTTTCGACGCGTTTTCGGTTCTCGCGGTTCGGCCTGGCCACCAACAAGACTGGCGCGATGACGATGGCGCCTGGGCGATGACTTAGAATTTTGCCAAGCTCAATCGATTGATCTACTCTCAAAGATCGACCTTCGAGCGCATTGTTTAGGTGATCGGCATAGATGTACCTCGTCGGAAGGCACGTATTCACGAGCGAATAGAGCGCAGTCGGACCATCGAAAACGTAAAGGCATCGATGCGCTGAGACGTGGGGGGCGGCGCCAGCCGCCAGTTCTTTCATCGCGGTTTTCTGACGGCTGGCTTCCTCCCATTGCGGGACCACCCGCCCCGCCCAGAATCCAATTGCCAGCAAAGCGATTGCCACCCCCTTCCCGATGAACGGCTCATCCAGCAACCAGATTGCGAGCAGGTTTATCCCAATCGCCGCCGGAATGAAGTAATAGATGTAGGCAGAGCCGAGCGCGAAGTAGGACACGAGCGCCGCCGCCGCATAGATGAGAACGATCGCTCTCGACGCATCGAACCGCTTGCGCACCAGAACGAGCAGTACGGCCGCGACCGCGGCGCAGGCAGGGAACAGCGCCTTGACCAGGATGACCTGCCCCCACAGTTCGATCGACCCGCCCGATGGCCGTTCGCGCTGCAGGATCGAGAAGAAATTTGCGAACATGAATGCATCGAAATGGCCCATCGCGGCATAAGTCAGCACCGCGAGCAAAGTCGGCAGCAGCCCGAGAAGTGCGAAGGCGGCGACAAGACCCATCACCCGAACCGGATCGCGAAACCGCCGCCATGCCATCGCCATCAGCGCCAGACCGCAAGCCGCGCAGACGAAAACGGTCGTGTACTTGATCTGCAGAGAGAGTCCGCCGATCGCCATCGCAAAAAGCGCGAATTTGACGAAGCGGCGGAGCTCCTCTGCCTCTCCGGCGCGCAAGGTGAACAGCAGCATCAACAGGGTCAACGGGATATAAAACACCTCGCTCTGCCCGACAGGGCCGTAATACATCGGAAAGACCAGCAGGCAGAGAAGACCGCCGGTCAAGCTCGCGAATTGCCCTGCGAAACGCCGCGAAATGGTCCAGGCCAACCAGGCCGTCCACGCCGCACTCAGTGCCGCGAGGATCTGGTAGCCATAGACGCTGCCACCACTAATCAACGCTCCGAAAGCATAGATCAGGAACAACCCGATCGGTTTCCGGTCCCACAAATCGACGTAAGGCACGTACCCGTCGAGCATTCGCGAACCGATGAGGTGGTAGAGCTGTTCGTCGAAATCGGGCGCCGGATTGCCGAAATGCGGCCAACGCAGCAGGGCCGAGCAGATCGAAAACGCCGCAAAAACGGCCAAGCCCTCCCACCGGGTACGGTTCTGCACGATAGACGACCCCCTGAACGCATCTGCACCGGCACCGGCCGTACCGACGATGCCCCGCCCGGGACCTTGCCGATTGCTGCGCGATGCCGCAACTACGGGTGATGGCAAGTCCGACAGTTATCGTCACCGCCTTGTTCGTCGCGGTCTTTTCGGCGGTACATCTCAATGTTCATCGGCTGGTTTTCCTGGACGTGAAGCCGCGCAGTGCTTGGCTCTCGTTCTCGGGCGGGGTGGCGGTGGCCTATATCTTTCTTCACGTCCTGCCCGACCTCGGCACGCACCAGAAGACGTTCGCGCAGGAACTGCAGCTTTCCAGCACCCTGGCCGAAAGCCTTGTCTATGCGCTTACGCTGATCGGACTGGTGTGCTTCTACGGGCTGGAGCGGATGGTGAAGATCTCGCGCAGCCGGTCGCGCGCGAAGGGTCAGGGCGACCGGATCGAGGATCATCTCGAGTGGGTCCATGCCGGTTCCTACGCCGTGCTGCACCTGCTCATCGGCTATCTGCTGCTGCACCGGGAAGAAACGGGGCCGTGGTCGCTCGGGCTTTATTTCGTGGCGATGGCACTGCATTTCCTGACCAGCGACTACGGCATGCGGATCGACCATCCAGAGGCTTATGAAAAGCGCGGACGGTGGGTGCTGGCGGCCAGCGTCGTCATCGGCTGGGCGCTTGGCCTTGCGGTTTCGCTGCCTCTGGTCGCGGTCGGATTTCTCTTCGCATTCCTCGCTGGCGGTATCATCCTCAACACGCTGAAAGAGGAATTGCCCGAGGACCGGTCGAGCCGGTTTCTGCCCTTCCTTGGTGGGGCACTGGTCTATTCGCTCATCATGCTGGGCGAGCGGACGATGGGCCAGGCGTGAGAGACGCCGATCGCCGTTTCGAGGCGCAGCAAAACAAAAAAAGGCCCGTTCAGTCAGCGAACCGAACGGGCCTTTTTTGCGAATGGGCCGGCTTACGCCGCGTCGGCCTTGCGACGGGCCTTTTTGCGTTCGTGCGGGTCGAGCAGGGCCTTGCGCAGGCGGATCGTCTGCGGCGTGACTTCGACCATTTCGTCGTCGTCGATGTAGGCGATGGCCTGTTCCAGCGTCATCTTCTTTGGCGGCGTCAGGCGGATGGCGTCATCCTTGCCGGTCGAGCGGAAGTTGGTGAGCTGCTTCGACTTGAGCGGGTTGACTTCAAGATCGTCCGGCTTGGCATTCTCGCCGATCACCATGCCTTCGTAGACCTTTTCCTGCGGGCTCACAAATAGGATGCCGCGGTCTTCGAGCGCGTTGAGCGCATAGCCGACGGCCTCGCCCGTGCAGTTCGAGATCAGGACGCCGTTCTGACGGCCCTCGATCGGGCCCTTGTACGGGCCGTAACTGTCGAACAGGCGGTTCATGATGCCCGTGCCGCGCGTGTCGGACAGGAATTCGCCGTGATAGCCGATGAGGCCACGCGACGGGGCGAGGAAGCCAAGGCGGGTCTTGCCCGGGCCCGAGGGGCGCATCTCGGTCAGCTCTGCCTTGCGGCGCTGCATCTTCTCGACGACCGTGCCCGAGAATTCGTCATCGACGTCGATCACGACGGCTTCGTACGGTTCGGTCCGCTGGCCGTTCTCTTCGCGCAGCAGAACGCGCGGACGCGAAATGCCAAGCTCGAAACCTTCGCGGCGCATCGTCTCGATCACGACGCCAAGCTGAAGTTCGCCGCGGCCTGCGACTTCGAAGCTGTCCTTGTCGGCCGATTCGGTAACGCGAATGGCGACGTTGGTTTCCGCCTCGCGCAGCAGGCGGTCGCGGATCAGGCGGCTCGTCACCTTGTCGCCTTCGCGGCCCGCGAACGGGCTGTCGTTGACGGCAAAGCGCATGGCCAGCGTCGGCGGATCGATCGGCTGTGCGGCGATCGGCTCGCTCACCGACGGGTCGGCGATGGTGTTGGCAACGGTCGCCTTTTCAAGGCCAGCCAGCGCGATGATGTCGCCTGCGCGTGCTTCTTCCACGGGCACGCGTTCAAGACCGCGGAACGACAGCAGCTTTGAAGCGCGGCCGGATTCGATAACTTTGCCGTCCATGTCGAGCGCACGGATCGGGTCGTTGACCTTGATCGTACCCGAATGGACACGACCGGTCAGAACGCGGCCCATGAAATTGTCGCGGTCGAGCAGCGTAGCAAGGAACGTGAACGGCGCATCGACATCGAGGCCCGGGGCCGGAACGTGATCGCGGATCAGTTCGAACATCGGCGTCAGCGTGCCGTCGCGCGCGGTGATGTCCTCGCTGGCATAGCCGTTGCGGCCCGATGCGTAGAGGATCGGGAATTCAAGCTGCTCGTCGTTGGCGCCCAGGTTCACGAAAAGGTCGAACACTTCGTCGAGCACTTCTTCGGGACGGCCGTCGGGGCGGTCGATCTTGTTGACGACGACGATGGGCTTGAGGCCAAGCGCCAGCGCCTTGCCGGTCACGAACTTGGTCTGCGGCATCGCGCCTTCGGCCGAATCGACCAGCAGGATCACGCCGTCCACCATCGACAGGATGCGTTCCACCTCTGCGCCGAAGTCGGCGTGACCGGGGGTGTCGACGATATTGATGCGTAGGCCTTCCCACTCGATCGAGGTCGGCTTCGCGAGGATGGTGATCCCGCGTTCCTTTTCCAGATCGTTGGAATCCATCGCACGTTCTTCGACGCGCTGGTTGTCACGGAAAGTGCCCGACTGGCGGAACAACTGGTCAACCAGCGTGGTCTTGCCGTGGTCGACGTGGGCGATGATAGCAATATTGCGCAGCTCGGCGGACATGGTCGAAAGCCTCGAAAATTCGTGTGTTTTATCGGGTATGTGCAACGCGGGCCGAATATCCACCGGCGAGGCGCCGGGCGCCCTACCGAAAATGATGCGATGCAGCAAGCAAATAAGGGCGTGGCACTGGTGCAACGCTTTGGGCAATTAAATGACCTATACGTAAAGGAGGCGTTGCCGGGCGCGATTTTGTCGCTTATGCATTAGCTGAAACCGCCGGTACCCCCAAACTGGAATACTAAACGAATCCGGCAGGTTGAGAGAAGAGGATAATTGCCGATGAAACCGATTCGCAACGGTCGTTCTGCCGTTCGTGCCGCTTTGTCGTCCACTTCCGCTCTGGTCGCATTCGTCTCCGCCCCCGCCCTGGCCCAGGATGCCACGGACGAGGTCGAGTACGCCGAACCGGCCACCGACTACGCGGAACAGTCGAGCGACAGCAACACCATCATCGTGACGGCCACGAAGCGCGAACAGACGCTTCAGGACGTGCCGGTTGCGGTGACCGTGACGACCGAGGAAGATCTTGAGCGCGCCGAAATCCGCGACCTCAAGGATCTCACCAGCATTGCGCCCTCGCTGAAGGTGACGCAGCTGCAGTCGAGCGCGAATACCAACTTCATCATTCGCGGCTTCGGCAACGGCGCTAACAACGCAGGCATCGAACCGTCGGTCGGCGTCTTCGTCGACGGCGTGTACCGTTCGCGCTCGGCCGCGCGCATCAACGACCTGCCCGACCTGCAGCGCATCGAAGTGCTGCGCGGTCCGCAGTCGACACTGTTCGGCAAGAACGCCAGCGCCGGTGTCATCTCGGTCGTGACGGCAGAGCCGCGCTTCACGTTCGGCGGCGAAGCCGAAGTGAGCTACGGCAATTTCGACTCGATGGTCGCCAAGGCGAATCTCTACGGCCCGATCACCGACACGATCGCGGCCTCCATCGGCGGCGGCATCAACAAGCGTGACGGGTATGTCACCGACCTCGGCACCGGCGGCAAGACGAACGAGCGTGACCGCTGGTTCACCCGCGGCCAGCTGCTGTTCGAACCGGGCGGCGTCTTCAAGGTCCGCCTGATCGGCGATTACGAAAAGACCGACGAAAACTGCTGCGCCAACGTGCTGCTGCAGGAAGGTCCGATCGGCGCCGCGATCACCGCCCCCGCCCCGTTCGGCCTTGGCGCCGGCAATTCGGACCCCAACGATCCGTTCGCGGATGTCATCTATTCGAACTTCCCCAGCTCGAACGACATCGAGAACTGGGGCTTCTCGGGCCAGATGGACTTCGGCTTCGGTCCGTTCAAGCTGACTTCGATCACCGCCTATCGCGGTGTCGACGCCATCACGAACCAGGACTCCGACTTCACGGGTGCGGACCTCATCAGCCGCAACTTCCAGGACCTGTCGATCCGCACCTTCACGCAGGAATTCCGCGCAAACGCCTCGTTCGGTCCGGTCGACCTTCTGCTGGGCGCGTTCTACTTCGATGAATCCATCGATCAGACGAACCAGCTCTACTACGGCGACGACCTGCGCCAGTTCGCGAACATCGGCATTGCCGGCCTTAGCGGCGGTGCCTTCGACGTGCCGAGCCTGGAACAGTTCTTCGGCCAGCTGGCCGGTGCGCCGGGCGCGTTCGACAACCAGTTCTTCATCGGCGGCCGCGGCCTCGACGAAGCCTATACGCTCGACAACCAGGCACTCAGCCTGTTCGGGCAGATGGACTTCTACGTCACCGATCGCCTGACCCTGACGGCCGGCATCAACTACACGAAGGACAAGAAGCAGTTCACCACCAACGTGGTCAGCTCGGACGTCTTTTCTTCGCTCGACCTCGACGCCTTTGTGCAGGGCGCGACGCAGGCCGGCATCAGCCAGACCATCGGGGGCATCCTGGGCGTTCCGGGCGGCTTCGCCTCGGCCCAGCAGATCGCGGCTTTCGCAGGCAGCCAGCCGGCCCTCTATCAGCAGATCGCCACCGGCGCCGCTGCTGCGGCGGCGCCCATCGGCAACCTTGCCGCGTTGCAGTACCTGCCGCCGTTCCTCAACGTTCCGAACTCGGTCGAGAGCGGGAAGCTGAGCGACGACGACATTTCGTACACGCTGCGCCTTGCCTACGATGTGACCGACAACCTCAACGCGTACGTTTCGTATGCGACGGGCTACAAGGCACCGTCGGTCAACCTGTCGCGCGACAGCCGTCCGGCATTTTCGGATCGAGCCGCGATCGAGGCCGCAGGTCTCGACTTCCCGACGCAGGAATACGGCAGCCGCTTTGCAGGCGCCGAAGATTCCAAGGTGCTCGAACTCGGCCTGAAGGGCGACTTCGGTCCGGCGAACTTCACGTTTGCTGCCTTCAAGCAGTCGATCACCGGCTTCCAGTCGAACATCTTTACCGGCACCGGCTTCTTCCTGGCCAACGCGGGCAAGCAGGAAGCCATCGGTTTCGAATTCGACGGCTCGGTCCGCCCGGTCGAACCGCTGCTCCTGCGCATGGCGGTCACTTACCTCGACAGCGAGTACAAGGACTTCCCGCTGTCGGGCGTGGGTGACCTTTCCGGCAGGCCCGTGGCGGGCGTTCCGGCGATTTCGGCGACGTGGTCGGCCCAGTACACGCATGAATTCGGCAATGGCGACGCGATCATCGCGCGTGGCGACTATCACCACGAATCGCAGGTGCAGATCGTCGAGGGCCTGCCCGGCTTCATCGATTTCGGCCAAGCCGCGGCGATTGGCGCTGCAGCGCAGTTCCAGCGTGAAGTGAACGAAGTGAACGCCTCGCTGACTTACGCGATGCAGAACGGGCTGCAGTTGTCGGTTTGGGGTCGCAACCTCACGAACGACCGCTACCTGCTGTCGATCTTCGACACGCCGATTCAGCCGCTCAGTATCTCGGGCTATCCGAACCAGCCGCGCACTTACGGCGTGACGGCACGTTACAAGTTCTGAGCCGCTTAAAGGCTCAGGGAGGGAGAGGGGCTGCACCGCAAGGTGCGGCCCCTTTTGCTTTTGGGCAAAGTTCAGGCAATAAGTCGCTACAGGGACTTATTCGGAAGGGGAAATATTCGTGGAATGGATGCTGATGCCGTACCGGCGTTACTTCGAGTTTTCGGGCCGCTCGCGGCGCAAGGAATACTGGATGTTCGCGCTGTTCAACTTCCTCGTCTACCTCGCATTCATGGTCCTCATGTTCGCTCTCGGCGGGTCGATGCAATATAACGGAGAGGCCGCGATGGGGCCGCTTGTCTCGGTCGTCATGATCGCGATGTTCATCTGGGCCATCGCGACGATCATCCCGTCGCTCGCCGTCACGTTCCGCAGGCTTCACGACACCGATCATTCGGCATGGTGGATCCTCATCGGCCTGGTCCCGATCATCGGCGGACTGGTCCTGCTTTACTTCTACCTGATCGAAGGCACGCACGGGGCCAATCGCTTCGGGCCCGATCCCAAGGAAGGCGAAGCCCGCGGCGTCTGAGGCGCATTTCAACCACGACAACCGGGGGGATTGTCGATGAATACGATCTTTGCGCCATACCGGCGCTATTTCGAGATTGCGGGACGGTCCAGCCGCACAGAGTATTGGGGTTTCATCGGCCTGATACTCATGCTCTGGGCCGGCGCCGTTCTCTTGGGCTATGCCTTTGGCGGCAGGCTGGAAAAAGGCGCGCTCGTCGGCGGAAGCGCGATGGTCGATGTCGTCAACATGGCCTACACGCTCTTCGTGCTCGGCTCTCTGATCCCGTCGCTCACCGTGTCGATCAGGCGCCTGCACGATGCCGGGCATTCGGGCTTCTGGATGCTGATCTACTTCGTGCCGCTCATCGGCGGGCTGTTCATGCTCTACATGATGCTGAAGACCGGAGATCTAGGCTCGAACGCCTATGGCCCCGATCCGCGCGTCCCGTATTGAGGTTTAAAGGCTCCTGAGCGCACGGGCAGGCCGTGCGCGCAGGACCGGCAGCGACGCCGCGACGGCGGCCAGCACGACCAGCAGAACGCCCCCGCCCAGCACGGCAAGGACTACCGGCAGGTCGGGCTCGTAGGGAAATTCGAAGAGCCGTGTCATCACGAGCCAGCCGGTGCCCAGCCCGATACCCAGCCCGATCGCGCCCAGCACGGCTGCAAGGATCAGGTAGCGCGTCAGCAGCGCGCCCAAGAGCTGTCCCTGACTAGCCCCCAGCACGCGCAGGACGACGGTATCGTAGGTCTCCCGCGCCCGCGCCGCGGCTATCGCGCCCAGCAGGACGGCAAGGCCTGCCAGAACCGCGACGCTGGCGGCGGCAAGAATGGCGACGGCAAGGCTGGAGAGGATCTCGCGCGCCTCGGCCAGAACGCCGCCAATCTCGATCACCGAAGTAGTCGGGAACGCACGGACGAGCGCGCCCAGCAGCGGGCCGCCATCCGCACCATCGGGCAGGATGACCGAGGCCGAGAGGTTGTGCGGCGCATCGTCGATCGCACCGGGCGCGAAGACGAGGACGTAGTTGAAACCCATGTCGTCCCACTCGATCCGGCGAAAAGAGGCGATCGTCGCCTCGCGCTCCACCCCAAGCAGGCCGATCGCGAGCTTGTCACCGATTTCAAGATCGAGTGCGTTGGCGAATTCCTCATCGACAGACACCAGCGGCGAACCGTCGTAATCCGCAGGCCACCACTCGCCCTCGGTGACGACGTTGCCTGCCGGAAGGTCTGCCGAGTAGGTCAGCCCGCGCTCTCCGCGAAGGGCCCATGCGCCCTCGGGAATGTCTTCAAGGTCCGATACGCGTGTCATCGCGCCTTCGGGGCCATATGCGAGGACCGCTCCGCGCAAGGCGGGCACGGTGCGGACCTGCGAGCCCGGAGCCTCGCTCTCGACGATCTGCCGGAAAGAACCTTCCGCATCGCGCGGCAGGTCCAGCACGAAATAGTCCGGCGCCTTTTCGGGCACGGTGCCCGCGATATAGGCGTCGAGGCTGGTCTGGGTAGCGGCGATCGCGGCAAAGGCGGAAAGGCCGAAACCAAGCGCGGTAACGAGCGCGATCGTCGGCGAACCGGGGCGATCAAGTGCGGCAAGCCCCATTCGCATCGCCAGCGACCCCCGAGAGCGCGGCACGCGGGAGGCGAGTTTGCGGATCACGAGTCCTAGCAGTGCCAACAGCCCCAGCACGACAGCCGCCCCGCCGAGGAAACCCGCCGTAAGGAACGGCTCATGCGCGGTTAGGAGAGCGAGCGCGACGATGGCAATAAGCCCCGCCGCAACGGGCTTCGCAGCCTTGCGCCAGAGCCCGGCAGGCAGCGTCACGCGCGAACGCAGCAGCGCCATTGCCGTGATAGAGCGCGAGGCGAGCAGCGGCGGCGCGGCGAATACGAAAGCGACCAGCAACCCGAACAGCACCGCCCGCAACAGCGCCAGCGGATCGAGCACGAAACCTGTCTCCACCGGCAGCAAGCCTTCCAGCAACGCCGCCAGAGCAGGCACGGCAAGGACGCCGACCACCAACCCCGCACCGATGCCGATCAGCGCGGCGGCAAGAACCTGCAGGGCATGGATACGCAGCACGTCGTCCGACGTCGCGCCCAGCACTTTCAAAGTCGCGACAGTGCCCCGCCGCGTCTCCAGCCATGACGACACCGCGCCCGCGATCCCGATGCCCGCAATGACCAGCGCGGCGAGCCCAACAAGGCCGAGAAACTGGCCCATGTTCGCCATAAGCCGGTCTGCGCCGGGCGATGCCCTGTCCCGCGTCCGCGTAGCCCAGCCCGCATCGGGGAACTGCGCCTCAAACGCGTCGGCGGCTTCCTGCGGGTCGCTTTCGGCGGGCAGGGCCACGCGGTATTTCGCGCGCATCATCGAGCCGAACTGGACCAGTCCGCTCTTTTCCATCGTGGATTGCGAGATCAGCACCGGCGCGCCCAGCGCGAAGCCTTCGGACAATCGGTCCGGTTCGCGCGCGATCACGCCTGCAATCTGCACGTTCTCTTCGCCCAGCTTGATCGTATCGCCAACCTCGACGTCGAGCCGGTCGAGCACGCCGCCATCGACCCATGCTGCGCTATCGGGGGGAGCGGCCGCGTCCTCGCCGCCTTCGATCTCCAGTGCGCCGTAGAGCGGCCAGGCATCGTCGACGGACTTCAGTTGTATCGGAGAGACATTGCCGTTGGCCGCGCTCGCCATCGCCTGCAGGCGGATGCCGCCCGACACCGGCCCCATGGCTTCGAGCGCCGCGCGCTCATCCTCGCTCGCCTCGCGGGCATAGATCGCGAATTCGACATCGCCGCCAAGGATCTCGCGCCCGCGATCGGAAAGCTCGCCCCGGATCGCCGATTCCAGCGTACCGATCGCAGCCAGAGCGCCCGCGCCAAGAAACAGGCAGATGACGAGCAGACGCAGCCCGCGAAAGCGCCACGAAAAATCGCGCTTCGCCAGCCGGAAGGCGAGCGCCCAGCGTCCCTCACCGCTCATCCGTTGAGGCTGTCCGACACGATTTGCCCGTCGGCGAGTTCGAGCACCCGCTCGCACTTTTCGGCGAGCGACGGATCGTGTGTGATCAGGAACAGCGTCGCGCCCGTCTCTGCGCGCCTGCCGAACAACAGATCGATGACTTGCGCGCCGGTCGCGCTGTCGAGATTTCCGGTGGGTTCGTCGGCGAACAGCAGCGGCGGGCGCGGCGCCAGTGCGCGGGCAATCGCCACGCGCTGCTGCTCGCCGCCCGAAAGCTGCATGGGATAGTGATCGAGCCGGTGGCCGAGGCCGACCGCCTCAAGCTCTGCCCGTGCGCGCGTGAAGGCGTCGCCCTCGCCCGCCAGCTCCAGCGGCGTTGCGACGTTCTCGGTCGCGGTCATCGTCGGCAGCAGGTGGAAGGCCTGAAGCACGATGCCGATGCGGCCACGCCGCGCGCGGGCCAGCGCATCTTCCGACAATCCGGAGAAATCCTCTCCCGCCACGTCCAGTCTGCCGCTGCTGGCGCGTTCCAGCCCCGATAGCACCGCCATCAGCGAGGACTTGCCCGAACCCGACGGGCCAAGCAGCGCCACGGTCTGCCCTTCCGGCACGACGAGATCGATACCTTTCAGGATCGGCACAGGGCTACCCGTGTTCCCCAGTTCGAGGGTCAGGCTTTCGGCGTGAATGGCGGGGCGGGCGGCAACGTCAGGGGGGCTTTGCATGGAGCGACCAAGATTGGCATGGATGGGGCAAGCTGCAAGGAATTTGATCGAAATGCGTAAGTTGATCGCGGCGTTTGCCGCACTCGCCCTATCGGCCTGCGGGCAGGCAGAGGGCAACAAAGCCGATGGCGGCACGGCTGAGGCCGATACGCCGGTCGGCCAGCCGACGATGGTCCTTGCCTTCGGGGACAGCCTTTTCGCAGGCTACAACCTGCCGCGATCGGCGGCCTATCCTGAACAGCTTGAACAGGCGCTGCGCCAGCGCGGGATGAACGTGCGGGTCCAGAATGCGGGCGTTTCGGGCGATACGACTTCGGCCGGGCGCCAACGGCTATCCTTCGTACTCGATTCCATGACGGTGAAGCCCGACCTTGCCCTTGTCGAACTGGGCGCGAACGACATGCTGCGCGGATTGCCTCCCAAACAGGCGCGGGAAAATCTCGACGCGATCATGGCAGAGCTGGACCGCCGCGACATCGACATCGTCGTCATGGGCATGAAGGCCGCGCCCAATCTGGGCGGCGAATACGCGGGCGAGTTCAACGCGATCTTCCCCGACCTTGCCGACAAGTACGATGCCGAGATCGTGCCGTTTTTCATCGAACCGCTGATATTCAATCGCTCGCTGGTGCAGTCCGACCAGATCCACCCGACGGCGGACGGCGTGAAGGCGATGGTCGAGGAATCGGTCGACACGATCGAGGACGCGCTGGATTAAAGCGGATCGGCGACGCCCGCCGTAACCCGCCATGCCGCAGGGCGTTCAGGCAGGCTGGCGAAAGGTTCGGTCTCGGTCCCCGTCATCCAGACTTGCGCGCCGGTCGCGGCAAGCCGTTCGTAAAGCACCGCGCGGCGCACCGGATCGAGGTGCGCGGCGACTTCGTCCAAGAGCAGGACCAGCGGGCGTGACCCGGCGGCCAGTTCGGCGTGGGCCAGCGTGATCGCGATCAGCATCGCCTTCTGTTCACCGGTCGAACACTCCGCCGCCGGACGCCCGGTGCCCGACATAATCACCGACAGATCATCGCGGTGCGGCCCCGCAAGCGTGCGCCCAGCCCCGCGATCCGCGCCGCGGCCCTTGCACCAAAGCTCCGCCAGTTCGTCCGCATCGGCGGGCGCTGCGGGATCTACGCTTAGCTCGGGCCGCGCGAAAGGATCGTCGGGCACGCCAGAAATCGCTTCGGCCAGCCGAGCGACGGTTTCGGCGCGGCCTTGCGCGATCATTGCACCAGCTTCCGCCATTTCCTTTTCCAGCGCGTCGAGCCACCCCGCATCGGGCCGTGCATCCCCGCTCATCAACCGGTTCCGTTCGCGTAGCGCCTTGTCATAGCGGGTCGAATGGGTCGCATGATCGGGACGCAAGGCCAGCACCATGCGATCGAGGAACCGCCGCCGCGCGCTGGCACTGTCGGCAAACAGTCGGTCCATCGCGGGGGTGAGCCAACTTACCGAGAGCCATTCGGCCAGCCGCGTCGCAGGAAGCGGCGCGCCGCTCGCCTGGACGATACGGCGTCCCGGATTGTCGGCGCGCAAGGCCGTGCCAATGCGAACCGGCGTGACCCCGCTGACGAGATCGACACCCACTGCAAAGCCGCCATGCGCGCCCTCACGGGGGATGTCGGGCAGCTGCGCGCGCCTGAGGCCCCGCCCCGGCGCCAGTAGTGACAGCGCCTCCAGCACGTTCGTCTTGCCCGCGCCGTTGGGCCCGATGAGCAGGTTGAAACGTCCCGCCCCCTCAAGCCGGGTGGCGGCGTGATTTCTGAAGTCTGCAAGGCGGATACGGTCCAGCGCCATCGCCTATGCGCTTAGGGTCGAGCCGCTTGCAGGAAAAGCGGGAAATAGCAAAGCCAACAGTTGGTGAAATTTACCAAATAGCGGTTTCATGAACATTCGTTCATTTTTCTGGCGACTATCAAAACCTTGAATTCACGCAATTTTCACAACTGGCACGGTTTCTGCAATGTATCTGGCATGAACGGCACGACGCCGCTTCGACATTGAACAAGGGGAAATAAAATGACCAAGTTTTCGCAGATCTCTTCGAACCTGACCGCCGGTCTCGCCGCTCTCGCCGTGTCGCTCTTCGCGATCTCCGCAACGGTTTCGCCGGTCGATTTCGCCGCTCCCACCGCCGTCGCTTCGGACATGCGCGCATGAGCAACGTGACCAAACCCAACGGAGGTTCGCCGCGCAAGTTTCACCTCGACAAGAGGCGCGGCAAGCTGATGGGCGTGTGCGCCGGCATCGCCGAATACTTCGGCATCGACGTCACGCTCGTCCGTATCCTGGTGGTAGTCGGGACACTGGCCGGTTTCGGCTCGCTGATACTCGTCTACCTGCTCATCGGGCTGATCGCGGACTAACCCTCCGCGATCACGCTCCCTCAATCGACTTTCGCAAACGGCGAGAAGTCCGTGTCCGTATCGTAGACATCGACCCCTTCGCGCCGTTTCAGCCATCCCACCACGACATAGGTGACAGGGGTCAGCAAGGCTTCCCAGCTCACTTTCAGCACCCACTGGGTCACCGCGACCCAGAAGACCTGCTCGCCCGTCCAGCCCATCGTGCCGAGGAACGCCAGCGGATAGAAAATCGCGCTGTCGACGCCTTGGCCCACGACAGTCGATCCGATCGTCCTGCTCCACAGCGCCTTGCCCCTGGTCCAGATCTTCATCCGGGCAAGGACGTAGGAATTGACGAACTCCCCCGCCCAGAACGCGATGATCGAGGCACCGGCGATGCGCCAGGCCTGTCCGAACACGTTTTCGTAGTCCGACTGGAACGGCCATCCATCCGCAGGCGGCAACGCCACGACAACTTCGGCCATCACCACCATGAAGATCAGCGCGCCGAACCCTGCCCAGATACAGCGGCGGGCATGGGCATAGCCGTAAACCTCGGTCAGCACGTCGCCGATGACGTATGAAATCGGAAAGAACAGCACGCCCGCGCCGAAATACCATTCGCCAAGCACCGGCAGCTCGATGACCGAGCGTTTGGATGCGCCGATGATGTTGGACAACAGCAGGACGGTAACAAAACCCGCCATCACGAAATCGAAATACCGGAAAAGCCGGTGCCCGGCCGCCTTCCCTTCGACCCGCGCAGGCCCTATCGTGCGTTCACTATCCACGCATCAGGCCGTAACGTGATTTGCGCCTTGCGAAAAGCACGCTATTTGCAACCCCCACGCGCCCTTAGCTCAGCTGGATAGAGCACGGGACTTCTAATCCTGAGGCCGCAGGTTCGACTCCTGCAGGGCGCGCCATTTCCGTTCGATGATGGGCACTCCAGTTTTTGCGGCCGAATCCGTTCGCGCTACTGCGTGTTCCAATGCCTTCGTAGATCCGCTGATGCGAATTTCACTGTCTCCGACCTCAACTTGGCCAACTAGGCTACGGACGTAATATTGTTGAAGCGCCGGTTCGCCTTCGCGCAGGCTGTCAACGGCGGAGTAAAAGTCGGCCATTGGGCGGCGCAAAACCAGGCCAGTTGATCCGGGTGTTGGCGAGCGCCGTGAGGGCGTAGCCCGAGCGGGGGTCGCCAACACCCGGATTGTCATTTCTGTCAGGGGTTGGGGCGTGCTTTTCGTGCCTGGCTCTGGGCCAGACGATAGCTCTCGCCATTCATTTCCAGGATGCTGACGTGGTGGGTAAGCCGGTCGAGAAGCGCGCCGGTCAGGCGCTCGGAACCGAACGTTTCGGTCCATTCGTCGAACGGCAGGTTGCTGGTGATCAGCGTCGAGCCACGCTCGTAACGCTGCGAGATCAGTTCGAACAGCAGTTCCGCGCCGGTCTTTGACAGGGGAACGAACCCCAGCTCGTCGATGATGAGGAGCTTGTATCCGGCCATCTGCTTTTGCAGGCGCAGCAGGCGGCGTTCGTCGCGTGCTTCCATCATTTCGCTGACCAGCGCGGACGCGGTGGTAAAACCGACTGTCAGACCCTTCTGGCAGGCCGCGAGGCCCAGGCCGATCGCGACATGGGTCTTGCCGGTTCCTGACGGGCCAAGGGCGATGACGTTCTCGCGCCGGATGATCCATTCGCAGCGCGCCAGTTCGAGCACCTGCATCTTGTTGAGCTTCGGGATGGCGGTAAAATCGAAGCTGTCGAGGCTCTTGGCCGCCGGGAACCGCGCGGCCTTGATCCGGCGCTCGACCATCCGCCGTTCCCGGTCGATCAGTTCCAGTTCGACAAGCCGGGCAAGATAGCGGACATGATCCACGCCCTCTGCCGCGCATTGCCGGGCCAGCTTGTCATGCTCACGCAGGAACGTCGGCAGCTTGAGCGTCTTGAGGTGATTGGTGAGCAGCAGTTCGGGAGCCGGGCTGCTCATGCCGCGTCCTTCGTCTCGCCCGACAACAGCCGCATGTACGAGCGCGCCGATGTCGTCTCCACCCTCGTCCTGGGCAGGTAGGGATAGATCGCCATATCCAGTCTGGGCACCCGGCGTTCAACCCGGCACAATACAAGGTGCTTCACCGCATCGAAGCCGATCGCGCCCATATCAAGGGCCTGCTTCACCGCGGCATGCAGATCGGCAAGCGTGAAGCTTTCCAGCAGGCGCAGCACCTGCACATACTCGCGCCGGCCATGCTTGCCCCCATGACGGTTCAGGCGCGCTTCCATCAGCCGGCGCAGCGTCACAAACGCCTCGGGCAGGTTCCAGCCTTGCAAGGGCGCGGCCTGATCGAGGGCATTGATCTTCTGTTCGATCAGGGGAAGGTAATGGACCGGATCGAAGGTCACGTCTTCGCGGCTATAGCTGCGGGGATGACGGGCAATGACCTCGCCCCGGCAGCCGATCACCACCTCGCCGACATAGCCCCTGATCCATACTTCCTGGTGGCCGAAGCGTACCGGTACCGAGTAATCATTGGTCCGGTAGCGCACCAGCGCCTGCGACGAGACCTGGCCGCTGGTCTGGTCACAGGCCTCGAACGGCGATGCCGGAAGGTCCTGCATCGCCGCCAGATCGCGTTGCAGTCTCTCGCCGATCGTCTCGTTCTCGCCGCGCAGCCGATCGTTCTGCCGTTTGCGGCATTGCTCCTCGAGCCACAGGTTGAACGCCTCCCATGTCGCGAACCGGGGGATCGGGACCATGAAGTTGCGGCGGGCATAGCCGACCAGACCTTCCACGCTGCCCTTGTCGTTCCCCTTGCCAGGGCGGCCGTAACGATCGCGGATCAGGTAGTGCGACAGAAAGGCGCTGAACAGCCTCGCGCGCCGCCGCGTGCTGTCAGGAAGGATCTTAGAGACCAGGCAGCGATCGTTGTCGTAGACGATCGAGAGCGGTACCGCGCCGAAGAACGCGAAGGCATGAACGTGGCCGTCCATCCACGCCTCGGCAACGGCCGCCGGATAGGCCCGCACGTAGCAGGCATCGCTGTGCGGCAGATCGAGCACGAAGAAGTGCGCCTTCTGCTCCACACCGCCGATCTCAACCAGAGCCTCGCCGAAATCAGCCTGTGCGTGGCCGGGGGCGTGCGCCAACGGCACGAACATCTCCCGGCTGCGCTGAACCCGCTCCCGGATGTAATCCTTGATGATCGTGTAACCGCCGGTGAAGCCATGCTCTGCGCGAAGGCGGTCGAACACACGCTTCGCCGTATGGCGCTGCTTGCGCGGAACCGACCGGTCCCCTTCCAGCCAGCCATCGATGATCGGTATGAACGCTTCCAGCTTCGGTCGCCGCACCGGGGCGCTGCGACGGTAACCGGGCGGCACCGAATACGACAGCATCTTGCGAACCGTGTCGCGCGATATGTTGAAATGCTTCGCTGCCTCGCGCTGGCTCATCCCTTCAGAACACGCCAGACGAACCCTCAGGTAAAGTTCCACGGTGTAAATCCCTCATCCC
>NZ_LYWY01000035.1 GCF_001661915.1 Croceicoccus pelagius
GGGATGAGGGATTTACACCGTGGAACTTTACCTGAGGGTTCGTCTGGCGTGTTCTGAAGGGATGAGCCAGCGCGAGGCAGCGAAGCATTTCAACATATCGCGCGACACGGTTCGCAAGATGCTGTCGTATTCGGTGCCGCCCGGTTACCGTCGCAGCGCCCCGGTGCGGCGACCGAAGCTGGAAGCGTTCATACCGATCATCGATGGCTGGCTGGAAGGGGACCGGTCGGTTCCGCGCAAGCAGCGCCATACGGCGAAGCGTGTGTTCGACCGCCTTCGCGCAGAGCATGGCTTCACCGGCGGTTACACGATCATCAAGGATTACATCCGGGAGCGGGTTCAGCGCAGCCGGGAGATGTTCGTGCCGTTGGCGCACGCCCCCGGCCACGCACAGGCTGATTTCGGCGAGGCTCTGGTTGAGATCGGCGGTGTGGAGCAGAAGGCGCACTTCTTCGTGCTCGATCTGCCGCACAGCGATGCCTGCTACGTGCGGGCCTATCCGGCGGCCGTTGCCGAGGCGTGGATGGACGGCCACGTTCATGCCTTCGCGTTCTTCGGCGCGGTACCGCTCTCGATCGTCTACGACAACGATCGCTGCCTGGTCTCTAAGATCCTTCCTGACAGCACGCGGCGGCGCGCGAGGCTGTTCAGCGCCTTTCTGTCGCACTACCTGATCCGCGATCGTTACGGCCGCCCTGGCAAGGGGAACGACAAGGGCAGCGTGGAAGGTCTGGTCGGCTATGCCCGCCGCAACTTCATGGTCCCGATCCCCCGGTTCGCGACATGGGAGGCGTTCAACCTGTGGCTCGAGGAGCAATGCCGCAAACGGCAGAACGATCGGCTGCGCGGCGAGAACGAGACGATCGGCGAGAGACTGCAACGCGATCTGGCGGCGATGCAGGACCTTCCGGCATCGCCGTTCGAGGCCTGTGACCAGACCAGCGGCCAGGTCTCGTCGCAGGCGCTGGTGCGCTACCGGACCAATGATTACTCGGTACCGGTACGCTTCGGCCACCAGGAAGTATGGATCAGGGGCTATGTCGGCGAGGTGGTGATCGGCTGCCGGGGCGAGGTCATTGCCCGTCATCCCCGCAGCTATAGCCGCGAAGACGTGACCTTCGATCCGGTCCATTACCTTCCCCTGATCGAACAGAAGATCAATGCCCTCGATCAGGCCGCGCCCTTGCAAGGCTGGAACCTGCCCGAGGCGTTTGTGACGCTGCGCCGGCTGATGGAAGCGCGCCTGAACCGTCATGGGGGCAAGCATGGCCGGCGCGAGTATGTGCAGGTGCTGCGCCTGCTGGAAAGCTTCACGCTTGCCGATCTGCATGCCGCGGTGAAGCAGGCCCTTGATATGGGCGCGATCGGCTTCGATGCGGTGAAGCACCTTGTATTGTGCCGGGTTGAACGCCGGGTGCCCAGACTGGATATGGCGATCTATCCCTACCTGCCCAGGACGAGGGTGGAGACGACATCGGCGCGCTCGTACATGCGGCTGTTGTCGGGCGAGACGAAGGACGCGGCATGAGCAGCCCGGCTCCCGAACTGCTGCTCACCAATCACCTCAAGACGCTCAAGCTGCCGACGTTCCTGCGTGAGCATGACAAGCTGGCCCGGCAATGCGCGGCAGAGGGCGTGGATCATGTCCGCTATCTTGCCCGGCTTGTCGAACTGGAACTGATCGACCGGGAACGGCGGATGGTCGAGCGCCGGATCAAGGCCGCGCGGTTCCCGGCGGCCAAGAGCCTCGACAGCTTCGATTTTACCGCCATCCCGAAGCTCAACAAGATGCAGGTGCTCGAACTGGCGCGCTGCGAATGGATCATCCGGCGCGAGAACGTCATCGCCCTTGGCCCGTCAGGAACCGGCAAGACCCATGTCGCGATCGGCCTGGGCCTCGCGGCCTGCCAGAAGGGTCTGACAGTCGGTTTTACCACCGCGTCCGCGCTGGTCAGCGAAATGATGGAAGCACGCGACGAACGCCGCCTGCTGCGCCTGCAAAAGCAGATGGCCGGATACAAGCTCCTCATCATCGACGAGCTGGGGTTCGTTCCCCTGTCAAAGACCGGCGCGGAACTGCTGTTCGAACTGATCTCGCAGCGTTACGAGCGTGGCTCGACGCTGATCACCAGCAACCTGCCGTTCGACGAATGGACCGAAACGTTCGGTTCCGAGCGCCTGACCGGCGCGCTTCTCGACCGGCTTACCCACCACGTCAGCATCCTGGAAATGAATGGCGAGAGCTATCGTCTGGCCCAGAGCCAGGCACGAAAAGCACGCCCCAACCCCTGACAGAAATGACAATCCGGGTGTTGGCGACCCCCGCTCGGGCTACGCCCTCACGGCGCTCGCCAACACCCGGATCAACTGGCCTGGTTTTGCGCCGCCCAATGGCCGACTTTTACTCCGCCGTTGACACTGCAATCCGAAACCAAGAATCGCTGATAATCACCTACGAAACCGATGAAGACGCTGCGCTTGCGCTCTTGCCTGAGGCGGACGAACTCCGCCTTGCCGATCCCTTTACGGCGAAGGTCGTTTTCGTGAAAATGCCGGCCACGCCGTGGGGAGCTTATAACGAGGCTTACCAACTGATCGATTGCACCTGGGACGGGAAGCCCTGCATTTATCCCGTTCGACTGCTGGTCGACGGGGACGTCGGGCTGATGATCGGCCGCGAACTTTGGGGCAATCCGAAAAAATTCGGAACGATCGAGTTCTATCGGGAAAGCAGCCTCCTGCAATGTACTGGAGAGCGACCCCGCGGGAACCGTATCGTGACAGCCATTATGCATCCCGACACGCCGATTGAGGTTCCAACGGTTAACATGGACGTATTGGGGTTCCGCGTCATCCCAAATCCCGAGGATCCGAGTACTTTCTCGCTCGCGGAATTGCTGATCAATACGCTGCGGGTTACCACGACAGCGGCTTGGGCGGGCCAAGGATCGCTTCTTTTCAACGACCCGTCGGACCTCGACCCTTGGTACAAGCTCCCCGTACGCAAAGTGATTAGCAGCGTCTTCACAGTATCGGACGTCGATACAGGGGAGCGCGCGAAGATCGTTAAGCGTTACTGACCGTCGGGCTTGTCCGGGGGGCTGTCAAAGGCACTGTCAAAAGGATGGCCGTTCAGAGGCGTCGCTGGTACCCGGCCCCTATGAGCAAGGCCGATAATCCGTTCCGTTATTTTCATTCTTCGCCCGACATCATCCGCATGGTGGTGATGCTATACGTGCGATATCCGCTGTCTCTGCGGAACGTTGAAGACCTGCTTTTTGAGCGGGGCTACGACATCTGCCACGAAACGGTTCGGCTATGGTGGAATCGTTTCGGACCGATGTTTGCCGCCGACATCCGGCGCCAGCGGGTAAACCGGATGTGTGGCTTTCGCCAGTGGCGTTGGCACCTCGACGAGATGTACGTGAAGCTGAATGGCGAGATGGTCTACCTCTGGCGCGCCGTTGATCACGAGGGCGAAGTTCCCGAGAGCTTTGTCACGAAGAAACGGGACAAATCCGCGGCTCTGGCTTTCATGAAGAAGGCATTGAAGCGCCACGGCAAAGCGGAGAAAATCGTCACCGACGGCCTCAGATCCTACCCGGCTGCGATGAAGGATCTCGGCAACGAAGACCGTCGCGAGATGGGGAGGTGGCTCAACAATCGAGCCGAGAATTCACACCTACCGTTTCGACGAAGAGAACGTGCCATGCAGCGATTTCGGCGAATGAAGTCGCTCCAGAAATTCGCCTCCGTCCATGCATCCCTTCACAATCATTTCAATTCGGAACGCCACCTCATCGATCGACAGACATTCAAGGCTCGTCGCTCGGCCGCATTGGCCGAGTGGCGGAATCTTGCGGCATAAGGGCGTAGTCGTCCGGGCTTCATTGCGCCAGGTGGAGACGAGTTCGCATTGGACTGACACCACCGGCGTGAGAGTTTGAGCCTGAGTGCGCCAAGTGGAGACAAGTGGTCATCCGACTGACAGCACCTTCCGCATGCCCGCGAACTTGGCGGTGCGTTGTCACATAATGGCGGTACTCATTCCGTACGCCTCGTCGATGACTGAAAGCCCCGGGCCGGATGACCTCGGGCCGGAAGCGGTGGCCCTTGAAGGAATTAGGATTAATTCCGTTCTCATGGCGCGGCACGGCGGTGCGCCGAAGGTGGGGACGGTTTAGCGTTTGACTGAAAGTCCCACATGAAGTTACGGCAACGTCCGAGTGTCGCGGCCAGCAACAAAGCAGCAGGGCCAGGTTCTGTTGATTTCGCGCGGATAAAAAACTAACAACCGAAGGGTTGGAAGAGGATAGCGCATGGCGATCGACGAGCGCGAGTACAACTTCGTAGTGGTTGGAAGCGGCGCTGCGGGCCTGGTCGGCGCCATCACTGCCTCCATGATGGGCCTGCGTCCTCTCATAGTCGAAAAGGCTGACGTATGGGGTGGCACGACTGCCATTTCGGGGGGCGTCCTTTGGATCCCCGGAAATGACCTCATGGTGCAGGACGGCGATGGCGCGGGTGCTGCCGACACTTATGTGCGTGCGCTGCTGGGCGAAGTGACCCCGCGGGAAACTGCCAAGGCCGAAGCTTTCCTCTCGGCCGCACCTGAAATGGCGCGCATGTTGACAGACGAGGGGCTAAACTGGATCCGAAGCCGAACACATCCCGATTATTACCCGCATGTCCAGGGCAGCAGCGTTGGCCGAACCCTGGAAGCGGCCCGGTTCGACGGCAAGACGCTTGGCAAAAGATTCGAAAGCATGCGCGCCGCCGAGCTCGATCTGCCTGCGATCACCAGCGACCAGTTCGGCACCGTAACGAGAGCGAAAACCGCTCTCGGACCGTTTCTCGGAACCGCGGTGACCGTTGGAAGCTCCAAGGTCCGCAGCTGGCTTGGTCAAAAGCCCTTGGGGAACGGTCGCGCGCTTGCGGCGTCTCTGATGAAGATCGCCATGGCTCGCCGGATCCCGATCCGGCTCTCCACACGTCTGGTCGAGTTAGTGGAGACAGATGGGGCGATTACCGGGGTCGTCGTCGAGAGTGAAAACGGACGGGAAAAACTGGACGCTCCGGCGGGGGTGCTGCTCGCCGCTGGCGGCTTTGCAAGAAACGCCTCACTGCGGAAAAAGCTGCAGGACAGAGATCGGGTCTGGACAAACGCAATTCCCGAAGATGAAGGCGATGCATATGTCGCAGCTACTGCAGTCGGCGCCGACGATGAGCGAACCGACGATTGCTGGTGGATGCCCTCGATACAGGTAAGCTCATCGACAAGTGGCCTTGCGCTGGGACTGCGAGCTCTTCCGGGCAGCATTGTCGTCAATGCCGAGGGGCGTCGCTACATGAACGAGGCCGCGTCCTATATGACCACCGGGAAGACCATGTTCGAGAATGGTGCCGCAGATGCCGACCATTGGCTGATCATGGATGGCAAGTTCCTCAAGCGCTACATCTTTGCGGAGTTGTCTCAGAAAACGATCCGGGATCGCATGATGGCAGACGGATTTTTGAAGCGCGCCAGCAATATCACTGATCTGGCGAGGCAGTGCGGCATGGATCCGAGCGTACTCGAAGCCACGGTCGCGCGCTTCAACGGCTTCGCGCGTGCAGGGCGCGATCTCGACTTCGGACGCGGCGACACCGATTACGATCGCCATTGGGCGGACCCCAATCACAAGCCCAATCCCAGCCTCGGAGAAATTTGTCATCCACCTTTCTGGGCAGCAATCTTGCGCCCCGGCGACCTGGGCACGAACGGAGGTCTGAAGACGGACGAGCGGGCTCGCGTTCTGGACGGGTCCGATCGGCCGATTGTCGGGCTTTACGCCGCAGGAAATTCGGCCAGTTCACCGTTTGGCCGCACATATCCCGGGGCCGGGGCTACGATCGCGGCGGCAGCGACCTTCGGTTACATAGCAGCAACGGATGCGGCCAGACGGCTCACGAACGCACCGGTTGAGGGGTCTACATAGCTCGCAGACCGGGAACGAAGATCGATGACATCCCTGACGCAGGAGGGATGCACCCGGGCCGATGTTTTTCGCAAATTGCAGTTGCTGCGAAAACTCGATCCGCGGTGGGGGCGTAAACAGCAGGAGGATGTAATGGGTAAAGAAGATGAGCAGCGAAACCTCGCAACGGCAGAGGCGCTTTATGCCGCGACAGCGTCCGGCGACTGGCAAGCGGCGGAGCGGCTGCTGTCCGACGATCTCGTGATCACGGAAGCCAGTACGCTTCCTTATGCCGGCATCTATCAAGGGCGGGGCGCGCTGCGCGAGCTTTACGATAAAGTGCTCGCATCATCGCTCGGAGGCGCGACGATCAGCGTGCTCGGCAAATTGTCAGGCGGCAATCACGTTGCCTACCTCCTCGAACTGGTGCCGCCGAGTGGCGAGGCGCTTCAACTCGTGGAGGTGTTCCACTTCGGTGAAGACGGTAAGGTTACCGAGATCAAGCCCTACTATTTCGACTCCGATGCGGTGAACCGCGCGGTGTCCGGCGCATAGGCGAGACTGACGACAAGACATGAATGCAAGCGTAGGTGTCATTGCACAGTTGGTGAATTATTTCTCATCTATATAGGTCACAGATAGCCATGGATTGCCGCCCGCAACTAATTAAAGATGCCAAGGAGATGCTTCTCCGGCTTGATGCCAAGGCGCCTACACCTGCTCCGGAAGTAATGAGAGTAGCGTCTTCCGCATATACCGATCCTGAATTATTCGAGCGTGAAAAGCGCAACCTGTTCCAGCGGGTCCCGCGGCCTTGTCAGAGCAAATGTACCTGATTGAAAATTGAGTGTTCGAGGGTAGGGCAATTGGATGCCTCGTCCTCGAAAACCAGCCAGTCCGTTCCGCTACTTCAACTCCTCACCCGAGATCATCCGGCTCGCAGTCCTGATGTATGTTCGGTTTCCGCTGTCGTTGAGGAACGTCGAAGATCTGCTGTTCGAACGAGGCGTCGACATTTGCCATGAGACGGTTCGGATGTGGTGGAACCGGTTCGGTCCGATGTTCGCCGCGGATATTCCTATGCAACGTGTCAGCCGAATGAAGGGCTCAAGGCATTGGCGCTGGCACCTCGACGAGGTCTTCGTGAAGATCAACGGTGAGCGACATTACCTCTGGCGCGCCGTCGATCACGAAGGTGAAGTGCTGGAGAGCTTCGTCACGAAGAGACGGGACAAGGCTGCGGCTCTGGAGTTCATGAAGAAGGCGCTGAAGCGGCACGGAAGAGCTGAGACAATCGTCACGGATGGGATGCGTTCGTACCCTGCTGCTATGCGGGAACTTGGAAATCTTGAACGCCGCGAGATGGGAAGGTGGTTCAACAATCGCGCCGAGAATTCACACCTGCCATTCCGACGAAGAGAGCGAGCGATGCAGCGATTTCGGCGAATGAAGTCCCTCCAGAAATTCGCCTCGGTTCATGCCTCTTTTCACAACCACTTCAATTCCGAACGCCACCTCGTCGATCGACAGACCTATAAGACCCGCCGCTCGGCCGCTTTGGCCGAGTGGCAGAAGCTCGTGGGCTAAGACCTGCTGCTTCCAGGGATCGCCGCGTCATTCTGAGACGAGTTGCGGTT
>NZ_LYWY01000036.1 GCF_001661915.1 Croceicoccus pelagius
GGGATGAGGGATTTACACCGTGGAACTTTACCTGAGGGTTCGTCTGGCGTGTTCTGAAGGGATGAGCCAGCGCGAGGCAGCGAAGCATTTCAACATATCGCGCGACACGGTTCGCAAGATGCTGTCGTATTCGGTGCCGCCCGGTTACCGTCGCAGCGCCCCGGTGCGGCGACCGAAGCTGGAAGCGTTCATACCGATCATCGATGGCTGGCTGGAAGGGGACCGGTCGGTTCCGCGCAAGCAGCGCCATACGGCGAAGCGTGTGTTCGACCGCCTTCGCGCAGAGCATGGCTTCACCGGCGGTTACACGATCATCAAGGATTACATCCGGGAGCGGGTTCAGCGCAGCCGGGAGATGTTCGTGCCGTTGGCGCACGCCCCCGGCCACGCACAGGCTGATTTCGGCGAGGCTCTGGTTGAGATCGGCGGTGTGGAGCAGAAGGCGCACTTCTTCGTGCTCGATCTGCCGCACAGCGATGCCTGCTACGTGCGGGCCTATCCGGCGGCCGTTGCCGAGGCGTGGATGGACGGCCACGTTCATGCCTTCGCGTTCTTCGGCGCGGTACCGCTCTCGATCGTCTACGACAACGATCGCTGCCTGGTCTCTAAGATCCTTCCTGACAGCACGCGGCGGCGCGCGAGGCTGTTCAGCGCCTTTCTGTCGCACTACCTGATCCGCGATCGTTACGGCCGCCCTGGCAAGGGGAACGACAAGGGCAGCGTGGAAGGTCTGGTCGGCTATGCCCGCCGCAACTTCATGGTCCCGATCCCCCGGTTCGCGACATGGGAGGCGTTCAACCTGTGGCTCGAGGAGCAATGCCGCAAACGGCAGAACGATCGGCTGCGCGGCGAGAACGAGACGATCGGCGAGAGACTGCAACGCGATCTGGCGGCGATGCAGGACCTTCCGGCATCGCCGTTCGAGGCCTGTGACCAGACCAGCGGCCAGGTCTCGTCGCAGGCGCTGGTGCGCTACCGGACCAATGATTACTCGGTACCGGTACGCTTCGGCCACCAGGAAGTATGGATCAGGGGCTATGTCGGCGAGGTGGTGATCGGCTGCCGGGGCGAGGTCATTGCCCGTCATCCCCGCAGCTATAGCCGCGAAGACGTGACCTTCGATCCGGTCCATTACCTTCCCCTGATCGAACAGAAGATCAATGCCCTCGATCAGGCCGCGCCCTTGCAAGGCTGGAACCTGCCCGAGGCGTTTGTGACGCTGCGCCGGCTGATGGAAGCGCGCCTGAACCGTCATGGGGGCAAGCATGGCCGGCGCGAGTATGTGCAGGTGCTGCGCCTGCTGGAAAGCTTCACGCTTGCCGATCTGCATGCCGCGGTGAAGCAGGCCCTTGATATGGGCGCGATCGGCTTCGATGCGGTGAAGCACCTTGTATTGTGCCGGGTTGAACGCCGGGTGCCCAGACTGGATATGGCGATCTATCCCTACCTGCCCAGGACGAGGGTGGAGACGACATCGGCGCGCTCGTACATGCGGCTGTTGTCGGGCGAGACGAAGGACGCGGCATGAGCAGCCCGGCTCCCGAACTGCTGCTCACCAATCACCTCAAGACGCTCAAGCTGCCGACGTTCCTGCGTGAGCATGACAAGCTGGCCCGGCAATGCGCGGCAGAGGGCGTGGATCATGTCCGCTATCTTGCCCGGCTTGTCGAACTGGAACTGATCGACCGGGAACGGCGGATGGTCGAGCGCCGGATCAAGGCCGCGCGGTTCCCGGCGGCCAAGAGCCTCGACAGCTTCGATTTTACCGCCATCCCGAAGCTCAACAAGATGCAGGTGCTCGAACTGGCGCGCTGCGAATGGATCATCCGGCGCGAGAACGTCATCGCCCTTGGCCCGTCAGGAACCGGCAAGACCCATGTCGCGATCGGCCTGGGCCTCGCGGCCTGCCAGAAGGGTCTGACAGTCGGTTTTACCACCGCGTCCGCGCTGGTCAGCGAAATGATGGAAGCACGCGACGAACGCCGCCTGCTGCGCCTGCAAAAGCAGATGGCCGGATACAAGCTCCTCATCATCGACGAGCTGGGGTTCGTTCCCCTGTCAAAGACCGGCGCGGAACTGCTGTTCGAACTGATCTCGCAGCGTTACGAGCGTGGCTCGACGCTGATCACCAGCAACCTGCCGTTCGACGAATGGACCGAAACGTTCGGTTCCGAGCGCCTGACCGGCGCGCTTCTCGACCGGCTTACCCACCACGTCAGCATCCTGGAAATGAATGGCGAGAGCTATCGTCTGGCCCAGAGCCAGGCACGAAAAGCACGCCCCAACCCCTGACAGAAATGACAATCCGGGTGTTGGCGACCCCCGCTCGGGCTACGCCCTCACGGCGCTCGCCAACACCCGGATCAACTGGCCTGGTTTTGCGCCGCCCAATGGCCGACTTTTACTCCGCCGTTGACACCAGGGCCGCAACGGTCTTCGCCTGGTCGGGCCACGATGTGACGGGATCGCCGCCATCCACGAACAGGGCGCGGATCTGGCCTTCGCCCGGCGTCAGGATCTCGTCCGCGAGCGTTGCCGTGGGGCGATCCTGAAACAGCTTGCGCGCGCCCCGGATGCGGCTTTCGCCGGTCGCTTCCCAGAACCGCGACGGTGCAAAGGCTTGCGCCTGCAGTGGCCCGCCGGGGCCCATGCCGTTGATCTGGTGGACGCGCTCGCCTTCGCGCAGATAGCGGCCGCAGATGACGTTCAGCGTTTCGATCAACTGGAAAGCGAGGTTCGAGAACGGCGCCATCGAGGTACCGGTCGCCGACGTGACGCAGCCCGATTTCGCATCGCGCGCGAACATTTCAGCGACCCGGCGCAGCGATCCCGTGTCCAGCCCGGCGCGATGTTCCACGTATTCCTCGGTCAGCGGATCGACCGCGGCGCGCAGCGCATCCATGTGCTCTGCCCCGACCCAGCGATCGCAGAAATCGCGGTCATGCCATCCTTCGGCCAGGATCATCCGGATGAGGCCCCCGGCGATGGCTGCATCCTGCCCCGGATAGGGCTGCAGGGCGATGTCCGCGAAATTTCCGGTTTCGGATTTGCGCGGGTCGATGGTGATGAGCTTCATGCCCCGCGCACGGGCCTGTTTAAGCTTGCGGACCGGATCTTCCTGAAGAAAGCCGAGCGAGCCGTGACTGACCAGCGGATTGGCGCCGAAGAACATCGCGACATCCATGTCGTCGAGATGCGGATAGCCGGCGCCCCAATGGCCGAGCCGGCCCATAGCGACCATCTTGCCCGATTGGTCGATGGTCAACGTCGAGAAATACTGATCGTTGTCGAATGCCGCGAGGAAACTGGGCAGCATGTAGAACCCCGCGATATTGAACATGCCCCCGTTTCCGAGGAAGATCGCCATCGCGTCCTTGCCATGTTCGTCGAGGATTGTGCCGAGCTTCTCGGCAATCTCGTCGAGCGCCTGTTCGGACGATATCTCGATGTAGGAACCGTCGGGCAAACGCTTTTTGGGGCGAAGCAGACGGTGCGGGCCGTGATGCGAATGTTCGGCCTGGCGGCCCTTGAAGCACATGTAGCCGCGGGTTAGCGGATTGTCGGCGTCGCCGCGTATGCCGACGATGCGGTCGTTGTCATCAATCGTCATCACGACGCCGCATCCCCCGGAACAGATACGGCAGAACGAGACAGCCTCCCGCGTGCGGACTTCCGGATCGGTCATTGCTCGTGTCGCCGTGGCCATATCGTTCGCTCCTGCTCTCCCGTCGCGGAGATGGTGTGATCGCGCTTCTGCCGCCTGCAACCTTCAAGCCGGGCAATGCCAAGCGCGGGGACATTCTCTTGACGATGCAGGTCAGAAAGTTGGCAAAGTCACCGTCCTGCCGGGCAAGATTGCACCGTGATCGATTCGATCGTGACGGTTGGACGCGGCAGGTCCAATGTCAGGCGACCTGCCGCTCGCGTTCGGTGACGCCAAGGAAGCGCCGGGCCTCGGCGCCGCTGACGACCGTGCGTCCGGCCGATCGCGCCATCGCGATGGCCGCTTCGACCATTTCGGCATTCGACAGGGCGGTGGTGCCGCTGACGTCTTCCTCGCCCACGCGGATATGCCCGCCCTTTGCTATCGCGTAGGGAGCCATTTCGGTATCGAGGACATTGTCGCCCTGTACCGCCACGAGCCAGGGCAGATCGATGCCTTCCAGCGCCTCGAGATAGGCGTCGAGCGCCTTGATCGTAGGGGCAAGCGCGTTGCGCACGGTCGGCTCGCGCTTCGACCATACTTTGTAGCGCCCGCCGAACCAGATCTTGACCATGGTTCCCTTCGGGAGCAGGCCCCGTTCGGCATAAGCCCTGATCCAGTGGCACATCGCCGGTGTGTAGATGCCGAGGGCCAGCGGCACCCGATGCTCGTTCGCGAACATCACCATATCGTGCGCTTCGTCATACGTCTGGCCATTTACCCACGATTTGCTGGGCAGGCCAGTTTCGTCCATGACTGCGAAAAGGTTGCGGCCAAGCTCGACCGCCATCATCGTCAGGCACCCGGCCTCGGCAAGAGCCGGGTAGTGCTGGTGAACTTCCTCATGGGTCGTGCCGCCCAGCAGCGGGGCGGGATAGATCAATGCGTTCGGGTGGGCGGCCAGGATGTCCTGGTTCATACGCACGACCTGGGCCACCTGATCGGCCATCGGCAGGTCGATATCCTGATGATGGTGAATGATGCTGGCACCGGCATCGAGCGAGGCGAGGGCGCCGGCAAGCGTCGGCCCGTAAAGGCTTCCCTTGCCAATACCCGCATCTCCGTAAATTGGCGATCCTTCGACGAGCACTTCGATACCGCTGGCCTTTTCCAGCGAGACGGCGGCCTCGACAATGAAGGGGTTTTCCGTTTCTGGCATGGCTTTGTCCTCTCACTGCCTGTTGCTCGGCATCGAGGGGTAAGGGTACGCTGCCGCAACCTGAAATCAATGCGATCGCGGCCATTTGGGTGCGCGCAGTTTGCCGTGGGATGATGTCGGACTTGACCTGCCAAGCAGCCTTGCCAGTGCCGCCTTTGTCATCGCATGCCGGGCCACCAGCAAGGTGCCTTTGACATTGGTCGTGAACAGGCGGTCGAAATCACCTGACACTTCGCCATCTGGGCGAGATGACCGCTGACGCCCTGCCGAAGCACGTCGGGTTCGCCGCCGGATCAGATCGCGTCGAGCACCATCTGCGCGTGTTCGGGCCTGCAGATCAGTAGGTCGGGCATGTAGGTATCGCGCTGATTGTAGATCAGTGGTGATCCATCCATCCGCGTGCAGTGCAGGCCATGGGCGCGGGCAACTGCCGCAGGGGCGCAACTGTCCCATTCGTACTGACCGCCCGAATGGAGGTAGATGTCGGCTTCGCCGCGCACGATGGCCATCGCCTTGGCACCGGCGCTGCCCATGGGGACGAGTTCGGCGCCGATCTTTTCCGAAACACTGACGGCTTCGGGGGCGGGGCGCGTGCGACTGACGACCATGCGGAGCCGTTCGGGCGCCGTCGGCAGGGCCGCAGGCCTGTCGGTGCGCAGGATGCAGTCGAGGCCGGGCAGGGCAACCGCGCCGATTTCCGGCACACCGTTTATCGCAAGACCCACGTGTACGGCCCAGTCGGCGCGCTCTTCGCCATATTCGCGCGTGCCGTCGACGGGATCGACGATCCAGACGCGCTCCTTCGATAGACGCTCTTCGGTGTCCTTGCTCTCTTCGGATAGCAGGCCGTCGTCCGGGCGTTGCTGGCGTAGCGCGTGGACGAGGAACTGGTTCGCGGTTTCGTCGCCGGCCTTGCCCAGCGACTTGCCCACGAACATTCCGGATGCGCGGACCTGAAGCAGGATCTTGCCGGCCTGCTCGGCCAGATGCGCGGCGAGTTCTGCGTCGGTCATGGTCATGGCCCTTACTTCAGCGGGAGGATGGCGCGAACGATATGTTCGGCAGCTTCCTCGGGGGTCATTTCGACCGTGTTGACGCGGATTTCCGGGTTTTCCGGGGCTTCATAAGGGCTGTCGATGCCGGTGAAATTCTTGAGCTGGCCCGAACGCGCCTTCTTGTAGAGGCCCTTCACGTCGCGCTGTTCGGCAACTTCGAGCGGAGTGTCCACGAAGATCTCGATGAACTCGCCCTCGGCCAGCATGTCGCGCACCATCTGGCGCTCGGCACGGAAGGGGCTGATGAATGCGGTGAGGACGATGAGACCCGCATCGGTCATCAGCCTGGCGACTTCGCCCACGCGGCGGATGTTTTCGATACGGTCGGCCTCGGTAAAGCCGAGATCCTTGTTGAGCCCGTGACGCACGTTGTCGCCGTCCAGCAGGAATGTGTGCCGGTTCATCAACGCCAGCCGTTTTTCGACCTCGTTCGCGATGGTCGACTTGCCCGAACCCGACAGGCCCGTGAACCACAGCACACGCGGCTTCTGGTTCTTCATCGCGGCATGGTCGGCGCGGGTGATGTCGGTCGGCTGCCAGTGGACGTTCTGCGCGCGGCGCAGGCTGAAGTTCAGCATACCGGCGGCAACGGTCTGGTTCGTGATCTTGTCGATCAGAATGAACCCGCCCAACGCGCGGTTCTGCTTGTAGGCTTCGAACACGATCGACTTGTCGGTGAACAGTTCGGCCACGCCGATCTCGTTCAGCGACAGGGTCTTGGCCGCAAGGTGCTCCATCGTGTTGACGTCGACCTTGTACTTCGGCTCCTGCACCGAGGCCGAAACGGTCTGCGTGCCCAGCTTCAGCCAGTAGTTGCGCCCGACGATCAGGTCATCGTCGGCGAGCCAGACCACGGTTGCCTCGAACTGGTCGGCGACTTCGGGTGGATTGTCGGCGACCGACAGCACGTTGCCGCGCGAACAGTCAATCTCGTCTTCCAGCGTCAGCGTGACGGACTGGCCCGCAACCGCTTCGTCCAGATCGCCGTCGAAGGTGACGACCGACTTCACCGTGCTGGTCTTGCCCGAAGGCAGCACGCGCACCGCATCGCCGGGCTTCACCCCGCCGGTCGCGATGAGGCCCGAGAACCCGCGAAAGTCGAGGTTGGGGCGGTTTACCCACTGAACCGGCATGCGGAAGGGCTTGTCCTGGTCCTCTGCGGAACGGACTTCGACCGTTTCGAGGTGGTCGACGAGGCTGGGCCCCTTGTACCACGGCGTATTTGCCGAAGGCGCCTGCGTGATGTTGTCGCCCTTGAAGCCGGAGATCGGCATCGCGGTGAAGTTCTCGATCCCGATCGACTTCGCAAATTCGCCATATTCGGCGACGATCTTATCGAAGACCTCCTCGCTGTAATCGACGAGGTCCATCTTGTTCACGGCCAGAACGATGTTCTTGATGCCGATCAGGTGGCATAGATAGCTGTGGCGACGTGTCTGGACGAGCACGCCCTTGCGCGCATCGACGAGGATCACGGCCAGATCGGCGGTCGATGCGCCGGTGATCATGTTGCGCGTGTACTGTTCGTGCCCCGGGCAATCGGCGACGATGAACTTACGCTTTTCCGTGTTGAAGAAGCGATAGGCGACGTCGATCGTTATGCCCTGTTCGCGTTCGGCGGCAAGCCCATCGACCAACAGCGCAAAGTCGATTTCCTGACCCTGCGTGCCGACGCGCTTGCTGTCGTTTTCAAGGGCGGCAAGCTGGTCCTCGAAGATCATCTTGGAATCGTAGAGCAGGCGCCCGATCAGGGTCGACTTGCCGTCGTCCACGCTGCCGCAGGTGATGAAGCGCAGCATCGTCTTGTGCTGGTGCGTCGACAGGTAGGTGTCGATATCCTCGGCGATCAGCGCGTCGGTCTTGTAGACGGGCTCGTTCGTGGCGGTATCGGCCATCAGAAATAGCCCTCCTGCTTCTTCTTCTCCATGCCCGCACCGCCTTCGTCCTTGTCGATGGCGCGGCCCTGGCGTTCGCTGGTGGTGGTGAGCAGTGTTTCCTGGATCACTTCGGGTAGCGTCGCCGCCTCGCTCTCCACCGCGCCGGTAAGCGGGTAGCAGCCAAGCGTGCGGAACCGGATCGAGCGCATGACAGGCTCTTCGCCCTCGGCCAGCGGGAAGCGTTCGTCGTCGACCATCAGGAGCATGCCGTCACGCTCTACCGTCGGGCGCTTTTCGGCGAAATAGAGCGGGACGATGGGGATATTCTCGAGGTGGATGTATTGCCACACGTCGAGCTCGGTCCAGTTCGAGATCGGGAAGACGCGGATACTCTCACCCTTCTTCTTGCGGGCGTTGTAGAGGTTCCAGAGCTCGGGCCGCTGGTTCTTGGGGTCCCAGCCGTGGCTGGCGGTGCGGAACGAGAATACGCGCTCTTTCGCGCGGCTCTTTTCCTCGTCGCGCCGCGCGCCGCCGAAGGCCGCGTCGAAACCGTGGAGGTCGAGCGCCTGCTTCAGCCCCTCTGTCTTCCACATGTCTGTATGCAGCGAGCCGTGGTCGAACGGGTTTATTCCGCGCTCCTTCGCCTCGGGGTTCTGGTAGACGAGCAGTTCCATGCCCGACGTCTCGGCCATCTCGTTGCGCAGGGCATACATGGCCTGGAATTTCCAGGTCGTGTCGACGTGCAGCAGCGGGAAAGGCGGGGGTGAGGGATAGAAGGCCTTGCGCGCAAGGTGCAACATCACGGCGCTGTCCTTGCCGACCGAGTAGAGCATGACGGGCTTTTCAGCCTCTGCCACCACCTCGCGCATGATGTGGATCGCCTCGGCCTCCAGACGCTGGAGATGGGTGAGGGTAACGTGGTCGGTCATTACTGGTCCCTGGCAGGCGCGCGAAAAGTGCTGTTCGGACCTGTCCTAACCTCTGGAAGTGGCAGTCGGGCAAGATAAACTTTCTTTTCCCCGAACAAATGAACCCATCATCAGAGCCCTAGAGACGGGCGGGGCGGCAAACCCGTACAGGTCGCCGCCCCACCGCTTTTGCCGTGCGCAGAATGATCAGGCTGGCACCGTCTCCGCCGCGGCCTGCACGCAGAACGGGCAATTGGTCGCGAAATGGTTCGGGCGGATTTCGGTGAGGACCGGTTCCTCGTGCTTCATCCGCTCGTCATGCTCTATCGGGCTGCGTGGCCAGAAATTGCACCCTTCGGGCGGGTTCATGGGCGAGGGCGGATCGCCCTGCAGCACGATCCGGCTGCGCGTCTTTTCCGAAGTCGGATCGGGGCGGGGGATCGCGCTCATCAGCGCACGGGTATAGATGTGCAGCGGATGGTCGACGACGTCGCTTGCCTCGCCCAGTTCGAGAATACGGCCGAGGTACATGACCGCAATCCGGTCTGCGATGTAGCGCACAACGGAAAGATCGTGGCTGATGAAGATCATCGTCAGCCCCATCTCGCGCGTCAGGCGCTTCAACAGGTTCAGGATCTGCGACTGGATCGAAACGTCGAGTGCTGACACCGGCTCGTCCGCGATGATCAGCTTCGGTTCCGGCGCAAGCGCGCGGGCGATTGCGACACGTTGGCGTTGACCGCCCGAAAACTCGTGCGGATAACGCTTCATCTGGTTGGGGTTGAGGCCGACCGTGCGAAGCAGTTCAGCCACGCGCGAGCGCAGGGCATCGCCTTTCACGTTCGGATGACGCGTGCGGATGGCTTCCGATAGCGTGTCGAGAACCGTCATTCGCGGGTTAAGCGACGCGTAGGGATCCTGGAAGATCATCTGGAAATTGATGCGTTCCTTGCGGATCTCCGTATCCGAAAGCGCCGACAGTTCCTTGCCTTCAAGGAAGATGCGTCCCGAAGTCGGGCGGATCAGCTGCATCACGGTTCGCGACAGAGTGGACTTGCCGCAGCCGGATTCGCCGACAAGACCGAGGATTTCGCCTTCCTTCACCGTTAGCGTCACGCCATCGACGGCCTTGACGACGCCTTTGCTTTCGCGCGTCAGCAGCGTCTTGCCCATGTCGAAATGGGTGTGGACGTCGTCGAGGACGAGAAAGTCGTTCTTCGGATCGACCGGCACGGCGGGTTCTACATGCTCGCTCATTCGGCTGCTCCCGCCTGTTCGACTTCGTCGGGGCTGTCGCTCTTCGGCAGAACCGTCTCGATCGGGGCCGAGCTGTCGCAGAAGCCGCAGTCGGCATAGCAATGGCCGTCGGCCATCTCTACCAGCGACGGCCGATCGCCTTCGGGCTTGCCGGTCTTGGGATAGGGACAGCGCGGATAGAAGGCGCAGCCGTGGATCGGCTTCGACACGTCTGGCGGCAGTCCGGGGATGGTGTAAAGTTCCTCACCCTTGGTCTGCAGCGACGGGATCGTCTTCTGCAAGGACCGGGTATAGGGATGCTTGGCCTCATAGAAGACCTGTTCAGCCGTGCCGCTTTCCATCATCCGGCCGCCATACATCACGTTGACCTTGTCGCAGGTGCCGGCAACAACGCCCAGATCATGCGTGATCAGGATGACGGCGGTACCGAGGTCTTCCTGACGCTTCTTGATGATGTCCATGATCTGCGCCTGCACCGTCACGTCGAGCGCGGTGGTCGGCTCGTCCGCGATCAGCAGGTCGGGTTCGGTGATCAGGGCCATCGCAATCATGACGCGCTGACGCATGCCGCCTGAAAATTCGTGCGGATAGTTGTGCACGCGCTTGGCAGCTTCGGGGATGCCTACTTCTTCCAAGGCCGCGATCGCCTTGTTGATCGCGGTCTTCTTGTCGACGTCGTAGTGAAGGCGCAACGACTCGATAAGCTGGGTCGATATCCGCAGGAAGGGATTGAGCGACGTCATCGGGTCCTGAAAGATCATACTGATCCGACGCCCACGGATTTTGCGCAGCTCCTTCTTGCTCATCGTCAGGAGATCCTGACCATCGAACATGGCCGTACCGCCGTCTATCCGGCCCGGGGGTTCCGGTATCAACCGCATCAGCGAATAGCAGGTCACCGACTTGCCGGAACCGGATTCGCCGACGATGCCCAGCGTCTCGCCCTTGTCGAGCGAGAAGGAGACGCCGTCCACCGCGCGCACGATGCCGTCGCGGGTGTAGAACGATGTCCTGAGGTCTTTGACTTCGAGTAGCGCCATTTGATCAGTCCTTCGCGCTCTTGGGGTCGAGCGCGTCGCGCAGGCCATCACCCAGGAAATTCAGGCAGAACAGGGTGAGGGCGAAGAAGAAGGCGGGGAACATCAGCAGCCAAGGGAAGATTTCCATATTCTGCTGACCTTCGTTGATGAGAACGCCCCACGACGCGTTCGGCGGCTGAACGCCGAGGCCGAGGAACGACAGGAATGCCTCCAGCAGCATGACGGCAGGCACGGTAAGCGTCGCGATGACGATGACGGGGCCGAGCACGTTGGGGATCAGGTGGCGCAGGATGATGCGCTTGTGGCTGTAGCCCAGCGAAACCGCCGCCTCGACGAATTCCTGCTTTTTGAGGCCCAGCACGCCTGAACGGACGATACGCGCCATCGAAAGCCATTCGACACAGCCGATCGCAACGAACATCAGCCACATCGAACGCCCGAAGGCGACCATCAGCAGGATGACGAAAATCGTGAAGGGCAGGGCGTAGAGCAGGTCGACGAAACGCATCATCGTCGCATCGACCTTGCCGCCCAGATAGCCTGCGGTCGCGCCGTAGATCACGCCGATGAGCAGCGAGACGACTGTCGCGACGAGACCGACCATCAGCGAGATGCGCCCGCCTTCCATGGTGCGAACCAGGAGGTCGCGACCAAGCGTGTCTGTGCCGAACCAATGTTCGGCAGACGGGCCGGTTGCGCCGAGGAACAGGTCCTGTTCCTGGCTGTTATAAGGCACGAGGAACGGGCCGACGACGCAGAAGACGCAGATCAGCAAGAAGATCACGAGGCTGGCAACGGCCAGCTTGTTTTTCTTGAGGCGCGACCAGGCGTCCTTCCAGAGGGAAGACCCTTCGACCAGTTCCTCTTCGGCGATCTCCGACGCGCTGTGTTTGGGCAGCGGCGCGGCTTCGTTGCCGAGAACGGCGGTTTCGGAATGATCAGTCATACTTCAGCCGTGGGTTGAGGGCGACCTGTGCGATGTCGACCAGAAGGTTCATGAGCACGATCAACGATGCGAAAAGGACAGTGAGGCCAAGGATCAGGAAGTCGTCGCGATTAAGCGCGCCCTTCACGAACCATTGGCCAAGGCCCGGCACCTGGAAGATTGTTTCAACCACGAACGAGCCGGAGATGATACCGGCAAGGGCAGGGCCGAGGAACGTGATGGCAGGGATCAGTCCGCCCTTGAGGCAGTGCTTCCAAACGATCGTGCGTTCCGGCACGCCCTTGGCCCGCGCGGTGCGGACCCAGTCCTGGTTTAGCATTTCGAGCATGCCGCCACGTGTCAGGCGTGCAAAGTAGGCAGCGTAATAGAGGCCCAGCGTAGCCGACGGCAGAACCACGAATTCAGGCCCGAACCAGCCCGCGACCGGCAGGACCGCGAAGATCAGGCCGAAAACGAGAGCCAGCAGCGGACCCATGACGAAAGTCGGCAGGCAGATGCCGGCCATGGCCGTCGACATCGGTACGTAGTCGAGCCAGGTGTTTTTCTTGACCGCGGCAAGGATGCCTGCCGGAATGCCCAGCAGCAGTGCGATCGCAAGAGAGATCGAACCGAGCTTCAGTGAGACCGGAAAGCTTTCTGCGATGATGTCGGTGACCGAACGGTTCGCGTAAACCGCGCTGGGGCCGAAATCGCCGTGCAGGATATTGCCGAGAGAGACGATGAAACGTTCCGAAGTCGGCTTGTCATAGCCGTAGAACGCCTCGATCTGGGCGAGGATCTCGGGCTGGATCGCGCGTTCGGAACTGAACGGGCTGCCCGGCGTCGCCGCCACTAGGAAGAATGTCACCGCATATATTCCCAGCAGGACAAGAATGCCCTGCAGGAAGCGGAGTGTGATGAATTTTGCCATTGGCGGTTACGCTCGCTTCTGGAAGCGGACGGCCCGTCAATAGGCCGTCCGCCAGTTTCGTGTCACTCGGCGTTGATGGAAACGTATTTGTAGGGGTGGTTGTCCAGCAGTTTCGGATTCCAGCCCTGAATGCGCGGATCCTTGAGGTACACGCGGGTGTACCAGTAGACCGGCACGATCGGCAGATCGGTCAGCAGCAGGTTTTCCGCCTCGCGAAGCAGGCCGAGACGTTCTTCCTCGCTCTTCGCGACTTGCGCCTGCGCGACGAGACGATCGTATTGCGGGTTTGCCCAGCCGGTGTCGTTGTTGCCGTTGCCCGTCGTGAACATGTCGATGAAAGTCGACGGGTGCACGTAGTCCCCGATCCAGGCCGAGCGCGAGATATCGTAGTCGAGGTTGGACTGGCTATCGAGATAGACCTTCCATTCCTGGTTGTAGATCCCGACGTCGATGCCGAGGTTCTGCTTCCACATGGCCTGCATGGCTTCGGCGATCTTGCGGTGGGCTTCCGACGTGTTGATCAGGATTTCCGCCTTGGGGAACCCCTTGCCGCCCGGATAGCCGGCCTCTGCCAGAAGCTGGCGGCCGCGTTCGGGATCGAATTTCACCTTGTCGGAAGTGGCGTAGCCCGGAATGCCCGCCGGAACATAGCCGGTTGCAGGGGCCTGACCGCCCTTGGTGACCTTATCGACAAGCAGCTGCTTGTCGAAAGAGATAGCCAGCGCTTCACGCACCTTCGGGTTGTCGAAGGGCGGGCGGGTGACATTCACGCGGTAGAAGTAGGTGCCGAGATAAGGCTCGATCTTGAGCTCGTTCGGCATCTTTTCCTTGAACACGGGAATCTTGTCGGGCTGCACGGTGTTGGTCATGTGCAGACGGCCGCCCCGGAACATCGTCTCCTCGGTCGCCGCATTCTCGACGGGGTAGAATTCGATGCCCTTCAGCTTGACGGTCTTGGCATCCCAGTAGGTCGGGTTCGGCTTGACGCGGATGACCTGGTTAGTGACCCACTTTTCCAGAACGAATGGCCCGTTTCCGACGTAATTCTCGAACGTGGACCAGCGGCTTGCGCGGTCGCCCATGCCGCCGAATTCCTCGACCACGCGGGGATTTACGGGGAAAAAGCTGTAGTGCTTGAGCATGTTAAGGAAGTAGGGGGTCGGCCCTTCGAGCGTGACCTGAAGAGTCTCGTCGTCGATGACCTTGACGCCGACGGTAGAGAAGTCGTCCGTCTCGGAATTGTGGAACGCCTGCGCGCCCTTGATGACGTAGAGCATCGGGGCATATTCGGCGCCAAGCGCGGGGGTCAGCATGCGCTGCCAGCTATAGGCGAAGTCGCCCGCGCGGACCGGATCGCCGTTCGACCACTTGGCGTCGCGCAGGTGAAAGGTCCAGACGGTATAGTCGTCGTTGCTTTCCCATGATTCCGCCATGCCCGGTTCGGGCTTCAGGTCATCGGTCGGGTGATAGGAAATCAGCCCTTCAAGCAGGGCCGAGATGATCTTGTTTTCCGGCACGCCGGTGACGAGATGGGGGTCGAGGCCCTTGGGCTCCGAACCGTTGCCCATCATCAGTACGCCTTCGCGTGCGGCAACGTCTGTGGCGCGTTCACGATCTCCGCACGATGCGAGGCCGAGACCCATGCACGCAGCCAGGATGACATTTCGAAGTAGTTTCATTTGCATCCTTCACGGGTATGAAATTTTATTGCGCCTCGCAAGCACAGTATCCCGAAACAACGCCTGAACACGCCGTTTTTTCCCGGTTCTGCTTGCTGCAGCGCGGTAAAGGCGCGCAGGCTTTCAAAAGATTTATTCGCCCTCAAAAGCGACGAGGGAAAGCGGTGCAATGTCGGCCTCTCGCAGTTTCGCCGCACCGCCCAGTTCGGGCAGATCGATCACGAACAGGGCCTGATCGACATGGGCGCCGCGCCCGCGAAGCAGTTCCACGGCGGCAAGTGCGGTTCCGCCGGTGGCCAGCAGGTCGTCGACCAGCACGACTTTCGCGCCGGGCCCGCAGGCATCGTCGTGCATCTCCAGCATGTCGGTTCCGTATTCGAGTGCGTATTCGATGGATACGCGCGATCCGGGCAGCTTGCCGGACTTGCGCATCATCAGGACGCCGCAGCGCAGTCGATAGGCAAGGGCGGAGGCAAAGACGAACCCCCGCGCCTCAATCCCGGCGACGAGGTCGGGCTCCTCTCCCTCGATCAGGTCGGCCAGGCGGTCGATCGTTTCGTGGAACGCTCCGCCTTCGAGCATGAGCGTCGAGATGTCGCGGAACATGATTCCGGGCTTGGGATGATCTGGGATCGTGCGGATCAAGTCTTTAAGATCTCCATTTTCATCCATGTGCGGAACCGGGCCTCCTGTGGTTGCAGTAGCGACGATAGGGAAAGCCTTTCGCCCCCGCAACGCCTGTGCGGGACAGGAACGATATCGGGCGGGCCGCCTTATGACAGCAGCGCTTGCTTGCCGCGCGGCGTCCTTGTCGCTAAGGGCGGCGCTTTCCGACAGGAATCCACGTTCTTTCACAGGCTGAAGCACCATGAAGATCAGCGGCGTCGACATTCGCCCCGGCAACATCCTCGAATACGAAGGCGGCATCTGGAAGGTTGCCAAGATCCAGCACACGCAGCCCGGCAAGGGCGGTGCCTACATGCAGGTCGAGATGAAGAACCTGCAGGACGGCCGCAAGACGAACGTGCGGTTCCGCAGCGCCGACACCATCGAACGCGTGCGCCTCGACACCAAGGATTTCCAGTATCTCTACGCCGAAGGCGACATGCTGGTTTTCATGGACACCGAGACCTACGAACAGATCAACCTGCCCGCCGACCTGCTTGGCGATGCGGCCGCATTCCTTGAAGACGGCATGCAGGTCCTGCTCGAACTTTGGGAAGAAAAGCCGATCTCGGTCCAGCTTCCCGAACAGGTCGAAGCGACCATCGTCGAGGCAGACGCCGTCGTGAAAGGGCAGACCGCTTCGTCCAGCTACAAGCCTGCCGTGCTTGAAAACGGGGTGCGCGTAATGGTGCCGCCGCACATCGAAAGCGGCACGCGCATCGTCGTCGACGTGTACGAGCGTACTTACGTGGGCAAGGCCTCGTAAGGGTAGGATACGATGGCAATTACCGGACTTATCCGCGTTATGGAGCGCGCCGCCCGCAAGGCCGGCTCGCGCCTGCGCCGCGACTTCGGCGAAGTCGAACACCTGCAGGCCAGCCGCAAGGGTCCTGCCGACTTCGTGTCGAAGGCCGACCGCGCGGCGGAACGCACGCTTTGGGAAGAACTGCGCACAGCGCGCCCGGGCTGGGGTTTCCTCCTTGAAGAATCGGGCGAGATCGAGGGTGAAGACGGCAAGCCGCGCTTCATCATTGATCCGCTGGATGGCACGTCGAACTTCCTTCACGGCCTTCCGCACTTCGCGATTTCGATCGCGGTGCAGGAACCCAAGCTCGACGGGTCGGGCTGGGGTGAGGTGACGCACGCTGTTGTCTATCAACCTGTGACGGACGAAACGTACTGGGCCGAAAAGAGCCGCGGTGCATGGCTTCATGATGCGCGTCTTCGCGTTTCGGGGCGCCGCGAGCTGTCCGAATCGCTGATCGCGACGGGCATTCCTTTTGCAGGGGCCGGCAACTTCAGCGAATGGGCCAAGATCGCAGGCGAAATCGCGCCGCGCGTTGCGGGGATTCGCCGCTATGGCGCGGCGTCGCTGGACCTCGCATGGGTCGCGGCGGGCCGTTATGAAGGGTTCTGGGAATCGGGTCTCAAGCCCTGGGACACGGCTGCGGGCTGTCTTCTGGTGCGTGAAGCGGGCGGTTTTGTGTCGGATTGGCGCGGCCGGTCCGAACAGATCTGCGACCAGACGATCCTTGCCGGCAACGACGTTCTGCACTCGCGCCTGCACAAGCTGCTGGTCGGTGCATTGAAGCCTGCTTGAAGCACGCGGACTGCGCGGTTAAGAGCGTTGTCTCGCATGCACTTGCAGCGGGCCCCTGTGGCGGAATGGTAGACGCGAACGACTCAAAATCGTTTGTCTTAGGACGTGCCCGTTCGAGTCGGGCCAGGGGCACCATTACCGGGAATGCGATCGACATGCGGAACCGCGCGCCAAGTTTCACACCAGTAGCGCGCGCCGCAAAGGGCTGGTAACCATGGGTTATATGCCCGGCATTCCCCCCTATCATGCACTGGGCGCGATGGTCCTGACCCTCGCGATGTTTATCGCGTTTGCCCGCGGACGCATCGCGACGGAAATCGTCAGCCTCGTCACCATCGTCCTGATCGCGCTGGGCCTCTTCTTCTTCCCGCTGGAGGGGCAGGGGCAGACGCAGGGGTTGGCGCTTGCCTTCTCCGGCTTTGGCCATCCTGCACTGATCACGATCTGCGCGCTGATGGTCATGGGGCGCGGACTTGTCGTTACCGGCGCGCTGGAACCTGCGACGCGGCTTCTGGCAAGCGTGTGGAAACTCAACTCACAGCTCGGCATGCTGGTCTCGCTGCTGCTGGCGATGCTGCTGTCTATGATGGTCAACGATACGCCGGTGCTGGTTCTCCTGCTGCCGGTCTTCGTGGGTCTGGCAGAGCGCGGGGCCATGGCGGCGTCCAAGACGCTGATCCCGCTCAACGCCGCAGTCCTTATCGGCGGCATGGCGACGACCATCGGTACTTCGACGAACCTTCTCGTGGTCTCGATCGCGGCGGACCTCGGTATGGAGCCGATGCGCGTTTTCGACTTCACGCCTATCGTTGCCGTCGCGGCCCTGGTGGCCTTGCCTTACTTGTGGCTCGTCATGCCTAGGCTGCTGCCCGATAACGGACAGGCCTTCACCCGCACGCGCCGTACCTTTTCGGCGACCTTGCGCATCGATGACGACAGCGAACTGATCGGCCAGACACCGCGGGACCTGCTTGAAAAGCTGCCCGAAGGATTTGCGTTCGAAGGCTCTATCGACCGCCAGATCACTGCCAACTCGCGCCTGCCCGTTGCCGGCACGCACAAGGCATTGGAAGACGCGGTCCGTATCCTCAAGGCGCGAGTTGCGCCGGCATGGGTGGTCGAGCGCATCAACGCCGCAGCGCGTTCGCAGGCGAGTGACGTCGTCGTCGTCGAAATGGCGGTCACCGCCGAATCACGCCTTGTCGGTCTCACGATTCCGTCCTCGGGGGTTGCCGGACAATTCGGCGTTGCGGTGCTCGGCATTCACCAGCAGAACCGCGGCCCCGATCGCGGACGGCACGAATATTCAGAGCTTCAGCTGAAGCCCGGCGACGTACTTCTCGTCATGGGGCCGCTCGCCGAAATCGAGGAATTTGCCGAAAGCGACCGACTGCTCATGCTTGAAGGCGTCGTGGAAGTACCGCGCCGGTCGAAGGCAGTAATGGCTGCGGCAATCATGTTCGGGTCGGTTGCAACGGCCAGCGTGGGGCTCTGGCCTATCGCGATCGCCGCCCTCGTCGGGGCGATCCTGATGTTTGCGACGGGCTGCGTAAAATTCGACCGCGTCGGACGCGCACTTTCGGCCAATGTGATCGTCCTCGTTGCAGCCAGCATCGCCATCGGCCGTCTGATCCTTGAAAGCGGGGCTGCGGCCTGGCTCGGCGCATTGCTATCGGCAGGGCTTCAGTTCCTGCCGCCTGCGATGATTGTAGCGGCGGTCATGCTTTTCGTGACGCTGCTAACCAACTTCGCGTCCAACGCGGCGGCGGCGACGGTCGGTACGCCTATCGCCTTCAGCATTGCCGAAAGGCTGGGCCTTCCGGTGGAGCCCTTGGTCCTTGCCGTCTTGTTCGGCTGCAATCTGTGCTACGCGACACCGATCGCATACCAGACGAACATGCTTATCATGGAAGAAGGTCGCTATCGCTTCGGCGACTACTTGCGCACCGGTTTGCCGCTGGTTGTTCTCATGGCGACCACCCTCTCGCTGATGTTGGTGTTCTTCTATATGTGATCGCCCTGCGGTCGGCCGATGCGATAGCCTATCGCCGGTTCTGCCAGCAGGTATCGCGGCATGTCCGGCTCGGGTTCGATCCGCTTGCGTAGGCGGTTGATTGCGACCCGCAGGTTTTGCCGGTCGACATCGGGCGAACCCCAAACGCGTTCGAGCAATCGATCATGCGTGACGAACCCGCCACATGCCTCAAACAAAACCTGCATCAGCGCAGTCTCGCGCTCGCTAAGGGAATGGGCCTCGCCCGAGGCTACAACCTTCCGGTCCAGTGCGTCGAACTTCAGGCTCGCCGGAAGAGCCCGTCCCGTCGCCAGCAGAACCAGCCGCGCCGCAAACTCGTCCGGTGTGATCGGGCCCGTCGTCAGAAATTCGTGCACGCCTTGATGAAGGGCGGCGATCCGCTGTGCTTTCCGCGCGATTGAGCTTAGCGCAAGCACCGTACGGCCCTGGTGTCAACGGCGGAGTAAAAGTCGGCCATTGGGCGGCGCAAAACCAGGCCAGTTGATCCGGGTGTTGGCGAGCGCCGTGAGGGCGTAGCCCGAGCGGGGGTCGCCAACACCCGGATTGTCATTTCTGTCAGGGGTTGGGGCGTGCTTTTCGTGCCTGGCTCTGGGCCAGACGATAGCTCTCGCCATTCATTTCCAGGATGCTGACGTGGTGGGTAAGCCGGTCGAGAAGCGCGCCGGTCAGGCGCTCGGAACCGAACGTTTCGGTCCATTCGTCGAACGGCAGGTTGCTGGTGATCAGCGTCGAGCCACGCTCGTAACGCTGCGAGATCAGTTCGAACAGCAGTTCCGCGCCGGTCTTTGACAGGGGAACGAACCCCAGCTCGTCGATGATGAGGAGCTTGTATCCGGCCATCTGCTTTTGCAGGCGCAGCAGGCGGCGTTCGTCGCGTGCTTCCATCATTTCGCTGACCAGCGCGGACGCGGTGGTAAAACCGACTGTCAGACCCTTCTGGCAGGCCGCGAGGCCCAGGCCGATCGCGACATGGGTCTTGCCGGTTCCTGACGGGCCAAGGGCGATGACGTTCTCGCGCCGGATGATCCATTCGCAGCGCGCCAGTTCGAGCACCTGCATCTTGTTGAGCTTCGGGATGGCGGTAAAATCGAAGCTGTCGAGGCTCTTGGCCGCCGGGAACCGCGCGGCCTTGATCCGGCGCTCGACCATCCGCCGTTCCCGGTCGATCAGTTCCAGTTCGACAAGCCGGGCAAGATAGCGGACATGATCCACGCCCTCTGCCGCGCATTGCCGGGCCAGCTTGTCATGCTCACGCAGGAACGTCGGCAGCTTGAGCGTCTTGAGGTGATTGGTGAGCAGCAGTTCGGGAGCCGGGCTGCTCATGCCGCGTCCTTCGTCTCGCCCGACAACAGCCGCATGTACGAGCGCGCCGATGTCGTCTCCACCCTCGTCCTGGGCAGGTAGGGATAGATCGCCATATCCAGTCTGGGCACCCGGCGTTCAACCCGGCACAATACAAGGTGCTTCACCGCATCGAAGCCGATCGCGCCCATATCAAGGGCCTGCTTCACCGCGGCATGCAGATCGGCAAGCGTGAAGCTTTCCAGCAGGCGCAGCACCTGCACATACTCGCGCCGGCCATGCTTGCCCCCATGACGGTTCAGGCGCGCTTCCATCAGCCGGCGCAGCGTCACAAACGCCTCGGGCAGGTTCCAGCCTTGCAAGGGCGCGGCCTGATCGAGGGCATTGATCTTCTGTTCGATCAGGGGAAGGTAATGGACCGGATCGAAGGTCACGTCTTCGCGGCTATAGCTGCGGGGATGACGGGCAATGACCTCGCCCCGGCAGCCGATCACCACCTCGCCGACATAGCCCCTGATCCATACTTCCTGGTGGCCGAAGCGTACCGGTACCGAGTAATCATTGGTCCGGTAGCGCACCAGCGCCTGCGACGAGACCTGGCCGCTGGTCTGGTCACAGGCCTCGAACGGCGATGCCGGAAGGTCCTGCATCGCCGCCAGATCGCGTTGCAGTCTCTCGCCGATCGTCTCGTTCTCGCCGCGCAGCCGATCGTTCTGCCGTTTGCGGCATTGCTCCTCGAGCCACAGGTTGAACGCCTCCCATGTCGCGAACCGGGGGATCGGGACCATGAAGTTGCGGCGGGCATAGCCGACCAGACCTTCCACGCTGCCCTTGTCGTTCCCCTTGCCAGGGCGGCCGTAACGATCGCGGATCAGGTAGTGCGACAGAAAGGCGCTGAACAGCCTCGCGCGCCGCCGCGTGCTGTCAGGAAGGATCTTAGAGACCAGGCAGCGATCGTTGTCGTAGACGATCGAGAGCGGTACCGCGCCGAAGAACGCGAAGGCATGAACGTGGCCGTCCATCCACGCCTCGGCAACGGCCGCCGGATAGGCCCGCACGTAGCAGGCATCGCTGTGCGGCAGATCGAGCACGAAGAAGTGCGCCTTCTGCTCCACACCGCCGATCTCAACCAGAGCCTCGCCGAAATCAGCCTGTGCGTGGCCGGGGGCGTGCGCCAACGGCACGAACATCTCCCGGCTGCGCTGAACCCGCTCCCGGATGTAATCCTTGATGATCGTGTAACCGCCGGTGAAGCCATGCTCTGCGCGAAGGCGGTCGAACACACGCTTCGCCGTATGGCGCTGCTTGCGCGGAACCGACCGGTCCCCTTCCAGCCAGCCATCGATGATCGGTATGAACGCTTCCAGCTTCGGTCGCCGCACCGGGGCGCTGCGACGGTAACCGGGCGGCACCGAATACGACAGCATCTTGCGAACCGTGTCGCGCGATATGTTGAAATGCTTCGCTGCCTCGCGCTGGCTCATCCCTTCAGAACACGCCAGACGAACCCTCAGGTAAAGTTCCACGGTGTAAATCCCTCATCCC
>NZ_LYWY01000037.1 GCF_001661915.1 Croceicoccus pelagius
GGGATGAGGGATTTACACCGTGGAACTTTACCTGAGGGTTCGTCTGGCGTGTTCTGAAGGGATGAGCCAGCGCGAGGCAGCGAAGCATTTCAACATATCGCGCGACACGGTTCGCAAGATGCTGTCGTATTCGGTGCCGCCCGGTTACCGTCGCAGCGCCCCGGTGCGGCGACCGAAGCTGGAAGCGTTCATACCGATCATCGATGGCTGGCTGGAAGGGGACCGGTCGGTTCCGCGCAAGCAGCGCCATACGGCGAAGCGTGTGTTCGACCGCCTTCGCGCAGAGCATGGCTTCACCGGCGGTTACACGATCATCAAGGATTACATCCGGGAGCGGGTTCAGCGCAGCCGGGAGATGTTCGTGCCGTTGGCGCACGCCCCCGGCCACGCACAGGCTGATTTCGGCGAGGCTCTGGTTGAGATCGGCGGTGTGGAGCAGAAGGCGCACTTCTTCGTGCTCGATCTGCCGCACAGCGATGCCTGCTACGTGCGGGCCTATCCGGCGGCCGTTGCCGAGGCGTGGATGGACGGCCACGTTCATGCCTTCGCGTTCTTCGGCGCGGTACCGCTCTCGATCGTCTACGACAACGATCGCTGCCTGGTCTCTAAGATCCTTCCTGACAGCACGCGGCGGCGCGCGAGGCTGTTCAGCGCCTTTCTGTCGCACTACCTGATCCGCGATCGTTACGGCCGCCCTGGCAAGGGGAACGACAAGGGCAGCGTGGAAGGTCTGGTCGGCTATGCCCGCCGCAACTTCATGGTCCCGATCCCCCGGTTCGCGACATGGGAGGCGTTCAACCTGTGGCTCGAGGAGCAATGCCGCAAACGGCAGAACGATCGGCTGCGCGGCGAGAACGAGACGATCGGCGAGAGACTGCAACGCGATCTGGCGGCGATGCAGGACCTTCCGGCATCGCCGTTCGAGGCCTGTGACCAGACCAGCGGCCAGGTCTCGTCGCAGGCGCTGGTGCGCTACCGGACCAATGATTACTCGGTACCGGTACGCTTCGGCCACCAGGAAGTATGGATCAGGGGCTATGTCGGCGAGGTGGTGATCGGCTGCCGGGGCGAGGTCATTGCCCGTCATCCCCGCAGCTATAGCCGCGAAGACGTGACCTTCGATCCGGTCCATTACCTTCCCCTGATCGAACAGAAGATCAATGCCCTCGATCAGGCCGCGCCCTTGCAAGGCTGGAACCTGCCCGAGGCGTTTGTGACGCTGCGCCGGCTGATGGAAGCGCGCCTGAACCGTCATGGGGGCAAGCATGGCCGGCGCGAGTATGTGCAGGTGCTGCGCCTGCTGGAAAGCTTCACGCTTGCCGATCTGCATGCCGCGGTGAAGCAGGCCCTTGATATGGGCGCGATCGGCTTCGATGCGGTGAAGCACCTTGTATTGTGCCGGGTTGAACGCCGGGTGCCCAGACTGGATATGGCGATCTATCCCTACCTGCCCAGGACGAGGGTGGAGACGACATCGGCGCGCTCGTACATGCGGCTGTTGTCGGGCGAGACGAAGGACGCGGCATGAGCAGCCCGGCTCCCGAACTGCTGCTCACCAATCACCTCAAGACGCTCAAGCTGCCGACGTTCCTGCGTGAGCATGACAAGCTGGCCCGGCAATGCGCGGCAGAGGGCGTGGATCATGTCCGCTATCTTGCCCGGCTTGTCGAACTGGAACTGATCGACCGGGAACGGCGGATGGTCGAGCGCCGGATCAAGGCCGCGCGGTTCCCGGCGGCCAAGAGCCTCGACAGCTTCGATTTTACCGCCATCCCGAAGCTCAACAAGATGCAGGTGCTCGAACTGGCGCGCTGCGAATGGATCATCCGGCGCGAGAACGTCATCGCCCTTGGCCCGTCAGGAACCGGCAAGACCCATGTCGCGATCGGCCTGGGCCTCGCGGCCTGCCAGAAGGGTCTGACAGTCGGTTTTACCACCGCGTCCGCGCTGGTCAGCGAAATGATGGAAGCACGCGACGAACGCCGCCTGCTGCGCCTGCAAAAGCAGATGGCCGGATACAAGCTCCTCATCATCGACGAGCTGGGGTTCGTTCCCCTGTCAAAGACCGGCGCGGAACTGCTGTTCGAACTGATCTCGCAGCGTTACGAGCGTGGCTCGACGCTGATCACCAGCAACCTGCCGTTCGACGAATGGACCGAAACGTTCGGTTCCGAGCGCCTGACCGGCGCGCTTCTCGACCGGCTTACCCACCACGTCAGCATCCTGGAAATGAATGGCGAGAGCTATCGTCTGGCCCAGAGCCAGGCACGAAAAGCACGCCCCAACCCCTGACAGAAATGACAATCCGGGTGTTGGCGACCCCCGCTCGGGCTACGCCCTCACGGCGCTCGCCAACACCCGGATCAACTGGCCTGGTTTTGCGCCGCCCAATGGCCGACTTTTACTCCGCCGTTGACAGTTCCCAAGGGTTGGATGACGCAACCGCATTCAGCTAAGCTGGATTGATGCAGTGGAAACCGCGCAATCTTCGGGAACTCGGTCGAATGGTCGTCGGCGACGCCGAGCATTTCCAATATCGGTCGAGCAAATACATCACCGAGTTTTTCGAGGATTGCGACCTCGAATATGTCCACCAAGGCGAGACACGTCCCGTATGGGCGGCCGAACGGATCGAAGAGATACTGGCGATGCCGCACGCATCCGCAACAGTCATGCCGGATGCCTTTGTGCGGGTGATCCGCCGTCTCCTCGATAGAGCCGAGGTGACGAATGACGATGCGGAGCGCAGCCTAGCCTTGGCCGCACTAAACGTCGTTCTCGCGCGCGAAGGCTGGGCGGCCTTCTACGATGAACACGGCATCGCACAGATTAAACACATCGCCACGAACACTGTAGCGCAGATGGCGAACCCCCATCGGCCGCTCACGCCCTCCGAGATCGAACGTCGAGATCAATTGACAGCCTATCTCAATCGCTGCTCGGAAGATGACTTGATCGGCGAGGTATTGCTGCCCCTGTTCCGCCAGCTCGGCTTCCATCGCATCACCGCAGTGGGTCATAAGGATAAGGCGCTCGAATACGGGAAGGACGTGTGGATGAAATACACGCTCCCAACCCTGCACGTCCTCTATTTCGGGATACAGGCCAAGAAAGGGAAGCTCGACGCGTCAGGGGTCAGCACCAGCAACGTCGCCGAAATCCACAATCAGGTGACGATGATGCTGGGGCATGAGATTTTCGATCCCGAAATAAGTCGTCGCGTGCTGGTCGATCATGCGTTCATCGTCGCCGGCGGGGAAATCACCAAACAGGCTCGCAACTGGATCGGCAATAAGCTCGACGCGAGTAAACGGTCGCAGGTCATGTTTATGGATCGCGACGACATCCTCGACCTGTTCACCGTTACCAATCTGCCCCTACCCAAAGACGCGCTGCCGCCTCCTCCTGCCTCGCCGTGGGATGAGGACGACGACGTGCCGTTCTAGCCGCCTTGCACGTTCCGCATGTGCGCGGCCTCCAGCTCCACCGCCGCATCCTGGACCCGACGGAAGATGCAATCGTCGTGCCCCCTCCCTGCCTTCATGGTTGCCACGGCGCGCTTGGCTTCGTCGGCCGTAATGGTCAGATCGCTCGTATAGCTATCGAACGTCAGCCGGATCGAGAACGCATCCTTTGAAGGATGGCTGACGGTAATCTGGGGGAAGCCCTGGATTCCGAGGCCGTTGACGCGAATGTCGTGAATGATCGCTTCCGCGATCGCTGCGCCTATGTCGCCTGACGAAACGCCGATCGCATATAATGTCCCCATGCTTCTATCTCCATTACGCGCTAGGCGCGGTTCTGCATCCGTCCCCGCAGTTTGGGGCCAGCGCCCCGCTGTGCTAAATCAGCGAGCGTAGGGATTGGCGGCGTCATTGCCCCTTTTGGAAGGGGGCCATGCTTCTGCCCGAAGCGCCAATTCCTACGTTCCGAACCGGCCTTGGACTGACCGGCTCCACACGCCGCTTTCGCGGCCCGCGATCCTTGAAACCTATGCCGGTTTCGTCTCAGCCTTCGCGCGTCGGCGCTTGTTCTGATCTGTCACCTTCTCGAACTCCGGCGCGATCGTCTCCAGCTTGGCGATCAATCCGGACAGATCGTAGCCGTTGCTGTCTTGGCCCTTGTGCCGCTTGAAGCGCTCGACCCGTTTGATAAAACCTTTCGCCTCCAACGCGGTCAGGTGCCGCTGAATCGTCCGTGCGTCCTTGCCCATACGGCGGGCGATCGTGTCCTTGGCAGGATGCGGGTCGTGATCGGCCGACCACCAATGGCTGATGAGCTGAAGCAACACGTTCAGCTCATCAGGCTTCAGACCCATTTTGGCCTGGCCCCACAGCAGGATCGACGGGATCATGCTATAGCCACGCGATAGGACGGTATCCGGCCACTTGTCCTTCCGCTTCTTCGGCTTGGCGATCGCCGCGAGAGAAAAGACGTTCGATCCTGCGTCCTTTGTGGTATCGTTGGGTTGCTTGTTCATGAAGGTGAAATAGCATATTCGCGCGCCATTTCTAGAGGTGGTGGGGAGACAAAAACGACACCCACCCGGAGACATAAGTGTCTCTAGTGTGGGAGACACCCATGTCTTACGAAGCACAGTGAGCCCGTAATCACGATACCGGGTAATCAGGATAAGGAAGCATATTTAGCGGAGACAGATTTGCCTCCCCCAAAATTTCCCGGAGCCGGTTTGGACCGTGTGACATGGCTGACGATGCCCGTCGCCAGTTTTTAATTGAATCCTCAGCCGCGAGCATCTAGATAGGGGACAACATGGCCGTCCCCGCTGTTGCCTATGGCATCAAGGGGCGGCCTTCTTCATATCTGGGGCGATGCTTCCGCCTTATACCAAACCCCATCTCAGCTTCGCCGACCAGCTCGCCCTTCTCGAGGGCCGCGGTTTGGGCGTCACCGACCAAGCCAAAGCCATCCGCCATCTTGAGCGCATCGGCTACGGTCGCCTGTCGCCCTATTGGCAACCGCTGCAAGAGCGCATCCCTGATCCCGACGATGCCACGCGCACCATTCGCACCGATCAGTTTCAAGCCGGTGCCGAGTTTCGCCACGCCGTCGATCTCTATCTCTTTGACAAGCAACTTCGCCTGCTTTTCCTCGATGCCATCGAACGGATCGAAGTCGCGCTGCGCGTGGATCTTGCCCATGCTCTGGGAAAGCGCGACCTCTTTGCTCATCGATCGGTCGCCTATCTCGATCCAAACCGCGCGAACGCCAATTACAAAGGCACGACCCGGCACCTGAGCTGGTTGGCGAAGGCTGACGATTCCGTCGACCGCTGCAAAGACGATTGGGTGTCGGAATTCTATGATACCTACACACCGCCGATGCCGATCTGGATGGCAGTCGAGGCGTGGGATTTTGGGACATTATCTTGGCTGCTAGAAATGGCGCATCCCAACGACCGCTTCGCCATCGCGAAACGCTATAATTTGCTCCCCGATACGCTGGTGAGCTGGATCAAGAGCCTTGCCTTCGTGCGCAACATCAGCGCGCATCATTCCCGTCTGTGGAATACCGGCATCATCAACCAGCCCAAGGTGCCCAAAGCGTTTGAGGCGCCGCGTATGGTCCATATCGGCAACGACGTTGTGCAGCGCAATCGTGTCTATGGCGCGGCAGCAGTTGCCTCCTATCTCGCCAAGCGGATCAATCCGGGCACATCGTGGAGCGGCCGGATGAAAGCACTTTGGCTTTCTTTCCCAGATATGCCCTTCGCCAGCACCGTGCAGGGCGGATTTCTCGAAGGCTGGGATCAGGAGGCAATCTGGAACTGACATAACGCGGAAAGTCGGGCGCGACCCTGCCGGGCACGGCTCTAACACCGCGCCGCGTCGACCGAGCCACCGTGTCGACGTCTCGTCCCTATCGAGTCACGATCCTCGCGTTCGGTGTGCCGCGCGGCGCACCTGCGGCCGCGCAGTGAGCGCGACGTCAGCCTGCAAGTGCCGACTCCCTCCGCTGGAGCCGACTTCGCGCACTGGGCAAAAGAATGGCGGCTTTCGGTATCTACGGCAGGGTCGGCGACCGGCGACTATTGGGGCGCGAAGCTGCCGTCCGGCCTGCTCTCGACAAACGGCAGCTTTCGGGATGAATTCGAGCGGACTCTAACGACCGAGATTATGAAGGATTGCGGGCGCCTTCAGGCGTACGCAAATCCCTCCAATGCAGGAACCCGCAGGCAGCAGGCGGTGGGCTATGGGTATTTCGGATTTTGGCCGCCTGAGTGCATGCGTAACGCAAGATCCGGTGCGTAAGTATTCGATGCAGACGGGCTGGTCGTTGGCGACGTCGAACAGGTTCTGGAGTTGCGATCGGCGGAATTTGCGTCCCAGAATCCGTCGCCTCTTCCGTAGGGCGCAAACGGAACGATCTCCCTGAGCGATGTCGCCTGGGCCCAGTATCGATAGTCGTGCCGGATCACGCTGCGGTCCTTATTGGGAGCGGCGGTGCGCATGGCTGCTGCCGGCGGGTGAAGGTGGCCGCCGTCGTCATAGCTTGCGCATAGTTCCTGTGAGAAGTCGCGGTTCAGGCGCTCAACGACGTAAGGGAAGTCGAAATAGGGGCGCAACAGACGCGCCATTTGCTCGCCCGTCAGCCAATCAGACACTTATGCGGAGCCAACTTGCGGATTGTGAAACATATCGCTGCGCGCCAATCGATGCGTCCTGAACCTAGTGCCTCATTGAAAGTTGCGAGCATTAATCGGACTCTGCACTGCGTTTCCACAGTGCCCTGATCTCGCCTACAAGGGCCTGAATATAGAGCCCTGAATGCTCTGTGGTATCTCCCTTCAATCTGCGCTTCCTCTCGCATGGTCGGCCGGTCAGTTTCCCGCGCCCCCATTCACGTTTTCTTATAAATCTGAAAATCTGGTCAGACCTATTTCCGATTATTCGCAAGCCATAACATAACCGTCATTAGGCGCTGCCGACGTTTGAGCAGTTCCAACAAACGGTTGTGAAATATGAGTCTCACCGAAAATGTCAGAGCGCACGCGAGCCGCAAAGGGCCGGCTCAGGATACCAAACCCAGGTTCCTGAGCGAAGGGAGCAGGTGGACGCTTTCTAAATGTCGAGCGCGCCAAGGGCGAACCGGCGCTGAAGCGTGGATCACTTCTCGCAACATTCGCGGCATCAGCAAGCGGGGGCACGTATGAAGCGCTTGCGTCGCCATTTCTCGGGAAAGCCGGCAGAGCGCCTTCAGAATGCGGTCGTCTCAGAGTGCCGCAATGATATCATCGACCTGATCGAAGTTTATTGCGCGACACTTACGGATGTTGCCACGCCGTCCGTGCTGAGGGCAAACCTTTTGTGGATGATGGTCTTAAGACCGAAATGCTCAATCAAATGGGCACCGCAATTCGAAGTGCCTAGCCAGCGCGTCCTACATCTTAATTACAGCGGATAACTGGGTCCAACAGGAGCGACGCGTGGAGCAGTCGTTGGGTGAGATCGCCCGTAAATGGTCGAAAAACAGCGAGAAGGGAAAAGGGCTTCGGCTAGACGCCGAAGCGCTGGACCAACTCAACGAGATTGGCGTCGGTGAGCTCATACAGGCCGAGGCCGCCAAGCAGCAGAGGTTAGAATGCGGAAAGCGACGAAACCCCTCTACGAGCGGGGAGAGTACAGGCTCGTCTATGACAGAAAACGAGATGGCAGTCTCAGATCGCCGTTCATTCAAATTGTCTGGTACGACAGAGAAGCCGGACGAAATCGCAGCCGTTCGACGGGCACGCAATGCCTTGAAGATGCAGAACGACAGCTAGACGCCCTTTATAGTGAAAATGAGAAGGGCCGGTCCATATGTCATGCTTGTGGCCAAACGATCCTAAGCGCTGAACCATACCTCCTCACCGACGCAATCGCAGCTTACATTGCGGCTCGCGAAGATCGAGCGAGTATTAGCGCAATCCGACCGAGGCTGGGACACATATTTACCTATTTGATAGAAAACGGACTGCAAGCCTCGCGGTGCGATGATGTCGATGAAGAATGGGTAGGTGACTTTCGTGAATGGAATATCGAAGTGCCCGTCGAGATCGGAAATGGGAACACGCGCGAACGGGCTCCAGGGACTGTCGAGGCCAGTGTTCGACAATTGGCAGCCGTTATAAACTTTGCAGCCACGAAGAAGCACACGGTGCATGGTGCCAGCTTTTCCCCAATTAAACCGAGAGATGTTAGCCATACACCCACCTATCGGGCACCGATTGAAACTTTGGGTGCAATGTTCCGCTATTGCACCAACCCGGACCGCCAAATTGGCGAAAGCAAAAAAGCATACGCTAAGAAGATCAAGCAGCGCACCGAACTTCTGCATTTTCTCCAAATCAGCGTATCTACTTGGGCCCGTCCGGACGCCGCACATGATGTCTCCACTGATCCAAAACGCCGCCAGTGGGACCCTGAACAGCGAAAACTCCGACTGAACCCAAAGGGCCGCACGCAGACGCGCAAGTTCCGCCCTACCGTGCCCATTGCCCGGCAGATGGCACCGCTACTCAACGCGACGACGGGCTATTATGTAAATGTTGCGTCTGTGCGGCAAGCTTGGGAGGGAATGCAAAGCGCATTGGGCTTGCCCGGGGATCGGGAGTCCGGGCTAAAGCTCATCCGCCGGTCCATGGCCCAACTGGCACGCAATCGGATGACCCGCGCAGAATGGATCGAAGGAAAGATTATGTTGGGTCACAATCGACCTGACCAATCTGATCTTTATGGCATGGACGAGCCTGGCGATTTGCCACGCGCTCTCGAGGTCACCGAGCAAATTATTGATGAAATCATCATGCTGGCCCCGTTGGCATTTGCGAAAATCGATGCGGACCCAGAAGCCAAATCCGACTCAGAATAGCAAATCCGTGCGTATGTTCCGCTCATTTCACCGGAGAAACACCGGGACGCTGATGTTGAGACAATCGCAAAAATGGCGGAAACGCTGGCGCACCCGACATTGCTAAAACTTCTGTCGCAGGCAGTGTCGGGACGTCCCTAACTACACTGTAAAATCAGGGATTTGTCTTCTACCGTGTTCACGGTTGATCGCCCCCGTTTGCCTGCATTTCGTGTCCCATGTGGGGTCGAAAGTTGGAACAATTTTATGGTGTGTATAACCTATGGCACTGACAGCATTGAAGGTGAAGAACGCCAAGCCCGGTCGCTACGTTGATGGCCGTGGCTTGTGTCTTTTCGTGAAGGAAAGCGGCTCCCGTAGTTGGGTCCTGCGGATGCAGCACAACGGCAGGCGACGCGACTACGGATTGGGATCGGCGCTTGATGTGACGCTGACCGAGGCGCGAGACGCCGCAGCCGCATTGCGCCGCCAGGTCCGCGCCGGGATCGATCCGGTTGCCGAGCGGCGCAAGTCGCGCAAGGTGGTGCCCAGCTTCGAAACGGCAGCACGCGAGTGCTATGAGGCTTTGAAGGACGGCTGGAAGAACCAGAACTACCGCAACTGGATCGCCAGCATGGAAAACCACGTCTTCCCGCTGATCGGCAGGAAGGCCGTCGATCAGGTGGATAGCACCCACGTGGTCGAGGTGCTCACGCCCATCTGGCTCGAAATCCCCGACACGGCTCGTAAGATCTTGCAGCGCATCGGTGCCGTGCTCGACTTTGCGCACATCAAGGGTTGGCGCGAGGAAGAGGCCGCGCTGCGCTCTGTCCGCAAGGGATTGCCGCGCCAGACCGACAAGGTCGAACACTTCAAGGCCATGCCCTATGCAGAAATTCCGGCGTTCATGAAGGAGCTGGCGACCGCATCACCCACCACGGGCCGCGATGCCCTGCGTTTCACGATCTACAACGCCGTGCGGTCAAGCGAGACGCGCAAAGCCGTCTGGACCGAGATCGACCTCGAAAAGGCGGTCTGGACCATCCCCGGCGAGCGCATGAAGGCAAAGGAAACGCATGTGGTGCCGCTCCCTAAGGCAGCAGTTTCGATTCTGCGTCGGCGCTGGAAAATGCGCACGAGCGACGATGGACTTGTGTTCTCCAACAATGGTGAGAAGCCCATCAGCGACATGACAATGACCAAGATGTTGCGCGATGCGGGGATCAAGGGCGCGACCGTCCATGGCTTCCGTTCCGCCTTTACTGATTGGGCGGCGGAGAAGACCGACTTTCCGAAGGAAGTGGCCGACAAGGCCTTGGCTCACAAGCTGAGCAACCAGGTCGAAGCCGCCTATCGCCGCACCGACTTCTTCGACAAGCGGCGTGACTTGATGGCTGCGTGGGCGGAGTTTTTGGCCCCTGATCCGGCAAGGTAGAGTCAATATTGGCGCGTCCCTCCCCAGAGGCACCCCGAGGGACGACGATTTCTTTCATACAAATGCAATTTGCAGAAAATCTACCTTTAGCCGACATACGTAACGCAATCGGCCGGTTGTGGACTGAGAATATCGCGATGAAAAGTTTGTCATATCTGGCAATAGCCAGCCTTGCTCTGCTCTGTTCTTGTGGTGAGGCCGGGTCAACATCGGACCCGGATGTAGGTCTGCAAGTTCAGACCGATCAAAGACCAGAACGAACGGAAGTGCCGCAACCTGATCCGGAGCAGTACGAATTAACCTCGTCTGGTCCGCTTAGCCTAGAAATGGTCCGTCGCGTCAGCTTGCCACGAAGATCTACCGGAAATTCGCCGCCCAGTATCTCCCCAGATGGGACGAAGTTCTTTGCCTACAACGGAATACAGGGACTTTGGGTTAATTCGGTGATGTCAGATGAGGCGGCCAACAATCCTGTAGGCCGTGTTGCGCTTGAAGGGTTTGGTCACGCCGAAACTGTGCCATTCACCTGGTCAGCGAATTCGCGATCGATTCTCGGTGTTAGACAGGCGACAGCAGTGCCGAGTGGATTTGCCCAAGGACCGATGTCGACCGTAGAAATCGCTGTTGATGGCTCCGTTCGTGAGCTACCCGGACTCGAACATCGAGCTGGCAATCTGGATGGGCTTCTCTGGGTTGGAAATCGCGGACTGGCACTTGCCGAGTTTGGCACAAAGGGTAGCTACTACAAGCCCGAGCTGGACAACGCGGAGCCGACGCTCGCGATTGTCGATGCGCGGCGTGGACGGGTCATCCAGTCATTTGAGATGCCCCCATCAGTTGGCCCTCGGAACAGGACTTTGATCACTGGCGTTGATGCACGAATTGATGGAAATGGACGAGTATTTGCACTTCTCGCGGCTACGGGCGATCCGAACGGAACGCGCTGGTTCTTGCTGCGGCAGGGCAACGCCATTCGCCAGCTTGCCATGGATGTCGGGAGGGTCTCGCCCAAACGGTTTGCTGTAACCCCAGACCTGAAATCCGTGCTTGTTGTTCATGATCTCAGCGCAACTGGTGTCATTTGTGAAATTTGGAGCCAGCAGCCCTGTCCGCCCCCGACACCGGTTTCTGGCACTGTGGCTGACTTGCGAGACCTTGAAACGGGCAGGATCATCTGGTCGATCAGGGGGACGGCAACCAATTTTTCGCGGGGCATAAAGCCCGCCATCAGCAATGATGGAAACTACGCCCTTATCGCAATCCCGCCAAACGAAGGAGGCGGTGAGACGATTGCACTAATTTCCATGCGCGACGGTCGCGTCCTCCAGGAAATTGATAACTTGCCAACGTTCGCGGAGAGCGTCAGTTTCAGCGAAGACGACGAGATGATATGGATCAGCGGTCTAGACCTGTTGTTTTCGTATCGGATGCAATGATCTGTCCACTCGCAATGACAGCAATCCGATCTGTCAGCATCGTTATAGTCCCTACTTGGTATCGTGACGATTTCGCTTCAACTTGTCCGAGCTTCGCCGTCCGACCAGTTCACGCAAACTGGCAGTGGTAACGCGGGTTGCCTTGCCAATCTTCACCGTTTCGACTTCGCCACGGGAGATCAGCTCGTAAAGCTTCGTGCGCCCGATGCCGATCATGCGGGCAGCGTCATTGATCCTGACGCAGATCGGCTCGACAGGTTGATGGCCGCTCATTGCGCCGGTTCCTCTTCACGATAGTGAGCGGGATCGGCAATCCAGCGATTGATGGCTGACTCATGCCAGCCCGCGCCATGGATGCTGATCTTGACCTGCGACGGGAATGTGCCCTCGGCGATCTTGCGATAAATGGTGGAGCGGGAAAGGCCGGTGCGGTCGAGCACGGTCTTGAGGCGGATAATGCGTTCGGTATTCGACATGGGGCATTCTCACTTTGATACTGGCGGCCCCTCACCGGAACATAATGAGAACTTTTCAACGCAACTCAAGGATGTTGGGCAAACAGAACGGGCTTCACGCGCACCCAAATGCAGCTGTAGTTTGGGAAGCAGGACAACTACGCATCTCTCGGGACAACCACGGACTTGAGATCGGGCAAGCTGATCAGACGCAAGATTTTTCTCAACCCGTCCCGGGCTCAATCCGCTGGCTATGCTCGATCGTTGGCGGCGGTATCGTTGCTGAGAAATGCGTGAGGTCAGACCTACATGATTCGCGCTTCCATTCAGGAATTAGGGTGCGGCTGGTTTGCGAAAGGGCCAAAACGCATAGCCTCGCTTAGTGTTCTGCCGAATCTGTAAACCAGGGCCACAAACGCAGCATCAATTGGATTGATGCACCAAGAATTGACAGAGCCGCCATTTTGGAGCAAGCGGCTCGCATGAAGCGGTTTGACGCATATGATTCGGGTTTACTTGCTGACCTAGCGTCGATTTCGGCGGGTTATCCCTTCCGTGGCAAGATCGACGCCCTCCCCGAAGGCGACGTTGCCGTGATTCAAATGCGCAACGCTGATCCCGAAACCGGGATCGATTGGGAAGGCCTTGCGCGTATCGAGCTGCCACGGGCATCTGCGAAGGCATTTCTGAGGCCTGGTGACATCATCTTGTCCACACGCGGTGGACGCAACTTCCCCTACTGCATCAAGGAACGCGACGAGCGGGTCGTCTGCTCGCCGCATTTCTTCGTGATCCGCGTCAGAACGGACGCGATCCTCCCCCAATTCCTGGCCTGGCAGATGATGCAGAAGCCCGCGCAGGACTATTTCGCGGCGGGCGCGACCGGCTCCTACATCCTGAATCTCAAGCGCGAGGTGGTGGAGAATCTTCCGATCGCCATTCCGCCGCTCCCGCAGCAGCAGCATATCGCCGACCTTGATGTGGCTATGCGCGGCGAACGCGCGATCCTGACGCAACTTATCGACAACAGAGCCGCCGAAATGACGGCCATTGCCCAACAGCTGCTTGCACCTGCCTTTCAGCGCCCGGAACAGAGAGCATCATGAACGACCAGATCAAACAGGACGAAGTGAACAAGGCCGTTTGGGCCGCCTGCGACACCTTTCGCGGGACGGTCTCTGCCGACGTTTACAAGGACTACGTCCTTACCATGCTGTTCCTGAAGTACCTGTCGGACGTTTGGCAGGACCACTACGACGAATACAAGAAGCAGTATGGCGACACGCCTGAGCTGATCGCGGAACTGATGACGAACGAGCGCTTCGTCCTGCCGGAATCCGCCAACTTCACCACGCTCTACAAGGCGCGGCACGAGCCGGGGAACGGTGAGCGGATCGACAAGGCGCTGCACGCCATTGAAGAGGCAAACGTCGGCAAGCTGCGCGACGTGTTCCAGGACATCAGCTTCAACTCCAACAAGCTGGGTGAAGAAAAGCAGAAGAACGACATTCTGCGCCACCTGCTGGAAGACTTCTCGCGGCCCGAGCTGAACATGCGCCCCTCACGCATTGGAAATCTGGACGTGATCGGCAACGCCTACGAATTCCTAATCAAAAACTTCGCCGCCGATGCAGGCCGCAAGGCAGGCGAATTCTACACCCCGCCCGAAGTGTCCGAACTTATGGCCGAGATCATGGACATGGCCGAGGGCGAGGAAGCCTGCGATCCCACCTGCGGTTCCGGCTCGCTGTTGATGAAGTGCGGTCGCCGCGTGCAGGCCAAGTTCGGCGGATCGAAGAAATACGCGCTCTATGGCCAGGAATCGATCGGCAGCACCTGGGCGCTCGCCAAGATGAACATGTTCCTCCACGGCGAGGACAATCACCGTATCGAATGGGGCGACACCATCCGCAACCCCAAGTTGCTCGACGCCGAGGACCGGCTGAAGCACTTCGATGTGGTCGTCGCCAATCCGCCGTTCAGCCTGGACAAGTGGGGCGTCGACACGGCGGAGAACGACCGGTTCGGTCGTTTTCGTCGCGGCGTGCCGCCCAAGACCAAGGGCGACTATGCTTTCATCCTCCACATGATCGAAACGATGAAACCAAGGACTGGGCGCATGGCCGTGGTCGCGCCGCATGGCGTGCTGTTCCGGGGTTCGAGCGAGGGTAAGATCAGGCAGAAGCTGATCAAGGAAAACCTGCTCGAAGCGGTGATCGGCCTGCCGGAAAAGCTGTTTTACGGCACCGGCATTCCGGCCTGCATCCTCATTTTCCGCAAGACCAAGACGGACGACAAGGTACTGTTCATCGATGCCAGCCGCGAGTTCAAATCGGGCAAGAACCAGAACCAGCTCGAAGAAGGCCACATCGCGAAGATCGTCGAGACCTACCGCAAGCGTGAGACGGTCGAGAAATACGCCTATCTCGCCACGCCCGAGGAGCTGGCCGAGAACGACTACAACCTCAACATCCCGCGTTACGTCGATACCTTCGAGGAAGAGGAGGAGATCGACCTGGTCGCCGTCCGCGCGGAGCGGCTGAAGCTCAAGGCCGAGCTGTCCGCGCTGGAGGAGAAGATGGACGGCTACCTCAAGGAGCTTGGCTACTGATGGCGGGCGAAATCATCCAGTACCAGACGGAGGACGGCGTCACCGTCATTCGCCTTCAGGCGAGTGACGGCAGCGTATGGCTGAGCCAGGCCGATATGGCCGAGCTGTTTCAGGTTACACCGCAGGCGATCACTCAGCACATCCGGGCAATCTACGAGGATGGCGAGCTGGATCAGGACGCAACCTGTAACGATTACTTACAAGTTCGAACCGAGGGCAAACGCGAGGTTTCCCGCCAGATTGCGCACTACAACCTGCAAATGATCCTCGCCGTTGGCTTCCGCGTGCGGTCGCTGCGGGGCATGCAATTCCGGCGCTGGGCATCGGAGGCGTTGAGCGAATATCTGGTCAAGGGCTTCGTCATGGATGACGAGCGCCTGAAGGAGCCGGACAACGACTATTTCGAAGAGCTGCTCGCCCGCATTCGCGACATTCGGGCATCGGAAAAGCTGTTCTACAAGAAGGTGCTCGATATCTACGCAACCGCCGTGGACTATGATCCGAAGGCGGAGGCGAGCCAGCAGTTCTTCCAGACGGTGCAGAACAAGATGCACCACGCCGCCCACGGCCAGACAGCGGCGGAAACCAAACTGGCGCGCGCCGACAGCGCTAAGCCGATGATGGGGCTGACCAGCTGGACGGGCGAGAAGAAGGGCCGCCTGCCCACTAAGCAGGATGCGCAGGTGGCGAAGAATTACTTGGCAGACGACGAGATGGAGACGCTCAACCGCGTTACCGTCGCTTTCCTGGAATTTGCCGAGGCAATGGCGAAGAACCGCAAGCCGATGCACATGGCCGACTGGATCGCCAAGCTGGATGATTTCCTGAAGCTGGGCGATCACCCGCTGCTCGATGGTGCGGGCCGGGTTTCCGCCAAGCAGGCACAGAGCCACGTCGATGCCGAATACGACCGCTGGCACACCCGCGCGATCAACGCGCCGAGCGCGGTCGAGCAGCATTTCATCGAGGCCAGCGCGAAGGTGAAGAAGCTCGCCGCCGACAAGCCCGCCAAGGGCAAGGGCGGTGCGAAATGATTCCGGAGGGTTGGGAAGAAGCATCACTGGGAGAGCTAACGCGGGATCAGGCAATCGGGACGGGCCTTCGCGGAGGGGAAGAAGGCCCTTCGCTGCCGCTCCTCAAGATGGGAAACATCCTCTGGGGTGGTGTTGATCTTCGAGATGTCGAGCACGTCGGTGAAGCCATTATTGCCACCGAAGATTGCCGCGTCACACACGGCGACATCCTTTTTAACACTCGCAATACCCCCCTGCTGGTTGGCAAAACGGCATTTTGGCACGCACCATTTGAAGCCGCGATCGACAACAATATCATGCGAATACGCCTGCGTGCGGAAACGGATTCCGCTTTCGTAGCACGATGGATGGGCAGCAATTTTGGGCGCAAGGCCATTGGCAGGTTTGTTTGTGCGAGCACAAGCGTCGGCGCGGTATATTGGCGAGATCTGCGCAAGCTGAAATTGCCATTGCCTCCGCTGTCAGAGCAGCGCCGGATAACTGAAATCCTATCTACCTGGGACCGCGCCATCGAGAGGGTCGAGGCGCTGATCGCCAACGCCCGCATCCAGAAGCAAGCGCTGATGCAGCAGCTGCTCAGCGGAAAGCACCGACTGCCGGGTTTCAGTGGCGAGTGGCAGCGCAAACCGATCAACGAGATCGTTACCCGCGTTACGCGTCGCAATGACGGCACGGAACTTCCAGTCCTGACGATTTCCTCCACGTCCGGCTTCGTCAGGCAGGATGAGAAATACAGCCGCTTCATGGCTGGAAAGAGCGTCGAAACCTACATCATGCTGAACGAGGGCGAATTTGCCTACAACAAGGGCAATTCCAAGACCTACGAGTTCGGCTGCATCTTTGACCTTGAGGGCTACGAACGCGCGCTCGTTCCGCACGTATATGTCTGCTTCAAGCTCAAGAAGGGCTACAGCCACCGCTTCTACAAAGCTCTGTTCGAAGCGGACTATCTCGCTCCGCAGCTAGGTCGCCTCGTTAACACCGGCGTGCGCAACAATGGCTTGTTGAACATCAAACCCAGCGAGTTTCTCGGCACGAAAGTCCCCGTCCCACCCCTCGATGAGCAAGACGCAATCGCAGCCGTCATGGAAGCGGCTTCGCGCACCGTGATCGAGCACGAAGCCCAACTCACTGCCCTCCGTAAGGAAAAGGCCGCGCTGATGCAGCAACTGCTCACCGGCAAACGGCGGGTCAAACTCCCGGAAAGCGAGGTGGCCTGATGCCGCTGATGACATTCGCAGAAGCAATCGAGGATTCCGCACAGTACTCCAAGCGTCACCTGTTGCTCGGCAACGGTTTCAGCATCGCCTGTCGTGCTGACATATTTCATTACGGGTCGCTCTTCGCGCAGGCTGATTTCACCCAAGTTCCCGAAGTCGAAGCCGTCTTCGCCGCACTCGGCACCCAAGATTTTGAGCAAGCAATCCGCTCACTGGAGAATGCAGCCAGAATCTTGCCACCCTATATCGCACATGGTGATGAGGCCATCGCCAAGATGCTCGAGCACGCTGAGGCACTGAAGGAGATTCTCCTCCAGACAATCGCAGGCAATCATCCCCATGTTCCGCCAGATATTCCCGACGAGAAGTTCTGGACATGCCGTCAATTCCTCGCGAATTTTCTCGCCGGCAACAAGGCAGGTACGGTTTTCACGCTTAACTACGACCTGTTGCTATATTGGACGTTGATGCATGATGACATGCCGTTCGACGATCCGATCAACTTGGCGATAAATGATGGTTTCGGGAACGACGAGGACGAACCCGATGCGGAATACGTTGTCTGGCAGGGAGAAACGAACGCACACAGTGCCTCCGTTATGTTCCTTCACGGCGCGCTCCATCTTTTCGATTCCGGCAAGGAGCTACAGAAGTACACTTGGATCAGGAAAGGTGTCCCGCTGATCGAGCAAGCACGGGCCGCGATCGCGCGTGACGCCTACCCTCTGTTCGTCGCAGAAGGGACTAGTGCTCAGAAGAAGGCCAAAATCCGGCACAATGCCTACCTCTACCAGGGCTTCAAGCAATTCACTGCAAACGTCCAGCAAGGAAAGCACTGCCTGTTCGTTTACGGTCATTCATTGGCCGAGAATGACGATCACATCCTCAAGCGCATTGGGAAGGGTCGATTCAGAGAGCTCTACGTCGGCATCTATGGCGATCCGCAGACGGACGACAATCAAAGGATCATGAACCGCGCGCATGAGTTGGCTGCGATGCGACCTGACCGTTGGCCGCTCGAAGTAGCATTTTACGACGCCGCTTCGGCCAACGTGTGGGGGGCATGAGTATGAGTTGGAATGCACGACGCGAAGGCTGGAAACCCCAAGCCGAGGATGCTCGCGAGGATGGGGACATCGACTATGCGCGGGTTATCCATTCAGCTTCTTTCCGGCGCTTGCAGGGCAAGACCCAAATCCTCAATCTTGGCGATAGCGATTTCTATCGCACCCGCCTGACTCATTCCTTGGAAGTGGCGCAGATTGCTGGCGGGCTTGCCAAGCAACTGGCCAAGAGCTTCCCCAAACACCCTGCCACGGAGCATCTGCCTGACCGAAGCATGATCCAGGCGATCGGCTGCACCCACGATCTCGGTCACCCACCTTTCGGCCATGGTGGTGAGGTCGCGCTCAACTACTGCATGCGGTCGCATGGCGGCTTCGAAGGCAACGGCCAAACCTTGCGTATCCTTTCACGGCTTGAGAGCTTTTCGGCCAGCGCCGGAGCAAACCTGTCTCGCCGCACACTGCTGGGTGTTCTGAAATACCCCGTTGCCTTCTCGCAGGCGCGCAATCCTGCCATTGCACCCAAGCTTTTCAGCGGTCCGACGACGCTGGACATTATCGACGATCAGGCCAGCAAGCCGCCAAAATGCTACCTCGATTGCGAACGCGATGTGGTGGATTGGATTATCAACCCGCTGTCCGAAGCCGAACGCGAGGAATTTCAGGCCAGCGATCCGAAGAACGGCAAGCATCACGTTCCGCGCCACAAATCCCTCGATTGCAGCATCATGGATGCCGCTGATGACATCGCCTACGGCGTACATGATCTTGAGGACGCCATTGCCCTTGGCTTGATCGACAAGGAAACGCTGGCAGCAGCCTTGCAAGATAGGTGCCCCTCGTTTCTCGATGCCCTCAAGGAGAAATATCCCGACGAAAGCGCGAACGACGTTTTCACGCACATGGTCGAAGGTTTGTTCTCCAACAGCGGTACACGCAAACGCTTCATCAGCAGGCTGGTGCACCACTTCATCACCGCTGCTGAGTACGAAGAGAAGGAAGTCTTTTCCGAACCCCTCATTCGCTACCGCGTGGTTTTGCAGCAGCCCCAACGCGATTTCCTGAAGGCTCTAAAAGACCTTGTAGCGGGCGAAGTCATCCTCAGCCCCAGTGTCCAGCATCTGGAATTCAAGGGGCAGACAATGGTGGTTTCGGTATTTGAAGCGTTGCAGGCTGACCCGAAGCGCCTGTTGCCGCGCGACGCCTATGCAAAATTCACGGCTGCCAATGATGATCCGCGCATCATCTGCGATCATGTCGCTGGCATGACGGACACCTATCTCCTGCGTACCTATGAGCGGCTCTTCAGCCCCCGCATGGGTTCGGTGTTCGACAAGCTGTGACCGTGAACATCACCCCCAACACCGCCGAGCTTTACAGCTCCCATATCCCAGCCCTCGCAACGCTGGTTTCGCTGGGCTGGGATTATCTCTCGCCCGAGGAATGCCTTGCTGCGCGCGGCGGCAATCAGGGCATTGTGCTGCGCGATGTGCTGGTCGAGCAGCTGCGGCGGCGGACGTTCGACTACAAGGGGCGGACCTATCCGCTTTCAACCAACGCGATCGACCAGATCGTTCGCGAGCTGACTTCCCCGGCTCTCAACGAAGGCCTGATCACCGCCAACGAGAAGCTCTACAACGCCATCACGCTGGGCATCACCGTCACTGAGTTCGTCGATGGCAAGAAGCACAGCGTCACCGTGCCGATCATCGACTGGGCGCGTCCGCTGGCGAACAGCTTTGTCGCCAGCGAGGAAATGGAAGTGCTCGCCGTGCCGGGCACCCATACGCGGCGCCCCGATATCGTCGGCTTCGTCAACGGCATCCCGCTGCTGGTGATCGAGGCCAAGCGGCCCGACAGTGGCAATCCCAACAAGTCGATGGTGGACGAAGGCATCAGCCAGACGATCCGCAACCAGGGGCAAGAGGAAATCCCGCACCTGTTCGCCTATGCCCATCTGCTGTTGTCCATCGGCATGACCGATGGCCGCTATGGCACCACCAAAACCCCGCGCAAGTTCTGGGCGCAGTGGCGCGAGGAGGAGTTCTCCGAGGACCACTTCCGCCAAGTCAAGAACGCTGCAAAGGAAATCGATCCGCGCGCGGCGATCCTGAAGAACCATGTGCGCGAAGTGCGAGATCACTTCCAGCATCTGTGGAGCGACGAGCAGGCCGTGACCGCACAGGACCGCCTGCTGATCGGCCTCTGCACGCTAGAGCGCCTGCTGGAATTCGTCCGCTCATACGTCCTGTTCGACCGTAAGGTAGACAAGATCGTCGCGCGCCATCAGCAATTCTTTGGCATCCGCGCGTTGCTCGACCAGATCAGCCGGATCAAGCCCGATGGCGCGCGCGAGGGCGGGGTAATCTGGCACACCACCGGTTCGGGCAAGAGCTTCACTATGGTGATGCTGTGCAAGGCGCTGCTGCTGCATGAGAAGCTGAAGGCCTGCCGCCTGGTCGTGGTGACCGACCGCCGCGACCTAGAGAAGCAACTGGCAGGCAACTTCCTGACCGGCGGCGCTTTCGGCTCGGACATTGGCTCGAAAGATGCGGGCAAGGCCAAGGCGCAATCGGGCCGCGATCTGGCCAAGCGCATCGGCAAGGGCACCGAGCGGATCATCTTCACGATCATCAACAAGTTCGGCAGCGCGGCGCGCCACGCGGAATGCCGCAACGACAGCGCGGACATGATCGTGCTGGTCGATGAAGGCCATCGCAGCCAAGGCGGCGAAAACCACGAGCGGATGCGCAAGGCGCTGCCAAACGCCGCCTATGTTGCGTTCACCGGCACACCGCTCCTCAAGGACGACAAGACGGCAAACAAGTTTGGTCGGATTGTCCACGCCTACACGATGAAGGACGCCGTTTCGGACGGCACGGTGACGCCGTTGCTTTACGAGGAACGCAAGCCGATCCTCGACGTGAACGAGCGCGCGATCGACAACTGGTTCGAGAAGGTCACCGCTGGCCTGTCCGATGAGCAAAGGGGCGATCTCAAGAAGAAGTTCGGGACCAAGGGCGCGGTCTATGGCTCTGGCGACCGGATCAATCTGATTGCACTCGATATCGCGACCCACTTCAAGGAGAACTTCAAAGATCTCGACCTTGGCCTGAAGGGTCAACTGGCGACCGATTCCAAGCGCTCAGCCATCCGCTACAAGAAGGCGCTGGATGCAACCGGTCTGGTCAGCAGCGCCATCGTCATTTCGCCACCCGATACCCGCGAAGGGCATTCGGAAGTGGATGAGGCAGAGCTGCCAGAGGTGCTGCAATGGTGGAAGGAAAACGTCAAAGACGATGCGGAAGATTACGAGCGCCAGGTGATCGAGGATTTCTCGACCGAGGGCCGACCCGACATCCTGATCGTCGTCGACAAGTTGCTCACCGGATTTGATGAGCCGCGCAACGCCGTTCTCTACATCGACAAGAAACTCGAACAGCACAATCTGATCCAGGCTATTGCTCGCGTGAACCGGCTGCATGAGCAGAAGAAGTATGGTTTGCTCATCGACTACCGGGGCATTCTGAAGGCGCTGGATACCGCGCTCACGGAATATCAGGACTTGGCCGAACGGACACAGGGCGGCTTCGATCTCGACGACATTGACGAACTCTATGCCGATGTCAGCACCGAGTATAAGCGTTTGCCCAGCCTCCACGCCGAACTCTGGGCAATCTTCAAGCCGGTCAAGAACAGGGCCGATATCGAGCAGTACCGGCAGCTGCTGGTTCCGCAGACCCGCGAGAGCGAGGACGGAACACCTATCGACCTGAACCAGAAGCTCAGGGAAGATTTCTACGAGGCTTTGACAGCCTACGGCATGTGCCTGAAGATTGCTCTGGGATCGCGTTCGTTCTTCGAAGACACATCAATCACCGAAGGACAGATTGCGGAATACAAGCGAGACCTCAAGTTCTTCACCAATCTGCGCAAGATCGTGAAGCAGGACGCACAGGAAACCGTCGACTACAGCGCTTACGAGGATCAGATCAGGAGACTGGTCGATCGCTATGTCGTGGGCGAAGACGTAGAGAACGTGGACGGCGTTCTGATTGTCAACGAGCTTGGAAATCAGCAGGCCGCCGAAACCTGGTCCCCTGAGAAAACACGCAACGAAACTGACATAATCCGATCTAGAGTCCGCAAGACGATCGAGCAGGAACTGGCCGACGATCCCTATGCGCAGCTGTACTTCTCCGATCTGCTCAAGCGGGCCATTGCGGAAGCATCTGCGCTTTTCGACCACCCTTACAAGCAATACATCCTGTTCAAGGATTTGGAGGAAAAGCTCGCCTCCAAGTCGATCGACGACCTGCCCAAACGCCTCGCAGGTCACCGCCATGCGAGCGCCTATTTCGGGATTATCCGGTTGGAGATAGGGGACGAGTTCGCAAAGGGGGATGAGCAAGAAGAATTTATCCAGGCAGCGCTGGATATGGAGAAGTCCGTCGAGAGTGCCATTGCAGAAAACTCGCTGAACCCGGCAAACATTGAAGCGGCTATCCGAAAAGCTTTGTTGCCGCGCCTGTTCGGCCTGACCGGTTTGGACAAGGCAAAGGTTATTACCGAGAAGGTTGTCGAGGTAACACGCATTGGCATTGCTCGTGGAAGTGGTGCAAAAACATGATTGTCCGATACGGCGATCAAGAGGTGTCGTGCCTCGTTCGACAAACCGCAGCTGTCACGGGCCGCATCCGCATCCATGTTTACCCCAACGGTGATGTCGAAATCGAAGCGCCCAGCGATAAGGAAACGGGTCAGATCAGGGCGGCGGCCCAACGACGCGCAAGATGGATATTCCAGCACCGAAACGCAGCAATCACCGCACGGCGAATGGCGCTACCGCGTGAATATGTGAGCGGCGAGACGCACTTCTATCTGGGGCGGCGGCATAAGCTCATCGTCAACGAGAGCAGCGCGCAGCCTTCTGAAGTCAAACTCTTGCGAGGCAAGCTCGTTGTAACCCTCCCAGTGGCTGACCGAGCCGCCGTCAGACGCAGATTGAATGCATGGTATGATGCGCGCGCGGACGAATACCTAAGCGACAAGTTCTCGGAAATCTCAGGCCGGTTGAATTGGGTAGAAGCACACCCACCGCTGAAACTGATGCGCATGAGGACGCAATGGGGCAGCTGTTCCCCGGACGGGGTGATTTACTTGAACCCCGCACTCATACGGGCACCACGTCATTGCATTGAATACGTCATTCTCCACGAACTCTGTCATCTGGTCGAACACAACCACAGCAAGCGCTTCTTCGACTTGCTCACCAAGCAGATGCCCGCTTGGGAGAGCGCAAAACGGGAGCTGGACTCGCTCGCCGAGTTGATCCTCGCGGGACACGAACCAGCGTTCAATCGGACGGTGTCGCAGCAATAGCTCAACCACCGAGTTTACGGGTTTTCAGCTTCGAATGCCCGCTTGCCCTTGCGCCGGAACAGCACGAGCGCCTGCGCGCCGTCAGGCCCGCGCAGCTTGGCGGCGACGGTGAGGAAAGCGCCGTAGAGAGCGGCACGATCATCGTCGGTCAGTTCGACGAGATCGGCCTTGGCGACGAGGCCGCCCAGCTCAATCAGTTGCCGGGTCCGTTCACGGCGTTTGACCTGCCATTCGCGCATGTCGTTTCGTGCCTTTGCCGCTTCAAGCCGATGCCGCGCCGCCGTCGAGCGGCAAAGTGCCCTCCGGTTGCTGGCCAGGTCCGCTCGAAGCGTTGCTCCCTTTGCCCTGAAAGAAGGCCGCGCCGCGCTTGCGCCAGCCCTCCCCAATTGCCTTGTCGGTGTTGGCCACAGCATCGAGCAGCGCGCCTGCAAGGGTCTCAGCGTCGAGCGCATCGGCTCCGGTTGCCATGACCAGCGCTCCGAGGTCGCGCACGCGGCGTTCCTTCAGTTGCTTTGCCTTCTCGGCAAGTGCCTTCAGTTCCAAATCAAAATCGCGGGGTTTGCGCATGGGAAGCCTCCATCGTTTGTGTGATGGAGCCATGATAATCCCGCTTGTAATCCAATGCAGTAAGGTCGCCGGGACAGTGTGATACCGCCTAGTCCCGATCAGGATTTTATCATGAGAGGGCGCGCTTATACGTCGTGCCGACGTGGCGTTTGCGGTGTAACTGGATTGCCGCCATGGCAATCTTTCACTTCAGCGCAAAGGTCATCGGAAGGTCGAGCGGACGCAGTTCCGTGGCGGCGGCAGCCTATCGTGCGGGCGAGCGGCTGCACGACGAGCGGATCGACCGCGATCATGATTTCACCAACAAGGCGGGCGTTCTTCATTCCGAAGTGATGCTGCCCAAAGGCGCGCCCGAGGCCTTCGCCGACCGGGCCACCTTGTGGAACGCGGTCGAGGCCGCCGAGAAGCGCAAGGATGCCCAGCTCGCCCGCGAGGTCGAGTTCGCCCTGCCCCGCGAACTGTCGAAGAAGGACAACATCAAGCTGGCGCGCGAGTTCGTGAAGGCGGAGTTCGTCGAGAAAGGCATGATCGCCGATTTCAATGTCCATTGGGATATCGGCGAAGACGGCAAGGCCAAGCCCCATGCACATGTCATGCTGACCATGCGCGAGGTCACCAAGGACGGCTTTGGCGCGAAGGTGCGCGACTGGAACAAGACGGCGCTGATCGAGCAATGGCGCGAGCGCTGGGCCGATCATGTGAACCGCGCACTCGCCGAACGCGACATCGATGTGCGGATCGATCATCGCAGCCTGGAAGCGCAAGGCATTGCGCTGGAGCCGCAGGACAAGATTGGTCCCGCAGCCTCGCGCATCGGCGTGCGCGGACTGGAAGCCGAGCGGATCGAAGAACACCGTGCCATCGCGCAGCGCAATGGCGAACGGATCATCGCCAATCCGGCTTTGGCACTGGATGCGATCACGCACCAGCAGGCGACATTCACGAAACGCGACCTAGCGGCCTTCGTTCACCGACACAGCGACGGCAAAGAACAGTTCGACGCGGCCTACAAAGCGGTGCGCGCATCACCCGACTTAATCGTCTTGGGCAAGGACGGACGCGGGCAGGATCGGTTCACGTCGCGCGCAATGATCGAGACCGAACAGCGGCTGCATCGCGCCGCAGATTCGATGGCGCAGCGCACCAAACACAGCGTCAATGATGTGCAGCGAAACGCCGCATTCGCTAGCGCCGGAAAGCGCGGCCTGGTCCTGTCCGGCGAACAGAAATCCGCCTTCGAGCATGTAACCAACAGCAAGGGTCTCGCGGTCGTGGTCGGCTATGCCGGGACCGGCAAAAGCGCCATGCTGGGCGTGGCGCGCGAGGCATGGGAAAGCGCGGGCTACACTGTGCGCGGGGCGGCCCTGTCCGGCATTGCCGCCGAGGGTCTGGAGAACGGCTCCGGCATCGCATCGCGCACTATCGCCAGCCTTGAGCATCAATGGGGCAAGGGACGCGAGCAACTCGCTTCGCGCGACGTGCTCGTCATTGACGAAGCGGGCATGGTCGGCACGCGCCAGATGGAGCGCGTGCTGTTCCATGCCGCCAAGGCCGGAGCCAAGGTTGTCCTGGTCGGCGACCAGCAGCAGCTTCAGGCGATCGAGGCTGGTGCGGCATTCCGGGCAATCCATGAATGTCACGGCGGGGTCGAGATCAGCGAGGTCCGCCGCCAGCTATCGGCATGGCAGCAGGATGCGACCCGGCACCTCGCCACGGGCCGAACGGGCGAAGCGATCCGCAGCTACGAGGAACGCGGCATGGTCCATGCCGCCGACACGCGCGAAGTCGCTCGGACAGAGCTGATCGAGCGTTGGGGTCGGGAGCGGCAGACCAACCCCGACGACAGCCGGATCATCCTTACCCACACCAATGACGAGGTGCGCGAGCTGAACCAGATGGCGCGCGAAAAAATGCGCGCAGATGGCGCACTGGGTGCCGATGCCGCGATCAGGGCGGCGCGTGGCGAGCGGCAATTTGCATCGGGCGACCGCATCATCTTCCTGCGCAACGAGCGCGGGTTTGGCGTCAAGAACGGCACGCTGGGCACGGTTGCAATGACAAGTGCCCAAAGCATGGCCGTTCGCACCGACGATGGGCGCGAAGTTACCTTCGACACCAGGGACTACGCCCACATAGATCACGGCTACGCGGCCACGATCCACAAGGCGCAGGGGATGACTGTGGACCGCACGCATGTGCTCGCCACGCCGGGTATGGACAGCCATTCTGCCTATGTCGCCATGTCGCGCCATCGCGAGGGGCTGGCGCTGCACTATGGGCGCGATGACTTTGCTGACCAGTCCAAGCTTGTCCGATTGCTAAGCCGGGAGCGCGGGAAGGACATGGCGGGCGACTACAAGCCCGAACAGGCCTTCGCCGAACTACGCGGCATCAGCTTCCGCGAGCGGGTCATGGAGATGGTTCTGCAGGTGCCGCAAAAGGCCAAATCCATCTTTGGTAACTTCCGCCCGCAGGCCCGCCAGCTTGAACCGCTTCCAGCACAGTCGAACACGCAGAACGACCAGCGCCGCGCGGTCGAACGCTACGCCCGCGCGCTTGGCGATATCGGCACGATGCAGGTCCAGGGCTTGCCCGTGCTCCCGCACCAGAGGGACGCGCTTGAGAAGGCAGGCAGAGCACTCGAAGCGATCCGGCCCCATGCCGCCACCGATCTCGCCAAGGCGCTGGATCGGCATCCTGAGTTGATCGCTGAGGCCGCTGGCGGGCGCAGCCAGGAAGCCATGCGCGCCATGAGCCAAGAGGCTGCCGTGCGTACCGATCCGGCGTTGCGATCCGAGCGCTTCGTCAGCGACTGGCAGGGACTGAGCACAGCGCGCCAGCAACTTGAGCAGCAAGGCGACCGTGCAGGCGCGGCCCGTGTGTCGGCCAAGCTAACCGAACTTGCGAAGGGGCTTGAACGCGATCCGCAGGTCGAAGGCCTGCTGCGCGGCAGGACCCGAGAACTCGGCATTGATCCCAAGCCCGAACGCAGCATCGCCAACGAACTCACCGCAACCCTCAGTCGCGAGCGCACCCGCGCTTTCGACATGGGCATTTAGGAGAACCAACATGGAAGACGAACACATTGAAGAAGTGCAACTGGACCTAGAAGTTGAGGAACCAGCCGCCACGCAGACGGGGCCAGAGGCGGCGCAAGAGTCCGATCCGGCAACGGAAGCCTTCGCCCGCCTCGAAGGGGAAATGGCGATGGTGCGCCATACCGTCCAAAACATGGCCAGGGAGCGAGCCGACATCGTAATCCCGGACTACACGGCAACGCTTGGCCAGATGGCCGATCAGCTGGCACAGGTCTCCAAGACGCTGACCGCAATCGGCAACAAGCCCGCCATCGAGCTGACCCCGGAAGACATTGCAGTTCAGATCAAACGCGCCTCGCTCGACATGCTGCGCGATGCCAGCGACCTGTTCCGGCACGGGCGCAAAGACCTGGACCTTGCAACCGGTCGGCTCGCCGCAATTGTGGGTCGCGTCCACACTGAGGACGAGCAGAAGCGCCAGACTTGGCGCTTTGCAGGCATGGGGTTGGCTGCCGGTATGCTGCTATGGTCGATCCTGCCCGGCACCATTGCCCGCGCCATGCCCGAAAGCTGGCATTGGCCAGAATGGATGGCGGAAAGAGCTCTCGGGGAGTCGTCGCGGTGGAACGCGGGCAGCAGGATGATGCAGAGTGCCGATCCTCTCGCGTGGCAAGTCCTTGTTGCGGCGGCTGACATGCAGCGAGATAACCGGGACAAGATTGAAGATTGCAGGAAGCGTGCGAATTCGAGCGGGAAGAACGTATCCTGCACACTCCAGATTCGGGCGCAAAACGGAGACGATTAGCGCGCCGAAAACCGCCTTCACGCACCAAGAAGCGTCCCGGAAAGCCCCAGAATGTGCTGGAAAAGCCCGCACATTGTGTGGGGTCAATCGTAGGAACGTTTTCTACAACTCTGCCAAAATCTGTTTAAAAACAACGCGCTAAGGCAGTTGACTGGCGCACCCGACAGGATTCGAACCTGTGGCCTCTGCCTTCGGAGGGCAGCGCTCTATCCAGCTGAGCTACGGGTGCGCGGTTCCTTGTGGAACGAGCCAGCCGCTTAACAGCACTCGGCGGCGCTTGCCAGTATATTTGCGCCGGTAATTTCTGCCCGGATGCACACGTTAGCAGTTTTTCAACGCTGTCCTGCCACGTTAACCTCCATGAGCGCAGTTCAGGACTTTCCGATCGACGATGCAGGCAACCCGGTTGGGTGCGAGGAAGACGTTCTCGCCGCACGCTGGGCCGCGATGCATCAGGCCGCAGACGCGATTGCCAAGATGCTTGGCCAGTCGGGGGCGGGATCGGAACGTGCCATGTCGCTCTATCCCGTCGGTCTTCCCGGCGGGGATCTTGCCGAGCTGGAAGAAGCGACCGGCGATCTTCACGCGATGATGGAGCAGGGGCTCTATGCCATCCTGCGCGCGCGGGAAAACGGGGCGGAGGCAAAGGTCGCGGCCAAGACGCTGCTCACCCGCTTTGAGAATCGCCGGCGCGCATTGCTGAGCCAGGAGCGCGAGCAGGCAGACCTCGCCGCCTGACAGGTTTTGCACGGCAGACGTTACGACGCTTGCCATGTTCTCATTTCGTTCCCTACAATCGCGGCATGATCGAATCAGCCGCCATTCCCATTCGCGAACCCACAATCGACACGCTGGCCGGGGCCGCCGCCGTTGCGCAGGGCATAGGGCGCCTCATGGCGCGCAACGATATCTGGACCATACCCGAAATGCCGCTGGTGGGCGGCAGGCGAGCCGACCTGATGGGCATCGATTCGCGCGGCAAGGTCGTGATCGTGGAGATCAAGGTGTCGCGCGCCGACCTGCTCGGCGATGGGAAGTGGACCGATTATCTCGAACATTGTGACAGGTTCTATTGGGGCCTTTCGCCCGATCTCGACCGGCAGTGCCTCGAAAGCGCGGACTTCCTGCCCGAACGCTGCGGCGTGATCGTGGCGGACAGCTATGACGCCGAAATCCTGCGTCCTGCCCCCCTGCTGAAGCTGGCGCCGGCGCGGCGGCGGGCGGAAGTGGAGCGGCTGGCGCGATGCGCCATGCGGCGGCGGCAGGTCGATTTCGATCCGCACTGCGCGCCGTGGGGCGGCGAGCACTCGGGCTGAATAGGCGCAGGTCGGGCACAACCGGTCGACCCGCTTTCTTCACGCGCGCAATACCGGTAAACCGTCCCGCATGGACGGAATCATGACGACTGGCGCGTTGATCGCCATCGCGGCTTCTGCAGCGGCGATGACGGTGATCGTCGGCGTGCGCTATCTGCTGACGAGCGGCGCTTTCGCACTGGCGACGCGGTCGGTTCGGCCCGGACTATACAAGGGGCTCGACAGCCAGATCGGCAAGGAAATTCGCTGGTCGCTGCTGTCTGCCGCGATCTACGGCATCCCCGCCGGCGTCGTCGCGTGGGGCTGGCAGGAGAGGGGCTGGACGCAGATCTACGCCGATCCTGCCGCAATGCCGTTGTGGTGGATGCCGGTCTCGCTGGTGGTCTATCTCTTCGCGCACGACACCTGGTTCTACTGGACCCACCGCTGGATGCATGCGCCGCGTCCGTTTCGCATCGCGCACGCGGTCCACCATGCCAGCCGCCCGCCCACGGCATGGGCCGCGATGGCGTTTCACCCGATCGAAGCGATTACCGGCGCGGTAGTGATCCCCGCACTCGTCTTCTTCGTACCGATCCATGTGGGCGTTCTGGCCGGGGTGCTTGCGATCATGACCGTGATGGGCGTAACCAACCACATGGGCTGGGAAATCTTTCCACGCGCGCTTGTTCATTCGCGCTTAGGGAGCGTGCTGATAACGGCCAGTCATCATCAGGTTCACCACGAGAAGTATCGATGCAATTACGGGCTCTATTTCCGGTTCTGGGACCGGCTTTGCGGAACGGACGCGGGACTGGCAAAGCCGGGCTGGGACGGGCGGTGAAGATGCGCCGTCTTCTGCTGCCGCTGGCCGCCCTGCCGCTGATTGGTGCCACGCCCAAGGCGGGTGCGGATATCGATGTCATGGTATCGAACATGCGGTCCGGGGACGGACAGGTCTTCGCGTGCCTGGCCCCGGCCAAGGATTCGTTTCCCGACTGCAAGGGCACGGGCGGCAAAGACATGAAGATCCCTGCGACCGAGGCAGGGCACTTCACGTTTCGCAACGTCGTACCCGGCCATTACGCAATTGCGATCATCCATGACGAAAACGGCAACGGCAAGATCGACAAGGCGCTGATGATCCCGAAGGAAGGCTTCGGCTTTTCGCGCGACGCGCCGGTCCGCATGGGTCCGCCGCCCTTCAAGGCTGCCGCTTTCGATGTTGGAAGCGAGGACGTTACCCAGCCGATCAAGATGCGCTATATCCTCTAAACCGCGCCTACCCGGAGAAGATGCCTTGCCCGAAATGCCGCTACTGCTGCGCTCGGTCCTCTATATGCCCGGCTCGAATGCGCGTGCGATCGCCAAGGCGCGCACGCTCGACGCCGATGCCGTAGTAATGGACCTCGAAGACGCCGTCGCGCCCGAAGCGAAGGCCGAAGCGCGCAAGCTGATTGCCGAAGCGCTTCACGAAGGCGGCTTCGGATCGCGGTACCGCGTAGTGCGGATCAATGCGCTTTCGACCGAGTGGGGCGCAGACGACATCGCCTCGATGAAAGGCGTGCCGCTCGATGCGATTCTTGCGCCCAAGGTCTGCAGCGCGGCTGACGTGGCGCGGCTTTCCGTTGCCATGCGCGATGCGGCTTTCGGGCCCGAAGTCGCGCTGTGGGCCATGATCGAAACCCCCGAGGCGATTTTGAAGCTGTCGGAGATCGCGGCTGCGGCGAAAGACAGCCCGCTGGCCTGTTTCGTCCTCGGCCTCAACGATCTTGCCAAGGATACCGGCATCGCGCAGCTGCCCGGAAGGGCCGCGTTCCAGCCGGTCCTGACGATGAGCGTGATCGCCGCCCGCGCCCACGGTCTCGCCGTGATCGACGGCGTCTGCAACGCGCTGGATGACGAGGCACGCCTTGTCGCCGAGTGCGAGCAGGCGCGCGATGGCGGGTTCGACGGCAAGACGCTGATCCACCCCAAGCAGGTCGAACCGGCCAATAGGGTCTTTGCGCCGACCGAGGACGACGTCGCCGAAGCACGCGCGATCGTCGATGCTTTTGCCGATCCTGCGAACGCCGGCGAAGGGGCGCTGCGCGTGAACGGCAAGATGGCCGAACGGCTACATCTTCTGCAGGCCGAAAAGTGCCTTTTGCGGGCACAAGTCATTGCGGACAGGCGATAAACTTATATCAACTCCAATAGGGTTAATTTAACACCCCGTTTACCCTTTCCAGCCATACTTGCCCCTCCAGAAAGGCGCAGGCGGTCTCTCGTCTGACCGAAATCTGGGTGGCTTCGGGGGTATCGACATGGACACGGTGAAAGGCGGCTTCGACGACTGGCTCGGCGCCGGCGACACTCTCGAACTTGCCGGTTACGAGGAACAGATCGCCGAGGAACCCCGCGACGCCGGACCCAACGCGCCTCCCCCCGCCATCGGCCAGGACGAGCGCCGGATGCAGGTGCGCGCCTACAACCTGTGGGCGGACCTTCTCGGCTACCGCGCCTATCCCGACATTCGCGATCTCGACGCTTCGGGCGATCCCGATTTTGCCGATTTCTCGATCCTGCTCGACTTTTCGAGCGGCATCGAGGACCCGACCGTGATGCACCTTGGCCGCCGCCTTGCCGAAGAATGCGGTGCCACCGGCACGCATGTAATCGGCCAGCTTTCCGACGTTCCGGCAGGGTCACTGCTGTCGCGCATCACCGATCACTACGTCCAGATTCTCGCCCGCCAGGCCCCGATTGGGTTCGAGGCGGAATTCGTCAACCGTCGCGGCGCACTGATCGTCTATCGCGGCATCCTGCTCCCCTTCTCCAGCGACGATCGCAAGATCGATCACATCTACGGGGTACTGAACTGGAAGGAAGTGGCCGATACCGGCATCGCCGATCTCGTGTCGGGCGAATTGGCAGGTGCCTTCCTTCAGGCAGGCGAAGGCGCAGTCCGCGCCGAAGACCCGCTGCCAGCTCCGCTCTCGCGCCGTCTTCGTGCGATCACGCCGACAGGGTTCGACGCGCTTGACGACGATGGGCCGGAATTCACGCTGCTGATGGCGCGCCGGATGTCCTCGGGCAATGTCGCGCTGCTGGGCGAGATTCCGTTCGATCCGGCACTGATGCGCCAGGCCGCGAACAAGCTTCAAGGCCGCTAAAGGGCACAAAACGCCTTCGGCCCCGTTGGTCGGATATGCCTTTCTTCGGACACCCGCCCCACGTCTTTCCCTATTTCGGCCATCGGAACGCCAACCGCCTGACGATCACCGCCCGCGCGCTGCGCGCCCGCGAACCGAGTTGGGACCACCAGAGCGATCTTGCCAAGATCCGCGCGCTCTGGTCTCAATTCGCGTCCAAGGAACACCCGCGTCTGCCCGTCTCGCTAGTGATCGGAGCGCCCGACGGCAGCGAGTGGCGACACGAAGGCGTCACCAATGACGAAGGCTTTGTCCGGTTCGATATCGAGATCGACGGCTGGGGCCTTCCCGCGACAACCGCGTGGGAGACCGTTCGGTTCGAATGGTACAACGCCAGGGGCGCGCAGAGTGCTGAAGGCTACGTGCTCGCCCCCGGCACCGATGCGAAGCTTGGCGTCATCTCCGACATCGACGACACGATCATCGAGACTGGCATTACCGGTGGCATCTCAAACGTCGCGCGCAACTGGCGACGCTTGCTGGCAACAATGCCCTCTGATCGGACGAAAGTGCCCGGCGCGGGCAAGCTTTACGGCAATCTGGCCGGTGCGATTGCGGACCCAAGCGCGGACAGGGACAAACCCGGCACCCGCCGCATCGCCACGCAGCGGCCGTTTTTCTATGTCTCCTCCAGCCCGTGGAACCTGTTCCATTACCTCGTCGCTTTCATGGAATCGCGCTCGCTTCCGATCGGTCCGATCCATCTGCGCGACTGGGGCTTCAACCGTGCGACGCTGGGTTCATCGGGTCACGGACTTCACAAGCGCATGGCGGCAACCGCGCTGCTCGAAGCCTATCCGCACATGCGCTTTGCGCTGATCGGCGACGATACGCAGGGCGATCTGATCGCCTTTTCGGAAATCGCGATGGAGAATCCGGGCCGGGTGGCCGCGATCTTCATCCGCATGAACGGCGAACCGCACACCCCCGAAGAACTGGCCGCCAAGGCACATATCGAGGACGCGAATATCCCCCTCTGGCTTGGCGACAGCTTCGACGTGGGCGCCGATTTCCTTGACCGCATCGGCGTTTCGCCGGTGGGCGATACCGCGCAGATCGTGGAGACCATCGAGGAAGAAGGCCCCGCCGCAGGCCCGTCCGATTTAGCACAATCCGCCCAAGACGCTTGAGCCTGTGGCCATCCCGGCTTAATCCCCCGTTCAGCGCCCGACGGCCAATCCGGCAAGCAGACGTCCGGACGCCAGGCAGACATGCAAAGAACCCTGTTCAAACCGCTGGCGTACATCGCCATGCTTCTCGCGCTCGCTCTTCTGGGCGCGCGGCCCGCGCTTGCCCAGTCGGTGCTGCGCGATGCCGAGACCGAGGCGCTTTTGAAAGACATGAGCGCGCCGATCATCGCGGCCGCGGGGCTTGAACCCAATAATGTAGATATCGTCCTCCTCGACGAACCGTCGGTAAACGCCTTCGTCGCGGGCGGGCAGGCGATTTACATTCATTCGGGCCTTATCAACGAGGCGGATTCGGCGCTGCAGGTACAGGGCGTGATCGCGCACGAACTGGGCCACATCACCGGCGGCCACGTCATCAATTTTTCCCAAGGCGCGAAAGCGGCCAGCAACATCTCGATCATCTCGCTCCTGCTCGGCGCGGCGGCGGCCGTCGCGGGCGGCGGCGAAGCGGCGATGGGCGTGATCGCGGCAGGCCAGCAGGCGGCGATGGGCAAGTTCCTTGCCTTCACGCGCGGGCAGGAATCGGCGGCAGACCTTGCCGGCGCGCAGTACCTTTCGGGCGCGGGGCTTTCGGGCCGCGGCTCGCTCGAATTCTTCCAGAAGCTGCAGGCACTGGAACACCGCGCTGGCTATTTCGCGAAAGAGGAAGACACCTTCTTCCGTACCCACCCCTTGTCGCGCGACCGTATCGAGACGCTGACCGCGGTCTATGAAAAGGACCCGGCGTGGAACATGCCCTCCGATCCGCGGATCGAGGAACGCTTCCGCCGCGTGAAGGCCAAGCTCTACGGCTATCAGGCAGAGCCCAAGGCCACGCTCGTCGCCTATCCCGAAACCGACAAGTCCATCGCCGGCCACTATGCCCGCGCCTTTGCCCGCAACAAGGAAGCGCTGATCGGCCAGTCGGTCCAGGAGATCGATGCCCTGATCGCGGCAGAGCCGGAGAATCCCTACTTCCTCGAACTGAAGGGTCAGGTCCTGCTCGAATCGGGCAAGCCCGCCGAAGCGCTAGACCCGCTGCGCCGCGCGGTTGAGCTTTCTGGCAATGAACCGCTGATCGCGACGATGTTCGGTCATGCGCTTATCGCGACCGAGGACCGCAGCCACTACGAAGAGGCCGAAGGCATCCTGCGCACCGCCGTCGCGCGCGATCGCTACAACCCGACCGCGTGGTACCTGCTGGGCCGTATCTATGGCGAGCGCGGCGATACCCCGCGTGCGCGCCTCGCCAGCGCCGAACAGCAGATGCTCACCGGCAGGCCGCAATCGGCCTTGCAGAACGCTTCGGCGGCAGAAGCCGGGCTTCCGGCAGAGACCGTCGACTGGCTGCGCGCGCAGGATATCAAGCTCGAGGCGCGGGCCATCATTGAACAGCAGAAGAAGCGCAGGTAAAACCAACCCATGAACCTTGCTGCCAAGCCTTTCCGCCTGACCGCCGCGATCATTGCGATCGTCCTCGCTGTCGCCGCCGCCATTTGGGTCGTCACTGCCCGTGGAGCATCCCCGGAAAGCGAGGCGGACGCCGCCGTTCGCGCCGCCGGGTTCGACCCGGAAGAGCGCGCCGCGATCGAGGCGCTGGTGCGCAACTACCTGCTCGAAAATCCCGAAATCCTGCCCGAAGTCGTCGACCGGCTCCGCGAAAAGCAGGCTGAAGAGGCGATGGCCGGCATTCAGGAACAGCTCTTCACGCCTTATCCGGGTGCCTATCTCGGCAATCCGCAGGGCACGAAAGTCCTTGTCGAATTCAGCGACTATGCCTGCGGCTTCTGCAAGAAGTCGGTCGAGGCCGTGGACGAACTCATTGCCGAAGACCCCAACCTGAAGGTCGTGATCCGCGAATTCCCGATCCTGTCGCAGGGCAGCGTCGATGCCGCCAAGATGGCGCTCGCCGCCGCGCACCAGGGCAAGTACGAGGAATTCCACAAGGCGATGTACGACATCGGCAAGCCCACGCCCGAAAATATCGAGAAGGCCGCACGCGAGGCCGGTCTCGATATCGGGATGGCGAAGAAGGCGGCTGCCAGCAACGCCATCGCCGCCGAAATCGAGGCGAACCGCGCTTTTGCCAACCAGCTTCAGTTCGACGGCACGCCCGCATGGGTGACGCAGGACCAGACCCTGCAGGGCGCAGTCGGCAAGGCTGCCCTTGCCAGTGCGCTCTCCGGCAAGGGCGGCTAAACGGCTCGTCTCACCCGATCGGCAGCGCGGCCTGGCGTTTATGACAGGCCCGCCTTCTTCACGACCGTCCCGATGATCGCCAACACGGACGCATGATACGTGCCGGGCGCAAGCCGTGGTCGATTCTTGGGCCCGCCGGAGTGCTGTCGCGCGACACGCGATTGCGCTATCAGTCGGGTATGTCCGTCCTTCCCGTCGCCCCCGTACCCTTCTTTGCCGACAAGAACCGCGCGTTCTGGCGCCTTCAAGCCCTGGGCTGGGGCGGTGCGATGGTGCTGCGCGCGATGTCCAGCCTCGCGAATGCACAGCCGTTCACGTTCCTCGTACTTGTCTTCCTTGCGACGGTCACGGGCTTCTCGCTCAGCCTCATACTTTCGGTCATCTATCGCAACCTGATGAACCGCCGCGCGATCGTGACATGGGGCGTCACCGCGATCGTTCTGGCAACGGCGGTAGGCGTCTATGCCTTCATCGATTCTTGGGTCATCTCCCTCTACCGGCCCAGTGCCGAACCCAATTTCGCGCAGCTATTCCTTGGCGTGTTCTACCTCGACCTGACGCTGCTCGGCGCATGGTCCGCGCTTTATTATGCGATCAATTTCTACCTGCAGGTGGAAGAGGCGAACGATCGCCTGCTGGACATGGAAAACCAGGCGACGAGCGCGCAGCTTGCGATGCTGCGGTATCAGCTCAATCCGCATTTCCTGTTCAACACGCTGAACTCGATCTCGACACTCGTGCTGCTCAAACAGACGGAACCGGCCAATGCCATGCTTTCGCGGCTGTCGAGCTTCCTGCGTTACACGCTGGTAAACCAGCCGACAGGGCGCGTGACGGTTTCCCAGGAAATCGACACGCTCAAACTGTACCTCGATATCGAGCGGATGCGGTTCGAGGAGCGCCTGCGCACCCGTTTCGACATCGCGCCCGGCGTTGCGGGCGCATTGCTGCCATCGCTGCTGCTGCAACCGTTGGTCGAGAACGCGATCAAGTACGCGGTCAGCGCCCAGGAATCGGGCGCAGAAATCACCGTGAAGGCCGAACGCATCGGCGAGATGCTGCGCATTACCGTGTCCGATACCGGCCCCGGCATTCCGCGCGGCAAGAGGCCGGAAGACGTGATCGGCGTAGCCCACGGCGAAGGGATGCATTCCACCGGCGTCGGCCTTGCGAACATCAGCGAAAGGCTGGCGCAGGCCTATGGGGACGATCAACGCTTCGAGATCGTGTCGCGCCCGCAGGACGGGTTTTCCGTCATAATCACAATTCCGTTCGACACCGAACCTGACGAGGAAGACGAGGCGTACGAAGGCAAGAAGGGCGCAGGGGCGCCCGCCATCGGCCGCCGGATCGCTGAAACCTTGTCGTCCGCTACCCGTTTATCGTCAAACACGTGACAGGATTCCAATTCCCATGACCATCAGAACCATTCTGGTCGACGACGAAAAGCTCGCCATTCAGGGCCTTCAGGTCCGGCTTGAGCCTTTCTCCGACATCGAGGTGATCGCCACTTGCGCCAACGGGCGCGAGGCGATCCGCGCCATCAAGACCGAGAAGCCCGATCTCGTGTTTCTCGACATCCAGATGCCCGGCTTCGACGGTTTTTCCGTTGTGAAGGGCGTGATGGACGTCGATCCGCCGCTGTTCATCTTCGTCACCGCCTATTCGGAACATGCCTTGAAGGCATTCGAGGCGAATGCGGTCGACTACCTGATGAAACCGGTCGAGGAAGACCGCCTTGCCGATGCCATCGAACGTGCACGCACGCGAATCAACGAACGCAAGGGGCTTGAGGAAGTCGAAAAGCTCAAGAACGTGCTGGCCGAAGTCGCGCCCGACGCGATGGACCAGATGCCGGACGAGGATATCGCCGCCGATGGCCGCTACGAAAAGATGCTGAACGTTAAGGATCGCGGCCAGATCTTCCGCGTCGACGTCGACACGATCGAGCATATCGAGGCTGCGGGCGACTACATGGTGATCTCGACCGGAGAGAACTCGCTGGTCCTGCGCGAAACGATGAAGGACCTCGAACGCCGCCTCGACCCGCGCGCTTTCCAGCGTGTCCACCGTTCCACCATCGTCAACCTCAACCAGGTCCGCCAGGTGAAGCCGCACACCAACGGCGAATGCTTCCTCGTGCTCGATTCCGGTGCCGAGGTGAAGGTCAGCCGCAGCTACCGCGACGTCGTTGCGCGCTTCGTGCATTGATTTGTGTGCCCGACCTTCGGGTCGGGCGCCCTCAAACGCCGCAGTTGTTTGTTTGGCCTCAAGCGCCGGCGGGGCCATCCGGCCCCTTGGCTTTCCTCGCATAGGCTCGGGCGGCCGTTCGGCCTTGCGGGTGTCGCTTCGCGCCCCGATTTCAGCACTTGCTCTCAGTTAGAGTTCTACGCAAAGGCACTTCATGACTTTCTCGCTTCCCGGCTTCGACCTTGACCGCTTCGTCCGCGAAACTCTTGCGGAGGATCTTGGCGAGGGCCTGCCGGACGGCGGGCATGACGTGACTTCTGAGAGCGTGATTCCCGCAGACGCGCGCTTCTCCGGCGTGATGGACAGCCGCGATGCGATTACCGTCGCGGGCCTGCCGATTGCCGCAGCGTTCTTCCGCGCGCTCGACCCCACTTGTTCGATCGAGGTGCTGATCGCCGATGGCGAGACGGTCGAAGGCGGGACCGACCTCATGCGCCTGTCGGGCAATGCCCGCGCGCTGCTGACGGCAGAGCGTAGTGCACTGAACACAGTGCAGCACTTGTCTGGCATCGCGACGATGACCGCGACTTACGTTGCCGCGATGGATGGCCACGCGACCCTGCTAGATACGCGCAAGACCATTCCGGGCCTTCGCCACCTCGAAAAATACGCCACCCGCATGGGCGGCGCGCAGAACCACCGCATGGGGCTGTGGGACGCGGCGATGATCAAGGATAACCACGTCGCCGTGGCAGGCTCCGTCAGCGAAGCCGTCGCCCGCGCCGTGCGCGCGGGAGTTCAGAACATCATCTGCGAAGTCGACCGCATCGACCAGATCGAACCCGCGCTGGACGCGGGCGCGACGCATCTCCTGCTCGACAACATGGGGCCGGACACGCTGCGAAAGGCCGTGGCGCTGATCGACGGGCGCGTGCCGGCAGAAGCTTCGGGCGGTGTCAATCTCGACACCATCGGCCCGATCGCGGCGACAGGCGTGACCTACGTCTCGGTAGGCCGCCTGACACAAAGCGCACCTGCCGCCGACATCGGGCTTGATTTCCAGCCACTTTAGGGGGTTTGCTGTCTCAAAGCGGATTGGCAGCTAACGACCCTAATTGCGGACATTATCCCTTGGCGACTTTCGCGTTCAGACAGGATAATTTGGCATCGAAAATATGGAGCAAGTGCGAGCGGGATTGTTCGTTCGAATGTACGACGATATCACTCCAGTTCTGGCCGTGCTCGCTCATCAATTCTAATAAAGCCAGGCACACATATAGTTCACAAACCTCGTCGTTCTCCAAGCCGGAAAAAGTCAGCCATGCTTGAATGTACTCCTGCGGTTGTCCGGCAACTAGCAGCATCGCAGAAGTCACCGCGATGACGTAACGCGGATCGCCGAAACAGAGATTTTCAACATCGATAATCCCCACTTTGCCGCCAATCGGATCAACGATGACATTCTTTGTTGTTGTGTCATGCAGGAAGGCGATGGGCCGTATCTCAAGAAGGCGGTTCCGCATCGAATTGAGAGTTTCAGCGAGACGGTTCGCGTGGCAGTCGCCAAATAAGCCAGCGTGAGAAATGCGCTTACGCAGCCGCGCGAAGTCCTCATCGAGTAAGTCTGGCAAATTCCTGTGCTGCGCCGGCCCAATGCCCGTCACATAGCCAAATGTGCCAGCCGTGCTTAGTTGGCCTACGATTTTCTGGGCTTGCGCGACTTCATAAGCGACCTGTTTGCGCTGCGTCTCTGTCAATGAATTGAGAATCTGTCCCAAGTCAGTGCCTGGAACTCTCTCCATCATGACCCAGGGAAGCCTGGCATCCAAATCCGAGGCAATGATCTCGGGTATGGGAACACCCATGGGCCGTAGTAAAGCGGTCATCTTCACGCTTGCCGCAAGGCTCTGCCTGCGATCATTCGCTCCGGCTTTGACGACCACGGCTGAGCCATCATCGAGATGAACCTCGAAGACGTAGTGAACAAGTCCACTCGTGAACCGCCGGGTTTGGTCAGCCCTCTTGCCAGTTACCTGCTGCGCAATGGCTTCGGCATAGGAGGCCGTAGGGTGAACTTCTGCCATCTGGAAACGCTAGGATTGAGACAGGGCATAAGCAATCTGGAACGTCAGCTACCCACCCCATAGCAGCCAACCGGCGCCCTCTTAGATAATCCCGAAAGCTGCCGCTCCCTAACGCCGCTCGCGAAAGAACCCGCGCAGCAGGTCCGCCGCTTCCGATTCGCCAATCCCTGCATAGACCTCGGGCCGGTGCAGGCAGCCCGCCTGCTCGAAGGTCCGGCACCCGTGTTCTACCGCGCCGCCCTTGGGATCGGACGCCCCGTAATAGACCCGCGCGATTCGGGCGTGGGCGATGGCGCCAGCGCACATGGGGCACGGTTCCAACGTTACATAGAGGTCGCAGCCCGTCAGCCTATCGTCACCCAGCGCCTGTGCCGCGCGGCGAATCGCCAGCATCTCGGCATGGGCGGTCGGGTCTTTCAACGCGCGGGGGGCATTGTGGGCGCTGGCGACAATCGCCCCGTCCCTCACGATGACCGCGCCCACCGGCACTTCGCCAGCCTGCGCGGCCTTGCGCGCTTCGTCCAGCGCGGCCTGCATCGCGGGGGGAAGCGGCCATCGTTTCGCGGTTTCACTCATTTCATTCGCCGACTTGCCCGAATCGCGAGAATGCGGCAATGGGACCTCGCACCGGAAACGGTTCAGCGCCCGTTTGCTTGACGGACGGGCCTGTCGCCGCTATGCGCGCCGCTTTCCGATTACGGATTCACTGTTTTACAAGCGAGTTTATAGCCATGTCGCGCATCTGCGAACTGACCGGCAAGGGTCGCCAGGTCGGCCACAATGTGAGCCACGCCAACAACAAGACCAAGCGCGTCTTTCTGCCGAACCTGCAGAACGTCACGCTGCTGAGCGAAAAGCTCGAGCGCGGCTACAAGTTCCGCGTCTCGACGCATGGTCTGCGCTCGGTCGAGCACAACGGCGGTCTCGACAACTGGCTGCTGAAGACCAGCGATGCCAAGCTGTCGGCACGCGCGCTCAAGGTGAAGCGCGAGCTGAAGAAGGCTGCAGCCGCAGCCTGATTTCTCCCGCAAGGGAAAGATGAAGAAGCGCCCGCGACTATCGCAGGGCGCTTTTTCGCGTTTCCAGCTTCAGCAGGATCGTGCTCTGCATGACTTGCGCGTCGTTGCTGTCGGACACGACCCAGATGGTCAGAGCGCCGTCTGCGCCTTCCTCGACCGCCATGCCTTCGAAATTGTCGGAAATCCCGGGTCCGCCGATTCGCCCGATCAACCGCGCATCGACCCGGCTGGCAGGCTTCGCATCCGCCAGATCGAAAGCGTAGAGCGCACTTTCGAAACGGAACGGCAGGCCGAAACTGCGGCCCAGTACGAGTACGGTGCCATCGGACAGCACCGCCGCCTCCACCGGGCGCAACCCGTCGGGCATGGCGACATGAAAGAGCCAAGGTTCGGGTGCCTCGACAGGGTCGCTATCGAACATCAGGCCGGGAAACGTCCCGTGGCGACCGTCTTCGCGACCTTCTCCAATCACCATAAACCGCCCGTCCGGAGTGCGCGCCAGCGTTTCCGGACCGCGCAGGGGCGACCAGTCCGACATGGCTGCGGGCCGGACCGTTTTCGGCTTTTCGCCTACCTCGCCCAGACGGGAGATCATGTTCTGGTTTTCGCGGGCGAACCATGTGGTGCCGCCCTCGTCGATGACGATCGCTTCCGAATCGACCACGGCAAAGCCGCCCGAGCCATCGGGCACCAAGGCCCGTGCCGTGGCGGTGTCCCCTTCGCCGGGTTTCGGCATGGTGATAAGCAAGCCGCGATCGCTGACGGCAGCCAGTCTGCCGTCAGCAGTAAGCGCAAGGCCGGACAATGAATGAAACTCGCTCGCCTCGCCGGTCAGCCGCCATGCGCCGGCCAGTTTCAGCGGGCCTGCCTCGTCCAGCGCGGCGCCCTCTATAGGCTCCGCCGCGACCGGAAAATCGAACAGGATGCGCGTGCCGCGAGGAACCGTGCGGTCCGGCACGAACAGGATCAGCCACACGAGCAGCAGCAGGGCCAGAAGCCCGCCTGCCCGCGCGATTCGTGTCATCAGTTGCCCGTCGGCCCCGTGAAGAGCAGCGGATCGAGCCGCGCGTCGTTCCACTTCAGGCTCCAGTGCAGATGCGGCCCGGTGGCCCGCCCGCTGGAGCCGACGAGGCCAAGCCGCTGTCCCTGCTTCACATGATCGCCTTCCTTCACGAAAAGCTGCTGCGAATGGAGGAACGCGCTGTTGAGGCCCATGCCGTGATCGATAATCAGCAGCTTGCCTTCGAGCGAGAAGTCATCGACCGCCAGAACCACGACACCGTCGGCAGGGGCCACGTAAGGCGTGCCCGCCCCCGGCGCGATGTCGATGCCCGAATGATAGCTGCCCGGTTCGCCGCGATAGATGCGTTGCGATCCGAACAGGCCGGAAACGCGGCCCTTGACCGGCCAGATAAAATCCTCGCGCCAGCCTTGCGCACCGGTGACTTTATCGCGCGAAGCGTTGATCGCCTCCAGCTCGGGCATGCGGCGCTTCATGAAGGCCTCGCTCGGCCCGCCGGTGCGGCGTGCGGCATTGATATGTTCGATCCGCCAGTCGCGCGGGCTGATCTGAAGCGGCTTTGTCACTTTGGACCCGTCGCTGCGGGTGGCGACCAGAGTCGCGATCGGCCCTGAATCGCGGTCGAACGCGGCAAGGAACTGCCCGTCGGCATCGACCGACACCGGGTCGCCGTTCAGCGTCAGCGAAGTCGTGCCCACCGGCGCATTGCCGCGAAGCCAGCCGCCTTGAGTCATCTCGCCCGAAAGCGTGAAGACACCGGCAGGGAGAGCCTGCGAGGTAGGTGTAGGGGCCGGAGCCGGTTCGGGTGCCGCAGGGGCCGCTGCCTGCGCCTGTCCATCGGACGGTGGTACGACAGTGCAGCCGGTCAGCGCGGCGGCAAGGGCGAAGAAGGTAAGAGGCGCCCTGATCATCCCTTCGGCGAAAGCCGCTCTGTCGCGATCTCACAAGTGGCGTAGGCTTCCTGACGCTCAACGCTCCAATAACGGAGCATGTCGAGCTGGATCGGAACGCCGGACACGGCGCACAGGACGTGGTCCCCCGCGCTCAGCTGGCGAAAGCCGTTGGGGCCGTAGATCAGGCGGGCCGGTTCTTTGGTACTCATCAACATGCAATCCAGATAGGCAAAGGAACCTGTCAAAACAATGACTGCTGGCCCGAAGCGGGATCATCCTGCGACGAGCGGCGCGCTGCCTTGCGGGGACGCGGTGCAGGTGGCGCGGACTCACCGGGAGTGACGTCCAGAGTACCATCGCGGAAACGCAGCGTCAGGCCCGCTTGCGCCGCTGCACTCTCCCGCGTCGTAACGGCATGGCCCGAAGGATCGGTAACTACCGCATAACCGCGTTCGAGCGGCGCATAGGGATTAAGCTGTGGCAGGAGCCGCGAGAGCGAGGCCAGCGCCTGCCCTGCCTCACGCACCCGTTGACGCGCCAGGATGCCGGGATCGGGTACACGAGCCAGATCGCGGCGAAGCTGCACGACATGGCGCTGCAGAAGCGCCGGGCGCAGGCCCCCGCCGCTTTCGGCCAGCGCGCGCCGCGCCTGTTCCGCACGCCCTGCAAGGCCGCGCCGCAACCGGTCGGTCAGGTCGTCGAGCCGCTGGCCCTGCGCCTCGACCAGCATCTTCGGATCGGGAAGCCGCTCGCTCCAAGAAATCAGTCTCTCGCGGGCGAGCGCCACGGGCCGCACGACGCCGCGACGCTGACGCGCGGCATATTCGTCGAGCATGGCCATCAGTTCCTGCCGTACCGGAACGGCCAGTTCGGCCGCGGCGGTCGGCGTGGGCGCGCGCAAGTCGGCAGCGAAGTCGGCCAGCGTCGTGTCTGTCTCGTGCCCCACGGCGGAGATCGTCGGAATCGTCGATTCGGCGATCGCGCGCACGACGACTTCCTCGTTGAAGGACCACAGATCCTCGATCGAACCGCCCCCGCGCGCAACAATCAGGAGGTCGGGGCGCGGCACCGGTCCGTTTGGGGGTAGCGCCGAAAACCCGCGCACGGCATTCGCAACCTGCTCGGCGGAGCCCTGCCCCTGCACCATGACCGGCCAGACGACGACGTGGCTGGGAAACCGGTCGCCCAGCCGGTGCAGGATGTCTCGGATCACCGCGCCGGTCGGGCTGGTCACAACGCCGATCGTGCGCGGCAGAAAGGGCAGGCGGCGCTTGCGTTCGGGCGCGAACAGGCCCTCGGCCTCCAGTTTCGCCTTCAGCTTCGCAAGCAGCGCCAGCAGCGCGCCTTCCCCCGCGATCTCCATCGATTCGATGACGATCTGGTATTTCGAACGCCCCGGGTATGTCGTCAGCTTGCCTGTCGCGATGACTTCCACGCCGTCCTCGGGCCGGAATGCCAGCCGTCCGGCATTGCCGCGCCACATCACACCGTCGATAACGGCGTTCTCGTCCTTCAGCGCGCAATACATGTGGCCTGATGCCGCCCGTTTGACGCCCGAAAGCTCGCCACGAAGGCGCACATGCCCGAAACGATCCTCCACCGTGCGCTTCAACATTTGGGAGATTTGCGAAATCGACAGGGGAGCGGCGTTGTCCCCTTGCCTCTCCTTCGCTAGGAGCCGCGCGTCTTCATCGTAATTTTCAGGGCGATTGGCCAATGAACTTCCTTTTGATCGGCTCGGGCGGACGCGAACATGCGCTGGCATGGAAGCTGGCGCAATCCCGCCTGCTGGTCCCTGAGGGGCGTGAGCCGGGGAAAATATTCGCCGCGCCGGGCAACCCGGGCATTGCCGACCATGCCGAATGCATAACGCTCGACGTGTCGGACCATGACGCGACTATCGCCTTCTGCGAGGAAAATCACGTCGGTCTCGTCGTCGTCGGCCCCGAAGCCCCGCTGGTCGACGGAATTGCCGATGCGCTGCGCGGTGCCGGTATCGCGGTTTTCGGACCCAGCCGGGAAGCAGCCCAGCTCGAAGGGTCCAAGGGTTTCACGAAAGACATGTGTCAGCGCGCAGGGATACCCACTGCCGGTTACGTGCGCGCCGACACGGCGGACGAGGCGCTGGCCGCGCTGAAGAAATTCACCACCCCCGTCGTCATCAAGGCCGACGGCCTGGCCGCGGGCAAGGGCGTGATCATCGCCGAAAGCGAAGCCGAGGCGATAGAGGCGATCCGCGACATCTTCGGCGGGCGGTTCGGCTCTGCCGGTGCGCAAGTCGTGATCGAGGAATTCATGCGCGGCGAGGAAGCGAGCTATTTCGCGATCACCGACGGCGCGACGATCATGCCGTTCGGTTCGGCGCAGGATCACAAGCGCGTGGGTGAAGGCGACACCGGCCCCAATACCGGCGGCATGGGTGCCTACAGCCCCGCCCCGGTGCTGAGCCCCATGCTGCGCGGGCAGGTTCTGGAACGCATCATCGCGCCGACCGTGCGCCAGATGGCAGAAGACGGCACACCCTATCGCGGCGTCCTCTACGCGGGCCTCATGCTGACCGAGGAAGGCCCGACGCTGATCGAATACAACTGCCGTTTCGGCGATCCCGAATGCCAGGTGCTGATGATGCGGCTGGAAGATGATCTGGGCGAAATCCTTCTGGCCTGCGCGACCAACTCGCTCGCCAAGCTGCGGCCGGCGCGTTTCGCGGACCAGACCGCGCTTACCGTGGTGATGGCGGCCAATGGCTATCCCGACACGCCCGAAAAAGGCGGCGCAATCGATGGCCTGAACGCGGCAGAGGCAAAAGGCGGCAAGGTCTTCCATGCCGGCACCGCACAGAAGGACGGTCAGCTTGTCGCCAATGGCGGGCGCGTGCTGAACGTGACGGCCATGGGCGACAGCGTGACCGCCGCGCAGAAGATCGCTTACGAGATGGTAGACGCCATCGATTTCCCGACCGGCTTCTGCCGCCGCGACATTGGCTGGCGCGAAGTGGAGCGTGAAGCGAAGGGCTGAGCGCGAAGCTCAGCCCGCGCCGATCAGCCCAGACGGTTAGCGACGAGCGCCTTCAAATCCGCCTCGGGCCGTGCGCCATAGTGGCTGATGACTTCCGCCGCCGCGACCGCACCCATCGTCAGGCAATCGGCCAGCAGCGCGCCGCGGACGTGGCCGTGGAGGAACCCTGCGGCAAAGCTGTCGCCCGCACCGGTCGTATCGACGACCTTGGAAACGGGTTCGGCAGGCACTTCGGCGCGCTCCGCACCGGCAACTGCAATCGCGCCCTTCTCGCTGCGCGTGGCGACCAGCACCGGCAGCTTCGGCGCAAGAGCGGCAACGCCTGCCTCGAAATCGGCCGCGCCGGTCAGGCCCAGCAGTTCGACTTCGTTGGCGAAGAGGATGTCGATCAGGCCGTCGTCGATCAGCTTGCGGAAATCGTCGCCGTGGCGGTCGAGCAGGAAAGCATCCGACAGCGTGAAGGCGACCTGACGGCCAGCCTTGCGAGCGGCATCGATCGCACCCTTCATCGCGGCGCGCGGATCGTCGGGGTCCCAAAGGTACCCTTCGAGGTAGAGCACCTTGGCGCTGGCGATGAGGTCCGCGTCGATCGCGCTCGCCGGCAAGTGCTGCGACGCGCCGAGGAAGGTGTTCATCGTGCGCTGGCCATCGGGCGTGACGAGGACGAGGCAACGCGCCGTCGGCGGATCGCCTTCGCGCGGTGCGACTTCGTAGTGGATGCCCGCCGCGCGAATGTCGTGCGCGAAGACCGCGCCGAGCTGATCGTCAGCAACTTGCCCGATGAAGGCCGCCCTGCTGCCCAACGCCGCCAGACCTGCACAGGTATTCGCTGCCGACCCGCCGGAAATTTCCCGCGCCGGACCCATGTGGGCGTAAAGCTCCTCGGCCCGCGACGTGTCGATCAGCGCCATCGCGCCCTTGTCGAGCCCTTCGCTTTCCAGAAACGCGTCTTCGCACGGCGAGATCACGTCCACGATGGCATTTCCGATGGCGAGGACGTCGAAACGGGTATCGGTCATGGCTTGGCTAGGGGCCTTTTAGAGGTCGATGGGAAAATTGCAGCGGGGTTAGGCGCACCTGCCCGATACGGCAAGCGCCGAACATCACGCGCTTTATTGACAGCGGAGCCTTATTGACACCGGGCCGGCGCTCGCATCTACCTGCGTCCATGCAGGATGCCCGTTCCGCCCTTTCGATACCGCAGGCCTTTGCGCTGGCGGCGACCCAGCTTGGCGACAGGCGGGTCATCTGGCTTCTGGTGAAGTCGATCCTCATCAGTCTCGTGCTTGCCATCGTGCTGGGCGTTGCGCTGGTCGTGCTGCTGGGCTGGGGGATCGGGGCAATGTTCGGGCTGGACTATGACCAGACCGTGCCGGGCGTCGGGATCGCGATGGTCGCGGTGCTGGGGCTGGTCGGCCTGATCGCGGCATGGCTGGCATGGCGCATCGTCGCGATGGCGGTGCTGCAGTTCTATGCCGACGAAGTCGTCGAGCTGGTCGAGGCGAAGTTCTATCCGGCGCTCTCCCCGCGCGACCTGCCGATGGGCGAACAGGGACGGATTGCCCTTCGCGGCGCGGTGCGGGCGCTTATCGCAAACTTGATCGCCCTGCCCTTCGCGCTGGCGCTGGTCTTCACCGCGATCGGCCCTGCCGTTGTCTTCGCGGTGGTGAACGCATTTCTTCTGGGGCGGGAGCTTCAGGACATGGTCTGGGTGCGCCACATGAAGGACGGCGCTGCCGCGCCGCTGGGCTTTTCCAGCCGCTTCCTTTTGGGTCTGGCGGTCGTCGGCCTGCTGGCCATCCCGATCCTGAACCTTTTGGCCCCGTTCCTGGGGGCAGCGGCGGCGACCCATCTGGTGCATCGCGCCGCGCTGAGGCAGGGGAAGATCGATGCGTAGCCTTATCGCCCTTGCTCTGATCCCGCTCGTCGCCGCTTGTGCCAGCGGGCCCAGCTACACCGTCCCATCCTCGCGCCCCGCGAACAGCGCTCCGGTCCCGCCGCAAGAACCGCAGATCCAGCCGCAGACCGGCTTTCGCGCGCCGCGCATCATGGATGCACCGGGGCTCGACGGCGTGATCGGCACCGATGCCAGCGGCCTCGTCCGCCAATTCGGCAGCCCACGGCTCGACGTATGGGAAGGCGATGCGCGCAAGCTGCAGTTTACGGGCAATGCCTGCGTGCTCGACGTCTTCCTCTATCCCACCGCACCGGGGCGCGGCGAAACCGCGACATGGGTGGAAGCGCGCCGCGGCACTGACGGACGCGATGTCGACCGCGCAGCGTGCATCGCCGCGCTTCGGCGCCGTTGAACTGCTTTCGCACCGAGGTAACCCCGTCTTAAGCTTGTTTGGGTAAGCCATTCCCCGACGAACAAGGGGTTTTGCGCGCTCATGACCATGCATTTCAGCGATATCGCCCGGCAGGCTGCTGCGGATCGGCAGATTTCGGACGAAGAGATTCTCCAGCTCCGCCGCGCCGGTTGGGGGGACGGACAGATCACTGCCGAAGAGGCGGAGGCGATCTTCGCATTGAACGATTCGCTGGGCGGCCGCACCGATGCCTGGGTCGATTTCTTCGTCGAGGCGATCGGCGAATACGTGCTCAACACGTTGGAGCCGCGCGGCTACGTTACCGATGAACAGGCAAGCTGGCTGATTGCGCGACTAAGCGCGAGCGGCAACGTCGAATCGATGGCGGAACTGGAACTGGTCGTCCGCCTTGTCGAGCGCGCATCGAACGTGCCGGAAAAGATGAAGGTCTATGTTCTTGGGGTCATGGAGCATGAGGTGCTGACCGGCACCGGCCCCACCCGCTGCGGCGGTGAGCTTTCACACACCCATGTCAGCGCCGCCGAATGCAGGATCCTTCGCCGCGCAATCTTTGCACCCGGTTCGGACCGCCCCGGCGCGGTTAGCCGCCGCGAGGCCGAAATGCTCTATCGCATCAAGGACGCCTGCCTGGACGCGAACAACGCGCCCGAATGGAAGCGCCTGTTCGTGCAGGCCGTGGGCAACCACCTGCAGGGGTTCTCGTCCGAAAATTCCCAGATCAGCCGCGAACGCGCTGCTGAACTGGAAACGTTCATGGCCGATGCCAGTTCGAACGTCGGCCGCTTCCTCGGCCGCATGGCGAAAACCAGCCCGAACCGTTTCGGTAAAGTATTCGGTCGCAAGGGCACAAACGAACCGACCCGCGGACAGCTTGTCGCAGCCGATCAAGCCGTGACCGCCAGCGAGAAGAAGTGGCTGGATGCCCAGATTTCGGGCAATGGCCAGGTTGACGAATTCGACGCTGCGTTGCTCGACTTCCTCGACGGCGGGAGTGCTCCCGCAGCCTGAAATTCAATTTCTCTGGAGAAATTCGTTCAGGTGGATCCGAGGCCGGTGATGCCGATCGACCCGGAGCGCAGCGTACTTCAGTACGTGAGCACCGGAAGCGGGCCGAACCGCCGGACGCAGGCCCGCATGGGCGGATTTATACGGTGAAACTCTCGCCGCAACCGCATGAGCCGGTCGCGTTGGGATTGTTGAAGACGAAGCCCGCCTGAAAATCGTCCTCGACCCAGTCCATCGTGCTGCCGATCAAATACAGCACGCTGGCGCCGTCGATGAAGAACAGGCCGCCGGGCGTTTCGATACGTTCGTCGAAGGCATTCGCCTCGTTCACGTAGTCGACCGAGTAGGCAAGGCCCGAACAGCCGCGACGCGGTGTCGACAGCTTCACGCCGATCGCGCCGTCGGGCGCCTTGGCCATCAGGTCGGCCACGCGCTGTTCCGCGCTGGCAGTCAGCGTGACGGCGGCCTTGGGGGCGGGGCGGGTCTTCGTGTCAGTCATAATTTCTTTTCCCAGAAGTGGGCACTGCCCATCGCCGGATCAAGGGCATAGGTCGCATAGCCTTCGCTGGCGTACAGCGCCTTCGCCCCTTCGTTGCCCGACAGGACTTCGAGTGTGATCTTGCAGGCCCCACGCTTTTTCGCCTCGTCGGCAATGGCCCGCATCAGGGCGCGGCCGATGCCCTTGCCACGGTGCGAAGGCAGCACGGCCATGTCGTGAATGTTGACCAGCGGCGAACAGGCGAACGTGGAAAAACCCGTGAAACAATTGGCAAGGCCCACGGGTTCGCCATCCTCGCGCGCGATCAGGCTGAACGCTCCGGGATGATCGGCCAATGCTGCAGGCAGTCCTTCCCGCGCCTTGTCCGAAAGCGGCTCACCTCCGCCCATCGGATCGCGCGCATAAGCGTCGAGCAGCACGACAAGTGCTGCCGCGTCCGCCGGATCGCGGTAGTCGGCCAAGGTAATGGCCAAGGTCGAGGCGACGGTCGTGCTCACAACATTCCGAGTTCGAGCTTGGCCTCGTCGCTCATCTTCTGCGGGTCCCACGGCGGGTCCCAGACGAGGTTCACTTCGGCATCGCCCACGCCCGGAACCGCGCCGACGCGCAGTTCGACCTCGCCCGGCATCGATTCGGCCACCGGACAGTGCGGCGTGGTCAGCGTCATGGTGACGACCGCGCGGCTGTTGTCGTCGATCTCGACACCGTAAATCAGGCCCAGATCGTAGATGTTCACCGGGATTTCGGGGTCGTAGATTTCCTTCAGCGCGGTGATCACGCTTTCGTAAAGATCGCCGCCCGGTTCGTTTTCGGCCAGGTCGGCGGGCTTTTCCTTCAGAAAACCGTCGAGATAGTCCTTCTTGCGCTCCAGCTTTTCGACTGCGCTTTCCGCGACCGCCTCTTCAACGCGGGCGCGGCGCGGGGTTTCCACGCTGTTCACTTCCTCGGTCGGCGGGGGTGCCACGACGCGGTCGGGGGTGTTGGTTTCATCGTTTTCGGGGGTCATCCGAAGATCCTCATCGTGCGTTCGATGCCGCGGATCAGCGCGGCGATATCGTCTTCGTCGGAATAGAGGCCGAAGCTGGCCCGGGCCGTCGCGGGAACGCCCAGGTGGTCCATCAGCGGCTGGGCGCAGTGGTGGCCGGCGCGAATCGCGACGTTTTCTTCATCGAGAATGGTGCCCAGATCGTGCGGGTGGATGTCGCCAAGCTGGAAGCTTACGATCCCTGCACTGTCGTCCGGCCCGAACAGGCGAAGCGAATTGATCTTGGCCAGTTCGGCGCGCGCCTTTCGGACAAGATCGTCCTCGTGCGCCGCGATCCGTTCGATACCGATACCCTCGACGTAATCGACGGCAGCGGCAAAGGCGATCGCCTCGGTAATGGCGGGGGTGCCCGCCTCGAAGCGCTGCGGCGCATCGGCCCATGTCGTCTTTTCGAACGTCACCCGATCGATCATCGAACCGCCGCCCTGATAGGGGGGCATGGCGTCCAGGATGTCCTTCTTGGCCCAGAGCGCGCCGATTCCGGTGGGGCCGTAGATCTTGTGCGCGGAAAAGACGTAGAAATCGCAATCGAGAGCTTTAACGTCGACTTTTGTGCGGGGCACCGCCTGACAACCGTCCAGCAGCAGTTTCGCGCCGACAGAACGGGCGAGTTCTGCCGCCTTCGCCGTGTCGAGCCGTGAACCCAGCACGTTCGATACGTGCGCCAACGCGATCAGTTTCGTCCGTTCGTCAACGAGTTGCCGCGCAGCATCGAGGTCAATGCGGCCATCATCGGTCAGCGGGCAGACATCGATCTCAATTCCGACCCTGTCGCGCAGCATCTGCCACGGCACGATGTTCGAATGATGCTCCAGAACTGACAGGAGAACGCGATCTCCGGCCTTCAGGTTTGCTGCACCCCATGTTGCAGCAACAAGATTGATCGCCTCGGTCGCGCCGCGGGTGAAAACGATCTCGTCCTCCACCCCGCCGACAAGGCCCGCGACCTTGCGGCGCGCGGCTTCGTAGCCCAGCGTCATCTCGGCGCTGCGCGAATAGACGCCGCGGTGCACCGTTGCGTAATCGCGCCCCAGCGCGTTGGCCATCGCGTCGACCACGGCCTGCGGCTTCTGCGAAGTCGCCGCAGTGTCGAGATAGTGCCAGGGGCTGCCGTCGGCATTGACCATGCCGGGGAAGTCCGCCTTGCGGGATATCGTCTGCGTGCTCACAGCTGCGCACCTTCGAGCACGGAAAGAGCACGTTCGAGCAGCTTCTCGCCCAGTTCCCCGTCTTCGATGTTCTCGAATGCGTCGGCGATAAAGGCCTGCACCTGCAGCTTACGTGCGATCTCGAGCGGAATGCCGCGCGCGGCCATGTAGAAACCCGCCGACTGGTCCAGCGCGCCGATCGCTGCGCCGTGGGCGCACTTCACGTCGTCTGCGAAGATTTCGAGTTCCGGCTTGGTATTCGCGCTCGCGCCCTTTTCAAGAAGGATCGCGCGGAAGTTCTGTGCAGCGTCGGTCTTCTGCGCATCGCGCACGACCTCGATCCGGCCAAGGAAATTGCCGACCGCCTTGCCCCAGTGAACCGCGCGCACGACCTGGTTCGAGGTGGCGTTGGGTTCGCCATGGATGCAGCGGGTCACGAATTCGCGCGTTTCACTGCCGCCGCCGATGGTGACGCCGCCGAATTCAAAGTGTGCGCCGTCTTCCAGAGTGACTTCGCATTCCAGCCGCGCATAGTCGGGCGCCGCGTTGACCGCAGACAGTTCGAACCGCCCGCCCTTGCCGATGCGCACGCGGATGCGTTCGATGCCGGTGACGTCGCGGCTTTCGGCACGGCTTTCGCCCGCCGGAACCGCGATTTCGGTCCAATCGGTCAGCGTGTTCGCATCCGAAGCTTCCAGCGCCGCCGCGTCGGCATAGCGCCAGTCTTCGTCACGGGTGGTGGGAAGGGTAGCCAGATCGGTCACACGACTTCCTCGTAGCCCTCGCGCTCAAGCTCCAGCGCCAGTTCCGGCCCGCCGGTCTTCACGATGCGGCCCTTGGCAAGGATGTGGACCTTGTCCGGCTTCACGTAGTCGAGCAGGCGCTGGTAATGGGTAATGAGCAGCACGCCCTTGCCCGCATCGCGCATGATCGAATTGATGCCATCGCCCACGGTGCGCAGCGCATCGATGTCGAGGCCCGAATCCGTCTCGTCCAGAATGGCGAACTTGGGATCGAGGATGCCCATCTGCACCATCTCGTTCCGCTTCTTCTCACCGCCCGAGAAGCCGACGTTCACCGGGCGCTTCAGCATGTCCATGTCCATGCGCAGCAGGGCTGCCTTTTCCTTCGCGAGCTTCAGGAACTCGCCGCCGGTCAGTGCCTCCTCGCCGCGGGCCTTGCGCTGGGCATTGGCCGCCTCGCGCAGAAACTGGACGTTGGAGACGCCGGGAATTTCGACCGGATACTGGAAGCCAAGGAACAGGCCGGCAGCGGCGCGTTCGTGCGGTTCCATGTCCAGCAGGTCCTGCCCGTCGAACGTCACCGACCCTTCGGTGATCTCGTAACCCGGACGGCCGCCCAGCGTATAGGCCAGCGTCGACTTGCCCGCGCCGTTGGGGCCCATGATCGCATGGACCTCGCCCGCGCCGACTTCGAGCGTCAGGCCGTTGAGGATCTTCTTACCGTCTACTTCGGCGTGGAGGTTTTCGATTTTCAGCATCGTATCAGTCTCTTTTCGGGCCGCGAGAGGTGCGGGGTTTGTAGCCCTGCCCGCTGTTTTTCTTTTCGTCGAAATGCTTGCGCCGCGCTTCCTGCCGGTCGGCGATACGCATCCGCATTCCAGCGGTGATGCGCTTCAGCACGTCGTCCATGTTAGTGAGGATGTCGTCGGCCTTGATACGCATGACGCGGATGCCCACGGCCTCGAGGCTCTTGTCGCGGCGTTTTGCCAGCGCCTCGTCCTCGCCTTCCTCGTCGATGTCGATCGCCATGCCGAGGCTGTGGCAGTTGAAGTCGACGATGGCGCTGCCGACGACGGCGTGGCGCTTGAAGGTGTAGCGGCCCATGTCGGCCTCTGCGAACTTCTCGGCCAGTGCCTTGTGCGCAGGCGTCGAATGCCGCCGCATCTCGCGCGCACGATCGTGCAGCGCGTCGAGCCGCGATTCGGAAATTTCCCAGCCGCGACCCTTCTTCTTGATCGCGGGTTCGGCGTCGTCAGACGCGGGACGCAGTGTGAGTGGTTTGCGTTCAGTCATTACAAATCGTTTCATCGACGGAGGCGGCGCTGCCAAAAACCTGAGCGACACAAGGCAGGTCTTCGATTTTGAGCAAGCCCTGCGACATAGTATGGCCATTCCAGCCACCCTGAATTCGTGAGGTGCTTCCGCTTGGCGTCAAGAAGCGTCCGCGAAAGTCGACACGACGATAGAGCCGCCACGCCTTCTTTTTGTATTCGGTCATGTCAGACTTGATGGCGGTAAATAGCGGCTTACGGCATTCATCGTAGGCCAGATTCCCAGAAACGGCGCTGGAATTCTTGAAGTCTTTGTCGTTCATTACCGCTATCGACGCACATTTCAGGTAGGTTACGAAAGCAACGGGGACGGCATGACCAGTTTGCCGAATTTCTCTGGCGTTACGCTCTACCCCGTTGAGGGCCTGAATGTACTGACCTGACCGCCACGACTCTTGCCCCCGATGGAAGTCCGGAATGATGTCCTCGTTCAAAAGATCCAATTCTGCGCGAATAGTCTGACAACGCTCGAGGCTCGCCTCAAACGGCTCAAGCTGGTCTTCGAGCAGACAGGCGGAATAGCGATACATCGGAGCGACCATGGGGATCGTGTAATATATCGAGTACGGCTCGGGCTCGGCTGACGCGGCACCACTCAATGTCAAGCTTGCTACACCAAGGGCTGTAATTGCTTTGCCGATCACCCCACGCTCCCCTCAAGCGAGATCGCCAGCAGCTTCTGCGCCTCGACCGCAAACTCCATCGGCAGCTCTTTCAGCACTTCCTTGGCAAAGCCGTTGACGATCAGGGCCACGGCCTGCTCCTCGTCCAGCCCGCGCTGCATCGCGTAGAACAGCTGGTCGTCGCTGATCTTGGACGTCGTCGCCTCGTGCTCGATCTGGGCGGTGGGGTTCTTCACCTCGATATAGGGCACGGTATGCGCGCCGCATTCGCTGCCCAGCAGCAGGCTGTCGCACTGCGTGAAGTTGCGCACGTTGTCGGCATTCGGCCCCACGCGGACGAGGCCGCGATAGGTGTTGTCGGACTTGCCCGCGCTGATCCCCTTGGAAATGATCGTCGAGCGGGTGTTCTTCCCGTTGTGGATCATCTTCGTGCCGGTATCGGCCTGCTGGCGGTTGTTGGTGACGGCGACCGAGTAGAATTCACCCACCGAGTTTTCGCCGTTGAGCACGCAGGAGGGATACTTCCACGTCACGGCCGATCCGGTTTCGACCTGCGTCCAGCTGACCTTGCTGTTCTTGCCCTGACACAGGGCGCGCTTGGTCACGAAGTTGTAGATGCCGCCCTTGCCCTCGGCATCGCCGGGGTACCAGTTCTGGACGGTGGAATACTTGATCTCCGCATCGTCCAGCGCGACCAGTTCGACCACGGCGGCGTGGAGCTGGTTTTCATCGCGCATCGGCGCGGTGCAGCCTTCGAGATAGCTGACGTAGCTACCTTCTTCGGCGACGATCAGCGTGCGTTCGAACTGGCCCGTGTTCTCGGCATTGATGCGGAAATAGGTCGACAGCTCCATCGGGCAGCGCACGCCCTTGGGGATGTAGACGAACGTACCGTCGGAAAAGACCGCGCAGTTGAGCGTCGCAAAGAAGTTGTCGTGCATCGGCACGACCTTGCCGAGCCACTTCTTGACCAGATCGGGGTATTCCTTGATCGCCTCGGAGATGGAGCGGAAAATGACGCCCGCTTCTTCCAGTTCCTTGCGGAAGGTCGTCGCGACCGAGACGCTGTCAAACACCGCGTCCACGGCAACCTTGCGCGCGCCCTCGACGCCGGCGAGGACTTCCTGCTCCGCAATCGGAATGCCCAGCTTGTCATAGACAGCCTTGATCTCGGGATCGAGTTCGTCGAGCGATTCCAGCTTCGGCTTCTTCTTGGGCGCGGCGTAGTAATACGCATCCTGATAATCGATCGGCGGGAAGTTGACCTTCGCCCAGTCCGGCTGCGGCATGGTCAGCCAGTGGCGGTATGCCTTCAGGCGCCATTCCAGCATCCATTCCGGCTCTTCCTTCTTTGCCGAGATGAAGCGGACGGTCTCTTCCGAAAGCCCTTTTTCCGCAAACTCCTGCTCGATGTCGGAGGAGAAGCCGTATTCGTAGGTTTCGAGAGCCTTGGCCGCATCTTTCGCGGCGCGGTCCTTCTCGATCGCCTCGTCCTGGGCTGCTTTCAGCACTTCTGCCTGTGGGTCGTTCATGCGGGTACTTCCAGATCGGGTATGTCTTGCGGGGCTTTCTCGTGAGCGAGATCGACCAGCGAAATGCCGGAAAGCGCGGAGCGGATGGCGCGGTTCACCTGCGGCCAGTGCGCGCGAGTGCCGCAGCGCAGTTCGATGGCGCAGTCGCCATCCTCGTCGCAGCACTGGGTCAGCGCGATGGGGCCTTCGATCGCCTCGACAATGTCCGCAACGGTGATCGCGGCGGCCGGGCGCGCTAGGCGGAAACCGCCGCCCGCGCCGCGCACCGAACGCAGCAGGCCGGCGGATGAAAGCCTGCTCACCAGCTTTTGCACGGTGGGCAGTGGCAGGCCGGTTTCTTCCGAGATTTCGGACGCATTGGTGCGATCGCCGCCACAGTGAAGGGCAGCGGCACGCATCGCCACGACGGCGTAATCGGCCATGCTCGAAAGCCGCATGTAAGCTCGTGCTCCCCGGGTGTCGCCATACGATCGCTCCTTAATCGGAACGATCTAGTCCGGTTTCACCTAGGGATGCACTGCCGCCGATTCAATCAAAACCGACTGTTGAGAGTCGTTTGCATCTAGAGGTGGAAACGGCGCCTAGCCGCCACGGTCGACGATGATCGGATCGCAGAACGCGAACGTGCCGCTGTCGTCGGTCGACTGCAGCAGTACGGCATATTCATATTCCTTGCCGGCGGTTCCGCTGGAGGTGACCTTCAGCTGCAGGTCCTGACCCGACGTGCCGGTACGCGCGCTGAACGCGATCTGGCCGTCCTCGACCAGCACACCGATGAAGGTGCCGTTCCCATCGGTCAGCGCGGTCCACGAACTGTATCCTGACGGAATGAAGTCGGTGTTCGAAGCGAACTCCCACTTGTTGTCCTGCGCGATGGTCAGCTCGACGATACCGTTCGCGTCGGGCGTGATCTTGCGGTGATCGACGATCACCCCGCTCTTGTTGACTTTGAAGTTCACCGTATTCGGCAGATTTTGCGATGCCATAGTCCCCACTCCTTTGCGTTACTCTGCAAACATTCCCCCGAAAGCAGAAGCAGGCACGCCAGCCTTTTCCCCCGAGCAGAATTCCCCATTGCCGCGCGTTCGGCGGCATAATCTCTGTTCCTGGATCCGCTCCAGCACCTTGCGATGGCGCGATGCAGTCAGAATCCTCGCGGCCTGCCCCCATGCCTTGCCCTGCGTAGCGCTGCCCTTGGGCGCGGCATCGCCGATCGCGATCAGAATCGTGGCGCGGGCAGGCGCGTTGGCGGTAAGCCCTTCGAAATCACCAGCATATTCGCGTTTTGTATAGATATCGAGTGTTGCCGGCTCGGCAACGCCCAGTCCCGCCGCATAGGCGAGAGCGGTAAGATAGAACTCGTCCGCCTCGTCGGTGCCCTTGCCGTCGTTCTCGGCGATCTTGGCAGAGATGGCGCGCAAGTCCGCCGCGGCCTGCGCCTTGCCGCCCGCCTGCCACTTGCAAAGCGCCTGCTGCGCACGGTGAAAGTCGCGGTCCTGGGCCCAGGTCTTGTTGTCGGGGTCGAGCGCGACAAGTTCGCGCCAACGGCGGTCGGCCTGCTCAAGGCTCGCGCAGCCTTCCTTCATCCGACCAAGCCCGAAGCGCAGGCCCGCCAACTGGTCGAGCGCAATGGCGCGATAGCGGTCAAACTGGCGGTCCATGCCGTCGTCGATGGCATCGATCTGCGCGATCTGCCGCTTACGGGTCTTTTCCGCCCCGGCCTCGTCCCCGGCATAGGCCCGCGTCGTCGCCGCGTGGGAAATCGCCTGGATGATCGCGGACTGCGTCGTCCGGTCCTTCGGCTCGATCAGGCGGTAAAGCCGCTCGGCCTCCTCGAACGAAGCGAGCGCATCATCGAATTGCCCGACCTCGCGATAGACGACGCCGAGATTGAGTTCGCCCGAGGCTGCTTCCAGCTTGGAGGTCGGATCGTCGGGCTTCAGTTCGACCAGCTTGCGGCCAAGATCGCGGTACTGGCCCAGATGAACTTCCGCGTTGGGCCAGTCGGCCTGTTCGTAAAAGCCGTAGCCGACCCAGAACTCGCTTTGCGAATGGTCGAAAACGCGCTGCCAGTTATCGGGATCGTCCTGCAAGGCAGCGCCTGTCGCCCTCGCCGCTTCCAGGAAACTGCGCCGCGCCTGCTCGGTCTGTCCGCGCAACGTCGCGACTTCGCCGACGAGATGCAGCGCGCGCGCCTTGCGGCCAAGCGCGTCGATGTCGAGATCGGACTGGTCCTGATCCTCGTAATAGGACAGCGCGCGCTCCCCCACCGAATCCAGCACGTCGAGGCGGCCCACCTTTTCCAGGCGCGGCTTCAGGTCGGTGATCATGAACTCGACAAGGCTGTCGGCCTGCGCGCGCTGATACTGCGCCTCGTCGCGGGCGCGGACGGCGGTATAGGCAAGCAGGCTGGTGCCGATCATGCCGAGGACGGAAGCCGAGGCAAGGATGGCCAGCCGCCGGTGCCGCCGCTGTGCATCGCGGCGCACGATACGGTCGAGCTTTACCCCGAGGATACCGGCAACGAGCTTCAGCCGCGCCAGTCGTTTGCCGTCACCCCCGTCACGGAAATCGGCAGCCAGCGGTTCGATCGGCGTGTCGGTCAGTTCGCCATCCGGCGCAATCGCGAAACGCAGGGCGCGCGGCAGGCATTCCTCGTCCTCCCGGCCCGGAATGGCGCTGGCATGTGGCTCGCCCGAATGGATCGCGGCCAGCACCATGCCGTCTGGGCGGACCTTGCGGAAATAGCGGATTTCCTCGTCCACCCAGCGCGACTTTGCAGCGGCGGGCGAACATATCACGATCAGGCAGCGCGATGCGGCGATTGCCTCGCGCAGCCGATCACCCAGGTCGTTTGCCGCTTCCAGTTCCTGCCGGTCGCGGAACACGGGGAACAGGCGTTTCGGAAGCGCCTGTTCGTCGCCATTCTCGGCGCGGATGTGACGCGGCAGGCGATATGTTTCCAGTGCGCGGTGCAGCCACGCCGCAAACGGCGTATTGCCATGGGAATAGCTGATAAACGCCCAGTAGGTGTCGCCCCCGCCCGGTCCTGCGTCCCCGGTCATGTCCAAAATCCCTACCCCGATATCACAGGCCCGCAGGTTGCGTGTCCGTACCGGCCGGCAGTATCGTCAAACCCATGATCCGCAACCCCGATACTGAAACGGTGCAAGCCATTGCGCGCGGTTTCGACTGTGACGACGCCGTCGCGCAGTCGCTCGCGCGGCAGGCGCAGCGCGTCAGTTTCGAACCGCGCGACATCGTGCTCGCCAGCGGAGAGCGGGCGGAACATCTGTTCCTGATGATTCGCGGCCATGCGCGGATGCTGGCCATCTCGATCGACGGGCGCATGGCGGTGATCGAGGAGTTCCGCGACGGCGACCTGTTCGGCGAAGGCGCGCTGACCGACGAGGGCCCGGGCGCGGAGACCGGGGACGAAGTCGTCGCGGTCAGCCACAGCACGGCCTGCAGCCTCGAATCGCACGTCATGGTCGCCGCGATGTCGGCCCATGCCAGCGTGGCGATGGCGATCTCGCGCCGCCTGCTGAAACGGTTGATGACTCAGAACCGGCGCATGGCCGAAGTTTCGACGCTGTCCACCGTGGGTCGCATCAATGCCGAACTGTTGCGACTGGCACGAGGCGGCGTGAACCTCACGATTTCGCCGCCGCCAGTGCTGACGCAATTTGCGCTCAGCCTTCAGACCACACGCGAGACCGTGTCGCGCGCGATCAGCAAGCTGGAAAAGAAGGGGATCTTGAAGCGCGAGGAAAACGGGCTTCGCATCGTGGCCGAACACCGGCTCGAGGAACTGATCTTCTGATCTGAGAGGCGCAAGCCGCCTAGCCATCGCGCAAGGCAAAGAGAGTCAGCCCCTCACACTCCCCCACCGCTTCGGCATAGACCACGCCCGGAGCGGCAAGGAACAGGGCCGATGCGAAAGGCTCGCTCACCGTCACGACACCGGGCAGGGCTTGCGCTGCAAGACGTGCAAGGTCAGCCACACCGCGCCCGGCAAGCGCCGCCGGTTCCTCGAACCAGTGGGCGAGGGCATAGTGACCCGCGATCGTCACTGGAGCCTTGAAGCGGTGCGATTGCAGTTCGCGCGCGAATTCCCATGCGGCCTCGGGCGTACCGAAGGCGGCCAGCCGCGTGTTCCCGCACGACAGCATGACAGCAGGTTGCGCCTCCATCGCCGCGAGCACGTCGCGCAAAGGGTAAAGCAGTTCGTCGGCGGCTTTCTCGAACGAGGCTTCGTCGAGATCATCCAATCCCGCAAAGCCGATCTGCAGCATCGCGGCGAGCCTGCGGTCGGGACGGCCCTCGGGCGGCTTTGTCGCAGAGGCCTGTACGCTTTCGACACGCGGCCAACGCAAATGGTGGCTGCGGCGGCCCGCGTCCTGCCATCGCGTCGCGTCGCGCGCGGTCGCGCGGCCCTTGCCCAGTTCGCCGCCCTCGTCATCGACGATGGTAAGCTGCACCGCTTCGCTGCCCATCATCGAGGCATGGAGCACGGCGCAGCCCATCGCGACATCGGAAGCAAGCGCGGTCGCCAGCGGTTCGTAGGCACCGGTATCGGTCGCAGTGGTGACAAGGCTTTCTGCCGCATCGAGACAGGCGCGGAAACGCGTTTCCCATTCGGCGCCATAGGGACGGATCGACTGGGCCACGAAGGCATCGGGCGTCAGCGGCAGGACGACATGAAGCTCCGCCCCGCGCGCCAGAAGACGTTCGGCGATGAGGATATCCGCCCCTGCGGCAAGCGCCCCGAAGCCGAGGCCGATCGCCTCTTCCTCCAACACGGCGTCGATCCGGTCCGCCAGAGCGGCGACGTTTCTGGCATCGACGCCCATGTGGCCGGCAAAGTGGAGCGAGCGCGGCGGGCGGAATTCGTCGAGCCAGTCGGCCTCCTCGCCCCTCGCCGCGACGATCAGGCGCAACTGGCGCAGCGTACTCGCCATGTCCTCGTGATTGTCGGGCGATGCTTCCAGCGCCGCGATCAGTGCCGCCCTCGCCCCTGCAGCGTCGCCGACGAGCAGCAGGGCCTCGGCCCTTGTCGCGGCCAGGTAGAACGGCGTTTCGGCCAGTTCGCGGTCGTTTTCGAGCCAGTCCGCGATCGATGCGGCCAATTCGCGTGCGCCCGCGTCATCGCCTGAAAGCAGGCGCAGGGTCGCGACGTTGATGCGGGTATAGGGCTGGGGCAGCAGGGCATCGGCACGTTCGTAAAGGGCGGCGGCCTCGGCCATCATTGCGCGCCGCTCCTCGCCTGTAAGGCGCAAAGCGCGATCCTTACGCAAGCGGCCCTTCACCGCGAGCGTCGAGGATTCTTCCCGGCTTTCGAAACCGCCGGCCTTGAAGAGATGTTCGGCATGGTCGAGCGCGCCCGCGCGCGCCGCCGTGATGATCGCGGGAAGCGTCGGCTTCATCGGCATTTACGATCCTCGATCAAGTTCCGTCCTCCCCTATGACGGTCGTTGCAAGCAAGTGGTTAGCACAAATGGAGAAAGTCCGAACCCTTTCGGGTCCGGACTTCTCCGGTCAATTACCGCACGGTTTAGCGTGCGGACGAACGCGGAGCCCTGATCGGGTCTGCAGCGACCATGACCGGAAGCTTGACCCGCGAGTCGATGACGGCTGCGACCTGCACTTCGGTGCGTTCGAGCGTTTCGTTCATGCACTTTCGCTCAAAGGCCATGGTGCCAACGCCGCGCATCCCCTTGGGTTCGCATACCGTGCGCGCCGCGCGCTTGACCAAGCGGCGTAGGTCCTTGACCCCTTCCTCACTGGTGAGATCGAAGCCCCAGGTATCGACCTCGATGGTACGCGTCTCTTCCTTGGCATGGGCGGTTGACGTAGTACCGGTAGCAGCGATCCCGGCGGCGACAATGGCAATGAAAGCCTTCTTGGAATACATGATAAGAACTCCCCACAGTCTTGCATGTAACGTGTAGCGACCATTCAAGACCTACGAGAGTTTTTGAAACATTTCGCGTGACGTCTATCACGCGTAATTTTATTTCAGTTGCAACCGTATGATGCATTTCAGAATTTAATTGTTCTCGGGCACTTCCTGCAGCTTTAAACCAATTGCCCGGCCCTGAAACGGCGAATGCCCGGACCTGTAAAAGATCCGGGCACCCCCCACGGACACCGGCGCGGACAAACGCCGGTAGGCCTTGCAAGCGAGCCCTGGTCTTTCGGACCATGACGGACGGCTCAGCTCACAACGTACAGAACGGGAACTCCCCCAAGTCCCTGCCCTGTATCTGCTGTCGAAGACGGGTTTACGCCGGGGTCTGCGCGGCTACGCGTGACGGCGGTCACGCCCGCGCAGAAAAATGCGGATTTGTCCGGATGCGACTTTGCGTAAATTGCAGACAGCCGCCGTTCGACATTGCACAAAGCCTCTCTTATAGGCGCGCGCATGGTCTATTCGCTGCTGCGCCCGCTCATCTTCCGTCTCGACGCCGAACAGGCGCACGGTGTCGCGCTCGACGCGCTGAAGACGACGCCCAGTTCGCTGCTGGCCAGCCCGCCGCGCCCCGATCCGGCGCTCGCGATGGACGTGGCGGGGATTACCTTCCCCAATCCCGTCGGTATGGCGGCAGGGTTCGACAAGAACGGCGAAGTGCCCGATGCCCTGCTGCGCTGCGGTTTCGGGTTTGCGGAACTGGGCAGCGTCACCCCGCGTCCACAGGAGGGCAATCCCAAACCGCGCCTGTTCCGCCTTGCCGAGGACCGCGCCGTCATCAACCGCATGGGTTTCAACAACGAAGGCGCCGAAGCGGTCGAGACCCGCATGAAGCGCCGCGCTGGCCGCCCGGGCGTTGTCGGCATCAACATCGGCGCGAACAAGGACAGCGAAGACCGCGTCGCCGACTATGCGACGATGACGCGGATCATGGCTCCTTATGCCAGCTATCTCGCAGTCAACATTTCCAGCCCCAACACGCCGGGCCTGCGCGCGCTGCAGGACGAGTCTGCGCTGACCGGCCTGCTCGATGCGGTACTGGATGCGCGGGGACAGGATGGCCCGCCGGTCTTCCTCAAGGTCGCACCCGATCTCGAACCCGCCGACGTCGATGCGATCTCGCGCATCGCGATCGACAAGAAGCTGGGCGCGCTGATGGTGTCGAACACTTCGATCACGCGGCCTCCGCTCGCCTCGAAGCACCGCGACGAAGGCGGCGGACTGTCCGGCGCGCCGATCAAGGCGCTGGCGCTGCAGCGGCTTCGCGATTTCCGCAAAGCGACAGGGCGCGCGATGCCGCTGATCGGCATCGGCGGCATCGCGACGGCGGAAGACGCGTGGGAACGCATCCGTGCGGGCGCAAGCCTCGTGCAGCTCTACTCAGCCATGGTCTATGAAGGGCCCGGCATTGCGGCAAAGATCGTGCGCCGCCTGCCCGCCCTGATGGAGCGTGACGGATTTTCCTCGATTGCGGAAGCGGTTGGCAGCGAATAGCCTGCGCCCCATGATCCAACGCCTGATTGCCATTCTCGCCGCGCCGCTCGCCCTTGGCGCCTGTGCGACAGTTCCCGCCGAAACCCCTCCCGCCCGCCCCGAGACAGGCCCAACCCTCCCTTCCACCGGAATGGTCAGCGCCGCCGACCCGCGCGCGGCAGAGGCAGGTGTCACCATGCTCAAGGCGGGCGGCAATGCGACTGACGCGGCGGTGGCGACGATGCTGGCGCTTACGGTCGTGGAGCCGCAGTCGAGCGGGATCGGCGGCGGCGGGTTCCTCGTACTCGACCCCGAAGGCGACGGCGACCCGACGACATACGATGGCCGCGAAACCGCGCCTGCCGCCGCCATGCCTGCGCGGTTTCTTGACGCGTCGGGCCGACCGCTGCCGTTCCGCGCCGCCGTCGAAAGTGGGCTCAGCGTCGGCGTGCCGAGCAATATCGCGCTTGTCGCCAGGGCGCATGGCGAACACGGCGCGCTGCCTTGGAAAGACCTGTTCGCGCCCGCCATCGCGCTGGCCCGCGAAGGGTTCGTGCTCTCCCCCCGTCTTCGCGAAAGCCTCGACCGCTGGCGCTCCGTCGGCGCGATGAGTGCGGACGGGCGTGCCCTGTTCTACGGCGCCGATGGCGAGCCGCTTCCGGTCGGCACCAAGGTGCGCAATCCCAAGCTCGCGGCGTTCCTCGAAAGCCTAGCCAACGAAGGGCCGGACGCATTCTACACCGGCAGCAACGCTGCTGCGGTTGCCAGCACCGTTTCCGCGGCAACACCTGCGGGCAAAGGTGCGATGACGCTCGCCGATGTCGCTGCATACGAAGCGAAAGAACGGCCTTCAGCCTGCGGCACCTACCGGCTGTACGTCATCTGCGGCATGGGTCCGCCATCTTCCGGCGCGACGACCGTCTATGCGATTCTCAAGCAGATCGAGCGTTTCGACATGCGCGCCTATGGTCCCGAAAGTCCGGTTGCATGGCACCTGATTGCCGAATCGACCCGCCTTGCTTTTGCCGACCGCGGGCGCTGGCTGGGCGACAGCGACTTCGTCGACGTTCCGCTGCCGGGCCTGATGGACGAGGGCTACCTCGTAAAGCGCGGACAGCAGATCAGCGCCGACAGCACGATCGCCGATCCGCAGCCCGGTCTGCCGCCGGGCGCGATGGCGATCATGAGCATGGCCGATCCGCAGCCCGAGAACGGCACTTCGCATTTCGTCGCGATCGACGGCGATGGCGGAATCGCCAGCTATACCTCGACGGTCGAAAGCGCGTTCGGATCGGGGCTGATGGTGAACGGCTACTACCTCAACAACGAACTGACCGACTTCAACTTCGCGACCGGCACGGCAAACAGCGTCGAGGGCGGCAAGCGTCCGCGTTCCTCAATGTCGCCCTCGATCGTCTATGGCCCCGACGGCACCTTCCGCCTTGCCGTTGGCGCGGCCGGCGGCTCCACGATCATCACGCAAGTCGCCAAGGCGCTGATCGCGGTCATCGACTGGGACATGAGCGCGCAGGACGCGATCGACCTGCCGGTGATCTACGCACCGGGCGATACCGTCTTCGTCGAGGAAGGCACTGTGCTTGTGGCGATGATCCCTGCTCTGCAGGCGCTCGGCCATGCCAAAGTGATGACGAGGCCCGGTACCTACAAGGCCAACGCGGTGGAGCTGGTGGACGGCGAATACGTCGGCGCCGCAGACCGCAGAAGCGAGGGGATGGCGGTCTCTCAATAGGTTGCCGCTAGGGAACGTGCGCCGTAGAAGCGCATTACGGAGAGGAAAGGAAGGACACGCCGCATGGCGAAAACCACTGCGGGTGGACCGCATTCGGGCCCGAACGGGTTCACCATTGCCGAGATCGACGAGGCGCAGAACCTCGTCTCGCTTTTCCTGCATCGCGCCGAACGTTTGGGCGATGCCCCCTTCCTCTATGCCAAGATCGACGGAAGCTGGCAGCCGCTGAGCTGGAGCGAAGTCGCCCGCCAGGTTACCCTGTTGGCCGAAGCGATGCTGACCATCGGCCTCAACAAGGGCGACCGCGTCGTCATCGTTAGCGAGAACCGGCCCGAATGGTGCATCGCGGACCTTGCGATCATGGCCGCGGGCCTTGTCAGCGTTCCGGCCTATACCACCAACACGACGTCCGATCACTTGCACGTGCTGGAAAATTCCGGCGCGCGCGCGGCTTTCGTCTCATCGGCCAAGTTGGCCAAGACCCTCCTTCCCGCCGTCCTCAACAGCCCGTCGGTCGAACACGTGATCGCTTTCGAACCGCTGAAGCAGCAGCAGGTCGGCACGGCGCGTTTCCACACCTTGTCGGACATGCTGACCGGCGACGCGGACGCGGCTTTCGAGTCTGTGGCCAGGCGCATGGAGGCGGTTCAACGCGCCGATCTTGCCTGCATCATCTACACCAGCGGCACCGGAGGAGCGCCGCGCGGGGTTCGCCAGCATCATGGCGCGATCCTGATGAACTGCGGCGGCGCGGCGCGAGTGATCGCCGAGGATCTGGGGTGGGAACAGGAAAGCTTCCTGTCCTTCCTGCCGCTCAGCCACGCTTACGAACATACCGGCGGGCAGTTCCTGCCGATCGGACTTGGCGCGACGATCCACTATGCGGAAGGGCTGGACAAACTGGCCGGCAATATCGAGGAGGTCCGCCCGACGATCATGGTCGTTGTCCCGCGTCTGTTCGAAGTCTTGCGCGCACGGATCCTGAAGCAACTGCAGAAGCAAGGGAAGGCCGCGCAGATCCTGACCGATCGGGCGATGGCCTTGGCCGAACGCGAATCGAACGACCAGCGCCGCCCTTTGATCGACGCCGTGGAAGACCGGGTGCTGGACAAGCTGCTGCGCCCCAAAGTGCGGGCGAGGTTCGGCGGCCGGATCAAGGCTATGGTATCGGGCGGTGCGCCGCTCAACCCCGAAATCGGCTATTTCTTCACCGGGCTCGGTCTGCCGCTGATGCAGGGTTATGGGCAGACCGAAAGCGGGCCGGTCATCTCGGTGTGTCGGCCCAAGACGGGTCTGAAGATGGATACCGTCGGCCCGCCTCTGCATGGCGCCGAAGTCCGCATTGCCGAGGACGGCGAGATTCTCGCGCGCGGCGAAATGGTGATGTACGGGTATTGGCAAAACGCATCGGAAACCGCGAAGGCGCTCGTCGACGGCTGGCTCCACACTGGCGACATCGGCCATTTCGACGAACGCGGGCGGATCAAGATCACCGACCGCAAGAAAGACATGATCGTCAACGACAAGGGCGACAACGTCGCGCCCCAACGTGTCGAGGGCATGCTGACGCTGGAGCCGGAGATCGCGCAGGCCATGGTCTCGGGCGATCGCAAACCGTACATCGTCGGCCTGATCGTGCCCGATGCCGAATGGGCCCGCGACTGGGCTCGTGAGAACGGTGCCGATATCGACTGGACCAAGCTTAAGGACAATCCCGAATTCAAGGCGGCGGTCCGCAAGGCGGTGGACCGGGTGAACGTCGACCTGTCGGTAATCGAAAAGGTGCGCCGATTCGAATTCGCGGACGAGGCATTCACGATAGAGAACCACGAAATGACGCCGTCGCTGAAGATCCGGCGCCACAAGATCCGCGACCGCTATGCCGAGCGGATCGCGGCGATGTACAAGAGCTAGATCAGAAACCGAAGTTGGTCTGGAACTGCTCCAGCTCGATGCTGAGCAGGGTGTAGGCCGCGTCGAGTACTTCTTCGAACGCTTCGGCCTCGACCTTGTCGGCGACCCATTGTTCGATCTTCACGCTGCCGCCGCTGCCGGTCATCGAATCGAAGCGGGCGTGCCAGCGTTCCTTGTTCTGCATGAGCGCAGTGATCACCCCGCTGACCACGAAAGGCCGGCGCACGCCCAGTTTGGACCAGGCGTCAATGGCACGCACGACGTTCGAACGCTTGCCCTCGCCCCCTGTCTCCGCCTCTGCAAGATCGCGCAGAATGCCAAGCTGTTCGTGTGGCGGAAGAGTCAGGTCGACCTCGTGCCCGGCGGCTTCGGCAACCATCAGCGTTTCGCAGATGATCTCGTCACTGCGCGCGTAGAGGTTCATGCAGCGGCCACGCCAGCTGCAGATTTCGTCCCAATGGGGTCCGTTCCCGCCGGTTTCGGGCACCGGCTGTCCCGTGATAGCGCTCAATGGATCTCCGCCGACTGGTCTTCGATCCAGTCAGGATAGAATCCCGGGCGGCGCTTTGACCAGCCCGGAGCGCATGCGGCCGCCTCGCTGATCGAATGGAGCAGCACCTTGCGCCGTTCTGGCACAATCTGCGGCAGCGCAGAGGCGGCACAGAAGGCCGCGGGCAGCCAGGGACGCACTTCCGGGCCGAGCAGACGCTCGTAAAGGAAGCGGTAGGCCGCGAACCCGTTGATGCACCCTTCGACAAGATCTGCCGCGGTCAGCGCGATGAGGCGTCCCATGAAGCGCTCCATCCGCTCGCCGCTCTGCATCGCAGGAAGCGCGGCGCGAAGCGTGCGAAGCTGCTGGTAGGCCAGCGTCTGGCGGCGGATCGATGAAGCCTCATCGGGATTGCGCGCCCAGCGGGCCAGCGCGTCGGCGCGGGCGAGGCCGATGTCGAGACCTCGCCGGATATAACGTTGCTCCGCCGGGTCGAACTCGGCAAATTCGCGAAGTTCCGCGATTGCCAGAGATGCCGTGTCGAGCTGCGCCATGATCCTTCCTTCTCGCATTGCGCCGTCCCTGCGAAGACTATGCGGGGCTGTCCGGCAAGCTTGCGCGAAACGGGGTTAGGATCGGGTTAAGACGCGGGTTAATTTTCTCGCTCTACGATTAGGCTGATGCGATCGAGATCAGAAGCGGCCCCTTACTCGAGTCGATTCTGATCGATAGGTGCGCCCCATCCTCCTCAGCGCACGTAGTCGCCCAATCGATAGCCGATTGGGCGAAATTTTCCGGCATCTTGGATGATCCAGCCTGCCAAGGAACATAGATCGCAATTCCCAGACGGATACAATCTGTTGCAAAGTCTCGGGCCGTAACGTCAGCAACTGCTGCTGCCAAAAGCCCCTTGATGTAGTTTGGCTTTCGTTCGTTTGGCCAACCGATCTTGAACTCTACGATGGCCGTCGAAGGGCCTTCCCGATCAATCAGGATGAGATCATGCCGGCCAGAGCGCGCCCCATCCCTCTTAGCGTTGGCCTCGACCAACGTGAGATAGCCGGATTTGGCTGCCGCCGCGCTAAACGCACCGACTGCGGTCAATTCTCCGTGGACCATCGGATCGTACGCCGGATCAACATTGATCAGATGCTGCCGCGCGGTCGCAAGTTCTTTGAGCACCGACAACAGCCGCGAGGGCAGTCGAAAGCCTTCCATCATCTGGTTGGTTAGGTCACCAACCGTGAAGATCTGCATCAGATCAACCCGGCAAGCGGGCTCGACGGGTCGGCGTACTTGCGTGTGGCCATGCGGCCTGCGCGATAGGCGGCGCGGCCTGCCTCGACCGAGAGTTTCATGGCATGGGCCATCAGGATCGGGTCCTTCGCCTCGGCGATGGCGGTGTTCATCAGGACGCCTTCGCAGCCCAGTTCCATTGCGACGGCAGCGTCCGAGGCCGTACCGACGCCGGCATCGACCAGCACTGGCACGCTTGCGCCTTCAACGATCAGGCGGATTGTAACGCGGTTCTGAATGCCGAGACCCGAACCGATCGGCGCGCCCAGCGGCATGATCGCGACGGCGCCGGCGTCTTCCAGCTGCTTGGCCGCGATCGGGTCGTCGGCGCAGTACACCATCGGTTTGAAGCCGTCCTTGGCCAAGACTTCGGTGGCGCGGAGAGTCTCGATCATGTTGGGGTAGAGCGTCTTTGCCTCGCCCAGAACTTCGAGTTTCACGAGGTCCCAGCCGCCCGCCTCGCGCGCAAGACGCAGGGTGCGGATCGCGTCTTCGGCAGTGAAGCAGCCCGCCGTGTTGGGCAGGTAGGTGATCTTCTTCGGATCGATATAGTCAGTCAGCATCGGCGCCTTGGGGTCCGACACGTTGACGCGGCGTACAGCGACGGTGACGATCTCGGCCCCGCTCGCCTCGACCGCGGCGGCGTTCTGTTCGAAATCCTTGTACTTGCCCGTGCCCACGATCAGGCGCGAACGGAAGGTCTGGCCGGCCACCGACCAGCTATCGTCGCCTACCGGACTCACGTCACCACCTCCCACGAAATGTACGATTTCCAGCTTGTCGCCCTGCGCCAGACCCACGCCTTCGAGGGTAGAGCGCGGGACGATGTCGCCATTGCGCTCCACCGCGACTTTCGCAGGGTCCAGTTCGAGCAGGCGGGCTAGGTCCGCGATCGAGCTGCCGCGGGGAATACGGCGGGTCTCGCCGTTGACGATGATGGAGATCTGTTCGGACATGGAAGGCGACATAGCCGCTTTGCCCGCCGCTTCAAGCTCCGCCATGCAAGAGGGCGGGGGCGGCCGGTGCTTTTGTCGGGCAATCAGAAGGAATGCGCGCGTAGGTTCATGACGTGCGCGATGGCAACACAAACGACACCCGCGATCGTCAGGAAAGCTTCATGCGCGCCATGCGGAACGGTCAGAGCCACGCCCATCAGCGCGAGGCCGAAACCGCCGACGGCCAGCGGCATCATCCGGCCATGGCGCAGGACGCCAACCCCGATGGTCGCCGCGCCGACGAGGATCGCAAGGCCGAGACCGAATTCGTGGATTTCAGGTGCGAGCAACCACTGCCCGCCAAGCCCCAGCAGCCCGACAAGCAGGATGCTGGCCACGCAATGCACGGCACACAGGCCGGAAAGGGCGATTCCCATCCGGTCCAGCTTCAGCCGCGTCGCATAGCTTGGTCGTTCCATGAGGGGTCATGTATGTAACATTATATCATTTAACAAGCGGAATCGGCGAGACGCCCTTGCGCTTTGCGCCAAAGCGACGCAGATGCGGGGCCGAAGAGATGAAAACGGCCCTTATCTATCCCCCCGATTCCGTCCGGTATGGCAGCGAGAGGCCTTTGGCCCTGTCGCGCTGGTTGGCGTTCGTTGCGGCACTCGTAATCCTGATGATCGCAGTGGGTGGCATTACCCGTCTCACCGAATCGGGACTGTCCATCACCGAATGGAAGCCGGTGACCGGCGCCTTGCCGCCCCTTAGCGAAACCGCGTGGCAGGCCGAGTTCGACGCCTATAAGCAGATCCCCGAATATATCGAGGTGAACGGCCCGGCCGGCATGACGCTGGCCGAATACAAATTCATCTACTTCTGGGAATGGTTTCACCGCCTGCTGGGGCGTTTGATCGGCATGGCCTTTGCTCTGCCGCTGGCATGGTTCTGGTTTCGCGGGGCTATTCCGGCCGGATACAAGCCGCGCCTGTTGGCGCTTCTGGCGCTTGGCGGCCTGCAGGGTGTGTTCGGTTGGATGATGGTCCGGTCGGGCGTTGGCGCCGAAGCGATGCTGGATATGCGGACCGACGTTTCGCACTACTGGCTCTCGATCCACCTGATGACCGCGCTGTTCACGCTGGGCGGCCTGGTCTGGACCGCGCTCGACTTGCGCAACTGGGCGCGCAGCGATCCGCATGCGGGGCTTTCGGGCTTCAGCGTCGGTGTTCTTGCGGTCCTGGCGGTACAGCTGCTTTACGGTGCATGGATGGCAGGTCTCGACGCGGGCTATGTCGCAGGCGGCGGGCTGCTCAATTCGTGGCCGCTGATGCAGGGCAGCCTGTTTCCCGAGGGCATCGACTGGTCGCGCGGCGCACTTTTCGCGTTCACGGCCGACCCGTATCTCGTGCACTTCATCCATCGCTGGTGGGCATGGGTCGCGGTCGCCGCGCTTGTCGTAATGGGCCGCCGGCTGCGAGCAAGGCATCGCCATATCTCTATCTTCATTCACGCCGCTTTCGGAACGCAAATCTTGCTCGGCATCGCGACGATCTGGACCGGCATGGAAATCTGGGTCGCTGTCGCCCACCAGGTCGTCGGCGCGCTGGTGCTCGTCACTACGGTCTGGGGCGCACACGCGCTGGGCTTTCGCGACAGGATGCCGGGAAGCGTGATGAAATGAGCGGGGCGGCGCTGATCTGGGCTCCCTTCGAGGACGAAGATAGCGCCGCAAAGGTCGCCGACGCGCTGCTCGACGAAGGCCTGATCGCCTGCTGCAACATGATCCCGATCAAGTCGCGCTACGTCTGGCATGGCGAGCGCGGCGCCGGCGATGAAGTCGGCGCGCTGTTCAAGACGCGGGCCGACATGCTCCACCGCGCGGTCGCCCGGTTGGAAGAGCTACACCCCTACGAAACCCCCGCGATAACGGGTTGGACTTGCGGGGCCGCAGGGGGCGAGACGCTGGCGTGGCTCGCGGGGATTGGGACGGTCGCACGCAACGGCTGACTCTGAACGGTATTATTTTACCGCGCCCGAAAGCCCCCGATTTGCTTGACTTGCGGCACCGATGCGCACAAAAGCGCGCCAACTCGCCGCGGCAGCCCCGTGGCGATTCTGTTTTTTCAACGTAAGGAACTGAAAGCCATGAAGGCAATCAGCACCCAGACCCGGTCGATCAAGCCGGCCGAGGTCGAAAAGAAGTGGCACATCATCGACGCCGACGGTCTCGTCGTCGGTCGTCTGGCGGTGATCATCGCCAACCACCTGCGCGGCAAGCACAAGCCGAGCTACACCCCGCACGTCGATTGCGGCGACCATGTCGTCGTCATCAACGCGGACAAGGTGAAGTTCACCGGCAACAAGACGCAGGACAAGAAATACTACAAGCACACCGGCTATGCCGGCGGCATCAAGGAAACGACCCCGGCGAAGATCCTCGGAGGCCGCTTCCCTGAGCGCGTGCTTGAAAAGGCCGTTGAGCGTATGGTTCCGCGTGGCCCGCTTGGCCGTCAGCAGATGAAGGCTCTCCACCTCTACGCCGGCACCGAACACCCGCACGACGGTCAGAAGCCCGCCGTGCTCGATGTCGCTGCCCGCAATCGCAAGAACAAGGTTGGTGCATAATGGCCGACAACGAAGTTAAGGACCTTTCCGATCTCGCCGAGCTTACCGAAGGCACCGAGATCGAGAACACCGAAGCCCAGGCCCCCACCACGCCGCTGCGCGAGCAGCAGCTGGACAAGTTCGGCCGCGCCTACGCAACCGGCCGCCGCAAAGACGCCGTCGCACGCGTCTGGATCAAGCCCGGCTCGGGCAAGGTCATCGTCAACGGCCGCGACCAGGAAGTCTACTTCGCGCGTCCCACGTTGCGTCTCGTCATCGACCAGCCCTTCTCGATCACCGATCGCCAGGGCCAGTACGACGTCGTCGCCACCGTCAAGGGTGGTGGCCTCTCGGGTCAGGCAGGCGCCGTGAAGCACGGTATCTCGCAGGCTCTCACCAAGTACGAGCCTGCTCTGCGCGGCACCGTCAAGGCGGCCGGCTTCCTCACCCGCGACAGCCGCGTGGTCGAGCGTAAGAAGTACGGCCGTGCAAAGGCACGTCGTAGCTTCCAGTTCTCGAAGCGTTGACGTCTCGCAGACATACATCGAAAAAGGGCCGTATTCGTACGGCCCTTTTTTTTGCGCCCCATCCTTGTGAAGGTCCCGCCTGACCCATGCGTTTCCTGACCAGATCGAAGCCGCAGGCCCCTGCCCGGCTTCCCGGTTTCGACTATGCCGAAGACCCGCGGATCGAACGCATGGTCTTCATCTGCGGGCTCCATCGCAGCGGGACGACCCTGCTCGAACATTACCTCGCCTCGCATTTCGAACTCTCGATCCTGCGCGCCTCGGTGCCCGAGAACGAGGGGCAGCATATCCAGACCGTCTATTCGACCGCCAAGTCGTTCGGCGGACCGGGCAGGTTCGCGTTCAATCCGGCGCTTGGCACGCAGATCCTCGACCAGTGGAAGCCCTTCGTGGTCGGCAATGCCCCAGCGCTGCTGGAAAAGAGCCCGCCCAACCTCGCGAGGATAGGCTGGCTGCGGAAGGTCTTCCCCGGCGCACGTTTCGTCATCCTGACCCGCGATCCGCGCGCAGCGGCGGCCGCTACGCAGAAGTGGGCCAAGACTTCGCTTCCCGAACTGATGATGCACTGGAACGTCGCCCATTCCGCCGCGCTTGCCGACATGCGCGAGGATGACTGCCATGTCCTTCGCTATGAAGACTTGTGCGAAGATGCCGAGGCGGCGCTCGCGGCGAGCGGCCTTGCCGCCACGCTGACGCGCCGCGCCGAACCTGTCGCGATCGAGGACCGTTTCGCGACCTTTCGCAATTCGAACGCCCGCTATTTCGAACTGCACGAAGGCACCAGATATGGCCGGGGCGCGTGGGACGAATTCGGCTACAGCGTCTGACCACGCACTTCAAATCGAGTAACCAGTCGTGCATCTTCCCTTTCGAACAGGATTGGGGGTCGCATGAAAAGAACCACATATATCGGGCTCGCCGCAGTTGCGCTGGCGGCATCGCCGATACACGCAAAGACCACAGCGCTTGTCGGGGCCACCGCCATCGACGGAACCGGCACCGCGATCGAGGACAGCGTGATCATTGTCGACGACGGGCGGATTTCCTGCATCGGAACCGCAGACGACTGCAAGGTCCCGAAGAAGGCCGAGATCGTCCAGCTTGCCGGGCGTTACGTAACGCCGGGCCTTATCGACTCTCATGTCCATTTCGCCCAGACCGGCTGGCTCGACGGACGGCCAGATGGGTTGAGTGCGCCGGATATCTATCCCTACCACGAAACCATGGCCACGCTTCGGGCCGATCCGGGGCGCTGGCACCGGGCCTATCTGTGTTCAGGCATTACCTCGGTTTTTGATGTCGGCGGTGCTGACTGGAGCGTTACGGGCGAGCAGGCGACCGATACCGACCGTCCCGATCGCGCGCGCGCCCGCGCGGCAGGCCCGCTGATCACGCATGCCAGCGAGTATAATGAGAATTACGTCGCGGGTGGCCATCCTGAACTCGCACCATTTCTGCCATTCGACACCGACGACGAGGTGCGTGCAGCCATCGCGCATCTTCAGGCCATCGGCTCTAATGCGGTAAAGGTCTGGTTCCTGAAGCCCAAGCCCGAACTGCGCGAGGAACTGGAGAACCGCCTGCTTTTGACCGGAAAGCTGGCGCGGGAAGCGGGCCTGCCCCTCATCGTCCACGCGACCGGACTGGAGGAGGCCAAGGCCGCCCTGCGCGCCGGAGCGACGATTCTGGTTCACAGCGTCGACGACAAGCCCGTCGATGCCGAGTTTCTCGACCTCCTGAAAGTGAACGACACGGTCTACACGCCCACCATCGTCGTTGGCGAAGGCTGGCTTCGCGCAATGGCTGCCGTCGCGACGGGCGCTGCCTACACCATCGACGATCCGGGCAAGTGCGTGGACGATGCGATCATCGAGCGGATCGTCACGCCCGAAGGGCTTAAGGGACTGGCCGAGCGTCTCACGCCCGATTACGTCGTCGACAGGGCGCTGGCAATAGGACGGGAGCAGGCGATCATGGAGCACAATTTGCGCGCCGTTCGCGATGCGGGCGGGCGGATAGCGGTCGGCACCGATGCCGGCAATCCGCTGACGCTCCACGGCGCGTCGATCTACTGGGAGATGGAAGCGATGCAGGCCGCGGGCATGCCCCCTGGCGAAGTGATCGAGGCCGCAACAATCGCCGGCGCGAAGGCGATGGGTGTCGACGCAGAAACAGGCTCGCTAACGGCGGGGAAGTCAGCCGACCTGCTCGTCATGGCCGAAGACCCGCGCAAGAACGTTACCGCCTTTCGCCAGATCAGCCATGTAATGCGCAAGGGCACCTTGTACGAGCAGCACGAGCTGCAGGTGCGTTAATCGCGGTCGGAAAAGCCGATCTTGATATGCGAGCCGTCGCAGAACGGCTTGTTCCCGCTCGCACCGCAACGGCATAACGCCATGCGGTTGCGGGACTCGTAGCGCTCTCCATCCGCGCCGGTCAGCGACACGCCGCCTTCGACATAGAGCGGGCCCGAACATTCCTCTGCCGGGTCCTGCGTCGTCGAGATGCGGGGGTCGCGCGGGTGTTCGACCATGTCACCGCTCTCGGCGTCGACCGCGACGAGCCGCCCCGATGGGCAGCGGGCGATCTGGTTGAGAAAGACGTCTGCGATTTCGTCCTCGTCGGTCCGCTCCACCTCTTTCCAAACGGTCTGATACGTGTCGCAGAACCGTGCCACGGCGCAGAGGTCTTCCTTGTCGAGCAGATGATAGCGCGGGCCTTCGAGCTTATTCGCCTTTTCGACGAAGCCGCTGCGATCCGCCGTCTCGGTGCCGTCGAAATCGGTGTCCTCGTGGCTGCCGTCGCAGAACGGCTTGTTGGCGCTGTGCCCGCAGCGGCACAGATAATACGTCGGTTCGGCATCATGTTCGCCGGTCTTCGCCCAGTCGAGCGAAGCGCCGTCCGGGCCGGTTTCGATCTTCTGATCGATGAGGGGAAGCGAAGCGCTTACCTCGTAGGGGCCGTCTTCGGTGATCTTGATGCCGTGTGCGTCTGCCATGCCCGATCAACTGACCGGCAGGCCGTGCGGTTCCTCGAGCCTCAAGCCTCTTCGGCGCGGCCCTTGAAGTCCTGGGCGATCACGTACCATTCCGAACTGCCCTTGCGGCTGGCAGGAGGCTTGGCGTGTTTAACGGTGCGGAAGTTCTTTTTCAGGATGTCGAGCAGCGCCTTGTCGGTGCCGCCGGCAAAGACCTTGGCCACGAAATCGCCGCCCGGCGCCAGTGTCTGGACTGCAAAGTCGACCGCCGTTTCGACAAGACCCATCGTGCGCAAGTGGTCGGTCTGTTTATGACCGACAGTGTTCGCCGCCATGTCGGACAGGACAAGATCGGGAGCCTGACCCAATGCCTCCATCAGCGCGTCGGGTGCCGTGTCATCCATGAAGTCCATTTTGAAGATCGTCACGCCGGGCAGGGGATCGACGTCGAGCAGGTCGATGCCCACAATCTTCGCCTGCGGACGGCGTTGCGCAACGACCTGGCTCCACCCACCCGGTGCAATGCCCAGATCCACGACGGCGTTCGCTTTCTTCAGAAGCGCGAACTTCTCGTCCAGCTCCTTCAGCTTGTAAGCGGCGCGGCTGCGATAGCCGTCCGCCTTGGCCTGCGCGACGTAAGGATCGTTCAGCTGACGCGCCAGCCAGCGCGCCGACGACGCAGTACGCTTCTTGTTGCTTTTCAGCTTCTGGCGGTCCTGACCCGATCTGCTCATGGCGCGCCTCTTACAGCGGTTTTTCACGCTGGGCGAGAGCGCGCGGCTGATCCAGTCTCGCCCCGCCCATGAGCGAGCGCAGAATACCCTCGCGAATGCCGCGATCGGCAACGCCAAGGCGGGCGGCAGGCCAGAGGTCGAGGATCGTTTCCAGGATCGCACAGCCCGCGACGACCAGTTCGGCACGGTCGCGCCCGATGCAGGGCAGCGCCTGCCGTTCCTCGGGCGAAATGTGCGAAAGCTGCTTGGCGATGTCGCGCATGGCCAGCGCCTCGACGATCAGCCCGTCGACCGCGCGGCGATCGTATTGCGGCAGGCCGAGGTGCAGGCTGGCCAGCGTGGTGACAGTGCCGCTGGTGCCCAGAAGCCGCAGACCGTCCTCGCCGCCTTGCGAGCGGAAGGGTTTGAGACGCATCGAGAAGTCGGAGAAGGATCTATGCACCGCGCGGCGCATCTCACGATACCGTTCGAGCCGCTGATTGTCGGATTCCTCGGCGTTGCTGGCGGGGAAACTCTCGGTCAAAGAGACGACACCCCACGGCACCGATTGCCAGTCAACGATGCGCGGAACGGCCTTGCCGGTCTCGATCAGGACCAGTTCGGTCGAGCCGCCGCCGATGTCGAAGATCATCGCCGGGCCTTCGCCGCGTTCGAGGAGGACATGGCAGCCGAGCACGGCAAGCCGCGCTTCTTCCTGGGCACTGATCACGTCGAGCACGATGCCCGTTTCGCGGCGGACGCGTTCGATGAAGTCGTCGCCGTTCGATGCGCGGCGGCACGCCTCGGTCGCGACCGAGCGGGCGAGGTGGACGTTGCGGCGCTTCAGCTTGTCCGAGCAGACGTGGAGCGCGGACAGCGCGCGATCCATCGCCTCGTCCGACAGTCGCCCGGTCTGCGCCAGGCCTTCGCCCAGACGCACGACGCGGCTGAATGCATCGATCACGACGAAGTTCTCGCCCGAAGGCCGTGCGATGAGAAGGCGGCAGTTGTTGGTGCCAAGGTCGATCGCGGCATAGGCCTGCCGCGAGGGGCGGCCCTGCGGAACGTTGCCGGAAGAAGGTTTCGCGTTCTGCTGCGGAGCGTTTCCGCGCGCAGGTCTGCCTCGCCTGTTCCGGTTGTTCGACTGCCTGTCCGGCGCGCCCTTGGCAGATGGGGGTCTGCGTGCCCCTTCCGATCCCGGATCGTGCGACCTGTCCGCGGTCTGCCGATCCTCGTCCTGCGATGCCGGCGGGTCCAGATCCGCCATGCTGTATTTCCAAATCCAAAATCAATGAACTGCGCCCCTGGCCAGTGGCCATGCGCAGCGAACCTGGAACCCATGCTAACGGCGGGTGGTTAAAGTGACAAGTTCGCGGCCGGAAACCATGCAAGACTCGCCTTGACGCAGGCGGGAGATGCTAATATTGGGCGCCCCTCGGCGGCCGATTGGCTGCCCGTTGCCCCGTCGTCTAATGGTAAGACTACGGATTCTGATTCCGTCTATCGAGGTTCGAATCCTCGCGGGGCATCCACTTTCCAAACCTCCCTGATGAACGGGCTGCTCAGGCAGCGGCACCGTCGATCCGTGCGCGGATGTTGCGCAGGACGCGGCGGGAGATCTGGCGCTGTTTCTCGCGGTCGAGCGGGTGGTCCGGGTCGAAGCGGGCCTTGTCGTTGTCGGCAAAGACGTAGCGGGTGACGATGGCGCGCTCCATCGCAAGATCGCGCTCAAACGCGTCAATATCGGCGGGGTGGACAGTGCCGGGCATGGTCTGGCGGCTCCGCAAGACGGCACGGGCGCGCTCCTTTTCCGCTCTTTCGCGCATCATCGCCTCGTACGCGTCAAGCATCTCGTCGAGGGAACGTTGCGCGATGCGGGCGGAGGTTTCCGCTTCTACCCGGGCGCTGGCGTCCTCATCCTCGATCTCGAAGCCGAGGGAGACATCACCCTCACCCATCATCGCGTCGAGCGAGACGGTACGCGCGCCGACGCGCTTTGCGCTGTCTCGTGAATCCAAGCGGACGCGGTGGCGCAGGGCCTGAAGCTCGCAGCGCAGTTGCCAGTTCACGAACGTAGTGAAAAGCGCGCGGGCGGGATCATAGTCGCAGATCGCGCGGTGGACGCCGATGGCACAAACCTGTTCGGCATCGTCGGCCATGTCGACCAGGCCATAGACCCGCGTGAAGTGCCTGATGCGCGGCGCGATAAGCCGCATGATGCGGCCGAAATGCGCGTCGATCTCGCGCAGCACGCGCGGCCCCTGCGGTCCCGAGCGCAAGGCGATGATCGCCGCGACTTCGTGCTCCAGAGCCTGCGTCGTGCGCGACATGTCCGGTTCCCTCCATCAGCGAAGGGCGGGCGCCCTTCCAAGGGGATCAGGGTTAACGGGTCGGTCATCAACGCCGCCCGCAACGGCGGATAGGCATTTGCCCGTATCTCGCGCCGATCAGGATAGCAGCGCGTCGAGCGCGTGGATCGCGACGCCGACGAGCCCGCCGACAAGCGTGCCGTTGATGCGGATGAACTGCAGATCGCGCCCGACCGCGCCTTCGACCCGCTGGGTGATCGTCGTCGCGTCCCAGCGCTTGACGGTTTCGGAGACGAGCCGGACGAGCTGGTCGCCATAGCGGTTGGCGATGCCGACCGCGCTGCGACGCGCGAACCGGTTGATCTGGATCTGCAATCTTGGATCGTCGCGCAGGGCCTGCCCCAGTTCGGAGATCGCGCCGCCAAGCTGGCCACCCATCGCCGCATCGGGATTGCGGGCCATGTCGATAAGGCCGCGGCGCATCCGTTCCCAAACGCTCTGCCACCAGACGCCGACGGCGGGGCTGGACAGCACTTCGTGCTTCATCCCTTCGACCCGCGCGCGCATTTCAGGATCGTGGACCAGATCATGGGCGAGCTTCTCCAACCCTTCCTCGATCTTTTCGCGCACAGGATGGTCAGGGTTTACCAGCATCTCGGCCAGCATCCGGTACAGCCCGTCGAGTACCGAATTTGCGAGGCGTTCGTCCAGACCCGTCCAGCGCAGCAGGGCATTGGCCCGTTCGTGTATCATGGTCCGCACCATTGGCTCGTTCGCCTCCAGCGTCAGGCCCGCCCAGCGGATTGTCGAATCGACCAGCGGCAAGTGTTTCCCGTCAGCAATGGCGGTCGACAACACGTTGCCCAGAAGCGGTGCGACCTCCAGCTTGTCGAGCTGGTTCTTGAGGCCCGAACGTACCTGTTCGCCCAGCCTTTCGGGGTCGAGCGATTCGAGTACTTCGGCGAAAAGCTCCGCCGCGCCTGCGCGAACCCCGGCTCCGCCATGGTCGGGCGCCGCCAGATAGTCGCCGATGCCGCGCGCGATATTCATGCCTGCCATGCGGCGGGCAACGACTTGCGGCGTCAGGAAATTTGCCCGCAGAAAGCCCGCCATGGTGTCGGCAATGCGGTCCTTGTTGGTCGGGATAATCGCGGTGTGCGGGATCGGGATGCCGAGCGGGTGGCGGAACAGGGCGGTGACCGCGAACCAGTCCGCCAGCGCGCCGACCATCGCAGCCTCGGCAAAGGCCATGACATAGCCCACCGCCGGATGCATCCCGAGATACTGGCGCGAAACCAGGAAAACCGCCGCCATGAGCACGAGCAGCCCGGTCGCGACCCGGCGCATCGTGCGGGCCCGGTCGGGCATGGCGCCCGACGCGAGCGCGAGGTCGTCGCTTCCGCTCAAACCGTGTGCATCTTCCGCATCATTCGGCAGGCGCAGGGCGATTCTGCCCGTCAGCATCATCGCGCAAACCATGTTCGTCACCCGGACGATAGGTCAGGAACCACTGGCGAAGCTTGGGGCCGACGCGCTTTTCGAATCCGTCTGCCAGCGAGAAGCCTGCCGGCACGATGACCAGCGTCAGGATCGTCGAGAGGATCAGGCCGCCGATCACGACCGTGCCCATCGGCGCGCGGAATGCACCGTCACCGCTGAGCGAAAGGGCCGTCGGCACCATGCCGGCCGCCATGGCGACCGTTGTCATCACGATCGGCTGCGCACGCTTGTGACCTGCGTCGATGATCGCTTCCTTCTTCGGCACGCCGGCTTCCATTTCTTCGATCGCGAAGTCGATCAGAAGGATCGAGTTCTTGGCGACAATGCCCAGGAGCATCAGCAGGCCGATATAGACCGGCATCGAGATGATCCCGAGGTTCTTGTCGAATATACCCAGGAACCAGAGCAGCAAGAGCCCGCCCAGAGGCGCGAGCAGAAGCGATGTCATGTTCACCAGCGGCGAGATGATGCGCTTGTAGAGAAGCACCAGCACGGCAAAGACGAGGAAGATGCCGGTCACGACCGCGTACATGAAGTTCGTGATCATTTCCTGCTGCCACTCGTCGTCGCCGACCGGTGGGGTCGAAACGCCTGTCGGCAGGTTCTGCATCGTGGGCAGCTTGTTGATTTCGCCCATCACGTTGCCCTTCACCTGGCCGTCGGCCATGTCCGCGCCGACGAGGATGCGGCGCGACAGGTTGAAGCGCTGGATCTGCGTGGGGCCCGCTCCGAAGCTGACATCGGCAACGCGGCCCAGCGGGACCGAGCCACCCGTCGCAGTCGGGATCGGCAGGTTCTCGATCGTCGAGATGTCCTGTCGCGACTTCTTGGCAAGGATCACACGGATCGGGATCTGGCGATCCGATAGCGAGAACTTCGCAGCGTTCTGGTCGATCTCGCCGATCGTCGCGATACGGATCGCCTGGCTGAGCGCGGCGGTCGTCACGCCGAGCTGGGCGGCCAGATCGGGCCGCGGCGTGATGATGAGTTCGGGCCGCTGGAGATCGGCCTCGATACGCGGAGCGATGATCGAATCGAGCCCGCGCATTTCGCTAACGAGCTGGTTGGCGACATCCTCAAGCTGTTCCGAATCGGAACCCGACAGCATGATGGTGATATCGCGGCCCGTGCCAAAACCACCGGACTGGGACGCGAAGCTGACGCGGGCGTCGGGAATGTCCTGCAGCGCCGGGGTCAGGCGGTTCTCGAACTCGATACTCGTGGTCTCGCGCTCGTCCTTGAGCGCGATGTAGATATTCGCGTTGCCTTCGCGGATCGATGCCAGAGCGCGTTCGACTTCGGGCTGATCATAGAGCATGTCCGAAATCCGGTCGGCAACGGCGACCGTCTGGTCGAGCGTGGTACCCGGCGTCATTTCGATGCGGACCTCGCTCGTATCCTGGTCCGATTCCGGCTGGAACTGCTGGGGCAGGGAAACGAGGAGAACCGCGGTCAGCACAAGGGCCGCGACGCCTCCGATGAAGGCCCAGAAACGATGGTCGAAGAAACGGGCGTAGGCGCGGTGACCGAAACCACGGAGCCTTGCCATCGCACCGCCTCCGCCGCGCGTCGCGCGAATGATGACGGCGATCAGCAGGCTGATACCGAACATAGCTCCGCCTGCGATGGCTGCCACCATCAGCGTCCCGCCGAGCACCTTGCCGATGGCGATCAACGTTTCGCCCCAGGTGTCACCGTATTCGGCGGTCGCCAGTCCAAACGATGCGCCCACTACGAAGACGAACACGGCCAAAGCGAGCGCGGGCACGAACATCTCGATATCGCGGGCCGGACGGGCCTTGCGCTCCTCTGCCTTGCTTTCGTCCAGCATGAAGGGAAGCACGCGCATGTAGAGGTCCATCATGCGCCCGCCGCCATGTTCGGCATGACCCTTAGCGCGCAGGAAATAGGCCGCGATCATCGGTGTGATCATGCGGGCCACGGCAAGGCTGGTCAGCACCGCAGCAACGACGGTGAGGCCGAAGTTTTTGAAGAACTGGCCCGAAATGCCCGGCATCATGCCGACCGGCAGGAAGACCGCGACGATACACATGGTGGTCGCGACGACGGCAAGTCCGATTTCGTCGGCAGCATCGATCGAGGCCTGGTAGGCCGATTTGCCCATACGCATGTGGCGCACGATGTTCTCGATCTCCACGATCGCGTCATCGACCAGGACGCCCGCGACGAGGCTGAGCGCGAGGAGCGACAGCGTGTTCAGCGAGAAACCCATGAGGTCCATGAAAAAGAACGTCGGGATCGCGGAGAGCGGGATCGCGATGGCGCTGATGATCGTGGCGCGCCAGTCGCGCAGGAAGAAGAAAACGACAATGATTGCCAGCAGCGCCCCTTCGACAAGCGCTTCGATCGAGCTCTTGTACTGGTCCTTCGTGTACGTGACCGAAGTGAAGAGCCGGTTGATGTGAATGCCCGGGTTCTCTTCCTTGATCTTTTCCAGCTCGACCACTGCCGCATCATAGACGGTGACTTCGGACGCACCTTTCGCGCGTTCGAGGCTGAAGGTCACGACTTGGCGTCCCTGCAGCGTGGCGACGCGGGTCTGTTCCGAATAGCTGTCGGAAACGGTCGCGATATCCTTCAGCCGGATGATGCGGCCATTGGACAGGTTGATGCGCGTTTCGCCAAGGCGGAATGCGTCGTCGGCATTACCCAGCACGCGGACCGACTGACGCGCACCGGCGATCTCGGCCTGACCGCCCGCGGCATCGATGTTGACCTGCCGCAGCACGCCGTTGACCTGTGCAGCCGTGACGCCCAGCGACATCATCTTGGCAGGATCCAGCACGACGCGGATCTCGCGGTCGACGCCGCCGTTGCGGCTGACCGAAGCCATGCCCTCGATCGAGAGCAGGCGTTTTGAAATGGTGTCGTCGACGAACCAGCTCAGCTGCTCCATCGTCATGTCGTCGGCATAGATCGCGAAATAGGCGATTGGACCGCCAGCGATGTCGACCTTTGAGACCTGCGGTTCGAGAATCCCGTCGGGCAGGTCGCTGCGGATCTGGTCGATCGTGTTGCGGACCTCGTTCGTCGCCTCGTTCGGGTCGATGCCCAGTTCGAACTGCACGAAAGTGCTGCTCGACCCTTCACGCGCGGTCGACTGGATCTCATCGACGCCGTTGATCGAACGGACCGCCGCTTCAACCTTCTGGGTAATCTGTGTGTTGATCTCGCTCGGCGCGGCGCCGGGCTGCGAGATGCGCACGTTCACACCGGGAAAGTCGATGTCCGGATTGTTGTTCACGTCCATCTGCGCGAACGAGAACATGCCGGCGAACAGCAGAGCCGTGAACAGGACGATGGGAACGATCGGATTGCGGATCGACCAGGCGGACAGGTTGCGGAAGTTCATGGGTCCGGCCCCTTACGTACCGGGCTTGAACATGCTGGGCTTCACCTTGTCGCCTTCGAACAGGAAGCCGCCTGCGCGCAGCACCACCTTCTCGTTTCCGGTCAGCCCTTCGACCACCGTGATGCCCGCATCCGTGACGAGGCCGGTCTTGACCGCACGGCGCTGGACCGTGTCGTCCTTGTCGACGATGTAGACGAACGAGCCCGTGTCGTCGTTCTGGATCGCCGATTCGGGTAGCATCGGGGCATCGACCCCGCCGGTGCCGATTGCCGCCGTGGCAAAGCCGCCGGGGCGCAGTGCACGGTCATAGTCGAGCGCGATGCGCGCCTCGCCCTGACGCGAACCTTCATCGATTGTGGGCGAGAGCTGCCAGATCTGACCGGTGAAAGTCTTGTCGGAGCCAACCGGCTTCACTTGCGCGGTGGCGCCGACCGAAAGGCGGGAAAGATCGCTTTCGCCAACAAGCGCAGCCAGTTCCATCTCGCCGCCGCGGGCGATAAGGAACAGCGGGCCCGACCCTGCCGACACGACCTGCGCCTGTTCGACATTGCGCTGGAGCACGAAGCCGCCAGCCGGGGCAACGATGTTGAGCCGTGCGTTACGTGCGCGCAGTTCGCCAAGCTGGGCCTCTGCCACTCGGACGCGGGCCCGGGCGGCGTCGCGTGTCGCGGTCAGGCGATCGACGTCGGCCTTGGAAATAAAGCCGCGATCCACCAGCTGTAGCGCGCGTTCGAGATTGCTTTGCGCCAGTTCGGCATCGGCGCGGGCGACTTCGACCTGCGCGGCCTGTGCCTGGACCTGCTGGCTCTGTACCGAACGCTCGATCACGGCGAGAACCTGTCCGGCGCGGACCCAGTCGCCTTCGTCGACGCGGATGTCGGTGATCTGGCCGCCTTCTCCCACGACGCCAACCGGCATCGGGCGACGCGCGGCAAGCGTGCCACTGGCGTCGATTTCGCCCAGCACGGTCTCGCTGCCCGGCACGATTACGGTGACGGACGGCACCTGCTCGCCATCATCGGTGGTCAGCGCGGCATCGTCGCCGCCGCTCATGGCAAGGAACAGGGCGATGATGACGACAAGGGCGCCTGCCACGATGGCGGCGATCACGATTTGCTTGCGGCGACGCTCACGCGCCGGCGAATCGTCAAGCGCATCATCGTAAGGGTCGACGATCGCAGGCTCTGCCGGCCCGCTGTTGGACATGGAATCGTACTTCATAAGCGTGGCCTTGCGGCGCTCCCCATCATCGTCACCCGATATAACGACGCTGTATTACTCGTCTAAGTCACCTTGGGCAAGAGCCATGGCCACGCGATAACCGGCAAGAGGGCTGATACACAAGAACCGGCCCGCCGAAACGGCAGGCCGGATATATTTTCATATGTTACATTCTAAGGCCCCGACTTACAATCCGTCCGGGCAATCCGTCCGGGCGTCAGGGCAAGGTCAGCGAACGCGCCCGCGCTGCACCATGTTCACGATGCCCAGCAGGATAACCGCACCGACCAGCGCGCTGATGAACCACAGCAGCCAGTTCGCACCGCCCGCGACGCCCAGAAGGCCCAGCACGAACTTGCCGACGATGGCACCGATCACGCCGACGATGATGTTCCAGAAAATGCCCATCGAGGCATCGCGGTTCATGACCATGCTGGCCAGCCAGCCGGCGATACCGCCCACGATAATAGCGAGAATCCAATCCAAGGCGTCCTCCTCTTTTCTTGATGAGGGGAAAACGCCTTCGATCAGAAGCGGTTCCGGTAATGTCTTGGTTAATGCGATTCGCGGGGGCGCGACGGGCGCGTTAGTACTTCATCTGCCGTTCGTACAGGTCGCGGTAGTGCTGGATCCGCGTAACGCGCAGGCCCTTCATGCCCGAGCGTTCGACAGCGCGCTGCCAGGACGCGAATTCCTCGAGAGTCAGGTCGTAACGCTTGCATGCGTCGTCGATGGTGAGCAGCCCGCCGTTCACGGCCGCGACCACTTCCGCCTTGCGGCGAACGACCCAGCGCTTGGTCGACGCGGGCGGCAAGTCGTCCAGCGTCAGAGGCTCGCCAAGCGGGCCGATTACCATCGCAGGTTTGATGTCCTGGTTCTCGATCATCTACGTCCTCAAGCGTTCCCTTCAGACGACGGCGAGGTCTTGGGGGAGACCTCGAAGTCGAAGCCATCGCTGGCCACTCGTTCCGTCGTTTGTGACGGATTCTTACAATCGGAAGACTTAGGATTGCGTAAACGCGATGGCGCGCCCGCTACCTGTTGCGAAAGAGCGGCCAAATCCTCGGGCAAGAAGCGCCGCTCGGGCGTGTCGCCGGGCACGCCTGCACCCGCGGCTAGCGCGAACAGCATCTCTGCCGCGTGGGGATCGAAGCTGCCTTCGGTGATGAGGGTCGCAAGCCCGCGGCGGTCAAGACCGTCCTCCAAAGAGGCGCGCAGATCGCGTTCGGCCTGAAGCCTTGAGAGCAGGGCATGCCAGTCGATCCGCCGGGTGGCCCCACGGTCATCTTCCGTTGCCCCGTCCAATGGCAGATTGGGAAGATTCTCGAACATGTCGGTGACCATGCAACAGGCTTGGTCAAAAAAGCATAAACGCGGGCTTCATAACTCATTAGGGATAATGCTTAATCCTTCCGGCCCGCGCCCCCACCTCGTCCCCGCCCTCGTCCATGCCTTTTGCCCCGTGCCGGAAACGTGTAGGGGCAGCCGCGACATGACCGGACAGACCGTGACCACTCTCCCCACCGCCCCTTCGGCGACCGACCTTGCCGGGCTATTCCAGCTCGAGCAGCCGCTTTCCGCGCGCCGGATCGTTGTGGCCATGTCGGGCGGGGTGGACAGTTCGGTCGTCGCCGCGCTTGCGGCCAAGAGCGGAGCCGAAGTCATCGGCGTCACGCTCCAGCTTTACGATCATGGCGAGGCGGTGAAGCGCAAGGGCGCCTGCTGTGCCGGCGACGATATACGTGACGCGCGCGAAGTGGCCGACCGGCTGGGCATCGCGCATTACGTCTTCGACCATGAAAGCCAGTTCCGTGAAGACGTGATCGACCGCTTTGCCGACGAATACATGGCCGGGCGCACGCCGATCCCCTGCATTCGCTGCAACATGGGTGTGAAGTTTACCGACCTGTTCCGCATGGCGCGCGAACTGGGCGCCGACTGCCTTGCCACCGGCCACTACGTTCAGCGCGTGGTGGGCGAAAACGGTCCCGAACTGCATCGCGCCGCCGATCCGGCGCGCGACCAGTCGTACTTCCTCTACGGCACGACCGACGAGCAGCTCGACTTCCTTCGCTTCCCCTTGGGCGGTTTGCCCAAGCCGCAGGTGCGCGAAATCGCCGCCGAACTTGGCCTCGGCGTCGCCGCCAAGCCCGACAGCCAGGACATCTGCTTCGTGCCGGAGGGCGATTATGCGTCGCTGGTCAAGAAGCTGCGGCCCGAAGCAGGAAACACCGGCCCCATCGTCCATGCCCAGACGGGTGAGGAACTTGGCACGCACAAGGGCATCATACACTACACCGTCGGCCAGCGCCGCGGGCTGGAGATCGGCGGACAGGCCGAGCCGCTTTATGTCACCGACATCGATGCGGAGCGTCAGGCGGTTATCGTAGGGCCCAAGCGACTGCTGGCCGTAACCGCGATGGAAGTGGTGGAGACCAACCGTATCGGGCCGATACCGTCGGGACAAGTCGCTGTAAAGGTTCGCTCTCTTGCGAAGCCGGTGCCTTGCCGGATAGAAGGCGATCTTGGCGGTAACGCCACTGTCCGCGTGGTGTTCGAGCGTGCCGAATACGGTGTCGCCCCCGGACAGGCCGCGGTTTTCTACGCGGGGGAAAGGGTCGTCGGCGGCGGATGGATCGAGGATACCGAAAAGGTCTCAGGCTAGAGGCCGACCGGAAAAGCCGGAGCACGTGGCTCGGGCTGCTCATCGCATCGTGGGTGGTGATCGCCCTGCTTGCTTGGCTGGACCCGTTCAAGATCGGGCACCGGCGGTACGAACAACCGACCTGGCCGGCGAACATTCACCTCCAGACACCCGAGCGCAGCGGGTCGATTCCCAATGGCGTGACGCTGCAGCCTGATGGTTTCGGCGAACTCTTCGCATTCGGCACGATTGAGGATGCGCCTACGCTATACGGCACGACAGCCCAACTGGAGAGCGCGGGCATGGGCCGCTGGGACGGGCCGTGGAGCCTGACCGAGGCGTGGTCCCGCGAAGCGCGAGGCGAGGAGCTGATCGGCAAAGTCGGCGACGCAGTGCGCGTCGTCGCTTTCGCAGACCCCGGCAGGCAGGAAGAGCACCTGATCATTATCGATGTCGCTGGGTCGGGGCCAAGCCGGACGGGACCGGAGCAGACGAAGCTTGTGCTGGCGCGCGGGTGCCTGCGGCTTGGCAGCGCGAAGGGACCGCTCGTCTTGTTGGGACCTCGGGCGAACGGGGTATACGTCGATAGCGAAGGCTGGCTGGCGGTCGGACGTTTTGGACTGCAACAGCTACGCGTGGGCGAGGTGGGGGAGATCTGGATCGATCCGCCGGTCGAGGACGAGACCGCTCTCAATGCTCTGCGCCTCCAGTGCGGCGGCAACGGCGACGTCGTGCAAATCAGCGGGATTTCCCGAAAGCCCGTTTGCGACCTGACCGCTGAACAAGCCGCCGCCAATCGCGCTGCGCTGACCGAGCAGCAGCGCATGGTCCGCGACCGCATGGCCGAAGCGTTCGAAGAACAGGTGGCTGTCTGCATGAAGCAGGGCCGTACCCGCCTCGCCTGCGAACGGTCGATCCCGCCCATGCCGCCGCCGCCCATGCCCTATGGCGCGCCCGACGGGCCGGTCTATCAGGGTCTTGGTCCCGGAGAGCGCTGCGTCCCGCAAGAAGACCTGCCGCCCGGTGTGTGGGCGTCGGATCAGTCCTCGTAAGTTTCCAGCACGCAGCCCCAGCCTTCGCGATAAGTCGCGGTCGTGCTGGCGATCAGCGGTACGCTGGCGGTGACCGAGCGGTCGACGTCGTCCTCGGACAGCGAGACCATGCCCATGCCGTCGAGAAAGTCCTTTTCGCAGTCACCCAGTTCGCGCCCGCCGACATAGCGGCACGAACAGGCGACGCGCGCGCCATAGGCGGTCCCCGCCTCGGCCTGCGCGGTCAGCGGCGTCCAGCCCCAGGCCAGCAGCACCGCGAGAACTCCCGCGATCAGCAACGCGGCCCTGGCACCCTTGCGGGCGGGCTGGCGGGTGGCGTGCCTGCGCGACGATTTTGCGGGTGGTGATTTTGCGGATTGGGGTGATTTGCTTGGGGGCATCCGGGTTGCCGACTTGCTTTGAAAGGGGGACTTGGTCGATCACGCGCGCAATGAAGACGCGTTACCTGCTTCCTATCCTTGCTGCCGCGTGCCTGCCAGTGCTTTGCGCCTGCGATGCGACGGACGGTGCCCAGCCGCTACCGCCGCCGAGCGCGGAATCGATGGCCTCGCTTGCCGACGGCGAAACCGGCGCATCGCGTGAGGGGCTGGCCCGTGCCATCGACGGCGTGTTCGCGGACGACGTGGGCGAAACCCGCGCGCTGATCGTGATGCATGACGGCAAGATCGTCGCCGAACGCTATGCCGATGGGTACACGCCCGAAACACGCCATGTCGGCTGGTCGATGACCAAGACCGTCACCGGCGTCGTGATCGGCATGCTGATCGCGGACGGTTCACTTGCCTTGGACGAGCCTGCCCCGGTACCGCGCTGGCAACGGGTCGGCGATCCGCGCGGCGAGATCACGGTGCGACAACTGCTCCAGATGCGCAGCGGGCTGCGGCATGTCGAAACCGGCGAACCTGCCTATGATGCCGACACACCGCAGATGCTGTTGCTCCAAGGCCGCGACGACATGGCGCATTTCGCAGAAACCCAGCCTTTGAGCGCGGCACCGGGCGAAGAATTCGTCTATTCCACCGCCAGCAGCGTCATCCTTGCCGACATCGCCACCCGCGCGCTGACCGAATCGGACCGCCCCGCCACCCGCCGCGCGGCGATGGACGGATACCTGCACGAACGCCTTTTCGAATTGCTGGCGATGGACAGTGCCGTCGCCGAATTCGACGCGCATGGTACGCTTGTCGGCGGCAGCATGATCCACGCAACCGCGCGCGACTGGGCAAAATTCGGCGAGATGCTGCGGGGCGGCGGCGCATCACCCAGCGGCGTTCGTATCGTGCCGCAAGGCTGGGTCCGCTTCATGCGTACATCCAGTCCCGCGGACCCGGCCTATGGCGCGCACTTGTGGCTCAACAAGCCGAGACCCGAAGGGCGCGAGCGTGTCCTTTTTCCCGGCAGCGCACCTGAAAGTACGTTCGCCATGCTCGGCTTTCGCGGGCAGTACACGCTGGTCTCACCGTCACAGAAGCTGACGATCGTGCGGCTGGGCAACTCGAACGAGGAGGAGCAGGACCTGCTGCGCGAGGCGATGGCGAACCTCGTCTCGCGCTTTCCGACAGGTCAGTAGCGACCAAAGATTCAGTAGCGGAACGTTCCTTCGAGCAGCGTGACGCAAGGCCCGCCAAGCCACGCAGTCTCGCCATCCAGCCTACAGGTCAGCAGCCCGCCACGCTGCGAAGCCTGGAACGCGGTGAATTCTGCCCTACCCAGCCGCTGCGTCCAGAACGGGGTCAGCACGCCATGGGCCGAACCGGTCACGCTGTCTTCGTCCACGCCGGCACCGGGGACGAAGACGCGGCTTACAACGTCGGTCTCGGTTCCGGGTGCAGTGCAGATGAACTGATCGTCGCCCATCGCGCCAAGGGCGGAGAAATCGGGTCGCAAGGCGCGCACCGTATCCTCGCTGTCGAACAGGAAGACTTTGTAGCCGTCGCCCGATCGCGAAATCGCCTGTGGCGCAGCGCCCAGTGCGGCAATGGCCGCAGGAAACTCGCCCGGCTGCGTGGGGATCGCGGGCAACGCGACTTCATAGGCATCGCCATGCCGCTTGACGGTCAAGACGCCTGCCCGCCGCGTCAGGAAACGGACCTCGTCTGTCCCGTCCCGCCCCAACATGGCATGGCCCGAAGCCAACGTGGCATGGCCGCAAAGCCGGATCTCGCATTGAGGCGTGAACCAACGCAGTTCATAATCCGCTTCCGGCCCCGCGTAAGGGACCAGAAAAGCGGTCTCGGCAAAATTGTTCTCGTTCCCGATGCGCGCCATCGTCGCATCGTCGGGAAAGCCGTCAGCGTAGAGCATGACCGCGGCCTGATTTCCCGCGAATGGCTCGGGCGCGAAGGCGTCGATATGCCAGAAGGGAATTGCGGGCATGGTCAGGCCGGCTTTGCCTGTTCGGGGAAATCCGCGTCCACGCCTTCGGTCAGCAAGTCGACCGGGCGATCGGAATCCAGTTCCACATGTCCTTCCGGATCGGTGTGGATGAGGAACTCGGTCTCGGGAAACCTTGCCAGCAGGCTCGCCTCGATCGCGTCCATGACCTCGTGCGCTTCGGCCACGGTCATGTTGGGGTCGACGGTGATGTGAAACTGCGCGAAATCGCGGTTGCCCGCCGTGCGGGTGCGAAGATCGTGGACTCCCTGAAGGTCAGGGTTATCGCGGATCGTATCGAGCAGTTCCTCACGTTTCTCGACCGGCCATTCGCGGTCCATCAGGTTGTCGATGGCATGCTGGCTCGCTTCCCAGGCGTTCCAACCCAGCCATATCGCGATGCCGAGCGCGAAGATCGGGTCGGCGCCGGTGACGCCTGCATACTGGTCGAGCAGCAGGGCCGCGATCACCGCGAAATTCAGGAAAATATCCGACTTGTAATGGACGTGATCGGTCTGGATCGCGATCGATCCGGTCTTGCGAATGACATGGCGCTGCCAAGCCAGCAGCAACAGTGTCGCAGCGACCGCGATCAGCGAGACGACGACGCCTTCCTCGGCCTGTTCGACGCGTCCGCCGCCAAGCCACACCTCTATCGCGCGGGCGGCAATGCCCACCGCCGAGATCGAGATCAAAACGACCTGCACCAACGCTGCCAGCGCCTCTGCCTTGCCATGCCCGAACCGGTGGTCCGAATCGGGCGGATGGGCCGCGACCCACACGCCAATCAGTGTGACGAGGCTGGCCACGATGTCGAGCGCGGTATCGGCAAGACTGCCAAGCATCGCAGTCGAGCCGGTACGGGCCGTGGCGTAGATCTTGAGGGCGAGCAGGAGCGCGGCCACGCTCATGCTCGCAATGGCGGCGCTGCGGGTCAGCAGCGCGCGGCGCGCCCGTGCCTCTTCGGCATGGACGGCAATGGTCGCAGGGCCTGACGTCATCGGCGGATAGAACTCACGGATAGAGAAGAGTGCTGGCCCAGCCGCTCGCGCTGCGCGTGAAGCGCCGGCGTTCGTGCAGGCGGAATGGCCGGTCGTGCCAGAACTCGATCGCTTGCGGCACGAGGCGGAATCCGCCCCAATGGTCGGGGCGCGGCACGTCCTTGCCTTCGTACTTGCGACGAACTTCCTCGAACCGCGACAGGAACTCGCGACGGTCGGCCATCGGCGCCGACTGGTCGCTGGCGAGCGCGCCAAGCTGCGAATCGCGGGCGCGGCTGGAAAAATATGCGTTCGCCATGTCCTCGCTCACCGGTTCGAGCCGGCCCTCGATGCGGATCTGGCGGCGCAGGCTCTTCCAGTGGAACAACAGAGCAGCCTGCGGATTGGCGGCGATCTCGCTGCCCTTGCGGCTGTGCTGGTTGGTGTAGAACACGAAACCGCCGCCCGCCCCCAGATCCGCGCCGTGCCCTTTCAGAAGGACCATGCGAACCGACGGTGCGCCGCTCGGGCTCGCCGTGGCGAGCGCCATGGCGTTCGAATCGTTCGGCTCGTGCTCTCGTGCGAGCGCATACCACTCGTCAAAGAGGTTGAAGGGATCGCCGGTCGGGATCGCGTCTTCTGCCAGGAGTTCGGGTTCCACTGTTCTCGCCGTGCCTGCTGTCTGGGACCATTCTGCGCCGGACGGACTCGCATCGTCGCCCCGCGCTTGCAACATAGGCATGCCCTGCCGCCTTCGCAAAGGTCGATGCACGACACTGCTCCGTTGCGTAAAGCGCAAATGCTTCCTAGCTAACGATCATGGCCGATCCCTATTCGATCCTCGGTGTGCAGCGCGGCGCGAGCGAGAAGGACATCAAGTCCGCCTATCGCAAGCTGGCGAAAGAGCTTCACCCCGACAAAAACAAGGACAACCCCAAGGCGTCGGAACGTTTTTCCGACGTCACGAAGGCGTATGACCTGCTGTCCGACAAGGACAAGCGCGCCCAGTTCGACCGGGGCGAGATCGACATCGACGGCAATCCGCAAATGCCCTTCGGCATGGGCGGGCAAGGCTTTGGCGGCGGGCGGCGGGGTCATCCCGGCAGTGGCGCAGGCGGTTTCGGCGCAGAGGAAGTCGACCTTTCCGACCTGTTCGAAGGTATTTTCGGCGGCGGCGGTCCGCGTTCGGCGCGTGGCGGCCCCGGTGGCGGTTTCGGCGGCGGCATGGGAGGCGGTCCGCGTCGTCCTCCGCCCAAGGGCGCGAACGTGCAGTACCGGCTTGCGGTTACGCTGACCGACATCGCCAACCTTGCCCCGCAGCGCATCACGCTGTCGGACGGCAAGACGATCGACCTTAAGCTTCCCAACGGGGCCGAGGACGGAACGCAGATGCGCCTGTCCGGCAAGGGCGAGCAGGGTCCGGGCGGCGCCGGCGATGCGCTGGTCACTATCGTCGAGAAATCGCACGCCTTCTTCCGCCGCGACGGGGATGACGTGCGGCTCGATCTGCCCGTGACGCTGGACGAGGCGGTTAACGGCGCGAAAGTCAAAGTGCCGACGACCAGCGGCGCGGTCATGCTGACCGTCGCGCCGGGCAGTTCGTCAGGCAAGGTCCTGCGCCTCAAGGGCAAGGGCTTCACCCGCAAGGACGGATCGCGCGGCGATCAGCTCGTCACGCTGGAAATCGATATTCCCGAAGACGACGCAGACCTGAAGCAGCGGCTCGAGGGGTGGAGCGATACGCGCGCCATCCGGGCCAAGCTGGGCGTGTGACACCCGAATATCTCTTCGTGCCTTGCCCGGTGACTGCCGGATGAGACGGCGGATCAATCGCCACCTCCACAAGGTCCGAAGCGAGATCGGCCCGGGGACGCGTACGTACCAGGTTATCAAGTGTACCCTGCTGGGCGCGTGGGAAGACGGCTTCATCCACGCGGGCAACCTTGCCTATATGGCGATCCTGTCGCTATTTCCGTTCTTCATCGTCGCCGCCGGCGTCTTTTCTCTGTTGGGCGACGCCGAGGACCGCACGGCGGCGATCAACGCTCTGCTGCTGGCGGTGCCGGCTGTCGTCGCCGAAGTGGTCGAGCCTGTTGCCAAGGACGTCGTTTCCTCGCGGACGGGCTGGCTCTTGTGGGCAGGCGCGATCTTCGGGCTGTGGACTGTGGGCAGCCTGATCGAGACGATCCGCGACATCCTGCACCGCGCCTATCACACCAAGCCTTCGGCCAGTTTTCTGAAACACCGCCTGCTTTCGGTTGCCGTCATCATCGGCTCGATCATCCTCCTGATGATGTCGCTTTCGGCCCAGTTCTACATTTCGGCCGTGCAGGAAATGATCACCGCCTGGTTCCCGGATGCGGCCGATCTTGGTTCGGCGCTTTCGCTGTCGCGCATTATTCCTGCGTTTGGCCTGCTGCTGTCGATCTGGCTTCTGTTCGTATCACTGACGCCCAAGAAATACCGCGGACCGGAATATCCCAAGTGGCCCGGCGCGCTGTTCGTTGCGGGATGGTGGATGCTGGTGACGGTCGCCCTGCCCCCTGTCCTGCGCACGGTCTTCGCCTACGACCTTACCTACGGAAGCCTTGCCGGCGTGATGATCGCCCTTTTCTTTTTCTGGCTTGTCGGGCTAGGGCTTGTCGTCGGTGCGGAGCTTAATGCCGCGCTGGCCAACACGCCGTCAGTGCGTGACATGGAAACAGCAGAGGCTGGCGAAGAAACGTCGGCCCAGCAGGAACGAAGATAACAGGCATGGACGAAAACGCTCTTCCCACCGGAACCCTGATGCAGGGCAAGCGCGGGCTGATCATGGGGCTCGCCAACGACAAGTCGCTGGCTTGGGGCATTGCAAAGGCACTTCGCGCACAGGGCGCGGAACTGGCCTTCTCCTATCAGGGCGAGGCACTGGCCAAGCGCGTCAAGCCGCTGGCCGAAAGCCTGGGCAGCGATTTCCTGCTGGAATGCGACGTGGCGGACATGGACGCGCTCGACACCGCGTTCGAAACGCTGGCCGCGCGCTGGCCGAAGATCGACTTCATCGTCCACGCCATCGGCTTTTCCGACAAGAACGAACTTCGCGGGAAGTATGTCGACACCAGCCTCGACAACTTCCTGATGACAATGAACATTTCGGCCTACAGCCTCGTTGCCGTGACCAAGCGTGCGGCCCCGCTGATGACCGACGGTGGCTCGATCCTGACGTTGACGTACTACGGCGCGGAAAAGGTCGTGCCGCACTACAACGTCATGGGCGTCGCCAAGGCCGCGCTGGAAACCAGCGTAAAGTACCTGGCCAACGACCTTGGCCCCGACAACATCCGCGTGAACGGCATTTCTGCAGGCCCGATCAAGACGCTGGCCGCCAGCGGCATCGGCGATTTCCGCTACATCCTGAAGTGGAACGAATTGAACGCCCCGATGCGGCGCAACGTCACGATCGACGATGTCGGCGGCTCGGCGCTCTACCTTCTGTCCGACCTTTCGTCCGGCGTGACGGGCGAAACCCATCACGTCGATTGCGGCTATCACGTCGTCGGCATGAAGCAGGAAGACGCGCCCGACATCGCGCTGTCCTGACGGGGCAGGGACGATGACGACCACGCTCGTCACCGGGGTCGCCGGGTTCATCGGCGCGGCGCTGGCAAAGGCCTTGCTGGCTCGGGGTGAGCGGGTCGTCGGGATCGACAACCTCAACAACTATTACGATGTCGCGCTGAAGCGTGACCGGCTGACCGATATCTGCCAGGGCGCGGGCAACCGGTTCCGCTTCATCGAGCTGGACTTTGCCGACATGGCAAAGCTGCGTAGCGCGCTGGAAGGCGAAACGATCGACCGGATCGCGCATCTGGGTGCCCAGGCGGGCGTGCGCTATTCGATCGACAATCCGCACGCCTATGCGCAGTCGAACCTCGTCGGCCATGTGAACATGCTCGAATTCGCGCGCGAACGCTCGGTCGCGCACATGGTCTATGCCAGCTCGTCCTCGGTCTATGGCGGGAACGAGAAAGTGCCGTTCGACGTCGACGACAGGGTCGATCATCCCGTCTCGCTCTACGCCGCCACGAAGAAGGCGGACGAACTGATGAGCGAAACTTACGCCCATCTTTACAAGCTGCCGATGACGGGGCTGCGGTTCTTCACCGTCTATGGGCCATGGGGACGGCCCGACATGATGATGTGGATCTTCACGGACCGCATCCTGTCAGGCCAGCCCATCCCCGTGTTCAACAACGGCGAAATGTATCGGGACTTTACTTACATCGACGACATCATCGCCGGCGTGGTCGCATCACTGGACTGTCCGCCCGCCGATGACGGCTCGAAAAAGCCCGGTGGCAGCACCACGGCGCATACGATCTACAATATCGGCAACAACCAGCCCGAACAGCTGATGCGCGTCATCGGCCTGTTGGAGGACGCCTGCGGACGCAAGGCGGAGCTCGACATGAAGCCGATGCAGCCGGGCGATGTGCCGCGCACTTATGCCGACATCACGGCAATCAGCCGCGATCTCGGCTATGCGCCGACGACTTCGGTGGACGCAGGCGTTCCCGCCTTCGTCGACTGGTTCAGGAAATACCGAGGCATCTAGGCCGCGGCGCTAAACGGTTTATTCCGCAACGATTTCCGGCAGCGGCTCGTCCTCGGCGGCGGCGGCTTCCTGCGCTTTGCGGCGGGCCTCGTACTCGGCCTCGATGGATTCGACGCGGGCCTGTTCGGCGGCGGCATCTTCGTCGATCTCGGCAAGGCGGGCAGCGCGGGCTTCGGCGACAAGCTGACCCATGCGAACGTCGGAGCCGGTGGCCTTTTCGGCATAGGCCTGCTCGATGATGGCGGCGGTGCAGCCGGTCTGACCCTCGGGCCCGATCACGGTGCACGAACCGACGCCGGTGGAACCGACATCGCGATTGGCAGCAACGCGCTGCGCCCAGGCTTCGTTCTGCTTGCTCTCGCTTTGCCGCAGGGGCTTGGGAATGCGATAGGGATCTTCCTGCCTCACGCAGACGACGATCTCTTCAGCGGTCGGAACCGGGCATTCCTGGTCGCCATAGACGATGACCGAATTGACGGCAGGTTCTGCCTCCTGCGCGAAAGCGGGGCTGGCAAGGCCGATCCCGGCGGTGGCGATGGCAAGGGTAGCGATCAGCGTGCGGGTCATCGGTCTATGCGCCTCCTTCAAGCGCGAGGTCTGTTTTCCAGTCCTGATATAAGTGCCCTTCGCACTGAATGACAGGTGAAGGGTGGGCCATTTTGGTCAGATGCGTTTTGAAAGCCCGATGGCAACGCGGCAGCCGAGGCGTATCGCGCCCGACATCAGGCCATAGACCGGCGCGCGTTCGGCACCGGCATTTATCGCGGCGTCGTGATGCTCACGCTCGTCATCGCGGAATTCGGTGACCATGGCGGAAAGCTCGGGATCTTCCTCGCCCAGTTCTTCCAGCTGCTGGGTATAGTGGCGTTCGATCTCGGTCTCGATCGCGGCAGTGCAGGCCATTGCGGCTTCGGGCCCGATCAGCGCGGTTACGGCGCCAAGCGCAAAACCGGCCTTGTCCCAGATCGGCTGAAGCAATGTGGGACGCACGCCGCGTTCCGCCATCAGGGCATCGAAACGCGCGCGGTGATCCGCTTCCTGCTGCGCCATCGCGGCAATTTCGCCCGCGCCCGGCGCACGGTCGCCCATGACGGCTAGCTGACCCGCATAGATGCGCGTTGCGCCATATTCACCGGCCTGGTCGACGCGGATCATCGATTCGATCCGCTGCTTCTTTTCCGCTTCGGTCATCGTCATGCCCTACCAACGCCCGACCGGCCCGTCCGTGCCGAGAGAACGAGGACGACGATAGCGCCAATACCCGAGATCAGGAAGTTCCAGCCTGCGAGCGAGATGCCGAACAACGACCACTGCACTTCATCGCAGCGCACCGTGGGCGCGCCCATGATCGCGTCGAGCGCGCTCTGCCCCTCGGCGATTTCGAGCGAGGTGCACTGAGTGAACCCTTCCCACCAGCCATATTCGACACCCGCATGGAACGCGCCGATGAGGCCGGAGATCAGAACGGCAATCGCAGCCAGACGCACCAGCCAAACCTTTGCGGCATCTCCCGGCACGACAAAAGCAAGCAATGCGATCGCAACGGCAGCGAAATGCGGCCAGCGCTGCCACCAGCACATCTCGCAAGGGTAAAGCCCGAAGCCGTATTGCGAGATATAGGCTCCCGCGAGAAGGGCTGCGGGGATAAGCAGCGCAAGCAGGCGCGCAAGTTTCAGGTCGGCGGTCATTGTCGGTCCGGAAATATCAGATCAGATCAGGGCTTGGCCGCACCGGTGTGCTTCTGCGCCAGCCGGGTATTGCGCAAGGTATCCAGCGCGTAGTGCATCTGGAAGTCCTTGATGCCCTGCTTCTCCAGCTCCTCTGCCGAAATCTGGAAACGCGGATCGTCGATCAGGTCCTTTTCCAGTTCCTGGTCCTCGACCTGAAGTTCGTTGATCAGGTGACCGCGGAGATCGGATTCGCGGATTGCACGTTCGGCGCGGGCGCGGGCATCGGGGTCGGACAGCTGCGGCACGGCGATATCCGGCTCGATCCCGCCTTCCTGAACCGATTTGCCCGACGGCGTGTAATACCGCGCCGTCGTCAGCTTCAGCGCGCTGTCGTTAGTGAGCGGAACCAGCGTCTGTACGCTGCCTTTGCCGAAACTGCGCTGCCCCATGACGAGCGCGCGGTGATGGTCCTGCAATGCGCCGGCCACGATTTCGGAGGCCGACGCCGAGCCTGAATCGATCAGAACGACCAGCGGGATGCCGCGCGCGATATCGCCGGTACGTGCGACGTAGCTTTCATTGTCGCGCGCGAAACGACCGCGCTGCGACACGATCTGGCCCTTGTCGAGGAACAGGTCCGACATGGCGACTGCCTCATCCAGCAGACCGCCGGGGTTGGAGCGCAGGTCGATCACGATGCCTTCGGGCATCTTGCCCAGCTTGGTACGAATTCCGTTCATCGCCCGCTCGACATCGCGGCCGACGTTGGCACTGAACGAGGAAACGGTGATCACGCCCATATTGCCATCGACTTCCCACTCGACGGGGGTCAATTCGATGATCGCGCGCGTAACGTTGACGTCGAACGGCTCTTCGCGGCCCGAGCGATAAATGGTGAGCTTGATGTCGGTGCCCGGACGCCCACGCATCTGATCGACCGCTTCGTCCAGCGTTCCGCCATAGATCAGCTTGCCGTTGAGGTGCGTGATGTAGTCGCCCGCCTTAATACCGGCAGTTTCGGCCGGGGTACCCTTGGTCGGGGCGATGACCTTGACCACGCCGTCTTCCATCGTGACCGAGAGGCCAAGGCCGCCGTAGTTGCCGTCGGTCTGGGTGCGCAAGCTCTCGAAAGCGGTTGCATCGAGATAGCCCGAATGCGGATCGAGGCTGGCCAGCATGCCGTCGATCGCGCCGCGCAGCAGCTTTTCATCATCGACCTGATCGACGTAATTCGCCTTCACCCGCTGGTAAATGACCATCAGCTTGCCGAATTCCGGAGCGCTGCGGGCATCGACGGCGGCAAGGCCGGCAGTCGTGGCGGGCAGCATGGCAAGTGCGGTCACGAGAGCCGCAGAGCGCAGGAACGGCGCGAGGCGAATGGCCATGGGTAACTTGATCCTTTTTGTCGCGCGGCATGGGTGGCCGCCACGCATCACGAACAAATGTATAGCGCATGAAGGCTTAACGCCAGATGGCAGGTTTTCAGCGCGTTTCAGCGTGCCAGCAAGGGATGAATCGCCCGCCTTCCCTGCCGCAATTCGTAAAGGATGCGCGGCTCTGCATCGGGTGCGCTGCCGATAATTTCGCCGCGCCTGACCTTGGTGCCGGTTTTGACGGCGGTGCGATCAAGACCTGCAAGCAGGCTGAGCTTGCCATCGGGATGGCGCAGGATGACGATCGTACCATAGCCGCGAAACGGCCCGGCGAAGGCGACTTCGCCCGCCAGCGGCGCAACTATTGGCGCACCGCCGCGCGGCGCGATCGTCATGCCGCTGCTGCGCCCGCCTGCGGCGTCGCGTTCGCCGAAACCTGCAAGAATGTCCCCGCGAACCGGCAGGCGCGGGGCGTCGGGATCGGTCTTTGCAGCCGTGGTGGAGGCCAGCAGCGTGGGGGCCGGAAGCGCCGATAGCGCGGCAAGTGTGCGCTCGCCCTGCTGTTCCTCTGCGACAAGAGCGCCGATCGACCGGACCTGTGCGCCGCGCAAGGTTGCCTCGCGCCGTGCCTCGTTCGCGGCATCGACCAGCTTTTCGGCGGTCATCCGGTCCTCGACGCCCATCGCCTGAAGCTCTGCGCGCCTTTCGGTGAGGTCCGCCCTCGCCTGCTCGCCTTCTTCACGGGCGCGCCGCGCGGTTGCGGCAAGATCGCGTGCCTCGGCCAGATCGCCGCGCAGTTCCCTTGTGTGCGCCGCGATCTGCGGCTGCATGCCCGCAACCATCGATCGCATCCGCACAAAATCGCGGGTCGAGGACGGGCGCATCACCAGAAGCAGTGCGGGGCGCTGCGCCAGCCGCTGAAGCCCGGCCATCATGCGGGACAGTGGCGCACGCTTGTTCGCGAGTTCGTCGCGCAGCACGGCAAGACGGTTTTCCGAAGCCTCCGCGCGCAGTTGCGCGGCCTCCAGCCGGTTCTGCGTCTCGGCCACTTCGGCGGATAGCGCCCTCGCCCGTGCTTCCGACTTCAGCGCGCGATCCTCGATCAGGCGCGCCTGATCGGCAAATTCCGCCGCCTTGCGCTGTGCTTCCGCCCTTGCCGCCTCGACTTCACGAAGCCGGTCTTCCGCGCTCGTCACCGCGCCAGCGGCAGCGGGCAGCAGGGCAAGCGTCAGGATGGCAAAGCGCAGGCGCATCTACCCGGCCCGGTGATAGGGGTGACCGGCCAGAATGCTGGTCGCCCGCCAAAGCTGTTCGGCCAGCATCGCACGCACCATCAGGTGCGGCCAAGTCATCGGGCCGAAACCCAACAGCACGTCTGCCTCTTCGCGCGCGGCATCGCCGTGCCCGTCGGCAGCGCCGATCAAAAACCGCGCCTCGCGCACGCCATCGTCGCGCCAGCGTTCCAGCAATTTGGCGAAATCTTCGGACGACATCTGCTTGCCCCGCTCATCCAGCAGGACCTGTTTCGCAGGCGTCAGTGAAGCGGGTACCGTGCCGCCGGTGTCGGGCAGCTCGGTCCACTTCATCGGCCAGGTCACGCGCTTGGCATAGCGCTGAACCAGCTCGGCCTCTGCCGAGCGGCCGATCTTTCCGCGAGCGATGACGTGCAGGCGCATGAGGGCCTGTTACACCGCTCGCACAATTCGCGTCCAGCGCCCCGGCCGGTTATCCCGGCTGCGGAGGACAGGATCCGCGGTTCAGCTCAGGCGTTGCCGCCCTCGCCAAAACCCCACATGCGTTCCAGGTTGTAGAACGTACGCACTTCGGGGCGGAAGATGTGGACGAGCACGTCGCCCGCGTCGATCAGCACCCAGTCGGCGGCCGGAAGGCCTTCGATGCGTACCGATCCGAAACCGCCAGCCTTCACCCGCTCGGCAAGTTTCTGCGCGATCGCGGCAACCTGACGGCTGGAGCGGCCACTCGCGATGACCATCTGGTCCGCGATCGAGCTTTTGCCGGCAAGGTCGATGGAGACGATTTCCTGCGCCTGGTCGTCGTCAAGCGACTGGAGGACCAGTTCGTGCAGGGAACCCGGTTCGGCATCGATGTCGGCAATGCCCGATCCGGGGGTGTTGAAGCCGGTCTGCTCCGGCATGGCTTGGGCCTGGTTCATGGGTGTTATGTAGGCTCCTCGTCTTCGCCCTTCAATTCCCCGCGGCGCAAACCGCCGGGTGCCTGCACCATGCAGGCGTTATGCAACCGAACTGTGATGAAACGGACACGGGTGTCGCGGCGATCAAGCCAGGTCCCCATGCGTCGGCCCCGATAGAACCTTCCGCGTGACCGCATCGCGCGGTCTTGAAGCAGAAAAGGCCCCTGCCCAATCGGGCATAGCATTGCGCCGGGCGGTGGCCGAGCGCGGATCGGGATCGAATGCCAGGAACACCAGTGCCGGTGCGCTCCAACTTCCCCGGTTGCGTAATCCGGACAAAGGCACCCGGAAGCGCCTTAGCCAGGCCGTGGCAGGGCTTGTCACGGCATGGGCATCATATCCCGGACGAGCGATCACCGCAATCGGCATGGTTCGCGCTATCCGCCGCCAATCCTTCCAGCGGTGGAACTGGGCCAGATTGTCGGACCCCATCAGCCAGATGAAACGCCTATGCGGATAACGCCTTACGATGGCCTGAAGCGTATCGGCGGTGAACACCGTTCCGAGCTCCCGCTCGATCGCGGTCACGCGGATCGGGGCGCGGCGGGCCTGCTTGCGGGCCGACGCGACCCGCGCGTTCAATGGCGCCATGCCCTTCTTGGGCTTCAGCGGATTACCCGGCGAGACCAGCCACCAGACCTCGTCCAGTGCCAGCGCATCTTTCGCGAATAGCGTGATTCGCCGGTGCCCACCGTGGGCGGGATTGAAGCTCCCGCCCAAGAGGCCGGTATAGATCGGCGCGCTCAACCGCAGGACCTCGACAAGTTACGGACGAGTCTGACCCGTTCCGCGCACCTGCCACTTGTAAGTGGTCAGCCCTTCGAGAGCGACCGGGCCGCGCGCGTGAATGCGCCCCGTGGCAATGCCGATTTCTGCGCCAAGACCGAATTCGCCGCCATCGGCGAACTGGCTGGAGGCATTGGCCATGACAATCGCCGAATCGACCGAATTGAGGAAAGTCTGCTCGGCCTCGGCATCAGACGTCACAATCACGTCGGTATGGCCCGAGGAATGTTCGGCAATGTGCGACAACGCGGCATCAATGCCGTCGACGACCGCGACCGAGGCCACGGCTTCGAGATATTCGGTATCCCAGTCCTCGTCCGTCGCGGGCAGCACCCGCTTGTCAAGCGACTGCGCCCGGCCATCGCCGCGCAGTTCGCAGCCCGCGTCGAGCAGCTTGCCGACAAGTGCCGACGCCTCAGGGTACGAAGCGTCGACCAGTAGCGTTTCCATCGCGCCGCAAATGCCGGTGCGGCGCATCTTGGCGTTTACCGCGACTTGCTCGGCCATGTCCTTGTCGGCGGCCGAGTGGATGTAGGTGTGGCAAATGCCGTCGAGGTGGGCGAGCACCGGCACGCGGGCCTCGTCCTGCACGCGGGCGACCAGCGACTTGCCGCCGCGCGGGACGATCATGTCGACCGCGCCGGTTGCGCGCAGCAGGGCGCCGACAGCGGCGCGATCCTGGGTCGGAACCAGCTGGACCGCCTTCTCGGGGATTCCGCCCTCGGCCAGACCCTTCGACAGAGCGGCGAGGATGGCGTGGTTCGAATGCACGGCCTCGCTACCACCGCGCAGGATCGCGGCATTGCCGGCGCGCACGCACAGGACGGCGGCATCGGCAGTCACGTTCGGGCGGCTTTCGTAGATGATGCCGATGACACCTATCGGCACGCGCACGCGCGATAGCTTGAGGCCATTGGGACGCTCGCTGGAATCGATGACTTCACCGACGGGGTCGGAAAGGTCAGCGACCTGGTCGACGGCATCGGCAATGCCGGAAAGGCGCGCTTCGTCGAGACGGAGTCGGTCGAGCATCGCGCCCGAGAGCCCGCGTTCCTCACCGGCTGCAACGTCCTTGGCGTTTTCTGCAAGAATCTTCGGGGCAGCATCGCGCAGCGCCTGTGCGGCGAGGTGAAGCGCCGTCGCCTTGTCGGCATCGCTCATCTGCGCAAGCTTGCGCTGGGCCGTGCGGGCATCGGCGGCAAGGCCGGCGATTAGCGTCTCGACATCGGTTTCGGTTTTCTCGGGGGCGAGTTCGGTCTGTGTGTTCATATAGGCGCGCCTATCATCTTTGGGGGCGTTCTGTCAGGGATTTTCCCGCAAGAGCGGCGGGTTTTGCGGGCTCATCAACGCAACGGCACAGGCCTGCGGACGTTCCGGCATGCGCCAGCGAATCTACTGACACCCCTGTCAGCGCCACTGGCGCGATGCGACGAAACGCCTTAAATCTAAGAGCGTTCCCGAGGGCCTGTGAATTTATGCACGGTAACGGCTCGGCTCGTCCCGTTGGGCCAACGGTTCATCTGAAAGTCAGATTCGGGAACTCGACGTTAACCTTGGCCCTGTTAGCCCTTTCGTCGACGGGAAAGTTTCGCACCCCCAGCGGAACTGCAAGGGACTATGGGGTCTAACTGTGACACAGGTTGTCAGCGGGCTTGCCACCCGCCTGCAGAACTGGTTTCCGGATCGCGAATTCATCATGCGTTCGCAAGGTCAGGTGCGGTTCGTCCGCATCAGCGGGAAATTCCAGAAGCGCTGCGCCGCCGCCATCGCGGCTCTCACGGTCGTATGGACCGGAACGATGGCCACTGCCCTCGTGAACGAGTGGCTGACGCACCAGGACGCTGTCGAGCTTGCCAGCCGCGAAGCCAAGGTCGCCACGGCCGAAAGCCGCGTTGCCGCCTATCGCGAGGACATCGACGCGGTGGCCGACGACCTGGTCCGCCGTCAGGACTTCATCGACGACATGGTCGAAAGCCACCTAGGCCAGCTTCCCACCAACGGCGTTGCCGGCGTGCAGGACAGCACCGACCAAACGCAAGCCACGATCGAAAAGGTCAGCGCCGCCCTGCCCGAGGCTTCGGCCCTCGCCCATCTTGAAGCGCGCCAGCTCGCCTTCGTCGAAGGTCTCACTCGCCTTGCCGACACGCGTGCAGAGCAGGCCGCCAGCGAAATCCGCCGCCTCGGCCTCGACCCCAAGGCGATCGTGCGCACCGCCGAACCGGTTGCCATGGGTGGCCCGTTCGAAGCTTTCAGCAGTGGCGATAAGGGCCTGGACCCTCGTTTCGAAAAGCTGGGTCTCTCGCTCGCGCGGATGAGCGCGCTTGAACGCGGCCTCGAAGGTATTCCGAACGTGCTTCCGGCGGCCAAAGACATGATCTCCTCGCCATTCGGCTATCGCCGTGACCCGTTCAACGGACACGCAGCGATGCACAAGGGCCTCGATTTCCGCGGTCCGGTGGGCACGCCGATCCACGCCGCTGCCAAGGGCAAGGTCAGCTACGTCGGCTGGAAGGGCGGATACGGCAAAGTCGTGGAAATCCGCCACGGCAACGGCATGATGACCCGCTATGCCCACATGTCGAAGTTTGACGCCAAGGTCGGCGAAGCGGTAAAGGCCGGCGACATCATCGGCCGTATCGGATCGACCGGCCGTTCGACGGGTCCGCACCTCCACTTTGAAGTGCGCATCAACAATCGCGCGGTCAATCCGCGTCCCATTCTCGAAAAGGGCGCGAGCCTTTCCGGAGCGAAACGTGTTCTCGAAGCAAAGCAAAGTGGCGGAGCAGCGCCCGCAAAGAACGGTTAATCACGTGGCCAGCAACAGCTCGACTTTCTCGGTTTTCGGACCGGACATCAAGATCAAGGGCGACATCAACGCCACCGACGACCTGCACATCGATGGCAGCATCGACGGCGACATCACTTGCGGCACGCTCGTCCAGGGTGAGCAGAGCGTGATCAACGGTGCGATCGAGGCGGATTCGGCTCGCCTGGCCGGCACGGTCGACGGCTCGATCAACGCCAAGACGCTGGTCATCCTGCGCAGCGCGAAGATCACCGGCGACGTTTTCTACGACACGCTGACGATCGAACAGGGCGCCGCCGTCGAAGGCAAATTCGCGCAGCGTCCGGCCAAGGGCGCGGCCGCTTCGAAAAGCGACGAGCCCGTCCTCAGCCTCGCAAACTGATCTGACGTATTGAAAAGGTGGCGCGAACCGGGGCTCAGGCCGCCGGTTCCGCCACCTTTTCCTTTGCCTGTGCCGCGACTTCGGCGCGCAGCGCCTTGCGGTCCAGCTTTCCTATCATCGTCTTGGGCAGGTCCTCGCGGATTTCGACCGAGACGACGCGCTCATGCTTGCCGACATGACGGTTGACCCATGCGCACAGCGTATCCGCGTCGTCGTCGCTGCCTTCTTCCAGCGTGACGTAGAGCTTCGGACGTTCGCCCAGATAGTCGTCGGGCACACCGATGACGAGCGCCTCTTGGATCCCCTTCCGCTCCATCACGACTTCCTCGATCCGGCTCGGGAAGACCTTGAAGCCACCGACGCTGATCATGTCTTTGATACGATCGACGATGGTGACGAAACCGTCCTCGTCGATCGTGGCAACGTCGCCAGTGCGCAAGAAACCGTCGGCAAAGACGCCATCGTCGTTTGAACGGCTCCAGTAGCCCACCATCGTCTGCGGCCCGCGGATCGCCAGTTCACCCGGTTCGCCATCAGGGGCAAGACGCGTGGGGTCGGTCTTGTCGAGCAGGCGGATCTCGGTTCCCGGCAGGGGTTGCCCGATCGTGCCGGGCTTTTCGAAGTCTAGATTGCCGAACGGATTGGTCGACACGATGCCCGATTCGGTGAGCCCGTAGCCTTCCACGATATGCGCGCCGGTCCGCCCCTCGAACTTCCGCTTCAGCGGCAGGGGCAGCGGCGCGCCGCCCGAAATGCATACCAGCAACGAATCGAAATCGGTCTTGGCCACGTCGGGATGGTCGAGGAGCGCCTGGAACATCGTCGGCACGCCGGGCATCGAAGTCGCCCTCACCCGGTTCTGCGCCTTCAGCGTCTGGCGCGCGTCGAATCGCGGCAGCATCACGATCATGCCCCCGTCCAGCACGGTGCGGTTCAGGACGACGATGTTCGCGAAGATATGGAACATCGGCAATACGCCGATCATGATGTCACGCTCACCCCGGTGGCGGTCGACCCGCAGGGTCTGGCGCGCGTTTACCGTGATGTTCTGATGCGTCAGCATCGCGCCTTTCGGCGTGCCGGTGGTGCCGCCGGTATATTGCAGCAGGACCACGTCGTTCGGATCGATCTCGACCGGTTTTGGCTCAGTGCATCCAGCGATGAAATCCGCGTAAGTCCGCACCCGCTTGTCGTTGGTGGGAATGGCGGCGAGCTGCTTGCGACCGACTATGCGGATCAGCGCCGATTTCAGGCGCGGCAGCATGTCGGCAAGGCTCTCGACGACGAGGCCTTCAAGCGACGAGCAATCGAGCACTTTCAGTGCCGTTGGAAGGAGCGCGGAAGAGTCGATGGTAAAGAGCAGCTTCGCGCCCGAATCTTCGACCTGTTGAGCCAGTTCCTCGACCGTGTAGAGGGGCGAAAAGTTGACTACTGTCGCCCCGGCCATCGCGATGCCGTAATAGGCCGCAACATAGACCGGCACGTTGGGCAGGAACAGTCCGACGCGGTCGCCTTTGCCGACGCCTGCGCGCTGCAAGGCGGCGGCGACCTTCTTCGCCTGCGCCAACATATCGATGTAGCTGGTGCGGCGCCCATAGAAATCAACGATCTTGCGCGTTCCAGCAAGGTGCGCGCCACGTTCCAGCAGTTGAGGAACCGTCAGTGGCTCGAACTCACTGTCCCATGCGATAGGGTGGCGATATTGGCCGAGGGCCTCTTCACGGTCCTTACCGGGCCATTCTGCTCTCAAGATCCTCTCCGATGTTTTATTGACATTCATGTCAGCTATTTTGCGCTTTTCCGCGGAATTCCGCAAGGTAGCAGTCTCGCAGGCGCAGCAAAAAGCCCGGCACCGCGCTATGCGGGCCGGGCTTTTCGCAGATGCCGTAACGTCAGGCGCTGCGGCAGAACCTGCAAAATAATTATTCCTCGGGGATGCCTTCGGCGCGACGGGCGGCAAGCCACGCCTCCGCTTCGGCTTCCTGGGCCGCTGTGACAGCTGCGCGAGCAGCGTCTTCACGCTCTTTCTTCAGCTCGTCGATCAGAGCCTGCTTGTCGTCAACCAGCTTCGAATCCGGAATGGCGTCAGCCTCAATGCCTGCCTTCTTCGCGGCCTTGGCGACAGCGGAATCGAGCTCGCGCTGCGAACAAAGGCCCAGCGTAACCGGGTCCTTCGGGTTGATGTTCTGGATGTTCCAGTGGCTGCGTTCGCGGATCGCGCCGATGGTGTTGCGGGTCGTGCCGATCAGCTTGCCGATCTGCGCGTCCGACATTTCGGGGTGATTACGCAGGATCCACGCGATGCCGTCGGGCTTGTCCTGACGCTTGGACACCGGGGTATAGCGCGGGCCCTTGGTACGCTGGATCTGCACCGGCACCTTCTGGATCTTCAGCTTGTAGGTCGAGTCGGCCTGGCCTTTCTCGATCTCGTCGTGCGTCAGTTCGCCCGAACGCACGGGATCGCGGCCGGTGTACTTTGCGCCTGCAAGATCGTCGGCCATGGCCTGGACCTCGAGGATGTGGAGGCCGCAGAATTCGGCAATCTGCTCGAAAGTCAGGCCGGTATTGTCGACCAGCCAGCTTGCCGTGGCGTGCGGCATCAGCGGAGTGGCTTGATTCTGGCTCACGCTAAAAACCTCTCGAAAAAGGGGCCCGGTCGATCGTTCGGAAAAGGTGCCGGGCGGTAAATACGATAAGGGCCGCCCCTTACCGGAGCGGCCGCTTGCGCTGTCGCATTTAGGCCAAGGCGTCGCTTTCGGCAAGGCCGGATACGGCCCTGCTACGGATTCACGGGGTTTCAGCCTTTCATCGCGACATATCCGGGCAGAGTCTCGATCCGCGAAAGCCACCGCTCCACCGCCGGATAGCCCGACAGGTCGAAGCCCGCCTCGCCCGCGACGTGAGTGTAAGGATATAGCATGAGGTCCGCGAGCGTCGGCCCCTCCCCCACCAGCCAGTCGCGGGCGGCCAGTTCGCGATCCATCAGCGCGAGCGCGGCCTCACCCCCTGCCCGCTTGCCGGGGATCGCAGCCGTCTGGACGGCATCAAGGGCGCCCTCGCCCACGACCGTCAGCCAGAAGCGCAGGGTCGCCACGTTCGGCTCGTGATTGTACTGCTCGAAGAACATCCAGCGCAGCATGTCGGCGCGTGCGAACCTGTTCTCGGGAATGAAAGGCAATCCTTCCGCGAGATAGACACATGCCGCGTTGCTTTCCGGCAGAAAGCGGTCTCCCACCTGAAGCACGGGGATACGCCCGTTCGCGTTCACTTCGGCAAGAAACTCCGGCGTGCGGGTTTCGCCCTTCGTGATGTCGTAGGCCCGTCGCTCGATCGCTACTCCGACCAGCGCGGCGGTCAGCCGGATCTTGTAGCAATTGCCGCTGATCGGGTCCTCGTGAAGGACCAGCCGGTCAGACATCGAGCACGATCTTCCCGATGTGCTCGCCGCCGTCCATCCGCGCGTGGGCGGCACTCGCCTCGCGCAGCGGGAAGGACTGGTCCATCACCGGACGAAGCTGGCCGCTGGCAACGAAAGGCCAGGCATTGGCGCGAATCTCGTCGGCAACGGCCGTCTTGAAGTCATTCGAACGCGGACGCAGTGTCGATCCGGTCAGCGTCAGGCGCTTGGTCATGACCTTGTGCATCGGGATCGTCGCCTTGACCCCGCCCATGACCGCAATCGTGACGTGGCGGCCTTCGTCGGCCATGCAAGCGATGTTCTTCGCGACGTAATCGCCCGAGATCATGTCGAGCACGACATCGACTCCGCGACCGCCGGTAATGCGGGCGACTTCCTCGACGAAGTCCTGCGTCTTGTAGTCGATCGCGTGAGTTGCACCATGGCGCAGCGCGGCCTCGCACTTGTCGGCGCTGCCGCAAGTGACGATCGTGCGGATGCCGAACAGCTTCGCGAGCGAGATCGCGGTCGTGCCGATCCCGCTGGTTCCGCCGTGGACCAGCAGCCAGTCGCCTTCATCGGCAAAACCGCGTTCGAAGACATTGTGCCAGACGGTGAAGACGGTTTCGGGCAAGGCTGCCGCTTCGGCCAGCGGCACGCCATCGGGTACCGGCAAGCAGTGGCTGGCCATCGCAAGGCAATACTCGGCATAGCCGCCACCGACGACAAGCGCGCACTGGCGAGAACCGATCATGCCTGCGTCGACGCCCTCACCCACGGCGACGACCTCTCCCGCGATTTCCAGACCCGGAACCTCGGGCGCGCCGGGCGGCGGCGGATAGAGACCCTTTCGCTGCATCACGTCTGGGCGGTTTACGCCCGCGTGCGCGACCTTGATCAGGACCTGTCCCGCTGCGGGTGAAGGGACCGGCATTTCCTTCGGCACAAGGACCTCTGGCCCTCCATGTCCTTCACAGACGATGGCAGTCATCGTGTCCGGCAGCATCAAATTCCCCCTGTTGCGACCAAAACGAACTCCGAAAACGGCCAAGCCCCCTGCCCGCTTGTGGATTTCGCATCGTTTCGCCGGGTGATTAACCGCCCCGCCCATTGACAGCAAGCCGAACGAACCCAAGATTGTCACAGCAATATGGACGACGACGATCGCCCCCGGACACGCGGCGACAATGCCAGCCGCCTCACCAGCGAAAGCCTGGACAGCTATTCGCAGGACGAGCTGGAAATTCGCATTGCGCAGCTTGAAGCGGAGATTCTCCGCACCCGTTCCCACATGGAAAAGGCAGCGGCCCACAGACTGGCGGCGGACGCCCTGTTTTCACCCAAGCCGGACAAGCCTCCGCAGTGATCGCGATACGCCCTTCCCATACGGTTTGGGCAGTTCAGCCTGCATTCGTCGCATTTCTCTTTACGCATGTGCAGCAGTTGTGTTGCACTGCAGCAACCAAGTCGTTTGCCGTTCGTTCAGACCCGATAGGGTATACCGTAGGAACGGACTCGCTTCCTAGGCACAGAAAGGGCCTGACACATGCCATCTTTTGCCCAGAGCCTTGAAAAGACTCTCCACACGGCGCTCGCCAACGCGGCGGAACGCAGCCACGAATACGCGACGCTGGAACACCTCCTGCTCGCTCTCGTGGATGATCCGGATGCGGCGCAAGTCATGGAAGCGTGCGGGGTCGATCTCCCCGAACTGACCAACGTGGTCAAACAGTACCTCGACCAGGAATACCAGTCGCTGAAGACCGCGGAAAAGGCGGACCCTTCGCCTACGGCAGGGTTCCAGCGCGTGATCCAGCGGGCAATCCTCCACGTCCAGTCTTCGGGCAAGGACACGGTGACAGGTGCGAACGTGCTGGTTGCCCTGTTCTCCGAACGCGACAGCTATGCGGTCTACTTCCTGCAGCAGCAGGACATGAGCCGCCTCGACGCCGTCAGCTACATCAGCCACGGCATCGGCAAGTCGGGCCGTTCGGTCGAACAGCGTCCGGCGAAGGGCACGAGCGAGGAAGAAGCCAAGCAGGAAGAGAAGACGGAGAACGCGAAGGGCAAAAAGGACTCCGCGCTCGACCAGTTCACCGTCAATCTCAACGAAAAGGCGCTGGCCGGCAAGGTTGACCCGCTGATCGGCCGCGGCCCCGAAGTGGACCGGACGATCCAGATTCTGTGCCGCCGTTCGAAGAACAACCCGCTTTATGTCGGTGATCCCGGCGTCGGCAAGACGGCGATCGCCGAAGGTCTTGCCCGCAAGATCGTAGAAGGCGACGTGCCCGAAGTCCTGATGGACGCGGTGATCTACTCGCTCGACATGGGCGCGCTGCTGGCGGGCACCCGTTATCGCGGCGATTTCGAGGAACGCCTGAAGCAGGTCGTCAACGAGCTTGAAAAGATGCCCGAGGCGATCCTGTTCATCGACGAGATCCACACCGTCATCGGTGCCGGCGCCACCAGCGGCGGTGCGATGGATGCATCGAACCTGTTGAAGCCCGCGCTTTCCAGCGGCGCGATCCGCTGCGTCGGGTCGACGACTTACAAGGAATTCCGCAACCACTTCGAAAAGGACCGCGCGCTACTGCGCCGGTTCCAGAAGATCGACGTGAACGAACCCACGGTCGAGGATACGATCAAGATCCTAAAGGGCCTGCGCACCGCGTTCGAGGAACACCACCAGGTCAAGTACACGCCCGACGCGATCAAGACGGCGGTGGAGCTTTCGGCCCGTTACATCAACGACCGCAAGCTGCCCGATAAGGCCATCGACGTCATCGACGAAGTCGGCGCGATGCAGATGCTGGTTCCGCCCAGCAAGCGTCGCAAGACCATCACCGCGCGCGAGATCGAGAAGGTCATCTCCACGATGGCCCGCATCCCGCCCAAATCGGTGTCGAAGGACGACAAGAAGGCGCTCGAACACCTCGAACGTGACCTCAAGCAGGTCGTCTTCGGGCAGGACAAGGCCATCGAGGTGCTCTCCACCGCGATGAAGCTGTCCCGTGCGGGTCTGCGCGATGCGGACAAGCCGATCGGCTCGTTCCTATTCTCCGGTCCCACCGGCGTCGGCAAGACCGAGGTTGCGCGCCAGCTGGCCGACATCATGGGCATCCCGCTGCAGCGTTTCGACATGTCGGAATACATGGAACGCCACTCTGTCAGCCGCCTGATCGGTGCCCCTCCGGGCTATGTCGGGTTCGACCAGGGCGGTCTGCTTACCGATGCCATCGACCAGCAGCCGCACTGCGTCCTGCTGCTCGACGAAATCGAGAAGGCACACCCCGACCTGTTCAACATCCTGCTGCAGGTGATGGATAACGGCCGACTGACCGACCACCACGGCAAGACCGTCGATTTCCGCAATGTCGTCCTCATTATGACGACGAACGCGGGCGCGGCGGACATGCAGCGCAGCGGTATCGGGTTCGGCGACGTGTCGAAGGCGGACGCGGGCGACGAGGCAGTGAAAAAGCTCTTCACCCCCGAATTCCGCAACCGTCTCGATGCGATCGTCCCCTTCGCCTACCTCGGCAAGCCGGTCGTGGCGCGCGTGGTCGACAAGTTCATCCTGCAGCTCGAACTGCAGCTAGCCGATCAGAACGTCCACATCCAGTTCGACAGCGATGCCCGCAGCTGGCTGGCCGAACGCGGCTATGACAAGCTCTATGGCGCGCGCCCGATGGGTCGCCTCATCCAGGACAAGGTCAAGCAGCCGCTGGCGGAAGAACTGCTGTTCGGCAAGCTGGCGCAAGGCGGCGAAGTCCACGTTTCCACCAAGGACGACGAGGATGGCAAGCCGATCCTGGCTTTCGAACTGACCCCGGCCGCCCCGAAAGTCGTCAAGCGCCGCAAGCGCAAGGCCAAGAAGGTCGAAGCACCCAAGACGCCCGACAGCAAGGCGGATTCATCGGACGAAGCACCGCAGGGCGGCGATGACGCTGCTGAATGATTTGGGCCGAGTGATTTGGCCAGATAACGACTTTTACAGTCGATGAGCGGGAAGGGCGGTCCATCGGGCCGCCCTTTCTCTATGCGGTCCTTGCTCTAGGTGTCGTGTCGCAGGCGCAGGGCCTCGACCATTTCGCGCACCTGTTCGCGCGTTTCATCCATCGTCTTGCCGGTATCGATCACGAAATCGGCGCGGAGGCGCTTTTCCGCATCGGGCATCTGGCGAGCGAGAATGTCCACGAACTTCGCCTCGGTCATGCCCGGTCGCGCAAGAACGCGGCGGCGCTGGTCTTCTGCCGGGGCGGAGACGACCGCCACCGCGTCGAGACCGGCAGTACCGGTCTTTTCGTAAAGCAAAGGAATGTCGAAACAGACGACGGGCGCATGCCAGTGCTCGTCCATGAAGTCGAACCGCTCGGCAGCGACGGCGGGATGAACGATAGCCTCAAGGCGGGCGAGGGCTTCGCTGTCGCCAAAGACGATCGCGCCCAGTTCCGCGCGTTTGACCCCTTCCGGACCGGTCGATCCGGGAAATTCCGCCTCGATCGCAGGCAAAAGCGCGCCGTCCTGGCCCTGCATCCGGTGTACTTCGGCATCGGCATCGAAAACCGGCACGCCCAGATCGCGCAGCATTCCCGCAACGGTGGATTTGCCCATGCCGATTGAGCCGGTGAGGCCGAGGATGAACGGCCTTGGCCCATCGCGTTCGGGATAGACGCGGCTCATGCCGTCAGCCTGGCGCGCAAAGCCGCGTCGTCATCTCGTGGGGCAGGGGCGGCGAAGAATTTCTCAAACGCTGCGGCGGCCTGCCCGATCAGCATCGAGAGCCCGTCGACCGTGCGGAACCCGCGCGCCCTGGCCTCTTTCAGGAACGGTGTTTCCAGAGGCGCCGTGACAATGTCGTAACAGACGCTGCCCGGCGGGACGTGGCTGAAATCGAAGGCCAGCGGCGGCTGTCCCACCATGCCAAGCGCGCTGGCGTTCACAACGACGTCGAAGCAGCCCTTGCGATCATCGAAAGCAAAGTCGGTCTCGGATCCGAAATGGGCGAGGAGGGCGACGTGATGCTCGCCTTCAGGGTCGAGTTCGTCGAGAAGCGCGCGGGCCTTGTCGACATTGCGGCCCGCGACGACGAGGACATGCCCTGTATCTGCCAGCGCCGCGATTATCGCTCGTGCCGCACCGCCGGTTCCGATGATCCGCGCCATGCGGAAAAGGTGCTGACCCGCCAGATCGTCCTGCAACGGTTCAAGGAAACCGGCGGCATCGGTATTGTAGCCGACAAGCGCGCCATCTTCGGGAACGACAGTGTTCACTGCCCCGATCCGCGCGGCCAGCGGATCGATCCGGTCTAGCAGCGGGATGATCGCCTGCTTGTGCGGCATCGTCACATTGCATCCGCGCCAGTCGGGATCTGCCCGGCGCTGGGCAATGTATTCGGCAAGTCCCTCCGCCGTGACGTGGCAATGCCGGTAGTCAGCGTCGATTCCGGACTTTTCGAGCCAGAACCGGTGGATCGTCGGCGATTTGGACTGCGCTATCGGGTCGCCGATCACTTCGGCATAGGGCTGGTTCATGTCGGCAGCTCGCCCTCTGCGCGCAGTGCGCCCAGCACTTCGAGCAGCGGCATCCCGAGAACCGTGAACTGGTCGCCGTCAATGCTTTCGAAAAGCTGTGGACCCAATGCCTCGATACGGAAAACGCCGACGCAATAGCCGACTTCGGGCCATTCCGCATCGAGGTAGCTCTCGATAAACGCCTCGCTGAGATCTCGGACCTTGAGGCGGGCGAGGCTGACCGTGCGGAACACGATCTCTCCGCCACGCGCAAGAACTGCCGCGCTATAGAGGTACATGACCCGGCCCGAAAAGAAGCGCAGGTGCTGCGCGGCGTTCTCGCGGCTCGCCGGCTTGTCGAACCGCTCGCCATCCACAACGACGAGCGAGTCGCTGCCCAGCACGAGTTCGCGCGGGCGCAAGGCCGATACGCCCAACGCCTTTGCCGCCGCCAGCTTTTCGGCAACATCAGGGGGAAGCGCGTCTTCCAGTTCCGTCTCGAGCGCGCGTTCGTCGAGATCGGCTGGCACCGCCTCGAAAGCGACGCCGGCAGACGTCAGCATCGCCTGGCGCGAAGCACTTTTCGACGCGAGTACGATCATACTGGGTTCGTCCCGGCATTGCGCGGCGACATCTGGGTGCGGCGCTCGTTATAGAGATTGATGACTGCGGCGGCCGTTTCCTCGATGGAGCGGCGCGTCACGTCGATTACCGGCCAATTGTTGTCAGCGGCCATGCGGCGGGCATAGCGGACTTCGTCTTCGACCTGCTCCTTGTCCACATAGGCCGTCTCGGGCGCCTGGTTGAGCGACAGAAGCCGGTTCCGGCGAACCTGGATCAAGCGATCGGGCGAAGTCGTCAGCCCCACGACCATCGGCCGCTTCAACCGGAACAGGTTCGGAGGGGGCGGGGATTCCTTTACGATCGGGATATTGGCAACGCGATACCCGCGATTGGCAAGATAGATCGACGTCGGCGTTTTCGACGTGCGCGATACGCCGGCAAGGACGATGTCGGCCTCTTCCCACTCTTCCCACATCAGCCCGTCGTCGTGAGCGATGGTGAACTGGATCGCTTCGACACGCTTGAAATAGGCTTCGTCCATCTGATGTTGGCGGCCCGGGCGGTGGAGCTGTTCCTGTCCCAGCGCGAGCGACAGGCTCTCCGTCACGGCATCGAGCGCCGAAACGGTCGGCATATTCGCCTCAGCACATGACTCTTCAAGACTCCGGCGAATGTCGGGATTTACCAGCGTGAACACGACAAGGCCCGGAAAATGCGTGATTTCCTGCATGATCCGGTCAAGATGCTGCTGCGAGCGCACCATCGGCCAGAAATGCCGCTCGACCTCGACTGCGTCGAACTGCGACAATGCCGCCTTGGCTATCATTTCAAGTGTCTCTCCGGTCGAATCGGACAGGAGATGGAGGTGAAGCTTGGTCATGCGGCCCCGGATGCCTGTGGACAGGTGGCCGGATAAACCACGGGAGGGAACTGCGGACAAGCGAAAGGGTCGAAACTGCACCCGCTGTCCCTGATTCCATTCAGGGTATTTCTGGACAGGGACAACAATCCCCCACAGGCTGTGGGTAAGGCGAACAAGTTTCGTTTGACCACGGACCGGGCGGGATTCGGGTGGCCGAAATGGGCATGGCCTTTGCCGGATAATTCGGGCAGGGCCGCGCAATCCCCGATATCCACAGGACCAACAGAGTCCATCAACCCTTTTAAAATTTAATTATTTGGAGTTTCTAAGGGGCATGCCCGGTCTTTTGCTCGACACATTGAAGGGAACGAACGGTTCCCGCCGCCCGCTTTGGCTCATGCGCCAGGCAGGTCGCTATCTGCCTGAATATCGCGCGCTTCGTGCGGAAAAAGGCGGTTTCCTTGCACTCGTCTATGACTGCGAGGCCGCGGCCGAAGTCACGCTGCAACCGATCGACAGGTTCGGTTTCGACGGCGCGATCCTGTTCTCCGATATCCTGATCGTCCCTTACGCGATGGGTCAGGATCTGCAGTTCCTTGCCGGCGAAGGTCCGCACCTTTCGCCGCGCCTGGCAGATGCCGCGCTCGCCTCGCTGGAAATGGTGCCCGAGCGGTTGACGCCGATCTACCGGACGGTCCAGCTTTGCGTAGAACGGCTCGACGACACGAAGACGATGCTGGGTTTCGCAGGCTCTCCGTGGACGGTCGCGACCTACATGGTGAACGGCGAGGGGAGCCGCGATCAGCACGCTGCGCGCGAAATGGCCTATGGCGATCCGGCAGCGTTCAAGGCGATCATCGATGGAATCGCCGACGTTACGGTCGAATATCTCGTCGGGCAGGCAAGGGCAGGGGCAGAGGCGGTACAGCTGTTCGATTCGTGGTCGGGCAGCCTTGCACCGGACGAATTCGAACGCTGGGTTATCGCGCCCAATGCCGCGATCACAGCGCGGTTCAAGCAGCAGTGTCCTGGCGTTCCAGTGATCGGATTTCCGAAGGGCGCTGGCGAGAAGCTGGCCGCCTATGCGCGTGAAACCGGCGTCGACGCAGTTGGCGTGGACGAGACTGTCGATCCGGTCTGGGCCGCGCGCGAACTGCCCGCGAACATGCCAGTGCAGGGCAATCTCGATCCGCTGCTCCTGCTTTCGGGCGGTAAACGCATGACCGACCGGGCGAAGTTCGTTCTCGATTGCTTTGCCGACAGGCCGCACGTCTTCAATCTTGGCCACGGGATCGGCAAGGAGACGCCGATCGCCCATGTCGAAGACCTGCTTGCGACCGTAAGAAAGTGGTCCCGCTAACGATTTTCCCGTTCCGGCCGGGCAGGGGGGTTTGCGCCGCGCCTTGCCCGCCCTATCTCATGCCCCATGCAGGAGTATCTTTCCTTGCTCTATCCCTGGCTCAAGGTCGGCCACCTGGTCTTCGTGATCTTCTGGATGGCGGGATTGTTCATGATGCCGCGGTTCTTCGTGTACCATCAGGAAGCACCCGAAGGTTCGGAAGAGGCCGCCCGCTGGGTCGAGCGTGAGGCAAGGCTTCGCAAGATCATCCTCAATCCCTCGATGATCCTCGTCTGGGTATTCGGGCTGGCGCTGGCCTTTACGATCGATGCGTGGAGCCAGGGCTGGTTCCACCTGAAGCTGTTTTTCGTTCTGGGGCTGTCGGGCTATCACGGCTGGATGATGGCCTATGCAAAGAAGCTGGCTCGCGGAGAACGCCCGCTTTCGGGCAAGAAACTGCGTCTTCTCAACGAAGTGCCCGGTATCGCTGCTATCCTGATCGTGACGACGGTGATCGTGGGCAGGCTCTACCTCTCGTAAGGCGCAGCCGGTCGCAGGTCGCCATCGGGGCAGATTGACGATTCGCTGCACAAAACCTATCTAGGAAGCCAGCGGCGTCCTGCCGCCGTTCGAACCCGCAAAGGTGCGAACAAGGTCCGCTTTCACCAAGCCCAAAGACCACGGCCCTGCCAGCCTGCCGAATGATCGGTCCAAGGCCCGACAGGATCCACCAGACTCCACGATGGAATTTCAAGCAATGCATCTCAAGGAACTCAAACAGAAAACTCCCGCCGAACTGGTCGAGATGGCCGAAGAGCTGGGCGTTGAAGGCGCGTCGACGATGCGCCGCCAGGACCTTATGTTCGGCATCCTCAAGGAAGTCGCGGAAGACGAGGAAATCCTCGGCATCGGCACGATCGAGGTTCTGCCTGACGGTTTCGGTTTCCTGCGCAGCCCAGAGGCGAACTACCTTGCCGGGCCCGACGATATCTATGTCTCGCCCAACCAGGTCCGCAAGTTCCAGCTGCGCACCGGCGACACGGTAGAAGGCGAGATCCGCGCCCCGCGTGACGGAGAGCGTTATTTTGCCCTCACGAAGCTGCTGAAGGTCAATTTCGATGATCCCGACGTGGTGCGCCACCGCGTCAATTTCGACAACCTGACGCCGCTCTATCCCGATGAGAAGCTGGTCCTCGACACCGTCGACCCGACGGTGAAGGACAAGTCTGCCCGCGTGATCGACATCATCAGCCCGCAAGGCAAAGGCCAGCGCGCCCTGATCGTCGCACCGCCGCGCACGGGTAAGACCGTGTTGCTGCAGAACATCGCCAAAGCGATCACCGATAACCACCCGGAGGTGTTCCTGCTGGTCCTGCTCGTCGACGAGCGTCCCGAGGAAGTGACCGACATGCAGCGCAGCGTGAAGGGCGAGGTTATCTCCTCGACTTTCGACGAACCCGCGCAGCGCCACGTACAAGTTGCTGAAATGGTTATCGAAAAGGCTAAGCGCCTGGTCGAGCACAAGAAGGATGTGGTCATCCTGCTCGACTCGATCACCCGCCTCGGCCGCGCCTACAACACCGTCGTCCCGTCCTCGGGCAAGGTGTTGACCGGCGGTGTTGACGCCAACGCGCTGCAGCGGCCCAAGCGCTTTTTCGGCGCTGCCCGCAACATCGAGGAGGGCGGCTCGCTCTCCATCATCGCGACCGCGCTGATCGATACCGGCAGCCGCATGGACGAGGTAATCTTCGAAGAATTCAAGGGCACCGGTAACTCGGAAATCGTGCTGGATCGCAAGGTTGCAGACAAGCGTATCTTCCCGGCACTCGACGTCGGCAAGTCCGGTACCCGCAAGGAGGAGTTGTTGGTCGGCAAGGACAACCTGTCGAAGATGTGGGTCCTGCGCCGCATCCTCATGCAGATGGGTACGGTCGATGCGATGGAATTCCTGCTCGACAAAATGAAGGATTCCAAGACCAACGAGGATTTCTTCGCGACTATGAACCAGTAACCGGGTTCACGGGTAATCTTATGCAAAAGGACGGCAGCCCCATCGGATGCCGTCCTTTTTTGTTTTCTTTACAGTGAGGTGAGTTAGGCGAGGTTCGCGGCAAAGAATTCCGCCGTGCGCTTGTCGGCAAGATTTGCGCCTTCCTCGTTACGGCGCTTGCCCATTTCGGTTGCGAAACCGTGATCCAGCCCTTCGTAGTCGTGGAGCGTGACCTTGGGGTGATCGTCCAGCCCCTCGTGCATCTTGGCCTGCGCTTCGGGCGAAACGAAGCCATCTTCCGTCGGGATATGAAGCATCAGCGGATGGGCGATGGCGTGAGATTCGTTGAGCATCTGGTCGATCATCACACCGTAATAACCCACGCTGGCATCGATATCGGTGCGTGTCGCGGTCATGTAGGCAAGCTTGCCACCAAGGCAGTATCCGACGCATCCGACTTTCGCGACGCCTTCCTTCTGGCGAATGAAGTGGATCGTCGCCTCGATGTCGCGCACGTTCTTGTCAGGGTTGTTCTTGCCCATGTAGTCGAGCGCTGTCTGGAATTCTTTTTCGACATCGGGGTCGAGCTCGATGCCGGGTTCGATCCGCCAGAACAGGTCGGGGGCGACGGCGAGATAACCTGCAGCGGCCAGCTTGTCGCATTTTTTCCGGATGCCTTCGTTTACGCCGAAGATTTCCTGGATGACGATGATCGCGGCGCGCGGTGTCCCCTCGGGGCGGGCGACGTAGGCGCCGAAGCTGTCTTCGCCGCTCAGCGTCTGGATTTGTGCATTGAAGGCCATCGGTCGTCTCCTGACATTTTTGCGTTTCCCTGTGGGGATATGGCGCGGTAATGGACTTTGCCAAGGTCGTATGACAGCTTGGCGCTGCAACGGGTGCTGACGGACGAAGGGAAACAGGCGATGAAAGTGAATGTCGAGATCGATTGCACGCCTGAAGAGGCGCGTCGCTTCATGGGTCTGCCCGACGTTTCGCGCGCCAACGATGTCTATGTCGACAGTCTGGTGACCGCGATGAAGGGTGCAGGCAGCCTCGATCAGGTGCAGGATCTTATCAAGGGCTTCGCGCCGATGGGCGAAATGGGCCTGCGCATGTTTCAGCAGATCATGGAAAGCGGCACAAAGGCGGCTTTCGGCGCGCCCACCAAGAAAAGCTGATCTTTTCGCGATTGAAGGACCGGGCCGCAGATGGGCGGCGATACGATCTTTGCCCTTTCCAGCGGTAGTCCGCCCGCAGCAATCGCGGTTGTGCGCCTTAGCGGGCCGGACTGCCGGCTTGCGCTAGAAACTTTGGCAGGTTCGGTGCCGGCGCCGCGCAAGGCGGTCCTGCGATCCTTGCGTGATCCGCTGGACGGGGCTTTGCTCGATCGGGCGCTTGTCCTTTTCATGCCGGGGCCAGCCAGCGCCACGGGTGAGGATTGCGCGGAGCTTCACCTCCACGGCGGGCGTGCGATCGTCTCGGCCATCGAGAAGGCGCTGGATGCTATCGACGGGCTCCGCCATGCCGAGCCGGGCGAATTTACGCGGAGGGCCTTCGCGAACGGACGGATGGACCTTTCAGAGGCCGAGGGGCTGGCAGACCTGCTTTCCGCCGATACCGAGTTACAGCGTCGCAATGCACAGGCGTTGGCGGGTGGGGCGTTGTCCCGGCAAGTGGGGGAGTGGCGTGATGCCGTTCTCTCGCTTGCGGCCGAGGTCGAAAGCAATCTCGATTTTTCCGACGAGGACGACGTGGCGGATCTTTCGCCTGCCTTCTCCCGATCATGCGAAACGTTGGCGTACAGTCTTTCGGCTTGGCTGGATGCACCGAGGGCCGAAGTTTTGAAGGAAGGCTACCGTATCGTGATCGGTGGTCCGCCCAATAGCGGTAAAAGCAGTCTTTTCAATGCTTTGCTGGAAGAGGAGGCCGCAATTGCGACACCGATTGCGGGGACGACCCGTGATGTGCTGAGCCGTTCTGTGGGTCTGGGCGGGGTGCCATTCACTTTCACCGACACCGCCGGGATTCGGAGCACGACCGACGACGAGATCGAGCGGATCGGCATTCAGCGGGCCCGCGATGAGATTGAGCGGGCTGATCTCGTCCTCTGGCTCGGGCCTGAGGGGGAGGGGCCGCGAGGTGCATGGGAGATCGAGACTATGATCGATCAGGCCGACCACATCGCCAAGGCGGCACCGCGCCATCGCATTTCTTCGATTACGCTTGAAGGCGTTGGCGATCTCGTCAAGGATCTTGTCGCTCATGCACGTGATGCGATGCCTAAGCCCGGACAAGTTGCGCTCGCCCGGCACCAGAGAGCACTTTTGGCAGAAGCTCGAGAAGCGATTGAGGGGGCCAGTGGCGAGTCTGACATGCTTATCGTTGCCGAACATCTGCGCCGCGCGCGAATGGCGTTCGACCGCCTGACGGGCCGCGCTGCAACCGAGGATATGCTTGATACGCTGTTCGGACGCTTCTGCATCGGCAAGTGATGTTCCACGTGAAACACCATCTTGCTTTGACCTGATGGCGGGCCGGTTCTAGAGGGCGGCTATGCAAGAATTCGATGTCGTCGTTGTAGGTGGAGGACACGCAGGTTGCGAAGCTGCAGCCGCTGCGGCGCGTGCCGGTGCCCGCACGGCGCTCGTGACGTTCGACTGCTCCAAGACCGGTGCCATGTCGTGCAACCCGGCTATTGGCGGGTTGGGGAAGGGGCACCTCGTGCGCGAGGTTGATGCCTTCGACGGACTAATCGGGCGCGCTGCCGATGCAGCGGCGATTCATTATCGGATGCTCAATCGGTCGAAGGGGAGCGCTGTGCACGGACCCCGTGTTCAAGCCGATCGCAACCTGTTCCGTCGCGCTATCCAGACGATGATCCGGGAGCAGGATGGTCTTGAAGAAATAGAGGGTGAGGTTACGGCGCTACGTCTCTCCGGGGGCCGAGCGAATGGTGTCGTGCTGGGTGATGGGACCGAGATTGCGGCCGGTGCGGTCGTCCTCTGCACAGGGACGTTTCTTGGCGGTCGGCTTTTCCGCGGCGAGGAAGTATTTGAAGGCGGACGGCTCGGAGAGGCTGGGGCCCTACGATTGGCGGCACAGCTGCGCGAAGCCGCGCTTCCGATGCAGCGTCTCAAGACTGGCACGCCTCCGCGTCTGGATGGGCGAACGATTGACTGGGCGAGATTGGAGGAACAGCCGTCCGATCCGGATCAGTGGACGATGTCGCCCATGACGAAGGAACGGGCAAATCCTCAGGTCTTCTGCTCAATCACGCGAACCACCACCGAAACCCACGAGATCATCCGCGGGGGTCTTGATCGGTCGCCCTTGTTCAGCGGGGCGATCGATGCACGTGGGCCACGCTATTGTCCTTCGATCGAAGACAAGATCCACCGTTTCGCCGATCGTGAAAGCCACCAGATCTTCCTGGAGCCGGAGGGTCTCGACACGCACCTGATCTATCCGAACGGGATCAGTACGTCGTTGCCAACCGACATCCAGTTGGCTTTCCTCCGGACTATTAAGGGACTTGAAAGAGTCACGATGGCGGTGCCGGGTTATGCGGTTGAGTATGACCACGTGGATCCGCGATGTCTGCATCGCACGCTTGAGCTACAGGCGATCCCGGGACTCTACTGTGCAGGACAGATCAACGGTACGACGGGGTATGAGGAGGCAGCCGCCCAAGGGTTGATTGCCGGGCTCGAAGCGGCATGTGCTGTGCTTGGCAAACAGGGGCCGGCGATCGATCGCGCCAATAGCTACATGGCAGTTATGATCGACGACCTCACCCTTCATGGTGTGAGCGAGCCTTATCGCATGTTGACGGCAAGGGCAGAGTACCGTCTCCGCCTCCGTGCAAGCAATGCGTCTTCACGGCTGACCCCGGCGGCGCTTGAGGTTGGATGTGTTCGGGCAGAGCGCCGAGAATGGTTTCAGCGTCGGGGTGTTTCACGTGAAACACTAGACGGGCAGTTCGCAAAGACCTGGACCGGATCCCAACTTGTCGCGCTGGGAATCGATGTGCGTCAAGACCTGCCGTCGACCAGTTTGACCGATTGGCTTCGCTTCGATAGCGTTGCTGCTGCTATCTGTGGCCTGATTGAACCTGACTTCGACGATCACGATCTTCTTGAGGAGATGGTCGAGGACGCGCGTTATGCGCCCTATCTTGCGCGTCAAGAGGCCGAACTACGTGATCTCCGGGCCGGCGAAGCACTCCGTCTTGCACCCGACTTTCCATACGGCGACATACCCGGCCTTTCACGTGAAATGGTCGAACGGCTTACCAACGCAAGACCCGACAGCCTCGCCGCAGCAGCTCGCATTGCCGGGATCACGCCTGCCGCCCTCTCGGCGCTTCTGGTTCATGCCCGTCGACGTGCGAACGAGGTTGCCTGATGTTCGACAATCAGGACGAGAGCTGGTCGCGCGAGTGGTTACGATCCGAGTTGAATGTAGAGAATGATGGTTTCCAGCGGCTTGAGACGCTACTGGCGATGCTTGTCACTGAGGCCGGAACTCAGAACCTGATTGCGAAAGGGACGGTGCCTTTCGCATGGTCTCGACACATCGTCGACAGCGCGCAGTTGCTCACTCATGTTTCACGTGAAACAGCTACTTGGCTTGATCTGGGCACTGGTGCTGGGTTCCCTGGCCTTGTCTGTGCAGCACTCTTACCGGGCTGCAATTTCACTTTGGCGGAGCAGAGACCGCTCCGCACCGATTGGCTGGAAAGGGCCGCAGAAGGGATGCGACTCGAGAATGTGTATATCGTGACAGCCAACGTCTCGCAGCTTCCCGAGATGAAATACGATGCGATCAGCGCCCGCGCCTTCGCGCCTTTGCCCCGTTTGCTCAGGCTATCCGCCGCCTTTTCCACAAAGGCTACCGAATGGCTCTTGCCCAAGGGGCGCTCGGCAAAGCAGGAATTGGAAGACTTGAAGGGGTGGCGGCATGCGTTCCACGTGGAACAGTCGGTAACCGATCCGCAATCGGGCATTATTATCGGGAATTTGCTCGGTCCAAAATAAAGCGAGGGTTCGCATGATCACGATAGCGGTTGCCAATCAAAAGGGCGGGGTTGGCAAGACCACCAGCGCCGTGAATCTCGCAACCGCGTTTGCCGCGATCGGTTGGCGGACGCTTCTTGTCGATCTCGATCCGCAGGGCAACGCGTCAACCGGCCTTGGCATCGAACGCGAAGATCGCGTGAAGTCTAGCTATGACCTGTTGGTCGATGGCATTCCGATTGATGACTGCATCGTGAGAACGCAGATTCCCGACCTCGATCTGCTCCCCGCGACGGTTGACCTGTCAGGTGCTGAAATCGAACTCGTCGAGATGCATGATCGCACTGGCCGACTGCGCGCAGGACTTGCCGAAGCCCATCACGACATCTGCTTCGTCGATTGCCCACCTTCGCTGGGACTGCTCACGCTCAATGCGCTGACGGCAGCAGATCGTCTTCTCGTTCCGCTGCAGTGCGAGTTCTATGCGCTTGAGGGACTCAGCCAGCTGCTCATTACGGTCGAGCAGGTACAGCAGCGCTTCAATCCCGAACTCGCAATTGTCGGCATCGCACTCACCATGTACGATCGCCGTAATCGCCTGACCGATCAGGTTTCGGACGATGTACGCAATGTTCTTGGCAAGCTGGTCTTCGAAGCCGTGGTGCCGCGAAACGTCCGTTTGTCCGAGGCGCCGAGCCACGGACTTCCCGCCATCGTTTATGACCACAACTGCACCGGATCGCGCGCCTATATGGATCTTGCGCGCGAACTGATCGGTCGCTTGCCCGAAAAGAGGAAAGCCGCATGAGCCAGGACACCAGGACCAAGCCGTCGCCGAAGGGTCGCGCAGCACTCGGTCGCGGACTTGGCGCGCTGCTGGGTGATACGCGCCGCGAGGAGCCAGTCGCTCCCGCTGGCGCTAAGCCCGCTGCGAAGAACGCTCCTGCCCCCATCGGGGAAGGGCTGGCCATGCTTTCGGTATCGAGCATTGCGCCGCATCCCGAAAACCCGCGCGTGCACTTCGAGGAAGGCGCGCTTGAAGATCTCGCCAAGTCGATTTCGGCACGCGGTGTGATCCAGCCGGTGATCGTTCGTCCTGCCAAGGACGGCACGTACCAGCTTGTCGCCGGTGAACGCCGCTGGAGAGCTGCACAGAAGGCACAAGTGCATGAAATTCCAGCAATTGTTCGCGATCTTAATGACCGGGATGTCACTGCGCTTGCCCTGATCGAGAATATCCAGCGCGAAGATCTCAATCCGGTCGAGGAAGCGCGCGCCTATCATCGCCTGTCGGATCGGGACGGTATGTCGCAGGGCGATATCGCCGAGTTGGTCGACAAGTCACGTAGCCATGTCGCCAACCTGATGCGCCTGCTCAGCCTGCCCGAAGGCGTGCTGACGATGGTGGAAAAGGGCGAACTTTCAATGGGCCATGCCCGCGCGCTGATCAATTGCGACGCTGCCGAACAGATCGCCAAGGAAGCAGCGGGCGGGGCGCTATCCGTACGCGAGGTCGAAAAGCGCGTCCGCAAGGCGTCCGCCGGTACCGAAGCTCCGCGCCGCCGCGCCGCGCGTCCGCCGCGCGAGGACAATGCCGATATCGTTGCGGTCGAAAAGCACCTCGAGGATTTCCTCGGCCTTCCGGTTCAGATCAAGGCTGACGAGGATCCGACGAGCGGTGTCGTGATCGTGCGTTACAAGTCGCTCGACCAGCTCGATCTCGTTTGTCAGCGCCTCTCGGGCGGCGAAATATAGAAGCTTCCGGCTTAGAACCGTTCTGCAAGGATCGCGGCCACTGCCTCGATCCCGGCTTGGTCCTCTGCGTCGAAGCGCGCGGGCGAAGGACTGTCGAGATCGATGATCGCCACGACTTCACCGTCCTTCATGATCGGGACGACCAGTTCGGACCGGCTTGCCGAGTCACAGGCGATGTGGCCGGGGAAGGCGTGGACGTCGTCGACCAGCATGGTCCGCTTTTCGGAAACCGATGTGCCGCACACGCCCTTGCCGAAAGGAATGCGGATGCAGGCGGGGCGTCCCACGAAGGGCCCGAGCACCAGTTCGCCATCAACGACACGGTAAAAGCCCGACCAGTTCAGGTCACCGACAAAAGCGTCGATGAGCGCTGCGCAATTCGCCATGTTGGCGATTCGATCGCTCTCGCCCGTGGTGATGGCGGATACCGCTTCGGCCAGTTCGGCGTAAGTCGCGGCCTTGTCGGACGGATTTGTGGGGAGGAAGTCGAACATGGCCCCGCCCATAGCCGCCTCTGCACGCCAATGCCATTGCCCGCGTAACGGCCTCGCCCTATCTAAGCCCGCATGACTTCAGCAAAACGCAATGTCGTCGTCTTCTTCGGACTGATCCTCGCCATCGTCATCGGGTTCCTGATCTATCTCTGGATCGGCAATCCTGCCGACATGACGGTCGATGAAGTTTCGGGCACCGATCCGGTCATCGCTCCGGCCGAGATGGAGCGCTTTCCGACCGTGAAGCTGCTGGAACCCAGCGGTTGGGCCGATGGTGCTGCACCTGTCGCCGCCGAAGGTCTCAGGGTCACGCGCTTTGCCGAGGGTCTGTCTCATCCGCGCTCGATGCTGACGCTGCCGAATGGCGACGTACTGGTGGCCGAAACCAATTCGCAGCAGCGATCGGCCAAGGGCGTCGAAGACATGGTCATGAACTTCTTCATGAAGAGGGTCGGGGCAGGGGTGAAGTCGCCAGACCGGATCAAGCTGCTTCGCGATGCCGACAAGGACGGCGTGGCCGAACAGGCAAGCGTACTGGTCGAAGAGCTGACTTCGCCGTTCGGTATGGTCTGGCACGAAGGCACACTCTACGTCGCGAATACCGATGCGCTCGTCTCCTTCCCCTATCAACCGGGGCAGGCGAAGATCGAGGCAGCGCCGACCAAGCTGATGGACTTGCCGGGCGGCGGGAATCACTGGGCGCGCAACCTGGCGCTCTCGCCCGATGGCAAGCAGATCTACGTCAGCGTCGGATCGGCGAGCAATATCGGCGAAGATGGCATGGACCAGGAAAAGGGTCGTGCCGCGATCTACGAATTCGACATCGCGAGCGGCAAGGCGCGCATCTTCGGTGAAGGTATTCGCAACCCTACCGGCCTCGCCTTCAATCCGCAGTCGGGCGAGCTCTGGACCACGGTGAACGAGCGCGACATGCTGGGCAGTGACGGTCCGCCCGATTACCTCACCAACGTCCCCATCGGCGTGAATTACGGCTGGCCGTGGATCTACTGGCGTTTCGAATACGATCCGCGGGTCGAGGCCCCGATGCCGCAGTACCTGCAGGAATATGTCCGCTGGCCCGAATATGCGCTGGGCGCACACGTAGCGCCGTTGGGATTGAAGTTCGCGCAGGAGAAGGCGCTGGGCTCGCGCTTTGCGAGCGGCGCTTTCGTTGCGCGCCACGGTTCGTGGAACCGCAAGCCTGCGGCAGGTTATGACGTGGTCTTCGTCGGCTTCGACGCGCGCGGCAATCCCCTGGACGAGCTTCCCGTCCCTGTGTTGACCGGGTTCATGGACGATGGCGGCGACAAGGCGCACGGGCGTCCGACGATGCTGGAATGGGACCAGACCGGTGCCCTGCTGGTTAGCGACGATACCGGCGGCATCATCTGGCGTGTGACCGGCTCCTGATCAGTCGAGCGCGCGTCCGGCGCGGCCTGCCAGTTCAGTGACGTAGTGACGGGCCACGCGGCCCGATCGCGCCCCGCGCCGTTTCGACCATTCGAGCGCGTCCGACTGCTCCCATGCCAAACCGTAGTGATCGGCATAGGCGGCGATGATCGCGAGATAGTCGTCCTGCGTGCAATTGTGAAAACCGATCGACAGGCCGAACCGGTCTGCCAGCGCCAATGTATCGTCAACCGCATCGCGCGGATTTACCGGATCGTCCTGTTCGGCCATGTGCCGCGATACAATGGCGCGGCGGTTCGATGTCACCGCGATCCTTACGTTGGCGGGGCGCGGGGTAACTCCGCCTTCAAGCAGTGAGCGCAGGGTGCGAGCCTCGTTTTCCTGGCCCGCTCCGAAGCCGATGTCGTCGATGAACAGCAGGAAGCGCCGGTCAGCGTCCCTCAGGACGCTCATCAGCGCCGGAAGCGTGCCAAGGGCGTCTCCTGCCGCCTGAACCAGCGCAATGCGCTCTGAGGAGCCTGCAGCAGCCTTTACGGAGGCGCGTACAAGAGCTGACTTGCCCATCCCGCGTGCTCCCCACAACAACATGTCGTGCGCATCGGCGCCTGCCGCATGACGCGCGACGTTTTCGGCCACGGTATCGCGCTGGCGGTCGATGCCGCGCAGGAGATCGAGCGGGGGCGCATCGATCGCGGGAATCGACGTCAGGGCCTTGCCGTCCCAACCATAGGCGGGGGCGGAAAGCAGGTCCTCAGCCGCTGCCGGGGCAGGGGCGATCCGCTCCAGCGCGGCGGCGATGCGGGCAAAGGTCTGGTCGTTGTAGGTCACGCGCGAAATTCTTTCCTTCCGGCCCACGATGCATCCCGCCTATAGCGAGGCACGATGACCGACGCCAATCCCTCCATGCCGCGCGTTCTGCCTGCCGATGAGGCGGGCCTTGCCGAAGCCGTGCGGCTGTTGGGCGAAGGCGCGTGCGTCGCCCTGCCGACCGAGACGGTCTACGGTCTTGCCGCAAGGGCGGACAGGGCTGAGGCTGTCGCGGGCATCTACAAGGCGAAGGGCAGGCCCGACTTCAATCCGCTGATCGTCCATGTGCCGGATCTTCAGGCGGCGGAACGGCTGGCGCAGCTCGACGATCGCGCGAGGATGCTGGCCGAGCATTTCTGGCCCGGTTCGCTGACGATGGTGTTGCCGCTGCGGGACGATTCCGGTCTGGCGCCGGCAGTCACGGCAGGATTGCCGACAGTTGCGTTGAGGATGCCGAACCATCCTGTCATGCGGCAGGTCCTGCTGGATGCGCCTGCACCGCTGGCCGCGCCGTCCGCCAATCGCAGCGGGGCGGTCAGTCCGACCAGCGCCGCCCATGTCGCGAGTTCGCTTGCGGGACGCATCCCGCTGGTGGTCGACGGAGGAGAGACCGAGCGGGGTCTGGAATCGACAATCGTCGCGCTCCGCGAGAACGGCTGGCAAGTCTTGCGACCCGGACCCGTCACCCAGGCGGAGATCGCATCTGTGCTCGGGCCGGCGTTGGCGGGTGACACGAAGGGCATCGAGGCTCCGGGCCAGCTCGCCAGTCACTATGCGCCGGGTAAACCGGTGCGTCTGGAAGCCCAGCATTCGCAGGAAGATGAATTCCGCATCGGCTTTGGTGCGGACGGTGGCGATTTCAACCTTTCGTCATCGGCCGATCTCGCCGAGGCCGCATCGCGGCTTTACGCAGCGCTCCACGCGGCGAGCGCTGCAGCTCAGGCGCGAATCGCCGTCGTGCCAATCCCGCATGAAGGGATCGGAGTCGCGATCAATGACAGGCTGGCACGCGCCGCGGCCTAGTCGGGTTCGACCGGTACTGTCGGCAGGATTTCCTGAATCTCGGCATAAGTCGCGCGCGCCTCGGCGCAGGCCTTCGCATCGCCGTCCTCGCAGCCGGCCATTTCCTTGCCGTACTGCCGCTCCAGCTTGCCCAGCCGTTCCTCGCGCTTGCGAATCTCGCGCCCGCGCTTCTCGTCCGCTTCGGACTGGCTGGTCGTCGCGACGTCGACGGCCTTGCTGGCGACGCGCACTGGTGCGGTGGCGACGTCGAGCGCGGTCTTGGCGATACAGCCCGACAGGGCCGGGACGGATAACAACAGGATTGGAACGGCCAGCTTCAGGCGCATACGAAAATTCCCCACGACAGTGATCCCGCCATGGGGAATATCCGATCTTCGATGGCGCTATGATGAACTGCGCCAGGGCGTGCGGTTATCAGGCTTCTTCGCAGATCAGCTTGCCCGAACCCATCGAGGAAACCTCGCAGTTGGCGCGGCCCTTCACCTTGACCGTGCCCGAACCCATGATCGAGGCATCGACCTTTCCGTCCGAACGGAACGCGCCTCGGCCCGACCCCGCGATCGAGATATCGGCCTTCTCGACCATCAGTTCGTCAAGATCTGCATCACCGCTGCCCGCGATGTTGAGGTCGAGCGACCCGGCCGTGCCGCTGGCGCGGTAGCTGCCCGAACCGACAATGTTCACGTCGAGAGCGTTGACCGCGATGCCCTTGGTCTCGGCCGAGCCGGCACCGGCGATAGTAACGTCCGCCTTCTCGGCCAGCTTCTCGGCATGAACGGTGCCCGACCCAGCAATGACCAGCGATTTCGGCGCGGGCATCGTGACCAGCACGGTCGCGCGTTCGCCGTCGGGGGCGTCCTTGCTGCGCATGATCGCGAGCGTCTTGCCTTCGAGGTGAAAACGCATGGCGTCTTTCATCGCCTGCGAACCTTCGACTTCGATCAGAAGCTCTTGGCCCTCGCTTAGCCTGACCGTGTCTGGCCCAGCGAGCGCGATCGATTCGGGGGCTTCGCCGGTCATGTCCAATTCGGACAAAGGCACACCCTGCTTGCCGCCAAAGGAGATATTCTCGGCGTTGCAAGCCGAAAGGCTGGCACCCAGTGCGAGCCCGGCGACCGCGCCAATGGCCTTGCCGATGGTGTCGAAGGGAAACTTGCGGGACATCGTCTACTCCTGAACTGTATTAACACGGTAATACAGAACTGGAGGTTAAGCGGCAAGGGTGGGGCTGAGGCGCGCTCGACCAGCGGGCGATTTGCTCCGACGAACGGCATCAGGACGGCCCCACGAAAAAGGCCGCCGGTATTCCGGCGGCCTCTTCACACAATCAGATCGCTTGATCGAAGGATCAGGCGGTCTGTTCGTAGTACTTGGGCGCATACTCGTTCAGGATCTCGAGGATCTTCACGAGAGCGGCCGGTTCGTCAGTCTTTTCCATCGCGGCCAGTTCGCGTGCAAGGCGGCTGGAAGCGGCTTCGAAGATCTGGCGTTCCGAATAGGACTGTTCCGGCTGATCGTCGGCACGGAACAGGTCGCGGGTCACTTCGGCGATCGACACGAGGTCGCCCGAGTTGATCTTCGCTTCGTATTCCTGGGCGCGGCGCGACCACATGGTGCGCTTTACCTTCGGCTTCGACTTCAAAACGTCCATCGCCTCACGCAGGGTCTTGTCCGACGACAGCTTGCGCATGCCGATCGATTCGACCTTGTTGACGGGCACGCGGAGCGTCATGCGCTCCTTCTCGAACCGCAGAACATAGAGTTCGAGCTGCATGCCTGCGATTTCCTGGCTTTGAAGCTCGATCACACGGCCAACACCGTGCTTGGGGTAAACGACATAGTCTCCGACGTCGAAGGCAGGAGCCTTGGCAGTCATGCATTGTCCTTTCTATGGCGGGATCGTCCCGCGTTTCGCAGCGTCCCCCGGGGGGCGGGGCACAAGCGATGGAGTGCAATGTCCCTCGCGCCGAAAAACACGGCCCGAATTGTGCACACCTCGCGGGAATTTCGCCTTTCCTGACGGCAGCAGGCGGCACTACGCCACCAGCTTGGGTGGTGTTTTACCATAATCTGACGGAAAATGCGAATCCTGTTGCGAACGCTCGCAACAAGCGATCACAGGGACTTATTTCATGTCGCCGGAGCGGCGGGTGGTGGCGGAACGACTCGCGCCCCGCCAGAGGCTTATCAATCGCCTTCGCCGGGCTCTGCCGAGAAGTACTTCTCGAACTTGCCTTCCTCGCCCTTGTGCTCGTCGGCATCGGCGGGGGCTTCCTTGGCGGCAGTGATGTTCGGCCACTCGGCGGAAAACTTGGTATTCAGCTCAAGCCACTTTTCGAGACCGTTCTCGGTATCGGGCAGGATGGCTTCGGCCGGGCATTCGGGTTCGCAAACGCCGCAGTCAATGCATTCGCTGGGGTTGATGACGAGCATGTTCTCGCCCTCGTAGAAACAGTCGACCGGGCAGACTTCCACGCAGTCCATGTATTTGCATTTGATGCAGGCATCGGTGACGACGTAAGTCATTTCGCGTGGCTTCCCCGTGTTATCGCGACCCGCCGGGCGGCAGGCATTAGCTAGAGCCGTTAACGTCGCTGCTATGCAGGGTGTTCCGGTTCGTCAAGACGCCTCGCCTTCTTGCGAAACGCTTGCATTTGCGCCGGGCGTATGGTCGCGGAACATCGCAAGCGCTTCGACAGGCGGTCCGCGGCGGCTGGGCAGGTCGAGGATCTCGATGATCCGCACCGCTTCGTTATGTGGCATGGTGACGATGTCGCCGACCGCGATCGCCTGCGAACAGCGCAGCACGCGCCGCCCGTTGACCCGGACATGACCTTCGCAGACGAGATCCTGCGCCGCTCCGCGTGTGCGTGTAAGGCGCAGCATCCATAACAATCGGTCGATCCGCCGCGTCTCGCGCACCGGAACGACCTGCCTCGACATCAGCGGATAAGCTCCGCGAGCGAGGCGAAGGGGTTGCCTTCGGCCACCTTCGGTTCGGGCTCGCGGCGACCGCCCGGTCCGCGTCCGCCCTTGCTTCCGCGCCCGCCCTTGCGGTTATCGTTCCGTCCGCGTCCCCGCTCGTTGCCGCGCGGCGCACCGTCCCGGCGCGGACGCCAGCGCCACAGCGGCGGTTCCGGCGGGCCGAACGCGCCTTCGGCAAGTTCAGCAGGCGGCTGGGCAGTGAAGCCTGCCTGACGCAGCAGTTCGGTATAAGTCTGCGTGCTCAGCCCCATCGAAAGCGCCATCGACGGGTCGAGCGCGAAGCGCACCGGTGGTTCTGCCGGCTTTTCGCCTTCCTTGCCCTTGCGACGACGCTGCGGTGCCTCACCGGCCCAGCGCGCGCGGCGCTGGTGTGCGGCGTGGACAAGTCTTTCTGCCAGGTCGACACGCACGTTCTGCTGGCCGACGCGGCGGTAGAACAGCGGCGGCGCGCCCTTTATTGGCAGAATCGCCTGCATCTCCGGTGCGACGGGGCGCACTTTCATGCCACTGAGTTCGGCCAGAGCGCGCCACGCTTCTAGCGTCGAGGCTTTGGCCATCGCAGGCACGAAGACGTCGAGAGCGCCGACCTGTACGCCCAGACGGCGCAAGCGCGAGCGCTTGTCGGTGTCGAGCTTGCCGACCCCGCTGTCTATACGCGCAACCGCACCGCCTGCATCGTGCAGAGCGATAGCGAGAGCGCGAAGTTCGGTTCCGGCCTCGGCTTCTTCTGCCGCCTTCGATAGCTTGAACAGAGGTTTCAGCCGAACCGTGATCTCGCCATCAAGCCAGCCCTGGACCGCCTTTTCGATCTTGGCGCGAAGCGGTGCATCGAGCGCGTTGAGGCCCGGTGCCAGCTTGACCTGCGGTTCGAGCAGGCGGCGGCCCGCAGTCAGCTTTGCGACCGGCTGGCCAAGCCAAGTAACCGTATCACCCGACCAGGCGAGATCCTCGCCGCGATTCTCGCAATCCGCCATCAGCGCGTCGGCGCGTTCGTTCAACAGACCGGGCAAGTGCTTTTCAGCTGCGGCCAGAAGCAGCCGCCGCGTTTCAAGCCGTGCCTGGGGATCGACATCGAAGCGGAAGCCTTCGAGTTTCCCGATTTCCTCGCCGTCGACCATTACGGCTCCTCCTTCTCCAAGCGTCACCGGCAAAAGGCCGCTGTCGCCCAGTTTCTTCATCAATACGGCGGTGCGACGGTTCACGAACCGCTCGGTCAACCGCTGGTGCAGGGCATCCGAAAGCTTTGCTTCGACCGCGCGGGCCCGATCGGCCATGTCCTCGCGGTCGCGGACCCAGTCCGGACGCTGCGCGATGTAGGCCCATGAACGGATTGCGGCAATCCGTCCCTGCAAGGTGTCGATATCGCCGCGCGCATCGTCAAGGTGCGCGATCATTCCTGCGACGTAATCGTGACCCAGTCGGCCCGTGCCTTCGGACAGGTCGTCCCACAGCCTTGCAACGAAGCGGGCGTGGTTTTCCGCGCCCAGAGATCGGAAATCAGGCAGCGAGCAGGCATCCCAGAACCGCGCGACCATCGCCTTGCCCTTCGCACGCTGCCGCACTTTCGGACTCTCTGACAATATCCGCGCAACGGCGAGATCGATGGCTTCAGGTGCCGGGGCGAGGGCCGGTTCGCCGGGTGGAGCGGAAAGATCGTCGATCAGCACGTCGACTGAATCGAGGCGGGGTCGCGCATCGCGCCACATCATCTTCTCGATCGGCGGGAAGATATGCTCCTCGATCGCGTGGACTTCCTCTTCGGAAAACTCCGCGCCGCGTTCACCTGCCAGCGTGCCGAATGTACCATCCTTCTGGTGACGACCGGCCCGGCCCGCGATCTGGGCCATTTCGGCGATCGTCAGCCGGCGGCGGCGCTGGCCGTCGAACTTGGCAAGCCCTGCGAACGCGACATGGGCAACATCGAGGTTGAGTCCCATTCCGATGGCGTCTGTGGCGACGATGTAGTCGACCTCGCCCGACTGGAACATCTCGACCTGCTTGTTACGGGTATGCGGCGAAAGCGCGCCCATGACGACGGCGGCCCCGCCGCGGAACCGGCGCAGCATTTCGGCGACGGTGTAGACTTCCTCGGCGCTGAACGCGACGACCGCGCTGCGCGGAGGCAGGCGGGAAAGCTTGAGGCTTCCCGCGTGAGTCAGCGTCGAAAAGCGCGGGCGGGTGATGATCTCGGCCTCGGGCACGAGTTGCTTGACCATCGGGGTCAGAGCGGTGGAGCCGAGGATCATCGTCTCCTCGCGGCCCCGCGCATTCAGCATCCGGTCGGTAAAGACATGGCCGCGTTCGCGGTCCGCGCCCAGTTGCGCCTCGTCCACTGCGACGAAGGCGACATCGGCATCGCGGTCCATCGCCTCTACCGTGCAGAGCTTCCACCGCGCGTTGGGCGGATCGATCCGTTCCTCTCCGGTGATCAGCGCGACGCGGTCCGGTCCCTTGATCGCGACGACGCGGTCGTAGATCTCGCGCGCCAGAAGACGCAGCGGAAAGCCGATCTGCCCGCTCGAATGCGCGCAGAGCCGTTCGACGGCGAGGTGGGTCTTGCCGGTATTGGTCGGGCCGAGCACGGCCTTGACGGTGCGGCTGTCGGGGGCAGCGCGGTTCATTACGATCCCAACTTGGCAGTCGCAGGGCGGGGCGACAAGGCATGGAGCCACGATCATCACCCGCATTGCGCGTGCCTGGGGGTGCCATTCGTCGCAGGCCAGCGGCGCTTCGTCGCGCAGCCATGTGGAAGCAGCACTTCTTCAACTTTGCGTAAGGCACGATTTGCGCCAACGCGTTAACCAGTCCTGTGCGCGGGGGAGGGATCGCCTCTGTGCAAAGGATGCGGACCCACGACGAGGAGGTGCGCGGTGCAGGCACCGCATATCGGAAAACCGGACGACGGAAAAACCGAAGAGGTCGAGAAGCGCGACCTCGGCACCGTGCTGCGCCAGTTCGGCCTGAAGGACGGCGAGGAGGAGCCCTGGGTTTCCGATCTCGGTTCCGGCATCGGATCGCCGCGCTGGTACCGCAGCCTTGCGTTCATGCTGGTCCTCATCGCGCTTGCGCTCGCGCTCTGGCCCGATTTCAACGCCGTCCAGGCCGCCCCCGACGTCGACCTGACCGAGGAAGAGCGCGACGAATATCGCAGCCAGATGATCACCCCGCTCGCGCTGGGGGCAGACACGGGCCGCCGCATGGGGCCATCGCGGCTCGTCGTGCCTTTGGCCAGTGCGCCGGAACGCCCGGTGGTGGAACTAACTGCGACACTGGGTTCGGGCGATACGCTTGCCGCCATGTTGCGCCGTGCCGGCGTCGGCGCGGGCGATGCTTCGCGGGCAGAAGAGCTGATTGCCGACGCCTTTCCGGTGAAGGATATTGAAGGCGGCACCGGTTTCCAGATGACGCTTGGCCGCCGCACTTCGCCCAGCGAGCCGCGTCCGCTCGAAAATCTGACATTCCGTGCCCGGTTCGATCTGCAACTGACGGTCAACCGTGAAGGCGGGCCACTCGCGCTAGAAAAGCGGGTCATCCGCGTCGACGACACGCCGCTTCGCATTACGGGCAAGGTGGGGTCAGGGCTCTATCGTTCGGCCCGTGCTGCCGGCGCTCCGGCCCGTGCGGTGCAGCAGTACCTGAAGGCTCTCGACGAGGCGATCGACCTCGATCGCGAGGTTGGGGCCGACGACGAATTCGACATCATCATCGCCTACAAGCGCGCCGAAACCGGCGAAGTCGAAGTGGGCGACGTCCAGTTCGCAGGCCTTTCGCGCCGCGGCACGGCCAAGGCGCAGATGCTGCGCTGGGGCAAGGACGGCAAGTTCTATGATGCGAACGGTCAGGGCGAACTGCGGACCGGCCTCGTATCGCCCACCAACGGCGCGATCACATCACGTTACGGCATGAGGCGCCACCCGATCCTGCGCTACAAGCGCATGCACGCAGGCGTCGATTTCCGCGCCCGCACCGGCCAGCCGATCTATGCCGTGACCGACGGTACGGTTTCCTTCGCGGGCCGCAACGGCGGTTTCGGCAATTTCGTGAAGCTCAACCACGGTGGCGGGCTGCAGTCTGGCTATGCCCACATGTCACGCTTTGCCGTCTCGCGCGGACAGCGGGTGAAGCGCGGGCAGGTGATCGGTTATGCCGGTTCGACCGGCCTTTCGACAGGGCCGCACCTCCATTACGAGCTTTATCGCAACGGCAAGCATATCGATCCGCTATCGGTCCAGTTCGTCGTGCGCGCCCAGCTTTCGCCCGGGGAGCTGCAGCAGTTTCGTGCCCACCTTCGCGAGTTGAAGACCGTGAAGCCGGGTGCCGCGCTCGAGGCGCTTGCGCCCCGGAACGAGGAGCCGGCGGAACCCGTGCGCGAGATCGATCGCCTTTCCAACGCGGCATGACGTGACAAGCCACTTGCGCTGGGTAGGGGCGAAGGGGCAGGAGACTGCGCGATGAGCACCTACCCCAACCTTCGCATGCGCCGCACCCGCGCTACCGCGTGGAGCCGCGCTATGCTGCGCGAGACCGTCCTCACTCCGGCAGATCTGATCTGGCCGCTTTTCGTCACCGAAGGCAGCGACGTCGAAGATCCCGTCGGCTCGCTACCGGGCGTATCGCGCTGGTCGGTCGACGGCATCGTGGCGCGGGCCAGGGAAGCGGTCTCGCTGGGCATTCCTTGCGTTGCGCTGTTCCCGAACACGCCGAGCGCGCTTCGCAACGACACCGGGACCGAGGCCCACAATCCGCAGAACCTGATGTGCCGCGCGATTTCGGCCATCAAGGACGCGGTGGGCGACGATCTCGGTGTGCTGACCGACGTCGCGCTCGATCCCTATACCAGTCACGGGCAGGACGGATTGCTCGACGACAACGGCTATGTCGCGAATGATGCGACGGTTGATGCGCTGGTCGGGCAGGCGCTGGTGCAGGCCGCGGCGGGGGCGGATATCGTTGCCCCGTCGGACATGATGGACGGGCGCATCGGCGTGATCCGCGAGGCACTGGAAGATCAGGGCCACCACAATGTCCAGATCATGGCTTATGCCGCCAAGTATGCGAGCGCGTTCTACGGCCCTTTCCGCGATGCCGTGGGATCGAGCGGCCTGCTGAAAGGGGACAAGAAGACCTACCAGATGGACCCTGCCAACGGGCGCGAGGCGCTGCGCGAAGTGGAACTCGATATCGAGGAAGGTGCGGACAGCGTCATGGTGAAGCCGGGGCTGCCCTATCTCGACATCGTGCGCCGCGTGCACGAGGCTTTCGAAGTGCCGGTCTATGCCTACCAGGTCAGCGGCGAATACGCGATGATCGAGGCCGCGGTCGCCGCCGGAGCGGGCGAGCGCGAGGCGCTGGTCCTCGAAACTCTGATGTCGTTCAAGCGCGCGGGCGCGAGCGGGGTGCTGACCTATCACGCGCCGCTGGCGGCTCGTCTTCTCAATGGCTGACGCGATCTGCCGGACCGAAAGGCTTGTCCTGCGCAAGTGGCGGGAGGACGACCTTACGGACTGGCAGGCGCATCTCAACACCCACGCTGTTCGCAAGCATCTCGGCGGCAAGCTGCCCCCCGATCGCGAGCGGGAGACTTTCGCGAGACTGCTGGAAACATGGGATCGTGAGGGCCAAGGGTTCCTTGCTATCGAGCGCGTGTCGGACGGGGCGTTGCTCGGTTCATGCGGCACCGGCCCCGTCATGGCCGAAACCGCGCCCGATGAACTGCGCGGGTCTTTCGAGGTCGGCTACCAGCTTCGCAGCGATGCGCGCGGGCAAGGCTATGCGACCGAAGCGGCGGCGGCGGTCGTTGCCATCATCTTCGACCGGTTCGATCAGCCGGTGGCGTACGCGCAGACCTCGCAGGTCAATCGCGGGTCGTGGCGCGTGATGCAGCGGCTGGGCATGGTGCGGCGCGAGGACCTCGACTACGACGATCCCGACTATCCGCCACAGGAAAACCCGACGATGGTGTGGTCGATGCAAAGGCCGGGGAGAGGGTGATGGAAATCGAGACGGAGCGCCTGCGACTGCGCGACTGGATGGTCGGCGACGATGGCGACATCGACGCGATGCACGTGCTCGGCACCGATCCCAAGGTGATGGCGACGCTGGGCACCCTGATGACTCGCGAGCAGACGGCGGGCCTGATCGAACGGCTGGACAAGGTTGCGCAGGAACAGGGCCACACGTTCTGGGCCTGCGAGCGCAAGAGCGACGGGCGCGTCATCGGTTTCGTCGGCATGTACCGCACCTCGGTCGGCCCAATTGCAGGCGAGGTCGAGATCGGCTGGCGGCTGGCATGGGACACCTGGGGGAAGGGCTATGCGACCGAGGCCGCGTTTGCGACGATAGACCATGCGCGCAAGATCTATCCCGGCACGCCGATCTACGCGATCACGTCCGTCCTCAACAATCGCAGCCAGGCGGTGATGCGGCGGTTGGGGATGGAGCGGGTGGAGAGCATGGACTTCAACCATCCAAACATTCCGGCAGGCTCGCCGCTGGAAGCGCACGTAACCTTCCGCCTCGACCCCTGAACGTCGTCGCCCTGAACTTTGTTGGCGTGGACGCGGGCGCGTGTCTGTCCCATAGGGCTTTGCGAAACAGTAAAGCGCAAGGAAGCCCGACATGACCGCACCCGAAGGTGTCTCGATCATCCCGTTCGGCGGCAAGACCCCGAAGATCCACGACAGCGCCTTTATCGCGCCCGGTTGCCGGATCATCGGCGATGTCGAGATCGGCCCCGACGTCAGCGTCTGGTACAACTGCGTAATCCGCGCCGACGTGAACCACATCCGCATCGGCGCGCGCACCAATATCCAGGACGGCTCGGTCGTCCATTGCGACAGCCCGGACGAGGCGAATCCCGCTGGCTGGCCCACGATCATCGGCGAAGACGTGCTCATCGGCCACCTGGCGATGGTCCACGGCTGCGACCTGAAGGACCGCGCTTTCGTCGGCCTTGGCGCCATTGTCATGAGCGGGGCGGTGATAGAAAGCGACGGGATGCTGGCCGCAGGTGCCATGCTGACCGGCGGCAAAACCATCGGCTCGCGCCAGCTTTGGGCGGGGCGTCCGGCGAAGTTCATGCGGGATCTGGGCGATGTGCAGATCGAAGATATGCAGGAAGGCGTCGCGCACTACGTAAAGAACGGAAAGGCGCACAAGACCGCCATAGCAGGCTGATCTTGGCGCGGCCCAAACCGTCCCTGCCGCCGGCTGAGGCGATCCGCGCCCTGGCCGATGCGGACGGCCTCCTGCCGGTTCGCGTCACGCCGAACGCAAGCCATGAAGCACTGACGGTCGAGGACGGTCAGCTTCGCGCCCGCGTCACTGTCGTTCCCGAGGACGGGAAGGCCAACAAGGCGGTCATCAAGTTGGTTGCCAAGGCACTGGGCATTGCGCCGGGCACCGTCGAACTGGTGCGCGGTGCGACTTCGCGGGAAAAAGTGCTGAAGGTCGGCTGACCCTTCAGGCGGGGACTTTTGCCATGCCCCGTGCCATCGTGGTCAGGCGCTCGGACAACTGTGCGGCAAGGTCGGCGTTTTCGATGTCCTCTTCGGCAATCGCGCGTTCCATCGCGTCGGCCCACTGCCCTGCGGTGTCCGCCGAAATGGGGAAATCGCCGTGAACGGAGAACATGCAGCGGCCCGGATTGGCGTCGAACCATTCGCGCGGTCCGCCAGCCCATCCGCCCAGAAAGCTTGCAAGCGCGCCGCGCATCGGGGTCAGGTCAGGCGCGTGCATGGCGCGAAGCTCTGCGAATTCCGGCTCGCTTTCCATCAGGTCGTAGAACCGGTCGGTAATGCGGCGGAAAGTCTCTGCCCCGCCAAGCGCTTGGTAAGGTGTGCGCGGTGTGGTCGTCATTCCTTGGGCCCTTGCGGATCGAACTGCTACGAGCCTTGTCATCCAGCATGTAGGGCCAAGCGTCTTTGATACCTGTCAAAAAACGCAAGCTAACGCTTGAAGACCAATGAATTCAGAGAGTAACGCCAGTCTGGGTCGTAGAAGAAGGGTCGCAGTTCCTTGTCAGTCATGGCGATTGCCGGCACGCGCCCGGAGATCATCAAGCTCGTGCCCGTGATGCGGGCGCTGGAGGACGAGCCTGTCCTGCGGCCAAGCTTCTGCCATTCGGGGCAGCACGCCGACTTGGGGCGGGACCTGCTCAACATTGCGGGGATCACTCCGGACGAGATGCTGGAAAGGCCAAGCGGTGAGGGCGTCGACCGGCTGCTGGCGGGAATGATCGAGACCATCGGTGCCGCGCTCGACCGTCATCGCCCACGGGCCGTGATCGTGCAGGGCGATACCGCGACGACGCTGGCTGGTGCGATGGCAGCATTCCATCGGCGGATTCCGGTCGCCCATGTCGAGGCGGGTCTGCGCTCTGCCGACATGACGCAACCCTTTCCCGAAGAGGCGTACCGGCGGCTCGTCACGCCCTTGGCTCGCTGGCATTTCGCCCCGACCAAGGCGGCGCGCAACGCGCTGATCGGCGAGAATATCGCGAAGGACAGCATCAAGGTCGTCGGCAACACGGTCGTCGACGCACTGCACTGGGCCTGCTCGCGGCTCGATGCCGATCCTTCGCTCGGTGCGGAGGCGCATCGGTATATTGCGGCGGCGGGCGGTCATGCGCTCGTCCTCGCGACCGTGCACCGCCGCGAGCATGATACTTCGGCGCTGAAGGCGATCGCCTATGGCCTGTCATCGCTGGCCGAACGGCGCGACGTGCGGATCGTGCTGCCGCTGCATCCCCGAGCCGAAAGCGCGATCCTGCGCGAACTTCTGGCCGACATGCCGCGGATCGAGCTGATCCCGGCAGTCGACTATTTCACGTTCCTGCGCCTGATGCGCGCCTCTCGGCTGGTCGTGTCGGACAGCGGCGGCGTGCAGGAAGAGGCAACCGCCATGGGCCGCCCGCTGCTTGTGCTGCGCAAGGTGACGGAGCGGATGGAGGCCGTCGGTGCAGGCGCGGCGCGGCTGATCGGGCATGATCGTGACCTGATCGCCGCAGCGGCGAACGAAGTGCTGTCGCAGCCGATGCCAGAGCCTAGCGATGTCTTCGGAGATGGCCGCGCCTCGGAGCGTATCGCCCGCACGCTGCGCGGCGATCTCTACCCGCGTTAATCGCGCACAAGCGCCTTCAGCGCCTCGATCCGATCCGCCTCGTGCGCGGGCTTGTCCTGCCGGATGCGGTTGATGCGCGGAAAGCGCATGGCAAGACCGGACTTGTGGCGCTTGCTCTCGTGCACGGAATCGAACGCGACTTCGAGCACGAGCGACTTATCGGTTTCCCGCACCGGGCCGAACCGATTGACGGTGTTCTGCCGGACGTGCCTATCGAGCCACTTCAACTCGTCGTCGGTGAAGCCGAAATAGGCCTTGCCCACGGGAAGCAGGTCGGCGCCCTCATCCGGGTCTCCGTCCCAGCAGCCGAAGGTGAAATCGGAATAGAAGCTGGATCGCTTGCCCGACCCGCGCTGCGCATACATCAGCACACAGTCGATCAGCAGCGGATCGCGCTTCCACTTGTACCACAGTCCGACCTTGCGCCCCGCGATGTAGGGGGAATCGCGGCGCTTCAGCATCACCCCCTCGATCGCATCGTCGCGCGCTCCTTCGCGGATCGCGGCGAGATCCTCGAAACTCTTTGCCTCGATCAGGCGGGACAGGTCGAAACGTTCCGGATTAAGCCTGTCCATCAACAGTTCGAGATGTTCGCGCCGCTCGGCCCAGCCGAGTCCGCGCAAATCCTCGCCATCGCGGATCAGCACGTCGTAGAGCCGGATGAAGGCCGGCGCCTCGCGCAGCATCTTCTTCGACACGGTCTTGCGGCCCAGACGTTGTTGCAGCGCGTTGAAGCTCGCAGCGCCGCCTTCTTCACCGCCTTGATGCGCGCCGCGCACGAGCAGTTCGCCGTCCAGCACGACGGGAAAGTCCAAAGCCTCGGCCAGCTCGGGGAAAGTCGCGGAAATGTCGTCGCCGCTGCGCGAATAGACGCGCGTTTCGCCGTTCACATGGACCAGCTGCACACGAATGCCGTCCCATTTCCATTCTGCCGCGTAGTCGTCCATCGACACTACTGTCTCTTCGAGCGGATGGGCGAGCATGAAGGGTCGGAAGAGCGGGACCAGATCGGTGCGCGGCGGCTCCGCACAGTCCGCCGCCCATGCGAACAGCGTAGGGTAGGGCGGTTCGACCCCGTGCCAGTATTCCTCGACCTCATCGACCGGCACATCGAACGCCTGCGCAAAGGCGACGCGGGCAAGGCGCGCCGAAACGCCGATCCGCATCGCGCCCGTCGCGAACTTCAGCAGGGCATAGCGCCCATTGGCGTCGAGCCTGTCGAGCAATCCAGGCAATTCTTTCATTACCGAACTGCGCGTCATGGCGCGCAGCAGGTCGACGACTTCCGCCAAAGACGGTTCAAGCATGGGTTCGTCAACGGGACTTGCGCCCTCCGGCGCGGGCCAGAGCAGGCTGGCGGTTTCCGCCGTATCGCCGACGTAGTCGCGCGACAGGGCGTAAAGCACCGGATCGACCCGCTCGGTCAGTAGGGTACGGATCGTGCTTGACTTGACCGCAGGGAAATCGAGCGCGCCGGTCAGCGCCGCCAGGGCCCAACCGCGATCCGGATCGGGGGTGGTGCGCAGGTAGTCGGCGATCAGGTCCAGTTTGGCATTGCGGCTGCGCGTATAAGTCAGCCGATCGACGAGGTTGGCGAAGGCGCGCATCAGTCGTCCTCATCCTCGTAACCGACCATGGCGAGCGCGCGGGCGCGGCGCTGGTTCAGCTGGCACCAGCGCAGCAGGGCTTCTTCGCGCCCATGGGTCACCCATGTCTCGGCGGGATCGACGTCGCGAATGGTCTGGGTAAGTTCGTCCCAATCGCAGTGATCGGAAATGACCAGCGGCAGTTCGACGTTCCGTTGCCGCGCACGCTGGCGTACGCGCATCCAGCCCGATGCCATGGCGGTGACGGGATCGGGCAGGCGCCTGCTCCACCTGTCGTTGAGGGCGGATGGCGGGCACAGGACGATCTGGCCCTTCAATTCTTCTTTCTTTATACCGGTCGCGCTGCGCAGTTCGCCCAGCGGCACGCCCAGTTCCTCATAAAGCGCGCACATCTTTTCCAGCGCGCCGTGCAGGTAGATCGGTTCGTGATAGCCCGCACGCCGCAACTCGCAGATCACCCGCTGCGCCTTGCCCAGCGCGTACGCTCCCACTGCGACGCAGCCTTCGGGACGCTGTGCACGCGCGTCGAGCAGTTTCTGCATTTCCCCCACAATCGGCGGGTGCTTGAAGACGGGAAGCCCGAAAGTCGCCTCGGTTATGAAAATGTCGCAAGGGACGACTTCGAACGGCTCGCAAGTCGGGTCAGGGCGGCGCTTGTAGTCGCCCGTCACGATGACCCGCTCGCCCGCGTGCTCCAGCAGGATCTGCGCGCTGCCCAGAACATGGCCGGCCGGGAAATAGGTTGCGGTGACGCCGCAGCCCAGTTCCACCGGCTCGCGCATCGACACCGTGACTTCTCGGCCCGCGCCGCCATAGCGCAGATTCATGATCGCCAGAGTTTCCCGAGTCGCGAAGACCGCACCGTGCCCGCCGCGTGCGTGATCGGCATGGCCGTGGGTGACAAGTGCGGTCTCGACCGGCTTCGACGGGTCGATCCAGGCATTGCACGGCCCAACGAAAATCCCGTGGGGATCGGGCTTTATCCATGAAAAGTCGGGGGCGGTCTTGATCGGCATGTGCCTTTCAGAACCAGCGGCGCACAAGGTTCGTTCCGCGCGCCGATCTCCCCTTGCCACCGGGACGGGCGAAGCGCATAGTTTTGCAAATGCGCGAAATCGTGTTCGATACCGAAACCACTGGCCTTGATCCCCGCACCGGGGACCGTCTCGTCGAAATCGGCTGCATCGAAATGGTCAACCGGGTCGCCACCGGCCGGGTCTATCACGAATACTTCAATCCGGACCGCGACATGCCGGCAGAGGCCGAGGCCGTGCACGGGTTGTCGTCCGCGTTCCTGTCGGACAAGCCGCGTTTTGCCGAAAAGGTGGCAGAGTTCCTCGAATTCATCGGCGATTCGCCTCTCGTCGCGCACAATGCGGGCTTTGACTTCGGCTTCATCAATGCAGAGCTTGGCATGTGCGGGCACGACGTGGTGTGCACCTCGCGCATGGTCGACACCGTGCAGATCGCCAAAAAGAAGCACCCCGGCGCAAAGCTGTCGCTCGACGCGCTGTGTACCCGTTACGGCATCGACCGCAGCCACCGTACCAAGCACGGCGCACTGCTCGACGCGGACCTGCTCGCCCAGCTTTACGTCGAATTGACCGGCGGACGGCAGATCGGGCTCGAGCTCGCGGTCGAGACTGCGGTCCAACAAGTTTCAACCGAAGTGGAAACGGTCGTCGTCCGGCGCGAAATGAGACCGGCTCGTCCCCATGCGGCGAGCGCGGATGAAATCGCACGGCACCAGGCCTTTATCGCGACGTTGAAAGACCCCATCTGGAATGAAGGAGCGGTCGCGGGCTGAACCACAATCGGCGCCACGCTCCTTCCCTCCATGGGGACCAGAAGAAGACTAATAATAGGAGTTGTCGATGGATATTCGCGTTTCCGGTCACCAGGTCGAGACGGGTGCAGCGCTTCAGGAACACGCCTCCGACAGACTCAACGGAATCGTAGAAAAGTACTTCAACCGGGCGATCTCGTCACAGGTCACGCTGGGCAAGGGCCCGCATGACAGCTTTACCGTCGATATCGTCACTCACGTCATGCAGGGCCTCATCCTCAAGGGCCATGCCGAGGCGCAGGACGCGCATCAGGCCGTCGACAAGGCCGCCGAGAAGATCGACAAGCAGCTGCGCCGCTACAAGCGCCGGTTGAAAGATCGCCACGAACAGGCCGAACACGCTCTCAGGGAAGAAGAAGCGGCCTATACCGTGTTCGGTGCAGCGCCTGAATTCGAAGACGACGGCGAAGAACTCGTCGAAACCGATGCCCCGCCGATCATTGCCGAGACTCGCACCGACATTCCCGAAACTTCGGTTTCGGACGCGGTGATGATGCTCGATTTGCGCGATACTCCGGCGCTGTTTTTCAAAAATGCTGGCACCGGACGGCATAATATGGTCTATCGCCGCTCCGACGGAACGATCGGCTGGGTCGAACCGTCATAATTCTGTCCGCTGGCGCCCTTAGGCGCAAGGAGCCTTCCACCCGATGGAAGGGGCGGACGTAAATCGGTTTGCGAATCAGGGAGAAGAGTTCGCAAGAGCCGGACAGGCGCGGGGTATGCCCTCGCGCCTAGCCGCGCTTTGCCGATGCCCGGCTGTACCTGCTCGGAATAAGTGGGGCGGCCATAGTAAGGCTGGAAGAAACTGAAAACGTTATGAGTGCGCTGTATCTGCTCGATCCCGCTGCTGTCGGGACGTCGAATGCCATGTCGAAAGGTGAAGTGCTACAGGCGCTCGCCGATCGCTTTGCCGCCGTCTACGATCTCGACGCCGTTTCCGTTCTGGAAGCGCTGGAAGAACGCGAACGACTTGGAAGCACAGGCTTCGGTCGCGGCGTTGCGATCCCGCACGCCCGCATCCCGGGTCTGCGCCGCCCGGTATGCGCGGTCCTGCGCCTGTCGACCGCAGTAACCTTCGATTCTGCCGACGGATTGCCGGTCGAGGTCGCCTTTGGCCTGCTTTCGCCGGACAATTCAGGTGCGACGCATCTTCACGCGCTGGCCGCAATTTCGCGCATGATGCGTGACGAGCGCTTGCGCGACCGCCTTGCCGAAGCGCAGAACGACGAGGCTGCTTACGCCCTGCTGACGAACGAGTCGACGCGCGACGCGGCCTGACCGTTCCTGGCGGCAGGGGCGAACGGAGTAGAAGGCAGACGATGGGCGACAGCGATACGAGCGACGGAGCAGCAACCGGTGCGCAGATGCACTGGCGCGCGCTGGAAGCGCTATATGCCTCCGCGCCGGTAAACTCGCTCTTCAAGTCGAAGCTCGAAATCGTAGGTGAAGGCCTGTCGCGCATCACGTTCGATGTCGACGAAAGCGTTTTCCATGCCGCCGGCGCTGCGCACGGGACGATCTACTTCAAGATGCTGGACGATGCGTCGTTCTATGCGGCGAACACGATGGTGTCCGACCGGTTCCTTCTCACGACCTCGTTCAACCTCCACTTCGCGCGGCCGATCAATGGTGGCCGTGTGATTGCCGAAGGCAAATGGATATCGGGCCGCCGCCGTGTTCTGATCGGCGAAGCGCGCCTCGTGGACGAAGAGGGTGAGGAAGTGGGCCGCGGTACCGGCACTTTCATGCGATCGCAGATCAAGCTTTCGGGCCTTGGGGGCTATCGCGTCCCGGACGGCAAATAAGGCACCGGGATGGACGCGCGGCTGCCGACTCGGCTTGAAGTGACGGCCATGATTCGCGCCGTAGAGGTCGCCGGAGGCTTTGCGACAGTACTCAAAAAGGGTGAATCCGATTCTGGTTCCCTGCTTGTCGTTATTTGCGAAAGAGGCGGGGATTCAATACTTTACGAACGTATGCCCGACCTGTCGGGCGGCCGGAAATGGGCCGAAAGCAGACGCTCGGAACCGGAAAAACCGTTTGATTTCAATGACTACGTCGAAAGGCGCGGCGCGCAGGATCCCGATTGCTGGGTCGTTGAACTGGATGTCGCAAATGCGCAACAGTTCATCCCGGGAATGGATTAACCTCTTGGTTACCGGTGTTGACACTTTTCCGCCACAATCGCACATGGCGCGCCATAGACGGGCGTAGGCAGATCGCGCGTGCATTAAGGCACGCCTGATCGAGCGCGCAGACGGGGAATGGCCGGCAGCGCCATTTCAAGGAACACACAACAGGTTGTCGGGATCGACCGCCGTTCCTTCGAAAGCGCTGCGACTGGACGTTAACCGCACTCGATAGATTATCGATGAGCCGCAAGGTTAAGGGCGCCAGCTTCCTTTCGCTGGTCGCGACCCTCGGGGTCATACTGCTGGGAACGGACGGGTCCAGCGCATTTGCAGACAGCGATGTGGCAGTGCCGGTCGAAGTCTCCGTCCAAGAAGATGCACGGGTGGAATCCGCCGTCGATACGCAGGTCGAAGACGCTGCCGAATCCGGGGAAGCCGCGCCTGCTTTCATTTCACAACCTGTCGTGCAGCCGCTTCCCGCAACGCCGGACGCCGCGCCGACTTCTGCATCGTCGCTTCGTGAACTGGTGGCAGCATCACCGGTTCCCGACACTCTCGACGAACAGATGCGCTGCCTTGCCGGGGCGATCTACTTTGAATCGAAGGGCGAACCGCTGGCCGGTCAGCTCGCCGTTGGCCGCGTCATCATTGCGCGCGGCCAATCCAGCCGCTTCCCGTCGAGCTATTGCGGCGTCGTCTATCAGCGGTCACAGTTCTCGTTCGTGCGCGGTGGCCGCATGCCCGCGATCAACACCGGCAGCCGCGCCTGGCAGCGTGCCAAGAAGCTGGCCGTGATCGCCCGTGACAATGCTTGGGAAAGCCCGGCCGAGGGTGCGCTCTTCTTCCACGCGAACTACGTTTCGCCCCGCTGGAAGAACAAGCTGACCCGGCTGGCCCAGATCGATAATCACATTTTTTACCGTTGATACGATAACATCAGATCGCTGACGCGCGTCCCCCCCAAACGCGCGCGGAAGCGGAAAGGCCGCCGGATCCCCCCATCCGGCGGCCTTTCGTTATTTCAGAGCCATTGGAAACCGGTCAGTCGGTGACTTCGACCCAGACGGGGACGTGGTCGCTGGCTTTTTCCCGCCCGCGATATTCGCGGTCGATGCCGGTCGCGATCAGCCTGTCGGCAAGCGCGGGCGACAGCAGGGCATGATCGATGCGGAAGCCATGGTCACGCTGCCACGCACCGGCCTGATAGTCCCAGAACGTCCACATCCCGCCGCGCGGGTGATGCAGGTCGATCGCGTCGGTCCACCCATCGTTGATCAGGCGGAAATAGGCATCGCGCGATTCCGGCTGCATCAGGGCATCCGATGCCATCGCCTTGGGCGACCAGACATCCTTGTCTTCGGGGATCACGTTGTAGTCGCCGATGACGACGGCAGGGATTTCGTCCGCCAGAAGTTGCGACATGCGTGTACGCAGCCGCTTCATCCAGTTCAGTTTGTAGTCGAACTTGGGCCCCGGCACCGGATTGCCGTTGGGCAGGTAGATGCACACCACCCGCACGCCATTCACGTCCGCCTCGATATAGCGGGAGTGCGTGTCTTCATCGTCGCCGGGCAGGCCCCGCAACACTTCGTGTGCAGGCTCTTCGCCGCGGCGTAGGATGGCAACGCCGTTAAAGCCCTTTTGTCCGTGCCAGATCGCGCGATAGCCGACCTCGTGGAAGGCATCACCGGGAAACGTTTCGTCGCTCGACTTGATTTCCTGCAGGCAGGCGACGTCGGGCTTCGTTTCGTCCAGCCATTCGATCAGGCGCGGCAGGCGCGCTTTCACACCGTTGATGTTGAAGCTCGCGATGCGCATTCCCGCCCCCTCGAACCGAAGATCAGATCGAGAAGCTGGAGCCGCAGCCGCAACCTGAGGCGGCGTTGGGGTTGGTCACCTGAAACGACGCACCGCCCAGCGATTCCACGAAATCCACTACGCTGCCGCGCACGAGATCAAGACTAACCGAATCGACGACGAGCTTGACCCCGTCGCGTTCGACGACGATGTCATCGCCCTCGATCTCGCCGGCAAGGTCGAAGCGGTACTGGAAACCGGAACAGCCGCCACCCTCGACGGCAAGACGCAGCGCGGGGTCGCGCCCCTGCTTGGCGGCAATCGTCGCAACGCGGTTGGCGGCGGACGGGCTCAGGTCGATGGGCTGTTCCATACCTACCGAGATAGGACGCGCAAAGCGTCGGGGCAAGGCGGCGCGGACGGCCCTGTCAGACGCTGTGGATGTATTCGCGCATCGCCTGCGCTTCGGACTCGATCGAATCGATGCGCGATTTGACGAGGTCGCCGATCGAGACGAAATCGACCATCCGGCCGTTGTCGACCACGGGCAGATGACGGATACGGCGGCGGGTCATCAAGGCCAGCGCCTGGTTTTCCGATGTGTCGGAGGTGACCGTGACGGCGGGCGAAGTCATGACCTGCTCCATGTCGAGGTCGAGAGCCTTGCCGCCATGGACCTTCAGGCAGCGGATGACGTCGCGTTCGGAAAATACACCGATCACGCGACCTTCCTCGTCTGTCACTGGCATCGCGCCGATCCGGCGTTCGGTGAGCAGTTCGACCGCCTCGCTGACTGTGGTTGCGGCCTTGCAGGTGACAATCTCGAAGTCTCGTCCGGCGATGATCTTCGCAATGCTCATGGTCCGTCTCTCCCGCGCTGGCCGCCGCCCCTCGCAGCGGCATTGCACCCTGCATGGTGCCACAAGAGCCGCCGACTTGCCAGCGGACCGCATCAGGTCCATGTGAGGCCCGTCATGGCCCCCAGATCACCCCTCGACGACCCGGAAAACGCTGCCTTTGCATGGGCGCGATATCGCTGGCTGATGAAGCTGATGTTCGGCATCACCAGCGTTGCCGTCGTGCTTTCGTTGGGCTTTCTGTACTGGCGCAACGGGATGGTCTCGATCCATCTCTACATCGCGACCGCACTTGGCGTAACGGCGGCGATGATGCTGATGGCAGCGCTCATGGGTCTGGTCTTCCTGTCGAGCGGGACAGGGCACGACGAGGCGATCGATGACAGGCTGGGCGACCAGGCGAAGGATGCCTGGGATGAGATCGACTAGGGCTGTTAGGCGCCTTCCGGCACGGTCAGGCGATACTCTTCCACCGGCTCTCCGCCGATCAGGTGCTTCTGGATGATTTCGTCCAGCACTTCGGGGCTGCAGGAATGGTACCAGACGCCTTCGGGATAGACGACCGCCAGCGGCCCCGCGACGCAGAGGCGCAGGCAGTTGGCCTTCGTCCGCATGACCCCGCCCGCACGGTCGAGCCCCAGTTCGGCAAGGCGCGTCTTCAGGTAGTCCCACGATTCCAGCCCTGCCTTTTTCGGGCAGCACTTGGGTTTGGTCTGATCGGCGCAGAGGAAGATGTGGCGGGAAAATGTCTCACCCCCGCCCATGACGTCCAGTTCCGCGCGCGCACGTGCGACGAGGTCCGGACCGGCAATTCGTGCCATCGGTTCAGCGGCGTCCGGTGATGCGGGCGATCTCGTCCTGGACCATGCGTTCGATGATGCCTTGCAGGTTGGCGTCAAGCCACTCCTTCAGCATCGGACGAAGCATTTCGCGGACCATGTCCTCAAGCGGGTTGGCGGCAGGCGCAGCCTTGGGCGCATTGGCCGAAAGGCTGTCGAGCGCGGAAAGCTGGGCCCGCACGGCAGCGGCGGCTGCCCCTGCCAAAAGGCCTTCGCCCGCCGCGGCCTGTGGTTCGGCGACGGGCTCGGGCTTTACCTGCTGTTCGGCAGGAACTTCGTGCTCCGCAGCGATCGGCGTTTGCCCGATATCGGGTTCCGGATCGAATTCGATCTCGACTTCCGGATCGCCCTCATCTTCTTCCGAGACGATCAACGAGGACAGCGTCAGCGGCACGTCTTCGGCATCGTCGCCCTGGTCGAAGGTCGGCGCTTCGTAACGGTGGACCTGGAATCCTGCGGGCAGAGAGACGGTTTCTTCGGGCGCAACCGCTTCGGGTTCTGCCGGAGCTTCGCCAGCCGGCATCGCGCCGAGGTCGTAGATGTCCTCCTCGTCTGTATTGAGAGGCGCATCTTCGGGCGCATTGGCCGGAGTAGGAACGGCAGTCGGGCGGGTGAAGCTGTCCCGTCGTGCAAACGGATTGTTGCCGAAACCGGGCGCGGAATTCGAATGGCTGGCCTGCTGCGCGCCTTCATCCTCGCGCGAAATCACCTGCTTGATCGACCGAAGGATATCCTCGACCGACGGTTCGCCATCCTTGTTCACTCGTCGCTCCTGTTCGAGAGCCGAACTACGACCCGACCCTTACAGGCTGGGAATGTCTGCGTCTTGCGCCGGTGTGTCAACGGTGCGGGTAGAGACCGGCTCGGGGTCCGGTTCGAAGCGCCAGTCGAAGATCGCGCCCTTCACGCTGTCGTAGTGGACGACAGGATCGTAGAGCGGGCCGACGTCGAGATTGAGATCCTCGGCCTCGGCCATGCCCATCGCGGCCAGCAGGCTGAACCCTGCGACATAGGCATTGCGCTGCGCCGTCACGAGCTGGACCTGTGCCGACAGCAGTTCACGCTCGGCATCGAGGATGTCGAGGATCGTGCGGTTGCCGACCGTGTTTTCCGCGCGCACGCCCTCAAGGCTGAGCGAGGCGGCGGAAACGGCGGTGGTCGTGGCCTGGATCACCTCGTTCGCGGCCAGCCATGCCGAATAGGCGGCGCGGGTCTGCGCGATCACGTCGCGCTCGATCGCGATCTCGGTTTCCATGGTCGACTGCGCGCGGGCCTGCGCCTGGCGTTCAAGCGCGGCGGGAAAGCCGCCTTGGAAGATTGGCACCGTGAGGCGGGCACCGGCTTGGGCGGTCGTTTCCGACTGGTCCACGCCGACAGCATTGCCGCCGAGCGTGCCGAAATAATCGGTATAGCCGCCGCTGGTGAACAGCTCGACACGCGGCAGGCGGGTGGAACCGGCGACCTCGATGTCGTAGCGCGCCGCTTCGCTGCGTTCGCGCGCGGCGATGAGGTCGGGATTGTTGGCCAGCGCGACGTCGACAGCGTCTTCCGGGCTTGCCGGAAGGCCCGGAAGCTGCGGAGGCGGCTGAAGGTTCACCGGAGCCTTGCCGACCAGCTGGATATAGCGTTCGCGGCTGCCGATAAGGTTCGACTGCGCGGTCAGGTAATCGCTTTGCGCCAGCGCCAGCCGCGAATCGGACTGGGCAACATCGGTGCGGGTGAGGTCACCGATCTCGAACCGGTCGCGGGTCGCCTGCAGGTTAACACCGAGCGTGTCGACGTTCTGCTTGTTGAGCTGGACCACCGCGGAATCGCGGATGACGTCCATGTAGGCGGCGACAACGCGGGCAAAGACGCCTGATTCGGTTGCTTTCAGGTCTGCACGGCCCGCCTCGACCCGCTGTTTCGCGGCGCGGATGGAATTCTTCACGCCGCCGCCCGAATAGACGGGCACCGACAGGTCGATACCGGCATTGAGATAACGGCTGGGCGAATTGAAGCTGTTGTCGCTCTGCTTCAGGACTTCGGTGTACTGCGCGCTGCCGCCGATGCTGGGCAGACCCTCCGACTTCTCGATCGGCACATTCTCGTCCGTGGCGCGCAGGTCCGCGCGAGCGGCCTGGATCGTCGGGTTCGTCTGATAGGCAAGCGCCAGCGCCTCTTCGAGCGTATCGGCCATCGCCGATGCGGGTACGAGAAGGGCAGCGCCAGCCAGAAGCGCCGCACCGGTGCGGGCCTTCATCAGAAGCTCCAGCCCTTCGGCGCGGCGAATTCGGCAAGGACGGGCATCGAGATGTCGGCAACGTCGTCGAGCACGACCGAGTTGTCGACGCGGCGGCCAACGGCAATGCGGGTCACGCCGCGCGTGACGGTGCCGGTGACCATGCGACCGTCTTCGGCCATCTGCTTCGCAATCGCGGGGGGGACCTGTTCGGCCGCGCCGTCGATGATCACAAGATCGTAGGGTGCGCCCTTCTTCCAGCCGCCAGCAAGATCGCCGCTGTGCCAGTCGCCGGCCTTGACCGGAGCCATCGCGGCCAGCGCATCGTCGCTTTCCACCACGTCGAGCGAGGCGACGAGCGGGGCGAGAACGGCGGCAAGATAACCCGACCCGCCGCCGATCAGCAGAACCTTGTCGGTCAGCGCAGGCTTCGCTTCGAGCAGGAGACGCGCCTGGCTGAGCGGGGCGGTCATCACGCGGCCTCCGCCAAGCGGGATCTGGCGATCGTTGTAGGCGACGGCGCGGGCCGATGCGGGGACGAAATCTTCGCGCGGCACGCGGGCGATGGCATCGAGCAGGTAAGGCTCGTTGATGCCGCTGGTCCTCAGCTGGCTGTCGATCATCGCGCGGCGGGCGCGGGCAAAATCACCGGTCTGGGCGGTCGGAGCGGCAGCACTGGCCATCGCGTCATGCACTCTCTTGTTGCAGCAGCCCGAAGCGGACTGTCCTAGTCAGGTAATACACTTGCCCCGAAACGACGGCTGCCGTCAAGGTGCGAGTCCGCTTGGCGCCCTACGCCATCGAAGCCGCCCCGCCAAGAGGCAGGACCTTCGCCCCTGCGAAGCCTGTGCCTGTACCCCTCCTTTTGTCTGGGTCGAACGGCATTGCCACTGCCGCGCATCGCTCCTAAGTCGCCTTTCGTAACGACAGGCACGCAAGCAAAGGGTGGGTTTTACATGTCCGACATGGTGGTGATCGAGGAACAGGATCTCATCGACAGCGTCGCCGACGCCTTGCAGTACATCAGTTTCTATCACCCGATGGACTACATCCAGGCGCTGGGCGAGGCTTACGAGGCCGAAATGAACCCCGCGGCCAAGGACGCCATTGCGCAGATCCTCACCAACAGCCGCATGTGCGCAGAAGGGCACCGGCCGATCTGCCAGGACACCGGCATCGTCAACGTCTTCGTGAAGTGGGGCCAGAACTGCCGCCTCGGCTCCAAGCTGTCGCTGCAGGAAGTCGTCGATGAAGGCGTACGCAAGGGTTATAACAACCCCGACAACAAGCTGCGTGCCTCGGTTCTTGCCGATCCCGCCTTTACCCGCCGCAATACCCGCGACAACACGCCTTGTGTCCTGAACGTCGAGATGGTGCCCGGCGACACGGTGTCGATCGACGTCGCGGCCAAGGGCGGCGGCAGCGAGGCCAAGTCCAAGTTCAAGATGATGAACCCGTCCGACAACATCGTCGACTGGGTGCTGGAAATGATCCCGCAGATGGGCGCCGGCTGGTGCCCGCCGGGCATGCTGGGTATCGGCATCGGCGGCACTGCGGAAGAGTGCGTGAAGCTTGCGAAAAAGAGCCTCATGGACCCGATCGACATGGGCCAGCTGAAGCAGCGCGGTCCGCAGAACGATCTTGAAAAGATGCGTATCGAGATCTTCGACAAGGTCAACGCGATGGGCGTCGGCGCGCAGGGCCTTGGCGGCCTTGCCACCGTCCTCGACGTGAAGATCTACGACTGGCCGTGCCACGCGGCGAACAAGCCGGTCGCCATGATCCCGAACTGCGCCGCCACGCGCCACGCGCACTTCACGCTGGATGGCAGCGGCCCGACTTTCCTGCCGCTTCCCGATCTGGATGCATGGCCCAAGGTTCACTGGGAACCCGATGCCTCGGCGAAGAAGGTCGATCTCGATAACCTGACGCCCGAGGAAGTGCAGAGCTGGAAGCACGGCGATCGCCTGCTGCTTTCGGGCCACATGCTGACCGGCCGCGACGCCGCGCACAAGCGCATCGCGGACATGCTGGCCAAGGGCGAGGACCTGCCGGTCGAATTCAAGGGCCGTGCGATCTACTACGTCGGTCCGGTCGATCCGGTCGTCGGCGAAGTCGTCGGCCCGGCCGGCCCGACCACCGCGACGCGCATGGACAAGTTCACCGACCAGATGCTCGAGCTTGGCCTGCTCGCCATGATCGGCAAGGCTGAACGCGGGCAGGGCGCGACCGAGGTCATCGCCAAGCACAAGGTTGCATACCTGATGGCGGTCGGGGGCGCAGCCTATCTCGTCGCGCGCGCGATCAAGGAAGCCAGGGTCGTCGCATTTGAAGACCTGGGCATGGAAGCGATCTACGAATTCAAGGTCGAGGACATGCCGGTCACCGTCGCGGTCGATAGCGAGGGCAAGAACGTCCATACGCTGGCCCCTGCGGTCTGGCGCGAGAAGATCGCCAGGGAACACCTGCTTCCTTCAACCTGACGGCGTGAACGGGCCTGACGGGCCTGTGAACGTTCGACAAACGGCCGACTCGCCTCGACGGGGGCGAGTCGGGCCTACTGGCGCGCAGCACTTGCGCCGCGTATCACGGTCAATGTGAAACCTTACGAAGACTATGGGCCCGAGCCGCATCCCCATGCGGCTGTCGGGCTTCCGACCGTACTGATCTCGATGGTCATCCTGTGGACCGTCTACTTCGCGCTGGCGACGGCGCGCGGTGTCGTCCTGGGCTTCGACATGCAGATGGAAATGCTGTCGCGCCGCGTGATCGTCAGCGTTGCTGGCGTTGCCGTGACCGTCCTGCTCTGGCTCCTGCTGCGCGGGTTCGACCGGGGGCGGCTGGGCCTGCGCATCGTGATCGCCATCGTTGCGGCGGCCCCGGCCTCGCTCCTGTTAGCTTTCATCAATCAGCAGGCCTTTGCCGACATCGAGGAACGTAACGTCAAGCGGATTGGGGATGAGCAGGGCATCTCTATCCGCCGTGACGAGGCAGGCAACCTGCTGGTCGACGTGCCCGAAATTCCAGCGCCGCCCGAAGCACCGGTGCCGCCAATGCCCGACGATAGCGAGATGCCGGATCCCGCGCCGGTGCCCGCCGTGCCGGAACCACCCGCAGAACACGCCGAGTCGCAGACCGTCATCGCTTCGGCGGGACCGCAAAAGCTGTTGTGGCAGCAACTGACCGACATCGCGCTGGGCCGCTATTACCTGCTGCTGTCGTGGTGCGCGATCTACATCGCGCTGGGACAGGCGGTGCAGGCCCGCGTGGCGGAACGGCGCGCGGGCGAACATCGCCGCGCCGCCAAGGCGGCGGAGCTGAAATCGCTGCGCTATCAGGTCAATCCGCACTTCCTGTTCAACACACTCAACTCTCTTTCCGCACTGGTCATGACCAACCGGAACGATCAGGCCGAGACCATGATCCAGATGATCAGCCGGTTCTATCGCCGATCATTGTCCGGCGATCCGACGCATGATGTGCCGCTGGAAGAAGAGATCGAATTGCAGCGCACCTACCTGCAGATCGAAGCGGTCCGCTTTCCCGAGCGTCTGGTTGTGGACATCGACGTGCCGCCCGAACTTGCCAAGGCGCGGATTCCCGGCATGATCCTGCAGCCGCTGATCGAGAACTCGGTCCGCTATGCCGTCGCGCCGGTTAATCGTCCCGTCACGATCCGGCTGGCAGCTTCGGAAGAGTACGAGCGGCTGGTTGTCACGGTTACCGACGACGGCCCCGGCGCTTCTAGCGACGAGCACGGCGGCTTCGGCATCGGTCTTGCCAATGTGCGGGACAGGCTTAGGGCCCGGTTCGGCAAGGAGGCGAGCGTGGCCAGCGGCCCCGGGGAACAGGGGTGGCGTACCGTGATCAGGATGCCGCTGAAGTTCAGTGGGGAGGAGGACTGAACGACATGTCCGGGGGGACCCATGGCCACAATGTTGCAGAGCAACAGGAAACCCGCACGCTATCGACGCTGATCGTCGATGACGAGCCCTTGGCGGTGGAGCGTATGCAGGTCATCTGCTCGCGCATCCCCGCCTTGCGTATTGTCGGCACTGCCGGCGACGGCGCAGCCGCACTTCGCATGATCGAGGCACTGACGCCCGATCTCGTCCTGCTCGACATGACGATGCCGCAAGTCGACGGTTTGTCGGTTGCGCGCCGCATTGCCGAGATCCTGCCCGAAATGGCGCAGCGGCCCGCGGTCGTCTTCGTCACCGCGCACGACAGTTTCGCGGTCGAGGCGTTCGATCTCGATGCCGTGGACTACGTCCTCAAGCCCGTTGCGACCGACCGGCTCGAACGCGCAATCGACCGCGCCTTTAACCGGCGTGCGGTCGCGAATGCCCCGGCCTCGGCCGAAACCGCGCCCAGCCCGTGGATCGAGGAATTCTGGGTCCCGCACCGCTCCGAACTGCTGCGTATCGCCGTGGACGACGTCTGCCGCATCGATGCCGAGCGTGATTACGTGCGTCTTCACGTGGGCGAGACGAGCCATTTGCTGCTGGAGACGATCGGTTCGCTGGAAGAGCGGCTGGACCCTCAACGCTTCATCCGCGTCCATCGCTCCACCATCCTGGCGCGTGAGTTCATCACCGGCCTGCGCCACGAAGGGTTGGGCGTATGGTCCGCCGAGATCGCGCGGGGCGAACCGGTGCGGATCGGGCGTACCCACCTGAAATCGGTGAAGGCGATGGCGGGGCGCTGAGCGCCGCAAGCCCCCGGACAGTCCAGACACAAAAAATGCCGCAGGAAGGGGGACTGGATCCTTCCTGCGGCAGGTTGACCTCGAAGGGACTACATTTCCTAACGAGGGGATTTTTAGTCCCCGGACCGGGGGACTGGGACCGGCCCGGGGTGGGACGGCTGCGGGATCAGCCGCCGTAACGGATGTCTTCGGCGCGCTTGGCCATTTCGATGCGGCCCTGCTTCATCGCGGCGGCGTAGCAGTCGCTGGCGGCACGGCGGTGGGCGAAGCTCTTGGTGGTCTCGACCTTGCAGACGTTGCGGGCGGCGCGGGCGATCCGGCTGTCCATCTCGGCCTGGCCTTCCTGCGTCGTCAGGTCGACGTCGTGGAACGACACTTCGGTGCTCTTGGTCACGACCTCGTTCGCGAATGCCGCATTCGAAGCGGCAAGCATGGCGAGGGCGGCGGTTGCGGTCAGAACGGTCTTCATCTCTCGTCTCCTCCTTGTGTTGCGGCTTCGGCTGAAGTGCCGCGATGTCATTCTGTCTAGGCAGGAAAGGGCCTTCAGGCATTCGCTCCTCTGCCAGCGCGGCCTGCAGGTCGATAAACTCCGTTTCTGAGGGACGAACGGCATACGCCGGCGGGACGAACGACTTCGTGACATTCGCAAGACTCGTGCGTCGGAGTGGTCGGACACGTAAAAAAGTGCCGACGAATCGCACTTTCATGCCTAGAATGTTCGCCTGATGCTTTTGCTTGCCTTCATCCTCGGCGTCGGGAACTTCGCGATGCACAAGGCCGTGCTGGAAAGCGGCCACCCCCTGCTGGGCCGGATGCCGTGGTTCGTGCACATGCTGTCGGGGCGTTTTTCGATCGCCGTCGAATTCGTGATGCTGCTGGCGGCGATGCTTCTGGGCACGAACGGCTATCCGCAGGCGATCTGGGCCTACTTTGCCTATACTCTCGCGAACGGCGTTGCGGCCTGGCTGATCATCTCGCGCAAGGTGTGATACGGGAACCGCGCGGGGTTTCGCGCTTTTCTGGCACATGGCCCACGCGCGCAAGACCTGGCTGGTCATCAATCCCGATAGCGGAAGCTATGACGACAAGGCGTTCGAGGCGCTGCAGGACTGCTGCGGCCGGAACGGCATCGACGTGGACCGGGTGATCCGCTTTCCCAAAGACGATCTGCCCACTCCGCAAGAACTGGACGCCGCAGGCATCGAATTCGTCACGATCTACACCGGAGACGGCACGATCAACGCCCTTGTCATCGGCCTTTACGGCTGGGAAGGCGCGGTGTTGATCCTGCCGGGCGGGACGATGAACCTGCTCTCGATCCGCCTTCATGGTGATGCCGAGCCGGACGAGATCGTCCAGCGGTTCTGTTCGGGACATGCCCGGAATGAGCGCCCCTTTGTCATCCGCTGCGATGCGGGCGATGCGCTGGCCGGAATGATGGCCGGCCCCGCTTGCGCGTGGAGCGAAGTGCGCGAGGCGATGCGCCATTTCGATGTCGTCGGCATGGCGGGAAGTGCGGCCGAAGCGGTCAGGGAATCGACCGACGGGCCGATGGTTCGCGTCATCGATCCGCCGCTGGGCAGGGCCGATGGTTATCCGCTGGTCCTGATGTCTCCCGAAGGGGGCAAGATGTCGGTCGACGGTTATCATGCCGAGACGCTAGGAGAATACGCGCAGCAGAGCCTGGCTCTGATAAAGCGCGATTTCCGCGAGGGACCGCATGACGAACTGGGAAGACTGGACAAAATGACCATCACGGCCCGCGAAGGCGAAAGGCTCGATATTCTCGTCGACGGCGAACCGCGCGATCTCGATTGCGAGGCGACTTTCCGTGTCGTCCCCTGCGAAGTCGACCTCGTGGTGACGCGTGGCTGATAACGAACGCCTGCTTTTCCACCTCAGCGACATTCATTTCGGGCTGGAGGATCAGCGCGCTCTCGACTGGGTCGTGTCAGAGATAGAGAAGCTGCGCCCCGACGCGGTGGCGATCACCGGCGATCTCACCATGCGGGCGCGGCACCACGAGTTTGCCGCGGCGTGCAAGTGGATCAGCGATCTGGACGTGCCGGTAACGGTAGAGATCGGCAATCACGACTTGCCCTACTTCAACCCGATCGAACGGTTCCTCGACCCTTATCGCCGGTTCCGGTCGATCGAGGACGTCGTCGAAAAGGAAATCGACCTGCCGGGCGCGGCGATCGTGCCGTTGAAAACGGCGGCGCGGGCGCAGTGGCGGCTGAACTGGTCGAAAGGCTGGATCACGGGGGCCGCGCTTCGGGAATGCCTCGACATGATCGATGCGCTTCCCGTCGGTACGCGGCCTATCGTGGCCTGTCATCACCCGCTGGTCGAAGTTGGTACGCACGGCACCGCGTTGACCCGCGGGGGCAACAACGCGCTGGCCGAACTGGCGAAGCGCAATGTGCTTGCCGTGCTGTCGGGCCATGTCCACGATGCCTTCGATCTGGTGCAGGACACGCCGAACGGCAAAGTCCGCATGATTGGCGCAGGCACGCTGTCGCAGCGCCTGCGTTCGTCGCCGCCCAGTTTCAACGAGCTGCACTTGTCGAACGAAGGGCTGAAAGTCGTGGTCCGCAACCTCGAACACGTGCCGAGCGAGGACATGATGATCCCCGAGGTGCCCGAAGACGCATTGCCGCCGCGCAAACCCGGCGAGCCGGTTGCCCCCGTCGGACGCATCCCGGCAGAGGATCCGCCGGTTTACTGATCCGCCATATCGTTCAGGCATAGAAAAAGGCCCGCCGGACAATCCCGGCGGGCCTTTTCGTGTGCGCTCATTCGCCGATCACTCGGCGACGGCGGCGCCTTCTTCGGCGACCGGGGTCTGCGTCGTGGCGTCCGCCGCGTCCGCACCCTCGGGCGTTTCCGAAACCGCGGGCTGTTCACCCGTTTCGACGCCTGCTTCGGTCTCGCCCTCGGCAGCCGGAGCTTCCGGCGTGGGCAGCGGCAGGTTCGAGCCCTGCGCGTTGATGTAGGCGAGGATGTTGGCGCGGTCTTCCGGCTTGGAAAGACCGGCGAAGCTCATCTTCGTACCCGGGGCGAAAGCCTTGGGGCTGGCGAGCCAGTGGTCCATGTTGTCCCAGTCCCAGGTGCCGCCGTGATCCGACAGCGCGCTGGAATAGGCGAAGCCAGCCGCGTGCTGACCGACGGCCTTGCCCATCACGCCATAAAGGTTCGGACCGATTCCGTCCGCGCCGCCCTGGTTGATAGTGTGGCACGCGGTGCACTTGGCGAAGACCTTTTCGCCCGCAGCGGGATCGGCCGAAGCGAGCAGGGTCGCAAGGCTCGGACCCTCGTCCCCGCCTTCTTCCTCGGCTGCCACGATAGTGTAGCCTTCGGTTTCGGGCGCATGCGAAGTGATGACGCGGTGGCTGATACTGGAAAGGCCGAGTGCGACGACTCCGCCGAAAAGGGTCCAGCCGGCAATGGTGTTGAACTTGTCGCTCATGCAGAAAAACCCGTCGAACGTGTCCCTGATCGTCCCCCGGACGGGGGTTTGGGCGCCGCTCTAGTTACATGGGCAGGTTAGCGCAAGTCTCATTTCGGCCCGAATTGCTGCCATGCGGCAAGAGAGGCGGCCCGCGTGCGCGTACGCACGGGCTTGGCAGGAGCGCTGCGCGCGCCTAACGCGCTTGCCGCAATGCACAGCTATCCCGCACCAGCCCTCGCCCTTACCGAGGAACTCAACCGCACCGCGCTTGCGGACCGCACCCGTGCCATGTCCTTTCAGGGGGCACCGGGCGCCAATTCGCATATCGCCGCGCTGCGCTACGACCCAGACTGCCTGCCGATGCCGTGCTGGTCCTTTGCCGACGCGATCGACGCAGTGCGCGAGGGGCGGGTAGACCGCGCGATCATCCCGATCGAGAACAGCCACAACGGGCGCGTGGCCGACATTCACTTCCTGCTGCCCGAATCGGGCCTTTCGATCACAGGCGAGCATTTCATGCCGATCCGCCACACGCTGATGGCGACGGGGCCGGGGCCGTTCAAGGCGGCGGTCAGCCACCCGCAGGCGCTGGGCCAGTGCCGCCACTGGCTGCGCGCCAATGGCATAATGCCGATGGAATACGCCGATACCGCCGCTGCCGCCGCCAAAGTGGCGGAAGATCAGGATGCCTCGCTTGCCGCGATTGCGCCGCCGCTGGCCGCCGAGCTCTATGATCTGCAGGTCATAAAGGAATCGATCGAGGACAATTCGGACAACACGACCCGCTTCGTCGTGCTGGCCCGCGCGCCGCTCGATCCGGCAGAGATCGAGGGGCCGGCAATGACGACTTTCGTCTTCGAAGTCCGCAACATTCCCGCGGCGCTCTACAAGGCGATGGGCGGTTTCGCGACGAACGGTGTCAACATGACGAAGCTGGAATCCTATCAGGACGGCGCCAGCTTTGCCGCCACGCGCTTCTATTGCGACATCGTGGGCAAGCCGGGCGATCCGGCGATCGACCTAGCGCTGGAGGAGCTGGGCTTTTATTCGAAGAACCTGCGCTTGCTGGGTTGCTATCCGCAGGGCCTGATCCGCAGCTGACGGGTCAGTTCACCACTTGGCCGATACGATCCCCGATCCCGCAATTCGGTGATACCTTGCTCGCCGACAATCGCGACCTGTCGAGGACCGAGGCCGGATTGCGGGCGCACATGACAAAACTGATCCCGCCTGTGGCGATCGAAAACCTCGTCATGCCGCTGATCCGCCAGCGCGTTGTGATGGGGGCAACCAAGCGCTAGTCGGCGGCGTAAATCGCCACTTCATTTACTCCGTTGCTGTCGGCGCGTCCGCGAAACATGCCGGGCGTATTGAAGCTGAACCCGCTTTCGCCATCACGGCTCACGAAGATTACCCCGCCGTCGCCGCCCATTTCGCCGATTTCGGCCATGACCGCGTCTGATGCCTGCTGCGTATCAATGCCGGTCAGGCGCACGCGGGCGCAGATCTCGTGCGCGGCGGCTTCGCGAATGAAGTATTCGCCCGTCCCCGTCGCCGAAACCGCGCAGGACCGGTCGTCGGCATAAGTGCCAGCCCCCACGACAGGGCTGTCCCCGATGCGGCCCCAACGCTTGCCGGTCAGCCCGCCGGTACTGGTCGCGGCCGCAAGATGCCCGCCTTTATCGCGGGCGACCGCACCGACGGTGCCGTATTTCAGGTCCGTGTCGAACCAGCCGACCTGCCTGGCGCGGAATTCCTCCCACTGGCGGCGGCGTGAAGGGGTGGCGAACCATTCGGGCGGGGCCTGTTCGATCCCCGCTTCCTCGCTGAACCGGTCCGCGCCTTCGTGCGAGAGGAAGACGTGCGGCGTCCGCTCCATCACTGCGCGGGCGGCAAGGACCGGGTTCTTCGTCGCCGTCAGGCCTGTCACGGCCCCCGCCGCGCGGGTCGTGCCGTCCATCACGGCTGCGTCCATTTCGTTGCGGCCTTCGTAGCTGAATACCGAACCGCGGCCCGCGTTGAATCCGGGATCGTCCTCCATCAACATGACCGCGGCTTCGACCGCGTCCATCGCGCTCCCGCCGTTTTTGAGGATGTCCGATCCCGCCTTCAAAGCTTTTGCCAGCGCATCGCGGTATTCCTGTTCGCGTTCGGGCTTAAACTGTCCCGGCTCCATCGACCCCGCGCCGCCGTGGATCGCGATGCTCCATTCGGCCTTGGAAGGGTTATCGGGCGCTGCATTACCGGACATGGCGGATCCCTGCGCCGTCACGCATCCGGCCAGTGCCAGCGTCGCGGCGATTATCGACATTCGTGTCCACATCAGGTGCCCTTCGAGATTGCGCCCGCCAGCCGTTACGTCCATGGGGCCTTCGGTGGGTGTACAGACACGACGGATTGTTACCAATGGACAAACGGGCCTGACCGGATGACCGCGATTACCTACCGCGATGCCTTGCCCGAAGACCGCGACGCGCTTGTCGCGCTGGGCCGTGCCAGTTTCGACGCGGCTTTCGGCCATCTCTACAAGCCGGAAGATCTCGCCACGTTCCTTCATTCCGCGCACTCGCCGGAAAAGGTCGCAAAACAGATCGCGGACCGCCGCGTCGCCTATCGCCTGGCGGTGAAGGGCGAAAAGCTGATCGGATACTGCAAGCTGGTCGAAGGCGCGCAGTTCGGGGACCATGGCGATGCGAAGCGCCCGATCGCGCTGTCGCAGCTCTATACCGACCCTCGCTATACGGGGCGGGGCATCGGTGCGGACCTGATGGACTGGGCGCTGGAAGAGGCACGCAGCCGCCGTGCCGACGCGATTCAGCTTTCGGTGTGGGCCGAAAACGAAGGGGCGCAGCGGTTCTACGCGCGTTTCGGGTTCGAGAAGATCGCCGACATCGACTTCTGGGTCGGCAATCACCGCGATGACGAACTGCTTTACGAACTGAAGCTCAAGAAAGCTAAAGCCGCCTGATCGCGAAATGCGTACAGGTCGCGTCCTGCGGCCTGATTTCAGGGGCGTAGCAGACCTCGGCCTCGCGCAGTTCGCCGGGGCGCAGGGCCTGAAACACGAGCAGCACACGCCGGTTCTCGCCCCCGTTGAGTTCGGGCGCATTGTCGGGAAGCACGCGCACGCCATCGACCGGCGCATCGCTGCCCGGTGCGGCCACGCGCACACTAAACCGGCGCGCGACGGTGTCGGTGTTCTCGATGTCGACCCACAGCGATTCCATCGAACTTGTCGTTTCGCGGCTGACGATCCCCCCGTCTTCGCCGGAAAAGTCGATTGTCGGAATCACCGCGATCGCCATCACCACCATCGGAATGGCGAGCAGTTCCTTGATTTGGCCAAATTCCTTCTACCCCACATTGGGCAGGAGGATGGCATTGCCCCGGTGAATCCGGCGGGCGGGCGGCGCTAGGTATTGGCCCCTATGCGCGGCAGAAAGGCATCAGAACCACTTCCAGCGCCAGAACAGCAAGAACTGCATGACGAGGATCCCGCCGCACAGTGCGACCACTTCCCAGAATGCGTCGGGATTGCTGGCCCCCGGCATACCGCCGACATTGATGCCGAGCAGGCCGGTGAGAAATCCCAGCGGCAGGAAGACTGCGGCAACGATGGTGAGCAGGTAACTTGTCCGTTCGGACCGGGCCACGGCGCGGGCGCGGATGTCGTCCTGCAGCACGACGGCGCTTTCCTTCGAAATGTCGATGTCGTCGAGATAGCGCGACAATCGCTCGATGGTCTCGGCGATCTCGCGCCGGTCGTGGTCTTCGAACCATGCAGGCGCTTCGCGGCTGATCCGCTCGAACGCTTCGTGCTGCGGGCTCATGTGGCGTTTCAGCGCCAGGCAGTTGCGCCGGATCGTCGCGATTTTCTCCAGCAGCGGTTCGGTGTCGCCGTCGAGGTCGGCCTCTTCCAATTCGTCGATATGATCGTTCATGTCGATGATGGACCGGCTCATCCGCGCGATCATCTGTTCGGTCAGCGACGTGATCAGCGATCCCGCGTCGGTCGGCCCGCGACCCATGTCGATCTGGGCCAGCGTGTCGCGCGGCGTCTGCAGCGGGTGGCGGCGCAGCGTGATGACCCGCCTCCCGTCGCTCCACAACTGCATCGACACCATGTCTTCCGGCTCTGCATTGGGGTTGAAGTTGATGCCGCGCAGCGTGGCGACCAGGGTTTCGCCCTCTCGGAAGGCGCGCGGCCTGGTCTGATCCGATACCAGCAGTTCGGCCGTGGGTTCGGGAATGCCGAAAGCCGCCTCTAGCCATTCCTGGATGCCCGCCCGGTTGCGGCAGATATGCATCCAGATTATCTCACCGTTGTCGCCGGGCGACCAGGCGCGCGCCTCCGCCCATGTGACAGGCCTGCCGCCGCCTTTTCCGTCCAGCACGCGTCCGAACAACAGGGCTTCGTCCCCGGCGACATCGTCGGTCATCAGGATGTCGGTGTGCTCGGGATGGTTTTCGTGTCGCGGCGCTGTCATGGCGTGTATCTATGCAGATTGTCGGGGCGATTTCATACTGCCCTGAAAAACTGCTAGGGGAATCCCCATCTGGCAATCTGCACACCGAAACCGACGGCCCGGTCCGTTCGTTCCGGTTGTTCAGGCACGAAATTCAGGAAGACGATCAATCATATGAACGCGATCCGCCCCTGGCGCACGATCGAGCGACGCAAGAGCCGGCAGATCATGGTCGGCAAGGTTCCCGTGGGCGGCGATGCCCCGATCACCGTGCAGACGATGACCAATACGCCGACAGAGGACGTGGCCGCGACGATCGACCAGATCCGCCGCTGCGAGGATGCGGGCGCGGATATCATCCGCGTATCCTGCCCCACCGAGGAATCGACCGCGAACTTCGACCAGATCACGAAGGCGTCGAATATCCCGGTCGTTGCCGACATCCACTTCCACTACAAGCGTGCACTCGAAGCGGCCGACAAGGGCGCGGCGTGCCTGCGTATCAATCCCGGCAACATCGGGTCGAGCGAGCGGGTCGCCGAAGTGGTCCGCGCCGCCAAGGCCAATGGCTGCGCGATCCGCATCGGCGTGAACGCGGGCAGCCTTGAAAAGGACCTGCTCGAAAAATACGGCGAGCCTTGCCCCGAGGCGCTGGTCGAATCCGCGCTCGATCACATCAAGTTGCTGCAGGACCACGATTTTCACGAATACAAGGTCGCGGTGAAGGCCAGCGACGTGTTCCTTGCCGTCGCGGCCTATCAGGGCCTTGCAGAAGCGGTCGATTGCCCGCTGCATCTCGGCATCACCGAGGCTGGCGGGTTGATCGGCGGCACGGTCAAAAGCTCGATCGGCATCGGCAACCTGCTCTGGGCCGGCATCGGTGACACGATCCGCGTCTCGCTGTCGGCAGAGCCCGAGCAGGAAGTGCGCGTCGGGTTCGAGATCCTGAAGTCGCTGGGCCTGCGCACCCGCGGCGTTCGCGTCGTGTCGTGCCCGTCATGCGCGCGGCAGGGGTTCGACGTGATCCGCACGGTGCAGACGCTGGAAGAGCGGTTGCAGCACATCAAGGTGCCGCTCTCGCTCTCGGTCCTTGGCTGCGTTGTCAACGGCCCGGGCGAAGCGCGCGAGACCGACATCGGCATCACCGGCGGCGGCAACGGCAAGCACATGGTCTACCTCTCGGGCGTGACCGATCATCATGTCCAGTCGGGCGACATGCTCGATCACATCGTCAATCTCGTCGAGGCGAAAGCCGCCGAGATCGAGGCGGACATGAGCGACGCGGGTCAGGCCGACCCCAGCCCGCAACCTGCGGAATAAGCCGGTAACTTGCGAAAATTTACCTGATCTTCAGCACTCCAACCCAATGTGGAGTGCATGAAGATCGGCGGCATTCTTGCACTCGGCGCCTCCTTATGTGCCCTTGGCGCGATGATGCCTGAGAGCATGGGCGGTCCGGCGGACGGCGGCGATTCCGAAAAAGCTTCTCTTGCCAGTGACATGCAGCAGTCCCAGCCGGGCAGCGGCGATTACCTTTCGGGCGAGATGGTGCTTCAACGCGAGCCCGACGGGCACTTCTATGCGACTCCATCGATCAACGGGGTGCAGGTCAATTCGCTGGTCGATACCGGCGCCAGCGTCATTGCGCTGACTGCCGACGATGCCGACGCCATCGGCATAACGTGGCACCCATCCGAACTGTCGGTCATCGGCCGCGGGGCGAGCGGGGACGTCGTGGGCGTTGCCGTCCATCTCGACCGGGTGGAACTGGGCGGGTTCGACGTTCGCGACGTCGATGCCGTGGTAATTCCCGAAGGGTTGCACATCACGCTGCTGGGCCAAAGCTTCCTTTCGCGCATCCCCAATGTCGCTATTGCGGACGAAAGAATGAGCCTGTCCGACTACTAGGCGCGGTGAGTGCGTCTTTTGATTAAGTGCATGGCAAGCTGATTCGTGCTAAATATCGATCGTTATGACGGACAGGACGAGCAGGCGGACACTTCTTAAAGGCGCAATTGCGGCGGGCGCTGGCCTTGCGCTGCCCACCCGCGTTTTTGCGAGTGCCAGTCCGCTTACCCCGCGTGACCGTGCCATTCTGGACATCGCTAAGCGCGAGATGGACCGGGCCGGCAATGCCATCTGGCGCAAGGACATCGCCGGGATCGCCGATTTCGGGGTCCATTCGGCCATTCCCCGTTTTCACTTCGCCAATGTCGAAACCGGCAAGGTGCAAAGTTTCCTCGTCAGCCACGGGCAGGGTTCGGACCCCGAGCATGACGGTTGGCTCAACGAGTTTTCGAATACCCCCGGCTCCAACGCGACGAGCAAGGGGTCCTACGTCACGTACGAGTGGTACAAGGGCAAATACGGCACCTCGGTCCGCCTTGGCGGGCTGGACAATACCAATTCCAATGCCCTGCCGCGCTATATCGTGATGCACGCCGCCGAATATGCCCGGGCCACCCACATCGACAAGTGGGGCAAGCTGGGCCGGTCGAACGGTTGTTTCGCGATGAGCCCGGAAGACTTCAACCAGGCGCTCTGGCACCTGTCGGGCGGGCGTCTGCTCTATGCGGACAAGCTCGGCCTCGGCTGAAGCCCATTTCCAACAGGGTGACAAAGGTGACACCCTGTAACCCACATCCAACAAGTCGAATCCCGCACGATCCGGACGTTTTTGCACATCCGGTCCGGGTGACAGGTGTGCTGGCGATACCGACAATCTGAAAGAACGGCAGCGACCATGACGGGCTGACCGCATGTAGGACAGCGTTTTCAGCCGGTTAGCACCAAAAAGCAATCCGAAACCCGTCTATTAACCCGATTAGTGCTGTGTTAAGTTGGTTGCATCCTCCGCGCTGAAAATTGGCTAGCGGATTACGAAGGCTCGGCAGGCTTTCGCCACGATGGAGCCGTTATGAAATGGAAATCTTCGAAGGACTGCGCAACAATGCGCTGAGCAGGATTGCTCACGGCGATCCGTCGGGCGAGATACTTGCCGACATCGCCATGCACTTCATGGATCGTTTTCCCAGGACTACCGCGGGCGTGACTTCGCTCGACCGGACGACGCTGGCTTTCGCATCCGGCATCTTCCCCACGGTCAGTCCCGCTTTCGGTGACGCGCTGGCCGGTATCAGGGTTGCGGACGAGCCCGGAAGCTGCGCCAGGTCCGTGGCCCGGGGCGAAACCGTCGACGTCCCCGATGTCCCTTCGGACGAACGTTTTGCACCGGAATGGCGCGACCTTTGCGTCGGGTTCGACATGACGGCCATGACGTCGTTCCCGGCCGCGCAGCGCGACGGGACGGTATTGGGCACGTTCGTCGTCGTCTACGATCCGCAAACTCCGCTCGATTATCAGACCCGCCGCCTCGCCGAACAATATGCCCAGCTTTGCGGCTTCATTCTTGCCTATCGCCGCCGCGAGGACGGGCATGAACTGATCGTGGGCGAACTGGAGCACCGCACGCGCAACCTGATCAATACGATCGGCGCATTGGTCTATTCGACGCTGAAGGCGAACCCCGAGATGGAGCGATTCCGCAAAGTGCTCGACGGGCGGCTTTCAGCGATGGCGCGCGCGCATTCGCTGGCGCTGTCTCCGGGGAATACCGATCTTCGGCAATTGCTGGTCGATACGCTGGCGCCCTATTCGATCGATCATCACCTGAACATCGAAGGGCCGAAACTGCTCCTGTCCGAACAGTCGGCTGTCGCGTTCTGCCTTGCGACCCACGAACTGGCGACGAATGCGGTGAAGTACGGCTCGCTTTCGCGGTCCGGTGGCCGGATCGATGTCACCTGGGATTATGATCCTGATGCCGAGGCCGGTTTCCGGTTCGACTGGGTGGAAAGCGGCGGGCCGCAAGTCGTGACGCCAACGCGGCAAGGGTTCGGCCAGCGGACCATTCACGCAGGGCTGGCCTCGGCCTTCGATGCCAAGGTCGAAGTCGACTATCCCGCAGAGGGTTTCCGCCTGTCGCTGACCGCGCCGCGCAGCCTGCGACTGGGCTCCATGGTCAACTAGTCGCGGCAGAATGCGCTTGGTAAAAGGCAGGCGCATAGCGCGTCTCGCCCTCGGGCACGCGGCCCGCCATCGGCAGGGCCATAAAGAAATCGTCCGGCGCGCCGGGGAAGGTGGGGCCGAGCCCTGCCCGAAACCCGAAGCGCCGGTAGTATTCCGGATCGCCCAGCACGACGCAGCCATAAGCGCCCCTGGCGGCAACGGTTTCGAGTGCGAGGTCGATCAGCATCGCGCCGATGCCCTCTTTTTGCCGGATCGGCAGGACGCTGACGGGGCCGAGCCCGAACCAGTGCCCGAACCGGCGGTCCTTTCCGTCGATGACGACCCGCGACACCGCGACGTGCCCGACAATCTCGCGCCCCTCGATGGCGACGAGCGAGACGGACAAGTCGCCATCGGCGCGAAGCCGCTCGACGATCTGCGCCTCGTTACCGCCCGAATGTTCGGCTTCGGCAAAGGCTGCAGTGATGACGGCGGCAATTGCGCCCCGGTCGCTTTCGCATTCGGGGCGCAGGTTGATCAAAGGCCGGGGTCTTCGATCGCGACGACTTCCTCGTTCGTCACGCGGCGGCCATCCTTGGCGACGCGCGGGGCCTTGAAGCTGGCCAGCACAGGTTCGTCACGGCCGTAGATGTCGGCAAAGCTCCGCATCTCGCCGTCGATGTCCTGCGCCATCGTGAAATAGGTGATGTAGACAGGGATTTCCTTCTTCAGCGGGACCTTGGTGTATTTGCCCGACTTGGAAATCTCGACCGCCTCTTCCTTGGGCACTTCGCCCAGCACCATCGCCAGCGTCAGTGCCAGTTCCAGCGCCCGTTCGGTGCGGATGCAGCCGTGCGAATAGGCGCGGTTTTCGGTGTCGAAAAGGTTCTTGGCCGGCGTGTCATGCAGGAAGATCGCGTGCGGATTGGGCATGTCTAGCTTCATCATGCCCAGCGAATTGTCGGGCCCCGGCTGCTGCACCACGGTGATCAGGCCGTTGTCGTTCTTCCACGCCTTGTAGTTCTTCGCCTTGGCGTAGGACGGATTGTTCAGGACCTTCGCGCCAAGCCCTTCGCCGACCACGATCGACTGCGGCACCGTCCACGTCGGGTTGAAGATCACGCCTTCGACCGTTTCGGCAAGCTGCGGCGTGCTGGTCCGGCCGGGCTTGCCGACAATGGTGCGATAGGACCGCACGATCTTGTCGTTCACCGTCAGGCGAAGCTGGTATTCGGGCACGTTGGTCAACAGGTAGCTGCGCCCCAGATCCCGCGCCAGCCAGCGCCAGCGGTCCATGTTGACGCGGATCTTGGCGCGCTTTTCGGTCTCGCCTTCGGGCGTTTCCATCAGCATCTGCTTCAGCACCGCATAGTCGGGGTGCACGGGGTTCAGCGAATCGAGCGCCGAAACGATGTCGCCGGTGGCGAGTGCATCTTCCAGAAGCGGCTTGATCGGCAGGCGTTCGGCATCGGGATCGCGCACGAACCACTGGCGGCGCGCGTCCATTTCGGTCCGGCCGTCGCGCAGGTCCAACGCGACCATCGTGAAGATGCGGGTGGCAACCTCGTTCAACTGCTCGCCGTCACCGGCGGAGATCGCGGCTTCGAGTTCGGCGGGCCTGTAATCGGCGGGGAATAGTCCCTCGTTGCCGAGGTTCGCGATATAGCCCAGCAGCGCTTCGGCCTGTCCTTGCGTCCATGCGGGCGCGGTCGCGAAATAGTCGGTTGGCACGGTCTGGACCGTGGGGCTCGCCTGAAAAACGGGTGCGCCGGGCGTGGTTTTCGGGGCCGGAGCGGGCGCCTGGGCCGGTTTCGGCTGGGGCAGCTGACCCTCGCCGACATAGACGGTCCCGTCCTGCGCCATCGTGGCGGGGACTTTCTGCTGGGCGAGTGCGGGCGAGGCCGCGAGTGCGATCGCGGCGAGGCTGGTGGTCGTCAGGCGGATATGGGGCAACACGGGTGCAAAGGCTCCTGCCGGTGGTTGAGCGCCCGAACAGGCGCGCGTTTCACCGGAATAACGCGCCGAAGCGCATAGGGGTTTCCATCGCCTTGCGCCAGCATCCCTTTCCTCAGACTGAACTGTGCGTACAGCGTGTTTGACCTTGTGCCCCGCGCTCGGCAAAAGGCCGGACATGATTGATCCCGACCATTTTCGGAATGTCCTTGGCGCCTATCCCACGGGCGTGTGCCTCATTACCTCGGTGGACGACGACGGCGTCCGTACGGGCATGGTCGTCGGCTCGTTCACGTCGATCTCGCTCGATCCGCCGCTGGTCGGGTTCTTTCCGGACAAGTCGTCGGGCAGCTACAAGGGCATCGCCAGGGCAGGGCGCTTCTGCGTCAACGTGCTGGGATCGGACCAGCTTGCCCTGTGCCAGCGGTTCGCATCGCGCGCGCCGGACAAGTTCCTTGACCTTGCGCACGGCGAAAGCCCGTCGGGCCAGCCGGTCTTCGACGAGGCGCTGGCATGGATAGACTGCACGATCGAGCGGACCGAGGATATCGGCGATCACTGGCTGGTCGTGGGCCGGGTCGAGGCGCTCGACATCTGCGGGGGCGACACGCCGCTGCTGTTCCATCGCGGCGGCTATCACTCCTCGGTCGCGATCGATTGACGGGTTTAATGCGGGATATCGCCTGACGGCGGTGCCGCGGCGGGTTTCGGCTTGCGAGTGAACACGATCAGCGGGATCGCGGCCCAGCAGATGATCGCCATGAACCAGAAATCGTTGAGGTAGGAAATCATCGCTGCCTGTTTGGTGACGATGCCGTTGACCACGCTCAGCGCGCCTTGCGAGATCTGGCCCGTTGACGACAGCCGCTCGACATCCACGGGGAACGAGTACTGCGTGATTCGCGCGCCCAGTTCGGCATGGTTCACCTGTATGTTCCGCGACAAAAGCACGGTGCAGACGGCAAGCCCGATCGACTGGCCGATGTTGCGGATGAGGTTCAGCAGGCTAGTCGCGTGGGTGCGAAGGTGCCCCGGCAACGTCGCGAAGGCGAGGATGTTGAGCGGCATGAACAGGAAGCTGAAGCCCACGCCCTGGACCAGCCCGGCCAGGAAGATATCGGTCGCGGGCATGTCGATGGTCCACCCCGTCATCATCCACATCGACCCGCCGGAAATGCCAAGCCCGATGGCGAGTGCCAGACGTGCGTCGAGCTTTGCGATCAGCGAACCGATGAAAGTCATCGAGAGCAGCATCCCCAGCCCGCGCGGGATCAGCAGCCAGCCGGCATCGATCGCCGGGTAGCCATAGATCTGCTGCAACAGGCCCGGCAGCAGCGCCATGACCGACATCGTCACGGTGCCGAAGATGAAGGTGAAGAATACGCAGAGAACGAGGTTCATGTCCGTGAACAGCTCGCGCGGGAAGATCGAATCCTTCTTCATGAACAGGTGGACGCCCGCCATCCAGAACGCGGCCAGCGCCATGACAGCATAGATCACGATCTCCGCTGACGAAAACCAGTCTTCCCCCTGGCCGCGATCGAGCATCAGCTGCAACGCAGCGACCGCCACGCCAAGCAGCGCCCAGCCACGGAAATCGAACTGCTGACGCGCGCCTTGCAGGTTGGGAAGCATCGTGAAAAGTACGAGCCCGGTGATGATCCCGACCGGCAGGTTGATCAGGAAGACCCAGTGCCAGCTGAAATTTTCGGTGATGTAACCGCCAAGGACCGGCCCGATGATCGGACCCAGCAGCACGCCCTGGCTGTAGATGATCATCATCCGGGGTCGCTCTTCCTCGCTGCTCGCGTCGAGCAGGACCGTTTGCGCGAGGGGGGCAAGAAATGCGCCTGCCAATCCCTGCAGCACGCGGAATCCGACGATCTGCGGCATGTTCTGCGCGAGGCCGCACAGGACCGAGGCGAAAGTGAAGGCCGCCACGGAGAACACGAATACCGTGCGCAGGCCCAGCCGGTTCACCAGCCAGCCCGTCGCCGGGAGCGCGATGGCCGAGGCAAGGACGTAGCTGGTCAGCACCCATGTGATCGTGTCGGTCGTCGCGCCTAATGAGGCCTGCATGTGGGGCAGGGCGACATTGGCGATCGTGGTGTCGAGAACCTGCATGATCATCGCCGCCATCGCACCGCCGATCAGCAGCGGGCGATTGGAAACGACGAGCCGCGCCGCGCCCGGTGCCGGACGCGGGGCGGGCGGCGGGGAGGACTGCGATGGGGCACCGCGATCAGGCAGGGCGGCGGCGTCACTCATCGCCGGTGTAGACCGTCACCTCTGTCGATAGACCCGAAATCAGCGGGCGGCTGGACTTTTGGTCGATGGCGATGCGCACCGGCACGCGCTGCGTGATCTTCACCCAGTTGCCCGTCGCGTTCTGGGCCGGAAGGACGGAAAACTCCGAACCCGTGCCCGCGCCGATCGAATCGACATGGCCGGTGAGTTCCAGATCGGGATAGGCATCGAAGGTAATCCGCGCCTTCTGGCCCGGACGCATCTGTGTAAGGTCCGTTTCCTTGAAGTTCGCTTCGACCCGCGCACCTTCGTCCCGCACGATCGACAGCATGGGAAGGGCGGCCATCGCCGACTGGCCCACGTTCAGGCGCGAAACTTGCGTGACGCGCCCGTCGACAGGTGCGCGGACAACGGTGCGGTCAAGGTTGAGGCGGGCCTGGCTGAGCGCGGCGCGGCCAGCCGCGACTTCGGGATTGACGCCGGGAACCTGCGATCCGGTGGCAAGCTGGGCTTTCGCCTTGGCGACATCGGCCTGCAGTGCCTGAAGCTGGTCACGCGCGCTGGCGACCGCGTGGGTCGCCGCGTCCATGCGGGCACGGGTGTTGAAGCCGCGGTCCATCAGTTCCTTTTCGCGCCGGTAGTTCGCCTGCGCGAGGGCAAGATCGTCGCGTGCCCCTGCAAGGTCGGCCGCCGTCGCATCGACGTCGGCTCCCAGTGCGGTCACGCGCGCCTGCGCCGCCGCGATCTGGGCATTGGCCTGGCTGACCGCGTTTTCGTATTCGCTGGGGTCTATCTCGAACAAAATATCGCCCGCCTTCACGATCTGGTTCTCTTTCACGTGAACTTTCGTGATCTTACCCGGCACTTCGCTGGCGACAGAGACGATGTCGAGCTTCAGATAGGCATTGTCGGTCGCGACTTCGCCGGGGTGGCCGAACCAGTAGTAGAGCCCGCACGCCACGATCAGCACAGGTACGCCGAGCATCAGCAGAGCCTTGCGCCAGCGCGGGACCGGTTTCTTTGCAGGAGCAGCGGTATCCGCCAGCGGCATGGTCTGGGGATCGGCCTCAGCCATTGACGGCTTCCTCCCTGTCGCAGTCGAATACGAGATTGTCGCGCACGCGGCCAAGCAGCGTTTCGAGCGCCGAGCGTTCCTCGGGGGTCAGCCCTTCGAGCGCGGTTTCCAGCATGTCGGTGATCGGCGCGTCGATCCGGTGAAGCAGGCGTTGGCCTTCGTCGGTAACGTGGATGCGCCATGCGCGGCGGTCGTTCGGGTCGGCGCGACGCTCGACAAGGTCGGCGGCGACCATGCGGTCGATCATACGGCCTGCGGTGATCGGTTCGACTTCGAGCAGGCTGGCCAGCGTCGACTGGTTGATACCCGGATGGCGCCGGATATTGAGAAGGACGCGCACCTGCGCGCCGGTAATGCCCGCCGGGCGGCTGAAAACGTCGATCCGCTTGCGGAAAAGCCGCCCGATGTCGTTGGCGAGATAGCCGATATTCGTGTCCATGGCGGCAAAACTAATAGCACTGCTTATATTATGCAAGTTTGCCATAACTGTTGAGGGGTAAATTAGCCCCTCTAACATTGCAATTGCGTTGCAGCAGCATCTGCGGGAACGAAATGCCGCAGGTCGGGCGGAATCGGCGCTTATCCGACAATAGGCTGCCTTGACGTAGCGCCAATCTGCGCGCATCGCGCCCACGCACGTTAGCAATCGCAACACGGTAAACGCGGGCGAATCGGCATACTGCCTCCCGCCCGCGACCGGTAAGCCAAGGGGAAGCACCGCATGACCGCAGTCGGCAAGGACACGCTCGGCACCCGTTCGACGATGACCGTCGGGGGCAAGGAATATGCCTACTACTCGCTCAAGAAGGCAGGGGAAAAGCTCGGCGACGTCAGCCGGCTTCCGTTCTCGCTCAAGGTCCTTCTCGAAAACATGCTCCGGTTCGAGGATGACGGCTTCACCGTCTCCGAAGGCGACGCCAAGGCGATCGTCGACTGGATGAACGACCCCACCGGTCCGCACCCGGAAATCCAGTATCGCCCGGCCCGCGTCCTGCTTCAGGACTTCACCGGCGTTCCCTGCGTGGTCGACCTTGCCGCCATGCGCGACGCGATCGCCAAGCTTGGCGGCGACACGCAGAAGATCAACCCGCAGGTTCCCGTGAACCTCGTGATCGACCACTCGGTCATGGTCGACGAATTCGGCCACCCCAAGGCGTTCGAAAAGAACGTCGAGCTTGAGTACCAGCGCAACGCGGAACGGTACGACTTCCTCAAGTGGGGCGCGAAGAGCCTCGACAACTTCTACGCCGTGCCCCCGGGCACCGGCATCTGCCACCAGGTGAACCTTGAACACATCGGCAAGGGCGTCTGGACGTCCAACGACGAAAGCGGCGCGGTCGTGGCATACCCCGACACTTGCGTCGGTACCGATTCGCACACCACGATGATCAATGGCCTGGGCGTTCTGGGCTGGGGCGTTGGCGGGATCGAGGCGGAAGCCGCGATGCTCGGCCAGCCGGTCTCGATGCTGATCCCCGAAGTCGTAGGCTTCAAGCTGACGGGCGAGATGGCCGAAGGCATCACCGCCACCGACCTCGTGCTGACCTGCGTTCAGATGCTGCGCGAAAAGGGCGTCGTCGGCCGCTTCGTCGAATTCTACGGCGAAGGTACCGCGAAGCTTTCCCTCGCCGACCGTGCGACGATCGCCAACATGGCGCCCGAATATGGCGCGACCTGCGGCTTCTTCGGCGTCGACGACAAGACGCTCGAATACATGCGCCTTACCGGTCGTCCGGAAGAAGAAATCGCACTGGTCGAGGCTTACTCGAAGGAACAGGGCCTCTGGTTCTCGCCCTCGAACCCCGACCCGGTCTTCACGGATACGCTGCAGCTCGACATGGGCAGCGTCGTCCCCTCGCTTGCCGGCCCCAAACGCCCGCAGGACAAGGTCGCGCTCGACCGCGTGGACGAACTGTTCAATGGCGACCTCGAAAAAATCTACAAGAAGGCATCGGCCCAGCGCGTCGGCGTTGACGGCAAGGATCACGACATCGGTGACGGCGACGTCGTCATCGCCGCGATCACCAGCTGCACCAACACCTCGAACCCCAGCGTTCTGGTCGCCGCCGGTCTCGTCGCCAAGAAGGCCCATGAAAAGGGCCTGACGCCCAAGCCGTGGGTGAAGACCTCGCTGGCTCCTGGCTCGCAGGTCGTAACCGACTACCTCGTAAAGGCTGGCCTGCAGGACCACCTCGACGCGATCGGGTTCGATCTCGTCGGTTATGGCTGCACCACCTGCATCGGCAACTCCGGCCCGCTGGCAGAGCCGATCTCGAAGGCGATCAACGGCAACGACATCGTCGCCGCCTCGGTTCTTTCGGGTAACCGCAATTTCGAAGGCCGCGTGTCGCCCGACGTTCGCGCCAACTTCCTCGCATCGCCGCCGCTCGTCGTCGCCTATGCGCTGAAGGGCACGGTGACGGAAGACATCACCACGACCCCGATCGGCACCGGCAGCGACGGCACCGACGTCTATCTCAAGGACATCTGGCCCACGAACCAGGAAGTCGCCGACCTCATGGCCGGCTCGATCAGCCGCGAGATGTTCCAGGCACGCTATGCCGACGTCTACAAGGGCGACGAGCATTGGCAGGCGATCAACGTCGAAGGTTCGGAAACCTACAGCTGGAACCCGACCTCGACCTATGTCGCCAACCCGCCGTACTTCGACGGCATGACGATGACGCCTGAGCCGGTCTCCGACATCATCGAAGCCAAGCCGCTGGCGATCCTGGGCGATTCGGTCACGACCGACCACATCAGCCCCGCCGGTTCGATCAAGGAAGACAGCCCCGCGGGCCGTTACCTGCGTGACCACCAGGTCGCGAAGGCGGACTTCAACTCCTACGGCTCACGCCGCGGCAACCACGAAGTCATGATGCGCGGCACGTTCGCCAACATCCGCATCAAGAACGAGATGGTCCCCGGCGTCGAAGGCGGCGAAACCGTCTATAACGGCGAGCAGATGGCGATCTACGACGCCGCTATGAAGCACAAGGAAGACGGCACTCCGCTGATCGTCGTCGCCGGCAAGGAATACGGCACCGGTTCGTCGCGCGACTGGGCGGCGAAGGGCACGATCCTTCTGGGCGTTCGCGCGGTCCTCGTCGAAAGCTTCGAGCGTATCCACCGCTCGAACCTCGTCGGCATGGGCGTGCTTCCGCTGCAGTTCAAGAACGGCGATACGCGCCAGAGCCTTGGCCTGACGGGTGACGATGCCTTCACGATCCGCGGCGTCGCGGGCATCAAGCCGCAGCAGGACGTGACGGTCGAAGTCACTCGCAAGGACGGTTCGACGTTCTCGTTCGACGTTCTCTGCCGCATTGATACGGCGAACGAGCTCGAATACTACAACAACGGCGGCATCCTGCACTACGTGCTGCGCAAGCTCGCCGCCGACTGATCGGCGCATAAAGCGACAAGAAAAGGGCTCGGTCCTTCGCTGGACCGGGCCCTTTTTCTTTGTGCAGCGGGTGCGATCAGGCCGCGGCGTTCTCCGCGTAGGCCTGCGCTTCGGCGGCGATCAGGATATCGGCGAGCATCCAGTACGCCTCGCCCCAGGCGCCCAGCACTTCGTCAGTCGCTGCATCGCCCAGGACGTCGCGGATCGCGGGCAGCAGGGCTTCGGCGACGAGCGGATAGTGCTCTGCCTTCACGCCGGTATCGACATGGCGTGCGACCATGCGCTGCACGGCGGGGCCAAGCGCCTGAAGCTTGTCGATGTTCTTGGCGTAAGCAAGGATCGCGCCTGCCAGCCGCTTGGGCTGTTCGCCGCTTCTCTGGGCGGCCTGGTCGAACATGGCCTTGACCTCGGCATTCTCGAACAGGCGCTCGTACATGCGGGTGGTGATGGCAACGCCGTGCTTTTCAAGCGCGGGCGCGGTGCTTTTGACGATCTCGATAGTCTGCTGTGAAACGGTACGCATAGTCACCCCTATAAGTGGTACTCATAATACCGGTATTATGGTTGCAGGATTTGTGCAAGCCCATTATAATTGAGGCCATGCAGCTGACGCTTCACACCGATCTTGCTCTACGCCTGCTTATCGCCGCGACGCGAAGCGGGGATACGCCGGTTTCGCTTCCCGCGTTTTCGGAAATGCACCGCGTCTCCTACAACCACGTCGCCAAAGTGGCGCAGGCACTGGTGCAGGCGGACTACCTCAAGTCGCAGCGCGGGCGCGGCGGCGGGATGCTGATGGCGAAAGACCCGCAGGACGTGACGATCGGTGCCGTCGTGCGGCGGATGGAGCCATCGATGCAGCTTGCCGATTGTCCCAATTGCGCGATCAATCGCGATTGTGCGCTGATCGATCCGCTGGACCAGGCGAAGCAGGCGTTTCTCGATGTGCTCGACCGGCAGACGCTCAAGGACATGGCGCGATCGATGCGCGCCGAACCGGCCTAGGCTGCCGCTTCCAGCGCAGGCACGGTGATCTTGCGCGCGCCGCCGAAGATCTCGCGCACCGCGATCAGGCCCTCCCTTTCGAAATGTTCGAGCAGGCGCCTTACGCGGCCCGGTGAACTGGTGCCATAAGCGCGGGCCAATTCTTCCTCATCCGGCGCGTCGCGGCCTTCCATTGCGCTGCGGGCGATGACGAGGAAAGGGGAAAGGACATCGTCGGGAATGTCGCTGGCGATGGAAAGCAGGCGCATGCGGCTTTCCTCGTCCACGCGGTCCAATCCGGCAAGCGCGCAGGCAAATTCGCGGCGAAACCCGATAAGGTCGAGCGGCGGAATGTGAATGCCCTTGGACCGGCAACCGGCCAGAAACGCCTGGTAAAGCGCGCTTGCGGGCTGGAACGGGCTTTTCGGATCGGATGCCAGCGCGGCGAGGATAGCGGCCACGGCCTCGGTCCGGTCCACCGGCTCTGCCGCCTGCCGCGCAGGGCTTTGCGACATGTCGGCCATCGTTTCGGCCAGGTCCTTTACCGGAGGCGCGGTGCGAACCGGCGCGGGCGGCGGGGCCTTGGCAGCGGCTTCCTCGACCAGCGATTCGGTCAAAAGTGCGGCCATGTCGGCTTTCGGAGCCTCGGGAAGCGGCATCAGGCCCGAAACCGCCGCCTTGTTGCCGGTGCGTACGGGCCCGATCTTCACCGTCACGGGACGGCGGCTGACCGCAGGGCCAAGGCCGACGAAGCTGCCACGCTGCAAGTCGCGGATACGCTCTGCCTGACGGCGTTCCATGCCGAGCAGGTCGGCGGCGCGAACCATGTCGATGTCGAGGAAGGTGCGGCCCATCAGGAAGTTGGACGCTTCGGCCGCGACATTCTTGGCCAGTTTCGCCAGACGCTGGGTCGCGACGATGCCCGCCAGCCCGCGCTTGCGGCCGCGGCACATCAGGTTCGTCATCGCCGAAAGCGTCAGGCGGCGGGTGTCTTCGGCCATTTCGCCCGCGGCGGCAGGCGCGAACATCTGCGCCTCGTCCACGACGACCAGCGCGGGATACCAGTGTTCGCGCGGCGCATCGAACAGCGCGTTCAGGAATATCGCGCAGGCCTTGATCTGCTGCTCGACCTCCAGCCCTTCGAGCGCGAGGACGACCGAGGCGCGGTGTTCGCGAACGCGCGAGCCGAGCGCCTCAAGCTCGCCTTGCGAATAGGAGGCGGCATCGACGACGACATGGCTGAATTCGTCGGCAAGGCTGACGAAGTCGCCTTCGGGGTCGATGACGATCTGCTGCACCATCCCGGCGCTTTCTTCCAAAAGCCTTCGCAGAAGGTGCGACTTGCCGGAGCCGGAATTGCCCTGCACCAAAAGGCGCGTGGCAAGCAGCTCTTCCATGTCGATGTGGACGGGGCGACCCGCCTCCTCGCCTATGACGATTTCGGCATTCACGCCCCCGCAGATACCCTGTCCGGGGGCGTGGCTGAAAGCTCCGGAACGCGGCTATCCCCCGTAGAGGACGCGTGCCTGTTCGGTTTGCTTCTTCTCAAGCTGCCGCATCGCGTCTTCAAGCGCGAGCTTGCGGCAGCCGTCCTCTTCGTCGAGCACGGCAGGGACGTTGGTATGGCGGTTGGAACAGACCTTGCGCATCGCCGACCGGATCGACTTCTTCACGCGCTCCATCTGCACCGGATCGGTAAGATCCACGCCGTCGAGCTCGATCTCGACGGTCCGCCCGTTGGGCTCGGCCGCCATGGCAGACCCCGATGCCAGCATCATCGAAAGGGCTGCAAGGGCACAGGTGATTGCTTTCATGTGTCTTCTCCTTGCGTTGAACCGGGGCGGTGCGGCACCCGGCATGACAAGAAGAGCAAAAGGGAACGCCTACCGTCGCGCGCGCATCGACGGCGGCCGCAGGGCTATCGACAATCGGCGTGACGATCCGACGAGCGACCGACAGCGCCCGTTCGGCGGCGATCAGTCCTCGAACAGCCCACCCTGCGGCATGGCGGAGCGGGGTGGGGTCAGGCCGAGGTGGGCCCAGCCGCGATCGTTGAGGCAGCGGCCGCGTGCGGTGCGGGCGACGAGGCCGAGCTGGATCAGGTAAGGCTCGATCACTTCCTCGATCGTGTCGCGCGGTTCGGACAGGCCCGCCGCCAGCGTTTCGACGCCCACCGGGCCGCCCTTGTAGATGTCGGCGATCATGTGGAGATAGCGCCGGTCCATCGCGTCGAGGCCGAGGCTGTCGACCTCAAGCCGGGTCAGCGCATCGTCGGCTAGTCTGCGTGTCACGGTATCGCTGCGTGCCACATCGGCGAAATCGCGCACGCGGCGCAGCAGGCGGCCTGCGACACGCGGGGTGCCGCGCGCGCGGCGGGCGATTTCTGTCGCGCCGTCGGGATCGATCTTGAGGCCGAGCAGAGTTGCCGCGCGGGTCACGACCTTTTCCAGTTCCTCGACCGTGTAGAAATTCAGCCGAACCGGAATGCCAAAACGATCGCGCAGCGGCGTCGTCAACAGGCCCTGCCGCGTCGTCGCGCCGACCAGCGTGAAAGGCGGCAGGTCGATCCGCACCGAACGCGCCGCCGGTCCTTCGCCGATGATGAGGTCGAGCGCGCGGTCCTCCATCGCGGGGTAGAGCACTTCTTCCACCACGGGGTTCAGCCGGTGAATCTCGTCGATGAACAGGACGTCGCCCGATTCAAGGTTCGTCAAAAGCGCGGCAAGATCGCCCGCCTTGGCGATGACGGGGCCGGAGGTGGCGCGAAAACCCACGCCCAGTTCCTTGGCCACGATCTGCGCCAGCGTCGTCTTGCCAAGGCCGGGAGGGCCGAAGAACAGGACATGGTCCATCGCCTCTGATCGGCCACGCGCAGCCTCGATAAAGACGCGCAGGTTTTCGCGCGCCGCTTCCTGCCCGACGAATTCGCGCAGCGATTTCGGGCGCAGCGCGGCGTCCGGGTCCTCCGGCTGGCGGTCGGGGGTCAGAAGGGGCGAAGGCTCCGCCATGTCTTGCGCGTGTCCACCTGTGCTGGCCGCGCTGGGCATGCGCGGGCTATTGAGGAAACAGTACCGGGGTATAGTCCGCTTGGGGGCGCAAGTCGTCCCTTGCCCACAGGTAATCCACGAACCGCCCGATGAAGTGCCACGCGACGCTGATCAGCACGATCGAGACGAACCCGTCGAGCATGTAGTGCCAAGCAAGGTGGACCGATCCGATCCACGTCACCGTCACGAAAGCCAGCGCGCACCAGCTGATCCAGTGCTTCCACCCCATTCGATATCGCAGGACGAGATAGAGCAGGAACGCCTGTCCGACATGGATCGAAGGCATGGCCGACACGCCCGAACCGAACTCGCCCTTGCCCATGCTCTCGATCAGCCAGTTCGCGATTTCGGGTGCCATCAGGTGCCGCTCGGCCGAAATCGCGTTCAGCCGGTCGAGCAGGGGCATGAAGTCGGTCCGGCCATAGTGATATTCGTAGAACACCGGGCCCGAGGACGAGAGCAGCGTGGCGAGGCCATAGCCGAGCACGACCCAGACGAAGACGCACCCCAACAGACCGCGCAGTTGCAGGCGCGTGTCCCACGACGCGATCATCCAGATGTAGAACGCAGCCGAGATCGGGAAGAACAGCGTGTAGATCCGGTCGATCACCTCGGTCGCGAAGGCAGAGCCGAAGACCGCATGGGTATAGACCCAGGCATCGTTACCGCCGAGCAACGTGCGTTCGAGGTCGACCAGCGCCGGATCGGCATAGAAATTGAGCGTCAGCGGGATCGTACCCTTCAACAGCGAGAAGCACTTGCCCGCCATGAGCACGAAGACCAGCAGCACGACCATGCGGACCAGCCACCACTTGTCGCGGCGCAGCAGGCGCTTGATCGTGGCGGCGGGATGCTTCGAGCCCTTCCGCATCAGCCGGAAGAGCACGACGAACAGCCAGCCGTAGATCGGGAAAGCTGAGGAAAAACAGGAAACGCGGGTCGGCCCAAAGGTTCGGCACGATGTCGAGCACCGGCGTGCCCGACTGGCGCGCGGCCCACAGGACCGTCAGCATGATGACGGCCAAGAGCAGGTAGTACCCGGGCTTCAGCCGCCCGAAGAGTTTGTCGCCAAGGTCCATCGCGGCCGGTCCGCTACCCTTTGATAACCATCACGGGGACCGGTCTAGCGGCGATTCCTCAACAAATGCCTACGCGGGCGGCGGCATTTGCGAAGGCGTCAGAACGGGTTGGCGGTGAACCCTTCGTGTTGCAGCAGGGCATGCGCGGTCATGGCCGAGAGCGCCATTTCGACTCCTTCCATCAGTTCGGCCTTGTCGATCCCGCTGGCCGTCGCGGACTGGCCGCAGACGATGAAGCGCACGTTGTGGGCGAGAAGCTGGCGGACGAGGTCGGCATTGGCGTTGGCCGCGCCGTCGTGGCGCTTGCCATAGGCCTCTTCCGACAGGACATCCTGCACCGCGCCGCCGTGAAGCACGATGGCAAGGTGGATGTTCTTTTCGGGCACGCCGTTTGCGACGTGCATGTTGATGAAGCGGGCAAGGCTTTCGAACTTGCGGTTGATCTTGCCATGATCTGCCGCGTCCGATGCGTCGAAGGCGACCTTGAAGAAGCTGCCCTGCGGGATCGGCATGTCGCTTTCGACGGCGGCATGGGGGCCGTATTCGGTGAAGACGGGGCCTTTTTCGAACTTGCTCATGTCCTGCCCCGCTGCCGGTGTTGCCGCGACCAGCATGGCCGCGATGCCCAAGGTCCAGATCTTCATTGCATGCTCTCCGTCGGTCGGATCAGCCCGCCGCTTTCTTGAGGGCCACACGGACAAGATCGTTGAGCCCGGCTTCCGTTCCCAATTCGGCTTGCGCATGGGCGACCGCTTCTGCGGCCAGCGCAGGCTTGAAGCCGAGGTTTTCGAGCGCCGACACCGCGTCCGCGCTCGACCCGCCGGCCGGGCTGATCATGCCGCCGCCAACGGAGGGCGCGCTTGGCAGGCCGCCAGCCTTGTCTTTCAGTTCGTTGACGATGCGCGCGGCCAATTTCGGGCCGACGCCGTTGGCGCGCGCGACCTGTTTCGCATCGCCATTGGCGCAGGCGCGCTGCAATTCCTCGGTGCTGAGGGCCGAGAGGATAGCGAGCGCGACCTTGCTGCCGACGCCTTGCACCAGTGTCAGCATGCGGAACCAGTCGCGCTCTCCTCCGCTGGCAAAGCCGATCAGGCGCATGTCGTTCTCGCTGACCTGCAGGTCGGTATAGACGGTGCAGGCCTCGCCCTTTTCGCCAAGCGCGGTCAGCGTGCGGGCGCTGCAATGGACGAGATAGCCGACGCCGCCGACATCGATCACGGCCCAGTCGAGCCCGCTTTCGTCCAGCCTTCCCGATAATTTCGCGATCATGGGGCCAACGCTAGCGCATGGCCGCAAGCGCGAAAACCGGAGGCCCGCGCCTATCCCCTGAGATCAATTCCTGATGGCTAGTCGTTGCCCTGCAAATCCTCGGGCACGTCGTCCCACGGGTGGAAATAGAGCGGGGCGCATTCGTCGGCGCGGACCCCGCCGGTCAGCGTCAGGTCGTCCTTGTAGGCATCGGCAATGAAGTCGAGCGTGGAGAGGTGCCGGTCTTCGAAATACATTTCGTGAACGTCATCGCGCCCCGCGCCGTACACCACCCGTGAAACACCCGCCCAGATCGAGGCCATCGTGCACATGCCGCAGGGCTGGAGCGTGGAATAGAGCGTTGCGCCCTCTACCCGCATTTCGCCTGCCGCCTGCCCCGCGGCGCGCAGGGCGACGATTTCGGCATGGGCAGTCGCGTCGCAGCACTCGGCGGTCCGGTTCACGCCGCTTGCCACAAGCTTGCCATCCATGACGACAAGCGCGGCGATCGGGGTGTCGGCAGGGTTGGTGCCCTTGGCCTCAACCGCGAGTTCGATGGCTTTCGCCATCCACGCACTGTCGTCAGATGCGTTCTGATCGGTTGAAGGCATCAAAGGCCGGGGATCGGAATGTCGGCAACGATACCGCAGGCAGCGGCAGACCCGGCGACTTTCAGCAGGACTTGTGGATCATCGAGGCTGGTCGCGACCGCGAAGAGCGAGCCGAACGTCAGCGGGCCGTCGGAATTGTAGTATCGCGCCGCATCGCTAAGCCGGTTGACCTGCCGCGTGCTCAGTTCACCGCGTAGGAATTCGGCCGCGCAGCCCGCCTCGCTGGACGACAGGCCATAACGCTGCAGCGCGTCGGAAATCTGGTAGCGGCTGGCCGTGCAGCCGGAGACGAGAGCGGCACCGATGACGGTGGCGGCGATGACGGGCACTTTGCGCATGCGGAGGGACCTTTTTCTGCGACACGGATGGAGATTGCTTTTCCAACGCGCAGGGGCCGTCAATGTTTCAAGCGGGCGGGGCTCAGTGCTTGCCCAGGTGCGCATGCGCGATGGCCACGGCCAGCGCATCGGCGGCGTCCGCGCCCTCGACTTTCGCCGTGGGCAGCAGAACCCGCAGCATCGCCTGAACCTGCGTCTTGTCGGCCGCACCCGTGCCCACGACCGATTTCTTCACCAGCCGCGCCGCGTGTTCGAATACCGGGATCGACCCGCGCCCGCAGGCGGCCAGCACGCTGCCGCGCGCCTGCGCCAGTTTCAGCGTGGAGTGCGGGTTCTTGTTGACGAAGACTTCCTCCACCGCCGCGACATCGGGGGCATAGGTCCCGATTACGGCATAGACCGCGTCGTGCAGGTGATGCAGCCGTGCGGCCATGTTCGCTTTTGCATCGGTCGCGATCTGGCCGTTGGCTACGTGAGACAGGCGCGGCCCGTCGACCCGGATGACGCCCCAGCCCGTGCAAGTGAGTGAAGGATCGAGGCCGAGGACCAGCAAGCGCGCGTCAGATCGGCAGGCCGAGCCGCGGGGCGGCAAGGCGCATGAGGCCGTAGAGCGCGACGGTCAGCACGCACCCGAGCGCCAGCGCGAGCCAGAAAGGCACCGCGTGGCGCAGCAGGAACGGAATGACCAGGAACATCGGCAGCGAGGGTAGCACGTACCAGAACGTAGCCGCGCTGTGACGCGCCATGTTTTCCGCATCGGGCTGGGCGTGCCACAGGAACATCATGCCCAGCACCGATACCAGCGGCAGCGACGCGACGAGGGCGGCCACCGTGGGCAGCCGCCGTCCAAGTTCGGCAATCGCCGCGATCATGACGCCGGCAAGCAGCGCCTTCGCGGCGAAAGTCCACATCAGTCGAGCTTTTCCATGACTTCGTCGGAAATTTCGTAATTCCCCCAGACGGTCTGGACATCGTCGTCGTCGTCAAGCGCGTCGACCAGCTTCAGCAGGGTCTGCGCAGTGCCTTCGTCGCAATCGACGGTGATGTTGGGCTTCCACGCCAGCTTGACGTTCTCCGCCTCGCCCAGCGCCTTTTCCAGCGCGCTCGACACTTCGTGCAGCGCTTCCATCTGGGTCCAGATGACGTGGCCGTCCTCGCTCGATTCGACGTCGTCGGCACCGGCTTCGATCGCAGCTTCGAGGACCTTTTCCTCGTCACCGATACTGGCCGGATACTCGATCATGCCGAGGCGCTCGAAACCGTGGGCAACTGCGCCCGATGCACCAAGGTTGCCGCCGTTCTTTGAAAACGCGGTGCGCACGTTGGTGGCGGTGCGGTTGCGGTTGTCGGTCAACGCCTCGACGATCAGCGCGACGCCGCCCGGGCCGTAACCTTCGTAGCGGACTTCTTCGTAGTCATCGCCTTCGTTTGCCGATGCCTTGTCGATCGCGCGCTGGATGTTGTCCTTGGGCATCGATTGGGCCTTGGCGTTGTTCACGGCCAGGCGCAGACGCGGGTTCATGTCGGGATCGGGCGCGCCCATCTTGGCGGCCACGGTGATCTCGCGCGAAAGCTTGGAGAACATGGCAGAGCGCTTTTTGTCCTGCGCGCCCTTGCGATGCATGATGTTCTTGAATTTGGAATGGCCGGCCATTGCCGCTGATCCTCGATTGTTCAGGTGTTCGTGCTTTGCCGCGCCCTTACACCGAGGGCGCGGCGTTGGGCAACATCAGTCTAGATTGGGCCTCAGCCAGCGTTCGGCCAACGCCACGTCGACCCCGCGCCGCGCGGCATAGTCTGCGACCTGGTCGGGCCCGATGCGCGCGACGCCGAAATACTGGCTGTCCGGATGCGCGAAGTAGAACCCGCTGACCGCTGCGGTGGGCAACATGGCGAAGCTTTCGGTCAGCGCGACGCCGGTATTGTCCTGCGCGGAAAGCAGGTCGAACAGCACGGGCTTCAGCGAGTGATCGGGGCAGGCCGGATAGCCGGGGGCAGGGCGAATGCCGCGATACTCTTCCTTGACAAGCGCTTCGTTGGTTAGCTGCTCGCCCTCCGCATAACCCCACAGGTTCGTGCGGACATGCTGGTGCAGGCGTTCGGCAAAGGCCTCGGCAAAACGGTCAGCGAGGGCCTTCAGCAGGATGTCCGAATAGTCGTCGTGCGCGGCGCGAAACGCCTCGATATGCGGGTCGATGCCGTGGATCGAGACGGCGAAGCCGCCGATCCAGTCACCATCGGAATCGATGAAGTCGGAGAGGCAGAAATTGGCGCGGTCGCGGCTCTTCTTCACTTGCTGGCGAAGGAAGGGGAGGCGCGTTCCGTCGTCCAGTATCACGTCGTCGCCATCGCGCCGACATGGCCAGAAGCCCGCGACGCCCTTGGCCGTCAGCCACTTCTCGCTGACGATCTTGTCCAGCATCGCCTTGGCATCGGCGTAAAGGTTGCGCGCGCTTTCGCCCACGATCTCGTCATCCAGAATGGCGGGATAAGTGCCCGCCAGTTCCCATGCGCGGAAGAACGGGGTCCAGTCGAAACATTCGACCAGATCGGCAAGGTCCCAGTCCTCGAACACGTGGACGCCGGGCTGTGCGGGGGCAGATGCCTTCAGCGCCATGTCCGCCACGAACCCGTTGTCGCGTGCCTCGGAAAGGGGGAGCAGCGCGCTTTGCCCCTTGTTGGCGCGTGCGACGCGGACCTTTTCGTATTCGTCCGCCGTCGCCTCGACGAAACCGTCACGCTGCGTGTCGGACAGGAGCTGCGATGCGACGCCGACCGCGCGGCTGGCGTCGAGAACGTGGATTACCGGGCCTTCATAGGCCGGATCGATCTTCAATGCGGTGTGCACCTTGCTCGTCGTCGCGCCGCCGATCAGCAGCGGGATGGTCATCCCGGCGCGCTGCATTTCCTCAGACACGGTCACCATCTCGTCCAGCGAAGGGGTGATGAGGCCCGAGAGGCCGATGATGTCGGCATCGTTTTCGTTCGCGGCCTGAAGAATAGTCGACCATGGCACCATGACGCCAAGATCGATCACTTCGTATCCGTTGCACTGCAGGACCACGCCGACGATGTTCTTGCCGATGTCGTGAACGTCGCCCTTTACGGTCGCCATGATGATGCGGCCCTTGGCCTTGGCGCCGGCTTCCTTCTCCGCCTCGATGAAGGGGATGAGGTGGGCGACGGCCTTCTTCATGACGCGGGCGGATTTGACGACCTGGGGCAGGAACATCTTGCCGCTGCCGAACAAGTCGCCGACGACGTTCATGCCGTCCATCAGCGGGCCTTCGATAACCTCGATCGGGCGGCCACCCGCATCGGAAATCGCGGCGCGCATTTCCTCGGTATCGTCGACGATATGCGCGTCGATGCCCTTGACCAGCGCATGCTCCAGCCGCTTTTCGACCGGATAGGACCGCCATTCGGCAGCCTGTTTCTCGGCCTCGACCGACTTGCCCTTGTAGCTTTCGGCAAGTTCGATCAGCCGTTCCGTCGCATCGGGGCGGCGCATGAGGATCACGTCCTCGCAAGCCTCGCGCAGCCTGGGTTCGATCTGGTCATAGACGTCGAGCTGGCCCGCGTTGACGATGGCCATGTCGAGGCCAGCGGGAATCGCGTGGTAGAGGAAGACCGAGTGCATTGCGCGGCGCACCGTCTCGTTCCCGCGGAAGGAGAACGAGAGGTTGGAAAGCCCGCCCGAATAGTGCGCGTGGGGGCACAGTTCGCGCAGTTCGGCCACCGCCTCGATGAAGTCGAGCGCATAGCGGTCATGTTCCTCGATCCCTGTCGCCACCGCAAAAACGTTGGGGTCGAAGATGATGTCCTCTGCCTGAAAGCCGATGCCGGTGAGCAGGTCGTAGGCGCGTTTGCAGATCTCGACCTTGCGCTGTTTCGTATCGGCCTGGCCCGTTTCGTCGAAGGCCATGACCACGACAGCCGCGCCGTAATCCATGCATTTGCGCGCTTGCTCAAGGAACGGCTCTTCGCCTTCCTTCATCGAGATCGAGTTCACGATGGGCTTGCCCGAAACGCACTTCAGGCCCGCTTCGATCACGTCCCATTTGGAACTGTCGATCATCACCGGCACCCGCGCAATGTCGGGTTCGGCGGCGATCAGTTTCAGGAAGGTGGTCATGGCGTGCTCTGCATCGAGCAGGCCTTCGTCCATGTTGACGTCGATCACCTGCGCACCGTTCTCGACCTGGCTGCGCGCGACTTCGACTGCGGCGGGATAGTCGTCCGCCATGATCAGCTTCTTGAACTTCGCAGAGCCGGTGACGTTGGTGCGTTCGCCGATATTGACGAAACGTGAGCTGTTCTGGGGTTCGGTCATCAGGCGGCCATGATAAAGGGTTCGAGGCCCGCAAGGCGGGTCTTGGTTTCAAGCGTCGGCAGCTTGCGCGGGGGCACGTCCGCGACCGCCTTCGCCATCGCGGCGATGTGTTCGGGCGAAGAGCCGCAGCAGCCCCCCAGCACGTTGACCTGCCCCGCGATCGCCCATTCGTGGACGAAGCCCGCGGTCGTGTCGGGCATCTCGTCATATTCGCCCAGTTCGTTGGGCAGGCCCGCATTGGGATAGATCATGATGTAGGTATCGGCGATCTGCGAAAGCGACTTCACGTGCGGGCGAAGCTGCGTCGCGCCGAAGCTGCAGTTGAGGCCGACGGTCAGCGGTTTCGCATGGCGCACCGCGTACCAGAACGCCTCGACCGTGTGGCCCGACAGGTTGCGGCCCGACAGGTCGGTCAGCGTCATCGACAACATGATCGGCACTTCGCGGCCCAGCTCTTTCTCGAGCTGTTTCACCGCCATGATTCCGGCCTTTGCGTTCAGCGTGTCGAACACGGTCTCGATCAGGATGAAATCTGCTCCGCCTTCGACCAGCGCGGCGGCCTGTTCGCGGTAAACTTGCGTCAGGTAGTCGAAATCGATCTCGCGGTAGCCCGGGTCGTTCACGTCGGGCGACAGCGAGAGCGTCTTGTTGGTCGGGCCAATGGCACCGGCGACAAAGCGGGGGCGCCCGTCCTTTGCCTCGAACTCGTCAGCGACCTTGCGGGCAAGGGCCGCGCTTTCGCGGTTGATCGCCTCGACCAGTGCTTCCGCGCCGTAATCGGCCTGGCTGATCTTGTTCGCCGAAAACGTGTTGGTCTCGGCAATGTCGGCACCGGCCTCGAAATAGGCGCGGTGGATCGCCTCCGGCACATCGGGACGCGTCAGGGCGAGAATGTCGTTGTTGCCCTTCTGCTCGTGAGAAAGGCCGAGATCGCCTGCGTAATCGGCCTCGACCAGACCCTTCGTCTGGATCTGCGTGCCGAACGCGCCGTCGGTGATGAGGATGCGGCTGGCTGCTTCTGCCTCGAAAAGGGCGCGGGCCTTGGATGGGGTGAGGGTCACTTGGCTTCTCCGGCCAGATTCGAAACAACAGGCCGCATGCCCAGTAGATGGCAGATCGCGTAGGACAGGTCCGCGCGGTTCAGCGTGTAGAAGTGGAAGTCGCGCACACCGCCTGCGTAGAGCGAGCGGCAGAATTCCGCCGCGATCGTCGCCGCGACCAGCTTGCGCGCGCCGGGGCGTTCGTCCAGCCCTTCGAACAGGCGGTCCATCCAGTCGGGGATCGCAGCCCCGCACATCGCCGCCATCTTGCGCGTCTGCGCGACGTTCGACACCGGCAGAATACCGGGGAGAACTGGCGCGGTGATGCCGTTGGCGAGAAGCTTTTCCCTGAATTCAAGGAAGCACTCCGGCGAGAAGAAGAACTGCGTGATCGCCCGGTCCGCGCCTGCGTCGATCTTGCGCTTCAGGTTGTCGATGTCCGCCTGCGGGCAACTGGCTTCGGGGTGGGTTTCGGGATAGGCCGCAACGCTGATCTCGAACGGGGCGATTTCCTTCAGGCCTGCGACCAGTTCGGCGGCGCTGGCATAGCCGTCGGGGTGGGGTTCGAACTTGCCGCCCGGCGTCGTGGGATCACCGCGTAGCGCGACGATGTGGCGCACGCCTTCTTCCCAGTACTGTTCGGCCACGGCGCGGATCTCGGCCTTGCTCGCCTCAACACACGTCAGGTGCGCGGCTGCGGGCAGTTTCGCTTGCCTAATGATGCGCGACACGGTGGCATGCGTGCGTTCGCGGGTCGAACCACCCGCGCCGTACGTGACCGATACGAAGGCGGGGTTCAGCGGGGCCAGCTTTTCGACCGCGTCCCAAAGCTGGGCTTCCATCTTTTCCGTTTTGGGAGGGAAGAATTCGAAGCTGACGTTCACGTCGCCGGGAAGATCGGCGAACAGGGGCAGGCCTGAAAGGCCCGCTTGGCTGGTCTCGGACTGGGTCATTTGCTGGCTTTTCTTCTGGTGTCGGTGCGCGCGGAAAGGCGGTGGAGCGACGAGGTCCGCCTGCCCGTCCAGATGCGGACGGTCAACTCGGAACCGGAAAGGGCGCTGTCCTCGATCGGTGCGAAACCTGCACCCTCTAGCAGCGTCTGCATCTGTGTGTCGGTGAAGCCCAGACGGGCATGGGCCTGTTCGGTGCGCAGGTCTTCACGTGCATGGGCGGCAAAATCGACGATGGCGATGCGGCCACCCGGCTTCGTGACGCGCGCGGCTTCGGCCAGCACGCGTTCGGGCGCCTGTGCATAGTGCAGGACCTGATGGAACAGGACCGTGTCGAAGCTTTCCGCCTCGAAAGGCAGTTCGAGGAAATCGCCCTGCAGCAGCGACAGGCGCGCAGGCGGCAGGTGCTGCAGCCGTGCGCGGGCGATGCGCAGCATTTCGGGGCACTTGTCGATGGCGGCGACGTGCTGCGCGCTGGGCGCATAAAGTTCGGCCATGCGTCCCGTGCCGGTGCCGATGTCGAGCAGGCGCCCCAAGGGAGCCGGTTCGTCATGCGCGTCGGCGACACCAAGCAGGCGGGTCAATTCGGCCTCCACCGCACCGTCGGGACTGTGCAGCGAACGCAACCGGTCCCACTCATCGGCATGACGGGCGAAGTATTTCTCTGCCGTTTCCTCGCGCGCGGAGCGGATGGCGGCAAGGCGCGCACGGTCGGCGGCGCAGACGTCGGCAAAGACCGCGTCTTCGTCCTCGGCCGCGGCAAGCAGGTCGTCTGCCCGCGCTGTCATGCCGTCGTCGTCATGGCCCGTGGCGCGCAGGAAGACCCAGCTGCCTTCCTTGCGCTTTTCGATCAGGCCCGCTTCGGTCAGGATGCGGACGTGGCGCGAAATGCGCGGCTGACTCTGTTCCAGCACGTCGGCCAGTTCGCCCACGGCCAGTTCCATGCGCGCAAGCAGGCGCAGCAGGCGCAGCCGCGTGGGGTCGTCGAGGGCGCTGATGAGGTCGAGCACGGTCATCGTGAGGCGGGCATATAAAGAAATCTTTATATGTTTGCAATGGTGCGCCGAAGCGCCCTTTCGCACGGCCCGGTTGCGATTGCAGGCGGGGCGGCGTTGCCCTAGAGAGGTCGCCTTATTTCCGCCACATGGAGGGAACCCATGAAAAAGATTGCACTCGTCGCGGCCTCGCTGGCCTTTGCCCTGTCCGCTTGCGGCTCGACCGACGATCCGGACGCACCGGCCGAGGCCGATACCGTCGAAATGCCCGCCGACGAAGTGATGACGCAGCCCGGCATGGACGAAGATCCCGCCGTCGATGCAGAAATGGCTGACGAAATGGGCGATGCTCCGGTGGTCGAGGAAACGACCGCTCCGGCCGATGACGCTGCCGATGCGGCGGCTGATGCTGCTGCCGATCTCGAAGCCGCGATGGCCGAGTAACACTGATGCGTTTCGCGCTTCCCGCCCTGAGCCTGCTGCTTCTTGCAGCTTGCGGCGGGGAGCCGGAACCTTCGGTTGCCCCCGCTGCGGATGAGGAACAGGTCCTGTCCGAAGCGGCGGAAATGCTGCCCGCCGAAACGCCGGCAGCGACGGAGAGCGAGATCGCTCCTCAAAATTGAGTTTGCAGGCCGCTATGGACCGAACTAATCCCAGCGGGTGACTTTGCCGCGACCGGCCTTCACCTCGCCGCGAGACTTTTTCCGTTTCAGGCGCTGCACTTTTCCAACGCGGTTCACGCGTGACTTTGCACGCTTTTTCGGTTCGACCTGCGCTTCGATCAGCAGTTCTGCTATCCGCTCTCGCGCGTCGGATCGGTTCTGTTCCTGCGTGCGGAAGCGGCGGGCATCGATGATGAGGTCGCCGCTGGCCGAAACCTTGCTTCCTGCCAGCGCCTTCAGACGGTGAAAGACCGTCGGCGTCAGGCCAAGCTTGTAGATGTTGACGCGCAGCTGCACTGCCGTCGCCACTTTGTTGACGTTCTGCCCGCCGGGGCCTGACGCGGCGATGAAACGTTCTTCGGCGAGGGCATGGGCCCGCGCCACCAAGGCGTCCTGTTCCTCAGACACCTGCCGCGTCGGGAATGGCGAAGCCGAGTCGCGCGAAATCGGCGGGCAGCGGCGCGCTCGCTTCGATCGGGGTCTTGCCTTCGCGGTGGACGATGAGCCCGCTGGCGTGGAGCATCGTGTGCGGCGCGCCCTTTCCAGTCCCGTAGATCGGATCGCCGAGCAGAGAGGCACCAAGGCCCGCCAGCGCGTGGATGCGGATCTGGTGCGTGCGGCCGGTCTCGGGCCGGAACTCGATCAGCGTCGTCCCGTCCTTTTCATCGAGCTTGCGCCAGTGGGTCAGCGAGGGCTTGCCCTTCTTCGCAGCGATCATGCGCCAGCCTGCGTCCTTGCTGCTGATCTTCGACAGCGACAGCGCGATCTCGCCTTCATCATCAGCCACGGTCCCGGCCAGCACGCCGAGATAGACCTTTTCGACTTGCCGGTCCTCGAACGCCTTGTTGAAGCGCTTCAAGGCCTTCGGATTGCGCGCCAGCAGCAGGCAGCCCGATGTATCGGTGTCGAGCCGGTGGACCGGCATGGGCGGGCGCTGGAAGCCCAGTTTCAGATCCTCGAGATGGTCTTCAAGGCTGCGTCCGCCTGCGCGGGGGCGTTCGATCGGCAGGCCTGCAGGCTTGTCGATGACGAGCGCTTCGCCGTCTTCGTAGAGAATGGGGATGGTCATAAGGCGGCTACGGCTTTCTCGATGCGGTCCATCGCTTCGGTCAATTGCGCTTCGCTGGCGGCGAAGCTGATACGGAAACCTGTCAGATCGCCCGTTTGTTCGCTTACACAATGCGTGCCCCCGAAGGCAGAGGCGGCGACGACGGCGACCCCGTGTTCGAGCAGGTGCAGCGCCAGTGCACCATCGTCGGCGACCTTATCGCCTATCAGCGGCGATGCGTCGATGAAGCAATAGAACGCGCCCTGCGGCACCGGCGTCGACAGGCCGGGAATGGCGTTGATGCGCGCGACAACAAGCTCGCGGCGGCGGCGGAATGTCTCGCGCCAGTCGGCCAGGAAATCCTGCGGCCCCTCGAAGGCGGCAACTGCGCCCGCCTGGCTGATCGAGCAGGGGTTGCCGCTTGAATGTGATTGCAGCTTCTCCATCGCGCGGATCAGCCATGCAGGGCCCGTCGCGACACCGATGCGTAAGCCGGTCATCGCGTGGCTTTTCGATACGCCCGATACGGTCAGCACGCGGTCCGCCAGGTCGGGGCGCAGCGCGGCCAGCGTTGCATGAGGCGCGCCGGTGTAGGTGAGCGGCGCATAGATATCGTCGCTCATCACCAGGACCTGCGGGTGACGATCCAGAACTTCGGCAATTGCGGTCAGGTCTTCTGCCGTGAACACCGCGCCGGTCGGGTTGGCCGGGCTGTTCATCAACAGCCAGCGGGTTCTCGGCGTGATAACTGCCTCAAGCTCTGCGGCGGAAAAGCGGAAGCCGTTCTCGGGCCGCGTCGGCAAGGGAACCACGGTCCCGCCTGCAAAGCGCACGATTTCAGGGTAGGACACCCACCACGGCGCGGGGATCACGACTTCGTCGCCCGGATCGATCGTCGCCATAAGAGCGTGGAAGATCGCCTGCTTGCCGCCCGCGCTGATCGTGACGTGCGACGGGTCGGTGTCGATGCCCAGATCGCGTTCGAAATGGAGCGCCGCGGCCCGTTTCATCGCGGCGGTGCCGCCGACGGGGGTATACCGCGTCTGTCCAGCGTCGAGCGCGGCCTTCATCGCCTCGACCACGTGGGCGGGCGTGTCGAAGTCCGGCTCGCCCACCGAGAGCGAGATGATGTCGCGGCCTTGCGCCCGCAATTCGGTCGCGCGATCGGTCATCGCGGTGGTCTGCGAAGGGGCTATCCGCTGCAGGGCGGCGGACAGGCGGGGTTCGGTCATGGCAAGAAGCCCGTTAGATAAGCCGGGCCGGCATCAGCCCGCGCAGCGCATTGCCGATAAAGAAGCCTTCCGCAAGGTCATCAGCGGTCAGGTCCGCTTCTTGCGCCTTCCCATCCTCGATCAACGAGGCGCGCAATACGCCCGGCAGCAGGCCGGCGGACAGCGCGGGGGTCAGGTATTTGCCGTCCCGCTCGACGAACACGCTGGTGAAGCTGCCCTCGGTCAGAAGTCCGTCTTCGCGCACGAAAACCACTTCGCGCGCGCCGTCCGCTTCGGCCGCCTTGCGGGCATCGTCGTAGAAATCGCGGTCGGTCGTCTTGTGACGCAGCCGCCAGTCACCTTGCGGCACGGGAAGCGGGCTGAGCGCCACCGGAACCGGCCCGTCCATCGCATCGGGCATGTCGCTGCCTTCGATGTCCCATGTGCCGTTCTGCGCGACGAGCACGCGCAGCTTCTTCGGTTCGGTATTGAGGAAGCAGAAGGCCTGGATATGGTTGCGCAGCGCATGACGGTCGAGATCGAAGCCCAGCGCCAGTGCGCTGTCCTTCAATCGCTGAAGGTGAAACTCGATCAAGGGCACCCCGATCTTCGGATCGAAGGCCATCGTCTCGATCAGGTGCACGTCACGGCTGGCGGCTGCCACGAATTCTCCCTTTACCAGGCACTCGGCCCATTCATCGTCCAGCCGCGAGTCCACGACGATGCCCGAACCGACGCCCATGTGGGCCTGTCCGCACACGCGGCCTTCCAGCGACAAGGTGCGGATGGCGACATTGAAAGCGGCATCGCCGCTCGCGTCAACCCGTCCGACCGCGCCGCAGTACAACTTTCGGGGGGACTTCTCGATCTCGTCAATGATCTCCATCGCGCGGATCTTGGGCGCGCCGGTGATCGAACCGCAGGGAAAGACGGTGCGCAGGAGGTCGACCGCGCCTTCGCCGTCGCGCAGGCGGGCCCGCACGGTCGAAGTCATCTGGTGGAGCGTGGGATAAGTCTCCACCGCAAAGGCATCGCGCACTTGGACCGATCCCGGCACGGCCAGGCGCGAAACGTCGTTGCGCATGAGATCGGTGATCATCAGGTTCTCGGCGCGGTCCTTCTCGCTCGCGCCCAGTTCAGCCACCAGTGCCGCGTCCGCTTGTGCATCGGCGCCGCGCGGACGGGTGCCTTTCATGGGTTTCAGCATCGCGGCCCCGTCCTTCAGCGCGAAGAACAGTTCGGGCGAGAGGCTGAGGTGGTGCCGTTCCCCGTCGAAGACGAAGGCCCCGTATCCCGCCGCCGCGCGTGTGCGCAGCTTCGCATAGATCGCCAGCGGATCGCCTGCCCATGCGGCGTGGAGCGGGAACGTGAGGTTCGCCTGGTAGATGTCGCCTGCCCGGATCGCCTGCTGCACGCGTTCGAAGGCGGCGTCGTATTCCTCGCGCTCGATCGCCGGGCGCGCGGGCGAGAGGTGGGGCGGGCCGTGTTCGTCGTGGACTTGCGACGCGATCCAGCCCGCGACTTCATCGGCGGGAATGGTCTCGTAGTGCTCGAACGCGCAGAGCCAGACGAGCGGGCCAGTGTCCTTGCCCGCAAGGCGCGGGGTCAGCCGTTCTTCCAGCGCCAGTCCCGCTTCGTAGGCGAGATAGCCTGCAAGGTGCAGTCCGCCGCGGCGCGCTTGCTCCGCCTCGGCCAGCACGGGTGCGACCTTGTCGGCGCCATCGGCACGGAAAACCGCCACGGGATCGCGGTAGAGGCGGGCGGGCGCCGCGCCGGACGTTTCGCGGGCATCGTCCAGCAGGATGAAGGGCTTGCGCATTGCTGAGCCTAGATGGCGTTCCTTGTGGGGTGCGGCAAGCCGTACTTGACCGCGCCCCACAGGCGGGGCCAGATCGGCGCATCAATGGGGTCGCACGAAGGAATGGGCGCAAGGCATGTCGGATAACGCGATTTTTCTCGGGCTCGCCGCGAATGGAGAGCGCCAGTACCTCGAACTGTCGCGCGCGAACCGGCACGGCCTGATCGCGGGCGCGACCGGCACCGGCAAGACGGTGACGCTGCAGGGCCTGGCGGAGAGTTTTTCGGCAAACGGCGTTCCGGTCTTCGTTGCCGACGTGAAAGGCGACCTGTCGGGTATTTCGATGCCCGGTTCGCCCACGTTCAAGCATGCCGACAAGCTGGAGGGGCGGGCGAAGGAACTGGGCATGGACGACTATGCCTATTCCGACAATCCGGCGGTTTTCTGGGATCTATACGGTGAACAGGGCCACCCGATCCGCACGACGGTGTCCGAAATGGGGCCGCTGCTGCTGTCGCGGCTGATGGATCTGAACGAGACGCAGGAAGGCGTGCTGAACATCGCGTTCCATTACGCCGACGCGCAAGGGTTGCTGCTGCTCGATCTCGACGATCTTCAGGCGATGCTGGCGCATACGGCGGAAAACGCGAAGGCGCTGTCGACCACTTACGGCAACGTGACGAAGGCCAGCGTCGGCGCGATTCAGCGTTCTCTGCTTTCGCTGCGCTCGCAAGGCGGGGACCAGTTCTTCGGCGAGCCTGCGCTGGAAATCGACGACTTTATTAAGTGCGACGAAAACGGGCGCGGATTTATCAACGTGCTCGCCGCCGACAAGCTGATGCGCAGCCCCAAGCTCTACGCGACGTTCCTGCTCTGGCTGCTGTCCGAACTGTTCGAAATGCTGCCCGAAGTGGGCGACCCGGAAAAGCCGAAGCTGGTCTTCTTCTTTGACGAGGCACACCTGCTGTTCGACGACGCGCCAAAGGCGCTGGAGGAAAAGATCGAGCAGGTCGTGCGCCTGATCCGTTCCAAGGGCGTGGGCGTGTTCTTCGTGACGCAGAACCCGATCGACATCCCTGAGGACGTTGCAGGACAGCTTGGCAACCGCGTCCAGCACGCCCTTCGTGCCTTTACTCCGCGCGACCAGAAGGCGATCAAGGCGGCGGCGGATACCTTCCGCATCAACCCCGAACTCGACGTGGCCGAGGCGATTACCCAGCTGAAAACGGGTGAGGCGCTGGTATCGACGCTGATGGAGGACGGCGCGCCTTCGATCGTCCAGCGCACCCTGATCAAGCCGCCGCGCTCGCGCCTCGGTCCGGTCAATGCAAAGGAGCGCGCGATCATCCGCTCGGTCAGTCCGGTGGAGGGGAAATACGACACCACCGTCGACCGCGAGAGCGCTGAGGAAGTGCTGGCGCAAAAGGCTGCCGACGCCGTCGCGACTGCCGCCGAAGTGGCGGAAAAGGGCCGCGAGGAAGTGGGCAAGCGCGAACGCAAGTCGACCAGCCTGTGGGGCATGGACATCGGCAAGGCCGGCAAGAGCGCGATCAAGGCCGCGGCTGGTTCTGCCGTGTCGATCGGCGTGGCCGCTGCGCTGGGAAAGAAGTCGAGCGCCGACCCGCTACGGACGGGGCTGAACGCGTTCGTGCGGAATATCGTCGGTGGGTTGATGAGGTGATTTGTGAAGGTTGGTGGGATTTTTTTGTTTTAGCCCCTCAGACGCCGGGCGCCGGATTGTTTGTTTAGCCTCAAGCGCCGGCGGGGCCATACGGCCTTTTGGCTATCCTCGCATAAGCTCGGGCGCGCGTTCGCGCTTGCCGGTGTCGCTTCGCGCCCGGAATTTCGCCAGACCTAGAGGTAGGCACTTAATCGGGGCGCCGAAGGCGACTCCCGCAAGGCCGAACGGCCGCCGCCGCTTATGCGGCGAAGCCAAGCGGGCCGTATGGCCCGCGCCCGGCGTCTGAGGGGCTAAAACAAAAAACTGCGGAGCCACTACCTAGCCAATGGGCAAACGCAATTCCGCGTTCAGCCCGCCTTCGGCGCGGTTTCTCAATACCAGCGAGCCGCCGTGCTGTTCAGCGATCGCGCGGGCCAGCGCAAGGCCGATGCCGGCGCCGCCGGTTCCGCGATTGCGGCTGGGGTCGCCGCGTTCGAACGGCTCCATCATGCGGCCGAGCTCGTCCTCGGGAATGCCGGGGCCGTTGTCGGCGACGCTGATGACCGCCAGGTTGCCGCGTTTTTCTACCGTCACACAGGCCCCGCCCGCATAGCGCAAAGCGTTGGAGGCAAGGTTGCGGATGGCGCGGCGCAGCCATGTCGCGCGCACGGGCAGGACGATGCGCGTGGTATCGCCCAGCTCGACTGCCTGTCCCATGTCCTCGAACTCCTCTACCACCGAGGCGGTAAGGGCGGAAATCTCAGTCGGCTCGACAGGGTCCGATGGGCGGCCCACGCGGGCCAACGAAAGGATGTCGTCGAGCGTGCGTGTGATATCCTCGATCGTGCCGGCCATCTTGGCGCGCTCGTGGTCGTCGTCGACCGATTCGATCCGTACGCGCAGCGCGGCCAGCGGCGTCTTCAGGTCGTGCCCGATCGCGCCCAGCATCACGTCCTTTTCGTCGAGCAGCGCGCCGATTCGCGCCTCCATCGCGTTGTGCGCGGCGATCAGGCTACGGGTGTCGAGCGGTCCCTGCGGCTCCACCCGGCCATCGGGGGACAGCGCGGGATTGGCGGCGAAATCCTCCACCCGCCGGGTCAGCGCGGCCAGCGGCTTGGTGATCCGGCGCAGGATGAGCGCGATCACGCCGATCAGAACGACATAGATCAGTAGCGTCTGACCGATGAGATTGCGTAGGAAACGCGGTTCGCGCTCGTCGCGCAAGGTGCGGGCGACCAGCCACTGGTCGCTACCCTGTTCGCGCACGGATGCGATAATGACCGATTCGGGCTCCGGCCTGCCGTCGCGGCCCCGCAGTTCGCGGCGGCGTTCGAAAAAGCGGCCCAAGGGCGTATCGTCGATATCGCGTTCGAAAACCTGGATCTCTGCTGTCTCCAACCCTTGCGCGGACAGGATGTCGCCCAGCTTTGCCTCGAAAGCGCGTTTGCGTTTGTCGCTTTCAAGAAGCGGGGTCGCGTCCATGCGCAAAAGCCGGCCCATACGCGGCGGGCGGCCACGGGGCGGACGCATTTCGCTGCCGTCGGCCTGACGCAGGACGCGCCCGCCGATCATGCGAAAGGCGAGCGAGTGGATGATGCCGTTTTCCTCGCGCTCGAGCTGGGCGCGATACGCGATGCCTGCACCGATCCCTTGCGCGACAAGCAATGCCAGCGCGACGGCCAGCAGCATCTGTCCCTGAAGAGATTTGGGCAGGAACCGCCTCATGCAGCGACCGAATCGACCCGCGAAACGTCTGCGGCCAGCATGTAACCGCCGCCGCGCACGGTCAGGATCAGGTGCGGGTCGGTGCGGTCCTCTTCGACCTTGCGGCGAAGGCGGCTGATCGCGTTGTCGATGCTGCGGTCGAACAGGTGCGCCTCGCGGCCCTGCACCATGTCGAGCAGGCGGTCACGGTCCAATACCTGTCGCGGATGGTCGAGAAACGCGCGCAGCAGGCGGAATTCGGCCGAGGATATGGCGACAACGGCACCTTCGGGGTCGGTCAGGCGGCGCTTCAGCGGGTCGAGTCGCCAGCCTTCGAACATGTAGTCCTGCTCCATCGACGGCATGGCCTCTGCGCGGGTGGCGCGGCGCAGGACGGAGCGGATGCGGGCGACGAGTTCGCGCGGCTCGAAAGGCTTCACGACATAGTCGTCCGCCCCGATTTCCAGCCCGACGATCCGGTCGGTCGCCTCTCCGCGCGCGGTCAGCAGGATGACCGGGGTCTTCTGCGTCTCGACGAGATGGCGGCACAGCGACAGCCCGTCTTCGCCCGGCATCATGATGTCGAGCAGCACCAGATCGGCCGGTTCGTCGCGCAGCATCGTGCGCGCAATCGCCGCGCTTGCGGCCTGCCGCACGGCAAAGCCCTGCTTCGACAGGTAGGAAGCGAGCGGATCGCGCAGGGCTTCTTCGTCATCGACGAGGAGGATGCGGTCGGGAACCTGCCTGTCGGCCATCAGGGTGCCTTTCAATGGTTCGGGGCGCACCGGCAGATACGGGCGCGCCCCTTGATATTGCCGTCTATGGCGCCGGGATCAACGATCCGCTCAATTCGCCTGACGTGCCTCACGGCGTTCCTTCCAGGCCTCGCGCATCTGTTCGCGGGCAGCCTGACGTTCCTCGACGGTCACAGTGCCGTCGCCGTTTGCGTCCATCTTGGCGAAGTGAGCCTGGACACCGGCGTCGAATTCGGCGCGGGTGATCGTGCCGTCGTTGTTGGTGTCGGCCATCTTGCCCATCATGTGCATGCCTTGGCCGCGCTTGCCGTGGTGGTCGCGCATGCCTTCGCCGCGTTTGCCGCGCATTTCGCGACCCTCGGTGAACTCTTCAAGGCTGAGTGAGCCGTTGCCATCGGTGTCGAGCCTGGTGAAGCGTTCCTTCACGCGGGCTTCACGGTCTGCGGCGTCGATCTTGCCGTCGGAATTGACGTCCATCCTGTCGAACATGGCGGCCGACTTGGTCTGGGCTTCGGCCAGAGTGACCGGGCCCTTTTCGGCCATCATGCCGGGGGCTGCATATGCCACGGTGCCCATGGCCAGAACGGCGGCGCCAGCGGCAAGGATAGTCTTCTTCATCATGAGTATCGTCCTCTCTCAACGATCCTGAGTGAATGGGTGAAGCCGCGGAAGCGCCGCCAAGGGCTTGGGGGAGGGGACATCAGGGGAAACCCGAGATCGTCGCCCCGCGACTTCTGGGGACCGTTCTACATGTCCAGTGTCGCAGCTTTATGCCGGGCGAGAGGAGAATTGTCGCACTGTGTATCAGGGTGAGGGGGCGGTTAATGCCCCCTCAAGCTGATGAACCCGATTCAGGCCGAAAGCGGCGCGCACTGCGCCTTCAGCCATTCGAGGCGTTCGCCTTCGAGCTGCGGGCCGACGACTTCGAGAACCTTGGCGTGATAGGCGTTCAGCCATTCCAGTTCCGCCGCGGTCAACATCGCGACATCGGTCAACCGGCGGTCGATCGGGGCGAACGTCAGCGTCTCGAAACCCATCGATTCCAGTTCCGCGCCCGCGATCTCGACATTGTGGACCAGCACGAGGTTCTCGATCCGGATGCCGTATTCGCCGGCCTTGTAGTAACCCGGCTCGTTCGACAGGATCATGCCCGGAAGCAGCGCCTGTTCCTTCGTACCCCGGCTCTTGCCGACGTTCTGCGGCCCTTCGTGTACGCCAAGATATGCGCCGACGCCGTGGCCGGTGCCATGGGCATAGTCGATGCCCGCCTGCCACAGGAACTGGCGCGCCAGCGTGTCCAATTGGCTGCCGACGGTGCCCTTGGGAAAGATCGCCATGGCCAGCGCGATGTGGCCCTTCAGAACGCGGGTGAAGCGGTCCTTCACTTCCGCGCCGGGCGCGTCGGGGCCGACCCAGACGGTGCGGGTGATGTCGGTGGTGCCGTCATAATACTGGCCGCCCGAATCGACGAGATAGACGCTGTTGGGTTCCAGCGTGCGGTTGGTCTCCTCGCTCACGCGGTAGTGGACGACCGCGCCGTTGGGCCCTGCGCCCGAAATCGTGTCGAACGACAGGTCGGTCAGCTTGTCGCTTTCGGCGCGGAAGGCTTCCAGACGGTCCGATGCGGCAAGCTCGGTCAGTTCGCCCTTCGGGCCTTCGGTTTCGACGAAGTGCAGGAACTTGGCGATGGCCGCGCCGTCGCGGGCCTGTGCGGCGCGGTGGCCGGCCTGTTCCGCATCGGTCTTGATCGCCTTGGGCAGGACGACTGGGTCACGCTCTTCCTTCACGGTGGCCCCTGCATCGTCGAGCGCGCGGAAGATCGCGGCGACCGAACGGTCGGGGTCGACGGCAACGGTCGTGCCGCCCATTGCGGCCAGTTCATCCTCGAAAGCGTCGCGATCACGCACCGACACGGCATTGCCGAGGTGGGCGATGAGTTCGGGCGTCACTTTATCGGGCGCGATGAACAGGTCCGCCGTTCCGTCGCTGCGTACGATGGCAAACGACAGGGCGACCGGCGTGCGCGAAACGTCGGAGCCGCGGATGTTGAACAGCCACGCGATCGAATCGAGCGCGGTGATCACGGCCGCGTCGTATTCGTTTTCCTTCAGCCACTCCGCGATCGCGCCGCGCTTGTCCGCGCTCGAACGGCCGGTGTACGCCTCGTCGTGCGGGCGGGCGGGCGCGCAGCTGGGGGCAGGCTGGTCTTCCCAGACGGAATCGACGGGGTTGGTATCCACCGCGACAAGTTCGCCGCCCTTCTTTTCCAGCGCCGCGGCCATGCCCTTGGCCCAGCCGCGCGAATGGAGCCACGGGTCGAACCCGATGCGGGCGTCGGCGGTGGCATTCTTGCGCAGCCAGTCGGCGGGGCTGGTGTCGGGGATGCTTTCGTAGTCCCAGAACTTGCCATCGACCTGATCGCGCACCTGCAGGGTGTAGCGGCCGTCGACGAACATCACCGCCCGGTCCAGCGTGACGAGCGCGATGCCCGCCGAGCCGCCGAACCCCGTCAGCCAGGCAAGGCGCTTGGCATATTCGCCAACATATTCGCTCATGTGTTCGTCGCTGATCGGGATGACGAACCCGGTAAGGTCGCGGCGTTTGAGTTCCTCTCGCAGGGCGTGGAGGCGGGCTTCGTGGGTCTGCATCAGCATCGTGTTGTCTCTCGTATCCGGTAATGCCATCAGGCCCTGTCTCGAAGGGCCTTGTAAGGCTCATGCGCGCAACATAGGCCCCATGAACCGGCCTTTCCAGCGAAGTTCCCCTTTGCGAGGGGATGGGCCGTCCCCATTTCAGGGTCCCCCGACCTTTCGAATACTGATGCCGAGGACCAGATTCCCTTGAACGACAGCTTGCCATCAACCGCTCCCATCGCCCCCCCTGTTGCCGAAAAGCGCGCCCACAGCTTCAGCCACCACGGAATCACCGTGGAAGATCCCTATGCGTGGCTGCGCGATGCCGGCTATCCGAACGTGGCGGACCAGGAGATCCTCGATCACCTGAAGGCCGAGAATGCGTGGTTCGAGGCGCGGATGAAGCCGTTCGAGCCGCTTATCGACACGCTGTTTGCCGAAATGCGAGGGCGCATCAAGGAAGACGACAGCTCGGTCCCGACCAAGGACGGCGACTGGTACTACTGGGTCGAATACGAAGCAGGCGCGCAGTACAAGCAGTGGTGGCGCAAGCCTGCTGCGGGCGGCCGCGACGGGACCGAAGGCAAGCAGCTCATGCTGGATGAGAGCGTGCTGGCCGAGGGGCACGAGTATTTCAAGCTCGGCTCCTTCTCGGTCAGCCAGGACGGGACGAAGCTTGCCTATTCCGTCGATACCAACGGTTCCGAACGGTTCGAGGCGAAGTTCAAGGATCTGACCACCGGCGAAATCCTGCCCGACACGATTCCCGGCACGTTGGGCACGCTGGTCTGGGTCGCGGGCGATACGGGCGTGGTCTATTCGCTCGCGAACGAAAACTGGCGCACCGACAATGCGCGGCTCCACTGGCTGGGCAAGCCGCTGTCGGACGATGTCGAATTGTACCACGAGGATGACGAAGGCTTCCGCGTCGGGTCCAGCCTGTCGTCGGATGAAAAATGGCTGCTGATCGGCACGTCGGATCACGAAACCAGCGAAGTCCGCATGGTCCCCGCCGCCGACCCGCTGGCAGAACCCATCCTGGTCAAACCGCGCAAGACGGGCGTCGAGTACGACATCGATGTCGCGGGTGATGACATCTACGTCCACGCCAATGACGATCACATCAACTTCCGCCTTGCCCGCGCAAAGCTGTCCGCGCCGGGTGGCTGGGAAACGGTGATCGCGGGGTCGGACGAGTTTTACCTGACCGGATTCGAGCTGTTCAAGAACTTCTTCGTTACCGAAGGCCGCCTTCAGGGCCTCGACCAGGTGCAGTTGCGGTCCTACGACACGCCGACCGAGTTCGAGGCGATCGAATTTCCCGAGGCAAGCTATACCGCCAGCCTTGGCAACAATCCCGAATACGACACGCAGCTGTTGCAGCTCGGCTATTTCTCGATGGTCACGCCCAGCACGGTCTTCGAATACGATCCGAAGGCCAAGACGCTCGAAACGCTGAAAGTGCAGGAAATCCCGTCTGGTTACGACGCGTCGCAGTACCGGACCGAGCGCGTCATGATCACTGCGCGTGACGGGACCGAAGTGCCCGTATCGCTGATGATGCGGGCCGACACGCCGATGGACGGCAGCGCGCCGCTGCATCTTTACGCCTATGGCGCATACGGCATCGCCATGACCCCCTATTTCTCGACCGGGCGACTGAGCCTTGTCGATCGCGGCTTCATCTATGCCGTTGCGCAGATCCGCGGCGGCGACGATCTGGGCCGCCGGTGGTATCTGGACGGCAAGCTGACCAAGCGGACCAACACGTTCAACGATTTCGTGGACGTGGCCAAGGGCCTGATCGCCAAGGGTTACACCTCCAGGGGGCGGATCACCGCATCGGGGGGTTCGGCGGGCGGCGAACTGATGGGCGCGATCGTCAATTCCGATCCGGACCTGTGGGGCGCGGTCGTCGCGCAAGTGCCGTTCGTCGACGTGCTCAACACGATGCTCGACGCGTCGCTACCGTTGACACCGGGCGAATGGCCCGAATGGGGCAACCCGATCGAGGACAAGGCGGCGTTCGAACTGATCCGAAGCTACAGCCCCTACGACCAGGTCGCGGCGAGGGACTATCCGCCGATGCTGGTGACGGGCGGCCTCAACGACCCGCGCGTGACTTACTGGGAGCCGACCAAGTGGGTCGCGCGTCTTCGCGAGCTAAAGACCGACGACAACGAACTGCTTTTGAAGATGAACATGGGCGCAGGCCACGGCGGCAAGTCGGGCCGTTTCGATGGCTTGCGCGAAGTGGCCGAGGAATATGCCTTCCTGCTGTGGCAACTGGGCATGGCTGAACGCGCATGAAGAAGTTTTTCGGTGGGCTGTTCCTTGCCGCCATCGTCTTCGGCATCTGGTTCTTCGGATCGCAGTTCTATGCCGCGCACGACTTGCGGCAGGCCGCGCGTGACGGCGATGTCGCGCGGCTGGAAGGGCGGGTCGATTTCCCTGCGTTTCGCGATTCGCTGAAAAGCCAGATCGAAAACCGGATCGAGGCCGAGGCCGCGCAGCGCGGCGGGCCGTTGGGTTCGCTCGGCTCTAAATTGGCCAAGGCCGGCACCGACGTCGTTGTCGATACCGTCGTCACGCCCGAAACGGTCGCGCAGATGATCCGCACGGGCCAAGCGGCGGGCCTCGTCATCTCGCGCCGGGAAAGCGAGCGCGAGCAGGTCGCATGGCGGTTCGAGCGCGGGGGGTTCGACACTTTCCGTCTGGCCGCTGAGGAAGGCAGTGGCGCGCTGGTTTTCCGGCGCGACGGGCTTGGCTGGAAACTCGTGGGGGTCGATCTCGACAATGCCTGATCCGGTTTCGTCATATCGCATGAAGTTCACCGCAGGCGCAGACGTGATCGACTTCATGGGGCACGTGAACAATGCCAATTGGCTCAACTGGGCGCAGGACATCGCGATCGAACACTGGGAAAAGGTCGCTGACCCCGCCCATGTCGATGCGTACCTGTGGGTCGTGACCCGTCACGAGATCGATTACCGCGGCAACGTGGGTGAGGGCGAAAGCGTGATCGCCGAGACCCGAATCGAGAAGCCGCCAACGGGCGCGCGGTTCGAACGCCTGATCGACTTTTTCCGCGAAGAAGACGGCGAACCCAATGGCAGGCCGATCGTGTCGGTGCGGTCCAACTGGGCGATGATCCAGAAGGATACGGGCCGTCTTGCCCGTGTGCCTGCAGAAGTTGCGCGGGCCTTCATCCGGATCGGGGACTAACCCTCGGCGCGGCGGTCGGCGTCGCGACGGTCCTTCATGCGGCGTTCGCGCGAAGGCGGCTCGAAGATCTGGATACGCTCGCTGATCAGGCGGTTCCGGCCCGAATACTTCGCTTCGTAAAGCAGGCGGTCGGCGTGGCTGTAGAGTTGGCGCATCGACGACGCGCCGCCGGGCGGGCTTTCGACCAGGCCCATCGAGGCCGTGACAGGCCCGTCGATGCCCTCGACCTCGTTGGCGATGCGGATCGTGATCGCGCGGCGCAATTGTTCGGCGCGCTGCTGGATCTGGCTGCCGCGCATCATCACGACGAATTCCTCGCCCCCCATGCGGAAGCCGATGGCGTCCTTGTCGCCGGCGAGCACCGAGGCGACTTCCTGCAGCACGCGGTCGCCGGTCGAGTGGCCGAACTTGTCGTTGATCCGCTTGAAGTGGTCCAGATCGACGACGGCCAGCGCGTGGAAGCCGTCAGAACGCAATTCCACGAAACGCTGCTCGAACGCGCGGCGGTTGAAGATGCCGGTTAGCGGGTCGAGGTCGATGAGGTTGGTAAGCGCGTCGAGGCGCGCGTTCACGCGCTCGCGTTCCTTGCGCATGATGTCGACGCGGTAGAGCACGGCGAAGACGCCGACCGCGACATGCAGCGTGATGGCGCCGAAGAAACCGATGTCGACCAGGCCGTCACTGGTGGCAAAGCCGAAACCGCGCAGGGCATTGAAGGTATAGGCCATCGAAAGCGCAGCCCAGCTGAGCAGTTGCGCCCATGCGATCCGGCGCCCCGAACGGATCGCCATGCCTGCCGATGCCATGGCGGCCGCCGCCAGCGGAATCGGAATCAGCAGGAAGGCAGCCGCAGTCAGCGGGCGCAGGAACGCGAACGGCAAGGCGATGAATGTCAGCGTCAGGGCCGAGGCGATGACCAGGGTCTTCAGCAGCTTGCACAAGCCATCGGGAATTGCCTCGGCTTCCAGGTAACTCAGCAGGAAGCCGCTGGCGAAGACCATCGGAACAAGCAGGGCCATCATCGACAATTGGACCGTCGTTTCCATGCCAAGCGATACGATGTGGTGGACGAGCCCGCTATGGATCGTGATGAGCGCGACGACGCTGGTCGCCGAGGCAATCTGCCAAAGGACGTACCCTTCGCGCAGGATGCGGTGGAACACCCCGTGGTAGAGCAGCGGCGTCAGCATCATGCCCAGCAGAAGCGCGATGACCAGCATGGCATCCTCGCTCCACCCCAGGGCATCGGTCGGCTTTTCCTGCACTTGCAGCGACGCGCGCGAGGCGATGACGGGGGCCCAGGGCCTTTCGACCGCGACGACCAGCCCGGTCGAGCCCTGCATGTCGGGCAGTGGCAGGGCGAATTTCGGTCCGTTCACGAAATGGCTGACGTCGTCCATCGAATAGCTGCGCGACCGCAGCGGTCCGCTGGCATCCATGACGATCAGGCTGATCCGGTCGAACCGCGCGATGTCGGTGACGAAATGGCTGGGTTTCAGACCCTTGCTGGCGAAATCGTCGGGCGTGAAGAACACCCAGCTGACCGGCGGCGTGCCCCTGGGGCCGAGCCCGTCGCAGATCCAGTCACCGCGGGCGGGAAGGCGCGGGTGATCGACGGCCGACACCAGCCCGGTGGCCGCAAAACAGCTTGCCCGTACGGCCGGGGCTGCCGACGCCGTTTGCGGCACCAGCATAGCGCCCAGCAGCATCAAGGCTGCCAGAAATCTGTAAGGCCATCCCACCATTGCCCTGCACGATGGCAGGGATGGCTTGATGTCTGGTTAACGACGGTGAAACGTTTTCCTAGGCGGATTTGCCCAGTACGTCGGGCACCGGGCGGTAGTCGTAACCCAGTTCCCGAGCAACCGCTTCATACGTCACTTCGCCCTTGTGGACATTCAGCCCCTCGGCAAGGTGCGGGTTGTCGCGCATCGCCTGTTCCCAGCCCTTGTCGGCAATGGCCAGAGCATGGGGCAGGGTGACGTTGTTGAGTGCATAAGTGCTGGTGCGCGCCACCGCGCCGGGCATGTTCGCGACACAGTAATGGACGATGCCGTCGACCACGAAAGTCGGGTCGTCGTGCGTCGTCGGGTGGCTGGTTTCGAAGCAGCCGCCCTGGTCGATCGCCACGTCGACAAGGACCGCGCCCTTCTTCATGTCGCCCAGCATCTCGCGGCTGACCAGCTTGGGTGCGGCGGCGCCGGGGATCAGCACGGCGCCGATGACGAGGTCCGCTTCGCAAACGGCCTCGTGCAGGTTCGCCTTGTTGGAAAAGCGCGTCTTGGCGCGGCTTTCGAAATACATGCCTAGCCGTTCGAGCTGTTCGGGGCTGCGGTCGAGGATGGTGACGTCAGCGCCAAGGCCGACGGCCATCTGCGCCGCGTTCCAGCCGACAACGCCGCCGCCGATGACGGTGACCTTGCCCGGCATCACACCCGGCACGCCGCCCAGCAGCACGCCGCGCCCGCCATGCGCCTTTTCAAGCGCCGTTGCGCCTGCCTGCACGCTCATCCGGCCGGCGACCTGGCTCATCGGTTTGAGCAGCGGCAGCGTGCCGCCCGAGCCGGTCACGGTCTCATAGGCGATGGCGGTGACGCCCGATTTGACGAGATCGGCGGTCTGTTCCGGATCAGGGGCGAGGTGGAGATAGGTGTAGAGCACCTGCCCCTCACGCAGTTTCGCGCGTTCGACGGCCTGCGGTTCCTTGACCTTCACGACCATCTCGCACTCGGCAAAGATCGGATCGGGGCCTTCGACGATCTTCGCGCCCGCGTCGACATAGTCGGCGTCCTTGGCGTCGATGCCAAGGCCAGCGCCGCTTTCGATCCAGACCTCGTGCCCGTGAGCGACCAGTTCGTTCACGCTCTCGGGCGTGAGGCCGACGCGGTATTCGTGGTTCTTGATTTCCCTGGGACAGCCAATGCGCATTGTCGCTCCTTCGCGCGAAGACCGGGCCCCTCGGCCCGCCATACGATTTCGCAGGTTCGTTACAATTGTAACCGGTTCGGGGCAATCGCCCACATGCCGGATCGCCATTATAATAACGCACCGCGTGCACAGGTGTGCCCGGCAATGCGGGCCCATCGGCACCATGTTCCGATTTTGCCAGGCGTTACAGGGGATTTCCGTCGCGGTCGCGGTAGATCTCACGCCGCCCGACATGGTTGGCCGGGCCGACGAGGCCGTCCTTCTCCATCCGCTCGATCCACTTGGAAGCGGTGTTGTACCCGACTCCCATCTGCCGCTGGATCCAGCTGGCCGAGGCCTTCTGGTTTTCGAACACCATCTGGCACACCTGCATGTACTTGCGCTGTTCGGGATCGTCGGACGCGCCGTCCAGATCGTCGAAGCCGAAGCCGCCGTCCTCCGGCTCCTCGGTGACGGAATCGACATATTCGGGCGAACCCTGGCCGCGCCAGAAGTTCGCCACTTCCTCCACTTCCTCGTCCGACACGAAAGGCCCGTGGACGCGGGTGAGCGGCTTGGAGCTTGCCTTGTAAAGCATGTCGCCCTTGCCCAGCAGCTGTTCCGCGCCCTGTTCGCCAAGGATCGTGCGGCTGTCGATGCGGCTGGTGACATGGAAGGAAATGCGGGTCGGCATGTTCGCCTTGATGACGCCGGTGATGACGTCGACCGAAGGACGCTGCGTCGCCATGATGAGATGGATGCCCGCTGCGCGCGATTTCTGGGACAGGCGCTGGATCAGGACCTCGATCTCCTTGCCTACGGTAATCATGAGGTCGGCCAGTTCGTCGACGATCAGAACGATCTGGGGCAGGACTTCGTAGTCGAGCTGCTCTTCCTCGAATATTTCCTCGCCCGTTTCGGGGTCGAACCCGGTCTGGACGCGGCGGCCCAGCGGCTTGCCCTTCGCCTTGGCGAGCTTCACCTTCTCGTTGAAACCGGCCAGATTGCGCGAGCCGATCGAGCTCATCATCCGGTAACGCCGCTCCATCTCCTCGACCGCCCATTTCAGTGCGCGGACCGACTTCTGCGGTTCCGTCACCACGGGCGAGAGCAGGTGCGGGATGTCGTCGTAGGTCTTGAGTTCCAGCACCTTGGGATCGATCAGGATCAACCGGCACTCGGCAGGGGTCAGGCGGTAGAGCAGCGACAACAGGATCGCGTTCAGACCGACCGACTTGCCCGAACCCGTCGTACCCGCGACCAGCAGGTGGGGCATGGCGGCAAGATCAGCGACGATCGGTTCGCCCGCGATATCCTTGCCCAGGATGATCGGCAGCATGCCCTTGTGATCGCCGAACGCTGCCGATTCAATCAGTTCGCGGAAGGACACCATCTGGCGGTCGGCATTGGGCAGTTCGATGCCCATCACGGTCTTGCCCGGAATGGCAGAGACGCGGGCGGAAATCGCGCTCATGTTGCGGGCGATGTCGTCGGCAAGGCCCATGACGCGTGCGGCCTTGATGCCGGGCGCGGGTTCCAGTTCGTACATGGTGACGACCGGCCCGGTGCGAACGGCGGTGATTTCGCCCTTTACGTTGAAGTCTTCCAGCACGTTTTCGAGCAGGCGGGCGTTGCGTTCCAGCGCCAGCTTGTCGAGCTTCTGCCCGCTTTGATCCGGTACTTCTTCCAGCAGTTCGGGGCTGGGCAGGGTGTAGTCGGCGTTGAAGAAATCGCCCTGCTTCGGCTTGGCCGTTGCCTTTGCGGCGGGTTTGGGCGGGGCGGTCGGGTCGCTGATTTCGGGCGCGCGGCGCGGGGCGGCGGTCTCGACCATCTCCGGCTCGTCGTCGACGATCGTCTCGCGCTTGGCTTTCTTCGCCTTCTTGGCGGTGCGCGGGGTTTCGACCACATCGTAGGCATCGTCGTCTGCACGGTCACGGCGCAGGGCGAGGGGGAGCGTCAGCAGGCCCGCCCAGTCGATCGCGAAGACGCGGCCCGCGATATAGGCGCCGCCCAGCAGGAACATGACGGCAAGGCCCAGAATGACCCAGCCCGAATAGGCCGCGGGCGCGAAGTTCGACAGCGAATAGATCAGCTTCGATCCGGCAAGACCCGCAACCCCGCCCATGCCGGCAGGAAGGCCCCAGACCGGCCCTTCGACCAGCAGCGCCATGACTGTGGCGAGCAGGATCATGGCAAGCGCCAGCAAGGCAAGTGGCCGCCACCAGTGCGGGCGGGCCTCGACCTGCTCCTCGTCGGCCAATTGCCACAACCGGCGGGCAAAGACCCACAGCATCGGCAGGATCAGGACGGCGACGGGGCCGAACGCCAGAAACAGCGCGTCGGCGGCATAGGCACCGGGCGCGCCCATCCAGTTGGCCGGACCGCCGCCCGCCGCGGTTGAGAACGACGCGTCGGTCTGCTCATAGCTGACCATGGCAAGCGCGAGAAACAGCGCAAACAACAGCAGGGCACCCGCGCCCAGCAATTCGCCGGTGCGGTTCACGCTGCGCTTCAGCGCGGCACGCCAGTCGGGCGCGCCTCTTGCGGCTCGTGTCGCCATTGCCTCAAAGTCCCTGTTCGAACAGCCGCGAATTATGCTCCGCGCGGGCGAAGGGGGTCAATCTGCGCGAGGGAGCCTGTGGGTATCGTCAATGTGTACGTCACAAGCGCCTGATTTCAGGCAAACCCGTCGATGGCCGCCCAGCCATGCGGCTCGACCTGAAGCGCGCGGTCAACGTTCATCCCGCCGAGCATGACGACAGGCACCAAGGCGTGCCGTGCCAGCAGCCTTGCCCGCACCACGCCCAGCACGTCCGCCCCGGGGTGCGAACGGGTAGGAAAGACCGGAGAGATCATGACCAGATCGGCCTCTGCCCGGTGCGCTTGGGCCAGTTCCCGCAGCGAATGGACTGTCGCAATACGCAGCAACCCGTGACCGCCCGACACGGCGGCAGGCGCGCCGTAAACTGCATCCGCACCCCAGTTCCGCGCCCTCGCAGGCGTATCGGCCAGCGCGACGACATGCCCGCGTCGTCGCGCCACGCGCCTCACCTGCTCGAACCGCTTGCGGCGGTCGGCGGCATCGAGGTGATAGTGACGGAAGACGAACCCACTCCCCATCGGCAGGCGCATCAGCGCATCGTTCAGCGAAGCATCGTTGCGCTCGTCGCTGATCAGCCAGATTGCAGGAAGGCAAGGTTGGGTATGGATTGGTGGCACGCACTCGCTATAGCAGCGCGCCATGGCCGGAACAGCACTGAACCAGATCGCAGACGATATCGCTCGCAACACAGGGATTGCCCGCCGCAAACCCGAAGACGTGACCCTGATCGCCATTTCCAAGACCAGGACGGCCGAGGAAATCGAACCGCTTCTGGAAGAAGGTCACCGCGTCTTTGGCGAAAACCGCGTGCAGGAAGCGCAGGGCAAGTGGCCCGAGTTGAAAGCGCGCTATCCCGACGTAAAGCTGCACCTTGTCGGTCAGCTCCAGTCGAACAAGGCCGATGATGCGGTCGAACTTTTCGACGCGATCCACTCGCTCGACCGGTCGAGCCTTGTGAAGGCGCTGGCAAAGGCGTTCGAGAAGGCGGGGCGGACCGTGCCGTGCTTCGTGCAGGTCAACATCGGGGACGAAGACCAGAAGGGCGGCTGCGCGATTGCCGACTTGCCCGCGCTTCTGGCCGAGGCGCGCGAGGCGGGCATTCCGGTCGAAGGTCTGATGTGCGTGCCGCCCGCCGACGTCGAGGCCGCGCCCTATTTCGCGCTGCTGGCCAAGCTGGCGGCGGAAAACGGGCTGTCGGGCCTTTCGATGGGGATGAGCGGCGATTTCGAGACCGCGATCATGCTGGGCGCGACGCACGTCCGCATCGGCACAGCGCTGTTCGGCGCGCGCGACTGACGCCATGGGGGAACTGCCTGCCGCCCCTGCCGGTTGAAGGGGCAAAGGAGTTTTCATGAGCAATGTCACGATCACGCGTAACGATGGCGATAGCCGCGGCGCCTATCACGCAGCCGTCGATGGTCAGCAGACGCAGGCCGAACTGACCTATCGCAAGGACGATGGCGGCAAGGTCCTCGTCGCCGACCACACTTTCGTGCCGGGCAATCTTCGCGGCAAGGGGATCGCGGGCAAGCTGGTCGACGCTCTCGTGTCCGACGCGCGCGAGGAAGGCATCAAGATAAGGCCGGTGTGCAGCTATGTCGTCGCGGCGTTCCGGCGCCATCCCGAGTGGAACGACGTCGAGGCCTGAGAGGCCTATAAAACGCCCAAACAATTGACAATTGTCATATTTGGCCCTGAAATCCGGCCTAAGCCTGCGGGCTACCGGGCCGGCGAATCGTGCCGGTCCGCCTTGAACTGTCCGGATGTGGGAGACGGGTAAATGGCAATTGTACGTACTTCGGGGTCGATTCTGACCATGGTCGCGGTAATCGGCATGGCGGCAACGCCGGCCATGGCGCGCAAGGCAAGCACGCTGACCGACATCAACGGCATGCGCGCATCCAGCGCGGAAGGTGAACTGCAGGATCGCGGCTTCAAATATATCGACGGACACAAGGGCGGATATGGCTCGGCCTATTCGAACTGGTGGCACGCGGGCGACCGCGACTGCGTGACGGTCGAAGTGATGGACGGCAAGGTCATGACGATCAACGACGTTGACGCGCAGGACTGCGGCCACACCGAAAAGGGGCATTCCGGCGCGGGAACGGCGGTTGCCGCTGTTGCGGGCGCGGCACTGATCGGTGCGCTACTTTCGCACAAGTCGAAGCATCACGACGATGGTGAGCACTACGACGACCATTCGGCGGAACAGCAGTATGAACGCGGCTATAACGACGGTGTGCACAACGTCGCTTATCACAACTACGACAAGACCGACGCCTACTCGTCAGGCTATTCGGCAGGTGTCGAGCAGCGCAGGCACAACACGAGCTACCACCACGGCAGTGGCGGCTATCGCGAAAAGGTGCAGTTCAGCGACCTTTCGGGTGCGCGCGCGGCAGGGGCGGACAGCACGCTGACGCAGCGCGGGTTCGTCAATGTCGATGGCTTCAAGTCGGGCAGCACGGCCTACACGATCTGGGCACGCCCGGCTTCACGCCAGTGCCTGCAGATGACGGTGGCTGATGGCCGCGTCTACGACATCCGCGACATCGGCCAGCATCCCAAGTGCTGACTTGACGGGGCGGGCTTTCGGGCTCGCCCTCTCAAAACCAATCGCGGCCCAAAACGAAGCGGGGCGAGGTGTTCGCTGCCACCTCGCCCCTTTTTCGTGCGCGGTGTTTGGGGACGCGCGCGAAAATGCTGTTCCGGCTAGATTAGCCGCATTTCTTGGCCTTGGGATTGCACGACTGCCCGCCCGGATTTGTCGGTGGGTTCCCGCCCGTGTTCGTGCCGCCGCCGGTATCGGTGACGCCGCCGGTATCGGTGCCGCCGCCCGTGGTGGTGCTGCCGCCGGTCGTTGTGCCGCCACCTGTCGTGGTGCTGCCCGAATTGACCTTTCCCCCACCATTGTTCGAGGGCGATGCCGCGGCATAGGCGTTCGTCGCGTCGAGGTCGCTTTCCAGCGAGCTGCCCGATTGTCCCACGTTCGCGCCAAGAACCAGCGCGGCTGCGCCAAGTCCCGGGCCGACGACGGCCAGTATCAGCGCATATTCGGCCGCCGATGCACCGTTTTCGTCTTTCCAGAACCGCTTCAACATCGTCCGTAATCCTTGATGTACGAACGTCCCGCAGCGCAGATTGGGGGGAAGCACTGCGGAACGCCCGATATCCCTGAGATACGCGTGCCCGGACCGGGGAAGAAGATCGGTCATTTCCATGACAGAACTCTTCATCGACTTAACGGACACGCACGTGCGCGCCGTGAAGACTAGGGGTCAAAGGTTAAGAGGCCGCAAACCAAGCTTGCGGGCCGTTCCGGTAACGATTTCAGGGTGGGCGAATGGTGCTGCTGGGGAGGATTGAACTCCCGACCTCACCCTTACCAAGGGTGCGCTCTACCACTGAGCTACAGCAGCAAGACCATCGCAAGGCGATTCGCGGGGAAATGCCCGCCGGTCTGATGGGACCGCATCGCAGGGGCGCGCTATTGGCGGGGGCATGGCACGTTGTCAAGCGCAGCGTGAGCCTGACGCGGCGACTTGCGGATTGGAGGCAGCGGTGCCATCGCGTGGCGATGAGCGAAAAGCAGGATAACTCCGGGGCAAGACCCGCAGAATCGCGTGAACAAAGGCTGGCGCGGCAGCTGCGCGAGAACCTGAGGCGGCGCAAGGCCCAGGCGCGCGCGATGAAGCCTGCCGACGAAAAAAGCCTGCGCCAGGACGACTGAAAAACGCGTCGCGCCCCGCTTTTGCACACCCCGTCGCGGAACGCTTTTGCGTCAAGGGCGAATCGGTTAATTCTGTGACAATCCGATCCATGCTATACGCGGGAACATGATGGGACTGGCTACACGCAAACTTCGCCGCGCGGCGGTGGCGGCCTTTTCGGCCTCCGCGCTGCTTTTCTCTGCCAATCCGGCTGCCGCAGACAATGCGCCTGCGCAGACGTTCGACCAGTTCATCAACGGTCCGAACGGAGCGGTGCTCGATGGACGAGAGGCTGATCCGGTCGGCACCGGCCTTCGGCAGAACCTCTTCGCCGTCGCCCGCCCCGACAAGGGCCGCATCGGCGTTGCCGCCATGGACCTGTCGACGGGACAGACCGTCTCGATCCTCGGTGATCAGGCGTTCCCGATGGCCAGCACGTCGAAGATCGCGATCGCCGCGACTTTCCTCGCAGGCGTGGACGCGGGGCGCTACCGCCTCGACGACAAGTATCCGCTGATGATCCCGGTCGCTTCGCGTCCGTTCTCGACCAGCGTGGCACCGGTGAAGCCGGGCATGGAACTTACCGCTCGCAGCCTCATCGAACTGATGATCACGCGCAGCGACAATACCGCGACCGACGCGATGCTGAAGGCCGTTGGCGGCCCGGCGGAAGTCACCAAGTGGATGCGCAGCAAGGGATTCGAACGGTTCCGCATCGATCGCGACATCGCGACGCTGGTGCGTGACGACGGCGAATTCGATCCGGCCACGGGTGCGGACCAGCGCGATTCAACTCCGCCGAACGAGATGGTTCGCCTGATCGCGGGTCTTTACAAGGGCGAATGGCTTTCGGGTGAGAGCACCGACGTCGTGATCGGGGCAATGACCCGCACCGTCACCGGCAGTCGCCGCATCAAGGCCGGCCTGCCCAGCGGTGTCGACTTTGGCCACAAGACCGGCACGCTGAACAACACGGCAAGCGACGTCGGCTTTGTCGAAATGCCTGATGGCCGCGTCGTCGTAATGGCAATCTACGTGACCGGCCAGGGCGGCCGCCCGCAGCGCGATGCGCGGATCGCGGAGATCACCCGCACGCTCTATGCAGGGTTTGCCAACCCGCGCTTTGCGACCAACGCGTCGAACGACAATTCGCGGGTGCGCTAAGAGTTATTCGAAGAAAGAGGCCCAGGTTACTCGAAGAAAGAGGCGTAGCGTTCGCGCAGCGCCTTTTTCTGTATCTTGCCCATCGTGTTGCGCGGCATCTCGTCGATGACGATGACCGCCTTTGGCACCTTGAAGCCTGCAAGATCGCGCTTCATCTCCTCGCGCACCGCGTCTGCGTCGATTGCGCCATTGGCGCGCAGCACCGCGACGACCGCTTCGCCGAAATCGGGATGCGGCACACCGATGACTGCGGCTTCTGCCACGTCTTCGCGGTCGTCCAGCAACGCTTCGACCTCTGCCGGATAGACGTTCAGTCCGCCGGTTATGATGAGATCTTTCTCGCGTCCCACCAGTTGCACATAGCCGTCCGTATCGATCAGCCCCATGTCGCCGGTGATAAAGAACCAGTCTGCGCGGAATTCCGACGCGGTCTTTTCGGGCATCTGCCAGTATCCGGCAAAGACGTTGGGGCCTTTGACCTCCACGATGCCGACTTCGCCCTGCGGCAGCGCCTGACCTTCGCCATCGGCAATGCGTAAGTCCACGCCCGGCAGCGGCGGGCCGACAAATCCCGCCTTGCGCTCGCCATGATAGGGGTTGGAGCAGAGCATGCCCGTTTCGGTCATGCCGTAACGTTCCAGCACGCGGTGCCCGCATCGCGCCTCGAAAGCGCGGTGGATGTCGGCTGACAGCGGGGCGGAGCCGGAGATGAAGAGCCGCATGTTCCGCGCGACCTGTGCGGTAAAGCCGTCTTCGGCCAGCAGGCGGATATAGAACGTGGGCACGCCCATCATGACCGTCGCATCGGGCATGGCGGCAAGTGCGGCCTTGGCGTCGAACTTCGGCTGGAAAATCACTGTCGCGCCTGAAAAAAGGGCGCAGTGCAGCGCCACGAACAGTCCGTGGACGTGGAAGATGGGCAGGGCGTGGATCAGCCGGTCGGCAGGCGTGAACTGCCAGAAATCGACCAGCGTCTCTCCGTTCGAGGCGAGATTGCGGTGCGTCAGCATCGCGCCCTTGGGCTTGCCCGTCGTGCCAGAGGTATAGAGGATCGCCGCAACGTCGTCCCCTGCGCGCGGGACCGGTGGACTCGCGTCGGCGGGCAGATCCTCGAACAGGTCTTGCAGCGTCGTCACCGCCAGATCGCTGCCGCCGATGCGGGCGAACAACTCGCGCGAGGTATCGCGGCAGACCGCGATTACCGGCGTCGCATCGCCGACGAAATAAGCGAGCTCGCTTTCGGTATAATCGTTGTTGAGCGGCAGGTAGATCGCGCCGCAACGCAAGGTGGCGAGGTAGAGCACCAAGGTTTCGACCGACTTGTCGGTCTGGACTAGCACGCGTTCGCCCACGCGCACGCCGCGCGCCTGCAGCCTGCTGGCAAGCCGCCCCGCGGCGCTTTCCAGCTGGGCGTAAGTCCAGTTCCGCGTAGCCGTCTCGATCGCGGTCCTGTCGCTGTGTTCGGCAAAGCTGCGGGCGAAACGGTTGTAAAGGCTGGCCATCGGCGGCGGTCTCCTCGCGTTGACTTACGCAGATGCCTGTCCGGCCACCGCTATTCAAGCTCGGGCTGGTCAGGTTCGGGAGGGGCCGTTTCCTTCACCCGAACCGCAGGCAACAAAAAAGGCGCGGGAACCGAAGTTCCCACGCCCTTTTCGTAAAGCTTGAAAGCTTAGGCTCAGTCAGCCTGTGCTTCTGCTTCGGTTTCGCCCTGAACGTCGGCTTCGACTTCAGCAGCGGCTTCGTCAGCAGCAGCAGCAGCATCGTCAGCAGCTTCTTCAACTGCTTCGCCAGCTGCGTCCATGTTTTCTGCGGTGTCTTCAGCAGCCGCGTCGACGGTGGCTTCAGCCGATTCTTCGGTGCCTTCCGAGCAAGCCGAGAGCGAGAGAGCAGCGCCAGCAACGGCAGCGGCGAGAATGATCTTGCGCATGAATATGCATCCTTCTTTCGAATACTATGTGCCGAGACCCCTCAGACACATGCGATCCGATCCTCATGGACCGAACCATGGAGGCGTAAATAAACACTTCCGAATCTGGATGCAAGCGTTCTCGCACAAAACGCCACGTTCCGTATGACAGCGCATCTAGGCAATAATGCGGCGTATTGAGGCGGAATTGGGGCAATTGTCACTTTTTTGGACCCCGACCCGGCCCGATTTGCCGACATCTTTCGCCAAATCAGCGGCTGACCTTGCTGCGGCCCCCTGCTAATCCCCTTGGCCATGAGCGATGCCGACACGAAAACTTCCGCCGAAAAACCCGCCGATTCTGCGAATCGCAAACCGCATCTCTACCTTGTCGACGGGTCGGCCTATATCTTTCGCGCCTATCACCGCCTTCCGCCGCTGACCGATCCCGAAGGCACGCCCGTCGGCGCGGTCTATGGCTATACGACGATGCTGTGGAAGCTGGCGCAGGACCTCGACGATGCCGACGGGCCGACGCACCTTGCGGTGATTCTCGACAAGGCGTCGCGTTCGTTCCGGCACGACCTGTTCCCCGAATACAAGGCGAACCGCCCCCCGCCGCCGGAGGACCTCGTTCCCCAGTTCCCGCTGATCCGCGATGCGACCCGCGCCTTCAGCCTGCCCTGCATCGAGGAAGAGATGCTGGAGGCCGACGACCTCATCGCCAGTTATGCCCGCGCCGCGACCCGCAAGGGCTGGGACGTGACGATCGTGTCTTCGGACAAGGACCTGATGCAGCTGGTCGGCAAGTGCGGGGATGCCGATGACGGGGTCGATGGCGGCTGTGTCGACATGCTCGACACCATGAAGAACGCGCGCATCGACATTCCAGAGGTGCAGGAAAAGTTCGGCGTCCTGCCCGAACAGCTGGGCGACGTGCTGGCGCTCATGGGTGACAGCGTCGACAACATTCCCGGCGTGCGCGGCATCGGCCCGAAGACGGCATCGAAGCTGATCAACGAATACGGCACGTTGGAAGCCGTGCTAACCGCCGCGCCGGACATGAAGAAGTCCAAGATGAAGGAAAACCTCATCGAGCATGCGGAGATGGCGCGTCTGTCCCGTGAACTCGTGCAGCTGAAGGAGGATTGCGATCTTCCCATGGAGCTGGAGGACTTCGCGCTCGACGGCATCCCGCCCGATCCGCTGGCGGCGTTCCTGTCGAAGCACGGATTTACCTCGCTGTTGAAGCGTTTGGGCAATGGCGCGGGCAGCCCTGCGCGTCCGACCGAACTCGATCCTGCCAAGGCCGAAAACGCCGCTGCCGACGCGGTCGAGGGCGCGACGCGCCAGCCACTGCCCGAATGGCCGAAGATTGATCTCGACGCGTATGAATGCGTGCAGAGCGTAGAACGCCTCGATGCATGGATCGAACGCGCCTTTGCCGCCCACGCGGTGGCCATCGATACCGAGACCAGCTCGCTCGACGCGATGCGTGCCGAACTCGCCGGTGTTTCGCTGGCGCTTGGCCCCAACGATGCCTGCTACATCCCGCTGGGCCACGGCAGCGACGACATGTTCGCCGAAAAGCCCGAGCAGATCGCGCTGGATGTGGCGCTCGAAAAGCTCAAGCCCCTGCTGGAAAGCGATGCGGTCCTCAAGGTCGGGCAGAACATCAAGTACGACATCAACGTGCTGGCCCGTCATGGCATCGCGATGGGTCCGGTTGAGGACACGATGATCCTGTCCTTCGACCTCGACGCCGGTCGCGGCGGAGGCGGGATCGGGCAGGCGCACGGCATGGATTCGCTGGCCGAAACGCACCTTGGACATACCACCCTGACGTTCAAGGACATCTGCGGAACCGGCAAGAAGCAGATCCCGTTCAGCGCCGTCCCGCTCGACAAGGCGACGCGCTATGCGGCCGAGGACGCGGACGTGACCTGGCGCTTGTGGAAAGTGCTGCGCCAGCGCGTGGCCGACGAAGGCGCGACGCGCATCTACGAGCGGGTGGACCGTCCGCTTATCCCCGTTGTCGCGGGGATGGAGCGCGAGGGCATCAAGGTCGACCGCGAGTTCCTGTCGGGGCTCTCCTCCGAATTCGGCGGCCAGATCGATGCGCTCGAAAAGCAGATCCACGAAATGGCCGGAGAGCCGTTCACCGTCGGCAGCCCGAAGCAGCTTGGCGAAATCCTTTTCGACAAGATGGGCTACAAGGGCGGCAAGAAGGGCAAGAGCGGGCAGTATTCGACCGACCAGTCGGTGCTCGAAGGATTGGCCTCGCAAGGCGTGGACCTGGCCGCGCGCGTGCTCGACTGGCGCCAGCTGTCCAAGCTGCGTTCGACCTACACCGAGGCATTGCAAGAGGCGATCAACCCGCGCACGGGCCGCGTGCACACCAGCTACAGCCTTGTCGGCGCGCAGACCGGGCGGCTTTCGTCCACCGATCCGAACCTGCAGAACATCCCGATCCGCACCGAAACCGGCCGCCGCATCCGCGAGGCTTTCGTGGCCGAGGAAGGAAATGTCCTGCTGGCCGCCGACTATAGCCAGATCGAACTGCGGCTGGCCGCGCACATGGCCGACGTCCCGCCGCTGAAAGAAGCATTCGCGAACGGTGAGGACATTCACGCGCGAACCGCACTGGAAATGTATGGCGAGGTCACGCGCGACACCCGTGCACAGGCCAAGACGATCAACTTCGCGATCCTCTATGGCATTTCGCGCTGGGGCCTTGCCGGGCGGCTGGGCACCGATGCCGACGAGGCGCAGGGCATGATCGACCGCTATTTCGAACGCTTCCCCGGCATCCAGCGCTATATCGTCGCCACGCTCGAGAAAGTGCGCGAGTGCGGGTATTCCGAAACGCTGTTCGGGCGCAAGACGCACTTCCGCAACATCAATTCGAAGAACCAGGCAGAGCGGCAGGGCGCCGAACGCGCCGCGATCAACGCGCCGATCCAGGGCACCAGCGCCGACATCATCAAGCGCGCCATGGCCCGCATGATGCCGGCGCTGCGCGATGCGGGGCTGAATGACGTGCGGATGCTTTTGCAGGTCCACGACGAACTCGTCTTCGAACTTCCCGAAGGCGACGTTGCCGCCGCCAGCCCGATCATCGAACGGGTCATGGCAGAGGCCGCGCTGCCGTCCGTCACTCTCGACGTGCCGCTGGGCATCGATATCGGCACGGGCAAGTCGTGGGGCGAGGCGCACTAAGGGGCGTGCTCCGCCGGCAAGCCGATTGACGCCGCGTCGATTGTGCCGGACAGAAGGGCGGGGCCTGTTGTAGCCTGCAAGACGGGCGTGTGGACGGTAAACACTAGAATGCCATCGCAATTTCTCAGCATGTTGCGGTCCGACGAGACCGGAGGCACGCGCCAGCGCCGTGCGCCGATCCTGCTTGTCCTGACGCTGACGGCGATCGGCCTTGTCGGCAGCCTCCTGCTCGTCTGGTCCACCATCGCGAGCGAACGGGCAGAGCGTGCGCAGGTCGAGCGCACGAACGAGATCATGATCGCGCTTCGCGACATCGACCGTGCTGCGATCAATGCCGAAGCGGGTCAGCGCGGCTATTTCATCACGCTCGACAAGCGATACCTCGCCACATACGAGTTCGGTCGCGCGCTTTACCCCCGCTCGATGGACAAGGTGAAGGCCGAGGTCGAGGCCGCCGGCATGCTCCCGCGGCAGAAAGAGCTGCTCTCTCTGATCGAGCAGCGCGCCGACACCAAGTTCGACGAGCTGGCCAAGACGGTGGCCATGATCGATCGCGGCGAAATCCGCGACGCGCAGCAGCGTATTCTTTCCGACGAAGGCCGCATCGCGATGGAGCGGCTGAGGAATTCGCTCTCCGAAATGGAAGCGCTTGAGCAAGGCATTCTCGCTTCGGCCACGCAGGAAGCGTCGGCGGCGGAAGACCGCGTGCTGCCGCTGCTTTCGATCACGCTGCTGCTGACGCTCGGCTCGCTGGGGCTGGGCCTGTGGTCCACCGTGCGCGCCACTCATGCCGAGGCGCAGGCCGCGCAGGCTGCGGAACTGGCCGAAGCGCGCGACAGGGCGGACCTTCTGGCGCACGAACTGAACCACCGGGTGAAGAACCTGTTTGCCGTCATTCTCGCCATCGTGAGGATGAGCGCGCGTGACAAGCCCGAGGCAAAACCTGTCGTCGACAGCATTTCGGCCCGCATCCACGCCCTGCTCGACGCGCACGAGGCGACGCAGGGCAAGGGCACCGACGGGACGGCGCGGATGCGCGTACTGGTCGACAAGGTGCTCGCGCCCTATTCGGACGAGGGCAACAAGTTCGAGGTATCGGGCCCCGATGTCGAACTGACCCCGCGCGAGGCGACGCCGCTGGGCCTGGTGCTCCACGAACTGGCGACGAACGCGGTCAAGTATGGCGCGTGGTCGAACGTGGGCGGCATAATCGCCATCGACTGGACTTACGAAGGCGCGGGCGATGATCGCGCCTTGCAGATCCGCTGGCGCGAAACCTCGCCTTCGCCCCAGGCGCCGACCGACCGGCAGGGCTTCGGCTCGATGCTGATGCAGTCGAGTGCCCGCCAGTTGAGCGGCAAGATCGATCGCAAGTTCGACGATCAGGGCATGACCGTGGACATCCGCTTTCCGCATACGACGGCAGGCACGATCGCCTGAAGCGGGCCGGATCGCCTGTCCTTCGGGCCAGGGGGCGTTGAATGTTGCAGTGCAGCATCGTAGGTTCGCCGACATGCAAGCGATTCAGGACCTGCTCGCCGAAACCCCCGCGTGGATGATCGACGCCGCGATTGCGCTGGGTGCAGCCGCCCTCGCTATCGTGGCCGCGCTGGCCATCCACCGGATCATCTTCAGGATACTGCGCCGGTTCGCGAAGGGCAGCGACAGCAGCACCGACGACCTCCTCGTACGCAAGCTGACGCGACCTTCGCGCTATGGCCTCATCGCGCTTGGCCTCGTGCTGGCGGCGCGGGAAATTCCGTTGCTCGAAACGGTGTGGGAGCGGTTGGCAGGCTTCGTCATGCCCGCGCTGGTGGGCTGGATCGCGCTCGCCATCTTGCATGCCTTTATTCACGCGATGACGATTCGGGCCGATATCTCGGTCGCCGACAACCAGCGCGCGCGGCGCAAGCGGACGCGGCTGGCGATCTTTTCGCGCATTGGCACGGCGCTGATCATCTTTGTCACGGTCGGGCTGATGCTCCTTTCGATCCCCGGGGTGCGGGACATTGGCGTGACGCTGATGGCGTCGGCAGGCCTGGCCGGTCTTGCCGTCGGCGCGGCGGCGCAGCCTGCGCTGAAATCGTTGATCGCGGGGCTGCAGATGGCGCTTACCGAACCGATCGCCATCGACGACGTCGTGATCGTCGACGGCGAATGGGGCCGGATCGAGGATATCAAGACGACTTACGTGGTCGTGAAGATTTGGGACGAACGTCGCCTTGTCGTGCCGACGACCAAGTTTTTGGAAGAAACCTTCCAGAACTGGACCAAGCGCGGATCGCAGCTTCTCGGCTCGGTCATGCTTTACGTCGATCCGGCGACCGACGTTGGCCCGATCCGTGCCGAGTTCGAGCGCCAGATCGCCAGCCACGAACTGTTCGACGGGCGCGTGCAGAACGTGCAGGTCACCGACCTCAAGCCCGATTCCATGGAAGTGCGCCTGCTGGTCAGCGCCGTCGCCGCGCAGGAGCTTTGGGACCTGCGCGTCGCGATCCGCGAGACGATGATGGACTGGCTCCGTCGCGAAGTGCCCGAGGCCATCGCCAGCCAGCGCCTGCGCGCAACCGAGCCGGTGCAGATCGAAGGCGCCCGGGACTTCCCCCAAGGCTGATATGAAAAGGCCCGCCGTGATGGCGGGCCTTTTGTCTACTCGTGCTTGTTGTCGCGGGTTGGGCTCAGCATCCCCGGTGTCACGAACCCGATCGGGTTCACTTCGGCTGCACGCCGTTTCAGCTCGCCGCGCATCTTGGCGTATTCGGTTTCCATGTGGTCGGTGACCGTGGGGCGCGAATCCTTCAGCGCATCGTCGAAATCGGCCTTGTTTACCGAAGAGACGGAAGACCCTTCGCGCCGGATGGCGTTGAGGCCTGCGCGGCGCACTACGTCTTCAAGGTCAGCACCGGTGTAACGCTCGGTCTGCTTGGCGATGGCGGCCAGATCGACATCTTCGGCCAAGGGCATTGCCGAGGTATGGATCTTGAGGATGTGCAGCCGACCCGGCTCGTTCGGTGCGCCGACATAGACCAGCTCGTCGAAACGGCCCGGTCGCAGCAGCGCGGGATCGACCAGCGTGGGCCGGTTGGTGGCTCCGATAACGACGATCGACTGCAGTTCCTCCAGCCCGTCCATTTCGGCAAGGATCGTGTTGACCACGCGCGCGGTAACCTGCGGCTCGTTACCGCTGGATCCGCGAGCAGGGACAAGGCTGTCGATCTCGTCGATGAAGACGACGCAGGGCGCGACCTGTCTGGCGCGGGCGAAGAGCTTGGAAATCTGCTGCTCGCTCTCGCCGTACCACTTGGACAGAAGGTCGGACGACTTCATCGAGATGAAGTTCGCCTCCGCTTCCTTGGCGACGGCCTTGGCCAACAGCGTCTTGCCGGTGCCTGGCGGGCCATAGAGCAGGAAGCCCTTGGCCGGACGGATGCCCAGACGCTTGAACGCATCGGGGTTCTTCAGCGGCAGTTCCACGCCCTCGCGCAGCATCTCGGTCGCATCGTCGAGGCCGCCGATGTCGGACCAGCCGACCGACGGGGCCTGCACCATGACTTCGCGCATGGCGCTGGGCTGAATGCGTTTTGACGCAGAGATGAAGTCGTCGCGGATGACTTTCAGGTCATCCAGCACCTCGGGCGGAATCGTGCGGGCATCGAGATCGATGCGCGGCATGATTCGGCGCACCGCGTCGATCGCGGCCTCGCGCGCAAGGGCGGCGAGGTCGGCGCCGACGAAACCGTGCGTCGTGCGCGCCAGTTCCTTTAGGTCCACGTCCTCGTCCAGCGGCATGCCGCGGGTGTGGATGGCAAGGATTTCGCGGCGGCCCTTCTCGTCCGGTACGCCGACGATGATCTCGCGGTCGAAGCGGCCGGGGCGGCGTAGAGCCTCGTCAATGGCGTCGGGCCGGTTGGTGGCCGCGATGACGACGAGGTTTGACCGCGCCTGGAGTCCGTCCATTAGCGTCAGAAGTTGTGCGACGAGGCGCTTTTCCGCCTCACCCTGCACGTTCTGGCGCTTGGGCGCTATCGAATCGATCTCGTCGATGAACACGATCGACGGACTGTTCTTCTCCGCCTCTTCGAACACCTCACGAAGCCGCTTTTCGGATTCGCCATAGGCCGAACCCATGATCTCGGGTCCGTTGATCAGGAAGAAGTTCGCGTCCGATTCGTTGGCGACCGCCTGGGCCAAGCGGGTCTTGCCGGTGCCCGGCGGGCCGTGCAGCAGGACGCCCTTCGGCGGATCGACGCCGAGGCGAGTGAACAGTTCGGGGTAACGCAGTGGCAGTTCGACCATCTCGCGAAGCTGTTGGATGGTCTCGCTCATTCCGCCGACGTCGTCGTAGTTGACTGATGCGCGCGCATCGCGCGGTTCCTCGAACTCGGCCTTCAGCTCGACTTCGGTATTTTCGTCGATGTGAACGATGCCCTTGGGGCTGGTCGACACGACGGACAGGCGGATTTGCGTCAGCGCATAGGCGGGCGCGTTGAACATGCGTGCGATTTCGGGCGGCATGTCCTGCACGCGCTGCTGCCCGCGCGTCGCGACAAGGTCGCCGGCAGTCAGCGGGCGGCCAAAGAAGTTGCGGCGCAGTGCCTCTGCCGGGCCCTGCAGGCGCATCTCGCGCTGGGCCGGGGCAAAGACGACTCGCGTGGCGGGGCGCGATTCGGCCTTGCGGACTACGACATGCTCGCCAGACCCGACTTCGGCGTTGCCGCGTTCAAGCCCGTCGAGCCGGATCACGTCCAGTCCCTCGTCTTCGGGATAAGGCAGGAGAGCGCGGGCCGGCGTCGTGCGCTTGCCCTCGACCTCGATCACGTCGCCTTCGGTAATACCCAACGTGGCCATCGCGGTGCGGGGGATACGGGCGATGCCGTGGCCCGATTCCTCCTGCTTTGCGGCTGCGACCTGCAGCTTGACCTCGTTTTCGATCGCAGCGCCTGCGTCGGCCATGAATTCGTCCTCGTCCTGTCTGGTACAGTGTCAAAGGACGAGATGGGGAGTGGTTCCGCCGTATGCAAACAGGCGTGACAGCATGCCTCGCGGATTCGAGACAAAAAAAGGCCCGGGCGGAAAGACCGACCGGGCCGTGTAAGTTTGGGAGAGGATGCCTGTAAGGCCCCCTCTGAATGCGGTTTCGGGCGGCATCTCGCAAGTGCGAAAAGGTGAAGTATGTTTGCGAAAAATGCAACCTACGATATAAATCCATGTTTTAAAGGGTAAATTACGGATGTGATCAAAATCTGTTTGTAGTGATAGTATGAATCTGCCAGGCAAATTGTGCGACGCAGCATCAAGGTTCGGTCGGGCGGGCGCATCCCCTGAGGGTCGCCTTGCCGAGCCGCAGGGTTGCGGCGAAGGGGTAGCTGCGATCGGACATTCCGTCGGAACACGGCTCTTCCGTAACGGAAAGCGTCAGTGCCTCACCCTCCAGCGTTCCCGACAGGGCAAGCTCGTCGCGCTCGGTCTGCTCGCGCTGGATCTCGATCTGCCGGCCTTCCTGATCTTCGGGAGTCATGTAGCGCAATTTCCCTTCGCTGACGTGAATGGCCCAGAACGGTTCTGTGCCGAGCACGCGAAACGACTGCGGGAAGCGCGATTCGCCCGTTAGTGGGGTGGCCGCTGCGTTTGGCGCGGGGGTAGGTTCGCTCTCCGATCCGGTTGGCTGGGGCTCGGGATCGGCGCCGCACCCCGCGATGGACAGGGCAAGGCACGCGGCGAAGAAGGGCTTGGTCGAGGTCATGGCCAAGGGGCTACCAGATGGGGAACGCAACGGCGAGCGGCCTGTTCTCGCGTGAATAGAGCCATTGCCTGCCCGCGCGGCCTCTGGCACCGGTGCCCGCCTTACCCGAACTTCAGGACGGAAAGCCCTACATGACCGACAATTCTTGGCGGATGCCGCCCGAATGGCACGCGCAGGACTGGATCTGGATCGGCTTTCCGCATGATGCGTCGGAATGGTCGGGCGTGATCGACCAGGCACAGGAGGAAATCGCCGCTTTCGCCAACGCCGTGGCGGAGACGGGGCAGGAAGTGCGCCTTCTGGTCCGCGACGGCGCGAACGAGATGCGCGCGCGCCAGTTGACGAGTGCAGCGGTCAAGCTGGAACGGCGGGTCTATGGCGATGTATGGCTGCGCGATACCGGCCCGCTGGTGCTGTCCGACGGCGCGGGCAATCGCTCGGCACGCCGGTTCGGCTTCAACGGTTGGGGCGGCAAGTACCTGATGGACGGCGACCAGACCGTGGGTGCGGAACTTGCCCGCGATGCCGGACTGCCGCTGGAAACGTCGGACTGGATCCTCGAAGGCGGAGCGATCGACGGGGATGGCACGGGGCTGGTCGTCACGACCGAACAGTGCCTGCTCAATACCAATCGCAATCCGCAGATGTCGCGCGATGATATCGAAGGCCGGCTTGCCGCCGATCTCGGCATGGAACGCGTCGTCTGGCTGGGTGAAGGGCTGCTCAACGATCACACCGATGGCCATGTCGACAATCTTGCCCGATTCGTTGCCGAAGGGACGCTGGCGCTGCCGGTGCCGACCGGACCGGACGATGCCAACCGCGCGATCTATGCCGATGCGCGTGAGAGGGCGAGGGCGGCGGGTCTGAAAGTCGTCGACGTGCCTTCGCCCGGCCTCGTCACCTCGGGCGATTTCGTCGAGCCTGCCAGCTACATGAACTTCGCGATCACTACGCACATCGTAGTCGTGCCGACTTACGGTACGGTGCACGACGCGGACGGGGTAGCGGCAGTCGACGCACTGTTCCCCGACAGGCGCGCGGTTGGCATTCCGGCACGGGCGGTTCTGGCCGGCGGCGGCAGCTTCCATTGCGCCAGCCAGCAGATGCCGTCAGTCTGACCCGGCCTCGGGGTTCTTCTGAACCGCGAGTTCGGCGAGCGCCTGCCCCATCTGTTCGGTGCCATAGGGCTTAACGATCATCGGGACGTGTTGGAACCGCTCGGGCATTACATCCTCGCCGCCATAACCGGATGCAAAGATGAAGGGGATGCCCGCGTTCATCAGCTTTTCCGCCGTCGGTGAAGAGTTCTCGCGCCCCAGGTTGAAGTCGAGCACGGCAAGATCGATCTGCCGCTCTTCCAGCACCTTTGCCGCATTGCCGTTGTTCGCAGCAAGGTAGACTTCAGCCGCGCCCAGTTCACGCAGCGAATCTTCCGCATCGAGAGCGATCAGTGCGCTGTCCTCGACCAGCAGGACATGTTTTCCGGTAATCAGGGCTTCGCCTCCTGCCTTGTTGGCGGGGACCGCCTTGTGAATTTCCTTGCCGCGCGATCGGACGACATAGCGCCCCGGAATTACGAACCGTCCTTCGAAACCGGCAGTCTTGTAGAACGTCTGCGCTTCACCGCCGAGTTCGTGGGGAATCGAATTGTCGATCACGGTCGTGCCGAAGCCGCGCCGCTTGGGCGGCATCACGGCAGGGCCGCCGATCTCGCGCCAGTCGATCGTCAGCGCGCCGTCTTCGCCCACGTCCCAATTGACGTCGACCGAGCCGCTGTCGCTCAGCGCGCCGTACTTGGCCGCGTTGGTGACGAGTTCGTGGATGACGAGAGCCAGCACAGTGAACGCATCGGGCATGATCGCGATGTCGGGCCCGTTCATGCGGACCGACTGGCGCTCTTCCTGAAAATAGGCCTTTGCCTCGGTAGCGATCAGGTCTTCCAGCCGCGCCGGCCCCCACTGGTCGGCAGTAAGCTGGTCATGCGCGCGGGCCAGTGACTGGATGCGCGAATCGAGGGTGTTGATGAAGGCGCCCACGTCGTCCACCTCGCGGCTGGTCTGCCCGACGAGCGCGCGGATCAGCGCGAGGATGTTGCGGACGCGGTGATTGAGCTCGCTGATGAGCAGCTTCTGCTGCTCGCTCGCGCGGCGGCGGTCTTCGCTCGCCGCCTCGGTCAGGCGCAGGACGACTTCGAGAAGCGTCGAACGCAGGGTATCGGCCACCCGCATCTCGGCTTCCGAGAACGGGACAGCTTCGCCGCGGACAAGTTCGGACCATTCCTCAAAGCTCTTGCGCGGGGTCAGGCGCGCGCCGTTGGGACCGTACTCGATCTCCTTTTCCTGGTTCCCCGCCCAGCGCACCGAGCGCAGGCGTTCGCCGCGGAAAAGGACGACGTAGTCGCGCGGGCGGCGCGAAATCGGCACCGCAAGAAGACCCGCGGCGCGCGAGCTGTATTCCTCTGCTTCGGGCAGGATCTCGCTGATCCGGTTGGTCGTGAAGATCTGGCTTGCCTCACCCCGGTTGAGGACATTGGCAAGGCGGCGGAACTGATCCTCGTTCGGGGTCAGTCCGCTCAGCGAGATCTTGTCCTCGACGAAGACGCCGACACCGTCTGCGGGGATCGCGTCGAGTACGAGGTCGCCCATCCACTGCGCGTCGGTCAGCCTGTCGGTGTCTCGCGCAGCGGCGGCCATAAGGCGGTCCGCGACGCGGCGGGCCTTTTCCTCGTAGGCGTTTATTTCCGACCGCAACCGGCTTTCGAGGACGAGCGAGAACATCTGGCCGAACAGTTCGGCCGCGCTACGCTCGGCAAAGCTGGGCAGCCGAGGGCTGTAGTGGTGGCATGCGAAAAGGCCCCACAGCTTGCCGTCGATGATGATCGAGATCGACAGCGAAGCGCGCACGCCCATGTTCTTCAGGTATTCGACATGGATCGGTGATACGGCGCGGAACAGAGAGAGCGAGAGGTCCAGCGGCTCGGTCTGGGTGACCGGTTCGATCGCCTTGGGCTCGTCGTTTACATCGGCGATGATGCGAAAGACATTGCGAAGGTAAAGCTGGCGCGCCTGTTTCGGGATATCGGAGGCGGGAAAGTTGAGACCAAGGAAGCTGTCGATCCCCGGCTCAAGCGCCTCTGCCACGACTTCGCCTGATCCGGTGTGGCCGAAGCGATAGACCATCACTCGGTCGAAGCCTGTCAGAAGGCGGACCTGCCGCGCGCCTTCGCGCAGTATGTTCTCAATCGTTTCGGTCGACTGGATGCGCGTTATCATGCTGCGAACGAGCGAAGAAACCTCGATCTCGTCGCCGCGGGCAGTTTCGCACTCAATAATGATCGAGCGGCCCGAGAAGTGGATCGCGACGTCGAACGACTTGGCGTCGGAGATCAGCTTTACCGAGAACAACCGTTCTACCGCATCGTCACCACGAAGGCTGCCAACGCGGGCGCGAAGCGAGTTGAGTGCATGCGGCAGGAAAATGTCATGCAACGGACGGCCCAGAAGGCCAATCGGCTCGATACCCAGATAGGGTTCGGTATTGGCCGCGCGCTGGATCATCCAGTCCGCGCCGACCGCAATCAGGAAGCCGATGGGTTGAATATTGCCGGGAATATGGATCGGTTCACGATCGCAATTGGTCAGGTCAACCGCGTCCATGCCCGTTTCGGGTCGGTTCAACGAAGGTCCTCCGTCATCGCGACCGCACCCCTGCGGAATGCGCGGAACGTATCTATAGCCGCGTCGGTGACTTCGTCCAGCCAGTCGGCGCCCGTGCAGGCATCGTCGAATGCTGCGCAAAACGATTGCCAGTTGCCGCCCATGTCGGGATCGGGCGAAAGGTAGCGGCGCGGCGTGCCTGCGGGAAGCCGATCGGACAGAACCCTGCCGCCAAGGCGCGAGCCTTCGAGCACATATTGCACGCCCCATGCCGTGACCGGGGTGACTGAAAAGGCGATCATTGGCGCAGGCAGCGGAATGCCGAGCGCGGCGAGATCGTCGGCAAGACGCGGATAGCGCGGATGCCAACCCTGCCAGCCGAGGCCCGTTACGCGCAATTCAAGACGCGGCAGCGCCATGGCATGTGCGGTCAGGAAAGCGCGGTAATGGTCGATATTCTCAAGATCGAACGGCGCGAAAGCCGCCTCTGTCGCCTCGTGCTCTTCGCGCGTGCGGTCGCGCAGCACGAAGCGCGCGGTGCGTCCGCGATTCTCAAGCTCTGTCACAATGGCTTCGGCGTCTGCCGCGCTTTCGCGGGCAGGCGCCGTGTTGCGATACTGGGTTTGGGTAAACTGCGACCCGTCCATCAATAGACGTACTTTCTGATCAGTCGGAGAGGAGGACTTTTTCGATCCTCGCAACAGGCTCGCCCGTCAGCGTCTTTGCCTCTTCGGCAACGAGCACGGCTTCAAGCGACTTGTGATAGTGGCGGCGCATTTCACCCAGCGTTTTGGGATCGGCGGCAATGGCCAGCTTGTCGATCTTGCCCTGCAGGACGGCCTGATTGAGATATTCCGCAACGGCGGCCGCATGGGCCAATTCGTTGAGATCCGTGCTGCCCTTGCGTTGGCCGATATCGTCCTGGTGACGCACGCCTGCGCTGTAGTTCGTGCCCTCCACGTCGGGACGGTCGATAGCGGTCAGGGAGGGCGAGTTGGGCGAACCGTCGTTGCGCATCAGGGTGAAGCTGGCGCCATCGACGATGGCGAGATGAGCCTTGTGCGGCAGTCGCATGAGTCGTCCTTTTCGGATTGTTCGCGTTATCGTTCCCTTTGGCAACGCGTGAAGCGGTGTAAGTGTCCCGCTGGGCGTAAAATTCGATGTTAAGTTGCCAAATCTGCCGCAGGGCGGTGCAACACCGGGGCAAGTCCGTTCAAATCACTTGCAACTCTGCCACGAAAAGGGCCGCCGGACCCGTGTCCGGCGGCCCTGTTTTTCGAGCCTTGGATGGCGCGGAGGCTTAGAAGCCGCCCATGCCGCCCATGCCGCCCATGCCGCCCATGTCGGGCATCGCCATGGCGGGCTTGTCTTCCGGAATGTCGCTGATCGCGGCTTCCGTGGTGATCAGCAGGCCGGCAACCGAGGCCGCGTCCTGCAGGGCGGTGCGAACGACCTTGGTCGGGTCGATCACGCCGGCAGCGACGAGGTTTTCGTAAGTGTCGGTGGCAGCGTTGAAGCCCTGCGTTTCATCGTTTTCGCGCAGCAGGTTGCCCGAGACGACCGCACCGTCGAAGCCGGCGTTGGTCGCGATCTGGCGAACCGGGGCCATGATGGCCTGGCGGATGATGTCGACACCGCGAGTCTGGTCGTCGTTGTCGCCCTTCAGGCCTTCGAGAGCCTTGGTGGCATAGAGCAGGGCCGTGCCGCCGCCCGGGACGATGCCTTCTTCGACGGCTGCGCGGGTTGCGTGCAGGGCGTCGTCGACGCGGTCCTTGCGCTCCTTCACTTCGACTTCCGAAGCACCGCCGACCTTGATGACTGCAACACCGCCAGCAAGCTTGGCGAGACGTTCCTGCAGCTTTTCACGGTCGTAGTCCGACGTGGTCGATTCGATCTGCGCGCGGATCTGTTCGACGCGGGCCTTGATGGCTTCTGCGTCGCCGGCACCGTCGACGATCGTGGTGTTGTCCTTGTCGATGGTGACGCGCTTGGCCTGGCCGAGCATGTTCAGCGAAACGTTCTCGAGCTTGATGCCGAGGTCTTCGCTGATCATTTCGCCGTTGGTCAGGATCGAGATGTCCTGCAGCATGGCCTTGCGGCGATCGCCGAAGCCCGGAGCCTTGACGGCAGCGATCTTCAGGCCGCCACGCAGCTTGTTGACGACGAGAGTGGCGAGCGCTTCGCCTTCGATGTCTTCCGCGATGATGAGAAGCGGACGGCCCGACTGCACGACGGCTTCCAGGATCGGGAGCATCGGCTGAAGGTTGGTGAGCTTCTTTTCGTGGATCAGGATGTACGGATCATCCAGTTCGACGGTCATCTTCTCTGCGTTGGTGACGAAATAGGGCGACAGGTAGCCGCGGTCGAACTGCATGCCTTCGACAACGTCGAGTTCGAATTCGAGACCCTTCGCCTCTTCGACGGTGATCACGCCTTCCTTGCCGACCTTTTCCATGGCTTCGGCGATCTTTTCGCCGACTTCCTTGTCGCCATTGGCCGAAATCACACCGACCTGGGCGATTTCCGAAGTGCCGGAAACGTCCTTCGAACGACCCTGCAGGTTCTCGACGACCTTGGTAACGGCGAGATCGATGCCGCGCTTCAGGTCCATCGGGTTCATGCCGGCGGCAACCGACTTCATGCCTTCGCGCACGATGGCCTGGGCCAGCACGGTGGCGGTGGTGGTGCCGTCACCGGCAGCGTCGTTCGCCTTCGAGGCGACTTCGCGCAACATCTGCGCGCCCATGTTCTCGAACTTGTCCTTCAGTTCGATTTCCTTGGCGACGGTGACGCCGTCCTTGGTGATGCGGGGTGCGCCGAAGCTCTTGTCGATCACGACGTTGCGGCCCTTGGGGCCCAGCGTGACCTTCACGGCGTTGGCGAGGGTGTCGACACCCTTCAGGATGCGTTCGCGTGCGTCACGCGAGAATTTCACGTCCTTGGCAGCCATTGTTTTCTCTCCTCTTGGGAATTTAGTGAGTCAGAAGGTTCGCGAAAATGCTCAGGCCATGACGCCGAGCAGGTCGCTTTCCTTCATGATGAGCAGGTCCTTGCCGTCGACCTTGACTTCGGTGCCCGACCACTTTCCGAAAAGGACGCGGTCGCCTTCCTTGACGTCGAGCGGGGTGACGGTGCCGTTTTCCGAACGGGTGCCGGTGCCGACTGCCACGATACGCCCCTCAGAGGGCTTTTCCTTGGCGCTGTCGGGGATGATGATCCCACCGGCGGTCTTTTCTTCGGCTTCGATGCGTTCGACCAGTACGCGGTCGTGCAGCGGACGGAATGCCATGATGATGACCTCTTCCAATTAAAGGGTTGGTTATTGCGATTGGCACTCCCGCGTGGAGAGTGCCAGCGGGGCTGGATATGGTCGGGGTGAACGTGGTCGTCAAGCGGCGTTCATCAAGTTTTTTTGAGACGGGCCGTGGTCTGCTTGCAGCCGGGCGTTCGTGGCGGATCTATCGCCCGCCACTGACAAGCCCGAGACTCTCGCGCCGGTGCCAGCGCCAGCCCAGTAGGGCCGAGGTGACGATCAGCCCGACGGCAAGACCGATCCAGACGCCCAGTCCGCCCAATTCGGTGTGGAAGCCCAGATAGTAGGCCGTTCCGAACCCGAAGATCCAATAGCCGATCACGGCAAGGATGAAGGGCACCCGCGTATCGGACAGACCGCGCAGGAGCCCTGCCAGAACCACTTGCGCGCCGTCGAACAACTGGAACGCGGCGGCGACGACCAGATAAGTTACCGCAAGCGGCACGACATCCGCATTGGCGGGCGCGTCGACATCGAAGAACAACGACAGCAGCACCTTGGGAATACCGATCATCGCCGCCGCGAACAGCCCGGCAAAACCGATCACGACCCAGACGACCGCCAGCCCGGCGCGGTGTATGCCCTCTCTCGATCCGGCGCCGTTGTGCAGTCCGACACGGATCGTAGCCGCCGTCGCGATGCCCATCGGCACCTGAAACGCCAGCGCGCCCAGTTGCAAGGCCACGGTATGCGCCGCCAGTTCCAGCATTCCGATCGCGCCCATCAGGTATGCGGCGCCGGAAAACAGCCCGCCCTCGGCCAGAGTGATCGCTCCGATCGGCAGGCCGACGCGCCACAATTCGTGCAATCGCTGCCAGTCGGGCCGCCACAGGCGCCCGAACAGGTAGTGTCGCCGCATCCTCCGGTCCGACTGGATGATCGCGACATAGGCGGCCAGCACGACCAGAGACGTGATTACGCTGGCAATCGCCGCGCCCTTCAGGCCAAGCGCCGGAAAGCCCCAGTTGCCGAAGATCAGAAGCCAGTTGCCGATGAAGTTCACGATCAGGGCCAGAACCGTCACCCAGGTCGCGATCACGGCACGGTCCATCGTCGATACGAAGATTCGCAAGGCTGCGGCCGCCAGCACCGGGATCGCCGCAGGGGACAGCCAGCGCAGGTACTCGCCCGCCATCGCGGCAATCTGTTCGCTCTGCCCGGTCAGCAGCATGAACTGTTCGGCAAGGTTGGACCCCGCCATTACCGCGATGCCCGCCAGAACCGACAGCCAAAGCGCCATGCGGAAAGACCGCCGCACTTCGCGAACCGCGTGGCGGCCCCGTCCCAGCGCGGTGGCGGCCATCGGGGCGACCGCGCTGATGAGCCCCATCGTGCACCACAGCATCAGGCCATAACTGGATACCGCCAGTGTGCTGGCTGCCAGTTCCTGTGTCCCGATCCGCGCGATGAACAGCACGTCGATGGTATAGACCGCCATCTGCAACAGGTTCGCCGCCGCCAGCGGCACGGCCAGTCGCGCCGTCGCGCCGAATTCGGCGCGCAGCGAAGCCGCATCGTGGCGAGTCGGGGAGAGGGCTGCGTCAGTCATAAAGCCGGCCCGGTTAGGCGAGGTCGGTGACGGGGGAAAGACAAATCGATTACGCTGCTTCTTTGCGCACATGGGACAAGGCAAGCGGGCAACACACCGGTCGCAGAACGCCCCTGACGGGCAGCGCCAGCGAAAGTCATGCGGCCAACCGACGTCGTCGGTTTAGATATCTGGAACCTGTTCGCGTGATCTTGCGGAACGTCATGCGCTTCATGAGGGTTTGAGAGTGAATGACCCGTTTCGCACTCATCCCGCTCTTGTCCGGTATCGTCCTTCTGGCCACTCCGGCGCAGGCCGACGAAATCTTCATCGGAGCCTACGCGCACGCCGTAGACACGCCCTTCACCTTCGAGACCGGTGAGGGTGGCGTCGACGGCGTAATCGGATATCGCTTCGACCGGATCGGGGCGCTGGACTTCGTCGGCAAGCCCGCTCCCTACGTGCTGGGCTCGGTAAACAGCGACGGCGGTACGAACTTCGCCGCAGTGGGCCTCAGCTGGAAGATCGGCAAAGGGCCGGTCTACGTGCGCCCCGCTGTCGGCATCGCCATCCACGACGGGCCGGAAGAAAAAATCGCGCCCGACGGCCGCCATCTCGAACTCGGCAGCCGTGTCCTTTTCGAACCCGAAATCGCCATCGGGACCCGGATCGACGAACGCTTCTCGATCGAGGCAAGCTGGATGCACGTCAGCCACGCGCGCCTGTTCAATTCGGGCCAGAACCCGGGAATCGACATGATGGGCGTGCGCCTTAACTACCGGCTCTGACCGGTCACTCGATCGTTAGTCGCGCGATCCAGTTGTCGCCTTCGGGTTCGTCGAAACGGTCGATCCGCGAATAGGGCGGGCCGACGGGAATGGCCTGTCCGTCGCGGGTGTGGAGGATAATGCGTTTCTGACCGTTTAGCGCAGAACTTGTTGCAGGCGCCGGGGGCGCGGGCGGTGCAGGCTGTACCATCACCACAGGTGCCGCCAAGAGCGCCACGAAAGAACCGCTGACGGGCCTGATAAGCCTGTGCATCCCATTCCCCTCGATTCTTTGGCGATGAGGCTATCACGCCCGCGCGGCGCGGCCTCTGGGCCGAAAGTGCAACGCGGCGGTGCATTTCGCCGACGCTATCCACGGCTTTGCCCCCTTTGCTGGGCGCAGGCGGTTTTCCTGCGGCCCCAAGGTCTGGCAAAGGCTCGTGCATGGCAGAGCCATCAGACGCCCCCTATTTCGACCCGTTCGACCAACACAACGACTTCGAGCGCGTGGACTATCCCGACTTCACGCCCGAACCGGTGGTCTTCGGCCCCGCGCCGGACGAGGCGACGCTGCTCGAAAGGCTACATTCCGTCTTCGGCTTCCGCGCCTTTCGCGGCGTGCAGCAGCAGGTGCTGGACCGCGTGCTGTCCGGCCAGTCGACGCTGGCCGTCATGCCGACGGGCGCGGGCAAGTCGCTGACCTACCAGTTGCCCGCAACGATGGTGGACGGCACTTGCGTCGTCATCAGCCCGCTGATCGCGTTGATGCACGACCAGTTGCGCAGCGCAGAAGCAAACGGCATCCGCGCCGCGACGCTGACCAGCGCGGACGAGAACCGCGCCGAAACCGTCGCCCGCCTTCGCGCCGGAGAGCTGGACCTGCTCTACGTCGCGCCCGAACGCGCCAGCCAGTCGCATTTCCGCGAGCTGCTGGGCCAATGCCGCATCGCGCTTTTCGCGATCGACGAGGCGCACTGCGTTTCCGAATGGGGGCACGACTTCCGCCCCGACTATCGCCTGCTGCGCCCACTGATGGAGCTGTTCCCCGGCGTACCGCGGCTGGCCCTGACCGCGACGGCGGACGCGCATACCCGCTCCGACATCCTGGCCCAGCTCGGCATTCCCGAAGAGGGCATGATCGTCGCGGGCTTTGACCGGCCCAACATCCGCTATGTCATCGGCGCCCGCGAAGGGCTGACGCAGCAGCTTCGCCGGCTGCTGGCGGCCAATCCCGGCCCTGGCATCATCTATGCCCCGACCCGTGCCGCGACCGAGCGGTTGGCCGAGGCCCTTTCCGACGGCAAGCGCGAGGTGCGCGCCTATCACGCAGGCCTGCCGCCCGAAGTCCGTGCGGCGAACCAGTCCGCCTTCGTGGCTTCCGAAGACATGGTGATGTGCGCCACGGTCGCCTTCGGCATGGGCATCGACAAGCCCGACGTGCGTTTCGTCGCCCACGCCGGCCTGCCCAAGTCGATCGAGGCCTATTATCAGGAAACCGGCCGCGCCGGCCGCGACGGCGATCCCGCCAGCGCCCACCTGTTCTGGGGTGCGGACGACTTCGCCCGCGCGCGGATGCGGGTGCAGGAAGTGGACGAGGCGCGCCAGCAGGGCGAACGCGCGCGGCTGTCCGCGCTGGGCGCGCTGGTCGAAACGGCCGGCTGCCGCCGCGCGATCTTGCTGCGCCATTTCGGCGAGAGCCCGCCCGAAACTTGCGGCAATTGCGACAACTGCCTCGAGCCGCCGAAATCGGTCGACGCAACGGTGACCGCGCAGAAATACCTCTCCGCCGTGGCGCGAACGCGGCAAATGTACGGGGCGGGCTATGTCGAGAGTATCCTGACGGGCCAGTCCAGCGAACGCGCCAACAGCCAAGGCCACGATACCCTGTCTGTGTTCGGCATCGTCGAGGGCGAGGAAGCGGCGCTTCTCAAACCCGTTCAGCGCGCGCTGCTGGTGCGCGGGGCGCTGCTTCCGACCGAGCATGGCGGGCTGATGCTGGGGCCCGAGGCGCGCACCTATCTCAAGGGTGAATTGTCGCTCGATCTCGTCCTCCCGCCCAAGCGTGAGCGGGGGCGGGGCCGCAAGGGCAGCGGGCAGGCGCTCAACCCCGTGGGCGATCCGCTGTTCGATGCGCTGCGCGTGCTGCGCCGCGACCTCGCAAAGGAAGGCGGGGTTCCGCCCTATGTCATCTTCCACGATGCGGTGCTGCGCGACATGGCAGGCTTCAAGCCGCAGACCCGCGCGGCGCTGGCCGATCTTCCCGGCATCGGGGCCAAGAAGCTCGACGCCTACGGCGACCAGTTCCTGACGGTGATCCGCCAACATTCCTGATTTGTTTGCGGGTTCCTCGTTTCTGATATAAAAGTGATATCATATTTATATCAGAACGGGGGAATCATATGGAACTCAAATCAATGGAAGCCAGCCACGAGACCGGTGCCAGCACCGCGAGTGGCTACCCGGTCCTGCTCATTATTCTGCTCGGCCTTGTGGCCATCGTCTGGGGCCTGTTCGGCAGTTACGAACCGATGCTCGTGCCGATCATCGTCGGCGCACTCGTGCTCGCGTTCTTCTCGTCCGGTTTCTATATGCTGCAGCCGAACCAGGCCGCGGTCATCACGCTGTTCGGCTCCTATCGCGGGACGGATCGCAGTCATGGCCTGCGCTGGGTCTGGCCGTGGATGGGGCGCAAGAAGATATCGGCGCGTGCGAACAACATCCATTCGGACCGCATCAAGATCAACGACTTGCGCGGCAACCCGATAGAGATCGCTTGCAATGTCGTGTGGCGCGTGCGCGATACGGCGCAGGCCAGCTTTGACGTCGACGACTATCGCGAATTCGTGAACATCCAGATCGAGGCGGGCCTGCGCACTGTCGGTTCGCGCCACCCCTATGATGACATCGAGGAAGGCGAGACGACGCTGCGCGGTGATGGCGACCAGGTGAACGCCGAACTGCTGACCGAGCTGAACGAGCGTCTGAAGGTAGCCGGTATCGTGGTGGACGAGGCGGGGCTTACCCACCTTGCCTATGCGCCCGAAATTGCCGGCGCCATGTTGCGCCGCCAGCAGGCCGAGGCAGTCATCGCCGCGCGGGCCAAGCTGGTTCTGGGTGCGGTCTCGATGGTGGAAATGGCGCTGGCCAAGCTGTCCGAAGACGGCATCGTGCATCTCGACGACGAACGCCGTGCGGCAATGGTCTCCAACCTGATGGTCGTGCTTTGCGGTGAACGCGACACGCAGCCGATCGTCAACACCGGCACGCTCTACAACCATTAAGAGCAACCGGTGCCTGCGACACGCAAACCCTTTGCCCTGCGGCTCGATCCGGCGCTCCATGCCGAGATCGAACGTATGGCCGCGCGCGACCTGCGTTCGGTCAACGCCGAGATCGAGTTTCTCTTGCGAGAGGCTCTTTCCCGTCGCGGGGTGAAGGTGGGGGTGAGCGAGCAGCCACGCCGTGGCCGCCCGCCCAAGGTTGATTAGGAAGAAGGCAACTGCGCCTCTTCCCGTGTCTTCCAGAGAGAATAGGCAACACCGCTCGCAATAAGCGCAAACGTGACGCCGAGGCTGATCGCCGGCGGGAACTTGGCCCCGCCCAGCAGGAAATCGGCCACGAAGATCTTGCCGCCGATGAACACCAGGACGGCCGCCAGCGCATACTTCAGGTACGTGAAGCGATCGATCATCGCCGCCAGCGCGAAATAAAGGGCGCGCAGGCCCAGAATGGCCATGATATTCGACGTATAGACGATGAACGTGTCGGTCGTGATCGCGAAAATCGCGGGCACGGAGTCCACGGCAAAGACAAGGTCAGCCAGGTTGATGACGACTAGGGCCAGAAACAGCGGCGTTGCGGCTCGCACCATTTTGCCGTTCGCATCGGGCACTTTCACGAAGAACTTTTGCGCGTGCAGTTCCTTTGTCACGCGCATGTGGCGGCTGATCCAGCGCACGGCAGGGTTGTTGCCGATGTCGGGATCATGGTCGGACGTGAAGAACATCTTGATGCCCGTGAACACCAGGAACGCGGCAAAGATGTAAAGCACCCAGTACGCTTCCTGCACCAGCGCCGCCCCGCCCGCGATCATCAACCCGCGCAGGACGATTACCGCCATGATGCCCCACAACAGGGCGCGGTACTGGTATTTCGCAGGGATGGCAAAGAAGGTGAAGATCAGGCTGATGACGAAGACGTTGTCGATCGACAGCGCCTTTTCGATGAAGAAGCCGGTGTAGTACTGCATCCCCGCCTCGCCGCCCTTGGCGAACCAGACCCACACCCCGAACAGCAACGCGATGCCGATGTAGAAGGCAGTGAGCTTCAGCGATTCGCCGATGCCCATCTCCCGGTCCTCCTTGTGCAGGATGCCAAGGTCAAAGGCGGTCAGCGCCGCGACGATGCCGAGGAAGGCGAGCCAGAACCACGCCGGTGTGCCGAGCCAGTCGGCGAAGAGGAATTCCATCTATTCGCTCCCTGTCAGTGTGCAGGCATGGCGCGAATGAACGCGGAACGGGCGGATAGCCGCGCTAGGCGGTGGCGCAGCGCGGACTTCATCAGCGTAAGGCGGGCGATTTCCTGCCGGTCTTTACGTTGGCGCTGGGCGCGGCGAAGCTGATCGTCGAGCTTCTGCAAACGCTCGAGCAGGCGGAAAAGGTGGTCGGACATGTATGTTCCCTTTCGAAACGGTGGTCGTTCGATCGGGTAAGGGAGCGATGGTCCGGTTGGGTTTGCGGCGCTTCGAAGAAGGCCCGGACTGGCATCGGTCTTACCCGATGCGGTCCGACATCACGTGGCGTTCGCTGGCCATTGAGCCAGGGACGCCGCGCCAGAGGGGCCCGGTCCCGCGTTTCCGAAAATGGGGGCAAAGCGGGCCGATTGCAAGCGGCAGATTGCTACAAGATGTGCCCGGTCCGGTCGCGCTTGGTGTCGAGATAGCGCGCATTGTGGGGATTGGCGGGCAACTGGTGCGGCACACGCTCTGCAACGGTGACGCCCACGGCTTCCAGCGCATCGACCTTGGCAGGGTTGTTTGTCATCAGCCGAATCGCGGGAATGCCCATCAGCTCCAGCATCCGTGCCGCGACCGGAAAATCACGTGCCTCGGTCGGCAGGCCGAGCCGGTTGTTGGCATCGACCGTGTCGAATCCCTGATCCTGAAGGCGATAGGCGCGCAGCTTGTTTATAAGCCCGATCCCGCGCCCTTCCTGCCGCAGGTAGAGGAGGACGCCGTATCCGCCCTTTGCCGACTCGTCGGCCATGGCGTGAAGCGCAGCATCGAGCTGCGGGCCGCAGTCGCACTTGAGGCTGGTGAGTACGTCGCCGGTCAGACATTCGGAATGGAGCCGGACGAGCGGAGTGCGATCCGTACGCTGTTCACCCACGATCAGCGCGACGTGTTCGCGAAGGTCGTCAGGTGCGCGGAAAGCCACGATCTCGCAAGCCTCGGCGGCAGCGGTTGGCAGGTTCGCGCGGGTCTGGATGGTCAGACGGTGCGGGTCCTGAAATGCCGTCAGGTCCGCGACGTCGCAATCGACCGCGCCTTCCGCCGGTGCCGGATCGACCAGGAAGCACGGAAGCAGCCCCGCAAGCCTTGCCAGCGTCATCGCTGCTTTCGCTGCCTCGCCCGCCATCATTGGCTCGGCAACGAACGGGCCTGCCAGCGGATGAGCCAAGTCCTGTGAAGGATCGGCCAGAGCGCGGGCGAGGGGGAGCGTGAAAGGCTCTGCCGCGCGGATCAGGACGGGCGCATCGGGCACGGCGGCTTCGCGCTGGTTGGCCAGCTTCAGCGTCGCGGCGCGGGCGGCGGATATCAGCAGGCGCGGTGCGACGGTGTTACCGCTTTCGAAGCCGGTTTCGGGGTTCAGCAGGGTCAGCACTCCGTCCGGCCCGGCCAGCCGGATCGGCCAGCCGTGGCGCAGCGCGTCGATCGCCTGCGCCGCGCGGCGGGGGTTGCCCGTGCTCACCCGTTCACACTCATAGGTCGAACTCGGTGATCAGCGGCACGTGGTCCGAAGGCTGTTCCCACTTGCGGGTTTCTTCGACGATGCGGTGCGAAACGGATTGCGCGGCCAGATCGGGCGAGGCCCACATGTGGTCCAGCCTGCGACCCTGGTCCTTCTGACGCCAGTAGGAGCGGTAGGACCACCACGAATAGTTTCGTTCGGGCGCGGGAATGTGCTTGCGCCCCAGATCGACCCAGCCGTGCGCATCGCCCAGCTTGCCAAGCGTTTCCACTTCCAGCGGAGTGTGGCTGACGACTTTCAGCAGCGCCTTGTGATCGTAGACGTCGCATTCGAGCGGCGCGATGTTGAAGTCGCCGACCAGCAGCGTCGGACGGTCAATCTTTTCCGACCAGCGCGTCATGCGTCCAAGGAAGTCGAGCTTCTGCCCGAACTTGGGATTCACCTCGCGGTCGGCGACATCGCCACCTGCGGGGATATAGACGTTCTCGAGTATCATGCCCTTGCCCGGGCCGCCCAGTTCGACGCCGACATGGCGAGCCTCACCATTGTCCTGCCAGTCGTGGCGACTGAACTCGGTAAAGGGAATCCGGCTGACCGTGGCGACGCCGTGATAGCCTTTCTGGCCGTGCACCGCGCGGTAGGTATATCCCAGCTTCTCGAAGGCCTCGTACGGAAACAGGTGCTCTGCACACTTGATCTCCTGCAGGCAGAGGACGTCGGGCGCCTGCTCCGTCAGGACACGAGCGACTTGCTCCATCCGAAGGCGGACCGAATTGATGTTCCAGGTAGCGATAGAAACCATGGCAATGGCAAATAGAGCGCCGCGCCCCAAAGTCCACCGTGTGCGCCACCCAAAAACGGAAAAACCCCCGACCCGGGGGCAATGGGTCGAGGGCTTCCATTCGCGTTCGTCACGCTCGGCAGGACACGTTCGCTTTGGTCACGAGCAACAGGGGGGAAACTCGAACCGCGTGTCCTGTGAGTTCATTTTTACGAGCGCTGTCCTGTCCATTAGATGAACGGTAACCATTGGGTTGGGGCGGTTCATCGCCATGGCGGCACGACTGGCCGCCGGATGGACGGGAAACCTGAACGATGCACCGCCCAACCTGAACAAGCCGGCCTAGCGGCGGGTTCGCGGCTTCACGTCCTTGAACATGAACGTGCCGTTCGAGACCGACATGCCGTAACGCTGGTTGTCGAGCAGGATCTTGGTGACCTTGTTCTGCGCGTCGACAGAAACCCAGCCTGCCAGCTCCATGCCGCCGGGGGCCGAAGCGTTCTTTTCGAAGATCAGCGTCAGCACGCCGTATTCGGGATGCTTGGGATCTTTCACGCGGATGCTGGTCACGTCTGCATGATTGGTGGGCATCAGGGTGCCGTACTTGTTGATATCGCCGTCCGGCTGCAGCAGCGCGCCTAGCGGGCTGTTCTTGATCGGCCAGACCTGCTTCTGGTTCACTTCATAGTCCAGCATCGTCAGGCGCGAGCCGTCGGAAACGATCAGGACCGGAACGTCGCCCGAATATTCGAAGCGGATCTTGCCGGGGCGCTTCAGCACCATCTTGCCGGTGAGTTGCTGGCCGCCACGGCCGATCTGCGTGAAGCTGGCCGTCATCGTGTTGATGGCGCGAAGCGCGGTCACGGCCTGGTCGAGTTTGTTGCCCGAAGCGGCCGCAGCCGGAACCGTCGGCGCGACAAGCGCGGCCGGTACAGCGAGAGCGAGAAGGCCGACGCCGATGGCGCGGGCGGTCTTGCGGATAGGGTTCATCGTATTCATCCCGGTTCTACTACCTTTGCGGCATTGAACCCGTTGTGAACCGGGAGTGTTCCCGCCCTTAAGGTAAAACGAAGGGCAGATCGGGCGGGATGGCGGGCGGCGCAGTGGCTGCGCCCGCCTTCGAACCGCCGGAAAGCATGCAGCAGGGCAGTGCACCCCGCTGCGCAAGATCACTTGATCTTGGCTTCCTTGAACTCGACGTGCTTGCGCACGACCGGGTCATACTTCCGCTGGACCATCTTCTCGGTCATGTTGCGGGGGTTCTTCTTCGTCACGTAGAAGAAACCGGTATCGGCGGTGGAGACCAGCCGGATCTTGACGGTTGCGGGCTTCGCCATGGCGTGTTCCTAGTAATTCCTGTAGCCGCGCGGCTGGCCGTTGAGCCTGCTACGCGAACGTTAAAACTCGCGGGTATTCGTAAGTGCGAGATTCGGAATCGCCTGACCCGTCTCGCAAAGCGTGGGCGCCTTTGCGATAAACGCCCTGCCAAGTCAACCCAAACCCGCGTTCGCAGGGCTGAAACGGCCCCTTTCGCGAGTCAGAGATGCGAACCTGCAAACGAAAACGGCGCCGGGATTTCCCGGCGCCGTTCGCAAGTTCGCTGTGAAGCGGAAACTTATTGCGGCGTGGCGTCCATGTCGTCGGCTGCCTCTTCCATGGCATCCTTCGTTTCTTCGCCCTGCTCTTCAACGGCTTCAGCCTGCTCTTCCATGCCGGCGTCTTCCAGCGCTTCAGCAGTTGCCTCAGCAGCTTCGTCGATGGCTTCGGCCTGGTCTTCCATCTGGTTTTCGGCCGGGCTGTCACATGCAGCGAGACCAAGGCCCAGGGCAGTAGCGGCCGCAACGGCGATAAGCTTCTTCATAATGTATTCCCCTTCACAAAATTCTGGGGCGACAGCAGGCTGCCGCCCCATAGGTACTTCCGTCTAAATGCCGATTTTAGCGAACGGTTCCACGACGAAACAGATTAACGATCGCAAGGAGCACGACGGCGCCAAGGAACGAGAACAGCAGGGCCGAGAGGCTGAAGCCGTTCATGATAGTGTCGCCACCGACAACGAGGCCGGCGATGAGGGCGCCGACAATGCCGACGACCACGTTCAGCAGGATGCCCTGCTGCGCATCGGTGCGCATGACGATGCTGGCGAGCCAGCCGATGATGCCACCGACGATGATCAGAATTATGATACCCATCGTTCGAATTCCTTCAGATTAGCGTTTGGTGAAGAAACGTCGATGGGTGCGCCTTGGTTCCGGCGCTTGTGGAAAAGTTGGCAAGGGCCGGCCATGACCACCCCCTTTTCAGGGCGTTAGCCGCCTGTCGCGACGCCCAGCCAGATCAGCGCGGCGATGCCGATGACGATCCGGTACCAGGCAAAGGGTGAGAAACCGGCCTTGGAGACATAGGCGACAAAGGCGCGGATAACGATCAGTGCGACGATGAACGACACTACGAAGCCGATCGCGATTTCGACCCAGCCGACCGTCATCGAACCTGCCGACAGGAGATCGCGGTACTGCCAGATTTCAAGCGTGGCGGCGCCAAGCATCGTCGGGATGGCGAGGAAGAAGCTGAATTCGGCGGCCGTGCGCCGTTCGATCCCCATGGCGAGCGCGCCCATGATCGTCGCGCCTGAACGGCTGACGCCGGGCACCATGGCAAGGCACTGGATGAAACCGACGCCCAGCGCCTGTTTTACCGGCAATTGTCCGATGCCGCTGGGCGGGCCTTCCTTGGCGACTTTCTCGATCACGAGGATCGCGATGCCGCCCGCGATCAGGGCCCACGCGACAACGGATGGGCTGCCTAGCATGATGTCGATGTAGTCCTTCATCAGCAGGCCGATCACGGCCGCGGGCATGAAGGCGACGAGCAGGTTTACGACGAACCGTATCGATTCGGGGTGGCGGTGGAGGATGCCGGTCCCGGCCGCCCAGAAAGTGCGCCGGTATTGCACCACGACCGCCAGGATCGCACCCAGCTGGATGACGACGTTGAAGACCTTCCACTCCTCCGCATCATAACCGAACAGGGCGGATGCGAGGATCAGGTGGCCGGTCGACGAGACGGGGACGAATTCGGTGAGACCCTCGACTATACCGAGGAGGATTGCGGTCAGCGTGAGATTTTCCATGCGCCGCGGGAGGTCGCCCGACGCTCGGCCTAAGTCAAGCCGAATGCGCCGGGCTGTCCATTACTTTACCAGATGCGAACGCGCTCATCCGGGGGAAGATAGAGGTCGTCGCCCGGCTTCACGTCGAATGCCTTGTACCATTCGTCGAAGTTACGGACGATGCCGTTGATGCGGTAGTGCGGCGGCGAGTGCGGATCGGTGACCAGCAGTTCACGCATGCGCTTTTCACGCATCTTCGAACGCCACACCTGTGCCCACGACATGAAGAAACGCTGGTCGCCGGTGTAACCGTCGATCACGGGTGCTTCCTCGCCGTTCAGCGAAAGCCGGTAGGCGCGATAGGCGAGCGAGAGGCCGCCGAGGTCGCCGATGTTTTCGCCCATGGTCAGGCGGCCGTTGACGCAGGTTTCGCCGTTATCGAACGGGCAGAAGGCATCGTACTGTGCGGCAAGAGCGTCCTGCAGCTTTTCAAAGTTGGCCTTGTCACCGTCGGTCCACCAGTTGCGAAGGTTGCCTTCGCCGTCGGACTTGGCGCCCTGATCGTCGAAGCCGTGGCCCATTTCGTGGCCGATGACCGCGCCGATCGCGCCGTAGTTGACGGCGGGGTCCGCCTCGACGTTGAAGAACGGCGGCTGCAGGATGGCTGCGGGGAAGACGATCTCGTTCAGCGTCGGGTTGTAGTAGGCGTTCACGGTCTGCGGGAACATGCCCCATTCGCCGCGATCGACTTCCTGGCCGACCTTCTTGATCTCGTCTGCGAAGGCCCATTGCGACGCCATCATCGCGTTGGCGAGCGGATCGTTCGCAGTCGGCATCAGGCCTTCATAGGTTTCGAACTCGTCGGGCGAACCGATCTTGGGCATGAAAGCGTTGAGCTTGGCCTTGGCCTCGACCTTGGTGTCCGCGCCCATCCACGTAAGATCGTCGAGGTTCGCATCCATCGCGGTGCGCAGGTTTGCGACCAGCGCTTCCATCTTGGCCTTCTCTTCGACCGAGTAGTACCGCTCGGTATAGATCTTGCCGAGCAGTTCGCCCATCTGGCCTTCGACGGCGTCGATGCCGCGCTTCCAACGGGGGCGCTGTTCTTCCTGGCCGCGCAGGGTGCGGCCATAGAAGTCGAAGCGCGCGTCGGCGATGTCGGTTGGCAGGACTTCGGAATGGCTCGACAGGAACTTGGCGGCGAGCCACGCCTGCCACGTTGAAACCGGAACCGTTTCCAGCATGTCGAGCACGGCCGGAACGCCGCCGCCGATGTTGGCGGCCGCTTCGGCGGCGTCGATGCCGGCCGCGTCCAGCTCTTCCTGCGTCGGCGGCATCTGCCACACTACGGCGTAGGGCAGGTCGCCAAGACCCATGTCTGCAAGGAAGCGGGTCATCAGGCCGTCGGGGCCAAGTTCTGCCAGCTCGTTCGCTTCAAGTCGGGTGTAGGTCAGGTCGCGCTGGCGGCTGACTTCCTGGCTCCAGTCTTCCTGGGCCATGCGGACTTCGAGCGAATACACCGCACGGGCCGCTTCTTCGGGGTTCTGGTAACCGGCCTTGCCGAGCAGGAAGGCAAGATATTTCTTGTACTCGGCCTGCGCCTCGAGGTTGGTCGCGGTCGGCTTGAGGTAGTAGTCGCGGTCCGGCAGGCCCAGACCCGAGGTGAAGAAGTAGATCGCGTTGACGTCGCTGTTCTTCATGTCGGCGAAGACGGCGGGCGCGATGGGCGAGGCATAGCCCGGCGTCGCGAAGAGCTTGACGAGGTCGGCGGGCGTTTTCGCGGCATAGATCGTCTGCAGATAGGGCTGCGCAGGGGCAAGGCCGGCTGCGTCGATCGCATCGGTATCCATGAACGCGGCATACGCGTTGGCAAGGCGCGCTTCGTCCGAGCCTGCTTCCCAGGTGCCTGCGGCCAGTTCCTTCAGGATCATGTGCACGCGAGCTTCGGACAGGTCGCCCAGAAGGTTGAAGGCGCCATAGCTCGTCTTGTCGGCAGGAATTTCGGTGGTCTTGATCCACTCGCCATTGACGTAGGCGTCGAAGTCGTCGCCCGGCTCAACCGATGTGTCCATGTACTGGGTCTGCACACCGAAAGCGCCCCAGTCGGCAGCCTCTGCGGCGGCGATGGTCTCTTCCGAGGTATCTTGCGCGATTGCGGGGGAGGTGAGAGCGAATGCGAGTGCCGAACAACCGGCGATAAGCAGTTTCCGTGTCATAAGGGGGTGCAGTTCCGTTCGTTGTTCCAATGCCAAGCGTCATAGCGCCGCACGCAGCGTTGCAGATGTCGTTCGTCGGTTTCTTTTGTAACTTTATCGATGAACTGCACCTGTAGATGGGTCAAGCGCCCGTTTTCGCAAGCCTGCGTTAAGGCTTGCGGGAAGGTTTCCGGCGATGTGAGGTGCTTGGTGCCGTCGAAACGTCAGGCCACGGGATCGTCGAACTGCAACCGGGCAAGGCGCGCATAGAGCCCGCCTGCAGCGGAAAGCGTGTCGTGATCGCCCGTCTCGACGATGCGGCCCTCGTCCATAACGACGATGCGATCGGCGGCGCGAACCGTGGCAAGCCGGTGCGCGATGACCAGCGTGGTGCGGTTTTCCATCAGCCGGTCGAGCGCGGACTGGACCAGCCGTTCGCTCTCGGCATCGAGCGCGCTCGTCGCCTCGTCCAGCAGCAGGATCGGCGCGTCGCGCAGCAGGGCGCGAGCAATGGCGATACGCTGACGCTGGCCGCCCGACAGACGCGCCCCGGCCTCGCCGATGAAGGTGTCGAGACCTTCGGGCAAGTCACGAAGGAAAGTCTCGGCATTGGCGGCGCGGGCCGCTTCCCAGATTTCCTCGTCGCTTGCCTCGGGCTTGCCGTAGAGGATGTTGTAGCGCGCGGTCGCCGCAAACAGCACCGATTCCTGCGGCACCAGCGCGATCCGGTCGCGTATGTCGGCGGGGTCGGCGCGGGTCAGGTCCACCCCGTCGATCCGCACGTTGCCCGCCTGAGGATCGCGGAACCGTTCGACCAACTGGAACAGGGTCGACTTGCCGGCGCCCGAAGGGCCGACGACGGCGACGGTCTCGCCCGGTTCGATGATGAGCGTGAAATCCTCAAGCGCCGCACGCTCGGGTCGGGCGGGATAGCGGAACGTGACGTTCTGGAACGAGATCTGCCCGCGCGGCGGCACCGGCAGGGCCTGCGGTCGTTCCGGCGCGGCAATGGTGGGCCGCGCGTCCAGCAGTTCGCCCATGCGCTGTGCCGCACCCGCGGCGCGCAACAGGCTGCCGTACACTTCGGTCAAGGAACCGAACGCACCGGCGACAAGGCCGACGGTGATGACGAAGGCCGCGATCGTGCCGCCGCTGATGTTGCCTGCCGTAACTTCGATCGCACCTTTCCAGAGCAGCAGCGTGATCGCGCCGAAGATCATCGTCATGACAACGAACGTCAGGACCGAGCGGACCTTGATCCTCTTGCTGGCCGCTTCGAAGCTGCGATCCACGGCACCGCGGAAGCGGTCGCGTTCGCGGTCTTCCTGATTGAAAGCCTGCACGATCTGCATCGAGGATAGCACCTCGCTGGTCATCGCGCCGACGTCGGCGATGCGGTCCTGGCTGGCGCGCGACAGGTTGCGCACCTTGCGGCCGAACCAGATGATCGGCAGGACGACGCAAGGGATCGCCAGCACCAGCCATGCGCTGAGCGTGGGGGCGAGATAGAACATGTAGGCCGTGCCGCCGATGGCCATCAGCAGGTTGCGCAGCGCGACCGAAACGGTGCTGGAAACCACCTGTTCGATGATCGCGGTATCGGCCGTCATGCGCGATGCGATTTCGGATGGGCTGTTCACTTCATAGAACGCGGGCGGCATCGCCATCAGGTGGCGGTTCACCCTCACGCGCAAGTCCGCGACGACACGTTCGCCCAGCCATGACACGAAATAGAATCGGAACGCCGTGCCCACCGCCATGATCACGACGATCAGCAGCAGGTACTGGAACCAGCGGGATATATCCCCTTCGCCCGAAAAACCCCGGTCGATGATCAGGCGGAAGCCGGAAGGGATGGCCAGCGTCGCTGCAGAAGTGATGATCAATGCGACCAGCGCGGCACCGACCACGCCCGGATACTTGCGCGCGGCATCGGCAAGCAGGCGCAAGGGTCCCAGGCTTTTCGCCTTGGGCGCGTCGTTGCCGCTGGTTTCCGCCGGTGTGTCCTGGCGCGACTTGCGCCGCCTGTTCCCGCTCATGGCGCGGGGCCTAGCCCAAAGGCGAGGCAGGGCCAAGTGCCCCTGGGGTCTAATCCTCACCGGCGTTGCCCATTACGGCAGGTCAAGTCTCTCTCGCGGCTGCAAAATAATCTTGTGCATTGCAACGAGAGGCGCAACGGTCGATATTGGTGGCGGAGGAGATACGAGGAGGACCACGTTTGCTCTACCAGATCTACGAGCTTCAGAAGGCCTGGCTGTCCAGCGCGAGCGCTGCCGCTTCGGTCGGTGCCGAATGGCTCGGCAACCCGCGCAACCCGCTTGGCTACACCGGTTTCGGCCCCGCGATTTCCTCTGCCATGGAAGTCTTTGCGCACGCCGCGTCCCCGCGCGGCAAACCCGCTTTCGGCATCACCCGCGTCGAACGTGACGGCAAATCCTTCGAGGTTGCCGAGGCCGACGTTCTGCACAAGCCGTTCGGGAACCTCAAGAAATTCACGCACGACGGCCTGCCCAAGGATCCGCCCCGATTGTTGATCGTCGCACCGATGAGCGGTCACTACGCCACGCTGCTGCGCGGCACGGTCGAGCGTATGCTCGAAAACGCGGAAGTCTACATCACCGACTGGGCCGACGCGAAGATGGTGCCTATGTCGGAAGGCACCTTCGATCTCGACGCCTATATCGACTACGTGATCGAATTCCTCGAATTCATCGGCCCCGGCGCGAACGTCATGGCCGTGTGCCAGCCTTCGGTCCCGGCCTTTGCGGCAACCGCGATCATGGCTGAGCAGGGCAATCCCTGCCGTCCGGCAACGCTGACCATGATGGGCGGCCCGATCGACACCCGCGAAGCGCCGACCGAAGTGAACGACATGGCGACCTCGCGCCCGATGGCGTGGTTCAAGCAGAACCTGATCCAGACGGTGCCGCTGCACTATCCGGGCGCCGGACGCCGGGTCTATCCCGGTTTCCTGCAGCTCGCCGGCTTCATGTCGATGAACCTGGGCAACCACATGATGAGCCATTACGCGATGTTCAAACATCTCGTCGTGGGCGACGGCGAAAGCGCCGAGGCGACGAAGATCTTCTACGACGAATATCTCGCCGTTTGCGACATGACGGCAGAGTTCTATCTCCAGACCGTGAATGCCGTGTTCAAGGAATACCTGCTGCCGCGCGGCCTGCTGACCCACAAGGGCAAGAAGGTCGATCTGGGCGCGATCACCGACACCGCGATCCTGTGCGTGGAAGGCGAGCGCGACGACATTTCGGGCGTCGGCCAGACGAAAGCGGCGCTGGACATCACGCCCAACCTTCCGGACGACAAGAAGCTCTATCACCTGGCCCCGGCAGTCGGGCACTACGGCATCTTCAACGGTTCGAAGTGGCGTTCCAGCATTGCCCCGATAGCGGAGCAGTGGATGGCACAGCACCGCCGCGGCAAGTTGCAGGCCGTCGCCTGATCCTGGCGGCCTGATGCCGCGGAGTTGAGGTGGCGGCGAAACTTGCGCCGTCACCGCGAGACCTAACCCATCGTTATCACTGCATTTACCAAGTCCGTTTAAGACATCTTCTCGCAAACCCTGCGAAAGAGGACGGATGGACGCTGTGATGAAGATTGTCGGCCTTTTGCTGCGAATCGGCGGTGCCGTTGCGGGCGTGGCCGCTGTCATGTTTATTCCCGATGCGGTTCTGACGCGCTCGATCGCCGCGCTCGGCCTTTCGGGCAGCGTCGATCTCACCATGGCCCGCGTGGCCGCGCATGGCCTGTTCGGGCTCATCGGTTTGCTCATCGGTTCACAGATCGCGGCAATGCTTCGCCACCGTCCGGTCGAGGCACCGGGTAGCCGCCATGACGCGGCCGAAGCCGTTCCGCGCCTGCGCCGCCATTTGGTCGAGGGTGAGAAGAAACAGGTTTCCGCCGTTCCCCGCTACGAAGATCCGAACGCTGCGCCGACCAAGCCGGTCGCGGTATCGTTCAAGGAGCTTGGGCTGGAGCATCCCCACGCCAGCGAATATCCCGATCCCGCAGGCGGCGAGCATGACGATCACCACGATGCCTTCGCCTACCGCGAAGAAGCGCAACGCCCCGAAAGTGCCGGCAGTGCCGATGACGAGTGGGCCGAGTTTGGCGACGTTCCGCCCCCGGTCCGTGCGCAGCCCTCTCCTGTGAATACTGCATCGGCAGGTGAGGAGCCGGTCGAAGCCGAGCCTGTCGCACAATGGACGACGCCCGAACCGTTTCCGGCCGAGCCTGAAGCCGCTCCGGTCGAGGAACCCGCAGCCGAAGTCGCCTCGGCGCAGGGCTGGGGCGACGCTCCGGCATCGGGCGATCTCGACTTCGAACCTTGGCCCGAGGAAGCAGAGGCAGAGCCCGAGTGGATGCCCGAGCCTGCCGTGGAAGCAGTGCCGGTTGAAGAAGTCTACGAGCCCGCACCTGAACCGGCCTACGAGACCGCGACCGCAGAGCCCGAACCCGCAGCGCCCCCCGAGCCGGTTGCCGAGGTGCGTCCTGCACCGGAACCCGCACCTCAAGCTGTTCCGCAGTCCGCTCCGCAGTACGCTACCATGCCCGAACCGGCCCCGATCGCGTCGATGATGCCTGCTCCGGCCCCGGCCCCGACTTCGGAGCCTGTCGGAGATGTAGGACCGGACCAGTATTCACGCGTCAGGTTCGCCGCGCCCAGTGACGAAAACTGGTACGACGGTGCTGGCGACGACGAGGAAGAGGCCGAGGACGACGGCGCCGGTTATGGCTCGCTGTCCGATATCGGCCTTGGCCGCACCCACCAGCCGCGCGGCGGCGAGGGCCAGCGCGGCGAGGCTCTGCTGCCGCCTTCGGAATTTGCCAAGACCAGTGCTCCGGGGGCGATTCCGAAAGGCAAACCGCAAGATTTCCGCCTACGCGAGGCACTCGAGGAACTGATGCGGGTCGATCCTTCGAACCGCTAAGGCCATGAAAAATATCGCCTAGGTGGTCGGGATGGGGGCCCCGGCCGCCTTTTTCGTCTACTGTGCAGTTGCAAAAATCCAAATCTATCGCCATGGGGTTCCCATGCGCCATTTCGCTGCGCGTTCGCGGCGACTGAGTCGCATTTTATTTCCGGATAATGGTTGTCCGGGCCCCGACAGGATAGGTGAAAATGGGTTTTCCGCCGGTTCAAGGCCTCTACGATGCGCGCAACGAACACGATAACTGCGGTGTGGGCTTTATTGCTCATATCAAGGGTCAGAAATCCAACGCGATTATCAAGCAGGGCCTGACCATTCTGGAAAATCTGGACCACCGCGGTGCGGTGGGCGCCGACCCGTTGCTGGGTGACGGCGCCGGTATCCTGATTCAGATGCCCGACGCGCTGTTCCGCGGCTGGGCCGAAAAGAATGGCAAGACGCTTCCGCCCGAGGGCGACTACGCAGTCGCCATGTGTTTCCTGCCGCAGGACGAAGCCGCCCGCGACTTCGTCGTGAAGCGGTTCGAGACGTTTATCGCCAAGGAAGGCCAGGATCTCATCGGCTGGCGCGACGTGCCGACCACGCTCGATGGCCTGGGCAAGACCGTTATCAAGCAGATGCCGGTCATCCGCCAGGCGATCGTCGGTCGCGGCGGCCCCTGCAAGGACCAGGACGCTTTCGAGCGCAAGATCCTCGCCATCCGCAAGCAGGTCCAGAACCCGCTGGAAGACCTTTCGATCAAGCACGGCCTTCCGGGCCTGACCGAACTGTACCTGCCCAGCTTCTCGACCCGCACGATCGTCTACAAGGGCCTGCTGCTCGCCAACCAGGTCGGCAGCTTCTACGACGACCTGCGCGATCCGGCCTGCACGTCGGCGCTGGCGCTGGTGCACCAACGTTTCTCGACCAACACGTTCCCGAGCTGGAAGCTGGCACAGCCCTTCCGTCTCATCGCGCACAACGGCGAGATCAACACCGTTCGCGGCAACGTGAACTGGATGAATGCGCGCCGCCGCACGATGGAATCGCCGCTGATGGGCGCCGATCTCGACAAGATGTGGCCGATCATCCCGCATGGTCAGTCGGACACCGCGTGCCTCGACAACGCGCTCGAACTGCTGCTCGCCGGCGGTTACTCGCTCAGCCACGCGATGATGATGCTCATCCCCGAGGCATGGGCCAAGAACCACGAGATGGATCCGGCCCGTCGCGCATTCTACGAATACCATGCCGCACTGATGGAGCCGTGGGACGGCCCCGCGGCGGTTGCCTTCACCGACGGTCGCCAGATCGCTGCCACGCTCGACCGCAACGGCCTGCGTCCGGCGCGTTACTGCACGACCAGCGACGACCTGGTCTGCATGGCGTCGGAAAGCGGCGTCCTGCCGTTCGACGACAGCACGATCACGCGCAAGTGGCGTCTGCAGCCGGGCAAGATGCTGGTCATCGACCTCGAACAGGGCCGCATCATCGAGGACGAGGAAGTCAAGGCCGAGCTCTCGAATGCAGAGCCCTATGCCGACTGGCTGAACCACTCGCAGTACAAGCTCGAGGACCTCGAGCCGCTGGAGCCCGAGGCGGAAGACACCGGCATGGCCGTGGGCGAATTGCTCGATCGCCAGCAGGCCTTCGGCTACACGCAGGAAGACGTGTCCAAGTTCCTCGAACCCATGCTGTTCAAGGGCGAGGACCCGATCGGGTCGATGGGCACCGACACGCCGATCGCCGTACTGTCCAAGCGTTCGCGCCTGCTTTACGACTATTTCAAGCAGAACTTCGCACAGGTCACCAACCCGCCGATCGACCCGATCCGCGAGGAACTGGTGATGAGCCTGCTGTCGATGATCGGGCCGCGCCCGAATCTGCTGGGCCGCGACGCGGGCACGCACAAGCGGCTCGAAATCAGCCAGCCGATCCTGACCAATGCCGATCTTGCGAAGATCCGCTCGGTCGAGGAAATGCTGGACGGCGCCTTCCGTACTGCCACCATCGACATCACCTGGGATGCCAGCACCGGGGCCGACGGCCTTGAGCAGGCGATCAAGGAAATGTGCTGGGCCGCGACCGAAGCGGTGCTGCAGGACAAGAACATTCTCATCCTGTCGGACCGCGCGCAGTCGAAGGACCGCATCGCGATGCCCGCGCTCTTGGCGACGGCGGCGGTCAACGCGCATTTGATCCGCCAGGGTCTGCGCATGCAGACCGGGCTTGTCGTCGAAACCGGCGAAGCGCGCGAAGTGCATCACTTCTGCGTGCTGGCAGGTTATGGCGCGGAAGCGGTGAACCCCTATCTCGCCTTCGAGACGCTGGAAAAGATGCGTGTCGCCAAGGAAGCCCCGCTGGAATCGTGGGAAGTCGAGAAGAATTACATCAAGGCCATCGGCAAGGGCATCCTGAAGGTCATGTCCAAGATGGGCATCTCGACCTACCAGTCCTATTGCGGTGCGCAGATCTTCGACGCGGTCGGCCTGTCCAGCCGCTTCATCGATGCGTACTTCACTGGCACCGCGACGACGATCGAAGGCGTCGGCCTGAAGGAAGTCGCCGAGGAAACCGTGCGCCGACACAAGGCTGCGTATTCCGACGACCAGATCTACAAGAACCAGCTCGATGTCGGCGGCATCTACCAGTATCGTCTGCGCGGTGAGGATCATGCCTGGACGCCGGGCACGATCAGCAACCTGCAGCACGCGGTCCGCGGCAACAACTTCGCCAATTACGAAGAGTTCGCGAAAGAGATCAACGAGCAGAGCGAACGCCTGCTGACGATCCGCGGGCTGATGGACCTGAAGAAGGCCGACAAGCCGCTCGACCTTTCCGAAGTCGAACCGGCCGAATCGATCGTGAAGCGTTTCGCCACCGGCGCGATGAGCTACGGCTCGATCAGCTGGGAAGCGCACACCACGCTCGCGCTCGCCATGAACCGGATCGGCGGCAAGTCGAACACCGGTGAAGGTGGCGAGGACCCGAAGCGTTTCGTCCCGCTCGAAAACGGCGACACGATGCGTTCGGCGATCAAGCAGGTGGCATCGGGCCGCTTCGGCGTCACGACCGAATATCTCGTCAATGCCGACGACATCCAGATCAAGATGGCGCAGGGCGCAAAGCCCGGCGAGGGCGGCCAGTTGCCCGGCCACAAGGTCGACAAGATCATCGGCAAGACCCGCCACTCGACTCCGGGTGTCGGCCTGATCTCGCCGCCGCCGCACCACGACATCTACTCGATCGAGGATCTCGCGCAGCTCATTCACGATCTCAAGAACGTGAACCCCGTCGCGCGCATCTCGGTCAAGCTCGTCTCCGAAGTGGGCGTCGGCACGGTTGCCGCGGGCGTTTCCAAGGCGCGTGCGGACCACGTCACGATCTCGGGCTACGAAGGCGGCACGGGCGCGTCCCCGCTGACTTCGCTGACCCACGCGGGATCTCCGTGGGAAATCGGCCTTGCCGAAACCCAGCAGACGCTGCTCCTCAACGACCTGCGTTCGCGCATCTCGGTCCAGGTCGACGGCGGCCTGCGCACAGGCCGCGACGTTGCCATCGGCGCACTGCTCGGTGCTGACGAATTCGGCTTTGCCACAGCTCCGCTGATCGCGGCAGGCTGCATCATGATGCGCAAGTGCCACCTCAACACCTGCCCGGTCGGCGTCGCGACGCAGAACCCGGAACTGAGGAAGCGCTTCACCGGTCAGCCGGAGCACGTCATCAACTACTTCTTCTTCGTGGCGGAAGAGCTGCGCAAGATCATGGCCGAGATGGGCTTTGCCACGCTCGACGAGATGATCGGCCGCGTGGATCGCATCGACATGAAGAAGGCCGTCACGCACTGGAAGGCGCATGGCGTCGACTTGTCGCGCCTGCTGCACAAGGTCGAGGTTCCCGAGGGCAAGGAGCTATTCTGGACCGAGACGCAGGACCACGGTCTGGAGGCAGCACTCGACCAAGATCTCATCGCCGCGTCCGCCCCTGCGCTGGAGAAGGGCGAGAGCGTCCGTCTCGACCGCGAGGTTCGCAACGTGAACCGCACCGTCGGCACCATGCTGTCGGGCGAAGTCGCGAAAAAGTATGGTCACGCCGGACTTCCCGACAACACGATCCGCGTGAACCTCACCGGCGTCGCGGGCCAGTCCTTCGCGGCCTGGCTGGCGCACGGCGTCACTCTGGACCTCGTCGGCGATGCCAACGACTATGTCGGCAAGGGCCTTTCGGGTGGCCGCGTCATCGTCCGTCCGCCCGAAGGTGCGGATCGTGATCCGTCGAACAACATCATCGTCGGCAATACCGTGCTTTATGGCGCGATTGCGGGCGAGGCCTATTTCAACGGCGTCGCGGGCGAACGTTTCGCCGTCCGCAACTCGGGCGCGGTGGCCGTTGTCGAAGGCACTGGCGACCATGGCTGCGAATATATGACCGGCGGCATGGTCCTCGTGCTGGGCCAGACCGGTCGCAACTTCGCAGCGGGCATGAGCGGGGGTATCGCCTACGTCTATGACGAGGACGGTACGTTCGAGAAACGCTGCAACACCGCGATGGTGGACCTGCGCAAGGTTGAGAACGTCCGCGACGAGGACGACGGCGCTGGCCGTCCGGCGCAGCGCGGCCGTTCGGTCGACGACATGGGCATGGGCGATCCGCTGTACCACGATGCCGAACGCATCAAGGTCCTCTTGGAACGTCACCACCTCCACACCACCAGCAGCAAGGCACGCGCTCTGCTAGACGATTTCGACAATGCGATCGGAAAGTTCGTCAAGGTGATGCCGCGCGATTACGAAAACGCGCTCAAGGCCATGGAAGCCGAGCGCATCGCCGCGCAGAGCGAAGCAGCGGAATAAGGGTCAGCAAACGATGGGCAAGGAAACGGGCTTTCTCGAACTCGACCGTGTCGACCGCACTTACGCGGATCCGGCCGAGCGTCTGCAGCACTACAAGGAATTCGTGATTCCCCACACCGAGGACGGACTGCGTTCGCAGGCCTCGCGGTGCATGAATTGCGGCATTCCCTACTGTCACAACGGCTGTCCGGTGAACAACATCATCCCGGACTGGAACCACATGACCTATGAAGGAGACTGGAAGGAGGCGCTGATCACGCTGCACTCCACCAACAACTTCCCCGAGTTCACCGGCCGCATCTGCCCCGCGCCCTGCGAGGCAGCCTGCACGCTGAACATCACGGACGAGCCGGTCACCATCAAATCGATCGAATGCGCCATCGTCGACAAGGGGTGGGAGAACGACTGGATCAAGCCGCAAGTGCCGGAAAAGCGGACTGGCAAGTCGGTTGCCGTCGTCGGCTCGGGCCCGGCGGGCATGGCATGCGCGCAGCAGCTCGCCCGTGCCGGCCACTCGGTCACCGTGTTCGAGAAGAGCGACCGCGTCGGCGGCCTGCTCCGTTACGGCATCCCGGACTTCAAGATGGAAAAGCACCTCATCAACCGCCGCGCGGCGCAGATGGAGGCTGAGGGCGTCAACTTCCGCACTTCGACCGAAGTGGGCGTCGACATTTCCATCAAGACGCTGAAGGAAAACTTCGACGCGGTGGTCCTGGCTGGCGGCGCTGAAGACGCCCGCACGCTCGACATCCCCGGTTCGGAAATGAGCGGGGTCCGCCTCGCCATGGAATTCCTGACGCAGCAGAACAAGCGCAACGCGGGCGACGACGAACAGCGCGCCGCCCCGCGCGGTACGCTGACCGCGACCGGCAAGCACGTCATCGTCATCGGCGGCGGCGACACCGGTTCGGACTGCGTCGGCACCTCGAACCGCCAGGGCGCGGCGAGCGTGACGCAGATCGAGATCATGCCCAAACCTCCCGAAAAGGAAAACAAGGCGCTGACGTGGCCGAACTGGCCGCTGAAGCTGCGGACGTCGTCCAGCCACGAGGAAGGCGTCGACCGCGACTGGGCGATCCTGACCAAGCGTGTCGTCGGCGAAAACGGCAAGGTCACCGGCCTCGAATGCGTCCGCATCGAGTGGGAAGGCCGCGAGATGAAGGAGATCGAGGGCAGCGAATTCACGCTGAAGGCAGATCTCATATTGCTCGCCATGGGCTTCGTCGGCCCGAAGAAGAGCGGTATGCTCGATCAGGCCGGTCTCGAATATGATCCGCGCGGCAACGTGAAGGCCGACACCGTGTCCTATCGCACCAGCGACGAAAACGTCTGGGCTTGTGGCGACATGCGCCGCGGGCAGAGCCTTGTCGTCTGGGCCATCCGCGAAGGCCGGCAGTGCGCCCGCTCGCTTGACGAGGCGCTGATGGGCGTGAGCGAACTCGCCCGTTAATCGGCCTAGCCGCTGAAAACAGAAAAGGCGCGTCCCATAGGGCGCGCCTTTTTCTTTTGTGCTGCGTCACTTGAAGCTACTCAAGAATAAAATCAATCTTTGGGGGTCTCAATGAACAATCCGGCAGCGTCGATCTTGAAACTTGGTGGCGCGCTCGCGTTCCTGCTCCTTGTCATCGTCGGGGGCGGGCTCGGGTCTTGCGCGGCCTATAACTCAGTCCGCGTCTGGAACGCCGAGACCGCGGGCGAAGCGGAACTCGCTCAGGCATCGCAGAACCGCAAGATCGCGGTCCTCGAGGCGCAGGCCGCACTCGATAGTGCAAAACTGAAAGCCGATGCAGAGATCGAACGCGCCAAGGGTCTGGCCGAAGCCAACCGCATCGTTGCCGACAGCCTTGGCGGGCCCGAAGGCTACTTGCGCTACCTCTATATCCAGAACCTTGAGCAATCGCGCGGGCAGATCATCTATGTGCCCACGGAGGGCGGCTTGCCCATCCTAGAAGCGGGACGGCGCGCAGTTCCGGCGAACTAGCCGGTCAATCGTCGCCCAGTTGCGCGGCGAGCCCAGCGGTGTCGAAATAGTCGCGCCATTCGGTGATCTTGCCGTCCTCTACCACGAAGATGCCCATCACGCCGATGCTCGCGACAACGCGGCCATCGGCGGCGACGACCTCGTCGATCCGCTCGTTCAGGACACGGTTGCCCTCGCTCGCGCTGGTCAGGGTTTCGACGCGGATGTGGCTGTCGGGGCCGGAGACCTCTTCGAAGCCTTCGATGAAGGCCAGCGTCTCATCAATCCCGCGCGTGTCGGACATGCCGACGTTGATGTAGCGGGTGTCGGGCGTGAAATAGAGCTGCACGGCCTCGGCGAAGCCGCCGGGCCTGCTCCACATCGACAGGAACGTGTCGACGGTTTCGGCAGGTGAGGGCATGGGTCTTCCCCGTTCGCAAGAAAGGTGCGGCGGACCCGAAGACCCGCCGCCCTTTGTCAGTACATGTGCTGACCGCCGTTGATCGACAGCGTCGAACCGGTGACGAACGTCGCATCCTCTGCCACGAAAAAGGCGACGCCGCGTGCGATTTCATCGGCATGGCCGAGGCGGCCGACCGGGATCTTGGCGATGATCTTTTCGAGGACCGGTTCCGGCACGGCGGCGACCATGTCGGTGTCAATGTAACCCGGTGCGATCGCGTTCACGGTCACGCCGTACTTTGCACCTTCCTGTGCCAGCGCTTTGGTAAATCCGTGGATGCCCGACTTTGCGGCGGCGTAGTTGACCTGTCCGTATTGACCGGCCTGGCCATTGACCGAACCGATATTGACGATGCGGCCCCACTTGCGTTCGCGCATGCCGGGAAAGGTTGCCTTCGCCATGTTGAAACAGCCGCCAAGGTTGACGCGCATGACTTCGTTCCAGTCCTCCCAGGTCATCTTGTGCAGCACGCCGTCGCGAGTGATGCCGGCGTTGTTCACCACGACATCGATCGGGCCGAGTTCATCGGCAATGCGCGCGCAGCCTTCGAGCGTCGCTTCATGGTCGCCCACGTCGAACTTGTAGGTGGGGATTCCGGTGCGGTCGGTAAACGCCTTCGCCTTCTCGTCGTTGCCTGCATAGTTCGCGGCAACGGTCATTCCCATTTCTTTGAGTGCGAGGCTGATACCCTCGCCGATGCCACGGCTTCCCCCGGTGACCACTGCAACTCGACTCATTGGATACTTCCCTTTCAGTTGCTCTCCTTGCGAGCCAGCCTATGGGCCGGTCCCGCTCTCCACAAGCGGACTTTCGTCGCACCCTGCCTTAGCGAAACTATGCTGCGGTGCAACATAACGCAATAGTCTTTTCGCAAATGCAGCATAGACGTTCGGATAAGGCGCGAGGGCACGATCCGATCAGCCGCTAACAGGACACGAATTTTGTGAAAGCGCCGCGACAGGTGCGGCGACCCGGATCAGAAGCGGAAGCGCGTTCCGACGTAGACGGACTGGCTGTCCTGCTGTCCATCGGTCAGCGGGGTCAGGCGGTCACGGTCGCTCTGGTAACGGATACCGGCAGTGACCTTGAGGTTGCCGGCTACGCGATAGGCGCCGCCGACGTCGACCGACATGTCGTTCGAACCAGAGAGCGTGCGCGGCGAGGCACCGGGCAGGTTCTGTTTCTCGTCAAGCTCGACCACGGTGCTGAAGCGGCTTTTGTCGCTGGGCGCCTTGGCGGGCGTGAAGGTGCGAAGGTCGGGCGCGCCGATTTCGCCGATCGGGCTGCCGACCGTCAGGCTGCGCTTGCCGGTCTGAAGCACGTCGTCCGACTGAACGAAGCTCTGGTAGCCGCGCGACACGCCCAAGTTGAAGGCGACCGGCGCGACACCGGTGACGCCGCGACCAGCCTTGTCGGCGGCCTTGCGGACCGAGATGGCCTGCGCGGTTTCGGAATCGACGCGGACCGCGACAGTGATCGAACGTGGGCCCGTTTTCGTGCCGGCGGGCGTAAAGCGGAAGAGCGACCCCGCATCACCGCCACTACCGCTTACGCGGCGCAGCGTGTCGACCAGCTTGGGATCGACCGAAGACGGCGTGAAGGCGCCGAGGCCGTCGGCGGCCGCGATGCTGAGATCGTGAATAGAGCTGCCGGAAACGGCGGCCACTGCGGACGACAGGCCGACCACGCAGGCAGCACCGGCGAGCAGGCCGGTGCCTGCACGCGTTACGCGCCTGAACATGGATGCTTTTCCCGTCGCCATGATGGCTTCCCGCTATCTCCGTCTCTCAACCGACCCTACGCTGTTGCGACGGGCCGGTTCCCAGCTGCGACCGGTTTTTGGCCACGTCAACCAAGCTACTATGCAATCCGTGTGCCTGCCAAGCCTTGATGTGTCGCTGAAAACCGATTCAGCGCAATATGTTGCAAGGAATCCGCAGGGTGGTTTTTCGGCCATCTCCGGTTAATCGTCACAGCGCCTTATACCGGCCCGGCGAAGTCTGCACCTGGCCTTAGTCCTATTAAGCAACGGTGGTAGTCCCGCCTCGACGCTTGCCGCCCGCCGTTGCGCGGGATAGAGCATGCCCGAGCCGGACGAAGCAGATGCTTCGCAAGACATTCATTCTGCCCAAGGATACTGAGATTCGATGATCGGCAAGACCACCACTTTCGCCAAGACGCTGTTGCTGACCGGCGCGCTGGCCGCGCTTTCCGCATGCGGCGGCAGCAAGGACGCGGTCAAGGCCGACCTTGCGGCAAGCCAGGTCACCACGATCGGCGTCAACGCCTACCTCTGGCGCGCCAGCCTCGACACGCTGAGCTTTGCACCGCTGGTCCAGACCGATTCGAACGGCGGCGTCATAGTGACCGACTGGTATACGAACCCCGCCAATCCGGGTGAGCGTATGAAGGTCACGGTCACGATCCTGGATCAGGACCTGCGCGCCGATGCACTGCGCGTTGCCGCCAGCCGCGAGGTTTCGCAGGGCGGGGCATGGGTCGCGTCGCCGGTCCAGGCCGCCACGATCCAGAAGCTGGAAGACATCATCCTCACGCGGGCGCGCGAACTGCGCCGTGACGCGCTGACCGGCTGATCGTACGCCAGGGGCATTCGAAGATGACTGAAGAGCGTTTCGATCCGTCGGTCGCCGACGGACGCTGGCAGCGCGCGTGGGACGAGGCAGAAGTCTTCCGCGCGGATTCGAACAGCGACAAGCCGAAGAGCTACGTGCTCGAGATGTTCCCCTATCCTTCGGGGCGCATACACATCGGCCACGTACGAAATTACACGATGGGGGACGTGCTGGCGCGCTTCAAGGCGATGACCGGGTGCGAAGTACTCCACCCGATGGGCTGGGACGCGTTCGGCATGCCGGCCGAAAACGCCGCCATGGAAAAGGGCGTGCACCCCGGTGGCTGGACGCGCGAGAACATCGCCAACATGAAGGCGCAATTGCAGCGCCTTGGCTTCGCGCTCGACTGGAGCCGCGAGTTCGCGACCTGCGATGCAGAATACTACGGCCACGAACAGGCGCTCTTTCTTGAATTCTACAAGCATGGCCTTGTCTATCGCCGCGAATCCGCGGTGAACTGGGACCCGGTCGACATGACCGTGCTGGCCAACGAACAGGTCATCGACGGGCGCGGCTGGCGTTCGGGCGCACTGGTCGAGAAGCGCAAGCTGTCGCAGTGGTTCCTCAAGATCACGCAGTTCGCCGACGACCTGCTCGAAGGGCTGGACGGTCTCGACAAGTGGCCGGAAAAGGTCCGGCTGATGCAGGAAAACTGGATCGGCAAGTCGACCGGCCTGCAGGCGCACTTCAAGGGTTCGAACTTCGACGAGACGATCGAGGTCTATACCACGCGCCCCGACACGATCTTTGGTGCCAGCTTCGTTGCGGTTGCCGCCGATCACCCGATCGCGCAGGCCCTTGCCGACACGAACCATGAAGCCGCCGACTTCATCAAGCTCTGCAAGGCCGGCGGCACGACCGCGGCCGAGCTGGAAACGGCGGAAAAGCTGGGCTTCGACACCGGCCTGAAAGTTACGCACCCTTTCACGGGTGAAGATCTTCCGGTGTGGATCGCGAACTTCGTGCTGATGGAATACGGCACCGGCGCGATCATGGCCGTGCCGGGCCATGACCAGCGCGACTTCGAATTCGCGACCAAATACGGCCTTCCCATCAAGCGCGTCGTCGCGGCCAGTAAGGCTGACGCCGACAAGCCTTTCGCAGGCGAGGCCGAGGCAGGTGAGGGCATAGTCGTCAATTCGGACTTCCTTACCGGCCTCTCGGTCGAGGATGCGAAGACCGCGATAATCACCCGCGCTGCTGAAGACGGCTGGGGCGTTCCCAAAACGCAGTATCGCCTGCGCGACTGGGGCGTTTCGCGTCAGCGGTACTGGGGCACGCCGATCCCGATGATCCACTGCGACGCCTGCGGCGTGGTGCCGGTGCCGAAGGACCAGCTTCCCGTCACGCTGCCCGATGACGTGGATTTCAAGACGCCGGGCAACCCGCTCGACCGTCATCCGACGTGGAAGCATGTCGATTGCCCCAAGTGCGGCGCAAAAGCGCGGCGCGAGACCGACACGCTCGACACGTTTGCCGATTCCAGCTGGTACTTCCTGCGCTTTGCCAGCCAGCCGGGCGACAAGCCGTTCGACGCGGCCGAAGTCGCCAAGTGGCTGCCGGTAAACCAGTACATCGGCGGGATCGAGCACGCGATCCTGCACTTGCTCTACGCCCGCTTCTGGACGCGCGCTCTGGCCCATTGCGGCATGATCGAGGTGAAGGAACCCTTCGCCCAGCTCTTCACGCAAGGCATGGTCACGCACGAGACCTACAGCCGCGAGGCCGATGGTCGGCCGGTCTATTTCAGTCCGAGCGAAGTCGTGCGCGACGGCAATGGCGCGACCTTGAAGGACGATGGCCAGCCCGTCGAAATCGGCCGCGTCATCAAGATGTCGAAGTCGAAGAAGAACGTCGTCGACCCGGATGAGATCGTGGCCCGGTACGGCGCGGACGCGGTGCGCTGGTTCATGCTGTCCGACAGCCCGCCCGAACGCGACCTGCCGTGGAGCGAGGCCGGCATCGAAGGTTGTGGCCGTTTCGTGCAGCGCCTGTGGCGTCTGTTCGGCCAGTACGACGCGAATGCCAAAGGCGACGACAAGGCGTTGGCGCGCAAGATGCACCAGACGATCGCCGCGGTTGCCGACGATATCGAGGCCTTGAGCTTCAACAAGGCCGTGGCGCGCATCTACGAGCTGACCAATGCCGCCGAAAAGGCCGCGCCTTCGGCCAGCCGCAGCGAGACGATCCGTGCTCTCATGCTGCTCGTCGCGCCGATGATGCCGCACTTGTCGGAAGAGGCGTGGAGCCGCGCACGGATGGACGGCCTTATCGCCGAAGCCGCATGGCCTACTTATGAAGAGGCGATGCTGGTCGAGGACGAAGTGACCATCGCCGTGCAGGTGAAGGGCAAGCTTCGCGACACGCTGACGGTGGCCAAGGGGACCGGCAAGGACGAACTGGAGGCGCTTGCGCTTGCCAGCGAGAAAGTCCAGCGTAACATTGATGGAGCGCCCGTCCGCAAGGTGATCGTGGTGCCCGACAGGCTGGTGAACATCGTCGTCTGATGCGCTTTCTCGTACTCCCTCTTGCCCTGATGCTGTCCGCCTGCGGGCTGTCGCCCATGTATGCGGGCGGTGGCGACGGGCAGGTCGCGACGGGGCTGTCCTCAGTTTCGGTGAGCGCGATCCCCGGACAGCAGGGCTGGCTGATGCGCGATGCGCTCAATGACCGGCTCGGCTCGGCCAGCGCGTCGCCGCGTTATCGGCTCGACGTGCGGCTCGACGATCAGCTCGAAGGGCTTGGTCTGCTCTCGGATGACACGATCGGGCGCGAACGCCGCACTTTGCGTGCGCGTTATCGGCTGGTCGATCTTGCGACGGGTGAAACCGTACTCGACGCCACGGCCGGTGCCGATGCGGGTATCGACGTGGTCTCCAGCGAATATGCGACGATCGCGGCCGAACAGACTGCTCTTGAAAACCTGACGGTCGAAGTCGCTAACCGCATCGTGACCAGCGTGGCCTTAAAGCTGCGCACGGCAGGGTGAAGGCGACACAACGCAACTTCGCCTCTGCCGCTGCGGGTGCGGCGCGCAAGGCGCGGATCTTCTTCTTCTGCGGTCCCGACGAGGCCGGTGCCCACGGCGCTGCGGCGCGCATCGTCTCCTTGCTCGACGCGCCGGGTGAGAAAGTCGAGATCGAGGGATCGGATCTCAAGAAGGACCCGGTCCGACTGGCGGACGAGACCCGCTCCACTTCGCTCTTCGGTGACCGCCGCCACATCATCGTGCGCGCCAATGGCGATGAAGCGCACGACGCGGTGAAGATCCTGACCGACAGCGATGCGGCGGACATTGCCGAGGGCTGGCCGGTCCTGATCGTCGCGAGCAGCGCGACCGACAAGTCGCGCACGGCAAAGCTGCTGGAAAAGCGCGACGATGCGCTCGTCGTCATGTTCTACCCGCCCGACCTCGCATCGGTTACGGGCGAAGTGCGGCGGCTGGCCGATGCGGCGGGCCTGCGTATGGGATCGGAACTGGCGCAGCGCATCGCGGGTTCGGTCGGGCTCGACATCCGAATGGCGGCATCCGAAGTCCAGAAGCTCGCGCTCTATCTCGATGCCGATGCGCAGGCCCCGCGCAGCGTGAGCGCCGAAGACCTTGACGCCATCGCGGCAGAGACAGAGGACGACGGCATGATGCCGCTGGTCGACGCTGTGCTGTCGGGCGATGCGGCAGCAGTGCCGCACGAACTGGCGCGGTTCAAGCAGCTTGGCCTCAACCCCGTCGGTACGGTCCTCGCGATGGAGCGGCGCGTGGCGCAACTGGCCCAGCTTGCCGCGCGCATGGGCGACCGCCCCGATGTTGCGGGCTTCGTTAAGGGCGAGGTCGATGCCCGCCGCCTGTTCTTCCGCGACAAGGACGCGATCGCGCGTCAGCTTCAGCTATGGCGCGGCGCGCGTCTTGCCAGACTGGGCGAAAGGCTGATCGAACTGCACCGTTCGCTGCTCGCCGACAGCCAGGCTGCACCGCTTCTTTTCGCGGCTGGCTGCACTCAGATCGCGCAAGCGGCCCGTGGACGCAGGTAACCGCATTCGACAGGTTTTATGAGGCGTTCGGCGTTGGCTTGTCCGGCGTGCGGTTCTATAAGGGTTTTCCCTTAGCCCCACTGAACGACATCGAAACAGCCACGTGAACCGGCCCTTCAGATCTGGCATATTCACCGTGTCCGAACCGCACGCCAGCCGACCACTGCGCGCCTTCACCCGATTGCAGCGTAATCTGCGTGTCACCCGCCGCAACCGGAGCGCCCAGCTCCGACATGACCGTGGGATAGGCCCACGTAGTCCAGCCCGAGGCCTGGACGCCGCGCGAGTAGCGAAATTCGAGCGTGGAGCCATTGCCGTCGAGCAGCCTCATCCCTTCAGGGACGATTACGGCAGGTTGCTGGCTCACCGTATGGGACCGGATCGGTGCCGTCGCAGAGATCCGTTCGAGCGGGTAGTAGCCGTGCGCTAGCCTGACGACGGTCTTGCCGTCGGCAAAGGCGTTTTCGAAGGCGGCGGTATTGACGTTCCTGTTGCCGTCTTCGGCAAGGCCATAGTCTTCAAGCGCCGGGACCTGCCGGGCGAACGAGCGCGCCGCGAGGCCGCGTGCGATAATGTCCTGTCCCATGGCTCAGTGCTCCAGCCGGTAGTTCAGCGTGCCGGACGTGACGGCAATTTCCAGGTAGAGCTGCACATTCGCGGTCGGCTCTTCCCAGACCTGTTCGCAGGCATTGCCGGTAAAGCGACCCCAGGGCTGGCCGCCCAGCGTAAGGGGCTGACGCGTGGCGCCGCCATCGCTGGAGCGGGTGACGGAAACGCTGCCCGTCCATGTTCCTTCGAGCACGATCGTCACCGCTTTCCCGGCAGCCGGGGAGAAGGGCGCGGACGTCGCGGTGCCGGTCGCGCTTCCGGTCAGCCGGGACGGGAGAACAACCGCGCTGCCGTCGGACGAAACGGGCAGGGGGAAATCGCTGGAAACGGGGACGACCGTACCGTCTGGGGCAAGCACGCCGATACTGTTGAGTGTTGCGTAACCACTGGGAACGCGCAGGGGCGGATTTGGCATTGGCACCTCCTAGGGATTGATTCGGAGGATGAAATAACCAAATAGGTTATTGTAGGAAAGTTCTTTGCCCCAGCGGGGTTTTGAGCCATGCACCCGCGATGTCACGGCCTCGGTTCCAGCATGCGCAAAGTTCGATACATTCGAAATTCGTTTGTGTAATCAACCGAAACCGGGACTATTATCAGGTTCCCCTCGCGCTTCACGAGATGGGAATGCTCGAACGCCTCGTGACCGATTTCTATGCGCCGCGATGGCTTGCCCGGTTCTTGCCCCCAATCCTGCGACGGCGCCGGATCGAGGGGCTGCCTGCATCGAAAGTCAGTCCTGTGGGTCGCAGCTTTGCCATGCAAGCTGCGGCAGTGCTCCTTCGCCGCCCGATTGCGCCAGTGATCGCTCGGATCAATCGAATGCATGCCGAGCGCGGAGCAAGGCTAGCGGCGAAATCCGGCGCTCATCTCTACTGCTACGGTAATTATCTTCCCGAACCGGCAGACAGGCCGCCGCATTCCGGCATCATCGATTTCGAATTCCATCCGCATCCCGGTCTTACCCGCAAGCTCCTGACCGAGGATGCAGCCCTCTTTCCCGAAGTCGCAATCTCGCACGCCGAAGAGATCGCGGCACTTGACCGAGCGGCGATCAACAACGCCTGGAGGCAGGCCGACGCGATCGTCTGTGCCAGTTCGATGACGCGCAGGACGCTCGAATTTGCGGGATGCGACGCGAACAACATCACCGTGATCCCCTACGGCTTCCAACCTTCGGAAGTGCCACCGCCCGACAGGCCGACGGGCAGATGCGAATTTCTGTTCGTGGGGCAGGGGATTCAGCGCAAGGGGCTGCATCACCTGCTCCGCGCATGGGCCGCCAATCCACCGCGAGACAGCAGGCTGACGGTCGTGGCATACAGGATCGATCCCGGTATTGCGGCGTTGGCAACGCATCCGACAATCCGCCTGCTCGGTTATCTGGACAGACCCGCACTGCAAGAAATTTACGCAGCAAGCGACGTGTTCGTCATGCCGTCGCTCGTCGAAGGGTTCGGCCTCGTCTATCTCGAAGCGCTGGCAACTGGTTGCCACGTGATCGCCACCACCAATACCGGCGTCCCCGACCTTGCGCTTGGCGGTGACGCAGCGACCGTCATTGAACCCGGCGACCTGTCACGGCTCGGCGAGGTCATGCATGACCTCGCCGAGAGGAAATGTTCAGGTCTTCTAGACCCACAAGCCATTGCCCGTCAGGCAGCCACCCGCCCGTGGTCTACTTTCCGACGGGAAATAGGGGATCACGCCGCGCAGTTCCTTCGCAGCTACAAGGTGTAACCCAATCGCTCCATCAGCGGGCGATAACCGTGGCGGTTGAGTAGGGCTTCGGCCTCTGGCCCGAACTGGGCACGCCAGCCTCCGACCGAGCCTGACCGGACGAATGGCCGGGCTTCGGGGGCGAGGTTCTGTTCCGATTTTGCCTTGGCGCGGGCAAAACTGTGCCGTTCGGCAATCATCGTAGCCCGCGCATTATCGAGAGAGACACCGGCCAAGGCGCCGACGACCCGCGCCAACTCCTCCGGCGTGTCAGCACGCAGTGCTTCGTAGCTCGTGTGAACGACATCCCGTTCGGCCCACTGCCGCGCGAAATCGGGCCAAGTGAAACGCGGGACGACCGGATTTTCATGGATGTAGGCGATGAATGCGGGAAGGTTCGCTGCGACATCGTCATAGTCTTCGAACGGCAGGGCTTGGCGCATTCCTGCTACCAGTTTGCCGTTCCCGAAAAGTTGATCGCCGTATTCGCTGATGAAGAAGCAGTGATGATAGAGCGAGACGAGCACGTCGCGCGGATCGCGCCATAGCACGACGACATTCCGCAACAGGCCCGGACGAAGGAAGTGTCCGTGCACCAACGCCTTCTCGACCCGCACGGGTTCATTACGACGAAACGGCAAGTCGAGCGCGTCGGCCAGCATCTCCGTCAGCCAGCTGCCACCGCATTTGGGAAACTCGTTCACGACGTAATAGGGCAGCACGCCCGACAACAGGTGGACAAGCACCTTGTGCCGGAAGGCGAAGATCCGGTCGCGGTTCATCGGTCGTGTCCCCTGCCAGACAGCGATTGACCTAGCGATACAGGGTTCAGCATGACCGGCCCGGCCCAGCGCTGGATCGAGTAGCCGACAGCGAGAACCATGACCGCTTCGAGCAAGAGCCCGGCGAGCGCTGCTCCGGTGATGCCTAGCGCGTGGACAAGCGGGAATGTCAAGGCGAGCGACAGGGCTGCCGACGCGGCGTAGACGGCGGTGTAGATTTCGTGTCGGTTGATCGCCAGCAGAAGGTCCGAAACAGGGGCCCACAAGCACTGGCAGAGCACCAGCACACCGAAAGCCGCGATCATGGCCTGAGGCGCATCGATCGCCCCGCTGGTCCAGACTTCGAGGATTTGCGACCCGCCAAAGCCCACAACGGTTGCGCCAGTGATCCCCACTGCCAGCGAGGCGACCAGCAAGCCGCCGGAAATACTCGATGAACGACGCGTATCGCCGCGTGCGCGAGCAGCGGCAAATTCGGGCATGAGCGGGATGGCGAGCGGCGCGAGAAGCTGCGCGGGCAGCCGCGAGATGGTACGCATCGCGGCATAGACGGGGATGACCGCGGTTCCGGCGACGGCACCTGCAGCGATGGCGATACCTTGCAGGTACCCCGCTTGCGAAATCGGGAGCAGCATCGCGGCAAGCGATGGGCGCCAAAGCTCGGCAATCCGGCGCTTCGAGGCGTTCGAAAATCCGAATCGCAGCCAGGAGGCGAACCCATTTACCCAGATGGCAAGCAGCGCGATGCCGAAAGTCCGCAAGATCATCATCGCCCCTGCCGCATAAAGCGGGCTGTACCCGGAACCCGCCAACAGGATGACGGCGATGCTTTCGACAAGATAGCAGGTGGCCATGATCGCGGTCGCACCTGCAAGACGGCCTTCGGCTTTTGCCGAGCCGACAAGCAACGGCATGAGCACGATCATCGCTGCATAGATGCCGAAGAAGCCCAGTACCCGGCGCGCTTCCCGCCCGCTCATCCCGTTGTCGATCACCATAAGGCTGTCGGGCGCCAGCATCGCGACGCACAAGCATCCGAGAGAGATCAGGACCGCGCCCGACAACACCATGACGAGTGCGGACTGGAAGGTCATACGAGCTTCTTCCGGCGCATCGATCGCAATTTCGCCGACCATCCTATTGCCCGCGACAGTGCCGAAGCCGAAGTCGGCTGCGGCGAGGAAAATCGGGATGCTGGCAAAGACCAGCCACTGGCCATAGACCTGCAGGCCCCATGCGTTTGCAAGCACGGGAATCAGCGCCAGTTGCACCAGCGCATGCACGGCCTTGGAATATCCGACCGCGAATATACCCCTGGCAAGGCGCGCTCTCATCGCGACACCAGTTCCATCGCCTTGTGCTCGAAACGGTCGATGATCGCTTTTTTCGCCCATCGATCCGCCGCGCACCGCTGCCCGTTCACGCCATATTCTCGCGCGCGGGCTGCATCGTCAGCGAGCGCGGCGATGGCTTTTGCGAATGCCGTATCGTCGCCCGGCTGTGTGACGATGCCGCAATCCGCGACTTCCATGGCAAGGCTCGTGCCCGGCGCCGCCGTGGCGACAACAGGGCGGCCCGAAGCCAGCATGTTGGTCAGTTTTGAAGGCAGAACGAGATCTGCTGCGCCCGCAATCTGGGGAAGCAGATGGATGTCGGCGGTGGTCAGCAGGTCGCCAAGGCGTTCCACCGGCTGCAGCGAGTGAAACTGGATATTTGCCGAGGTCACTGGCATGTTCCTCGAGCCGGGCACGGTTCGGTCCTTCGCCGCAGATGACGAAGACAATGTCGTCCCGGCTCTGCAACCGGCGCGCAGCATCGATGACGAGTTCAAGCCCTTGCTTTCGCGCGATATTGCCTGAATAGAGCGCGACCTTGCGGTTGCCGAGGTTCCATTCGGTTCGGTAGCGCCCGCCATCGGCATGCGCAAAAAGGTCGAGCGACTGGCTCCAGTTCCGCAGTTCGAAAAGGCGTTCGGCAGGTACGCCCTTGGCGGCGAGCTTTTCGAGCATGCGGGGACTGATCGAGGAAACGACGTCGGGCATCTCCAGGATGCGGCGCTCGACCGCGAATGCCGCGCTTGCTACCTGCCCTTCGTGGGGCAACAGGCCGGTCGCCATCGCGGCGTCGACCTCCAGGTCCTGAATGTGCAGCCAGAACGGGATGCCTGCCTGTCTGGCCACTCGCCCGGCAACGCGGGCCGCGAGAAGCGCCGGGGCCACGCTGATTACGAGGTCGGGCCGGTCCGCCTGTTTCAGCGGCTTTCGGCTGGTGGCGGCAAAGCTGAGGTAGTGGGCGATGCGTCTGGCCCCGCTCGGCTCCGCCGGGACATAGACGGGGACACGCGTGACTTTCACGCCGTTTTCGGTCCGCGTGTAGGTTCCAGAAGGCTCACCTTTGCGGAGCTTCCATTGCGGGTAGAACGGCTTTGCCGCGACGACCTCGACCGCGTGGCCGCGCGCGGCCAGCTCTTCGGCAAGTCCGCCCGAATAGACACCGATCCCGACCGCGTCGGGCAGGTATTGCAGGCTGTGCAGCAATATCTTCATGTCGGGCAGCGAGCGCCTGTCAGTCTTGCGCTTCGCGGGCGACGAAGTGGCCGTAGGCGTCCGCAATCCCTTCGCGCAGGCCGATGCGGGGCGACCAGCCCAGCGCCTGAAGGCGGCTTGAATCCATCAGCTTGCGCGGCGTACCGTCAGGTTTGGTCGCATCGAAGCTCAGTTGGCCTTCGAAGCCCACGACATCGCACACGGTCCGGGCAAGGTCTGCGATCGCGATGTCTTCGCCAAAACCGACATTGACGTGATCCTCGCCCGAATAATTCTTCAGCAGGAAGACGCAGGCATCGGCCAGATCGTCGACGTGGAGGAACTCTCTCAGCGGCGTACCGCTGCCCCAGACGGTGATTTCCCCGTCGCCCCGCTCTTTTGCCTCGTGCGCCTTGCGTAACAGGGCGGGCAGGACATGGCTGTTCTTCAGGTCGAAGTTGTCGCCGGGCCCATAGAGATTGGTTGGCATCGCCGAAATGAAATCGCAGCCATATTCGCGGCGATAGGCCTGGCATAGCTTGATGCCGGCGATCTTCGCGATCGCGTACCATTCGTTCGTGGATTCGAGTGGTCCCGTCAGCAGTGCGTCTTCCGAAATCGGCTGAGGGGCCATTTTCGGATAGATACAGGAGGAACCGAGAAACAGCAGCTTTTCCGCCCCGTTCTGTGCCGCGGCATCGATGACGTTAGCCTCGATCATGAGGTTGTCGTAGAGGAACTGCGCCGGATAGGTGTCGTTCGCAAGGATGCCGCCCACCTTGGCGGCGGCGAGGACCACGACATCGGGCTGCTCGCTTGCAAACCAGTCACGCACCGCACTCTGCTCTCGCAGGTCCAGTGCGCGGTCGGTCGTCAGGACCTCGCACCCCTCGGCGGCCAGCCGCCGCACGATGGCGGAACCGACCATGCCCTTGTGCCCGGCGACATAGATGCGCTTGCCGGTGAGACTGAATGTGGCTGCGCTCATAACTGTCCCGTGCCTCGCTCACGCGCTTCCTGTTCCAGGACACCCTGTTCGGGAAACGGCGTTTCGGCAAGAATTGTGCGATTGATGGTGACGGTCTTTTGCGCCGGGTTCAGCAGGCGCGAAATCGAAGAAAGGTACGACGACGTTCTGAAGACGCGCGTGGCCCGGGAAATCAGCCAGATATTGACCAAAGCCTCGCGCGCCTTGTCTTCGGGCGCAAGCGAGGAAAAATGACGGGGCATTCCTTCGGGAACTTCGCCGATATCGTAGCTCGCGAAAGTGACGCCGCCGTGCCGTTTGCGTAGCGCGTCTGCCAAGCCCGGATCATCGGTTGCGAGGAATACGGTTTCGCCCTCGCACTGGCGCAAGGCATCGTCGGACGCTGCAAACATCTGCCGATAGTCGACCTTGCCGGAATCGAGCACCTTGTCAGTGCCGCGAAAGTGAATCGCGGTGTCGTAGGGCCCGATCGACGCCGCAGCCGCTTCGATGGCATCGGACAGGATTGCCGAAGGCCGGAAATGCGCAGCCATTAGCGCGTACGCCCGGTCCAACGGAACATGCTGCGGCGCGCGGTGACGGATCAGGTACTCGCTGGCAAAAAGGCCCAGCGGTGCCGTCTGATTACCGGTTCCGCGTTCGAACCAGTGCCGGAAGACATCCGCGCGGCCATCGCCATAGAGCGGGCTCGACGCCCTGATTTCAAGCTGTGTCCCCGCATCTTCCGCCCACGCATGGAGTAGGAGAGCATGGGCGATGAGTCCCCCCATGCCGACAGGCCGGTCAAGGTCGATCGCAAGCGATCGGCGTCGCCGCTCTGCCAACGCAAAGGCGCGGGCGCCCAGGGCCGCCTTCGCCACGCGCGCGACACGCGTCCGCCCCCGCACCAGCGTCGGCCAGAGCGGTCCGGCAATATCGCGGATTCGGTTCTTCAATATGGGCTCGTCGCTTTGGCGGTTCGTCGGCAGGCTAGTTCTAGTCCGCCTTGGCGATCGGGGCGTTTTGCATCACGGCAAGATCGGCCTCGAGCATTTCGCGGGCCAGTTCGCGCACGCTGGTCTCGTGGCTCCAGCCGAGACGCTGCTTTGCCTTGGACGGATCGCCGATCAGCAGGTCGACCTCGGTCGGGCGGAAATAGCGGGGGTCGACTTCGATCAGGACTTTGCCGGTGGACTGGCAATAGCCTTTCTCGTCGATACCCTCGCCGCGGAAATCGACCGGGATGCCCGCATCCTCGAAGACCCAGCGCGCGAATTCGCGCACTTCCACCGTTTCGCCGGTGGCCAGCACATAGTCGTCCGCCTCGTCCTGCTGGAGCATCATCCACATGCCCCGCGCGTATTCCTTCGCATGGCCCCAGTCGCGCTTGGCGTCGAGGTTGCCGAGATAGAGCTTTTCCTGACGGCCCAGCTTGATCGCGGCGGCGGCGCGCGTGATCTTGCGCGTCACGAAAGTCTCGCCGCGAAGCGGGCTTTCGTGGTTGAACAGGATGCCGTTCGACGCGTGCATGCCATAGGCCTCACGATAGTTGATCGTGATCCAGTAGGCATACATCTTGGCCGCGCCATAAGGGCTGCGCGGATAGAACGGTGTCGTCTCGCGCTGCGGGACTTCCTGCACCATGCCAAACATTTCCGACGTCGAGGCCTGGTAGAAGCGGGTTTCCTTCTCCAGCCCCAGAATACGGATCGCCTCCAGCAGGCGCAGCGTGCCGATACCGTCGGCGTTCGCGGTATATTCGGGCGTCTCGAAGCTGACCTGAACGTGGCTCTGCGCGGCAAGGTTGTAGAGCTCTGTAGGGCGGGTTTCCTGCACGATGCGGATCAGGTTCGTGCTGTCCGTCAGGTCGCCATAATGCAGGTGGAAACGTTGATGCGGGGTATGCGGATCCTCGTAGATATCCTCGATCCGGCCCGTGTTGAAACTGGACGAGCGGCGCTTGATGCCGTGGACCTCGTATCCCTTCTCAAGCAGAAGCCGCGACAGATAAGCCCCGTCCTGGCCGGTGACGCCGGTGATCAGGGCTACTTTGCGATCTTGGGGCAAGGGAGACGCTCCGAAAAAGGGTATGCTTGGAAACGCCGCGCACCATAAGTTGCGCGCCGCGCTATGCAATGTTGCCAGCGGCGTAATCGACGGGCGACACGCCTTGGATCGGCAGGTTTACTCGGGTACCGAGAAGCTTCCGCTGACCCGGCCGTTCGACGAAGTCTCGCCGCCGGCAGAGGACGACGAACCCGCGCTGCGTCCATCGACGCTCGACACGCCGGTGTTGAGGTCGATCACAAGGCGGCCTCCGTTCAGCGTGTCGGACCCGCGGCGCAGGCGCACATCGCCGACCAGCGTGATGATCCGGCGGTTGAAATCGTAGACCCCGACGTTGCCGCGTGCCGTTTCGTTGCCGCGCGCAACCTGCACGCCGCCGGTGGCGGTGATGCGCTGGATCTTGAGCGCGCCGGCATCGGTATAGTTCACGATCGTGCGACCGGCATTGAGCCGCAGGTCGCCCTGCTTGATCGCGACGTCACCTGAAAGCACGACGCGGTTTTCGCGGTCCTGCAGCTCGATCCGGTTTGCGGCATAGTCCACCGGCTGGTTCGAGTTGAACCCGGCGATAGACTGAGCGGAAAGCTGTTGAGCGCCGAGCATGACGGCGGCGGTGAGGCCGAAACCTGCAAGGCCTGCGCGAAGCGAGCGGGATTTCAGAATGGTCTTCAAAGTCATCGGGGCATCCTGAGTGAGCCGGGTTCCATGCGGAGCCGGGCGTCTCCGATAAGCGATACGGTGCGGGCCTGCAAATCAGCCTCGAGCCGGTCGGCGCTGAAGGTGCCGGCAGGGATGCGACCTTCGACCCGGCCGGTGCCGACCAGCTTCTTTTCCGACAGGTCGAGCGAGACGTTGCGCGCGATCATGCGATAGCCGTCGGCCGCCATGAAATTGACGGCGCCGGGCACCGAAACGGTATCGTCGCCGAAATCGTATATGCCGTTCTGCGCGCTCAATTCCGCAGGTCCATTGTCCAGCAGAATGCGCGCGGTCAGGTCGTCCATTTCGATCTTGCGGACCTCGCGGGTCTTCTGGACGGCATTGCCCGCCATGATGGCAAAGGGCCGCCCCTCGGCGTCGAGGCCGCGGTACATCGCCTTGTTCACCGAGATGCGGTTGGGCGTGACCTGCACCTTGTCCCGGTCGAGCAGGAAGCTGATTTCCCCGCGCGGCGACAGCGGCGCAAGGATCATCAGCGCAAAGAGCACGCCGATCGCGACCGGCAGGACCAGTACGAGAAAACGCACGAGCTTGTCATGCGCGCCGCCGGGCGCCGCCATGTGCTGGCGCTTGTCGCGGATAATGTCGGCTTCGGCGGTCATGGCTCGTTATATGGGGTCCGATCCTCTCGGGCGAAGGGCTTATCAGGCCTCGTGGCTGAACAGGTCCTTGTCTTCCCAGCCAGCAAGGTCGAGCAGCGCGCGCGTCGGCAGGAAATCGAAGCAGGCCTGCGCGATTTCGGTGCGGCCTTCGCGTTCGAGGCGCACCCGGAAAATCTCAACCATCTCGTGCAGGAAGCGCACGTCACTGGCGGCGTATTCCTTCTGCGCCTCGATCAGCGTTGGCGCGCCCCAGTCGCTCGACTGCTGCTGCTTGCTCATGTCCTTGCCCAGAAGCTCGGTGACCAGATTTTTAAGGCCATGGCGGTCGGTGTAGGTGCGGGTCAGCTTGCTGGCGATCTTCGTGCAGAACACCGGCCCTGCCATAACGCCGAGGTAATGCTGGATCGCGGCAAGATCGAAGCGGGCGAAGTGATAGTACTTCTCCCGCGAAGGATCGGCGAGCACGGCCTTGAGATTGGGCGCATCGTAATCGCTGCCGACCTTGAAGCGGACGAGGTGTTCGTCGCCCTTGCCGTCGCTGATCTGTACGACGCACAGCCTGTCGCGCCGCGTGACGAGGCCCATCGTTTCCGTATCGACGGCCACGGGGCCGGGTGCGAGCACGCCTTCGGGAAGGTCTTCTTCGTGGAGGTAAACTGCCATGAATGGCCCTTAGGCCGAATGGGGAAAGAGGGAAAGGGGCGGCTGGCGGCAGAAAGGCAAAAAGCCTAATCCCTTGCACGATGAATGGTGAGGCGATCCCGCAATCCTGGGCCCCGGTGCTCGAACCCGTGCTTGCGTCGGACGAGGCGCGCAAGCTGGGCGGCTGGCTGCGCGGGGAGGAAGCGGGCGGCAAGACCGTCTATCCGCCGCGGGGAGAGCGGCTGCGCGCGCTGGACCTGACACCGCTGAATGAAGTGAAAGTGGTGATCCTGGGGCAGGATCCCTATCATGGGCCGGGACAGGCGCACGGGCTGGCGTTCTCGGTGCCTGACGGGGTGAAACTGCCGCCCTCGCTGCGCAATATCTTCAAGGAACTGGAAGCTGACTGCGGCACCCCGCCTTCGGGCAATGGGGACCTCACCCGCTGGGCCAAGCAGGGCGTGCTCCTGCTCAACAACGCGCTGACGGTAGAGGCGGCCAATGCGGGGTCGCACCAGAAACGCGGCTGGGATGCGATCACCGATGCCTGCGTTGCCGCAGTCGCAAGGCGCGAGGAACCGAGCGTCTTCATACTTTGGGGCAGTCACGCGCAGGGCAAGGCGCGGCGTATTCCCGAACTGTCCGGCGACACCCGCCACTGCGTGATCGAAAGCCCGCACCCCAGCCCTCTTTCGGCCCATCGCGGGTTCTTCGGATCGAAACCCTTCAGCCGCGCCAATGCCTTCCTGAAGGCGAACGGGCGCGAGCCGGTGGCGTGGTGACATGAAAATCGAGCTTTTCCCGCTGACCGAGGCCGACGGGCCCGAAATGATCGCGGCGAATCGCGCCGCGCGCGGGCACCACGGCGATTTTGCGTCGCCCTGCATCGATGCAGAAAGTTTTGCCGCATGGCTGGAAGTCGCCACGGCGCCCGCCAATCGCACTCGCATCGCGCGGACCACAGCGGGCGAACTGGTAGGCGTTTTCAACGTGACGCAAATCGCGCTGGGCAACTTTCGCAGCGCCTATCTCGGCTATCACGGCTATCCGGCGACGGCAGGCCGCGGGTTGATGACCGAGGCGATGGGCGAAGTGCTGCGCTTTGCCTTCACCGAGGTCGGGCTGCACCGGATCGAGGCGAACATCCAGCCGGAGAACACCCGGTCCATCGCGCTCGTGAAGCGGGCCGGTTTTCGCAAGGAGGGTTACAGCCCGCGATACCTGATGATCGGCGGGCAGTGGCGCGATCACGAACGCTGGGCGATCACGGTAGAGGACTGGCACGGTCGATGACTGGACCGGATGAGGGCGGTTCGGGCATCATGCACGAAGTGACTCAGTGACCTGCGCTTACGGAGCTTGTGCGATGGAACTGGTGCGCCCAACACTGGCGATGCTGCCCGAATACCGTGACGCGCTTAAGCGCGGGTTCTCGCCGCACAACATCAACACCGAACGCGTCCGTCAGCAGCAACTGGAGCAGATTGAGGAAGATCCCGAGGGGCTGATTGCCGTGATGCACGATCCCGACGGGAAAGGCCCGCCGATCGAGATGCCCGACGGAACGCTCAAACCGCGCCTTCCCGGCATTACCCGCTGGATGTGGGAGGATGGCACCTTCATCGGCGCGATCAACTTGCGCTGGGCCAAGGGGACGAGCGCGCTTCCCGAAGGTGTGCCGGGCCATATCGGCTACACGGTCGCCGAATGGCACCGCGGCAAGGGCTATGCGACGCGTGCGCTGATCCAGATTTGCAAGGAAGCGCGCGACATCGGTCTTGAATACGTCGAACTGACCACGGATCAGGACAACATCGCCTCGCAGCGTACGATCGAGAAAGTCGGCGGGCGCGTCGTCGGGACTTTTGACGCGGGCGACATGCACCACCCCTGCCACGAAACGCTGCTGTGGCGGATCGACCTGTGAGCGATCCCTATCACCCACCGGTAAAGCGTTCTGTCGAGATCGCGGGTCACAAGACCTCGATCAGTCTCGAACCGATTTTCTGGGACATGCTGAAGGATGCCGCCGCGGCGTCGGACATGTCGATCAACGCGCTGGTCGCGAAGATCGATGCCGAGCGGATCAGGAGCGAAACGCCGCCGGGGTTGGCCAGCGCCATCCGCGTATGGCTGGTGAAGGCGCGGCTGCCCTGACGGTCAGTGGATCGGGGCGGGTTCGCCCTCGGCATCGCCGTTCGCCTCGATATCGGCGATCAGCGCCTCCATCTCGCCGATTTCCCTAACCTGAGCATCGATGATGCCATTGGCGAGATCGCGCACGCGCGGGTCGGAGATGTGGGCCCGGCGGCTTGTCATGATCGCGATCGAATGGTGTGGGATCATCGCTTTCATGTAGCTGACATCGTCCACCGTTTCCTGGCTACGCACGAGCCAGAGCGATCCTGCGAAAACGGCGACGCTTGCGCCCATGATCAGGAACTTGACCGGCGGACGGTCGTACATCTTCCACATGAAGCCGAGCATGATGACGGCCATGACCGCCCCCATCAGCAGAGCCATCCACGCACGCGTCTGGCTGAACCAGATGTGCGACATCTCATAGGTGTTGAGATACATCAGGCCGTACATCACCACGGTCGATGTCGCGATCATCGCGAAAAAACGCTTATAGGTCATGGCGGTGCGGGCCTTTCAAAGCAGAAGGGGCAGGTTTCCCCGCCCCTCGCTTCGTTTTTCAGGCGATCAGTACGTCGCTGCCGGATCGCTTGCCGGGAAACTCTCGTCGAGCGTCTCGTCGGTCTTCGACCAGGTCTTCGGCTTGTCGCGCATGGCATCGGGACCAGCGTCGCGGACCGGGGTGACCTCGTTCGAGGGCGTGGCCTTCGGGCCTTCGTCGTCGTAGGCGGCGGGAACGCCGTTGCGGTTGGTGTAATAGCGATACCCGGCATAACCGAGCGCGCCGAGGGCGGCCATCTTGATGAGACCCATGATGTTTCTCCTTGGTTCTTTTGCCATCAGAACGCACGAGGCGGGTCATTTGTTTCGATAAATTCGCGGGGCCTATAGCCCAACGGCCTTGAGCGCCGCGTCCATCGCGCCTTCCAGCCCGCCGCGCGCGCCCGCGCCCTTGCGGCCCGCCATCGGTGCTTCCTCGACGATAAGCATTCCTTCGCCGTCGAGCACGCGGTCTTTCAGCAATTGTTCGCGGCCAAGGAAATAGGGCCAGAACGTTTCCGTCCGGGCTACGGAATAGTCAAGTTCGGCGCTGAAGCCGACGAGCTGGTCCTGCCCGAAGATGCGCCCCGCGCCCGCCGGCTCGACCCGCACTCCGCGCCCGCCCTTGATGACGAGGCGGGCAGGGCCGTGGAATACGAGGAAGCGAAGCTGCATCGTAAGCCAGGCGTTGAGCGAGAAGAGCCGCCAATGGCTGGTGATCCGCATCGGGTGGCCCTGCTTCTGAACGACGGCCGCCAGCGCGCGGGGGTGAAGGACCGCCGCGCCGCCTTCGGGCAGCGTGACTTCGGTGACTTCGGCAAAGGGATCGTGGACGGCGGAAATCGTCGTAACTTCGCCCACGCCCCGGATCCGGGTGAGGAACCAGAGCCCGCTGGCCAGGCTGGAAAGCGGGTGCTTGACGTCGAGCATCCACTGCGTTTCCTTCGCCCCGCTGACCGAGCTGCTCTGCAGATAGTCCTGCCGCACCAGCAGTTCCTCGCCCGCGCCGAGCTGGACCGCGATCGAGGTGCGGCTGGCCCCGGCAGGCGGCATGGGCGCGCCGATGCCGCCGGGCACGGCGATGCGGATTGAGGGGCGGCGCTCTGCCATCGGCGCAAGGACGAACCAGAACAGCAGGCGGATGAGGTAAGGCATCGCAATGATCAACAGCAGCGCGATGAACGCCTGCCAAAGGATCGCGGTCATGCCCCAGTCGGCCCATTTCTTGCGGATCTGCGCGCGGGCCGATCCTTCCGCGCCTTCACGTTCACGGGCGACTGCTTCGCGCAGCATGGTGTCGGCGCTTTCCAGACGGTCTTCGGACCATGCTCCTGCACGGGCGACGGCGGCACCACCCTTGCGCGTTTCGTCGAGGATTTCCTTCACGCGTTCGCTGCGGGCGGCGAGTGCGGCAACGCCCGAACACTGGTCATCGCGATAGGCCCGAAGCCGCCTGCCTTCGCCGGTAATGCTGCCGAAGATGCGGCCCAGACCGCGCCGCGCTTCGTACTGCTCCACCGCGGTCTTGGCGGCGTCGCAGGCACGCACGGCATTGCGCCACTTGGTATCCGCGTCGCGCCAGGCCTTGATCGCGGCGGTCATCATGGCCGCACGGTCGATCTGCGCCTCTGTCGCCGCGATCGAGCGTTCGAGCCCCGCGATCTTGCGCGTGGCGACCGCGATTTCGAGTTCGAGCGTCTGATCCGCGATGATCGCGTCGCTGTCGGCCAGCGCGATGCTGGCGCGGCGCCTGAGGTCCGAACGGCGTTTGCTGACCAGCGCAGCCCGCTCGGCCTTTGCGTCGGCCAGCATGGCCTCGAGCACTTCGACCGACCGCCCGCGCGCATCGGCTTCGGCTTGTTGCAGGGCTTCCTCGCCCGCATCGCGCTGCACTTCTATCGCGGCGAGCGTTTCTTCCAGCTTTGCCGCGCGCAGTTCCTGTTCCGCGCCGACTTGCCACGCATTCCAGACCAGCAGCGCGCCGATCAGCAGGACCCACAGCACGAAGTGCCGCGCGATCCAGCCGATGACGAGTTTGACGATCTGCACGCGGGCCAGACTAACCGGTCAGGCGCGGGCGTAAAGCGCGGCCCGCGCCCAGAGGGATCAGTCGCCGCCGACGCGCTGGATGTTCGCGCCGACGAGGCCCAGTTTTTCTTCGAGCCGCTCGTACCCGCGGTCGAGGTGGTAGAGGCGGTGGACCACCGTTTCGCCCTCTGCCCGCAGCCCTGCGATCACCAGGCTCATCGAGGCACGAAGGTCGGTCGCCATGACTTCGGCGCCGGTCAGCTTCTCGACCCCGTGGACGATGGCGGTGCGGCCCTGCGTCTCGATATGCGCGCCCATGCGGTTCAGTTCGGGAACGTGCATGTAGCGGTTCTCGAAGATCGTCTCGGTCAGGACGCTGGTGCCCTGCGCCATGCAGAGCAGCGCCATCATCTGGGCCTGCATGTCGGTGGGGAAGCCCGGGAAAGGCGCGGTCGACAGGTTCACGGCCTTGAGCGGACCGTCGGCATAGACGCGGATGCCGTTCTTCACTTCCTCGACATGGACACCGGCATTGCGCAGCGCGTGGTTGGTCGCGCTCATGTCCTTCATGTTCGCGCCGGTCAGCGTGACGTCGCCGCCCGTGATCGCGGCGGCACAGGCGTAGGAGCCGGCCTCGATACGATCAGGCATGACGCGGTAGGTCGCGCCGTGAAGGCGCTTCACGCCGTGAACGGTGATCAGCGATTCGCCGATGCCCTCGATCTCGGCGCCCATTGCGACGAGGAGGTTGCACAAGTCCACGATCTCGGGCTCGCGCGCGGCATTGTCGAGGCGGCTGGTGCCGTTGGCGAGGACTGCCGCCATCAACGCGTTCTCGGTCGCGCCCACAGATACGACAGGGAAGGAGTAGTCACCGCCGGGAAGGCCGCCATCGGGCGCATGGGCGCGGACATAGCCGCTGGTGAGTTCGATGGTCGCGCCGAACGCTTCCAGGGCCTTCAGGTGGAGGTCGATCGGGCGATTGCCGATGGCGCAGCCGCCGGGCAGCGACACCGTCGCCTCGCCCGCACGGCCCAGCAGCGGGCCGAGCACGAGGATCGAGGCGCGCATCTTGCGGACCAGTTCATAAGGCGCGGTCGTGTTGGTGAGGCGCGGGGCCTGCAGCGTCATGACGCGGCCGAAATCTTCGGGGCGCGAACCGGCTATAGTGGTCGACACGCCGAACTGGTTCATCAGGTGCTGGAAGCCGTCGATGTCGGCAAGCCGCGGCAGGTTGCGCAGGGTCAGCGGTTCTTCGGTGAGCAGCGCGCAAGGCACAAGCGTAAGTGCCGCATTCTTCGCGCCGGAGATCGGAAGCGCTCCTTCAAGGCGCTTGCCGCCTTCAATGATGATCTTGTCCATTCCCCGCCTTTACCCCGTTTTGCGTAATGGGCAAGCAACCGCGCGGGAGACATGCGGTTCCCCCATGTTTCGAACGGCAGTTCCATCCGCCCTTGAACCCGGCCCCCTGCCATGCCTAGGTTGCAGTGCACCATTCGCGAACGAACACAGGGACGTCTGCCGACCTCATGAGCTCTTCTGAACGCAAGCCGATCCGCAAGGCCGTTTTCCCCGTTGCCGGTCTCGGCACCCGATTCCTGCCTGCGACGAAGGCAATTCCGAAAGAGCTTCTTCCCGTCGTCGACCGCCCGCTGATCCAGTACGCCATCGACGAAGCGCGCGAGGCGGGGATCGAGCAGATGATCTTCGTCACCGGCCGCGGCAAGACCGCGCTGGTCGAGAATTTCGACATCGCCTACGAGCTTGAGCAGACCATGCGGGAACGCGGCAAGGACATGAGCCCGCTTGACGATACGCGCTTTACGCCGGGCGATCTCATTACCGTGCGCCAGCAGGTCCCGATGGGCCTTGGCCATGCGATCTGGTGTGCGCGTGCCGTGGTGGGCGATGAACCCTTCGCCATCCTGCTTCCCGATGAACTGATGTGGGGCAAGCCCAACTGCATGAAGCAGATGGTCGATGCCTATAACGAGGTTGGCGGCAACCTGATCTCGGTGCTCGAAGTCCCGCACGAGGAAGTCTACAAGTACGGCGTCATCACGCCGGGCGAGACGAGTGGCAATTTGACCGAAGTGAAGGGCCTGGTCGAAAAACCTGCGGTGGAAGACGCGCCGTCGAACAAGATCGTGTCGGGCCGCTACATCCTCCAGCCCGAGGTCATGCGTACGCTCGAAACGCAGGAAAAGGGCGCGGGCGGCGAGATCCAGCTGACCGATGCCATGGCCAAGATGATCGGCAGCCAGCCGTTCCATGCCGTGACCTTCGAAGGCGAACGGTTCGACTGCGGCTCGAAACTCGGCTTTGTCGAGGCGACGCTGAAGCTCGCCCTTGAACGCGAGGACATGGGCAAGGACGTGCGCGCCATCGCGGAGCGTCTGCTGGCGCAGTGATCACCCAATGACGGGCTGGGCTGGCGGTATCGACTATAGCCCGCATTCCGGTTTCCGGAAAAATACCTAACGCCCTGTTTGCCATGGTTTTGTTGCCCCGCGCCTAGGCAAGCTGTCTGAACATGACAGCAAAGGGCGCAAAGGCATGACGAACGACGCGGTCTGGGAAGAAAAGCCCTCGGTACCTGGCGCGGTCGCGCATCTGGCGATGGGTGCCGCAATGGCGGCAACGGCGCTTCTGCTCGCGGTTGCATCCCTCTCGGTCCCGCATGACGGCGGGTTGGCGGCGTTGTGGCTGCCCAATGCCGTCGTGCTAGGCGCTATCCTTTCGGTACGCCGCCAGTTGCTATCCGCAGCTCTTGCAGGCGCAGGGGCCGGTCTGTTCCTTGGAGAGATTGCAGGCAAAATCCAGCCCGATGTGGCCGCGGCCCTGACGGCAGCGAATATTGCCGAGATCGCGATTGCCGTTCTGCTCACGCGCAAGGTCTGCGGCGATACGGTCGACTTCACCGATCCCACCGCGTTCTTCCGATTTATCGCTGCAATGCTTGCAGGCGCCGCTGTATCGGGGGTGCTGGTGCTGGCCCTCGTCTCTGATGCGCCCGTGCTGTTCGCGGCGCGCCATGCCAGCGGGCTGGTCTTCATCGCGCCGCTCACGATTGTCGCCATCGGTGCATGGCGGACGCGAGGGCAGGGCGGGATGCTCGTGCCGGTTCCGGTGCTGGGTATTGTTGTTCTCGGCTCGCTCGCGATCTTCTTGCAGTCGAGCTTTCCCTTCCTGTTCCTCGTGACCCCGCTCGTCGTGCTGGCGGGGATCAGTTCGGGCATTGGCGGCACGGCTTTCGTGCTGGTGCTCATCGCGACGATCGGTACGGCGGCGACGGCCTTCGGCAGTGGCCCGATCACGTTGACACGCGGCGATCCGGCCTTGCAGTTCGTGACGCTGCAACTTTTCCTCGGCTCTCTGACGCTGGTCGGCCTGCCGCTTGCCGGGTTGATCGAGCGCGGGATCCGCGACCGCGAGGCCCTTCGCAAGAGCCGCGATGACAAGCGCCGCCTGCTCGACAATATCGACGAGGTATTCTTTTCTATTGGCAACGACGGGACATGGCAGACCCTCAACGCCGCGTGGGACCGGATCACGGGGCGCCAGAGCGAGATGTCGATCGGGCAACCCTACGACCTGTTCCTGCCGCCCGCAGAGCGCGAGCGGATTGCGCCGGAAATGGCGCGTCTTCGCGCAGGCCTGATCTCGGTGTTGCAGATCGAACTCGCCTTCGAACGCCCCGATGGAGAAGAGCGTCATGTAGAGATGCGGATGCGCTGCACACGGGATGCATCCGGGCGTGCGCAGGGCGTGATGGGGCACATGCTCGATGTATCGGACAAGGCGACGGGCCGCATGGCGCTGGAGGCGAGCGAGCGGAAATTCGCCACGCTGGCCGAGTTGGCACCTGCAGGCCTGTTCCTTACCAATGCGCGCGGCGAATGTACCTGGGTGAACCGCGCGTGGCAGGAATCGACCGGGATGCTGGGCGAACAGTGGCGTGGGCATGGCTGGGCCGACGCAATCCATCCCGACGATTTCGACAGGGTCTTTTACGCCTGGATGGCTGCGACTGCCGCGCGCAGCACTTTTGCCGACACGTGGCGGTGGCTGCGCCCCGACGGTTCGGTCGTCTGGCTGACGTGCGCCGCCGCGCCCCAATTCGATGGGGAAGGGCGTCTTACGGGCCATATCGGCATCAACATGGACATCACCGACTTGCGCGTGGCCGAAGCCGAACTGGCCGAGCGTGAGCGGCGGATCAAGACGATCACCGATAATGTGCGCGATGCGCTGTTCATGGTGCAGGCCGATGGCACTTGCACTTATGCCTCCCCTTACGCGGGTTCGATGCTCGATCGCGAACCCGATACGCTTGTCGACCGACCTTTCGCCGCGCTGTTCGGGCGCGATGCACAATTGGCGATAGACCGGCGCCTGCGCCCGCTCTGGAGCGGGGAAGAGCGGAACTGTACATTGCAGTTCCGCATGGACGACGCGGCGGGCGGCCGCTGGATGGACGCGCACTTGTCCGCGGTTCCGGGCGAGCATGGCGTGGCCTCGATCGTGGCATCGGTGCGCGACATTTCGGATGCCAAGCAGCTGGAAGCGGATCTTACCAAGGCACGGCAGAAGGCAGAGCACGCCGCAAAGGCCAAGGCGACGTTTCTTGCAAACATGAGCCACGAGATTCGCACCCCGATGAACGGGGTAATCGGTTTTACCGATCTGCTGCTCGATTCAGGGTTGAACGATACGCAGCGCCGCCACGCGCAGCTTATCGCCGATTCCGGTCGTGCGATGATGCGGTTGCTGAACGACATTCTCGATATGTCGAAGATCGATTCCGGGAAGCTCACCATCGTGCCCGCTACGGTCGATTTGCGTGCCAAGATCGATGCGTGCGTCAGGCTGTTGCAACCCGTCGCTGACCGCGCGGGCATTTTGCTTGAAGCGAAAGTCGAAGACGACGTGCCCTTGCGCCTCGTCGGCGATCCGTTGCGGCTGCGCCAGATCCTGCTCAATCTCATTGGCAATGCCGTGAAGTTCACTGAACACGGCAGCGTATCGGTCCACGCCAGAGCGAAAGCCGACTTCCTGGAAATCAGCATCGCCGACACCGGCATCGGCATTTCGCCCGGACGGCTGAACGATATTTTCGACCAGTTCCGACAGGCAGACGGCTCGATCGCGAGGAAGTACGGCGGGACGGGGCTGGGGCTTGCGATCTCGAGCCAGTTGGCCCGTCTGATGGGTGGGAAGATCGTCGTTGAATCGCGTCTCGATCATGGGACGACTTTCACAGTTCGTATCCCGCTTATCGCCGTTTCCGATGTTTCGGAACCGCGGGACGATGCGTTTCTGTCTCCTTTGCCGGATATCTTGCCGCCTGCCCCATCCAGACCGGCATTGCCGCAGATAGGGCCACAAACGGGAGACGCCGCTCGCGTGCTCGTGGCCGAGGACAACGATATAAACCAGGAACTGGTCCTGGCTATGGCGCGCAGCGCCGGCCTCGATCCCGATCTGGCGGTGGACGGGACAGAAGCAATCGCCATGGTTGAGGCGACTCATGCCGAGGGGCGGCCCTACCGCCTTGTCCTGATGGATATGCAGATGCCGGAGATGGACGGGCTGGAGGCTACGCGCCGACTGCGACGTGCAGGGTTTGAGCCCGAAATGTTGCCGATCGTTGCTTTGACGGCCAACTGCTTTGCCGAAGACATTGCCGCTTGCCGTGAGGCGGGAATGCAGGGGCATCTCGCCAAACCGCTCCAGATGGCTGCGATGAAAGAGGCGATTGCGACCTATCTGGCACCGGTCAGTCAGCCCGGGTCGGAGTCCGAGGTCGCGATCATCGAGCCCATAGTCGGGTCGATAGTCGGCGAAGCCGATTCGCTTGCCGTGCGGTATCGCGAACGAAAGGCCAAGTTGCTGTCCGACCTGGCCGAAGTCGCCGCCGGGCAGGGCGAGGCGCAGTGGGACGTACTTGCCATGCAACTTCACAAGCTGGCCGGAACCGCGGGCTATTTCGGCGAGCCACAGCTGGGCGAACTCGCCCGCGCCCTGGAAGACCGGCTGCGCTATGCAGAGGACGGGGCGGCCCGGCTCGAACTGATCAGGTCTGAGTGGGAAACGATGCAGAAGGTCGCCTGAAACGGCAGCGGCCCGGCACTCTGATGCGAGTGCCGGGCCGCTTGAACCCGATTGCCGGGGCGCTGCTTAGTCTTCCGGACCGCCTGCGCCGAGGCCGTTGGCATCGGCAAACGCCTGCTGGAAGGTGTCGCGGTTCAGGTAAGGTTCGGGGTCGACCGGCTCGCCTGCGATGCGGACTTCGTAGTGAAGGTGCGGGCCGGTGGAACGACCGGTCGAACCGACCCAGCCGATCAGGTCGCCCTTTTTCACTTCCTGATCGGGGCGCACGTTCATGCGCGACATGTGGCCATAGCGGGTCTCGATGTCGCCGCCGTGTTCGATCTGGACGTAATTGCCGTAGCCGCCGTACCACTGCGCCATTTCAACACGGCCATCGGCGGTTGCGTAGATCGGCGTACCGGTGGGCGCAGCCATGTCGAGACCGTCGTGGTTCCTGCGGCGACCCGTGACCGGGTGAATGCGCGAACCGAACGAACTGGAGTAGCGCGAACCTTCGACCGGAAGGCGCGACGGGATCGAAGCGACGCCGGTGGTCTTGGCGATGCCGACCTTGGCTTCTTCGGCTTCGGCCTTTTTCCAGGTCGCGAAAAGCTGCTTGAACTTGGCGTCGCTCTCAGTCTTTTCGGCATTGTCACGAACCGGAGCCTTGACGTCCGCACTGGCCGAGGCGCTGGCGTTGGCAAGGGCGGGAGCGGGGGCCATCGCCATCGCGGCGATACCGACCGTTCCGAGCGCGAGTGCCCGTCCAGCCTTCAGTGCAGAAATCCGAATTGCGTCCGTCATGCCAAGTCCTTCGTTATCTCGGCGCCTCCGACCCCTTTAAAGGTACGAAATGCGCCGGGTGACCCCCTCGGCACGGCAGGCGTGATGTCCGTCACATCCCTGCCGCGATAAAAAATGTAGAGAACGTCGGAACCCTCCCGTCGTCTCGTGAGTATTGGTTACGGGCGTAAAGGTTAATTAGACAATACCGGTGCGGTAGTCCCGCGACAGACCGGCTGCCTCACGCGCTGAGTCGTTGAACGGTGGCTTCAAACGACCTCGAAAATGCCTTTCGACCAGATTTCTCCAGTTTTTTTGCGGATTTTCGTCTCTCGCACGGCTCACTTCGTCGAAGTGCTTTGTCCCGAAGCGAACGTGGCGAATCTCGTCGTCAAGGATTCGTTCGAGGATTCGCGCCCCGTTCTCGTCCCCCTGCGACCGCACACGTTCCAACGTCGCCGGCGTCACGTCGAGGCCGCGCGCCTCCAGCACCATCGGTACGACCGCCAGCCTTGCCGCAACGTCGTGTCGCGTCTCCTGTGCGGCCTGCCACAGCCCGGCGTGGGCGGGCAGAGCGCCGTAATGGCTGCCCAGCGTCTGCAGCTTCCGGTCGAGCAGCGCGTAGTGCATGGCTTCGTCCGCGGCGACCGACAGGAAGTCGGCGACGAACCCCTCTCCCATCGATTCGCCGAACCGCCCCGCCATGTCGAGAGCGAGGTCGATAGCGACGAATTCGATATGCGCCAGCGCGTGCCACAGGGCGATTCGTCCGCGTTCTGAACCGCCCTTGCCGCGTTTCGGCATCTGGCTGGGCGCCAGCAGCTCAGGCCTCTCGGGCCGCGCCGGTTCGTCCGGCATCGCGCAGTCGAATACGAACGCCAGCCGCCCCTGTCGCCAGTCGCGCACCAGCTTGCGCGTCGCCATGACCTTGGCGCGCGGATCGCCCGTCAGCAGCGCATCGCGGATGACCGACGAAAGGGAAGGAAGGGTATCGGGCATTCGCGTGGTCAGAGCGCCTTTGCGGCCTCCAGCACGGCCTCGGCATGGCCTTTCACGCGAACCTTGCGCCAGACCTGCGCGACCTTGCCGTCGGGGCCGACAAGGAAGGTCGAACGCTCGATCCCCATGTAAGTGCGGCCGTAGTTCTTTTTCTCGGTCCAGACGCCCAGCGCGTCGGTGACGCCGTTCTCCACCGGATCGGACGCGATCGGAACGGTCAGTTCCTGCTTGTCGATGAACTTCTGCTGCGCTGCGGGCTTGTCCTTGCTTGCGCCCAGCACTGCGACACCGGCTTTCTCGAACTCGGGCAGCAGGGCGGAGAAGTCCTTCGCTTCGGTCGTGCAGCCCGGCGTATTGGCCTTGGGATAGAAGAATACGACGACTTTCTGGCCCGCAAAATCCTTGATCGAGACCGATCCGCCATCGGGCGTTTCCATCGCGATGTCGGGGAAGGCGTCGCCAGCGTCGGGGCGCGTGTCGGTCATGGTCAAAGCTCCAGTGTCTGGTCGAATGTCTCGGCCCAGGCCCCTGCCACTTCGGCGCGGGCCTTGTCGAGGGCGGATAGCAGCGCTTCCCAGCTATCCTGCCGGCAGGCCGCGGCCAGCACGTCGCGCGCTGCGGGCGGGGGCAGGTTGGTGTCGGGAGAAACAAGACGCAGCGTAACGAGCATCCGTGTCAGAAGGTCGCGCGCCTCGCCCAGCGTGTCGGGCACGTGGCCAGCCGCGCCAAGGCAGCGCACCGCTTTGCCGAGGTTCGGATCATGGCAGGTTCCAGTGCGAAGCTGGTGGAAATGGGTCAGGAACTCCAGATCGACCAGTCCGCCGCGCTGAAGCTTGATGTCCAGCGGCCCGCGCGGCGGTTTGTGTGTCGCCATGTCGCCACGCATCTTCAGTACGTCGGCGCGCAAGGCATCTTCATCGCGCGGGCGCGTGAGGACCGAGCGCACAACCTCGTACACGGCATCGTGCGCGGCTGGCGGCCCGTGAAGAACCCGTGCGCGCATCAGGGCCATGTGCTCCCACGTCCAGGCGGATTCCGCCTGGTAGCGGGCGAAGCTGTCGATGCTGACCGCCAGAAGCCCTTGCGTGCCCGATGGGCGCAGCCGGGTGTCGACTTCGAACAACGCGCCCTCGGCGGTCGGCACGATCAGCGCACCGGTCACGCGCTGGGCGAGACGGTTGAAATATTGCGTTGCGCCCAAGGGTCGTTCGCCGTCGCTCTCGCCTTCGAAATCGCCGGTGAAGAGATAGACGATGTCGAGGTCCGAGGCATGGGTCAGCGCCCCGCCGCCGAGCCTTCCGAGGCCGAGTACGACCAGTTCTTCGTCTGCGATCCGCCCGTGGGCGCGAGAAAATTCGCGCGATGCAGCCTCTGCGCAGACCGAAATCGCGGCTTCGGCCACGCGCGACAGGGCGGCGGCGACGTCGAGAGGGTCCTGCGCGTTGTCGATCAGTTGCATGCCAAGCGCGAACCGCAAGTCGCCGACGACGCGGCGCACGCGGTCGAGCACGGCTTCGTAGTCGTCGTCCTCGCCGCGCATATCGGCGATCAGCGTGTCGACATCGCCGGGCAGGTCATACGCCGTCCGGTCGATCAGCGTGTCGAGCAGGTCCCCGCGCCGTCCCAGCGCATCGGCAAGGCTGGGTGACAAAGCCAGCACGCGGGCCAGCGTTTCGAGCAGGGCAGGGCGCGCTTCCAGCAAGTGGAAGATGTTGATGGCCGAGGGCAGCCGCGCCAGCATCTGTTCCCAGCGGGTCAGCGCGCGTTCGGGTTCGGGCGCCTTGGCGAGCGCCTCCAGCAATTGCGGGCGGATCGCGCTGAACGCCTGCCGCGCCGCATCCGACCGCAGGCACTTTACGCGCCCTGCTTCCCAGCCGCCGATGCGTTCGGCCAGCGCGCCGGGATCGGCAAAACCGAGTTCCTCCAGCCGCTCCTCGGCAACGGGCTGCGGCTTGGGGGCTGAGACCTTGCCGCCATGCGCTTCGACCAGCCTATCGAAGCGGGTCCGCACCTTTTCGCAGATGGTTTCGAGTTCGGCGACAAGCGCCGAACCATCGGTCAGCCCGTCGAGCTGCGCCACGTTGTCCAGCGCCTCTCCTGCGGGCAGCGAGTGGGTCTGCCGGTCGTTCACCATCTGTAACCGGTGCTCGATCTCGCGCAGGCGGTCATAGCTTTCGCCCATCACCACCGCGTCTTCGGCCGGGATGATCTGCGCCGCCGCCAGCGCGTCGAGTGCGGCTCTTGTGCCCGAACAGCGCAATGAAGGATCGCGTCCGCCGTGGATCAGCTGGTGCGTTTGCGCGAAGAATTCCACTTCGCGGATTCCGCCGCGGCCCTTCTTCACGTCGAAGCCGGGGCCGGGGCGCTGCGGGCCTGAATGGTCGTCGCGGATGCGGTGGACGAGGCGACCGACTTCCGAAATCGCGCCAAAGTCCAGTGATTTGCGCCAGACGAAGGGGCGAATGTGGGCGAGAAATTCGCACCCTGCCTCGATATCGCCAGCTACCGACCTGGCACGGATGAAGGCCGCTCGCTCCCACGCGAGCGCCGAGCTTTCGTAGTGAGTCAGCGCCGCATCGAAGCTGATCGCCAGCGGGCTGACTTCGCTTGCCGGGCGCAGGCGCAGATCGGTGCGAAATACGTATCCTTCGGCCGTCTGCGCGCCCATCGTCTGGACGACGCGGCGGGCGGCCATCTGCGCGGCCTCGCCGGGTTCGTCCCGCTCCCTCCGGGGCAGGCGGGCCGGGTCGTAAAGCAGGATCGGATCGATGTCGGAGGAATAGTTCAGCTCCCCCGCCCCATGTTTGCCGAGCGCCAGCGCGGTCATGCCGGTATTTTCTGCCCCAGGCATCCGGTGCGCGATCGCCTCGCCAATCGCGGCGTGAAGCGCGCGGCTGGCGAAATCGGACAGTTCGCCCGTGACTTTCAGCAGCGGGAACGCGCCGGCGAGGTCCCCAATGCCCAGAACCAGCGCGAGAGCGCGCTTTTCGCGCCGTAGGGCAGAGCCGACATCGGGCGCGCCTTCGCCTGCCTGTTTTGCCAGGGCCAGCGCGGCATCGCCTTCGCCAGACGCGAGCATTTCTTCCAGATCGGGCCTGCGCGCCAGCAGGTCTGCCAGAAATGGCGCATGAGCCTTTGCGCGCGTTATCGCGCTGGCCCAGTCGCCGGTCAATTTTGGGGTCTGCCTCTCCATGATTCATGGGATGGCGGCGCGTAGCCGCGATGGCAAGGCGGCACGTTGAAGTTACGGCGCTGCAACACTGGTGACAGGCACCCCTGCTAAATGTAATAGGCCGTCATACCCGAACCGACATTCAGGAAAGGCCTGTCCGCGATGCAGAAGCTCTACCCCGACGCCAAGACCGCACTCGAAGGTTTGCTGAAGGACGACATGCTTGTCGCAAGCGGAGGTTTCGGCCTTTGCGGTATTCCCGAACGCCTGATCGACGCCGTGGTTGCAAGCGGGGTGAAGAATCTGACCGTCGCGTCGAACAATGCCGGCATCGACAACGAAGGCCTCGGCAAGCTGCTGCGCACCAAGCAGATCAAGAAGATGATCAGTTCCTACGTCGGCGAGAACAAGGAATTCGAGCGCCAGTTCCTTGCAGGCGAGCTCGAGGTCGAATTCTGCCCTCAGGGAACGCTGGCCGAACGCATGCGCGCCGGCGGTGCGGGCATTCCCGGTTTTTACACCAAGACGGGCGTCGGCACGCAAGTCGCCGAGGGCAAGGAAGTGAAGACCTTCGATGGCCCGAACGGACCTGCTGACTACATCCTTGAAAAGGGCATTTTCGCCGATCTCTCGCTGGTGAAGGCGTGGAAGGCGGATGAAAGCGGCAACCTCGTGTTCCGCAAGACCGCCCGCAACTTCAACCTGCCCGCCGCGACTTGCGGCAAGGTCTGCGTGGTCGAAGTGGAAGAAATCGTGCCGACCGGCTCGCTCGATCCCGACTGCATCCACCTGCCGGGCGTTTACGTCCAGCGCATGATCGTCGGCGCGCCTTACGAAAAGAAGATCGAGTTCAAGACCACGCGCCAGCGCGAAACCGCGTAAGCGCACGATGCGCGCCGCGCGCTTCAGCCGGACGTTGGGCCTGTGCGGGTTGATGCTCGCGGCGACGGGCCTCTCCGGCTGTGTCGCGGCAATACCGCTTGCGGCCAGCGGCATGCTGGCCAAGCGCACGGTGCTGGACGAAGGCGAGGCTGAATTGGCTGCTTCGGTCCAGATTGCCGCGCCCGCCACGGCTGAGACGGCCCCGAACCTTACCGAAAAGTGGTTTGCTGCCGCGCTGTTTGCCGGTGACCGTGCAGGGAAAGGCCTTTCGGTCCTGCCCGATCCGGCAGCTTCGAACGATGACGAGCCGGTCCTGCCTTGCAAAGGCGGGAAGCCTGCGATCCTGATCGATCTCGATCCCGGCAATACGGCGTTCCGGCCCGATACGGGGCCTTTCGTCGCGCAACCGGGTCTCGCACCGGCGCTTGCCACCGCGCGCGCAGCGGGGACCGAGGTTCTCTGGATCAGTGTACTGGGCGAAGCTCGCGAAGCTGACCTGCGCGCCGTGCTGGCCGACACCGGCCTCGATCCGGCGGGCGAAGATACCGTCCTGCTGATCCGCGATCCGGCAGAGACCAAGACCCAGCGCCGCAATGCTGCCGCAGGCGAATGGTGCATCACGGCCATCGTCGGTGACCGCAAGGGCGACTTCGACGAATTCATGGATTACTTGCGCGATCCCGACGCGCCGACACCGTTCGATCCGCTGCTGGATAGCGGCTGGTTCGAATTGCCACCTCCGATCAAGGCCGCCGCCTGACGGCGTCCGCACAACAGACAATCTCGCCAAGGAGTAACGCAAATGCCCTGGACCCGTGACGAAATGGCCGCCCGTGCCGCGAGGGAGCTGGAAGACGGTTTCTACGTGAATCTCGGCATCGGCATCCCGACGTTGGTGGCCAACCACATTCCCGAAGGCGTGGAAGTCACGCTGCAGTCGGAAAACGGCATGCTGGGTATCGGACCCTTCCCTTACGAGGGCGAGGAAGACGCCGATCTCATCAATGCCGGCAAGCAGACGATCAGCGAACTGGACAAGAGCGCCTATTTCGACAGCGCGGCCAGCTTTGCCATGATCCGCGGTGGGCATATCGACCTTACCGTCCTGGGCGCGATGGAAGTCGACCAGAACGGCGACATCGCGAATTGGATGATCCCGGGCAAGATGATCAAGGGCATGGGAGGCGCGATGGATCTTGTTGCGGGCGTGAAGAAGATTATCGTCGTGATGGAGCATACCAGCAAGAATGGCAGCCCCAAGTTCATCCCGGAATGCACGCTGCCGTTGACGGGTAAAAACGTCGTCGACATGATCGTCACCGATCTCGCGGTGTTCCAGCGCCCCGACCATGACAGCCCGTTCAAGCTGGTCGAACTGGCCCCCGGCGTCACGGCCGAGGAAGTGGCGGAAAAGACGACCGCGCACTACGTTTCGTAAGGTCGACACCTGATAGAGAGGATTTCCACGATGGCCCTGTCCGATATCGCGCTGACCCGCAATGATGGCAGCCAAGACAGCCTTGCCGCTCACAAGGGCAAGGTTCTGCTGATCGTCAACGTCGCTTCGCAGTGCGGCCTGACGCCGCAATACGCGGGGCTCCAGGCGCTGCAGGAAAAGTACGGCGAACAGGGCCTTGAAGTGCTTGGCTTTCCGGCCAACGACTTCGGCGCGCAGGAGCCGGGCACAGATGCGGAAATCGCCACGTTCTGCGAAACCAGCTTCGGCGTAAACTTCCCGCTGTTCGCCAAGGCCAGCGTGATCGGCGCTGACAAACAGCCGCTCTATGCCGAGCTGGTCGAGGCGGCTCCGACGAAGCAGGGCGATGCCGAAGCCTTCCGCGACAAGCTGCGCGGTTTCGGCATGACCCCGACCGAAGATCCCGAAGTGCTCTGGAACTTCGAGAAGTTCCTCGTCGGCCGCGACGGTGAGGTCATCGCGCGCTTTTCACCGACCACGGCCCCCGACGATGCGGAACTCGTCTCCGCGATCGAGGCCGCGCTCTGATCTAGCGCGGAGTCAGGTTCGTCACGCGGTCCGTTCGGGGCAGCTGGCGAACCGGCACTGCGCCCAGCCACGCCTCGAATGCATCGAGGTCGTTACCGCCCGTCGTCGTCTGCGTCCCTTCGGTGAACACGGTGAACCCGTCGCCGCCCGCGGCGAGGAAGCTATTCATCGTGATGCGATAGGACTTCAGCGGATTGATCGGATCGCCGTTCAGCGTCGCCTTTACGATCCGGTCGCCCACGGGACGTGAGCGATCGTAAGTGAAGGCGAATCCCTCGCTGGGCGCGAGGATCTGCTTCTTGTCGGCGCTGTCGAACTGCTGCTCCAGCAGGGCCATGACCTGGTCGCCGGTAAAGGTCCGCGTGATCAGCGAATTGCCGAACGGCTGCACGGCGTAGAGATCGCCAAACGTGACCGTGCCGTCTGCTGCGGGGACGAGGCTGGCGCGGACGCCCGAATTGTTCATGAAGGCGATCTGCGCGCCTGCTTCGCGCGTTGCGGCAAGCTGGCCGTCGGCGATCATGTCGCCCAGCGCGGTTTCCAGTTCGTCGTCATCGGTGATGATCGCCTCACCCGAGACCTTGCCCGAGGCGCGCTTGGCAACTTCGGCCACGGCATCGACATACTGCCCGACATAGGCGGCGATCCCGGCATCGGGGACGATCGCGGCAAAGGCGGTGCTGGTGGGAAGCGGTGATCCGTCCTTGGCCTTGCCCTCGCTCTGCACCGTGACGTTGTGGGCGGTTTTCGCCGTTACCTCGTTCGTCGCCGGATCGATGGTGACTGCGATGTCGGTGACCTGCGAAGCGCCATATCCCGCGCTGGTGACGAGGAACGGGCGGGCTGCATCGATGTCGCCGTAGTTGCAGACATAGCTGCGATGCGTATGGCCCGAAATCACCAGATCGACGCGAGGGTCCAGCCTTTCGAGGATGGGCAGAAGCTCGCCCGATATGCCGCCGCAGCCGTTCGAATCCTCGCGCGGGACATTGTAGAGGCCCTGGTGGATCGACACGACGATGGCATCGACGCCCTTGGAGGCCAGTTCCTCGACGTAGATGTTGATCGCGTTCGCCTCGTCCCCGAAATAGAGGTCCTCGACCCCGCTCGGCGTGACGAGATTGGGTACGTCGCGCAGCGGCAACCCGATGACTCCGACGGTGACTTGTGCGTCGCCTTCACCGAACGTCTTGGTGCCGAAGGCCGGGAACAGCGTCTCGCCGTTGCGGGTGACGACATTGGCCGACAGGAACGGGAAGTTCGCGCCGGCAAAGTCCTTTTCGACCGCGCAGGGTTCGCGCAGCGTGTATTTCTCGCACCCGCCGTCGGCGATGCGCTTAAGCTCCTGCCAGCCCTTGTCGAATTCGTGGTTTCCGACCGCGTTGAAGTCCACGCCCACGCGGTTCATCACGCCGATCGCCGGTTCGTCGAGGAAGGCGGCAGAGGCGAGCGGGCTGGCCCCGATCATGTCGCCCGCCGAAATCACCATCGTATATTCGTCCTGCGCGCGGATCGTGGCGATGGCCGATGCCATCCACGCCGCTCCGCCCACTGGAATACTCACAATCTCGCCATCGGGCGTCATCACGTCCTTGGGCGCCGGCAGCGGCATCAGGTTGCCGTGGAAGTCGTTGATGCCGATGATGCGGACGGTAACCGGCTCGGTCGGGCCCTGGGGCTCAGGCGGCGCGGCGGGAACCGTGGCGCAGGCAGAGAGGAGGAGCAGGGCGGCGGGGGTGAGGATGCGACGAATCATTGCGCTGACAGGCAATAAAGACCTCGCCGCCCTGCGTCAGCAAAGTTCGCCCCTCAGCAGGTGAAAAGGCGCGCGAACCAGTTGTCGGCGGCGCGCTGGGGCGGGGCGTGGACTTTTACGTCCTGTGTCTCCACATCGCGCGCGGGGCCGCCGGTGAGCAGCAGTTCGAGCGTATCCATGACTGGCGTACGCTTGCCCTTTACTGGGCGGTAGGAGGGCTTGGCGACCGAATAGGCCAAAGCGGTTCCGTCGCCATGCCAGCGGCCGTCGAAGAACAGCGCCTGTTCACGCTTGCGCCTGATGGCGAGGGAGGCGGGACGGCACCAGTTGAGCATCGCCTTCTTCGCGGCCTTGCGGTCGCCTTCGCGGACATGGCGCATCCATTCGGCCCGCCCAACCGCACCGGTGTTCCAGTGGAACGACAGCGCGGCGGCCAGTTCGTGTTCCTGCGGTGCAACCGGACCGAATGCTTCCAGCACGGCGGGGAGGTAGCGATTCTGCAGGACCCAGACGAAGATTTCCAGGCAGCGGTGCAAAGGCTGCGGCTGGTCGCGATAGCGCAGAACGCGGTGCCCGCAGGCGTCGGTCAGCCCGACGCTCCACGTCCAGACCCCTACCGAATCGCGGTAGGCTTCGCGCACGATCCCTTCATGCGCGATCAGTTCGGCGGCGATGCGCGGTGTCAGCGTGGGGCGGGCGGGGTCGTAGGCGATGGACATCGGGCGGGTCTCCGGCAAATGGAAACCCGCCTCATGATGCGCGGTCAGTGCTGTAGGAAAATAAAAACCGTACGGCTCAGCGGCCGAGCGCGGTCTTCAGTTCCTCGACCAGGTCGGTCGCTTCCCAAGGGAACATGCCGTCGTTCGCCGGGCGGCCGAAGTGACCATAGGCGGCGGTCGGGCGATAGATCGGGCGGTTGAGGTTGAGCCGGGTGCGGATGCCGCGCGGGGTCAGGCCGCCAAGGCTGTCGATCGAACGGATCGCATCTTCAAGCTGCGGGTCGGTTACGCCCTCGGCGCAAGTGCCGTGTGTGTCGACATAGAGCGAGAGCGGGTGCGAAACGCCAATGGCATAGGACAGCTGGATCGTACACTTTCTGGCAAGGCCTGCCGCGACGATGTTCTTGGCCAGATAGCGTGCGATGTAGGCTGCCGAACGGTCCACTTTCGTCGGGTCCTTGCCCGAAAACGCGCCGCCCCCGTGCGGGGCTGCGCCGCCGTAAGTATCGACGATGATCTTGCGGCCGGTCAGGCCGGCATCGCCATCGGGGCCGCCGATCTCGAACGAGCCGGTCGGGTTGATGTGATACACTGTTTCGTCCGACAGCAGGTTGTGCGGCAGGATGTCGGCGACGACGCTCTTCACATAGTTCTTGAGCTGCGCCTCGCGCTCACCCGTGTCGTAGCCCGGCTTGTGCTGGGTGGAGACGACGACGGCGGTGCAGGCGGCGGGCTTGCCGTCCTCGAAGCGCAAGGTCACCTGGCTCTTCGCGTCGGGTTCGAGGAACGCGGCCTCGCCCGAGTGGCGGTCGTCCGACAGGCGCTGCAGGATCTTGTGGCTGTAATCGAGCGTCGCGGGCATGAGGTCCGGCGTCTCGTCGCAGGCAAAGCCGAACATGATGCCCTGATCGCCCGCACCTTCGTCCTTGGCGCTTTCCGCGTTCGAATCGACGCCCTGCGCGATGTGCACGGACTGTCCGTGAAGGAAGTTTTCAAACCGCAGGCGTTCCCAGTGGAAGCCGTCCTGTTCGTACCCGATGTCGCGCACGACGGCGCGGGCGGTCTGCTCGATCTCTTCCTTCGCGCCGGGGGCCCAGTAACCGTTCTCGGCCCAGTCCTCGCGCGTGGTGTCGTACATCGGCTTGCAGCGGATTTCGCCCGACAAGACGACAAGCTGTGTTGTCGTCATCGTTTCGCAAGCGACGCGCGCCTCTGGGTCCTTGGACAGCATCAGATCGACGATGGCGTCCGAAATCTGGTCGGAAACCTTGTCGGGGTGTCCCTCGGAAACCGATTCCGAGGTGAAGAGGTAGTTGCGACGCATGGGAGATCCTGACGGCGTATAAAGCTTTCTTTATATCTGCTCTAACGACGCGCGCGGCGGCTTGCAACCGCTGCGACGACGATCAGCAGCAGGCCCAGGGCGACCGGAAGCCAGTTGCCGGTGCGAGAGAACAGCGTGGGCATGGCAGCCGGCGGGACAAAGCCCGAAAGCCGCGAGGCCTGATGCTTGGGGACGTGCTGGCGAACGACGCCGCCGGCATCGATCACCGCGCTGATCCCCGTGGTGGTCGAGCGCAGGACCGGAAGACCTTCCTCGATCGCACGTATACGGGCCTGCGCCAGATGCTGGGGCGGGCCCCACGCGCCGAACCAGCCGTCGTTCGACGGGTTGAAGATATAGTCGGGGCGATCGCTGCGATCGGCGACCTGGCCCGAGAACACGATCTCGTAGCAGATCTGGATGCCTGCCCTGCCCCATTTCTCCAGGTCCAGCGTACGCGGTCCGGGACCGGGGCGGAAATCGAGCGATCCGGCAACGAGGCGCGAAAGGCCGAGCGGTTCAAGTATCGAACGCATGGGCAGGTATTCGCCATAAGGCACGAGATGCGCCTTGGCGTAGCCGCCCGCGATCTCGCCATCGGGTCCGACTGCGGTGACCACGTTCTCTGCCGCCGCGGCGCGGGTGCCTTCGGCGTTCAGGACTATATCGACGCTGCCGGTCAGCAGCATCCCGCCGGGGCCGACCATCGCGGCAATGCGTTCGCGCGCCATCGCCGGGTCGGCGCCATAAGTCGTCGCGAGGTAATAGCGCCGCGGATAACCGGGGCGCAGGTAGTCCGGCACACCCGATTCCGGCCAGAGGAACAGTGTGGTTTCGTCCGCAGCCACGGGAGGTCCGCTCAAGAGGGCAGTCTTCACGAAGTTTGCTTCGTACTGGCGCGGATCGTTCAGCACGTCCTGACGCACGTCGGGCTGAACGAGGCGGAAGGGCAAGGTGCCTTCGCCCCGCGCCGCAGTGGGGAAGGGGATGAGAAGCAACGTGACGGGCACGAGCGCGGCAAGGGCAGGCTGCCATTTTGCCGTCGCGGAGCGCCAGGCGTCGAACGCCCAAAGCCATGCGGCGGCCAATAGGACGACGACACCCGAAAGCGCATAGGTGCCGATCCAGGGCAGTATCACGGCCAGCCCCGGCCTGTCGAAACCGCCCAGCGCCACCGCGCCCAGCGGGTTCCACGCAAAGCCGCTGAAGACCCACGAACGCAGCCATTCGCTGACGATCCATGTGCCCGCGAAAGCCACTGGCATGAGCCAGCCCTGCGGCGTGCGGCGCGCGATCAGCCATGCGCCAAGCGCGGCCAGCAGCGGGTAAACCGCGAGGTAGAGCGAAAGGAGAAAGACCGCGATCCAGCCCAGCCACGCGGGCATTTCGGCCTGATAGGTAAAGGCCGTCGCGATCCAGTTGTTGCCTAGCCAGAAGTGCCCGACCCCGAACAACCAGCCGAGGAAGGCGGCCTGCTTTCCGCTTTGCGCGCTGCGCAGCAGGTGCATCAGCAGCGCAAGGGCTGCGAGCGTCACGGGCCAGAGGGATAGAGGCTCGAACCCCGTCGCCGCGCCCGCGCCGGCCACGAAGGCCAGCAGCGGTGCGGAGAGTTTCAGGGTTTTATCGGACAGGGTGGGGCGACCAGACAGCAAAGGCATATCGGCCAAGTAGGGCCAGTCGCCTCGATTGTCAGCCGTTAACGGCCTGCTTCACATCATCGTCATCCGAAGTTTCGGCCTTCACCTTGCGCGGGCGACCGCGACGCTTGGGCTTTTCCTCGGTTTCGCCGATTGCGGGCGGCAGTGCCTGCGGATCGAGACCGCCGTCGTTCTCGACCGCCTTCTCGGTTTCGCTGTTGCCGCCATCGGACGATTCCTCGTCGTCGCGGCTGCGGCGCTGGCGACGCTGACGACTGTCGCGCGTGAAGGGATTTTCTTCCCCGCCGTCCTTGCGACGGCGCTGGCGGCGGTTCGAGGTTTCTTCCTCTTCCTCACCGTCATTTTCGCTGTCGCTGTCGTTGTCGTTGTTCTGGCCGCGGGTGTCGTCGTCCGACTGGCGGTCGTCGTCACGCTTCTGGCGCTGTTCGTCCTGACGGGCCTTGCCGTCGGCGATCACGCGGAAATAGTGATCCGCGAACTGCAGGTAGTATTCAGCCTGCACGCGGTCGCCGTTGCGGTGCGCTTCTTCTGCCAGCTTCTTGTACTTTTCCAAAAGCTGGGGCGCATTGCCGCGCGCCCGGCTGTCGATCCGGTTTAGATGCTGACCGCCACCTTGCGACCGATTGTTACGGCCGCGCCGGCGATTGTTGCCACGATTGTTATTCAAAGTAAGACTGTTCCCTTGTCCGGCGCGGGTGAACCATTTTCACCACAGCGCGCACCCAGTCGGAAACGCCCGGAGCCTCATTACCACGGGCAAGCCCTTGTTCGGTCCGCCGTCCTCTTTGCAAATCAATGGGGACGGCAAACCAGCCCTACGGTCCAGCACCGACCCTGCCTGTCGCAGGCACCGAAGCGTTCGGAACGGAAGGATAGACGATCGCGCGGGAATCTACGTCCGTCGTTCGTCTGATTACAGGGTTATCTGTAAAAACCGGGCCTGCCAACCCCTTTTCACGAAAAGCCTGTTCCCCCTGCGCGAAACAACAGCGCGCGGGGATTACTTGCAAGGTCGCGGTACATCGTGCCGCAAAGCCCCGAGTTTTCACCGATTGCCAGCACCGCATTTGCCTGGCGAGAGCCGATTTCGATTATCGCGATACCGCCAGGCGCCAGCAATTCGGGCAGCGCAGGGACAACAATGCGATAGTCATCAAGGCCGTCATCGCCCGCAAACAGCGCCTCTGCCGGTTCATGTTCGCGCACGTCGGGGGCAAGGTCGGGATCGGTCGTTTCGACATAGGGCGGATTTGACAGGACGAGATCGAAACGGCCGAGGCCGTCAAGCCAGTCGGTCTGTGTCCAGTCACCGGCCTGCATCGTCGCGCGCCCTGTCATGCCGGTGCGGTCGGCATTTTCGCGGGCGACTGCGAGGGCAGCGGGGCTGCGTTCGATACCGATCCCTTGCGCCTCGGGCCAGACCGACAGCGCGGCGAGCAGCAGTGCGCCGGTCCCTGTGCCGCAGTCGAGCACGCGGGAAGGCGCGCGACCATCGAAAGCGGTGATCGCGGTTTCGATCAGCGTTTCGGTATCGGGGCGCGGGGTCAGAACGTCGGGCGTGACTTTCATGGACAGCCCGTAGAACTCATGCTCTCCCGTGATCTGCGAAACCGGTTTGCCGGTCAGCCGTTCGCCCAGAAGCATCTCGAACCGCGCCGGAACCGTGTCGCGGGCATGGCGAAGCAGCATGTCGGAGCGGCTGGCCCCGAACGCATGCGCCATCAGCAGTTCGGCGTCGAGGCGGGGCGACGTGCTGACCGCCTCCAGCAAGCGGGCGGCATCGCGCAGGGCTTCCGCCACGCGGGTCACGATCAGGCGGCTTCGTTTTGCGCGGAGAGGCGCGCGGCCTGGTCTTCGGCGATCAGCGCGTCGACCAGTTCGGCAAGGCCGGGGCCTTCGAGAATCTCGGGCAGCTTGTGCAGCGTCAGGCCGATGCGGTGATCGGTCACGCGGCCTTGCGGATAATTGTAGGTGCGGATGCGTTCGGACCGGTCGCCGCTGCCGACCATGGCCTTGCGGGCCTCGGCCTCTGCGCCCTGAGCCTTGTCGCGCGTCTGCTCATAAAGCCGCGCGCGCAGCACCTGCATCGCCTTTTCCTTGTTCTTGTGCTGGCTGCGACCGTCCTGACAGGTCACGACAATGCCGGTCGGCTCATGCGTGATGCGTACCGCGCTGTCGGTCGTGTTGACGTGCTGCCCGCCCGCGCCGCTTGCGCGATAGACGTCGATCTTGATGTCCTTGTCCTCGATCCGCACGTCGACCTCGTCGGGTTCGGGCAGGACCGCGACGGTCGCCGCGCTGGTGTGGATGCGCCCGCCGCTTTCGGTGACGGGCACGCGCTGGACGCGGTGGACGCCGCTTTCGAACTTCAATTTGGCGAAGACGCCCTGGCCCGACACGTTGGCGACGATTTCCTTGAAGCCGCCGACATCGGATGCGTTCATCGAGATCGTCTCGACCCGCCAGCCCTGTTCGGCAGCATAACGTTCGTACATGCGGAACAGGTCGCCTGCGAACAGAGCGGCCTCGTCCCCGCCGGTGCCGGCGCGGATTTCGAGCATCGCGGGCCGCGCATCGGCAGCGTCACGTGGCAGGAGCGCGATGGCGAGGCGTTCTTCCGCTTCGGGCAGTTCCGCCTCGATCCGGTCGATCTCGTCGGCGGCCATCGCCTTCATTTCGGGGTCGGCCAGCATCTCGCGCAGTTCGGCCAGTTCGGCCCGCATCGCGGAAGCGCGTGCAGCCTCGCGCGCGACGGGTTCCAGTTCCGCATAGTCGCGGCTGGCCTTTACGAAGTCGTCGCCTTCCAGCGTGCCCGAGGCCAGCCGCGCTTCCAGTTCGGAAAAGCGCTGCGCGATCTGGGCAAGGCGTTCATCTGAGACGTTCATCGTAGAAAGACGGCGAAATCCGCTGCATATTGCTCTCGATGCGTCATGCGCTCGAGCTGTCCAACAGTTTCGAGAAGCTTTCGGCCGAGATTTTCGACAACTTGGGGGTCTGCGATTATCGATCCCTTACCCCTCTTTACATCCACGAGGATTGGTTGGGGACCGTTTCGGATTTCGATCATGGGGCGGACAAGGAACAACATTTCCGGGTTCAAAGCCTGCGCTTTATCGAAACGTTTCTTTTTCGATCCGCTCGCAACGATTTCAGTCACAATTCCGGCGCGCCGCAGTGCCATTGTTAGAGATAGAGCATCAGACTCGGCCCCGTTATCTTCAGCCACAACTGTAACGGTAAGAACGGACCCCTCGCGCTCCCCCACCAGCATGGCGAGACGTTCGATGCCTGCTGCCCAGCCGACCGCGGGCGTTACCGGACCGCCCAGCGCTTCCATCAGCCCGTCATAGCGCCCGCCGCCCAGCACCGTACCTTGCGCGCCGAGGCGGTCGGTCACGAATTCGAACGCGGTGTGGCGATAGTAGTCGAGCCCGCGCACGAGCGAATCCATGCGGTTCCACTTCACGCCCGCGGCATCGAGGCCGCTGGTGACCGCGCCGAAGAAGTCCTGCGCTTCGCCCGAAAGAAACTGGTCGATCCTGGGTGCATCGGGAAGGAATGCCCGGTCGCGCGGGTCCTTGGAATCGAGGATGCGAAGCGGGTTGCGTTCCAGCCGGTCCTGCGAATCCTCGGACAGCGACGACACGTGATCGCGGAAATATTCGACAAGCGCGGCACGCCATGCCTCGCGGCTGTCGCCATCGCCCAGAGTGTTGAGCTGCAACGTAACACCATCCGCGATGCCCAGTTCATGCAGCAACTGGTCGGCCATGACGAGCAGTTCGACATCGGCCTGCGGTTCCGCCGCGCCGATCACTTCTGCGTCGATCTGGTGGAACTGGCGATATCGGCCCTTCTGCGGGCGTTCGTAACGGAACAGCGGCCCGTGCGTCGCGATCTTCAGCGGGGCGTACTGCTTCCACCCGTCGGTGATGTAGGCGCGGGCAAGGCCAGCGGTGAATTCGGGCCGCAGGGTCAGCGATTCACCGCCGCGATCCTCGAACGAATACATCTCCTTCGAGACCACGTCGGTCGTCTCGCCAAGGCTGCGCGAGAAGACGGCGGTCTTTTCGAACACCGGCATTTCGACCCGGCGGAAACGGTAGAGTTTGCGTACCCGCTCGAACGTTTCGACGACGTGTGCAAAAGCCTCGGCCTCTGCGCCGAAAATGTCCTGGGTGCCTCGGATGGCCTGTGGTGTGTCGATCTTGCCGCTCATGCCGCGCGCCTTAGCGATGTTCGTGCGGGCTGAAAAGCGTAGCTATCGGGCCATGCAGTTGCATCGCGCGGAACCCCTCGCCATGTAGTAGGCGATGAAACCTTTTTCGATGATCGCGCTGCTCGCCGCCAGCGCACTTGCCTCCCCCGCAGTCGCCCAGACCCAGACTCAATCCGGGGCTGAAGCCGTCCGCAGCCTTCCCGCAGCGGGCCTGACGCTTTCGCAGGCCGTGCCCAACCCGGTCGACACGCCGTTTCCGGGCGGGACGATCAAGATCGATGTCGATGCGACCGACCTTGCACGCGGCCTGTTCCGTACGACCGAGACGATCCCCGTCGCCGCCGGCACCGACAAGCTGACGTTGCTTTACCCGCAATGGCTGCCGGGTAGGCACGCGGGGCTTGCGAAGATCCGCAATCTTACCGGTATCCGCTTCACCGTCGACGGCAAGGACGTCGCGTGGGAGCGTGATCCGGTCGAAGTCTATGCCTTCCATCTCGATCTTCCCGCAGGGGCGAGCGAGGTCGTGGCGCATCTCGTCTATACCTCGGCGCTACGGTCGTCGGAGGGGCGCGTCGTGATGACGCCCGAGATGATGAACCTGAAGTTCGAAGAAATGACGCTCTACCCCGCGGGCCACTACGTCCGGCGCATCGCGGTGAAGCCGACCGTGACTTTCCCCGCAGGCTGGGACGTTGCCACCGCGCTCGACGGCATGGCGCGCAGCGGCGACACCGTGACGTGGGCGCAGACCGATTACCAGACGCTGGTGGACAGCCCGATCTTTGCGGGTGAACACCACCGCGAATGGGATCTGGGCCACGACGCGCAGCTTCAGGTCTTTGCGCACAGCCCCGAGTATCTCGACGCGACCGACGAACAGATCGGCAGCGTGCGCGCCCTGATGGACGAGGCCGTGATCCTGTTCGGCAATCAGCAGTGGGATCACTACGACTTCCTGCTGGGTCTGACCGACACATTGGGCGGAATCGGGCTGGAACATCACCGCTCGTCCGAGAACACCCTGCCACCCGACACGTTCGAGGACTGGGAAAAGAACGAATACCGCGTCGACCTGCTGCCGCATGAACTGACGCACAGCTGGAACGGGAAGTTCCGCCGTCCGGTCGGTTCGTGGACGCCCGATTATCGTCAGCCGATGCAGAATGAGCTGCTCTGGGTCTATGAAGGCCAGACGCAGTACTGGGACCTGCCGCTGTCCGCGCGTTCGGGGATGCAGAGCAAGGAAATGGTCCTTGGAGAGATTGCCCGTTCGGCTGCCGAGTATGCGAGCGAGCCGGGACGTAGCTGGCGTTCACTGGTCGATACGACCAACGACCCGCAAGTCGGCCAGCGCGCGTCGAAGCCTTACTACAGCTACGCCCGCGGCGAGGAATACTACAACGAAGGCGCGCTCGTCTGGCTCGAAGCCGACATGCTGATCCGCAGCGAGACGAATGGCCGCAAGTCGCTCGACGATTTCGCCAAGCTGTTCTTCGGCGGCCACCCCGGCGATTGGGGCGAAATCACGTATGATTTCGACGACGTGGTCGAGACTCTGAACACCATCCACCCGCACGACTGGGCGACGTTCCTGCGCGAACGCGTATATGCAGCGGGCGCACCGGCTCCGATCAAGGGCATCGAGCTTGGCGGTTACAAGCTGGTCTTCAAGGAAGAGCCGAATCCGTTCGACAAAAGCCTGATGGCCAAGGGCGCCCTTCGCCTGGAACACTCGCTGGGCATGGTGCTGAGCGAAACGGGCGCGGTAACTTCGGTGATCTGGGACGGCGTCGCCTTCAAGGCGGGCATCGTCAGCGGGGCCGAGATCGTGGCCGTGAACGGCGAGGAATATTCGGCCGACAAGCTGAAGAAAGCGATCACCGCGGCAAAGGCAGGCGGCTCGATCGACCTCCTCGTCAAGCGTGGCGGCCGCTATACGACCGTGCCGGTTGCCTATGACGGGGGCCTGCGCTGGCCGTGGATCGAAAAGGCGGTGAAGGGCAAGGCGCACATCGACCGCTGGCTCGAACCGCGGCGCTGACCGGGTGCGCCTTCGCAGGCGCGATACATCTGGCGCATCAGACCAAAGGAAGCCTTGGCGAAGGGGCGTCGGCGCGCTAGAGGCTCCGGCGTTCCATCTGCTTGCTGCACTGCGGCAAGCTTCACCGATACCGTGATACGACAGGAAATCCGATGCGCATCGACATGATCCCGACCGGCGACAATCCGCCCGAAAGCCTCAACGTCATCATCGAGGTCCCGACCGGCGGCGAGCCCGTGAAGTACGAGTTCGACAAGGCCTCTGGCGCTCTTTTCGTCGACCGCATCCTCCACACGCCGATGCGCTATCCGGCAAACTACGGATTCGTCCCGCATACGCTTTCGCCCGACGGCGACCCGCTCGACGCGCTGGTCGTGGCGCGCAGCCCCTTCGTCCCCGGTTCGGTCGTGCGTGCGCGCCCGATCGCGGTCCTCAACCTCGAGGACGAACATGGCGGCGATGAAAAGCTGGTCTGCGTGCCGGTGGATTCGACGTTCCCGTACTATTCCAATGTCGCGGAAAAGGCCGACCTGCCCGAAATCGTGATGCAGCAGATCGAGCACTTCTTCACCCACTACAAGGATCTCGAAGCCGAGAAGTGGGTCCGCATCGGCAACTGGGGCGGCGCAGAAGAAGCCCGCCAGATCGTGCTCGAAGCGATCGAACGTGCCAAGGAAGCCGAAAAGGCCTGATCCTAAGTCAAGGACCGGGAGCCGCTCACTCGACGGGGCGGCTCTCGTCCAGCAGGTCCTTTTCGCGAGTGACCTGCCTTTCCCGCGCGACCAGGTCCGCAACGTGGGTCTCGGGCGCGGTATCCACCTTCTCTTCGACGACTGCGGCGCGCGAAACCTTGGCGGGCTTCGCACCCTCTTCGCTTGTAGCGGGCAGTGGCATCGGGGCCGAACGCGGATCGATGCGCAGGCGGTAGATCGGTTCGGGAAGGCCGAAGCCTGCACCTTCCAGCGCGCCCTTCGCAGCCTGTATCGCCAGCGAGCGTGCCTTGTAGAAATCGGTGTCGGTCTGGTCGATCCAGCCGAGGAAGCGCACAACGACGTTCGAATCGCCCACTTCCATCACCCGCGCATTCGGGGCAGGTTCGTCGATCACGAAATCGAGCGCCGCGATTGCCGCCGTGCCCGTCGCCATCGCCTCGACCGGATCGTCGTCGGCATCGACGCCAAGGTCGAATTCGAAGCGGCGCTGCGGGTTGGTGGTGTAGTTCAGGATCACCGCCTTGAAGACGGTGGAGTTCGGGATGCGCAAGTGATTGCCGTCCAGCGTCATCAGCACGGTGGCGCGGCTGGTCAGGCGGATGACGCGCCCTTCGTTGCCTTCGATCACCACGTGATCGTTCGCCCGGAACGGCTGACGCAGCGAGAGCATGATCGACGAGATGTAGTTGTCGATCGTGTCGCGCACGGCAAAGCCGATGGCGATGCCTATCACGCCGCCGATACCCAGCAACGCCCCCAGCAACGCGGTGGCGCCAAGGATCTTCAGTGCGATGTAGAGGCCTAGCAACACCCCGAAGAACCTGATCGCGCTGCCCAGCAGTTCGGCGATGAAGGGATTGGGTGTGAGGCGCAGCCAGAGCGATTCCCGGTCGGCCAGCCAGCGTAGCGCGACCATGACGAACGCTGCGAGCAGCACCGCCACCCCGAACAGCGGCAGCATCCGCCACAGGTTGCGGGCCTGATCCCCGATGGCAGAAACGGTGGGGGCAAGGTTGCGGTCGACGGCAAGGTCGCGCTCGATCTCGTTGTTTACGGTGACCACGCCCGCGACGCGGCCCGCGATCGTTTCGGCCTGTTCGGCCTTGGTCGCGCTGGCGACGTTGCCCGACAGGGTGACGACGCCTTCCTGCACTTCGACTTCGACTGCATCGAGCGCGTCGATGGCCGCGAAGATGGCTTTGATGCGCTCGGCAATGCGGGCGTCGGCATCGTCGGCCCGCTCGGTCTCGATCGCGGCGGGTTCGGGGGCGCTCGTCCCTTCCGTCGCAGGTTCGCCGGTCAGTTCGGCAATAGCCCCATGGGCCGCGACCGGGGAGACAAGCGCGAAGAGAAGCGCGCAGAGCAGGTGTTGCAGGGTCTTCAGTTCAGGCACCGGCAACCATCATCCCGTCGACGCGTAGCGTCGGCACGTTGACTGCGTAGAAGTTTTCCAGATCATTCGCCGCGCGAAGCGAGCGGAACATTTCCAGCAGGTTGCCAGCGATCGTAATGCCCGAAACTGGACCCATGATCTCGCCCCCGCGAATGCGGAAGCCCGATGCGCCGCGGCTGTAATCGCCGGTAACGCCGTTGACGCCCTGTCCGATCAATTCGGTTACCAGAACGCCTTCCTCGATGTCGGCGATCAGTTCCTCGACGCTCTGCTGCCCTGGGGACAGCACGACATTCGAACACGAGGCGCTAGGCGATCCGCCGCCGTGACGCACGGCATGTCCGGTCGGCCGACGTCCCAGCTTGTTTGCCGAGGCCGTGTCGAGCAGCCAGCCCGACAGCACGCCGTTTGCGATGATGGTCGAGGGGCGGGCGGGCAGGCCTTCGCCGTCGAAGGGGTGCGAGCTGAGCCCGCGCGGGCGAAGCGGATCGTCGACGATCGTCACGGCGCTGTCGAAGACTTGCTTGCCTTCGTGCTCCATCAGGAAACTTGCGCCGCGCGCGATCGATGGACCGGAAATCGCCCCGACGAGGTGGCCGACTAGGCTACGCCCGACCATCGGGTCGAACACCACCGGCATGGCGCCGCTGCGCATCGTTTCGGGGCCGAGGCGGGCGACCGCGCGGTCTGCGGCCTTGCGGCCGATCTCGGCAGCGTCGGGAAGTTCGCCGCGATGACGGGCGACGCGCCATTCCGACCCCCGCTCCATCCCGCTGCCCTGTCCGGCAACGACCGCTGCGGAGATCGAGTGGCGCGACTGGCAGTAGCTGCCGGCAAAGCCGTGGCTGGTGGCGATCGCGATGGTGTTGCCGCCGCTTCCGGCAGAGGCACCTTCACTATTGGTGATGCCCTGGACCTCACGGGCGCATTCCTCGGCCTCTCGCGCGGATTCGCGCAGGATGTCGGCATCGGGATTGGGTGAGACGAGGTCGAGATCGGGGATCGGCCCCTTCATCAGCATGTCTTCAGGTGCGAGGCCCGAAAATTCGTCCTGCGGCGCGGCGCGGGCCATGGCGATGGCGCGGCTGGCCAGTTCGTCCAGGCTTGCCGCGTCCAGTGCGCTCGATCCGATCGTTGCGCTGCGCTTGCCGACGAAGACACGCAGGCCGAAATGCTCGGTCTCCGACCGGTCGACGGCTTCGAGTTCGCCGAGGCGGACTTCCACGCTTTCCGAATGATTTCCGACATATACCGCATCGGCAGCGTCTGCGCCCAGTTCCTTTGCGCGGTTGATCAGGTCGGCGCAGCGGCCGAGCGCGCCCTCTTCGTTCAGCATGGGCTCTCGATCGTATGGAGGGGGCTCGTATTCAAGGCTTCAGTCGCTCGCTTGTCCTGCAGCATATCGGCAAGGGATAGGCGCAGGATCGCAGCGCGGCAAGCCGCGCGACCGGTCTGCCTCTTTTGTGCGCCTCAGAACGCAGCAATCAGGCGTGCGATACCGGCAAGGACAAAAGGCGTGCCGATGGCAAAAGCCCATATGATGATGCGGTCACGCTTGAACCGCGAAGCCTGTGCCGGGTCGAACGCTTCGGCATCGGTCAGCTCGCTCCAGTGCTTTTCCAGCATGCGGGCGGCGGGGATGATCATGGCGACAAGAACGATGAGCGCGAGATAGGGCAGCGTCGTGCTGGTCATCTCTTTCAGCTGCTTCATCGTCACGAAGATCTGCAGTGCGGTATAGACCAGCAACGCATAGGCGAGATGGTCGCTGATGCGGCGGCGCCAGTCCTTCACGACGACCTGTTCATGATCCCGGATCGCGGAATCCTTCCGGCTATTCACCATCATTGCCCCAGTCCCTTCGTCTGCCCGTAGACCATGGGAGTATTCATCTGCGGCAGATGCGCGTCAAGCGTGGGTATTGCTGGCCACCGATGCCCGGTGGCGGGCCGCCGCATATCCGAAACGGCCCGCCATGCAGGAATCTTGCCAATTGGCGGTCGAGGGGCTTCAAAGGCGCGGCGCAGATGCTATGTGATGGTGCAAGAGAATGACGCGGGTCTTCCTTTCGCTTCGCACGACGGGATGCCTGCCGACGAGGAGCAGTACCATCGACAGCCATACCCTCGATCCGTCCGTGGACCCGGCCGCAACGGCCTCGCCCCCGGTGCCTCAGGGCGGGCTGGAAGTCGTCTCTATCGCCAAAAGCTACGACAAGCGCGCGGTCCTGACCGATATTTCGCTCTCGGTCGCCAAGGGCGAAGTGCTCGGTCTGCTCGGCCCGAACGGTGCGGGCAAGACGACGTGTTTCTATTCTATCATGGGGCTCGTCCGCCCCGATTCGGGCCGCATCCTGATGGATGGCGAGGACGTGACGAAGCTGCCGATGTATCGCCGTGCGATCCTTGGCCTCGGTTATCTGCCGCAGGAAACCTCGATCTTCCGCGGCATGACGGTCGAACAGAACATCAACAGCGTCTTGGAAATGGTGGAGCCTGACGCCGACGTTCGCGCATCCGAACTGGAACGCCTGCTCGACGAATTCGGCCTGACGCGCCTGCGCGAAAGCCCTGCGATGGCGCTGTCGGGCGGTGAACGTCGGCGCTGCGAGATTGCCCGCGCGCTGGCGGCAAAACCTTCGATCATGCTGCTCGACGAACCGTTCGCCGGTATCGACCCGCTTTCGATCGGCGACATCCGCGATCTCGTGATCGAGCTGAAGACGCGCGGTATCGGTGTGCTGATCACCGATCACAACGTGCGCGAGACGCTGGAGATCGTGGACCGGGCCTGCATCATTTATGGCGGACAGGTCCTGTTTGCCGGTTCTCCGCAAGATCTCGTCGCGAACGAAGACGTGCGCCGCCTCTACCTGGGCGAAGCCTTCACGCTTTGATCGCGCGGTAGCTGCTGACCGATGGCATTGGGCCCCCGCCTCGACCTACGGCAGACGCAATCGCTGGTGATGACGCCGCAGCTGCAGCAAGCGATCCGCTTGCTTGCGCTGTCCAACCTCGAGCTTGAATCGTTCATTGCCGACGCGGTGGCCGACAATCCTCTGGTCGACCTGGCGAACGGCGAAGGTGAACGCGCCGCCCCTGCCGAAAGCGGCGAGTTGGCTGAAGCCGTGCCCACTGAGGGGCAGGGCGACGGGGAGTCCGCGCTCGACATAGCGGGCGAGATGCTGGACCGCGATTTCGACACCGGCTCCTCGCGCAGCAGCGGTTCGGGCGGAGCGGGCGAGGACATGCCCGACATCGGCGAGCGTGCTTCGGGCGATGAAACGCTGGCCGAATATCTCCACGCACAACTGGGCGCGGCGGGCGGGACCGAGGCGGAGCAGTTCATCGCGCGCCAAATCATCGACCAGCTGGACGAGGCGGGGTACCTGACGCTCGACCTTGGAGAGATCGCCGAATTGCTCGGCGTATCGATGCAGCTTGCGGAGGCGGGGCTGGCTCTGGTCCAGTCGCTCGACCCGACCGGCGTGGGTGCGCGCTCGCTGTCCGAATGCCTTGCACTGCAGGCGAAGGAGGCGGACCGCTACGACCCGTGCATGCAGGCGCTGATCGCGAACCTCGACCTGCTGGCGCGGGGCAATTTCGCGCAGTTGAAGCGCATGTGCCGTGTCGACGACGAGGACCTGACCGACATGATCGCGGAACTGCGCAGTTACGATCCCAAGCCCGGCTGCCGGATCGGCGGCGATGCCGCCCCGCCGGTCGTGCCAGATGTCTTCGTGAAGCCCGACCGCACAGGCGGCTGGGCAATCGCGCTCAACCGCGACACGCTTCCCCGACTGGTGATCGACCGGCAGTACTATGCCACGCTGAAGGCCGGATGCGGCAAGGACAAGTCGTCGGGCGGCTGGCTGGGCGAGAAGCTTGCCGATGCCAACTGGCTGGTTAAAGCGCTGGACCAGCGGCAGAAAACGATCCTGAAAGTGGCGAAGGAAATCGTGCGGCGGCAGGAAGGCTTCTTCCGGCGCGGCGTCTCCGCGCTCGTCCCGCTGACGCTGCGCGATGTCGCCGAGGCGGTCGAGATGCACGAATCGACGATCAGTCGGGTGACTTCGAACAAGTTCCTCAACTGCGGGCTCGGCACGTTCGAGCTGAAATACTTCTTCTCCTCCGGCGTCGCGTCGGATGGCGACGAAGGCGCGGCATCGGCAGAGGCGGTGAAGGCTGCGATCAAGGCGCTGATTGACGACGAAAAGCCCGACGCGATCCTGTCGGACGATACGCTGGTCGATCTGCTCAAGGCCAAGGGATATACGCTGGCCCGACGGACCGTGGCTAAATACCGCGAGGCGGTCGGGCTTGGCAGTTCGGTCCAGCGCCGCCGCCAGAAAAAGCTTCAGGGCGTGCGTTAGGCGCCGGGGCGTTCCTCGAACATGTGCGCGATCATCGACTGAAGGTTCTGGTCGTAACGGGCCAGCACGGTACGGTCTTCGGCCGTGTCCCAGTGCGTCACCAGTTCGCGCCCGTTCCAGAAATGCAGCGCATAGGCCGGCGGGTCGGCGACGATCAGCGGGCGCTGATCCGGCACTTCGGTATCGATCTCGGCGAATTCCAGTGCGACTTGCGGCGCGGTGGACGGCGTCGTCACCACTTCCAGCCCCTGCCATGTGCTGGCCGAGGCGCGGTGGATATGGCCGCAGACCATAGTGTGCACGTTGTCGCGGTCTTTCAGGCACGCGCCAAGCCGCTTCACCCACGGCTCTTCCGGCACCGTGTTCATCCACGGGATGCCGCATTCGAATGGCGGGTGATGCTGGACGATGATCGTCGGAGTATCCGCGTCCTCGTCCAGCCGCTCTGTCAGCCATCGCGCGCGCGTGTCGCAAAAACCGCCGCCGTGGCGGCCGACTTCCAGCGTGTCGAGCACCAGCAGCCGCATCGGGTCGGTACGCAACTCATATTGCAGGAAGCCGTCGGCCCATTCGTGTTCGGGGAACACTTCGGCAAAGTTCGCGCGGTCGTCGTGATTGCCCAGTGCCATGTGCCAGGGGGCGGGGAAATCCTCCAGCGCCTCGCGCAGGCGGCGATAAGAATCGATGTCGCCCCGATCGATCAGGTCGCCCGTCAAAAGAAGCATCGCGGGCAGGGGATTGAGCGCCGCCAGATGTGCCAGCGTGCGGTCCAGCCGCTGGCGGTTGAACTCGCCGGGCGAGTCCGGCTCGAAGCCGAGATGGATGTCGGTGATCTGGGCAATCAGCATCGCATCACCTCATCGACACCTGCTTGCGACGGTTGGCATCGGCTTTGGCGATTGTCTTCGGTGCCTTCGACATCCAGGGCGGGCCGTCGTCGGCGTGATAGTCGTGGCACATCGCGCAATCGCTCTCGACCGGGTGCTTCACTTCGGTCAGCGAAGCGCCGGTGCCGCCGACATGGCAGGTCCGGCAACCGCCTTCGCCGCCAAGTCCGGGGATGAGCACGCGGCTGGCATCGTTGCTGCGCGTCGCGTCGACGTGGCATTCGGTGCACGCGTACTTCGTGTGTGCGTCGTGGGTGAACCAGCCCATCGCGAGATAGCGGTTGTTCTGGACGGCGGGGACGATGTCGAAGCCGTTGGTGACCGCCGGACCGTCGCGCGTGATGACGTGGCAGTCATAGCAGGCCCCGCCTTTCGAGAAGACACGCGTGACCGCCCCGTCGGCGCGGGTCGGGTAGAACTGCACCGCGCGGGCGAAATCGCGGGCGGTGCGCTGCGATGCGCCGTCGCCGGGCGAGCGGCGCGCCATGCCCGACAGGCTGGCGGGACGCGGCGGATTGCCGGAACGATAGAAGGCTCGCAGGTCCGCGGCGACCAGTTCGGGCTCACCATGGCGCAGCGTGCGGGTTGTGCCGTCGATCATTTCCAGCCCCAGCGCGTGGCAGGACTGGCAGCTGTCTTCCATCTTTACCGGCTCGAACCGGACCTTCGTGGAATCGAGCGTATGGCAATCGGCGCACTGCATCGCGTCGCGGCCGTCGTATTCGCCCGGACGGCGGCGGACCATCTGGGCGACGCCGCCGGTCTTGCTCATGTGTTCGGCATGCGTGAACTTGAGGCCATTGTCCTCACGCGCGGTCTTGGTCAGCGTCATGCGCTGGAACACCGGCTTGTCACCCGGCTGGACGACGAGCGCGGGGTGGAACTCGGGATGGCCGGTTCCAAAGTCGCTCGCATCTGGCAGTTTCGTGTCCGGCAATCTCTTGCTCATCCCGTCATGGCAATCGGTACAGAACTTCTGGGGTGTGTCCTCCATAGCGCCAGCGCCGGTATGCTCGATGTGACATTCGACACACCTGCCTGCGGGACGGTTGAAACCTTCGGCCACGGCGCGCTGGAACTGGCCGAACGCGCCGGGTTCGCCGCGCGCCGCGACGAGGCGGGCGGTGGCGTCGTTGGCGGCGAGCCCCGAGATATGCGCGTGGGCGTCATCCTCGTGGCAGGTCGTGCAGGCATTGTCGCGCACCGCGACGAAGGCATCGACGTGACAGGCCTGGCAATCGTCCTTGAGTCCGGCGTGCGCGAGCGTCAGGTCGCCCGAGGACCAGATCTCGTCCCCGTGATAGCCCGATCCGCGCTCCTTCTCGCCCTTGTGCGTCATGTAGGCGCCGATAGGCCACGCAAGGCAGGCAATGAGCACGAGGATCGCAAAGCCCCATGCCGACATGCGCTTGCCGGGCATCAGGCCCTTCAGTGTATAGACGCTGCCGAGGTCCTTTTCTTCCGAAACGTCGGAGATCGCCTCGACCCGGCGGACGGTGAAGACCGGCACTCCGCCATCGCCACGTTCGACGTTTATGCGGTGGCCGCCGAAGGTCAGCTCCGCACCGCGCGAAAGGTCTATGGCGCGGCGGTTCACGCTGCGTCCGTTCATCCCGAACGGCTGGTCGGCGATGGATTCGACGAAAAGTTCGCCGTCCTTCATCACCGCGCGCGCATGGCGCGGGTCGACGGCAAGGTCGGGCAAGTGAATGTCGCACGACGCATCGCGCCCGATGGTGATTGTGTCGCCATCTACGGTCGTGGGGCGGACGATTTCCTCCCCACTGGCCTTGAGCGCGATCTGGCGGATAAGAAAGGTCATCTTGCCGCCCTCACCAGTAGAAGAACACGGAAACGATATGGGCGGACAGCGCGGCCAGCAGCGCGAAAGTCACCGGCACATGGACATAGAGCCAAAGCTGCAAGAGCGACTTCAGCCGCAAGTGACGGCGCAGGCGCGCGAGCATCGCTTCCTTGCGGGTCAGCAGGGCATCGACGCGGTCCAGCGGATCATCGGCCACTCGCGGGCGGAAGGCGCGCGCCTCGCGCAAGGTCGCCGCGGCGCGGCGGGTGGCGCAGTTCGGATAGCGCGCCGTCACGCGGTTCCAGATCGAACCGTCGAAGGGGTCCTGCTCTAGGCTCTTTTCGACGACCGCGGCGTCTTCTGCCGTCAGCGGCTGGGCGGCATCGTGGATCTGGCGGTCGAGGCTGCGCAGCTGTTCGATCATCTGTTTTTCGGTGACCGCGCCGTCTTCGTCATAGCGGTTTTCGGACAGCGCTTGCGGCAAGGTCCAGTAGAACCAGATGCCGAACATGCCCGATACGATGACTATCATCATCAGCGCCCAGGCAAGCGTGTGAACGTTCCAGCCAAGATCGAAGCCGGTGTGCAGCGTGGCGACGACGATCAGCGAGAGGCCGAGATAGACGTGCGCGCTGGTCCACGCCTTCAGGCTCCACGTCCCCGGCGTCATTGCACGCTTACGCACGCCCAGCAGCGTCAGCCACACGATCAGCCCCGCGCTGATGGTGCCAAGCGTATAGCCGAGCCACGTCCCGCCGAAATGCTGTGCGGGCAGGGGCGCGAAAATGTACGCAAGCAGCGAGACGAGGCAGAGCACCCCTGCAACCTTCCACCAGCGACCGTTCGCATAAGACAGGAAGCTGTCGTGGCTCGTCACTTTGTTGCGGCGGGTGCACCGGCGCAGGCCAAGCTTGCGCTTGCGCGTGTCGGTGCTCGTCGTGTCCTCGGCAGTTGCCGCGGTTTCGGTCGGTTCAAGTCCCGGAAGGCTCGCCATCACGCGCCCTCCGTTTCGGACTTGAGGCGTGCAACAGTCAGGAACTCGTCCGGCGCGACGCGGATCGCGGCTCCGGTCGGGCAGGCGCGGACGCAGGCCGGGCCGCCGTCGATGCCGGCGCACATGTCGCACTTGATCGCCTTCTTGCGGTCCAGCGCCTCGTCATGCGCAGGATCGCCGTTGTAGGGCATGTTCTTCTTCGACCACTTGTAGGGCGGCTCGCCCGGCCCCGGCCCCTTGCCGAAGAACAGCCACGACAGCAGCGAGGGTTTCTTCGGCGGCACCTTGTCCATGCGGATCACGCCATAAGGGCAATTGCGCTGGCAATTGCCGCAACCGATGCAGGTATCGTCGATGAAGACTTCGCCGTCCGGCCCGCGGTGGATCGCGTTGGGCGGACAGTCGGCCATGCAGTGCGGATGCTCGCAGTGGCGGCACGATGTCGGCACGTGGAGATGCGCGAAGCTCTTGCCCGCCTCCCGGTCCAGCCGCGACAGCCCTTCGTGCGCGTCGGCGCAGGCCTTTTCGCAGTTGTCGCAGCCAACACACAGCTTCTCGTCGATCAGCAGGACGTCGGTCGCTTCGCCAAGGCCTTGCGACACGAGGAACTTTGCCTGTTCGGAATAGAGATCGACGACGCCCGAAAAGCTGTCCTTCTTCGATTCGATCAATGCATTGGTGCGGCGGCGCACGTCCATCTCGCGCCGGGCCTTGTCCATCAACGCGGGCTTTGCGGCGAGGACGCGCTCGAACGCCTCACCGTCGATCTCGATGACCTCGCTCTTGATCGCGGCTCGGACCGTGGCGGTGCGCTGGCCGCCGTCGATCAGCGCCATTTCGCCGACATAACTACCGGCAGGAAGGTAGGAGAGAAAGACCGGTTTGCCGCCGACTTCCTTTTCCACAACCATCGATCCGACGCGGATGACGAAGATGTTTTTTCCGTCCTCGCCCTCGTTGATGATCGCCTGCCCCGCGAGCACGGTGCGGATCTTCGCGGTTTCGACCACTTCGGCAATGTCGGCGGGCGTCAGGCCCGATCCGAACATCTGGAGCAGCTGGCGCTCGGTACTGATACGCTCGATCTCGCGCTTGGCGGGCGGGACCTGGCTCATCAGTTTCAACGCGGCGTTGCGGCTGATCTCGACGCAGATCGTGGGCTCTGCCGCCACGATCGTCGCGCCGCGACGGCGTCCGGAAATCAGGCCGACTTCGCCGAAGATCGTTCCGGCAGGGATCGGCACGACTTTCGATGCATCGTTCGGGTCGATCTGCACGTGGACCTTGCCCTCGGCAATCGCGAAGAGCGAGGACCCCGGCGCGTTCTTCTCGAACACGACTTCGCCCGGCGCATAGCTTCGCACGTCGGAATCGAGCATGAACTCGCGCATCTGCAGCGGGCTCATGTCCTTGAGGATCGAGATGCTGGTGCGCAGGACTTCGAGCCATTCGTCGACCGAGCGGCCCTTGGGCAGACCTGCGAACTTTTCGGCCAGAAGCGGCTCGTCCGCCGGTTTCAGCTCGGTATTGCCGTTGATGAACTCGACGACGTCATAGCCCTGGTTCATGCAGTGCTTGATGAGCGGATAGCCGGCCAGCGCGCCGATCACGAAGATGCCGGGGGCGGTCGTTTCGAACACCGGCGACAGTTGGGGGAAGGCCAGCCGGTCGTCGCTGGTAAAGGCGATGCCGCAGTTTTCGACGAATGCGCGGGGCGGGGCTGAGCCGATACGCGCGATCACGCGGTCGCAGCGGATCTTCTCCTCGCCGTCGCGGGTCGACAGCGTCGCCCAGCCGGGTTCGAGTTCCTTGACCTCGGTCTCGTACCGGATGGTCAGCTTGCCGTCGGCATCGTCCTCGACCAGCGCCTTGGCGTTGGGTTCTTTCGCGTTGGCAAAGCTTTCACGAACGTTCGTGGACTTCGGTTTGCGGTTGAGGATCGAGACGACGTTGCCCTGCGCCGAATCCTCGGCAAGTCCGCGCGCATTCTCGATACCGGCATCGCCCACGCCGACGACGATAACGTGTTCGTCCAGAACCTCGGTCGGATCGTCCAGCTGGTAGGTCACGTGCGGCAGATCGCCGCCCGGACAGCGCATCAGGTTGGGGTTGCCCTGCGTGCCGATGGCAAGGATCACCGTATCGGCGATCAGCTTCTCGCCACTGGTCAGTTCAAGCTCGTAAGGGCCTTCGTGGCGCTGCAGTTCCTTGACGTCTTTCGTGCCGTCGCGGTTGCGCTTCACGATCTGCTGCACACTGTCGGGGATGGCGGGACCGGTTCCGCGGATCGCCTTCACCTCGGCGTTGTACTTGACGTTGATGCCCAGTTCGGACGTGCGCGCGTTCCACTTGGCGAGGATGTCCTCGCGCTTGCCCGCGTCGAATTCCTGGTCGGATCGCAGGATAAGCTGCGACGGCGTGGCCATCACGTGCTTGCCCTTCTGGTACTTGTAGATCGTGTCCGACAGGTGGTCGGTCTTTTCCAGCAGGACGTGGCTCAGCCCAAGCGCGGCGGCGCGGCTGGCCGCGCTCATCCCCGCCGGGCCAGACCCGATTATCGCTACCCGGAACGTGTCGGTCACCGTTCCCATTCCCCCTGTACAAGGGTGGTGTCGGCGGCCCCTCAGCCGGATCCCACCCCCTGACGATCCGAAAACGAGCCTATAGAGGGTTTCTGAACGAATAAAGCGCGCGGGTAAAAAAATGCACGGTGCGGGGTTCCCGATCGGGGTCTTGCGGGTAAACGAACGACTTCAAGGACTATTGCGGGGATTGCGTGGTGACGGGAATGGATGGCGTGGCATCGAGCAAGGGTAGAACGATCGCGCGCTGGGTGCTGGGCGGCGCGGCGCTGATCGCGGCGGGCGCTGTGGGCTATTCCATCGTGCGCAACGACACCATGCCGGTGCAGCAGGTGGCGGACGAAGCGGGGGAACAGGCATCCGTCGCCCAGATGATCGCAAAGCTGGAAGCCCGGCTGGCCCAAAGCCCCGACGATGCCGAAGGCTGGCGGATGCTCGGCTGGTCCTATTTCCAGACCGGCCGCTATGCCGAGGCGGCAACCGCCTTCAAGCGCGCGACCACGCTCGACCCCGACAATGCCGAAAACCATTCGATGTTGGGCGAAGCGCTGGTTCTGGCCAGCCGCGATGGCAAAGGCCTGCCCGCCGATGCCCGCTCCGCGTTCGATCGCGCGCTTGCGCTGGACCCGGCCGATCCGCGCGCCCGTTATTTCCGCGCCGTCGCGATCGATCTGGAGGGCAAGCACGAGGAAGCGATCGAAGCCTGGTTCGACCTGCTGGAGGACACCCCCGCCGACGCGCCCTATGCCGCCGATGTGCGGCAGGTCATCGCCGAAGTCGCGAAGGCCAACAACATCGACGTTGCCGAGCGCCTTGAAAATGCCAGCTTCGCCCCGCCCAGCGGCGGTCTGAAGACCGACGGCGCGGCAACCGCCACGGCGGGCATTCCGGGGCCGAGCGCATCGGACATCGAAGCGGCGAAGTCGATGTCGGCCAGCCAGCAGCAGGAAATGATCCGCGGAATGGTCGACCGGCTGGCGGCCAAGCTTGAGGAAGACCCGCTCAACCCCGATGGCTGGATCATGCTGATGCGCAGTCGCGTACAGATTGGCGACATAGCCGGTGCACGAGAGGCGCGGGACGAATCGCTTCGTCTTTTCCGCAACGACGGGACGACGACGCGCCGCCTGCGCGAGGCCGCGGGCGCGCTAGGCCTTTAGAAAGGTTTGCGAAACTTGGGCGGAAAGTTTGCGAGATTCGCTTTTCCACACCCCGAAAAGCACGAAAATCCGCCCTTAAAGTGTTGCAATTAAGACTCTATTTGCAATCGTTAACCTTTTTCAGAACTTATTAACCTTTCTAAACGACTCTGCTCATGGTTAATGATTCACGGCACGGACTTCGGGGGAATTGAGCGAAGCCGGTCGACGGAAACGGACTAAGGGGGCACTTTCAATGCGTATCCTGTTGATCGAAGACGAACCGACCACTGCCAAGGCGATCGAGCTTATGCTCACGACCGAAGGCTTCAACGTCTACCAGACCGATCTCGGCGAAGAGGGTCTCGATCTGGGCAAGCTCTACGACTACGACATCATCCTTCTCGACCTCAACCTGCCCGACATGCATGGTTACGACGTCCTGAAGAAGCTGCGCGTCGCCAAGGTGCAGACGCCGGTCCTGATCCTCTCGGGCATCTCGGAAATGGACTCGAAAGTCCGTTCCTTCGGCTTCGGCGCCGACGACTATGTCACCAAGCCGTTCCACAAGGACGAACTGGTCGCCCGCATCCACGCCGTGGTCCGTCGTTCGAAGGGCCACTCGCAGTCCGTCATCAAGACGGGCAAGCTCTCGGTCAATCTCGACACCAAGACGGTCGAAGTCGATGGCGCCCGCGTCCACCTGACCGGCAAGGAATACGCGATGCTGGAGCTGCTTTCGCTTCGCAAGGGCACGACGTTGACCAAGGAAATGTTCCTCAACCATCTCTATAACGGGATGGACGAGCCGGAACTGAAGATCATCGACGTCTTCATCTGCAAGCTGCGCAAGAAGCTGGCGACGGCATGCGGCGGCGACAACTACATCGAGACCGTCTGGGGCCGCGGCTACGTGCTGCGCGATCCGGGCGCGGAGGCCCAGGCGGCCTGATCCAGCCGGATTACAAGTCCACCCCCTGTTCGTGGTGGACATTCCCCCAAAAAGGGCAGGCGCCCCACCGCCTGCCCTTTTTTCGTCTCCGCAATCTTCAGTCGCGCGATCCGAAAAGCGCGATGGCGCCGATGAGCCATGTCGCTGCGACGGCTGGCCAAAGGGCGTAAAGATCCAGCGCTCCGAAGGCCAGCCCGCCCAGTGTCCCGCCGCCTGCCAGCGCCAGCCAGAGCAGGAGGAGCGCAAGCCAGTCAGCTCGCGGCGCACCGGCGATGGCGTCGGCCAGCCGCGTGCCCAGCTTGATGAGCGTGCCGGTGATGTAGGTAAGGCCGAAGCGGACCTCGCCCTCGCTCTCCAGCACGAGATTGATGCCGCCCATGGCGAAGGCGAGGAGCGCGATCGGCACAAGCCCTTCGACAGACTCCGCTGCCAGCGCCGCCACCGTCAGCATGGCCGCGCAAAAGACGAGGGTGAGGCCGATCCGGCGGCTGCCGGGCACTCTGCGGCGAAGCAGGGAGGTCACTGTGACACCCGCGACGAAGCTGGCGATCAGGCTGGCGGCGACCAGTGCGGCAGCGCCGTCGCCCGCGATGCCGACGCCGAGGCGCGTCGTATTCCCGCTCATGAAAGAGACGAAGAACTGGCCCGATCCGAGGAAGCCGACCGCATCCACATAGCCCGCGACCGCCGCAATCGCGAAAGCGAGCAATCTGGCCGGGCGGGAGTGCATGAGCATGGAAACCGGGCTAGCGCCGGGACGCGGGAGCGGCAAGTGGCCCTCTTGACCCGGGGGCATATCCCCGCCATCGGCGCCTCCTTGTTAGGAAGGTAGGGCCATGACGGCACACAAGGAAGGCGATCCGACAACGCTCAACCGGCTCTACGGCCGCGCCAAGGGCAAGCCCCTGCGCGCGGGCCAGCAGGAGCTGGTCGATACCCTTCTGCCGCAGATCGCAGTGCCCGATGAAGGGCCGGTCACGGCTGAGGCGCTGTTCGGATACGACCGCCCGATGCATTTCGAGATCGGCTTCGGCGGGGGCGAACACATGGCCTTCCGCGCCGACATGCTGCCCGATCACGGCTTCGTCGGAGCAGAGCCTTTCGTGAACGGCGTCGCGCAGGCGCTGGTCCACGTGAAGGAAGGCAAGCTTGCCAACGTCCGCATCCACCACGGCGATGCGCTGGAAGTGCTGTCGCGCGTGCCCGATGGTTCGCTGTCCTTCGCCTATCTGCTGCATCCCGATCCCTGGCCCAAGGCGCGCCACGCCAAGCGGCGCATGATGAACGACGGTCCGGTCGAGATTATCGCGGCGAAGCTGAAGCCGGGCGGCGAATTCCGGTTCGGCACCGATCACCCGGTCTATGTCCGCCATGCCCTGATGGTCATGCAGCGCCATACCGACAAGTTCGACTGGCTCTGCGAAAAGCCCGACGATTTCCTGATCCGCCCCGGCGGCTGGCCGGAAACGCGCTACGAGGCCAAGGCCCGCCGGCTGGGTCACGAGGTCTGGTACTTCCGCTACCGCCGCAAGTAAGCGGCCAGGCCGCGCGAAAGCTGGACTTTGCGCGCGCGATGTAAAACTGCCTTCGTTCAGGACCGGCTCCGGTAATACGAGCTTTCACGGCAATTCCGCCCGTGAGATTTCGGCCCATGGACTACGCGTTCGTCGAACAGCTTCTGCCCTACATCGCGATCGGCTTCGCCGCGCAGCTTGTCGATGGCGCGCTGGGCATGGCTTTCGGGGTCATCTGCAACACGCTGCTGGTCGGCGTTCTGGGCCTGCCGCCTGCGCTGGCATCGGCGAAAGTCCATGTCGTCGAATGCTTCACGACGGCCAGTTCGGGCATCAGCCATCTCTTCCACCGCAACATCGACAAAGCGCTGTTCTTCAAGCTGTTGCTACCCGGCATGGCGGGCGGGGTGACGGGGGCGTACCTGTTAACCAACATCGACGCCTCGGTCGTGAAGCCCTTCGTGCTGGGCTATCTCGCGCTCATCGGGCTCTACATCTTCGTGCGCGGCGTGTTCTGGCCGCCCAAACCGCGCGAGGCGAAACATGTCGCACCGCTCGGCCTCTTGGGCGGGTTCCTCGATGCCGCAGGCGGGGGCGGCTGGGGGCCTGTCGTCACCTCGAACCTGCTTGTGCAGGGGGTGGAGCCGCGCCGCGTGATCGGCACGGTCAACTCGGTCGAATTCTTCCTGACGATCGCGGTCTCGGCGACATTCATCGCGCATCTGGGCATTGCGGACCTGCTGGGTGCGACGCTGGGCCTCATCATCGGCGGGGTCGCGGCGGCGCCCTTCGGGGCATGGGCGGCAAAGCGCATCCCGTTGAAACCGATGTTGATTTTCGTGGGCTTCGTACTGGCGGCGACGAGCTCGTTCGGGATCTGGAGCGCGCTGCGCTGAGGTTCAGGCGATGATGTCGGGGATCAGCGCGTCCCGGATCATCGCGATCTGGTCCTTCAGAACAAGCTTGCGCTTTTTCAGGCGGGCCACCTGAAGCTGGGCCGAGGCGTTTTCCGCCAGCGCGGCAATCGCGGCGTCAAGGTCGCGGTGCTCGACCTTCAGGATCTCAAGCCGCTTGCGCATCTCGTCTTCGGTCATGCGAGCGCTGCCCTCAAGGATTGTCGTTCGAACCACCCGCTCCCGTGCGGGCGAGCGCTCTTTCGCACGAGCTGCCGCCGCGCGCAATCGCCCCGTCGCGGCGCATTTCGGCTCATCCTTTGATCTTGCCCGATTTATCGAAATATTACTCCAACACTCTTCGCATTCGAGAAACTTTGTGTTCCATTATCCGCGTCGGAAGCGAAGGCGACGCGAGTCGCACTGCCGACAGGAATTGGACGAAAGAAGGTTCAGGGGAACAACGTCAACCAACGCAGGAGAAAGCCATGGAATCGACGCACATCACCGCTCTTCAAACCAAGCACGCCGGTCTCGACCGTGAGCTTCGTAACGAGCAGGCGCGCCCCGCGCCGGATAGTGCAAGAATCCAGAAGCTGAAGCGGGCCAAGCTGAAGATCAAGGAGGCCATGTCGCTTCACTGAGTTCAGCCTGAACTAAAGGAACCGAACGCCCCTGTGCCGCATGGCCGGGGGCGTTTCCTTTTTTGATCGCTTTCCATTTCGCAAAAGCGGCGCGCATGTGCTTTAACGCAAGGCACGATGGAATCCGCCGTAACAGCAGCCCGCTCGATCCTCACCAACCTGCACGAGGTCATGGCCTCGCGCGCGAACGCGCAGGCCAAGCTGAACCAGGTCGTCGACATCATCGGCGAAAATCTCGATAGCGAGGTCTGCTCGATCTACCTGCTGCGCGAAGGGATGCTCGAACTCTTCGCGACGCGCGGCCTTGAACAAAGCGCAGTCCACGTCACCCGCCTTGCCATCGGCGAAGGCCTTGTCGGCACGATCGCGAAGAACGTGGAAATGCTGAACCTGGCCGAAGCGGCGGCCCACCCGGACTTCCTCTACCGCCCGGAAACGGGCGAAGAAAAGTTCCACTCCTTCGCGGGCGTCCCGATCGTGCGCCGCGAACGCGCGGTGGGCGCGCTTATCGTCCAGCACGCCGATCCGCGCCGCTATGCCGATGTTGAGATCGAGGCGCTGCAGACGGTGGCGATGGTGCTGGCCGAACTGATCAGTAACGCGGACCTCATTGACGAACACGATTCGCTGTCGGCCAGCCCGCATTTCGTCGATCCGCAGCAGCTGTCGGGCTTGCCGCTTGTGAAGGGGCTGGCCGCGGGCCATGCCGTCTTCCACCAGCCGCGGATCAACATCGAACACGTCGTCGCCGAAGATACCGAGGCGGAGCGGCAGCGCGTCTATCTCGCCTTCGACAAGATGCGCGAACAGATCGACAAGATGGCGAGTCAGGCCGAATTCGGCGTGGGGGGAGAGCACGAGGCCGTGCTCGAGACCTACAAGATGTTCGCCTACGACGAAGGTTGGGCACGCCGCATCAACGAGGCGATCGATTCCGGCCTGACGGCCGAGGCCGCGATCGAACGCGTGCAGCAGCGCACCCGCATGCGTATGCGCCAGATCGACGATCCGCTGCTGGCCGAACGCATGCACGATCTCGAAGACCTGTCGAACCGGCTGCTGCGCATGGTTTCGGGGCAGGTCGGTACGGCGGCGACGATGGGACTTCGCGGCGATGCCATCCTGATCGCCCGCAACCTAGGCCCTGCGGAACTTCTCGAATATGACCGGCGGCGGCTGAAGGGGGTGATCCTGGAGGAAGGCTCGCTTACCGCGCACGTCGTCATCGTCGCGCGCGCGATGGGCGTGCCGGTGCTGGGCCGTGTGCATGGTCTTCGCGGGTTCGTGCGCGAAGGCGACGAAATCCTGCTCGACGCATCGCAGGGCATTGCCAACATCCGTCCCGGTCCCGCCGTGATCGAGGCTTTCGAGGCGCGCTCGGCCAAGAACCGGGAACGGCAGGCCGCCTATGCCGCGCTGCGCGAGGTCGAGCCGCGCACCAAGGACGGCGAGCGCATCACGATCATGGTCAATGCAGGCCTGCGCGACGACGTACCGATGCTCAACATGACTGGCGCGGACGGAATCGGCCTGTTCCGGACCGAGTTCCAGTTCCTCGTTTCCGCCACTCTGCCGCAACGCGACCGCCAGACCCGGCTATACCGCGACGTGCTGGAGGCGGCGGGCGACAAGCCGGTGGTGTTCCGCACCGTCGACATCGGCGGCGACAAGTCGCTGCCTTACTTGCGCGGCGACGATGACGGGCTCGACGACGAAAACCCCGCGATGGGCTGGCGGGCGCTGCGCCTCGCGCTCGAACGCGAAGGGCTGATGAAGGCGCAGGCCCGCTCTTTGTTGGAGGCGGCGGCAGGCCGCACGCTAAACGTCATGTTCCCGATGGTGTCCGAACCGTGGGAGTTCGACGCGGCGAAGGAGGTCTTCGAAAGCCAGCTCGAATTCCTGCGCTCGCGCCGCAAGATGCTGCCCGAACAGATCCGCTATGGCGCAATGCTCGAAGTGCCGGCGCTGGCCGAAGTGCTCGACGTGCTCGCGCCCAAGCTGTCGTTCCTGTCGATCGGCACGAACGACCTCACGCAGTTCCTCTTCGCTGCCGACCGGTCGAACCCGAAGCTTGCCGAACGCTACGACTGGCTCAGCCCGTCGATCATGCGCTTCATGCGCCGCGTCATCCGCAGCATCGACGTCCACGCCATCGACGTCACCGTATGCGGCGAAATGGGCGGGCGCAGGCTTGAAGCTCTGGCGCTGATCGGACTTGGCCTCAGGCGCCTGTCGATTACGCCTGCCGCGGTTGGACCGCTCAAGGAAATGGTCTGCAAGATCGACACGCGCGAGATTACCGCCGCGATGGAGCGGTGGCTGGCCGACCCGGTGCCCGATCTTCGCGGCTCGCTGATATCGTGGGCCGAGGAACGCGGGATCGAGTGGGAGTAAGACTCTTTTCCGGTGCGGGAACGCTGCGGCTGTCATCCGGTTGGATAATCGAGGCGAGTAAAGAGGGGAAATCCTCGGGGGTTGCTTGACTTGCGCCCCCCGGCGCGCTTGCCTCACGCACGGGGCGACACAAGCAAGAGGCGACTAATCGAGTGGACGAGATCGAAGACGGACCGGAGCCTGAAATCCAGACGACCGAACCCGAAACGGCCGCCCCGATCAATGTCGGCGCCCGCCTGAAGGCGGAGCGTGAGAAACAGGGCCTCTCACGCGAGGAAGTCGGCGAGAAGACCAAGATTGCCGAGCGCCATCTGACCTCGATCGAAGAGGGACGTTTTTCGGATCTCCCGGGCCGGACTTACGCGATCGGCTTTGCGCGCAGCTATGCCCGCGCACTGGGCCTCGACGAAAAGGACGTCGTGGAAGGCGTTCGCGATGAAATGGGCGTCGCCGCGCCGCAAGTGTCCGAACGCAAGCTCGACTACATGGAGCCGGGCGATCCCGCGCGTGTCCCCTCATCGAAACTGGCCTGGGGCGTTGCCGCCCTTTTGATCGTCCTGCTGGTCATCGGTGCGTTCACCTGGAAGGGCTTTTTCGTGCCCGCCGCCGACCTGCCGACGATCAAGGATGAAACCGAAGCTGTCGCGACCGCGCCCACCGCCGCGCCGACGACGACGCAAACTGCACTTCCGACGGGCGAGGTTGTCTTTACCGCGACGGTCGAAGGTGTCTGGGTCAAGTTCTACAACCGCAACGGAAGCCAGCTTTTCCAGAAGCAGATGGCCAAGGGCGAAACCTTCACCATTCCAGCCGATGCCGACGGTCCGCAGATCTGGACCGGTCGTCCCGATGCCTTCACGATCAGCGTCGGCGGACAGCAGGTCGCCCCGCTCGCCACGGAACAGCGCACGATCCGCGACGTGCCGGTCGATGCCGCATCTCTCACTTCGCGCCCTGCAGGGCCGGGAATTCCGACGCACGGGAACTGAACATTTTTCACGCGATTCACCAACGTCGTTAAGCGCCCGTTTGGCATGACCTTGTCACCTAGGCCTGCGACGAACACGAAATACGAAAAGGTCTTTCAGATCATGCTATCCATTCGCCGCCGCACCTGTCGCTCCTCCGCCCTGCTGATGGGCACGGTCCTGTCCGCCGCGCTGCTGTCGCCGATGCCGGCGATGGCTCAGCAGGACGATGCGAGCCGTATCAAGAAGCTGGAATCCGAAGTCCGCGCATTGCAGCGCAAGGTGTTCCCCGGTGGCGACGGCAAGTATTTCGAGCCCGAGATCACCGCGCAGCAGCCTTCGCAGCCCGCGATGACGGCCGGCCCTGCCAGCGGCCCCGTCACCGACCTTCTCGCTCGTATGGACGCAGTCGAATCCGCGCTCGCCAGCCTGACCGCTCAGGTCGAGGTCCAATCGAACGCGATGCGCCTTATGAATTCGCGCCTGGACGAGATCGAGCGTAAGACGATCACGTCGATGCCCATGCCCGTCGAACCCAACGGCGGCATCGGCGACGGTGCAGGTCCGCTTCCGGCAACGCCTGCGCCGCGTCCGGCGACTGGTACGCCAACCCCTGCGCCCGCGCCTTCGGCCGGTGCAGCATCGGTCGAACGTCCCAGCACGGGTGATGCGGGCGACGATGCCTATGTCTATGGCTACCGCCTCTGGAACGAGGGGTACTATGCCCCTGCGCGCGCCGCGCTTCAGCAGATGTTGAAGGACTATCCAACTCACAGTCGCGCGTCCTATGCGCGCAACTTGCTGGGCCGCGCCTATCTCGATGACGGCCAGGCGCGTCCGGCGGCAGAGGCGTTCCTCAAGAACTACCTCGACAACCGCGGCGGCGCGCGTGCGCCCGACAGCCTCGTGTACCTCTCGATCGCCACGCTGCAGCTAGGCAACAAGGCCAAGGCGTGCGAGGCGCTCGAGGAATTCCGCCTCGTCTATCCCCAGGAAGCCACGGGTCGCCTTTCGTCGCTTTCAGCCGAAACCGCGGCGAAGGCCGGCTGCAAGTAACGACACGGAGGGGGCATGAATCTTGCGGTCCACTTTGCGCAGGAATGCGCGCGGTTGGGACTGGGTGAGGGCCAAACGCTAGGCCTCGCCGTTTCGGGAGGATCGGACAGCCTTGCGCTGCTGGTACTCGCGCAGCAGCTCATGCCGACCTCGATCCACGTCGCGACAGTCGACCACGGGCTGAGGCCCGAAGCCGCGCAGGAAGCGGCAATGGTGGCCGAGGTCTGCAACGACCTCGGCGTTCCGCACGACACCCTGCCTATCGAACTGGAAGAAGGGGGCAATGTCCAGGCCCGCGCCCGCGCCGCGCGCTACAAGGCGCTGGGCAACTGGGCGCAGCGGCGCGAGATCCGCATCGTCGCGACCGCTCACCACGCCGATGATATGGCCGAAACGCTGCTTATGCGGCTCAACCGCGGATCGGGTCTGCGGGGGCTGGGTGCCATGCGTGACCGTTCGCCGATGCCCGGCCGCAGCGATATCGTCCTCATTCGCCCGCTGCTGACACTGCCCCGCGCCGAACTTGCCGAAGTGGTCGAACGGGCAGGGCTGACCGCGGTAGACGATCCTTCCAATTCGGACCCGGCCTATGACCGCGCCCGCATCCGCATGGGGTTGGCGAGCGCCGAATGGCTGGACCCGATGCGCCTTGCGACCAGCGCGCTGCACTTGCGCGATGCCGCCGATATCCTAGAATTTGCGGCAAGGCACGAATTCGCCGCACAAGTGACGATGAGCGAGGACGGAACCCAGTTTGCCTACAACCCCGCAGGCCCGCGCGCCGTCCGTTTCCGGGTGCTGGAGGAACTCGTCGCGCGTCTAGCCACCGAGGGCACACCCCGCGGCGAACAGGTGGCGCGCCTGATGGATGCGCTGGAAAGCGGGCAGAAAGCCACGCTTTCGGGGGTCATGTGCACCCCGCGCGCCGGATCGTGGCATTTCACCGCCGCGCCGCCCCGCAGCGAGAGCGAAAACTAGCTGGAAACCCGACTTTCGTTTGCTTGTCATTCACCATGCAGAACCTACATTGGCCGGTGAAAGGACGATTCTTCGCTCATGAACGACAACGACCAGCAGCCCAACGGCAATCCTTGGCTCAAGAGCCTCATGATCTGGGGCGGCATCTTCCTTGGCCTGCTTCTCGTGGTTTCCATGATCGGAGACCGCTCGCAACCGGCCGGAACGCAGATCGCCTACAGCGATTTCCGCGACAAGGTGGCCGAAGGTTCGGTCGCCGAAGTGCAGATCGCGCCTGACCGGATCACCGGTAAGCTGAAGAACGACCAGACGTTCAGCACGATTCCCGTTGGCTCAGACCCGCAGCTCACCACGCTGCTGGCTGAAAACGACGTCCAGTACGAAGGCGTCGCCGCGGAAGAGCCGAACCTGCTGCTCTATATCCTTGCACAGTCGCTGCCGTTCCTGCTCATCCTCGGCATCGCGTTCTTTGCCCTGCGCCAGGTCCAGAAGGGCGGCGGCGCGGGCGGTGCGATGGGCTTTGGCAAGTCCAAGGCCAAGATGCTCACTGAAAAGCAGGGCCGCGTGACGTTTGACGATGTCGCCGGCATCGACGAGGCTCGCGAGGAACTCGAAGAAATCGTTGAGTTCCTGAAGGACCCGTCGCGCTTTTCGAAGCTGGGCGGCCAGATCCCCAAGGGCGCGCTGCTCGTCGGCTCGCCCGGTACCGGCAAGACGCTGCTCGCCCGCGCCATCGCGGGTGAGGCTGGCGTTCCGTTCTTCACCATTTCCGGTTCGGACTTCGTTGAAATGTTCGTCGGCGTCGGTGCAAGCCGCGTGCGCGACATGTTCGAACAGGCCAAGAAGAACGCGCCGTGCATCGTCTTCATCGACGAAATCGACGCCGTCGGCCGCCATCGTGGCCACGGCCTCGGCAATTCGAACGACGAGCGCGAGCAGACGCTGAACCAGCTTCTGGTCGAGATGGACGGTTTCGAAGCGAACGAGGGCATCATCATCATCGCGGCGACCAACCGCCCCGACGTGCTTGACCCCGCGCTGCTGCGTCCGGGCCGGTTCGACCGCCAGGTCGTCGTGCCCGTGCCCGATATCGACGGCCGCGAGAAAATCCTCTCGGTCCACATGAAGAAGGTGCCGCTGGCGCCCGACGTCAATTCCCGCACGATCGCGCGCGGCACGCCCGGCTTCTCGGGCGCGGACCTTGCCAACCTCGTGAACGAGGCTGCCCTGCTGGCCGCGCGCCGCAACAAGCGCCTTGTCGCCATGCAGGAGTTCGAGGACGCGAAGGACAAGGTCATGATGGGCGCGGAACGCCGCTCCATGGTCATGACAGACGATGAAAAGAAGATGACTGCCTATCATGAGGCCGGCCACGCGCTCGTCTCTTTGAACGAGGAAGCGTCGGACCCGATCCACAAGGCGACGATCATTCCGCGTGGCCGCGCGCTGGGCATGGTCATGCGTTTGCCGGAACGTGACAACTATTCGTACCACCGCGACAAGATGCATGCGAACCTCTCGGTCGCGATGGGCGGCCGCGTGGCCGAGGAAATCATCTTCGGTTACGACAAGGTTTCGTCCGGCGCGTCGAGCGATATTCAGTACGCCACCGATCTGGCCCGCAACATGGTCACCAAATGGGGCATGTCCGACAAGCTCGGCCCGCTCCAGTACGAGGCAAGCCAGGAGGGCTATCTCGGCATGGGGCAGACCAGCCGCACGATGGCCAGCGACGAGACCAACAAGCTTATCGACGCGGAAATCCGCAAGCTGGTGGACGACGCCCACGCGCGGGCGACCGACATCCTGAAGACGCAGGAGGACAAGCTCCACCTGCTGGCCCAAGCGATGCTCGAATACGAGACGCTGACCGGCGAGGAGATCAGCCACTTGCTCGAAAACGGTGCGATCGACCGCCCCGATGAGCCGAAGGGGCCTAGCCGTCCGCTCAGCACGGGCAGCATTGGCGTTCCCAAGGCCGGTCGTCGTTTTGGTGGGGGTGCGGCGCCCCAAGGCGCCTGAGCCCAAGCGCGGTTTCGGAACCGGTGCGCATCGCCGGTGGTTGCCTAGAAAACAACCACGACGTGACGACGATGCGCACGACCCTGATTGCCCTTTCCGCCGTAGCCCTGTTGGGCCTTGGCGCCTGTTCGGAAGAAACCGAGCAGAACGCCGCCGAAACGCTAGACCGCGCGGCGGCCGATACGGCCGACAATGCAGAAGTGGTCGAGAATGCGGTTCGAGAAAAGACCATCGAGGCAGCCGACAAGATCAGCGCTGAACTGAAGCAGGACGAGCGGACCGATCCCGATCAGGGTGACGGCGCCCTCGACGGGACCGACTGAAACATCAGGTGACGATGATCTCTGGATAGAGGTCATCGACGGCAACACAGTTGTTCGCCGGATCTGCAACTTTCTCGCGCAGGTCCGCCAGAGTTTCGGCCAGGATATCCGCGCCCATCATTATTTCGTCCTTGGGCAACGCCAGCGAAGCGGTCGCACCGTCCTTGCCGCGCCGTACCGCATAAAGCGGCGCTGTTTCCCTGGCGAGTGCGACCAGTCGATCCCAGTCCAGCTTCACGTTGCCATCGCCCGGCGCGCCCGTTTCGATGGCGCTGGCGAATGCCGTTTCGCCTTCGACATGCGACAGGACCACCTGAGTAGCTCCAGACGCACCGAACGTGAAAATGCCCACTTCCGTCGGTCCGTCCAGGGGAACAGGCTCGCCGCGCCGGTAATGGCCGTCACCGGCATAGGCGCGCAGGGACCAGCCTTGACTGTCATTGCGCCAGTTCCAGTACCAGCTCGTTTCCAGAAGCTTTCCGTCCAAGGCGACGTTCGCGAACGCTTCGGAGTATTCGCCATATGGCGCCGCGCGGCATTGCCAACCCGGCGTCGGTTCGTGCGGAAGGGTGATGCACCCGCCGACCGCAAACGACGCGAGCGCCATCAAGACCTTCACCCTCACGCCGATCTCCTTCGCAATCCTGATGCAAGATTAGCGCCAGGAAAACTGCAGGCAATATCAGATGTTTGTCACATCGATCCCAAGAGCACGATAGAGGCCATGAACAACAGGACCGTGAAGTTGACGAAAAGCAACAGCACCGCCGTCCGCCACAGGGCCGAAAAGCGCCGCAGCTCATACGCGCCTTTCACATGCCGGTAGAGGTGCAGCACCGGAACCGTCACGGCCAGCAGGATGATCAGCGACTCCGGCCCGCCCAGCAGCGCGATCACGCTGACGAGGATGAACCACAACGACATGAACGCGATCGAATAGGTGACGAAGACCGTGTGGTCGTAAAGCCCGATGCCGCGTTTCCAGAAGAACAGCAGCCACACGAAGGGAAGCGACAAGGGGATCAGCAACCAAGAGAACTTGTACCCGTTCGACTGCAGCTTGTAGATCATCAGCTTCGGGTTCTGCTGCCACTTCCTGATGATGTGATCGTCGAGCCACGCATTGCCCGATTCGTAAACCGCGACATCCGCGCCGCCGACGGAGGTGATCTTTTTCGCGCTCTGCAACGTGACGAGGTCTTCCTCGGCCTTGGCAAGCGCCGCTTCCGCAGCCGCACGGCCCGGTGCATCGGGCGCCATGCCCTCAAGCTCTGCGACTGCCGCGTCGCGTTTATTCTCGGTCTCCTCCTGCAGCTTCGCGACCGACGACACGACGTCGATCCGGCCCGGTTCGGCTGCATCGCCCGGACCTGACTTGCCCGCTATCTGGACGAGCGCGAACATGATGAAGACCGAGAACAGAAACAGGCCCATCGGCGATACGAACCGCGCACGCTTGCCGTCGATGTAGTCGCGGGTCAGGCGTCCCGGGCGGAAGGCCAGCATCGGCAGCGTGCGCCAGGTTTTGCCTTCGAAGTGCAGGACGCCGTGGAGCAGGTCGTGCAGGAAAGCACCCAGCGTGCGGTGCAAATGGGCAGGCTGTCCGCAATGGGCGCAGTAATTGCCTGTCAGCGGGGTGTCGCAGTTGAGGCACGCGGTTTCGTGGAAATGGCCCTTGCCGCCGCGGCTGACCGCGCCGGTCTCCGGCTCAACCACGCGGCCCAGCGCCGTGCCGGTAACCGCCGTACCCAGACCTTCAAGGTCGCTCATGCCCTAAACCCCCGTGTTCGCCCCGGGGGGTATCCTATGCTGCAATCGCGCAATGAAAAAGGGCCGCCCCGCGTTGAGGCAGCCCCTTTTTCACAAGCCGTGAGCCCCTTCAGGCCCGAAGGCGATCAGCCGGCGTCGTAATCGCCGCCAAGCGAGGTGTTGCGCGTCGGCGCAGCGGCCGTGAGGCGAAGTGCCTCTGCCGAACGGGACAGCGAGCCGATTTCATCGACTTCGTCGTCATCGTCGACGGCAACCTTCTGAAGACCCTGAATGAGGGTTTCCTTCAGGTCCTTGGGCTTTACATTCTCTTCCGCGATCTCGCGCAGGGCAACGACCGGGTTCTTGTCGCGGTCGCGGTCGACGGTCAGTTCCGCGCCGGCGGAAATCTCGCGCGCACGCTGGGCAGCCAGCAGGACGAGATCGAAGCGGTTCGGGATCTTGTCGACGCAATCTTCGACGGTAACGCGCGCCATGGGGCACTCCCACAAGAAACTAAGTTGACGGGAAAGGGCCGCAATTAGGGCGTGACTGCCCGAGAGTCAAGGATTGCGGCGCGCCCCGCTTGCCCCCAAATGGTAGCCGATGGACAAGCCGGCAAACCTCGAACCCGCAAAGATGGATGAGCCGGACTACCGCGATCCGCCCCCCTTCACGGTCGAGGCGCAGGGCCAGACCCTGACGTTCTATCCTTCCGGGCAGGACCGTCTGGACGCGCTGGTCGAGCTTATCGATTCGGCGACGAACAGCCTGTCGGTCTGCTTTTACATCTTCGCCGAGGATGCCGCCTCCGTGCGCGTTCGCGACGCGATGGCGAATGCGGCGCGCCGCGGCGTTACCGTGAAGCTTGTGGTGGACGGGTTTGGCGCTGCGGCGACCGATGCGTTCTTCGAACCGCTGGCGGCGGCTGGCGGGCAGTACTGGCGCTTTTCCGCGCGCTGGTCGCAGCGATACCTCATCCGCAACCACCAGAAGATGGTGATCGTCGATGAAGAGCGGGCGATGATCGGCGGCTTCAACGTCGAGGACAGCTATTTCGATCCGCCGCAGAAGAACGGGTGGAACGACCTGGGCCTGATCGTCACCGGATCGGTCGTCGGCGATCTCGTGCGCTGGTTCGAGAAGATGGAAGGCTGGGTGTCGGATCCCAAGGCCAACTGGCGTGCGATCCGGCGGATCCTGCGTGAATGGGATCCGGGCAAGGGGCCCGTGCGCCTGCTGGTGGGCGGGCCGACGCGGGGCCTGTCGTCATGGTCGCGATGCGTGTCGGAGGACCTGATCCACGGCACCCGCCTCGACATGATGATGGCCTATTTCTCGCCGCCCAAGCGGCTGGTGCGGCGTATCGGGCGCATCGCGCAGAAAGGCAGTGCGCGGCTGGTGATGGCGGGCAAGTCCGACAACGGCGCGACCATCGGAGCGACCCGCGCGCTCTATCGCTATTTGCTGAAGCGCGGCGCGAAGATCTGGGAATTCGTGCCCTGCAAGCTGCACACCAAGCTGATCGTGCTGGACGATCGCACCTATGTCGGCAGCGCGAACTTCGACATGCGCAGCCTTTACCTCAATCTCGAGCTCATGCTGGTGATCGACGATGAAGGTCTTGCCGAAAAGATGCGCGATTTCGTTGGGCAGCATCTGCCCGCCTCGCTAGCAATCACGCCCGCAGTGCACAAGCAGCGTGCGACGATATGGAACCGGGTGCGGTGGCGCGCATCATGGTTCCTCGTCGCCGTGCTCGACTACACCGTCAGCCGCAGGCTGAACCTCGGACTCTAGTAATAGTGCCGCGGGTGACAAAGGTGACACCCTGTCACCCACTGCATTCACGGGCAAAGGCCGCGGGAAAGCTGGTATTTTGCCGGCCGGTCACAGGGTGACAGATCAGCGGACAAAGACGACGATGGCAAAGATCGGGCGCATGATGACGCCGTGCTGCGGTGTAGGAAAACGGTTTCTTCGGCAGGGTCCGGGCGTCCGCTTTTGAGAGCGTCCGGCGAAAGAGCGAATGGCCGGAATGGGGTGGATAGCGGACATTAGCTTGGCGGCTAAACTCTAACGTTCTCCGTAAAAGTTCCAGCTATCCCAATCAAAACCGACATGACGAAGGTGCCAACGGCCATCCCGCTCATCGTGAACTCAACCCCAAATACGGCATCTATGACCATCATGAATGGAAAGATGATCCATCCGAGAAAAAAATACAGAATACCGCGCTTGGGATTGAAGTCCCAAACCTTCTCGGGAAAGTTTTTCCGGTCGTAGAAGACCATGATTAACGCGACGCATAAACCCAAGACATAAGCGAAGCTCCACAAAGGGTTCCATGCATCTTGGGGAATGTCCGCCATGTAGCGGACGGCGAACGCCAATAGCAGGAGGAGGCTCAGCGCGACGGCCCCAATCAACTTACGTGGGTTCAAGCTCATGTGATCCAGTTGAGCCGATTGTCGTAATGTCCGCAACCGGGTCGTTTGCAGAAAGTCGGCTCGTGGATCAGAAGGCGCGAAAGCTGCCTGACGGCTTCCGGCGAGCGCCAAGTCATGAGCGAATCACCGGCTATGGGGTGGAAATCAGTCGTAGGCCAACTTGACATCGGATGGTGGTCCAGACCCCACATTGATTGCTGGATAGAGTTGGTTGTCGTCAAAGTCTGGCACGACCTTACACCATTCCCAACGAGCTTCGCTTGAGATGGCATATCCGTTGATCGTCATAAGATCGACTATGTTCTCACCGTCAGAACGGACCAAATTACCCTCCAATCTTCCTGAACGGTCGTCGACGTCACGAAGCTCCCAAACAGTTTCACCGAAGTTGTGAAGTTCACCCGCCAGATGCTGCATCGCCAAGCCACCTAGGGCAGCCTCCGCAAGACACGACGCGTTTGTTCCAACTTCTGGGGCATCCAGGCCCCTAATCTTTATGATTTGGCCATCGATTAGGATTGTATCGCCATCCAGAGCTTTTTCTATCGCGGGTTTAGGCGCCTCGCGGTAGAGCACATCCGAAGTTGGGCTGCTCCCGACCCCGACTAGAAACCCTCCAAAGGCGCAAAGAGTTGCGACGGGCAAGAGCCAGTAAATCCCTATCCTCATCCTCCGCTCCCCACCCTCAAACTAGCGCTTCGCGGCAACGTAACGAAATAAGTCCACGGTCCGCAATCGGGTCGAAAGCTGAAAAGTCCGCTTTCGGTCGGGAATGGCGCAAAGCAGCCCGTCCTTGTACGGCAAAGCGTCATTCGCGGAAGATCACCACCTCGTCATGGTCCAGGGTCGCCAGCGATTCCTGCCAGGGAACGCCGGCTGCAACGTCGCGGCGCGAGGCAGGGAATTCCTCGGTTTAGACATCTCCGCGATAGACCCTGACGAGCAGCCCGGCGTAGGGAAGGTTCAACTCGCTCCGCAGGTCATGCAGAACCGCATGCCATAATTCGAGACTGTCCGGGCCGGGTCTGTCGGGCTTGGCATAGGACTTGCGCTTATCGCCCATGGCCCGCGCGATCTTGGCGTCGGACCAGCCTTTGCGCCTCATTCGGCGGTCGCATCATCGGTTGGCACGATCAGGATGATGAAGTGACACATAGCAGCAGTCTGGCGCGCCGGCGGTGGGATCGCCACGGGTCACTCACCACCCCGGCATCCACAGGCCGGCATCCACAGGCCCGATCTATGCCTGCGCTCCATACCCCGCTAAAGCGTGACGTTCGAATTATTCGGATGATTGCAAACTCATGGCCTTGCTGGTCTTTTACGTCGCGCTTGCACTTTGCGTCTCGTTCCTGTGCTCGCTTCTTGAATCCTCTCTGCTGACGATCACCCCGTCGCAGGTTCGCACCGCGCAGGAACAGGGCGCGGGCTGGGCAAAGTCGATGAAGCGGTTGAAGGACGACATCGAACGGCCATTGGCCGCGATCCTCACACTCAACACGATTGCCCATACGATGGGCGCGGCAGGGGCGGGCGCGCAGTATGCCGCGCTTTACGGCGACGGCGGCGAGGCGGTCTTTGCCGCGGTGCTGACGTTGGCCATCCTCGTGGTGACGGAGATCATTCCCAAGACGCTGGGCGCGCGATACGCGCTGGCGCTCTCGCCGTTCAGTGCACGTCTGCTGCCATTCCTGATTTCCGCGCTGGCCCCACTCGTCTGGGCATCGCGGCAGGTCACGAAGCTGATCACCTTCGGCAAGACGTCGCACGTGCCGCAGCACCGTGAGGAACTGCTGGCAGTCGCCAGTCTCGGGCAGGCGTCGGGCCAGCTCGACAGCAGCGAGGTCCGCTTCGTGAAGAACATGCTTCAGCTGAACGCGATCAAGACCGGCGACGTGATGACGCCGCGCACGGTTGCCTTCTGCCTGTCGCTGGACACTGCGTTCGAGGAGTTCGCCCGCGCGGTCCGCGAAAGTTCGCACACGCGCATTCCGGTCTATCGCGGCCATGTCGACCAGATCACCGGCTTTGTCCTGAAAAGCGAGGTGCTGGCGATGATGACGCAGGAGGATGCGGCGGATAAGTCGCTGGAAAGCCTGGTAAGGCCGCTACCCAGCGTACTCGACGAATTTTCGGTCGACCGCCTGTTCCACCGCCTGATCGCCGAACGCCATCACATCATGGCGGTCGTCGACGAATACGGCACGTTTCTCGGCCTCGTCACGCTGGAGGACGTGCTGGAGACGATCTTCGGGTTCGAGATCGTCGACGAATTCGACAAGGTCGCCGACATGCAGGCCTATGCCCGCGAACTGTCGCGCAAGCGGACCGCATCGGCGGGGCGCAGCGCAGAGCAGTAGAGGAAGTCTCGGGCGCTTATTCCGGATTGTATCCGTAGTCGTCGTCGACGAGGTCCGAGAACTTCGTGATCCGCGATTCGAAGCGCATGCGCACGCGGCCGGTGGAGCCGTGGCGCTGCTTGGCGACGATCAGCTCGGCAATGCCGGTCACCTGCTCCATCTTGGCGCGCCAAGCTTCCCACTTTTCGTGGACGTCGGCGGGATCATTCTCGTCCGGCAGCTTGGGTTCTACCGCCTTCACGTAGTAGTCCTCGCGGTAGACGAAGAGCACGATGTCGGCGTCCTGTTCGATCGAGCCGGATTCGCGAAGGTCGGACAGCATCGGTTTCTTGTCTTCGCGCTGTTCGACGGCACGCGACAGCTGCGACAGGGCCAGCACCGGCAGGTCGAGTTCCTTGGCCAGCGTTTTCAGACCGCGCGAAATTTCCGAAATTTCGTTCACGCGGTTGTCGTTGGCGCGGCCCGAGCCTTGCAGCAGCTGCAGGTAGTCGACCACGATGAAGCCGATATTGTGGCGGCGTTTCAACCGGCGCGCACGCGCACGCAGCGCCGCGATGGTGAGCGCGGGCGTGTCGTCGATGTAGAGCGGCAGTTCGGCCAGTTCCTGCGAAGCGCGCGACAAGGCCTGGAAATCCTCGCGGCTGATCTTGCCGGTACGCAAGTCGCCCGATGAAATGCCCGACTGTTCGGCAAGGATACGCGTGGCCAGCTGGTCCGCGCTCATTTCGAGGGAAAAGAACGCGGTCGCCGCGCCCACCGATTCCTCTTCGCTGATGCCGTCGGCAAGGTCGCGGCGCAGGCGGTTCGCCGCGTTGAACGCGAAGTTGGTGGCAAGCGATGTCTTGCCCATGCCCGGACGGCCGGCAAGGATGAGAAGGTCCGAATTCTTGAGGCCGCCCAGCTTCTGGTTGACCGAGGAAAGGCCGGTCGTGACGCCCGCGACGTGGCCGCCCGAATTCAGCGCCTGTTCGATCAGCTTGATCGAGGTGCGCGTGGCCTGCGCAAAGCTTTGCGTTTCGGTGCCGGTCGTGGTCCCTTCGGCGACCTTGTAGAGCGCGGATTCCGCATGCTCGATCTGCTGCATCGGGTCGACCGCTTCGGACGTATCCATCGCGTCGGTGACGAGCTGACGACCGACCGAGACAAGCTGGCGCAGCAGGGCAAGGTCGTAGATCTGTTCGGCCAGTTCGCGCGGGGCGATAAGGCCTTGGCTATCGGCGGTCAGGCGGGCGAGGTAGTTGATCCCGCCCAGTTCCTTCATCGCCTCGTCCGTTTCGAAGTACGGCTTGAGCGTAACCGGCGTGACCACGGCCTTGCGATCGATCAGGGTCAGGATCTTTTCGTAGATCCGCTTGTGCAGCGGTTCGAAGAAGTGATCGGGCGAGAGGTGGGTGTTCAGTTCCTCGATCACCCGGTTGTCGATCAGGATCGCGCCGAGAAACGCTGCCTCCGCCTCTACGTTGGCGGGCAGTTTCTGACCTTCGTCGTCGTTAGAAGGGTGGAGCGGAATCGGATCGTTGAGTGCCATGGGGCAGCGTAATGCTCCCCCGTGTGCCGCCTATCAAGCGGCGAATTTTTCCACACCCTGTGGGTAGCGGGTATCAGTCCCGCGTGACGAGAAAGACCGCGTGTTCGGCGGTCAGATTCGCGAACCGCTGGCGCGAGGGCTGGCCACCTGTGAAGTACCATGACCGTTCGGCCCGGATGCCCCGTTCGGCCAGCAATGCGCGGAAGTCCGCGATCGTCAGGTGGTGGATGTTGGGCGTTTCGTACCATGCCACGGGAATCAGCTTCGTCACCGGCATCTTCCCGCCCAGCATCAGCGACGCGCGTACGCGCCAGTGGGCGAAGTTGGGAAACGATACGAACCCGCGTGGTGCGATGCGGAGCAGGTTTTCAAGGATCAGGTCGGGCCGCCGCGTCGTCTGCAGCGTCTGCGACAGGACAGCGTAGTCGACGGATTTGTCGGGATAATAGGCAAGGTCGGTGTCGGCATCGCCCTGCATCACCGAAAGTCCGCGCCCGACGCAGGCCGCGACGTTCGTGGGATCGATTTCCAGCCCGCGTGCATCACATCCCTTGGCGGTCAGCGCGGCCAAAAGCTCGCCGTCGCCGCACCCGATGTCGAGCACGCGCGCGCCAGGTTCGACATGGTCCGCGATCACGGCAAGATCGGGGCGCAGCTGGCCGGGCGTTGCTTCCACTGTTGCGGGGGGACTCATCGGATGAAGCCTTTCACCACGCGGTCGAGATCGTCGTTGTCGAGCAGGAAGGAATCGTGCCCGAAAGGCGAGGACAATTCCATGAAGCTGACCGGATGGCCCGCCGCGTTCAGCGCGTGCGCGATCGTGCGCGATTCGCTTGTGGGGTACAGCCAGTCGGTATCGAAGCTGACGAGGCAGAAACGCGCCTTCGTGCCCCGGAACGCATCGGCCAGCTTGCCACCGTGTTCTTCGGCGAGGTCGAAGTAGTCCATTGCCCGCGTGATGTAGAGGTACGAGTTCGCGTCGAACCGGTCGGTGAACGACAGGCCCTGGTACCTGAGGTACGATTCGATCTGGAAGTCTGCGTCGAAGCCGAAAGTCTTGGCATCACGGTCCTGCAACCGGCGGCCGAACTTTTCGGTCAGGCCCTGTTCCGACAGGTACGTGATGTGGGCGGCCATGCGCGCCACGGCGAGGCCGGATTCAGGGCCGCCCTTGCGCGGATCTTCGCCGCCTTCGCTGTAATAGTCGCCGCCGTTCCACTTGGGATCGGCCATGATCGCCTGGCGCCCCACTTCGTGGAACGCGATGTTCTGGGCCGAATGACGTGAGGTGCTGGCGATGATCAACGCTGCATCGATGCGGTCGCCGAAATTGGCGGCCCAGCTAAGCGCCTGCATCCCGCCCATCGACCCGCCGACGACGGCGTGAAGTTTCCCGATGCCCAGCGCGTCGACGAGCGCGACTTGCGCGCGGACCATGTCGCGAATCGTGATGACTGGAAACGTCATGCCATAGGGCGCACCGCTTTCGGCCATGCTGGCAGGGCCGGACGAGCCCATGCACGAGCCGATGACGTTGGAACAGATGACGAAGAAGCGGTCGGTGTCGATCGGCATGCCGGGGCCGACCATGCGAATCCACCAGCCCGGCTTTCCCGTGATGGGGTGGGGCGATGCGACGTGCTGATCGCCTGTAAGGGCGTGGCAGATCAGGATCGCGTTAGACTTGTCGGCGTTCAAATTGCCGTAAGTTTCATAGGCGATTTGCACGCCCGCAAGGCTGCGCCCGCTGTCCAGCGGCAGCGGCTGCGCCAGTTTCAGAACGGGGCCGGCAGGGGTATTTTCGGGCGTCGGTGCCATGGGGCGCCGGGATTGGGACCAAGCGGCATCCGTGTCAACGATTGTGAGCGCTGAGAAGATCGCCCCAATACCCGAAACGATGGTTGCAAAAGTTACATTTGATATTGGCTGCACTGGGGTTAGAGCGCCGTTGCATGACCGGTCGCCGCACTGCTCCGAGCCCGAAGCCCTGGATTGAGGGTATTCACGCCTACGTTCCGGGCAAGTCCGCTGGCGCCGATGGGCGCCCGCTGGTGAAGCTGTCCGCCAACGAAAACCCGCTGGGGTCGAGCACGCTGGCAATCGCCGCGCGGCGTGAGGCGAACCGCCCCGCGGTCTATCCCGACCCCGACAGCCGCGCGCTGCGCGAGGCGCTGGGCGAACTGCACGGCATCGATCCGGCGCGCATCGTGTGCGGCACGGGCAGCGACGAACTGCTGAATCTGGCCGCGCAAGGCTATGCAGGGCCTGGCGATGACGTGATCTACGTCCGTTACGGCTTTGCGGTCTACGATATCGCGGCGCGCCGCTGCGGGGCCGTGCCCGTCGTCGCGCCCGACAAGGATTACGGCACCGACGTCGATGCGCTGCTGGCCTGCGTGACCGACAAGACCCGCGTCGTGTTCGTCGCAAACCCCAACAACCCGACCGGAAGCTATATCCCCGCATCCGAACTGGCGCGGCTTCACGCGGGGCTGCCCGATGGCGTCTTGCTGGTCGTCGATCAGGCTTATGGCGAATACCTGACGGCCGAAGAGGACGATGGCGGCATGGCGCTGGCCGCTGCACACGACAATGTCTTCGTCACGCGCACGTTCAGCAAGATCTACGGCCTTGCCGGTGACCGGATCGGCTGGGGCACGGGTTCGCCTACGATCATCAACGTGATGAACCGCATCCGCGGCCCCTTCAACGTCGGGCTGACCGGACAGGCCGCCGCGCTTGCCGCCGTGCGCGATGAAGACTTCGTGCGCGCCAGCCGCGAACACAACCTTGCCGAACGCACCCGTTTCGAGGGTGCGATCGCCAACCTCGGCAATTATGGCATTCGCGCCGTGCCCAGCAAGGCGAACTTCGTGCTCGTCCTGTTCGAAGGCGCGCTCTCGGCAGAGCGCGCGCTGAACGCCATTGGCGAGGCGGGCTATGCCGTGCGGCACTTGCCGGGCCAGGGGCTGCCCGATGCCCTGCGGATCACCATCGGCACGGCGTCGCAGATGGACGACATCGCCACCGTCATCGCGCGCGAGGCGGAGGCCGCATCGTGAACGAGCCCGAAGCACCTTTCGCAAACGTCGCGATCATCGGCCTTGGCCTCATCGGCGGGTCGGTCGGGCTTGCCGTGCATGAAACGATGCCGAAGGTGCGCACTTACGGCTGGGACGCCGACGCGCATGTCCGCGAAGTCGCGGCGGAGCGGAACCTTGCCCACGCGATCCCGGCGAACATCGACGACGCGGTGGCCGATGCCGACCTTGTCGTCCTGTGCGTTCCCGTCCGCGCAATGGAAAGCGTCGCTGCGCAACTTAAGGGAAAGCTGAAGCCCACTTGCGTCATCAGCGACGTGGGTTCGTGCAAGAAGTCGGTGGCCGATGCCATCGCCCGCCAGCTTCCCGGCCAGCCCATCGTTCCCGCACACCCCGTGGCAGGGACCGAACATTCGGGGCCGGAGGCAGGTTTTGCCTCGCTGTTCCAGAACCGCTGGTGCATCGTGACCCCGGCTGAGGGTGTGGATCAGGCCCATGTCGACAAGGTCATCGCCTTCTGGCGCGCGATGGGCGCGACGGTGGAAACGATGGCGCCCGATCACCACGACCGCGTTCTCGCCGTGACCAGCCACGTGCCCCACCTCATTGCCTATACTATCGTCGGCACGGCCTCTGACCTTGAGGAAGTGACCCGCAGCGAAGTCATCAAGTATTCGGCTGGCGGTTTCCGCGACTTTACCCGCATCGCCGCATCCGACCCGACGATGTGGCGCGATGTCTTCCTGTCGAACAAGGACGCGGTGCTCGAAATCCTTCAGCGGTTTTCGGAGGACCTGACCGCGCTGCAGCGGGCGATCCGCTGGGGCGACGGCGATGCGCTGTTCGACCGTTTCAGCAAGACCCGCGAAGTGCGCCGCTCGATCATCGAGGAGGGGCAGGACGACGCGCGACCCGATTTCGGCCGCCACGATCATGGCGATGCCCCGGGCGCAGGAATGCCCGGGGATGATTCGGACTGATTATTCCTGCGGGTTGAGCGCGTTGATCGCCTCGAACACGCGGGCCTCGACTTCATCGCGCGACAGACCCGGCGGGATCGTTTCGCCCACCTTGTAGGTGATCGTGCCGCGCCGCTTGGGGCTGGGCTGATACAGCGGCCCGCTGTTCACCGCGATCGGCACGATGGGCAGGCCCAGCAACTTGTAGATGCCGTAAAGCCCGCTCTGGATCTTGCCGCGCTCGCCATGGCCGACGCGCGTGCCTTCGGGGAAGAGCAGGAAGTCGCGGCCTTCCTTTTTCAGGCCCGCCGCCTGCCTGCCCATCGAACGCAGCGCCTTGGCCCCGGCCTCACGGTCCACCCCGATGACGCCGTAATGCCGCGCCGCCTGACCCCAGAGCGGGATCGACAGAAGCTGGATCTTTCCGAAGGGCACGATCGGTCCGCCAGACAAGTGCGGACTGTCGATGGCCTCGAAAAAGCTCTCGTGTTTGACGGCATAAAGCTTTTGTCCGGCGGGGATCTCGCCATCGACGACGATCTTGATGCCAAGGATGCCGGTGACGCACCAGCGGTGCCACGTCGACCACCACTGCGGCGGATACTTGACCCCGCCGGGGAATATAAGCGCCGGAAAGCACAGCAGCACGAGGAACAGCGAGCCGACATAGAAGAAGACATTGAAGACGAGCGTACGCAGCCAGGCCATCGTCGCGCCTTTTACAGGTCAAGCCAGCGGGCGACGTGGCCCAGCAGGAACTTGTGATATTCAAGGAAAAGCATCGCAAACGAAGGCTCGCTCGTTACCGCGTCGCGCAGGATCTCGATGTCAGGGTCGATCGACGTTTCCAGCTCGAACGCGGCGCGGCGCATATGCCAGTCGCTGGTGACGAGGCGGACGGTCTTCATCTTGTTGTTGATCGCCCATTGCGCGGTTTCCGCCGCATTCGTGCGCGTGTCGACCGCGTCGTAACCCAGCGTTATGCAGCATTCCATGAGAGACGCGGGAATGTCGTATTCGACCGCCAGTTCCTCAGGTCTAACCTCGCGGTCGACGCCCGACACCAGCATCTTGCGCGACCAGCCTTCGCGCACGGCCTCTATCCCCCGCTCGATCCGGCCGCCCGCACCGGTCAACACCACGACCCCGTCCGTCTTGGTGGCGTCGGCAGGCTGCGGCAACAACACGGCGAACCATGCGAAGCCGAGTAGCCATGCAAGCAGGAGAAAGGCGAATATCCGTCGGAACATCTGTAGTGTCTTGTTAGGCGCAGCAATCGCGCGCCGCAACGATCCTCACGGCATTCTGCGCAACGTTGCGAGCACGGTGATGCGCGCCGTGAAGGCCGCCAGCGCCACGCCCGCGATCGGGATCAGCGCCAGCGCGATCCAGTCGTACCAGTGCAGCCCCGCCGCCGTATTGCCGGGGCCAAGATCGGCAAACCGGCGGCCCAGCGCGATGATCGTCGCCTGCGCCACCGCAAAGCCTGCCGCGCCGCCTGCCGCCGCGCTCAATCCCGCGGCCTTCTGAAACATCTGCGCCACCTGCCGGTCGTGCGCGCCAAGCAGGTGCATGATCTCGATCGTATCGTGATTGGCAGCTAGGGCGCTGCGGCTTGCCAGAAGGACCGAAGCCGCCGTTGCCGTCACCAGCAGCGCGACGAGCGCCACCGCGAGCCACTGCAACGCCGAAATCGCGCCTTCCAGCGGGGCGAGCCACTCCATATCCGCGCTGACCGTCGCATCGGGCGCGGGTTCGGCCAGCGCCTCGCGAATGCTTTCTATCCCTGTATCCTGCGCATCCGCGGCAAGGCGCAGTTCGATCAGTTCGGGCAGGACGAGAAGGCTGTCCTCGCCCGGCTCGCCATCCTCCATCGCCGCATCGCCCAGCCACGGGCGCAACAGCGCCTCACGCTCGGCATCGGGCAACCGGCGCACATCGGTAACCCCCGGAAGGTTACGCAGCGCATCGACGGCCGCGCTCGCCTGTTTGCGCGTCTCTGCCTGTGCCGGCCCCGCGATCTGCACGGTGACGCCGCCTGCAAGATCCGCCTCTGCCGTGCGCGCGATGGAGCCCAGCGCCAGCCCGCCCGCTGCCGCCACGACGGTCAGCGCGGTCATGATCGCGATCACCCATGGCACGGGGCCCGCAACCGCTTTCTGGCTAAGCAGCGGCGCGCTGGCCGGTTCGGGGAACCAGCGGTCGCGCAGCGCGCCTGCGCCGCGCTTCACCGCGATCCACGCCCTTTCGCGGCGGGTCATGATCATCGCATGCCCTTCCGGTCGGGCGGATTGCGCAACACGCCGGTCGGATCGTCGAGGCGGCCCTTTTCAAGCCGCATCACGGCCGCATCACCCTGCCGGTGCATCAGCGTGGAATCGTGCGTGGCCAGCACGACGGTCGTGCCCATCTTGTTCATCGCCGTGAACAGATGAAGCAGGCGCAGCGCCATCTGCGGATCGACGTTGCCGGTCGGCTCGTCCGCAACCAGCAGGTCGGGGCGGGTAATAACGGCACGGGCAATGGCAACTCGCTGCTGCTCACCACCAGAAAGCGTGGAGGGCCGCTGGTTTGTCGCGCGGCTCAGGCCCACCCATTCGATCATGTCGGTAACGGGTCCGACCAGTTCTTCCTCTGCCGTACCCGCCAACCGCAAGGGCAGGGCGACATTGTCGAAAACGGTCAGGTGCGGGACCAGCCTGAAGTTTTGAAACACCACCCCGATGCGGCGACGCAGTTCGGTCCGCCTTTCGCGCGACAGCACGCTGGCATCCTCGCCAAACATCGAAATCGCGCCGCGCGACGGGCTCTGCGCCAAATAGAGCAGCTTCAGCAGCGTCGTCTTGCCCGCGCCCGACGGGCCGGTCAGGAAATAGAAACGCCCCGGATGCAGCTTGAACGTAATGTCGGACAGCACCTCGCGCCCCGCGCCATAGCGCAGGCCCACGTTCTCGAACCGCACGATCGGGCCGGTCGGATTGCCGAAACCGGGGGCGGCAAGGTCAAGGGGAGAAGGGTCGAGGCTCACAAGTCCAGCGCATCACCTGCCGGGAAAACCGGCGCGAATAGGGGCCGGATCGCTTCTAGCGCCCGCCAAGGCGTTATTTCCAGCCCTATTGATGTGGATAAACAGCCTTTGATCGGGGTGCGGGGGCACCAAGGTATTGCTCCCGATTCGCCGCCGTTGTTTAGTCCTGCCCATGCAAATAGCCTGCCCTGCCTGCCAGACGCGCTATTCTCTCCCGGACGGAGCGATCGGACCGGAAGGGCGCACGGTTCGCTGTGCCAAGTGCCGCCATAGCTGGTTCGAAGCGGGGCCGGGGGCAGAGGAAGCACCTGCCGCTCCCGAAGCGCCGCAACCGGAAGTGCCTGCCCGCGAAGCTCCACCGGTACCGCCCGCGCCGACGACCGGCGGCTGGGACGACGCGCCCGAACAGCCGGTTTCCGCGTCGGCGCCGCCCTCTTACGACGCACCGCCGACGTACGACGCGCCTGCCTATGATGCTCGGGCCTACGATGCGCCGGACTATGCCAGGCCGCCCGAACCTCCGGTGCCGCCTGCGCCCAGCTTCGACGGCGGAATGCGCTACGAGCCTGCGGCCGAGGCGACTTTCGAGCGGCCCGAAACGCCCCCGCAACCGATGCCCGGTACGCCCGAGCCTTATGCGGAGAATGCGGACGAGGCATGGTCCGACGTCCCCGAATTCGACGGCCCTGCCGACACACCGATGCCCGCAACGGCGGAACATGTTCCTTCGCCGCCCGCACCGGAAATGCCCGCCGCCGCCTATGAAGAGAGCGAGTGGAGCGAGTATCAGGAGCCTGCTTCGCGCAAATCGAAGCTGCGGCTGATCCTCGTGATCCTGCTGGTTCTGGCCGCTGTGGCTGCCGCTGCCTTCTTCGCCGTGCGTCACTACGGCGCGCCTGCGTGGCTGCCGATGGGGCAGGTGGCGTTCGCGCCGGCGTCAAAGGATCTGCAGCTCGAATTTCCGGTCGAAGACCAGGATCGCCGCAAGCTCGAAAACGGGCTTCAGTACTTTGCCGCCAGCGGCACGGTCACGAATACGGGCCGCCAGACCCAATATGTTCCCGACGTGCAGGTCGTGCTGCGCGACGCGCAGGAACGCGTCGTTTATTCGTGGGAACTCGAACCGCCCAAGCGCAAGCTTGCCCCTGGCGAGACGCTGACCATCAATGAAGCCGTGACTGACGTTCCCGCCTCTGCCCGCGTGGTCGAGATCGGCTGGAAGGCGGGCTGATCCGAACCTTTTTACAGGTTCGTGAAATTTCCTTTCATAGCCTGTTGCGCGGTGTCGCAACCGTTGCTAATGGCTCGCCCCTACCCGGCGGCGGTACCCGATTCCGATCGGTCCGCCGCTTGCTACAGGTGCGGTCGTGGCGGAATTGGTAGACGCGCAACGTTGAGGTCGTTGTGGACGAAAGTCCGTGGAAGTTCGAGTCTTCTCGACCGCACCAGAAGTAGCCCGACCCATGCATCACCGGGCATCGTGATCATCCGCCGCGCGGATGGCCTGATGTGGTGATCGTGAACGGGCTGCGCCGGACAGGACAGGCGATTTTTCGTTTGTGCGATTTCCGGTTATTGACAAGACAAGGCAACGCTCGCTATCGGCGCTGCCCTACCCGCACGATGCAACATGGCATCGCGCATGTGTGCCCAGATGGCGGAATTGGTAGACGCACCGTCTTCAGGTGGCGGCGCTGGCAACGGCGTGGAGGTTCGAGTCCTCTTCTGGGCACCATTTGTTCTTCTCACGTTCTCCCAAATAATCTATAAAACCCGCAGAAATCCTAGGGATTTGGCCCTTGGATCGTTCCGGATCGTCCCGCCTGTTCTCGGGGGTTCCAGACACTTTTGTGGGCCTTTTGAGGCCATTTCGCAAAGGCCCAGATGAAAAGGCCCCCACGTGCCGCTGACAGATACTCGCCTCCGCGCACTCAAGCCCAAGGATAAGCCGTACAAGGTAACCGATGAGCGCGGCCTATATGTTGAGGTCACGCCGACCGGCGGCAAACTTTGGCGATTCCGATACCGGATCGGCGGAGCGCAAAAGAAGCTCTGCATCGGCAGCTATCCCGACATCAGCCTCAAGCAAGCGCGAGACGCGGCCTACGAGGCACGACGAGCTGTTGCTTCTGGGGGCGACCCGGCCTTTGAGAAGCGGAAGCGGAAAATCCGCGCAGAGTTCCTTTCTGCACAGACGTTCGAGGCAGTCGCACGTGAGTATATTGAACAGATGATGGTCCAGAATGGCCGCGCCGATGGCACGATCGTCAAGGCCAATTATTTCCTCGACAAGCTTGCGCCTGCCATCGGGAACCGACCCATCGACGAGATCGAGCCGTTCGAAGTCCTGGCTCCCCTCAAACGACTGGAAGCCACTGGTAAGCACGAGACTGCGAAGAAATGCCGCTCGTTCGCAGGCCGCGTGTTTCGCTACGGTGTTGCTACCACCCGCTGCAAATCCGATCCGACCAGTATGCTGAAGGGCGCTCTCGTAACGCCGAGAGTCACGCATTATGCAGCAATCCTCGAGCCCACCGAGCTAGGCGGGCTGCTGCGCGCAATCGACGACTTCACTGGCTACATGGTGACGAAGTTGGCTTTGCAGATAGCGCCGCACGTGTTCGTACGCCCCGGCGAACTCCGGCACGCCGAATGGCATGAGATCGACCTCGTCGATGGGGTCTGGAAGATCCCTGCCGGTAAAATGAAAGCGCGCCGAGCGCATGCCGTCCCGCTTTCCAAGCAGGTTAGAGGCTATCTCACTGATCTGGCCGAGATGCTCGGCCGCGAAGGATATGTTTTCCCATCTGCGCGCAGCTCCAAGCGTCCCATGAGTGAAAACACGCTCAATGCCGCATTCCGTCGCATGGGATACTCGAAGGAAGAAGTCACCGCGCATGGACTCCGGGCGACAGCATCGACATTCCTCAACGAGTCGGGCCTTTGGAATCCCGATGCGATCGAGCGTGCCCTGGCACATGGCGACAGCAATGTTGTGCGTGGCATCTACCATCGCGGCAAACATTGGGAAGAGCGCGTGCGCATGGCTCAATGGTGGAGCGACTACCTCGATGAGCTCCGGACAGGAGGAAAGGTCATCATGGGAAAGTTTGCGAATGGTTGATCGGAAGAACGAATTTCTTCTCAGCCAGTGCAGGATTGAAGGCTCAGGACCAGCCCTGTCAGGAACACTGACGCGAGCAGGGCGAACTCAATTCTGATGCCCCATACCTTAAGCCACTTCCGCATCGTGCCGAGCCTCAGTTCGTAGAGCTTTGGCAGCTAAGCTGATCGAAGCGCTCAGCAACAGTCTTCCACGTTGCTATGCCTGCCTCGTCCCCTTCGTTGGATAGCCGCTGGATTTGCTGCGCGATATACGCGGTTCCCTTTTTGCCATGGTTCTTTTCGACCCAGAGTGCGACGGCCCACAATTCCTGATCGCGGTTCAGCACCATGGTTCACGCCTCCCGGTCCAGGTTCGCGCCAGGCCTTCGCTGACCAGCTGATCGCCAAGCGAGCGGCCGCCGCGCGTTACAACCCGCAATTTGCGACCGTACTGATCCTCATCTCTGCTCCCGATAGTCCTCAGTTCAAAGGGCCCGTCATTGAGCAATTCGACAAGGCGGTGCGTCGCGCGCATGCCGAGCTGGTATTCATAGTCGCAACGAGGCTCGCTGATCTCGGGAGTGTCGATGTCGGCAATCCGGATCTTCACGCCATCAAGCCACAAAGTATCTCCATCCACGACGCATGTGCGTCGGATGGATCCGCAGATGTTGAATTGTGGGGAGCTTGCTTGCTGGAATAAAGCCTGAGGCTGCTGATCGTCGTTAGCAAGGCTGGCATCATGGACTGGCCAGTTGAGTGCCAGCATCCCTCCAGCAAATACGATCGCGAATGCTCCCAAACCCAACGCGATCTCCTTTCTCAGCTTCCGGCGCTTCTGTGTCTTCAACGCCTTGCGAAAGTCGAACGGCTCACCGGGGGTCTCATTCACTGGCGTTGTCCGTCTTCATTCCGGCACATGATTTCAGACAATAGCCGGAAATCAGGTAGTTTCGTCAATTGTACGTACCAATTGCTTGCCAACGTCCCAACACAGACCGGACATATTGCGGCGTTTCACCATTGTTGGGAATGCCGCGTGATCGGGAGACGGCACCTGGGCCAGCATTGTAAGCAGCCAAGGCCAGGTGGACCGCGTCGAACCGGTCCAACATATCGCGAAGGTACCTGGCGCCACCGTCGATCGATGCAAGAGGGTCATGACGGTTCCGGACGCCCAGTTCTCTCGCCGTGGCCGGCATAAGCTGAGCCAGCCCGGCAGCACCGGCCGGACTCACAGCCATCGGATTGAAGCGGGACTCAGCCCAGATAAGAGCACGAAGCAGGTTGGTCGGAAGCCCGTAACGGCGTTCAGCCTCGGCTATCGCCGCCATATACAAGCCTTCCCGGTAGGATACGTTTGCTGGCTCGGCCTGGTAGATTGCAGGAAGATATTCCCTTGCCGGCTGCTGGTCCGCCTTCGGCGGAACGATCGCGTGCTCGAACAAGGTGAAATCCTGGGCGCGAACTTGCTGTGAGGAGGTCGCGATCATCCCCAGACAGGCGACCGCTAGCGCGGTCAGACAATTGAGGCAGGTCATCTCGACTTGTGCTCCATTGATTCGAATCGAAAGAGAACATAAAAAGAACATGTGCCTGTAGGAAAGCCGCGAATGCCTGCCTTTGGGAGAGGAGAGGAACGCTGATGAGGGGGCCATTTTGCATGCTGAGGAGCTCGCATGTCCCTGTCAGTCCAAACTCATCCCAACCGGTCGCTTGCCGAGACCGCCCGTCGTATCTGCGAAGCGCGAGGGGGCAAATGGTCCGGCACAAAGGGCATGGCTTGTTGCCCCGCGCATGATGACCGCACGCCGTCCCTTGGTGTGACGCTCGGCCAAAAGGCCATCCTCTTCCACTGTTTCGCGGGATGCGATCAGCAGAGCGTGCTGGCTGCTTTGGCGCGTGAAGGTTTCGAAGCACCGGCGCTTTTTTCAGCTTCTGCGACCACCAACGAACCCGAATCGACCAGCACCCGCAAACCCTCGGCGGCAGCGCTGAGGATCTGGCGCGATGCGCAGCCACTGCGTGCCAGTCCGGCAAAGGCATATCTTGAGAGCCGCGGCATCCTCGCCGTATCGCCGGCGCTCCGCTTCCACCCACGAACGCCGCTTGGTCCGAAGGGACGCACTCGCTTTTTGCCCGCCATGATTGCGGCAGTCAGCCTCGACGAGGGGCCGATCGCCATCCATCGCACATTCCTTTCGGGCGACGCCAAGGCCGACTTCGAAAAACCGAAGCGCGCGCTCGGCGCGCTCGATGAAGCTGCTGCCCGTCTCTTCGCTCCGGTTTCCGGCAAGCTCGGCCTTGCTGAGGGAATCGAGAGCGCGATGTCGGCCTATGCTCTCACCGGTATTCCCGTCTGGGCGACCCTGGGCAATGAGCGCTTCGGCCTCGTCAGCGTGCCCGAGAGTGTGGCCGAGCTTCATCTCTTCGTCGATCATGATGCTGGCGGCGAGCTGGCCGCGTCGCGTGGCCTGGCCGCTTATGCCCGCGATGGGCGAACGATCCACGTTCGCAAACCCTCATCACACGACACCGACTGGAACGATGAACTGACAGCATGGCTGCGCCGCAAAGCGGCGCGGTAGAGGAGAGAGAGCTTCTCGAATTCCTGATCCGGCAGAGGGCGTGTCCCAATGCCCCCATCAGGAGGACGAATTGCCATGTTTCAATCAGACCTGTTTCCAGCTGGCGAGCAGTTGTCGTCAGTGCCATTGGCCTACGCCATCGGCACCAGGATTGCCGAGCTTCTTGCTTCGGGACGTCATCTTGCCCGTGCGGACATTTCCGGCTTGTTTGCCCAAGAGACTGGCGTCTTAGACTGGGGAAGCGCCTGGACGATCGACGACTACAACAACGCGGTCGAGATCGGCGCGCTGCTCTGGCTTCGAGAGTCCTCACGGATCGATCTGGCGACGAATGTACACGAAGCCGAAGCGCGGTTCGACTGGCTCGAAGCAGCCTTGCCGCCGCGGCACGTTCGCAGCGAAGCACAGGTCGAGCTCCAGCAGTTCTCGACCCCGCCAATGCTGGCCTGGCTGATGGCGAAGGCCGCAGCTGTCTCGGCGCAAGACACGCTCCTCGAACCGTCCGCAGGCAATGGTGCCCTTGCTCTCTGGAGTTGCCTCCAGAACGCTTCGCTGCTCCTCAACGAGATCGATCCGGCAAGACGAGACGGTCTGGCCCACGTCTTCCCTTCGGCCACCATCGCTGCGCATGACGGGGAACTTATCGCCGACCTGCTTCGCGGCCCTGTTCCGTCTGCCGTGCTGATGAACCCGCCGTTCGCTCACAGCCTGGAACGCGGCAAGGACGGCGGCACGGCGCAGCGCCACCTGCGCAGCGCGATCCGGGCCGCTGCCGATGGGGCGAGGATTGTCGCCATCATGCCCGAAGGCTTCGATGCTTCCACCTTCGCCGAGGCACAGGACGAAGCGTCGCTTCTCCTCGATGTGCGGCTGCAGCAGATGTTTCGCCGAACTGGGACAGGTATCGCCGTTCGCCTGGTCGTGTTCGACAAGACGCCGACTGCGCCTGCGTCAGCGATCACCGGAGATACCGCCGACCTGATCGGACTCCACGAGCTTATCACTGCGCTTCGGCCCCGCGCGCAGACATCAGGCAACATTCATCGTCTGCCAGTCGGCAAACCTATGCGCCTTGTGGGCAAGGCTTCGACCCAACGCACGCCGGTCCGGCCGGTGGCGCCGTTCGCAGCGACACCAGAAGCCACAACAAATACAATCGATCTTGCCTATTCGGTCCTCGCCGACCCCGCACCGGTGCCTGAACAGGCAGGCATCTACCTGCCTTACCGGCCCAGCCGCATCGCGTTCGAGGATGCGCCGGTCCATCCTACCCCGCTCGTGGAATCGGTCGCCATGGGTTCGGTCACGGCACCGCAGCCCGAAGTGCGGCCGCTTCTCCCTGCAGGCTGGCAAGCCGATGGCCTTTTATCCGAGGCTCAGTGCGAGACACTGGTCTACGCTGCCCAGGCATTTGCGCGCGATCTTCCGGGCCTGTTCAAGGTCAGCCAGGAAGGTACCGCGCTCCAACTGTCCGAAGACGGGCACGCATACCGCCAAGGCTTCTTCCTTGGCGACGGAACCGGAGCGGGCAAGGGACGACAGATCGCCGCGGTCATCATGGACCGCTGGCTCGCAGGTGAGCGCCGCCATATCTGGATCACCAAGAACGAGGCGCTGCTCGAAGATGCGCGCCGCGATTGGGAAGCGCTTGGCGGGCTGCCGCTCGATCTCCAGCCACTCTCACGCTGGAAACTTGGCCACCCTGCAACGATGTCCGAAGGCATTCTCTTCGTCACCTATCCGACGCTGCGCTCGTGCCGCGCCGAGGATACGCGGCTCGACCAGATCCTTGCCTGGGCGGGCGAGGATTACGATGGCGTGATCGCTTTCGACGAAGCCCACGCCATGGCCAATGCGCTCGGGGGCTCTTCAATCCGCGGCAAGGTCAAGGGCTCCGAACAAGGAATGGCGGGCCTCAGGCTGCAGAACCATCTCCCGCGCGCCCGCGTGCTCTACGCGTCTGCCACTGGCGCTTCGGATATCGCCAACCTCGGTTACACCTCACGGCTTGGTCTCTGGGGACCCGAGACCGCTTTTCCGACCCACGAGGCGTTCATGACCGAGATCCGCGCTGGCGGCGTCGCGGCGATGGAGCTTGTCGCCCGCGACCTAAAGGCTCAGGGTCTCTATCTCGCCCGTGCGCTGTCCTTCGCCGGGATAGAGTACGAGATCCTCGAACACAGCCTGACCGACGCGCAGGTGAAAATCTATGATGCCTATGCCGAGGCCTGGGCAATCATTCACCGCAACCTCGAAGCTGCACTCGAAGCAACCCGCGTGGTCGACGAGGACAGCGGCGATACACTCAATCGCAACGCCAAGGCTGCGGCGCTCTCAATCTTCGAAGGTACCAAGCAGCGCTTCTTTGCCCAGCTCCTGCTCTCGATGAAATTGCCTAGCCTGATCCCTGCAATGGAAGCGGCGCTTGGCGAGGATCATTCGGTTGTCGTGCAGCTGGTCTCGACCGCAGAGGCCATGCTCGACCGGCGCCTTGCCGACCTTACCGTGGAAGAACGCGAAGCGCTCGATATCGATCTCTCACCGCGTGAATATGTCATCGACTACCTCACGAAGAGCTTCCCGGTACGATTGATGCAGGTCTTCGCCGACGAGGACGGCAATCTTCGCTCCGAGGCGATGAGCGACGGAGAGGGCAATCCCGTTTTCTGCCCGCGCGCCATTGCTGCGCGCGATGCGCTGATCGAACAGCTTTGCGCACTGCCGCCCATCGCCACTGCGCTCGATGCGATTATTGAACATTTCGGAACCGACGCCGTGGCCGAAGTCACGGGCCGGACCCGCAGGCTTGTCCTGGGCCGCGATGGTGAGCAGCGCCTCGAACGGCGTAGCCCCAGCGCCAATGTTGCCGAAGCCCAAAGCTTCATGGAAGGGACCAAGCGCATCCTGGTCTTCTCGGATGCGGGCGGCACCGGGCGTTCCTATCATGCCGACTTGGGCGCCAGGAACCAGCAGCGCCGGGTTCACTTCCTGCTTGAACCGGGATGGCGCGCCGACAACGCCATCCAGGGTCTTGGTCGCACGAACCGCACCAATCAGGCCTCGGCCCCGCTGTTCCGCCCGGTCACCACAGATGTGAAGGGCGAGCGCCGGTTCATCTCGACTATTGCGCGAAGGCTCGACGCTTTGGGCGCGCTTACGCGCGGCCAGCGCCAGACGGGCGGACAGAACCTGTTCGACCCGGCAGACAATCTCGAAAGCGATTACGCGCGCGATGCGCTCAGCCGCTGGTTCCAGCTGCTCTATGACGGCAAGCTCGAGGCCACGAGCTTCAGTAACTTTGTCGAGCGCACCGGCCTCCGGCTCGAAAACCCCGATGGCGGGCTGACCGACAATCTCCCCACGATCCAGCGCTGGCTCAACCGCATCCTCGCCCTGCCGATCGCGCTCCAGAACGGAATCTTCGACGAATATCTCGGGTTGGTAGAGGCGCGGATCGAAGCCGCACGCGAAGCCGGAACGCTCGACCAGGGACTGGAAACCGTCAGGGTCGATCGCTTCACGGTCCTTGCCGACGAACTTCTCCGCACGGACCCCGTGACCGGAGCCGAGACCCGCCTCGTCTCGCTCGAAGTAACGAGGCACCTTCGGCCTCTACGCTTGCAGCGCCTCGTACGCATGCACGAGATCGGCGGCCCGCGCGCGATCCCGATGCGCAATGCGCGCTCTGGCATGGTCGCACTGTCGGTTCCGGCCCGACGCCTCATTGCTGACGACGGGGCCGTGATCGAACGCCGCCGCCTGCTGCGCCCGCTCAAGTCCGCGAACTGGACACTTGAGGCACTCGGTGAGAGCCACTGGGAAGAAATTGGCGTCACCGCGTTCACGAGCGCTTGGCGGGCCGAGGAAGAGGAAGCGGCCAAGTCGCCGGTGACCGAGCGCGTCCATCTCGCCACCGGGCTGCTACTGCCAGTGTGGAAGCGCCTGTCTGGCGATCATGTCCGCGTCACTCGGCTCGTTGCCGAGGACGGCCAGTCGATCATTGGGCGTGAAGTGCTCGATATCGATCTCGCCGCAATCGCCGAGACCTTTGGCCTCTCCAGAGTTACCGCTCCGGCGCCGGACCAGATCGGCGACCTAGTCCTGGCCAGCGGCAAACCGCTGGGCCTTGCCAGCCACGATCCACTCACGGTGAAACGCTCGCTGGTCGGCGGCGAACAGCGCCTTGAACTGACCGGGTTCTCGCCCGATCGGCTCGACTGGTACAAGAACAAGGGCTGCTTCACCGAGATCATCCGCTACCGCACGCGGCTGTTCGTGCCGGTGTCGAGAGCCTCGTCGGTCCTCCCCGCGCTTGCCGCCTGATCCTTAGGGCAGACCCCAATCTCAGAATGAGAGTGGAGGGAGCCCTTTGGGCTTGTGGGCCTCGTGATCCTCACCTGCGCCTTCCTTCCATCAGGAGAACACCCATGATCCAGTCGATTCCCTTGAAGAAGCTCGTCCCGAGCCCGCGCAACGTTCGCAAGTCGAACGACGTGCTGGCCGACCTCCAGCTGCGGGCAGACATTGCTGCGCGCGGTCTGCTGCAGAACCTCGTCGTGCGCAAAGGAAAGCGCGGCAAGTTCGAGGTCGAGGCCGGCGGTCGCCGCCTCGCCGCGCTGCAGGCGCTGGCCGAAGAGGGCACCTTGCCGGAGAACCAAGAGGTTACCTGCCTCGTCATCGAAGGCGAGGAAAGCGAAGTGCGCGAAGCCAGCCTTGCCGAGAACTTCCAGCGTCTCGCGATGAACCCGGCCGACGAGGCGCAGGCTTTCGCGGCGATCATCGAGGCAGGCGCTACCGCCGAAGACGTGGCACGCCGCTTCGGCCTCACCGTCCGTTTCGTCGAAGGGCGCCTGCGTTTGGCAAGTCTTGCACCCTGTGTCTTCGAAGCGCTCGCCGAAGGCACGATCACGCTCGACATGGCCAAGGCCTATGGCGCGATTTCGGACGTCGAGCGCCAGGCGCATGTCTATGCCGAGCTGCAGGACGCCTGGTACCAGATCACGCCCGACACGATCCGCCGCATGGTGCTTGATGCCACGGTGCGTGGTTCCGATCCGCGAGCTGTGCTCGTCGGACGCGATACCTATCTCGACGCAGGTGGCCGGATCGAGCGCGAACTGTTCGACGACGATGCCAGCGAGAGCTGGATCGATGTCGCGCTGCTCGAAGACCTCGCGCACAAGACCATGGAAGAATCCGCAGAAAAGGTCGCGCTTGAATATGGCCTTGCCTGGGTGCGCGCGACGCTTGGCACCTATGTCAGCCATGACCTTGTCGAAGGTCTGAGCCGTCTGCCCTGCGAGCCTGCACCAATGACCGAACAGGAAGTGCAGGAGCTCGGCGAGCTCGAGGCCGACTATGACCGCGTCGCCGCTGTGCTAGAAGATGAAGACAGCGACGAAGATGAGGTCGCTAAGGCCGAGAAGGAACTGGTGGTGATCGACCGCGCCATGCGCGCGCTCAATGATCGTCCCCCCGTGCTTGCCGACGAGCTGAAATCGGGGGCAGGTGCCTTCCTCGTCCTCTCGCGCAATGGCGAGCCAACACTGGTCCCGCAGTACTACACCCAGACCGAGGTCATCACCGACGAAGGCGTGGTCGAACCCATTGAAGAGAGTGGTGCGGCGAAGCCCAAGGGAAGCTCATTGTCGCAGCGCCTACTCGACGAGCTCGCGATGCAACGCCGCGATATCCTGGCGATCCATCTCGCCAACGATCCGGCACTGGCGCTCGACTTTATGGTCTTCACGCTTGCCGATGCCGATGGGCACGATTGGCGCGCGAAGAAAGCGTCTACGCTTGTCGGCTCTGTCGCGACCGGCCCCGCCGCCGGGTTCGAGGCCAAGGATGCACCGGCGAGCGCTGCCTTGGCCGAGTTTGCCGGGTCGCTCGATGAAAGCTGGCGTGCTGGGACAAGCGAGGTCGAGCGGTTCGCCAACTTCCAGGCGCTTTCCGACGAGGCGCGCTCGGCCTGGCTTGGTCATGTCGTCTCGCGCACACTCATTGCCAGTCTTGCCTGCGAACGCGAGCGTTCGGTGCCACTGCACGAGATCCTCGGGTCGCTGCTCGAGATCGAGACGGCGCATTGGTGGCGGCCAACGGCGGCGAACTACTTCGACCGAGTGGCTAAGGCCCGCACGCTCGAGGCGCTCGATGCCGCCGGAGGTCCCGAACTGGTCAGTCGGTACGCTGCTTCGAAGAAGGCTGAGCTTTCGAGCGCTGCCGAACGCATCTTCTCGGGCAACTTCATTGGCGAGCCCGAGGTCAAGGAACGGGCGCAGGCTTGGGTTCCGCCGATCATGCGTTTCGCCGGTTCTGAAGGAGCCGAACTGGCGGATCACGGAGGCGACGAGGCGGTCAACGCCGAAGCAACTGGCGAAATTGCCGAGCAGGCTGCCTGACCCCTCCTGACAGGTCCAGATCACTCGGCGGGCGGTCCGTCCCAATCGGGACGGGCCGCCTTTTCCGTGTCAAATTGTGGGCCGCAAGCCGACTGTCCGATGTTAGCGGCGTGAGCGCACAAGGCTGCCATTCAGCTAATGACCCAACCGAAATTCGACGGGCTCGCCGACCACGGCTTAATAAAACCAGGGCGCTATCGCCATGATCACGGCGCCTGAGACGATTGCAGCTGCAACCCAGCGAATGTCGGCACTCGCGCGGCTGCGATCCGAAGGCGATGAAGCCGGCGGCGTTCTGTCTTGCTCCAACCGGCGGATCGCTGTCCGGATCAGGCGCGGCGCATCATCTCCGATCTTGAGCAATTCCCAGGCGACGCCCTGTAGAACGGGAGCCCAGTGCTCGGGCGACAACCGCGCTTGCGCGATTCGAAACGAAGAGCGTCGCATGGCATGCGTCAGGTCGAAATCCGGTTCAATTTTCGACAACACGCCGTCCATCGTGATCAGCGCCTTGAAGATCAGGAGAAGATCGGGTGGTAACGTCATGCGCTCGTCGCGCATCAGCCCCAGAAAGTCGGTTACCATGGCGCCCAGAACCAATCGACCGCTGCCATGGCGCGCGATCAGCCGTTCGGATGCGGAGAGCACGCGGTCGGCCGGAACGTCGTCGCCCACTGACCACCGCGTCAGCACGTCGGCGAGCTGCGCGGGGCTGCCAGTGCTGAGCGCCTGCACGAAGCTGACGAATTCCTCTCTCCTGCGCGGAGATACATAACCAACCATGCCCAGGTCCAGCAGAGCTATATGGTTGCCCGGCAGGCAGAGAAGGTTCCCCGGGTGCGGATCGCCGTGGAACCGGCCGTTCACCAATATCATGTCGAGCACCATGTCGGCGCCCAGCGCTGCTACTCTGGTCGGATCGAGCCCTGCAGCGACCAGAGCCTGCGCATTGCTCGGCGGCACACCGTTTATGTAATCCATGACGAGCAACGTCTCGGACGTCCATTCCCAGTGGATTTCGGGCACAACGACGCTCGGCTCGTTCGCGAAATCCGTCCGCAGACGATCAGCATTGCGCGCTTCATTCGTGAAGTCGAGTTCCTCGACCATCGCGTCCGCAAGCTGCCGCATCATCCGGCTCGGTCCGAAGCGCTTGGCTTCGGTGCTGCCGCGTTCCGCAAGGGTCGCAATATGCGCAAGGAGCCGGATATCAGCCTCCACCCTCGGACGAATGCCGGGCCGGCGGATTTTGATCACCACCGCGCGCCCGTCGTGCAGCGTCGCACGATGGACCTGCGCCATGGAGGCCGCCGCCAGCGGTTCTGTATCGAATTCCGCAAAGGTGCATTCGGGCGCCTCACCAAGCGCCTCCTCGACAATCGGTCGCAACTCCTCGAAGGGAAGCGTCGGCGCCTTGCTATGCAATTGCTCGAGTTCGGCGATCCATTCCGGAGATAGAAGATCGGCGCGTGTCGCCAGGATCTGGCCGAGCTTCACGAAGGTTGGCCCAAGCTCTTCCATGGCAAGGCGGGTGCGCCGAGGCAGGCTATGTGACGACCCGTCGCCGGCATCGTCGCTGCCCGTCCGGTCCAGTCCTATCCGCGCCAGCAGAAGGCCGAGTCCATAGCGGGAAGTGACGCTGAATATTTCCTCCAGGCGCTTCCGGTCCCGGCGTGCGATACGAAGGGTCTTTAACATGGCTTAGCATATGGGCACGCTGCAGCTTCTGTTCCACAGCTAACTTGCTTGGGTGATCGCGCCCAATTGTCCAAGCGGAGAAAATCTGGCGTAGCTTATCCCACGTGGGGGTTGCGTTGCGGCCATGTTGTCCGCTGCACTGAAAGGCTATTTAAGGTCCAGCGACGTCGGCTTTCCACGCTAATTTTCGGGCGTCATCAATACGATATTGACTTCCCGAGTTCGACCGTCAGCACGCCTGCACTCGATGACAAATCATGGGCCGTTAGCTGCCAGTCTGAAATGGAGCGACTCCAGGCGATAGCCGACGGTCCGCTTCGCGTCCCGCTAACATCGCGCTCGCCTCATCATTAGCGAGGACGTTGTCAGTTTCCGGCATTCCAGCCCGCGTTTTGCCTCCTCTACCTCAAGCGGCACATGCTAGGCTGCCCTCGCTGTCTGCGCTGCCCGCCAATTCAGCCAGAACCCGGCTGCAAGGGCGGCGGCCGTGAGTATTTGCGCAATCACCGTTTCCCTCGTCGGGATCAGGCCAAGCATGTCGACGTGTGGAACGGCGAGGAACGGGGTGACATCGATGATCCCGCCTTCCTGCAGTCCCCCGATGCCCTTCCCGGCGAGCACCACGGCGAGGATCGCAATGAGGATCGAGCTGTAGGTGAAGAACGTCGAGATCGGCAGCTGCCGGCTGTAGCGCAGCATGGCGACCGCAATGATGGCCAGAAGAACGGTCGCCGCCACCGCGCCGCCGGCAACGGCGCCGCCGTTTCCGTCTGTCCAGAGCGCGGTGTAGAAGAGGATGGTCTCAAACACCTCGCGATAGACCACGACGAACGTCAGGCCGAACAGGAACCACAATGACCGCTGGGATAGGGCGGCGCTCATGCGTTCGGCAATGTAGCGCTGCCATGCACCCGCCTGTGCCTTGCCGTGCATCCAGATGCCCACCGAGAGGAGGACAATGGCCGCGAACAGGGAGCCGAACCCTTCCGTGAGCTCCCGGCTCGCCCCGCTGATGCTGATCAGGTAGGTCGCTGCGAGCCAGGTGGCGGCGCCCGCCAAGAGAGCAGCGATCCACCCGCCATGAACGTAGCGCATGGCGTCCTGCCGCTCGGCCTTCCTGAGGAAGGCCATCATGGCGATGACGATGAGCAAGGCCTCGAGACCTTCGCGAAGCAAAACCGTGAAGGCCCCGATGAAGGACGACGCCGAACTGGCGTTTTCCGGCGCCATTTCCGTCTCGGCGTCGTCTAGCAGCCGCAGGACTTCGTCCACCTGCTGACGCACATTGCTCACCGGCTGCTGATCGTCGATCCTCGAGCGCAGCTCGGCCATTGCGGCTTCGATCGAGCGCATCAGTGCCCCGTTGCGCGCGGTCAGGATCGGCTCCACCGGCTCGAAGCCGTCGAGATACGCGGCGAGGGCGAGATCCTCGGCGCTGGAGAAATGACCCACTTCGTATGCAGCCAAGGTCTCTTGCAGCCGGTCCCGCGCAATACCGAGTGAGCGTTCCGCGCCGCTGCCAAGGACTTGCGGCTTTCCGCGAAGGAATGCCGTGAGGGCAGTGCCCTCAGCCGAACCGAGGCTTTGCTCGAGTTGCGCTGTTGTGAGGCTGACGAGCGCTCGCATGTCAGGCACGGCCGCTTGCGCCCGAGGGTTGGCCCAGACCTGCTGGCCACGGGCGGCGAGTTGCTCGGGGTAGGCATACCGCCCCACGTGGAAGGCCAAAGCCCAGCGGTCCTCCACCGGAAGATGGGCAAAGGACTCCATGGCGGTGCCCTCAAGCCCCTGTTCGATCACCTGGTAGAGCGCGAACACGCTCCGCTCTCGCGCCCGCGCCCGATCTGTAAAGTCGATCGGCGGCGGGTCCATGCCTGCCGACTCCAGCCCGCGGCCGTTCCCGCTTGCACCATGGCAACTCGAGCAGTGCTCCGCATAAAGGGCCGCGCCCCGGGCGAGATCTGGCGCCCCGGGAGGGGCAAGGGGCACCGGATAAGCTGCGAGGAGATCGCGCCCGAGCGCGCGTGCCGAGATGGCCACCTGAAGTGGAGGCGCTTTGGCGGCGATGATGTCCTGTAGTGTCTCGGCCTCGCTGACGAGCGACGCACGTGCTGTCGTGGGCGGGAGTTGCGCCAGCCGCTGCCGCACACTGGCCGAGAACTCGACCATCTCGACATACTCGGCCTCGTTGATGACACGGCCCTGCGCAACGGCTCCGGAGTAATCGACCGCGATGTAGTCGAGCAGCCGCCAGATGGTTTGCGCAGGGGCGGTCTGTGCATGGGCCGGCGAGACTGCGGCAAACGCAAGCAGAACCATCAGGAACGCCTGGCGCAGGAAGCTCGCCGGCTTCATCGCGGCTCGCTCAGCTCCTTGCGAGCATCGCCGATGATCTCCCAGGCCGAATGGAGGAACACGACCGCGATCGCGGCCGCAACGAGGAGGTCCGGCCAGGCGCTTTCGAGCCAGAACACCAGCCCGGCCGCGATGATCACGGCCACGTTGTTGATCGCGTCATTGCGCGAGAACAGCCAGATCGCCCGCGCCTGTGCGTCGCCGCCTTCACGAAACTTCGCGAGGACCAGCGCCGCTGTGACGTTCACGGCCAGAGCCGCGATGCCGATGCCCCCCATCAGTTCGGCTTCCGGCGGCACCGCGTTCATCGCCCGCCACACGGCCATGCCAAGCACCCACACGCCGAGTAGCGCCAGGAAGATGCCCTGGGTGAGCGCGACCTTGGCCCGGGTCCTTTCAGCCCACGAGAGCGCGAGCAGACCGACGAAGGTGATCGAGCCGTCGCCGAGGAAGTCGAGGGAATCTGCCTTCAGCGCCTGACTGTCGGCGAGGAAGCCGCCGACCAGCTCGATCAGGCCGAAGCCCACATTGAGGATGACGACGATCCATAGCGCCCGGCGATAGGCCGGATCTTTCGCTGCTTTCTGCGTGTCGCCATGACAGCCGCAGCCGGATTCCTGGTTCGAATCACTCATGCGGGAGCCTATAGAACCTCCAGTCACTGGAGGATCAAGGGCGAGGCGATGGCGAGGCTGATGATTGGGGACCTGGCACGGCGGACGGGGACCAAGATCAACACGATCCGTTTCTACGAAGAGATTGCGCTGATGCCTCGGGCAACCCGGACCGATTCTGGCCGCCGCACCTATGATGAAGACGATGTCCGGCGGCTCGGCTTCATTCGCAATGGGCGGGAGCTCGGCTTCTCGACCGACGAGCTGCGGTCCCTGATCTCACTATCCGAGCAACCGGAGAGGGACTGCGGCGCCGCTGCTGCGATCGCTCGAAACCACCTCGCCGACGTCGACGCGCGGATTGCAAGGCTCCTCCGACTGCGGGAGGAGCTGCAGCAAGTCGCGACCACCTGCGAGGGGGGCCGAATGGCCGATTGCCGTGTTATCGATGGGATCGCTGATGGTGGCGTCTCTTGAGCTCGCCGCGGGTTCAGGAGAACGGGCGAGTATGATCGTTCTGCTGCGACTGGGCGCAGACCTGCCTCAACGGGACGACCACTTACCCACAGCAGACACTCACAGCTTTCGTTGTCGGCTGCTTCTGAACCGCGCGATTTAGCGACCGAATGTCGCACTTTAAGGCGCATAACGGTCATCATTGAACGAGAGGAGAGGGAGCTTTGCTCTTCCTGAGCCGGGACATTTTCGCCCCGGTCATCAGGAGAACTCCCATGACCAAGTCCCGCCGCATTGCTTCGACATCGCCAGCCCAGCGAATTACCGCCGCAATTATCGAGAAACTCGAGCACGGCACAAAGCCCTGGGTCAAGCCATGGCGCGGTGTGCCCGTCTCGCGGCCGTTGCGCTCTTGCGGGACGCCCTATCGCGGCATGAACACCTTCTGGTTGTGGATGGTGGCCGATGGCTGTGGCTACGCCTCGCCCTACTGGATGACGTACCGTCAGTGTCAGCAGCTCGGCGGACAGGTCCGCAAGGGTGAGAAATCGACCATCGCGATCTTCTACAAGAGCTACACCAAGGAGGTCGAGAACGCCGAAGGCGAGGCCGAGACCGAGAACCGGCGCGTGCTCAAGGCCTATGCCGTGTTCAACGCCGACCAGTGCGATGGCCTCCCCGAGTTCTATCATCCCAAGCCGCTGGTTGCCGCGCTGGAGCCCGAAGGGCGCGAAGAGCGGCTTGATGTCTTCTTTGCCCAAGTGGGCGCCAACCTGCGCCATCATGGTGCGCAGGCCTATTACGAACCGCTGCCCGACCGCGTCACCATGCCGCCAGCCGAACTCTTCGAAGCCTACGACCACTACTACGCGACACTCGCGCACGAGCTGTCGCACTGGACGGGGCATTCCTCGCGGCTCGACCGCGATCTCAAGAACCGCTTCGGCAGCGAGGCCTATGCTGCCGAGGAGTTGATCGCCGAACTGTCCTCGGCTATTCTCGGCGCTGAACTGGGGCTTCCGGTCACCCACCTCGACCATCACGCCAGCTACATCGCGTCCTGGCTCAAGATCCTCAAATCGGACGAGCGCGCGATCCTCACCGCCGCGGCCAAGGCCGAAGAAGCGGCCAGCCTGCTGCTCGGACTGGGCGGATACCAATCAAGCGAAAGCGAGGCCGACATCGATCTCGCTGATGCAGCCTGAGGAGCAGTGAGATGGGACGTTCCGTCAGCTATCCGACCGGCTCCACGGTGGCGTTTCGCCTGCTTGATGAGAGCGAAGACGAAGATATTGACTGGGCCTACGAATGCCTCGTCGAAGAGGTCATCGATACCACGAAGGCGGCCTTTCCTTCCTTTGAACGCATCGAAGGATGGCGCGGCCGCGAGGACCGCATCCTCCTTCGAAATGCCTTCGCTGATTGCGGCATATCGACCTATTGCGGGCTCGCCGCGATCTGGCTCGCCGAACGCGACGATGCCCGATACTGGGAGGCGGATTTCTACATCCCACGAACGGCAAGGGCACGGCACTGGCTCGCCCAGGTGTCAGGAACGTTCATCGACCTGTTCGGCGAGCTGCGCATGGTCGGTCGCTTCTCGAATGGTGAAGCGATCTTCGAGCGCTCCCGATCCGCCTGCGACACCGGGTGCTGATCCTGCCTCATCCCTGACCGCCGGCAGAGGCCCTTGGGCCGGTCGGGGCGTGCCGCAACCTGCGGCCCGTCGGCCCGTGTTGCCCGCGCCAGCCTAGGGCCGCAGGTTTCCCGCTACGCGGTGCGGCACGCCCCTTGTCCCGGCCCTGATCGGGCTCCGGCGGACAAGGCCGAGGCAATGGTGCCTCCTCTCCTTGTCCCAGCGATCAGGAGACACCCCATGTACGACAGCTTCATCGACCAATTGAACGGTCTCGATCTCTCAGGCCTCAGCATCAGGCCAGCCCCATTCAACTCAACCGACTTTCCCTGCGAGGATGCAATCGACCAGACGCTTGGCGCCGTCTGGTCCGACCTTTTCGCGATGTATTCCGACACGGCCCTGGAGGCTGATGCCGAGGACATAGCCTGGGGCGTGGTCAATCTCTTCCACCGCGCTGCAAGCCGCAAGTCAGCTCAGCTTGATCGGGCCGGCGACGAGATCCGGGCCCTCCTCGCATCCGCCGATGGATCCGAGGTACATTCGAGCAATCTGGAAGAACAGATCGAGCGCGCGCAGGCTGCCGAAGCCAGCATGCTGGCCTTTGAGCAGATGCGCGAGGCGGCGGCAGCACTCTACCGCGACGAGACCGGGTCTTCGTGGAAGCCTGTTTCTGGCTCGCGCACGAGCCATTCGCGCCACCTTACCTCGGCTGTGATTGATGCCCGCGATTTCCTCCGCGCACGCGCCGAGAACCGGCGTCATGCCCTCATCCCGGAGGGAACTCCAATCGTCTTCGCCGGTGGTCGCCAGAGCTTCGAGAGCGCCGAGGACGCGCGCACCTATGCGGACAACATCTGGGCGACGCTGGACAAGGTTCGCGATGTGGTTCCCGATCTCTTTCTGGTCCATGGCGGCGACGGCAAGGGAGCTGATCGCCTGGCAGCGAGTTGGGCTGAACGTCGCGAAGTGCAGCAACTGACCTACTCGCTTGATCGTCGGCTTGGTGCCCGCGCCGGGTTCAAGCGCAACGAGCAGATGCTCTCACTCAATCCGCGTTATGTCGTCGCCTTTCCGGGCAATGGCGTCACCGAACGACTGGTGATCGATGCCAAGACGCGCCGGATCACCGTGGTCGATCGTCGCGGCCTCTTGGGCACTTCTCCCGGGTCCTGAGGGGCCCTTCATCATCTGCATCTGAATTGCCTGGATGTGCATTCGGCGCCGACCCGACTATGGACCGGTCATGCAACTTGACGATCTGCTGCAGCGCTACTTTGCCACAACCGACCTCTCCGGGGTTTCTCCCGACACCTTTGCAGCCGGCATCGAGTATTGCCGGGTCGATCTCGGCCTTGAGGAGGACCGGGGCAAGCGCTTTGCGCTGTGGTCGTTCCTGCACATGTTCGGGTCCGCCCCCGATCTCGATGTGGCGTTCGAGAACGAGGAGGATCGGGAAGCAGCCCGCAACTTCATGGATCTCCTGGCAGCATCGGAGGGTGATGGGGCAGGCTGATTGCATCAGGGTCTTGGCACCTTCAGACCCACACCCGACACCCATCCGGCTTTCTTCGCGAACAGTCCTGAACCAGGTCAGCTGAGGACAGCAACCCGTTCCTTTCCGGCCGTGTGGTCGCGCTTCGCGCGCCTGCCCGCACCACCCGTCATGAACAGGTTTCCCTTGGAGCTTCGCTCCTGCGGTGCAGTCCTCCCATGCCCTGCTTCTTAGGCAAGTTCGCAAGCCGGAGATGGTCTCCGGTTTGAGGAACCGAAGGACTTACACCATGACCAATATCGCAATCCTCACCGGCCGCATCGCTCGCGATCCCGACACCCGCGAGACCAAGGGCGGCACCAATGTCACCGGGATTACCGTCGTCACCGATCGCCCCGCACGCGACAAGGATGGCAAGACCTACAAGGACGAGAACGGCTACACCGCCAAGGAAAGCGAGTTCCACCGGGTGACCTGCTTCAACGGCCTCGCCAAGACCGTCGGCCAGTATTGCTCCAAGGGCCAGCTGGTCAGCGTCCAGGGCCGCATCCACTACACCCAGTGGGAGGACAAGGACGGGGTCACGCGTTACGGCACCGAGATCCTCGCCGACAAGATCGACTTCCTCTCCCGCGGTAACGGCCAAGGAGACGACACCGGCGACGACAACGACAACACCGACGCTCCCGATATCGACTGACATCGATCCCGGCCGTGCCCCCTACGAAGAGGCTCTGCCGCAAGCGGCAGGGCCTCTTCTTCTGTGCTTACTGGGTTCCCGGCTCTGCATTCGAGGCACGGGTTGAACCGCGCCCCGTCAGTTTCTCGATCGCGGCATCCTCGCCGAGTTTCCCGAGTTCTTCGGCAACCTTCCTCAGGCCCTTCTTCGAGAAGCTTTCAAGGCCGCTTCCCAGGATGATTTCGCCGAGTTCTCTCGCCGCTTGCACTTCGAGCTCGCGTTGTTTGGCGTCGAGCGCCTCGCGGTCTGCTTCGAGCTTTTGCAGGGCTGCAATCGCGCTCCTGTTTCGGGGCATGTTACCTGTCCTTTTGTCCCCCTCGGATTTGCTCCCTGGTTGTCTCCATGCCTGCGTCATCGGGGTGTAGGAAAGGCAATTCGCATGCAGCAGGCGTTCGATATTGGGGCGGAGGTGGTGGGTCCTGGCTCACGGTTCTCCAAGCATGATGGCCTTGCGCCTCCCGCCTCAAGGACGGCGGGGCCCCACCATTTTGTTCGCCACCGGATTGCATCCGGCAGCGAACAAAATCGTTACCCCCACCGCCGCTATCGCGGTCGCCCATTCGGGCGATCCCTGACCCGGGATGCACAAGACCATCGCGCGCACCTCCTGTCGTCTCACGACAGAAATCAGGAGGATTATCATGGCTTATTCGATGCATTGCGCCGTTGCGTCCCGGAGCTATTTCGAGGCTCTGGAAACAGCCGAGAAGAGAGCGTTGCACAGCTTCTTCGATCAGCACGTTATCGAGGATGACGAGCTCGGGTATTTTGCCCTCGACGAGGGTGACTACAACATATTGCCAGCACATCTCGCAGCGCGGGTGGTCCACACGGTCCACGGCGGCATGCTCGACGAGTTCTGAGACTACCGACAGGGCGGGAACCGGGAACGGTTCCTGCCCTTTTTTCTCGTTCGCCGGCTAGTCCAATCAAGCACAAAACCCGGTTCGGTCGGTTGCTCTGACGGTCGCCCACCGCAATGCGGCGGCGCCCGATAAATGGAGCGGGGCTGTGGACGCACTCTGTCCCGCGCATCTTGCGATGCGCTCCTGAGGGTGCGGCGTAATTGGTTCTTGGGCCCCGCGCGCACTTGCGAACCGGCACCGGGTCGGGCGGCGGGAAGCTGGGCACGCGACATGCCCCGCTTGCCTTGCTTCCCACGCGCCCTTAGCCGCTGCCTCTTTCGCAGGTGCTTTCTTTGGCTGGAGGCGTCGAAATGCTCTCGATCTGCATCCGAGGAGGTACCAGGCCTGGTTGCTCGCGCTCCAACATGGAGATCGGGAAAGGTCGTCCTTGATCAATCCCGCTTATTGCCTGGACCACCTCGCGCACCTGGGAACGAGGGAGCACACCCTACCCCGCGATTTCGGGATTTATCCCTCTGGTATTGCTGAAGAATGCGGCTTTGGGCGAAATCAACCCGTCTGCGAGTAGAGCGGCTTTGCGCTGATCCGCAGACAACTCGCATCTCTCTACAACGCTGAAATATAGTCTGAATCTTTCGATTGACTGCGAGTTGTTCACGATTTATTCTCATCGGCACCTTCCGCAAGGTGAGCCAGGTTCCGTCGGCCCGACAAGGAACCTGTTTCATGACCCGACAAGATCGGCTTCAGACATTCGTATCTCTCTCCGTTGGTAACTGGGTTCGCCAGTGTGCCGCGGACCATGGCGTCAGTGTCAGCATCTTCATCCGCGACCTCATCGTCGCGGCGTGGCAGCGCGATAACGAGGCGAAGGACCGGCCCGCAGGGCTCGATCCCGCGCGCCAGGCTATCTTCATTTCGGTGGCGCTCGATGCGCTTCTGGCCAGCCATTCTGACGCGAGTTTGCGCGACCGTACTCACGAGGCGTACCGGCGACGCCTCGAGCGTCTTGGCCTCCTCGTCAACGCGAACATGGGAGGCCATTCCCATGAAGCATAATCTACTGAACTTCACCCGCGGGAGCCAGCTGCTCGGCCACTTCGGTTTCATGTTTGCAGCGGGGCTGAAGGGCCCTCTGATTGTCACCGGCCTTGTTGCGGTCGGCACCTGTTACTGGGAAGTGCGGTCGGCTCTGAGCGATCACCAGATCTACCTGGTCTGGATGCATATCTACGCCAGTCTCTATGCCTTCATGGAGTTCGATCCGGCCAAGCTGGTCAACCTTGAATTGCTTGACGGCGAAAGGGTCGGCCTCCCGTTTGGCATCGTTCGCGAGTTCCCGCCGATGCGCGAGGCGGTCGCGGAATTTCGTTCGGCAGTGAAGCAGGGATTGCTCGTCTCGGCGGTGCTGTTGATCCCGGCATTCGTGTTCTTCTGGTGGTTCGCCGAGCGCTTTGGCGGGCGGTCGAAGGAGCGCAAGCACGAGCGCGGTGCAATGCTTGTTTCGCTCGACGAACTCGAAGAAGAAATCGAGCGTCACAACAAGGCATTCCGGGCCGAGGAACTGGGACGCAAGTTTGGCTGGAAGTGGCGGCTTGCGAGCTCGTCGGCGCTCGCCGAAGCGGGCCACTACCAACCCGCACATCTCGCCGGTGTAAGCTGGCCCTGGCGGCTCGAGCAGAGCCACGCCATGCTCATTGGCACGACCGGAACCGGTAAGACCGTGGCGCTCACCGAACTTGTTGCCGAAGCGCGTGAACGCGGCCAGCGCGCGGTCATTTTCGACCTCACAGGGGCTTTCATTGAGGCCTTCTACGATCCTGCACGCGACATCATTCTCAATCCTGTCGATGTGCGGTGCCCGCTTTGGAGCGTGTTCAACGACTGCACAACGGAAGCCGAGTTTCATGCTGCCGCTGAAGCGCTCGTGCCCCATGACGGGGGTGGTTCAGAACAATTCTGGGTGCTTGCGGCGCGCATGCTGTTTGTCGAGATGTGTCTCCATCTTGCCCGTACCGGCACGGGAACCAACGAGGCGTTGGCACGGCGGCTGATGACCGCTGACCTGTCCGAAGTTCACAAGCTGATGCGCGGTACCATGGCCGATCCGCTGACCGCCCCGGAAGCGGCCCGCATGGCGGAATCGATCCGCGCGGTATTCAATGCGAATGCGAAAGTGCTCAAGCTCTTGCCCTCATCCGGACCGCGTTTTTCGGTCCGTGACTGGGTCAAAGGCGACTGCCAGGCAGGCTCGATCCTGTTCCTCTCTGCCCGCTATGTCGACATGAGCATCTCCTCGCAATTGCTCACGCTGTGGCTCGACACGGCGATGAATACGCTGATGACGCTCGAGCGCACGCAGGACCTGCGGATGTGGTTTCTGATCGACGAACTCGGCGCCCTTCACCGACTACCGGCCCTCGAAAAGGGGCTGCAAACCGCGCGCAACTTCGGCGGAGCGATCGTCACCGGCGTGCATGCGTTTGCCAAGCTCAAGGAAGTCTACGGTGAGAACATGGCCATGACCCTGTCCTCGCTTGCGCGCACCAAGCTCATCCTGGCGACAGCCGATCGCGAAACGGCGACCTGGTGCTCCGATTTCATCGGCCACCGGCAGGTGCGCGACATGGAAGAAGGCTACAGCTACGGGTACAACAATGCGCGCGACGCAGTCAGCCTGACCCCCCGGCGGCAGATCGAGCCGTTGCTCCTGCCCGACCAGTTCATGAACCTTCCGCGGCTGTCAGCCTACATCAAGTTTCCCGACGGATTCCCCGCTGCGCCGGTCTCGCTCATTCCGCGCACACGTGGTCGTATTGCCGAGGGATTCATCGCCCGCGAGAAACGGCTCGTAAAGCCTGGCCAGGGTCCGGCGGCAACGACGCTCCAAGCAAAACCGGGTTCGAAACCGAATGACGAGCATCCCGCCTCGAACGATGACGGTGCTGGTAAGCCTGTCGATTTAAGGCAGCTCAAACTCGACCTGGAGGGGCAGCGCCGCGTCGCCGATCAACTGCAGGATCGGCAGGAGCTTGTGCCGCTTGAAAAGTTGAACGCAGGGCGCGCTTCTGGTGATCTCGGTGCCGAAACCCGCTCCGATGCTCATCTGGATGCAGGTCCAACGCTACCTCTCGCCGCATTAAGAACCGGTGAGGATGCACCAGCAGTAGACGCGGAACAGCATCTGTCCGAACCAGGAACCGCCAGTGATGACGCAGGTGAAAAGGATGGTTCGAAGCCTCAAGCCCGTTCGGCTGCAAACGGGCGCCAGCCTCTCACACCGGTCGAAAAAGACCTACGCGAAGGCGCGGTCGCAGATCCTCCCGAAAAGGATTTCGGCGAGTTCGAGCCCGACATGTGAAGACGAAATGGGGAGGGGTTTACCGGCCGCGGGGGGAGCCGTGACGAGGACCAGGCAAAATGCTTTCAGTCGCCAATGTGCGCTCCCCTTCGGCTGCTGCGAGCTATTTCGCGGCAGACAATTACTACACCGGCGCCGATGCCGATCGTTCCGGAACCTGGGTCGGGAAGGGAGCGGAACGACTTGGTCTCGAGGGCCGCGTCAGCGCCGAGCGGTTCGATGCCTTGCTGCGGGGAGAACTTCCCGGTGGTATCCAGGTCGGCAATGCGGGCCAAGCCCACAGGCCGGGAACCGACCTCACATTCTCACTCCCGAAAAGCTGGTCGTTGCTTGCGCTGGTGGGTGGCGACCAGCGGATAATCGATGCCTATCGCGAGGCCGTCATCGAGACCTTGCGCTGGGCAGAAAATAACGCGGCGCAGACCCGGATGGGCAGTCAGGCTGGCTACGGGAAGGTCGCGACAGATAACCTGACGATTGGTCTTTTCCAGCACGACACCAACCGCAACCAGGAGCCGAACCTGCATTTTCATGCGGTCGTGGCAAATGTCACGCAAGGCAGCGACGGGAAGTGGCGCGCGCTTCGCAATGACAAGCTTTGGTCGTTCAACACCCTGCTCAACTCGATGACCATGGCGCGCTTTCGTCTGGCGGTCGAGAAAATGGGCTACGAAGCAGGGCCGGTTGGAAAGCATGGCAATTTCGAAGCAGCGGCCATTGCTCGCGGGCAGGTCATGGCCTTTTCAACGCGGCGCGAAGAAGTCCTCGACGCGGTACGCCAGCTGGGCGAGAACACCCCGAAAACTCGCGACATCGCCGTGCTCGATACAAGGAAAAGCAAGGCGCCCGTCAGGGACCGGGACGGCCTTCTCGATGCATGGCGGCAGAAAGCCCAGGAAGTCGGAATTGACCTTGCCGGCTTGATCGATGCGTCGCAGATGCGGGCTGCAACGAAGGACATTCCCAGCTCGAAAGAAGGAAGCCTCCTTCAGCGCGGGATTGCGAAGCTGAGGGAGTTCGCGCAGCGGATTAAGGGCGATCCGGCTGATCCACTGATCCCTGCCCATGTCCTCAAGCAGGATGCGCCGACCATTGCGGCTGCACAGGCCGTGGCCTCTGCGGTGCGTCATCTCTCGCAGCGCGAGGCTGCCTTTCCTCGTGAGGGATTGCTGAAGGCGGCGCTCGATTTTGGGCTACCGACGACGGTGGGCCACGTCGAAACCCGTGTGAACGCACTCGTCAGAAGCGGTGCTCTCGAGCCCGGCAAAGGCGAGCACAGAGGCTGGCTGGCGAGCCGGGAGGCGCTAGACCTTGAAAGCACCATTCTTGCGAATGTCGACCAGGGACGAGGTGCGGTGTCGCCCATCCTGGATCGGACGGACGCTGCAGAACGGGTTCAGGCTGTTGCTGCGATCAACCACGGAATTTCGCTCAACGAAGGGCAGGAGGATGCGGCGAGCCTTGTGCTCTCATCGCGTGACAGGATTGTAGCGATCCAGGGCATTGCCGGGGCGGGCAAGAGCAGCGTGATGAAGCCTGTTGCCCAGCTGCTTCGCGAGGAAGGCAAGCAGGTACTGGGGCTCGCCGTGCAGAACACGCTCGTCCAGATGCTCGAGCGCGACACCGGCATCCGTTCGATGACCATCGCCCGCTTTCTCGCGCATTGGGGCAGGCTTCTGCACGAGCCGGGAAATGCCACGTTGCTGAGTGAGGTTCGGAGCGCGCTCGGAGACCATGTCCTGGTGCTCGACGAGGCGTCGATGGTATCGAACGAGGACAAGGCCAAGCTGGTACGGCTGGCTAACCTTGCCGAAGTCCATCGTCTGGTTCTCGTCGGCGACAAGCGACAGCTAGGCGCCGTCGACGCCGGTAAGCCCTTCGACCTCGTCCAACAGGCCGGGATCGAGCGCGCCAAGATGGATGTGAATCTGCGCGGCCGCGATCCCATCCTCCGGCGAGCCCAGGCCGCCGCGCAGGAGGGACGCATCGACGATGCGCTCCGGGTGCTTGCTCCTTCAACCATCGAGGCACGCGGCGACAGTGCGATTGTTGCTGCCGAAAAGTGGCTTTCGCTCAGCCCGGCGGATCGGGATCGGACGTCGATCTACGCGTCGGGACGGGCCTTACGGTCTGCGGTCAACGAGGCTGTCCAGCGCGGACTTAGGGCCAACGGCGAGCTCGGCCCACGATCGGGCCGGATGACCGTTCATTCGCGGGTGAATGTGACACACGAGGAGCTGCGATACCTTCGCACTTACCAACAAGGCATGGTCCTCAACTTTCGCTCGCGCGACAGCACCCAGAAACTCTCCAAAGGCGACTACACCGTCAAATCCATCGACCATGCGCGCAAGCAGCTCGTGCTTGAGGACAGGAAGGGGCGGATTCGTAAGTTCAATCCCGCGCGTTTGCGGCCGGGCGCAGACGAAAGCCGGCTGTCGCTCTTCGAACGCAAATCGCTGTCCATCATCGAGGGTGACAAGATCCGCTGGACCGACAGCGACCACAAGCGCGGGCTGTTCAACGCCGACCAGGCGAGGATCGTGGCCATCGACACAAAGGGCGTCTTGGTAGAGACATCAGCGAGCAAGGAGCTCCGCCTGAGCCGCGGCGACCCCATGCTCAAACGCATGGACCTCGCCTATGCCCTCAATGCACATATGGCGCAGGGACTGACCTCTGATCGCGGGATCGCGGTGATGGACAGCCGCGAGCGCAATCTCGCCAACCGGCAGACTTTCCTGGTCACGATCACGCGGCTTCGCGACGGCCTTACGCTGATTGCAGATAATGCCGAGAAACTCGGCCGGGCCATCAAGTCCAACAGCGGCGAGAAAGCTTCGGCACTTGAAGTAACGAAAAGGCTCAAGGCGGCAGCGGCCAAGGGGCTTTCGCAAGACAAGGATGTTGGCAGCGCTTCGCCTCAAAGTGACAAGCCCGAACTGACAAAGGAAAGGGTAAAGCCTTTCGAAATCGGCATTTGATCACCGACAGCCTGGACGATTTCAGCGTTACCAGGCACGATACGTGTTCGATAGAAGTGCGGAGCGTTGCCGGTGAAGGGTGTTTTCGAGATCAGCGGCAACTCGCGCTACGACGACCTCATCACCGAGCGGTATCATTTCCCCTCACAGTATCTATCCGAAGCACGCCAGCTCGAGAACGATTGGATCCTCTACCGCGAAACTCGCGTATCGGGCGGCCGGATGGCCTACATCGCGACTGCTTTCGTTGAGCGGATCGATCCCGATGAGGCCGATCCAACCCATTACTATGCGCGAGTCAGGGACTATCTACCCTTCGATGATGCGGTCTCCTACCGCGATAAGGACGGACGCTTTGCCGAACGCTTCCTTCGCGAGATGGCCCGTCCGGGCGATGCCGGAAGGACGCTGCGCGGCAAATCGGTGCGCACGCTCGATGGCGATGATTTCGTCGCCATCGTCAATCAGGGCCTGAGCGAGACGCTCGACCCGGACAACCGGATCAGGCTCGAGCTCGACGAGCGGTACATCGACGATGCAACTGCCGCGCTCCTTGCCGATGATTTTGGCGAACGCCGTATCGAGCAGATCCTGGTGAACAAGAAAATCCGTGCCGCCAGTTTCCGCAATCATGTTCTCGACGCTTATGACAGCACCTGCGCCGTCACGGGATTGCGGATCATCAATGGTGGCGGGAAAGCGGAGGCACAGGCGGCCCATATCTGGTCTGTCGCAGATGGCGGACCTGACGTTGTACCCAACGGCGTGGCGCTCTCTGCTACGGCCCATTGGCTGTTCGACCGACATCTCATCACCTTCGATGACAACCTGTGCCTGCTCGTATCGCACAACAAGGTGCCGTCCGACCTGTTGAAGCTCTTCCCGCCTTCAGGACAGAAGATCAGGCTTCCGGTCGATCCGCGGGATCACCCCCGTCCGGACTTCGTTGCCAAGCATCGCGCGCGTTTTGCGGGGTTCTGATCCGGTAGGATCAGACAGCGCGTCCGAACCAGATGACACGGCCGACCACCTGGATCTCGGACCGGTCGACATCGTCCCAGCTAGGATAGGCCGAATTGTCGCTGCTGATGGTGATCTTGCGACCACCGGGCTTGAGTGTCACGCGCTTGACCACCAGCGCGTCGTCGGCGCGCAGGACGTAGATACCGTCGCGTAGCCGCGAGCCCTGGTCAGACGCATCGACCAGCACTTCGTCGCCATCGCTGAGTGTCGGCTCCATGGAGTCGCCCAGGACGTGGATGATCGAAAGGCTGGCGCTCTTTGCCCGGGTCAACCGGCCAAGCCAGCGTTCGTCGAAACCAAAGCGGGTATGGGCGGTCTCGCTTTCGGCAATCGCTCCGAAGCCTGCCGACGCATCGACATTGAGCACGGGTATCTCGATTAACCCGTCACGCATTGGCACAGGCGGTCCGCCAAGCACTTGCTCGTCGACCCCGAAGAAGCTGGCAAGCGTGCGCCGGTCATCGTCATCCAGTTTGCGAGGCGAGCCGCGCTTGATGAACTGCTGAATGTAGGACGAGTTTCGTCCGATCATCCGCGAGATCGAGGAATATCCGAGCCGTCGCTGCTGGATCAGGCGATCGAGCTCCTCTCTGACATGTTCCATCGTGTCGTTCCTTCTGACGGTCTCAGGAGAGAAGGAAATCTCCTAGACTCGATGGAACCTTCCTACTAAGAACAAAACAGGAACACAAGTGCTGAGTGATTCGAGGAAGGCCATGAAATTGCTGGATCGCATTGAGCGTCATTTGAAGGAATCGCACATGTCGGCGACACGGTTCGGTCGTCGGGCGGTTGGCGATCCGCGCTTCGTGCTTGACCTACGAGCTGGTCGCAGGCCGCGTAGAAGGACTATCGAGAAGGTGGAGTACTACCTGAAAACAAGAAATCCGCTTCAATAGATCTTCGAAATTCACGAAATTCTCATGGGTTTGTCGCAACCTGCCTTGGCGCGAGCTCTGCGGTCCGATACCGTCTGGCTCATTCAGGGTTTCTCCGTCCGGTTGCATTTCGCAAGCTTGGCCAGCTTCCGCACCGGTTCGCAGGAGCCCGTTACCTTTACGGGCTTCTGGGGGCTGCATGGAAATTACCGAATGGCTTGGCCATGGGCTGATCTACTTCTTCACGGAAATCCCCCTCATCGGCGATGCGATGGCGGCATTTCTGGCGATCGTGCTGATCGGAACAGCATTCGCAATCGCGTACCGTTACAAGCGGCAATATCATGCCCCTCTTGCTGATGCGATCGACGCCCGCGTTCGCCTGCTCGACGAGATAACCGGCGGCAGCACCGCCGATGTCGATCAGGCGCGCCTCGAGTTCGCGCGCCGCTTCAATGATATCGACGCCCAGATGATGGAGGCGAATGACGCTGAGGCGCTTCCGCTGCGCAGAACCTGGGAGGAATATCGCGAAACGATCGTCGATCCCTCTGCCGATGTTCTCCAGAACTCCGCTCGTCCCGAACACTTCTTCGTCAATCTTGGCGACCGTCATCGGGGGCTGATGAGAACGGCGGTGCAAAATTAGGCCACGGTAGCGGCGGCGCAGTGCTGCTGCGGGCGGCGTAAAAGTCGTCCACTTTTCCCTTTTCGCGAAGCTGGCGAGGAGGGATGAGGGATTTACACCGTGGAACTTTACCTGAGGGTTCGTCTGGCGTGTTCTGAAGGGATGAGCCAGCGCGAGGCAGCGAAGCATTTCAACATATCGCGCGACACGGTTCGCAAGATGCTGTCGTATTCGGTGCCGCCCGGTTACCGTCGCAGCGCCCCGGTGCGGCGACCGAAGCTGGAAGCGTTCATACCGATCATCGATGGCTGGCTGGAAGGGGACCGGTCGGTTCCGCGCAAGCAGCGCCATACGGCGAAGCGTGTGTTCGACCGCCTTCGCGCAGAGCATGGCTTCACCGGCGGTTACACGATCATCAAGGATTACATCCGGGAGCGGGTTCAGCGCAGCCGGGAGATGTTCGTGCCGTTGGCGCACGCCCCCGGCCACGCACAGGCTGATTTCGGCGAGGCTCTGGTTGAGATCGGCGGTGTGGAGCAGAAGGCGCACTTCTTCGTGCTCGATCTGCCGCACAGCGATGCCTGCTACGTGCGGGCCTATCCGGCGGCCGTTGCCGAGGCGTGGATGGACGGCCACGTTCATGCCTTCGCGTTCTTCGGCGCGGTACCGCTCTCGATCGTCTACGACAACGATCGCTGCCTGGTCTCTAAGATCCTTCCTGACAGCACGCGGCGGCGCGCGAGGCTGTTCAGCGCCTTTCTGTCGCACTACCTGATCCGCGATCGTTACGGCCGCCCTGGCAAGGGGAACGACAAGGGCAGCGTGGAAGGTCTGGTCGGCTATGCCCGCCGCAACTTCATGGTCCCGATCCCCCGGTTCGCGACATGGGAGGCGTTCAACCTGTGGCTCGAGGAGCAATGCCGCAAACGGCAGAACGATCGGCTGCGCGGCGAGAACGAGACGATCGGCGAGAGACTGCAACGCGATCTGGCGGCGATGCAGGACCTTCCGGCATCGCCGTTCGAGGCCTGTGACCAGACCAGCGGCCAGGTCTCGTCGCAGGCGCTGGTGCGCTACCGGACCAATGATTACTCGGTACCGGTACGCTTCGGCCACCAGGAAGTATGGATCAGGGGCTATGTCGGCGAGGTGGTGATCGGCTGCCGGGGCGAGGTCATTGCCCGTCATCCCCGCAGCTATAGCCGCGAAGACGTGACCTTCGATCCGGTCCATTACCTTCCCCTGATCGAACAGAAGATCAATGCCCTCGATCAGGCCGCGCCCTTGCAAGGCTGGAACCTGCCCGAGGCGTTTGTGACGCTGCGCCGGCTGATGGAAGCGCGCCTGAACCGTCATGGGGGCAAGCATGGCCGGCGCGAGTATGTGCAGGTGCTGCGCCTGCTGGAAAGCTTCACGCTTGCCGATCTGCATGCCGCGGTGAAGCAGGCCCTTGATATGGGCGCGATCGGCTTCGATGCGGTGAAGCACCTTGTATTGTGCCGGGTTGAACGCCGGGTGCCCAGACTGGATATGGCGATCTATCCCTACCTGCCCAGGACGAGGGTGGAGACGACATCGGCGCGCTCGTACATGCGGCTGTTGTCGGGCGAGACGAAGGACGCGGCATGAGCAGCCCGGCTCCCGAACTGCTGCTCACCAATCACCTCAAGACGCTCAAGCTGCCGACGTTCCTGCGTGAGCATGACAAGCTGGCCCGGCAATGCGCGGCAGAGGGCGTGGATCATGTCCGCTATCTTGCCCGGCTTGTCGAACTGGAACTGATCGACCGGGAACGGCGGATGGTCGAGCGCCGGATCAAGGCCGCGCGGTTCCCGGCGGCCAAGAGCCTCGACAGCTTCGATTTTACCGCCATCCCGAAGCTCAACAAGATGCAGGTGCTCGAACTGGCGCGCTGCGAATGGATCATCCGGCGCGAGAACGTCATCGCCCTTGGCCCGTCAGGAACCGGCAAGACCCATGTCGCGATCGGCCTGGGCCTCGCGGCCTGCCAGAAGGGTCTGACAGTCGGTTTTACCACCGCGTCCGCGCTGGTCAGCGAAATGATGGAAGCACGCGACGAACGCCGCCTGCTGCGCCTGCAAAAGCAGATGGCCGGATACAAGCTCCTCATCATCGACGAGCTGGGGTTCGTTCCCCTGTCAAAGACCGGCGCGGAACTGCTGTTCGAACTGATCTCGCAGCGTTACGAGCGTGGCTCGACGCTGATCACCAGCAACCTGCCGTTCGACGAATGGACCGAAACGTTCGGTTCCGAGCGCCTGACCGGCGCGCTTCTCGACCGGCTTACCCACCACGTCAGCATCCTGGAAATGAATGGCGAGAGCTATCGTCTGGCCCAGAGCCAGGCACGAAAAGCACGCCCCAACCCCTGACAGAAATGACAATCCGGGTGTTGGCGACCCCCGCTCGGGCTACGCCCTC
>NZ_LYWY01000038.1:0-2500 GCF_001661915.1 Croceicoccus pelagius
CTGCGTTGAGAAGTTCTATGGCGGTGGTTGCGGGGGTTGGATTTGAACCAACGACCTTCAGGTTATGAGCCTGACGAGCTACCGGACTGCTCCACCCCGCGTCACCTTGCATTGGGTACCTCAAGGTCCAGCGTCGACATGTGTCGACTTGGCCTTGCGAAGCCTGTGTGCCTCGGAAGGATACCCTGGTCCTGGGGCGCTTGTGGCGACCCGAGAGACCAAAAAGCCGCCGCTCGGTAGGACCGGCAGCGGCTTTGGGGGTTTTGTGAATGGGTTTTTTTGCGCTCACGCCGGCTACAATGCCTGGCGGCGTCCTACTCTTCCAACGCTTGAGCGTTAGTACCATCGGCGCTGTTTGGTTTCACGTCCGAGTTCGAGATGGGATCGGGTGGGTCACAAACGCTATGGCCACCAAGCAATGAAGCAGGCGTGTCGCATATTAATCGATGCACTTGTTAAGTGATGTGGGTGATCTGGCTGCGATGACCGTCCGGTCAACGAACAGCGCCGGTACTGAACCAGCAGGACTGTCGTTGATGGTGGGATTCATCAAGCGCGATCAGAGTTATTAGGACCGGTTAGCTCCATGCGTTACCGCACTTCCACACCCGGCCTATCAACGTCGTGGTCTACGACGACTCGAAGATACCTAATCTTAAGGGAGGCTTCCCGCTTAGATGCTTTCAGCGGTTATCCCGTCCATACATAGCTACCCTGCGGCACCCTTGGCAGGATGACAGGTACACCAGAGGTATGTTCACCCCGGTCCTCTCGTACTAGGGGCAACTCCTTTCAAGTATCGACGCCCACGGCAGATAGGGACCAAACTGTCTCGCGACGTTCTGAACCCAGCTCACGTACCACTTTAATTGGCGAACAGCCAAACCCTTGGGACCTGCTCCAGCCCCAGGATGTGATGAGCCGACATCGAGGTGCCAAACGATTCCGTCGATATGAGCTCTTGGGAATCATCAGCCTGTTATCCCCGGCGTACCTTTTATCCGTTGAGCGATGGCCCTTCCACGAGGGACCACCGGATCACTATGACCGACTTTCGTCTCTGCTCGACTCGTCAGTCTCGCAGTCAGGCAGGCTTATGCCATTGCACTCTTGCAGCCGGTTTCCAACCGGCCTGAGCCTACCATCGCGCGCCTCCGTTACTCTTTAGGAGGCGACCGCCCCAGTCAAACTACCCGCCACAGAGGGTCCCAACACCGGCTAACGGTGCGTGGTTAGACATCAGAAAACAGCAGGGTGGTATTTCACCTATGGCTCCACGAGAACTGGCGCTCTCGCTTCAAAGCCTCCCACCTATGCTACACAACTCTTTCCTAATGCCACTCTGAAGCTGCAGTAAAGGTGCACGGGGTCTTTCCGTCTAACCGCGGGTACTCCGCATCTTCACGGAGAATTCAATTTCGCTGAGCATATCCTGGAGACAGTGGGGAAGTCGTTACGCCATTCGTGCAGGTCGGAACTTACCCGACAAGGAATTTCGCTACCTTAGGACCGTTATAGTTACGGCCGCCGTTTACTCGGGCTTCAATTCGGAGCTTGCACTCCTCCTCTTAACCTTCGAGCACCGGGCAGGCGTCACACCCTATACGTCGTCTTGAAGCCGACTTAGCAGAGTGCTGTGTTTTTGCTAAACAGTCGCTACCCCCTGGCCTGTGCCCCCTCCAACTACTTGCGTAGAAAGAGGGCCTCCTTCTTCCGAAGGTACGGAGGCAATTTGCCGAGTTCCTTCAGGATACTTCTCTCAAGCGCCTTGGTATACTCTACCTGACCACCTGTGTCGGTTTCGGGTACGGTCTATATGGAGAGGCTATTTCCTGGAACCACTTGGCTGCCCATCCAATCCGATAAGGATGAACAACTTCCGCGATCCGTCACACATCTCCAGGCCCACGAATATTTACGTGGTTCCCATCGACTACCCCCTTCGGGCTCGTCTTAGGGGCCGGCTAACCCTGCTCCGATTAGCGTTGAGCAGGAACCCTTGGTCTTTCGGCGAGAGGGCATCTCACCCTCTTTGTCGCTACTCATGTCAGCATTCGCACTTCCGATACGTCCAGCGTCGGTTACCCTTCGCCTTCACTCGCTTACGGAACGCTCCGCTACCGCTGCAGTAAACTGCAACCCTAAGCTTCGGTGCGTATCTTTAGCCCCGTTACATCTTCGCCGCAGGAACCCTTATTTAGACCAGTGAGCTGTTACGCTTTCTTTAAAGGATGGCTGCTTCTAAGCCAACCTCCTGGTTGTTTTGGGATTCCCACATGCTTTCCCACTTAGATACGACTTGGGGACCTTAGCTGTAGGTTAGGGCTGTTTCCCTTTTGACGACGGACCTTAGCACCCGCCGTCTGTCTGCCGGACTAGACTCGATGGTATTCGGAGTTTGGTTAGGTTTGGTAGATCTCGCGACCCCCTAGCCCATCCAGTGCTCTACCCCCATCGGCAATCATCCGACGCTCTACCTCAATAGATTTCGCGGAGAACC
>NZ_LYWY01000038.1:7500-36160 GCF_001661915.1 Croceicoccus pelagius
CGCCGACCAGCCAGCCCGTCGATTCCTCGAACAGCATCTGGCAGGTGGCCGAGGCCTTGATGCCCATCTTATGCTCGATCGCAGGGCAGGAAACGCCATTGGACGGACCGGGCGTGCCGTCGTCCTTGGGAATGTATTTCGGCACGACGAAGAGCGAAATGCCCTTCACCCCTTCGGGCGCATCGGGAAGCCGCGCGAGGACGAGATGGATGATGTTGTCGGTCAGGTCATGCTCGCCAGCCGAGATGAAGATCTTCGAACCAGACACCTTGTATGTGCCGTCGCCCGCCGGAACCGCTCGCGTCCGCAGCAGGCCAAGATCGGTGCCGCAGTGCGGTTCGGTAAGGCACATAGTGCCCGACCATTCGCCGCTGACCATCTTGGGCAGGTAGGTGTTCTTGAGATCATCGGTTGCGTGCTTGGCGATCGCGCCGACGCCGCCGTGGGTGAGGCCCGGATACATGCCGAACGACAGGTTGGTCGAACAGGTCATTTCCTCGACCAGCTTGCTCAGCCTTTCGGGAAGCCCCTGCCCGCCCCATTCGGGATCGGACGACAGCGCGGCCCAGCCATCCTGCGTAAACTGGTCGTAAGCTTCCTTGAACCCTGCCGGCGTGCGCACAACGCCGTTTTCGTGGTGGCAGCCTTCCTCGTCGCCCGAACGGTTGAGCGGGAGCAGGACTTCCTGGCTGAACTTCGCCGCCTGTTCGAGGACCGCGTTCATGAGGTCGGAATCGAATTCCTTCAGCGCGGGAATGTCGCCAAACCCGTCGTCGTGCCAGAGCTCTTCCAACACGAAACGCATGTCGCGCAGCGGTGCTTCATAGACTTGCATCGATCGTGCCTTTCAAATCAGTTGCGCAGCGGCTTGCCGGTTTCGAGCATATGCTCGACCCGGGCCTGGCTGCGCGGATTGCGGACCAGCGCCATGAACGCCTCGCGCTCAAGCTCCAGCATCTGCTGTTCGGTCAGCGTGTCGGCCGCATCGGTATCGCCGCCGGTAAGCACTGTGGCGAGGTGCGAGGAAACGACGCCGTCATAATCGGTCGCCTTGCCCTGCGCCTGGAACCCCTCGACCGCGAGTTCGAGCGCGACCTTGCCGGTCGGTCCCGGCAAGTTGAACGTCGGCGCCTCGGGCGAGGAATAGCCTTCGACCATGGAAAGCGCGCGCTGCTTGGCATCGGCCAGCAGCCGGTCTCGGTTCATGCTGACGCCGTCGTCCTTGCGCAAGAAGCCGAGCTCCTTCGCCTCTGCCGCGGATTTTGCCACCGTCGCAGTCGAGACGATCTCGAACACCTTGGCGACCGGAGGCATCGGCCCCTTGGGCAGGCCGGGCATGTCGCGCCAGCGTGCCAGCATCTCGCCGCAGCCGCCCCAGCCGGGGATCAGGCCGACGCCGCATTCGACAAGGCCGATGTAGCTTTCGGCATGCGCTTGCACCGCGTCGCAGTGGAGCAGGATCTCGCATCCGCCGCCCAGCGCCATACCCGAAGGCGCGCCGACGACGGGGAACGGCGCGTACTTAAGCGCCTTGTAGGCTTCCTGCCCGCCGGCGACGAGTTTCTCGATCTCGCCCCACGCCGCGATGTTCACCGCGAACAGGGCAAGGCCGAGGTTCGCCCCGGTCGAGAACTGGCTGCCCTCGTTATAGACAACCATGGCCTTGTACTTCTCGGCCACCAGCGGGATCGCCTTGCCGATCAGCTTCATGACCTCGCCGTCGAGCGCGTTCATCTTGCCTGTGAATTCGAGGCAGACGACACCGTCGCCCACGTCCCAGAGCGCGGCCGATGCATTCTTCATCAGCGGCTGAGACGAAAGTTTCACGTCGGCGAGCAGCTCGACGCCTTCGGGGCGCGCGACATCGTAGTACTCGCCGTCAAGGTCGAGATACTGACGCTTCCCGCCTTCGATACGGTAGAAAGTCCGGTCGCCAGCCGTCTCGAGGATCGACGGGACGGGCGCGCCGTCGGCCCTCAAACGCTCGACCAGCGTCGCCGCGCCGATCCGGTCGATCAGTTCGAAGGGGCCGTACTTCCAGTTATAGCCAAGCTTCATCGCCTCATCGATGGCGACGATGTCATCAGCAGCCTCGGGAACGAGGCTGGCTGCATAGGACAGGGTCTGACCAAGGATCGCCCAGGCATAGGCGCCGAACTTGTCGTCCGAGGCGATCAGCGCGCCAAGATCGCCGCTTTTCACCGCGCGCGGCAGCGAGGCGGGCTTCACGCTCTTGCGATAGTGGCCCGAGGACAGGTCGACCGCTTCCTTCAGCTTTTGCCCGCCTTCGCGGTTTAGGCGATAGAAGCCGCCCTTCCCCTTCCGGCCGGTATAGCCTTCAGCAATCATCTTGTTGATCAGCGGGATGTCGCGCGCGATCGCCTGATAGGGATCGTCCTTCGGCAGGGTGGAGGTCAGGCTTTCCTGCAGATAGGGCATCAGGTCCACGCCAACGAGATCGACAAGCCCGAAAACACCGGTCTTGGGCACGCCCATCGGACGGCCCGCAATGGCGTCGGCTTCCTCGACCGTCAGGCCAAGGTCCATCGCCGCATTGATCGCCGCCTGGATCCAGAGCGTACCGATGCGGTTCGCGATGAAGCCGGGGGTGTCCTTGGCATCGACCACGGTCTTGCCCAAAACGCGATCCGCGAAATCGCGGATGCGGGCGGCGAGATCCATGTCCGTCGCCGGACCGGTGACCAGCTCCAGCAGCCGCATGTAGCGCGGGGGGTTGAAAAAGTGGGTGATGAAGAAGTCGCTCTTGAACGCGTCCGAGCGACCTTCGACGAGGTTTTCGAGCGGAATGGTCGAAGTGTTGGATGTTACCGCCGTGCCGGGCGTGCGGACCTTTTCGAGTTTTTCGTAAAGCGATTGCTTCAAGGAGAGCTTTTCGACGATCGCCTCGATTACCCAGTCGCATTCGGCGACCTTGTCGAGATGATCCTCGATATTGCCGGTTTCGACCAGCTTGGCCGCGCGGTTCGACATGAACGGCGCGGGATCGGCCTTGAGCATGCGCTTTACCGCACCTTCGGCGACCGAATTGCGGTCGTTCTCGTCGCGCACGATGTCGAGCAGGAGGACCGGCACGCCGCCGTTGGCGACCTGTGCCGCGATCCCCGCGCCCATCGTGCCCGCGCCGATGACGCAGACCTTCTTGACGGGAGCCACACTCATCACACTGCCTCCAGGACCGTGGCGATACCCTGACCGCCGCCGATGCACTGCGTGGCAAGCGCGTACTTGCCCCCTTCGCGCTGCAGCAACTGCGCCGCCTTGCCCGTGATACGCGCGCCGGTCGCGCCCAGCGGGTGCCCGATGGCAAGCGCGCCGCCGTCGATATTTACCTTCGCTTCGTCGAGACCGAGGTCGCGGATGACGGCGATCGACTGGCTGGCAAAAGCCTCGTTGAGTTCTACCACGTCGAGATCGGCAGCGGTGATGCCCGCACGCTCCATCGCCTTGCGCGATGCGCCTATGGGACCAATGCCCATGATCTCCGGCTTGCAGCCCGACACCGCAACCGAGCGGACCTTGGCCATGACCTTGAGGCCATTGGCCGCCGCATAGTCGGCGCTAGTGACCAGAACGGCGGTAGCACCATCGGTCAGCGGCGAGGACGTGCCCGCCGTGACAGTACCGTTCGCATCGAAAGCGGTCTTCAGACTGGCGAGCGTTTCCGAAGTCGTTTCGGGACGCGGCGTGCCATCGGCCTCGACCATGCCTTTGCCGGTGTCGATGGCAACGATCTCGTCGGCAAGCTTGCCTGCAGCGACCGCAGCGGCGGTCTTCTGCTGGCTGCGAACGGCGAAGGCTTCCTGCTCCTCGCGGCCGATGTTCCATTCCTTCGCGACATTCTCTGCCGTCGTGCCCATCGACATGTAGGCCGCCGTTGCCTTGGCCAATTCCGGGTTGGGCATGGGGTTGAAGCCCATCATCGGCACCCGGCTCATCGATTCGACGCCGCCGCAGATGAAGGCATCACCCGCGCCCATCGCGATCTGGCCGGCGGCATAATGGATCGAACTCATCGACGAACCGCAGAACCGGTTCAACGTCATGCCCGCCACCGACTGCGGCAAACCGGCCAGCAAGCCGACAAGACGCGCAATATTGAAGCCCTGCTCCCCTTCCGGGAAAGCACAGCCGAGCAGGAGATCTTCAAGATCCTCCGCCTTCACGCCCGTACGGTCGACAAGCGCGCGCACGACCTGCGCGGCCATGTCGTCGGGACGGACCCGGGCGAGAGCGCCCTTGCCAGCGAGATGGAAAGGCGAACGGGCATAACCCGCGATGACGATGTCGTTCATGGAAATCCTGTCTCTCCGAAACGTCGATGGGGCGGCTATGAGCCACGTTATATCCTAATAGTAAAATGCTTGCCCTATACGTCAACCATATTCTGGGGTACACGCGACAAGGCGTCCCGGAATTGACGCGGGTTGCGGTTTGCGCTTTTGAACGCGCACGGCCGCATACGTATCCGGGATGGACAAGAGCCGAGAGAAAACACTTCGTGAGGATGTTCTTGAACCCGATGGACGACCATGACCCCGGCCCGACGCACAAGGGCATTCAGGAACTCGCCGAAATGCTCGGCGTCACACAGCGCACTTTGCGATTTTACGAAGACAACGGGCTGATCAGCCCCCAGCGCGTCAGTGGCACGCGCATCTATTCGCGCCGCGACGTGGGGCGCATGCAGCTGATCCTGCGCGGCAAGCGGCTGGGATTCAGCATTCGCGAGATCCGCGAGTTTCTGGATCTGTATGACAGCGATCCGACGCAGCACGGGCAGATGGATCACCTGCTGTCCCGCGTGCGCGCAAAGATCAGCGACCTTCGGGCACAGCAGGTCGCACTGGAAAAAACGATCGCAGAGCTTCTGCAGATCGAGGCCGAAGCTGCAGAAAAGCTGGCCAAGGACGAGAATTGAGCCCTCGCCCCTCAGGGCCAGGTCTTAGGCCGGACGCCCCTTGTTGCCCTTCGGCTTGAACTTGCCGCCGGGTTTTCCCTTGCCCCCGAACGGCTTTCCCTTGCCGTCCTTTGCCTTGCCATAGGGCTTGCCATGCGGCTTGCCGTGAGGCTGGCCCTGAGACGGACCAGACCGGTTCGGCTTTGCACGATGTACCATCGGCCTGGCAGGCTTGCCGCCGTGACCGCCAGCAGCCTCCCGCGGGCCCTCCGACGGTTCGATGTTCACGATGCCGCGGTCGTCGTCCTCGGTCGCAGTACGCAGCAAAGTCGCGGCGAACTTGTCGGCAATGGCGGTCGGCACCTGGAAGTGCGTTTCATACTGTCCGATGCGGATCGCACCGACTTCGGCGCGCGTAATGTGACCGCGGCGACAGAGCAGCGGCAGGATCCAGCGCGGGTCGGCGTTCTGGCGGCGGCCGATGTCCATGCGGAACCACTGCACGTCCTCGAAACCGGGGCGATGGCGTTCCTTCTGCGCCTCACGGCGGGCTTCGGGCGTGTTTTCGATCAGCTCTTCGGGTTCGGGTAGCTTAGCGCGGAACGAGCGGACCAGCGCGGCGGCCACGTCCTGGGGCGAACGCTCGGCCAGAAGCCGCTCGGCAAGCTTGCGGTCTTCTTCGTCGAACTCGGTCGGCTGCAAAAGTGCACCCAGAAGGCGTTCGCGGTCCTGTGCCCGGATCGCGTCGCGCGAAGGCGCCTCGATCCAGTCGGCCTCGATCTTGGCGCCGCGCAGCATGCTTTCGACACGGCGGCGGCGCGGATAGGGAACGATGATGACAGCGGTGCCCTTCTTGCCCGCACGGCCGGTGCGGCCCGAACGGTGCTGAAGCGTTTCCGCGTCGCGGGGAATTTCGACATGGACGACAAGGCTTAGCGAAGGCAGGTCGATACCGCGCGCGGCGACGTCCGTCGCGACGCATACCCGGGCGCGACGATCACGCAGAGCCTGAAGCGCGTGATTGCGTTCCGATTGCGAATGTTCACCCGACAAGGCGACAACGGCAAAACCACGCTCCTGAAGCGTCGCGTGCAGGCGGCGGACATTGTCGCGCGTCGCGCAGAACAGAATCGCCGTTTCCGCTTCGTGAAAGCGCAGCAGGTTCACGACCGCCGCCTCGATCTCGGAAGGCGAGACGGTGACGGCCTGGTAGGTAATGTCGCCATGACCACGCTCGTCACCCACGGTCGAGATGCGCAGCGCGTCATGCTGATAGCGGCGGGCCAGTGCCTCGATCGGCTTGGGCATCGTGGCAGAAAAAAGCAGCGTGCGGCGATTGTCCGGCGTCGCGTCGAGAATCTCCTCGAGATCCTCGCGGAAGCCCATGTCGAGCATCTCGTCCGCTTCGTCGAGGACGGCAACGCGCAACGCAGAGAGGTCGAGCGCGCCGCGTTCCAGATGGTCGCGCAAACGGCCCGGCGTACCGACCACGATATGCGCGCCGCGCTGCAGATTGCGGCGTTCCTTCGACGGGTCCATCCCGCCGACGCACGTCGCGATCCAAGCACCCGCCTGCTTGTAAAGCCAAGTAAGTTCGCGGCTGACCTGCAGTGCCAATTCACGTGTCGGCGCAATCACGAGCGCAAGCGGCGCACTGGAATGCGGAAGCTGTTCGTCACCGCGCAGCAGCGTTTCGGCGAATGCGAGGCCGAAGGCGACGGTCTTGCCCGAGCCGGTCTGCGCCGACACGACGAGGTCGCGGCCAGCCGCTTCGGGCGCGACGACGGCAGACTGAACCGCGGTCAGCGCGGTGTATCCGCGCTCTTCAATCGCATTGGCCAGGATGGGGGGAAGGTTCGAAAAAGGCATCATGATCTCGAAAAAGCAGGCCACGCCGCACATGCGACGGACCGGGGGAAACGCGTCTGGAATTCAAAAGTGCGATCGGTCCTGTCTGCCGGGCCAGCCGGCTGCGCGGACGATCGGGTCTAAACCCAAGTTGCGGGCCCCATACAGACAAACGAGGCGTTTGGCTTGCATTCTTTTTGCGTCGGCCGTCATTACCCCCGTGTTTACCGCCGCCTCTGCTTGTCTCGCGGATGCGGTACCGGAACGAAATCCGCAGAAATCCGTTGGTTTCAAAACGAGGTCGCGCTCGTCACGGACAACGGAATTTCACTTTGACAGGACAGACCCCGGATCTCTTGGAGACCATCACGGACGCTTTAGGTGACACTGTAATCAGACTACTCGCAAGGCACGTCGGCTTCGGCCCGGACGCTATTGCCGCGCGTGACGAAGTGCAGGCAATGTTCTTCACGCTGGCGCGCTATTCCGAAGGCGAGGGCCGCTCGGACGTCGCAAAGCGCCTGGCCGCTTATGGAACCGCATCGCTGAAAGGCGCGCAGCACTAACCGACATTCATGCGCCCGAGGGCGCGCCGCTGTCCCGGTCCTGCGGAAGCGGGATCGGTGTCGCCGCGCAGATCGTGCGCAGTGCGGACTTGAGCCCTTCCTCGATCGTCGGATGATAGAACGGCAGTTCGAGCATCGCGCTTGCTGTCGTCCCCGTCTCGATGGCCCACGCCAGAAGATGCGCCAGGTGTTCACCAGCCGGAGCGCAAAGGTCGGCGCCGATCAGGCGGCCATCCGGTGCGGCGGCATAGAGTGTCAGCGTGCCGCGATTACGACCTTCGACCCGGGCGCGGCCCTGATCGCCGAAATCTACGGTCCCGGTAACCGCGCCGTCTTCTTCCGAATTGCCGATGCTCGCCGTGGGCGGATCGGTGAAAGTGATACTGAAGGACACGTTCCGCGAGGTCTTGATCCGGGCTGGCAGAGCCGCAGCGTTGCGCCCGGCAATCGCGCCGTCGTGCGATGCTTCGTGAAGCAGCGGAATGTCCGCAGCGACATCGCCGGCAATGAATACCGCGCTATCCCCGCATCGCATCGTCGCGCGGTCATGACAGGGTACGCCATGATCGTCGCAGGCAAGGTCCGCTTTATCGAGATCGAGACCGTCGAGGTACGGCGGCCTGCCGAGCGCTGCGAGCACGAGGTCGAACTCCGCCTCCCCGCTTTCACTTCCGCTCCACCGGATCGTCACCGCATCGCCTGTTTTCTCCGGCTCCACATCGCAGCCAAGGTGCAGGCTCAAATCGCTCTCGATGACCTTGCGCAACGTTTCGTGCACCCGCTTGCAGCGCACTTTCCCGATTTCGTCGGACTTGTCGAACAATGAGACTTCCACGCCCAGCCGCGCAAATGCCTGCGACAGTTCGAGGCCGATCGGTCCCGCGCCCACGACCGCAAGCCTGCGCGGCAGGTCCTCCAGTTCAAAGATCGTCTCGTGCGTTTTGACCAGATCGCCGAGTGCCTCGAATGCAGGAGGCATCACCGGCTTCGCACCTGTCGCGATGATGATCGCGTTGGCCTGGACCTCACGCCCGTCATACAGGCCGAGACGCGCGGGACCAAGAAAGCGTGCGCGAGACTTGATAAGAATCTCATCGGGCAATTCTGCGATCGATTCACGCGTAAGCCGTGCAAAACGATCGCGCTCCGAACGTAGGCGGTCCATTACCGTAGGCCCGTCGATCCGGACATCTCCTACACTGATGCCGAACATTTCCGCCTTGCGGACACGATGTGCCTCCTTGGCAGCGGCGATGAGCAGCTTGGACGGCATGCATCCCGTATTGGCGCAAAGCGTGCCATCGAAATAGGGATCGATCAGGAGAGTGCTGGCCCCGTTAGCGCGTGCCGAACGCTCGGCAGCGATCCCGGCGGTTCCCGCACCGATGATGGCGACATCGCAGCGCAGAACATCAGTCATGCGCGGTTGTTGTTGAATTCAGGGGAAAGTGCATCGGAAAAGCGGCCAGTTCTGCCAGAGGATGGGGGCGTCCCTCATCAAAGCGGCAGAACCGCGCTTGTTCCGAAACAAAAGCGTTCTTCCATTCCCACACGGAAACCTGCGGGATTACGCCTCGGCTTTGACGAGAATGTCTTTCCAGTAACTAGAACCAAGCCGGATCACGCAGCCGATATGAGGCCTGTCTTCCTGGCTTCCTGCGCTGATGACAGCAAAGATTCTCCAGTTCCTGCCATCACAATCCGCAGAATTCCTCGGGCCCATGTCTCAAAGCGCTTCTTTCTCGCTTGTTTACCCCAGAAGCAGTTAGTCGACTGACTTGTTCGGCGTTGGCCATATCGAATAGCCGCAATGGATGGAACGCGGACCATGTAACTACGAAGCTAGTTCCCGCATCTTGGTTATTTCATCGTTCTGCGTAAGATCGTGAAGACGGCAGACGCAACGAACGCAAAGAGCAAAGCGATGCCGACCTTCCCGAACATGTTTTCGTAGAAGCCTTCCGGGCGCTTGAACTTCTCCGCCAGTTCAGGGGATTGAACCACGAAAATCATGAAAATCGCGATGCCGACGAGAAGCGACAGCATGATCGGTCCTATCGGTCCCTTGATCTTGCCCTTCGCCATTGCCTGATAACTCCCGGTGAATACTCTTCCCTCAACATGAACATATTCCCGAAAGTTCGCAATCTGGCCGATTCCAGACGTTAACGGTGTTCAGGGAAGCACCTGAAAGCTGGCGTTCCTTCAGCAAGTCTTTGCGGCGGGCCGCAGAAACTAGACGTGGCACTTTCTCCCAGCGCATGGCCGATCAAAATTATTGCTGGCTTATCTGTCAGGGCCGCGTTGGCGGTCAGACCCAACAGATCGAGACGAGTGACGATACGTGTGCCATTACCAAGGCTGGCATTCTCGACCAATGCAACCGGCGTATCTACTGGCAGCCCGGCCTCGATCAATTTGCGGGACACAGTCGGCGCGGCTGCCTTGCCCATATATACAGCGAGCGTCGCATCCTGATCGGCGAGGCTTTTCCAATCGAGATCCAGCGTAGCCCCATTTTTTGAGTGCGCGGTGATGAAGACCAACTTCCGGGCCAGTCCACGCAACGTCAGCGACACACCAAGATCAGCAGCCGCGGCGCTGGCCGCGGTAATGCCGGGGCAGATCGAGACGCGGATACCCTCGGCGCGGCAGGCTTGGAGTTCCTCGTTAGCGCGGGCGAAGATCGCGGGGTCGCCGCCCTTAAGGCGCACGACCTTATCGCCGGAAAGCGCGGCTTCGACGATCAGGCGGTCTATCGAGGCCTGGTCCTTGGAATGGCGGCCCGAACGCTTGCCGACAGCCTCCATCCGAACATGGGGCGGGATCAGCGCAAGGACGCCCTCGCCCACCAGCGCGTCATAGAAGACGACCGTGGCTTCGCGGATCAGGCGCTCTGCCTTGCGGGTCAAGAGGTCGGGATCGCCGGGGCCTGCGCCCACCAGCCACACATCTCCGAAATCGAACTGGGTCATTCCGCAGCCTCCGCCATGTTGGTGTCACGCAGGATTTCGGCCAACTGCGGACGACAGCTGCCGCAGTTGGTCCCGGCATTGAGAGCCTTGCCGATGGCCATCACGCTCGACAGGCGCTGGTCGGCGATGGCGGCAAGAATGGTGTTCAAGCCAATGTCGAAGCACACGCAGACTTGTGGGCCGGGGTCGGGCAGCGACTCTGCCGGACGCGCGGCCAGCAGTTCGGCGGTGGTCACGTCGCGGTCGCCCAGTTGCGCTGCGATCCATTCGCGCGACGGCAGGTCGCCGCTGCAGGTCACGAACAGCGCCGCCGAAAGGCGGCCATCGTCGTCGAGCGAGGCAACGCGCTTCATGCCGCGGCGGACGTCTTCGGCCTCCATGTAGCGTCCGCCGGGCATGAGCGCGTCGACCGGTGCCTCGCCCAACCCTGCAAGTTCGACCAGCCAGCCTTTCTCCTGCCGCGCCTTCGTCCAGTAGAGGCAGTCAGGAAGGTCCGGCTCGGTGGCTGAAACCAGAAACGCGCGCCAGTCGGGCGTCACTGCCTCTATCGCTGCACCGCAGTCCTTGAAGCCGGGCTGGCCGGACACGGGATCAACATGGGGCGCGGTCAGCCGGTTGCTGCGCCCGCCGCTCGACAACAGGTCGGTCCAGTGCATGGGCGAGAAGATCGTGCCCCTGGCCTGCCCGTCGGTCACCTTTGCGCGCAGCACGGTGCTTCCGCGCGGGGTCGAGATGCGGGCAAGGCCGCCGTCGGTGATGCCAAAACTTTCCGCATCGGCGGGATGGATTTCGACCAGCGGCTCGCTGCGGTGGCGGACAAGGCGGGCGGAAAGCCCGGTCCGCGTCATCGTGTGCCACTGGTCGCGATACCGTCCGGTGTTGAGCCGCAGCGGGAACGCAGGGTCGGTTTCCACGGCGGCCAGCGGTGCAACGTCAATCAGGCGCGCACGGCGGTCGGGAAAGGAGAAACCGGTTTCGAGCAGCGGGTCCGCCCCGCCCCAGCGGAACGGCTCCATTGCATCATACTCATCGTCGCGCAGCTGCGCCTTGTCAGTGAGGTCGAGCTGCAGGCGGCGCTGCTTGGACAGCAGCGTCATCGCCGTATATTCGCGGAAGACGCTCGCTACGCTCTGCCAGCCGAAAGCATCACCAAAACCCATCGCGGCGGCGACGTCGGCGATGATCTTCCAGTCTGCCCGCGCTTCGCCGGCGGCTGGCAGGAAGGCGCGCTGGCGGCTGACCATGCGTTCGGAATTGGTGACCGTCCCGTCCTTCTCGCCCCAGCCCAGCGCGGGCAGGCGGACATGGGCCAACCGTGCGGTGTCGGTATCGGCCATGCAGTCGGAGACGACGACGAAATCGCACTTCTCCAGCGCCTCTCGAACGAAGCCTGCATCGGGCATCGAGACCGCGGGGTTCGTCGCCATGATCCAGATTGCCTTGATCCGGCCATCGTGGACGGCGCGGAACATGTCGACGGCCTTCAGGCCCGGCGTACTGCACGTCGCGGGTGCCTGCCAGAATTCGGCGACCGCACTGACCTCGTCCTCGGAAAATCCGAGATGGCACGTCAGCGTCGAGGCAAGCCCGCCCACTTCGCGCCCGCCCATGGCGTTGGGCTGTCCGGTCATCGAAAACGGCCCTGCGCCCGCCTTGCCGATGCGGCCCATGGCGAGGTGCAGGTTGATGATCGCATTGCCCTTGTCGGTCCCGCGCACCGACTGGTTCGCCCCCTGGCTGAACACTGTGACCATGCGCGGGTGCGCCGCAACCATGTCCGCCAGCGCGGCAAACGCTTCGGGCAAGTCCTCCCCGAGCGCACCGTTCAGGCCGTGCCAGAAGCCGTCGGGCACGTTGCAATGCTGCGCGACAAAGCCCTCGTCCACCTCGCCGCGCCCCTTCATTTCGGCCAGAAGCGCGCGGAACAGCGGGATGTCACCGTCGTGTGCGATCGCGACGTGGAGATCGGCCTCAGCCGCGGTCTCGGTGCGGCGCGGGTCGATGACGACGATCTTCGTGCCGCGGTCTTTCCGCGCCTTTTCGATCCGTTGCCACACGACCGGATGGCACCATGCCGTGTTCGAACCGACGAGGACGATCAGGTCCGCCTCGTCCAGATCGTCGTAAGTCACCGGTACGAAGTCCTCGCCGAAGGCACGGTTATGCGCGGCGACCGCGCTTGCCATGCAGAGGCGCGAATTGGTGTCGATGTTGCCGCTGCCGATGAAGCCTTTCATGAGCTTGTTCGCTACGTAATAGTCCTCGGTCAGCAACTGGCCCGAGACATAGAACGCGACGCTGTCCGGCCCATGCTCGGCAATCGTGTCGGCGAAGGTCTTGGCGACGAAGCGCGTCGCCTCGTCCCAGTTTGCCCGGCGATTGCCGATGAAGGGGGCGGTCAGCCTTCCTTCCAGCCCGACCGTGTCGCCCAGCATGGTGCCCTTGACGCAAAGCCTGCCGTGATTGGCCGGATGCACCTTGTCGCCCGAAATCGCCACGTGCCGCGCCGCCGCGTTCTCGCCGGTATCGGCGATCACGCCGCAGCCGACGCCGCAATAGGCGCAAGTGGTGGCGGTCTTCGTCATCGCGCTACGCTCAGGCCGCGGCCTTGGACGCTTTGTCGCCCGCGTCCGCGACTTGCGGGTTCAGGACGGCTTCGCGCAACAGGAAGATGCGACCACCTTCGACCTTGGTGGGAATCGTCGGCACGCAGCCGTCATCGTTACCAAGCGCGCGGCCAGTTTCGAGGCTGATGTTCCAGTTGTGCAGCGGGCATGTCACGACATTGCCGTGAACGATGCCCTGCGACAGCGGGCCCTGCTTGTGCGGGCACTTGTTGACGACGGTGAAGATCTCGCCCCGCATGGTGCGGAACACGGCCAGTTCCCCCCTGAATTGACCCGCGCGTCCCTCGACGGGAAGCGTGCGGGCCGTGCCCGGTTCGATCTGATCGACCGTGCCGACGTCGAGCCACTTACCTACAGGCATGTTATGCAACCTCCGAGATGATCTGAAGCGGGCGCACCTCGGCGAGGTGGCTGTGCAGGTCCGCGCGTTCGCCGCCGGCGCGCTGCGCCCACGGATCGTCTTGCGAGAAACGCTGTGAATTGCGGAACCGGCGGGCCAGTTCGTTGACCGTGTTGGGGTCGGAGAACAGCGCTTCCTTGAGCCAGTCCAGTCCTTTGCGCTCAATCCACGGCGCGGTACGTTCAAGGTAACGCGCATCCTCGCGGTAGAGCTGGATGAAGGCCGCGCAGTGTTCCATCGCCTCCTGCTCGGTCTCCACTTTGCAGAGCAGGTCGGTGGCGCGAACGTGGATGCCGCCATTGCCGCCGACGTGCAGTTCGTAGCCTGAATCCACGCAGACGATGCCGAAATCCTTAATCGTCGCTTCGGCGCAGTTGCGCGGGCAACCGCTCACGGCGATCTTGAACTTGTGCGGCATCCAGCTGCCCCAGGTCATCCGTTCGATCTGGACGCCGAGGCCGGTCGAATCCTGCGTGCCGAAGCGACACCATTCGCTGCCGACGCAGGTTTTCACCGTGCGCAGCGACTTGCCATAGGCGTGGCCCGAGACCATGCCGGCGGCATTCAGGTCAGCCCAGATGCCGGGCAGGTCTTCCTTCTTGATGCCGAACAGGTCGATACGCTGGCCACCGGTCACCTTGACGAGGCGGGCCTGGTACTTCTCTGCCGCGTCGGCGATGGCGCGCAGTTCCTTGGGGCTGGTGATACCGCCCCACATGCGCGGCACGACCGAATAAGTGCCGTCCTTCTGGATGTTGGCGTGGAGACGCTCGTTCACGAAGCGGCTCTTCTGGTCGTCGACATAGTCGCCGGGCCATGCGCAGAGCAGGTAGTAGTTGAGCGCCGGGCGGCACGAGGAACACCCGTCGGGCGTCGACCAGTGCAGTTCCTGCATGACCTGCGGAATCGCCTTGAGGTTCTTCTCAAGGATCAGCGCGCGCACGTCGTCATGGGTGAAGCTGGTGCACTTGCACATCGTCTTGGGGCCGGTTTCGACCGCGTCCTCGCCCAGCGTGACGGCGAGCAGGCTTTCGACAAGACCCGTGCACGACCCGCAGGAGGCCGAGGCCTTGCAGGTCGAGCGGACCGCATCGAGGCTGCGCGCGCCGTTGTTGATGCACGAGACGACCTGACCCTTCGACACGCCGTTGCAGCCGCAGATTTCTGCGTCGTCCGAAAGGGCGGCAACGGCGGCGTTAGGGTCCAGCGTGGCACCTCCGCTGGCGAAGGCCTGACCGAAGATCAGCGCCTCGCGGATGTCGGAGATGTCTTTTTCCTTCTTCAGGAGGTCGAAGTACCAGTTGCCGTCCGCCGTATCGCCGTAGAGTACGGCGCCGACAATCTTGCTGTCCTTGACCACGACGCGCTTGTAGATGCCGCGGCTGGCATCGCGCATGACGATGTCCTCGCAGTCCTCGCCGCTGGTGAAGTCACCGGCAGAGAACAGGTCGATGCCCGATACCTTCAGCTTGGTCGACGTGACCGAACCGCCGTAGCCCGAGGGCGTGTCGGTGGCATAGTCGGCAAGGCTGCGGCACATGTCCCACAGCGGCGCGACGAGGCCGTAGCAAAGCCCGCGGTGCTGGACGCATTCGCCGACGGCAAGAATGTCGGGATCGCTGGTGACCATGTGGTCGTCGACAAGAATGCCGCGCTCGACATCGAGGCCCGCCTCCTTTGCAAGGCCGGTCGCCGGACGGATGCCGGCGGCCATGACCACGATCTCGGCCGGAATGACGGTGCCGTCTTCCAGCAGGACTGCGGAAACCTTGCCGTCCTTGCCAACGATTTCCTTGGTGTTGGCGCTGGTCAGGATGGTCTGGCCGCGCTTTTCGAGTTCGGCCTTGAGCAGGTAGCCCGCCGCTTCGTCGAGCTGGCGCTCCATCAGCGTCGGCATCAGGTGGACGACGGTGACATCCATGCCGCGCAGCGAGAGGCCGTGGGCAGCCTCCAGCCCCAGCAGGCCGCCGCCGATAACCACGGCGCTACCGCCCTTTTCGGCAGCGGTCAGCATCTTGTCGACGTCGTCGAGGTCGCGGAAAGTGACCACGCCGTCGAGGTCCTTGCCCGGAACCGGAATGATGAACGGGTCCGAACCCGTGGCGATCAGCAGCGTGTCGTAGTTCTCGATCCGGCCCGAGCGCGTGATGACGTGCTTTTGCTGACGATCGATGCCGACGACGGGATCGCCCGAGACCAGCTGGATGTGGTTGTCATCGTACCAGTCCTGGCCGTTGATGACGATTTCCTCGAACGTCTTTTCGCCGGCGAGGACGGGCGAGAGCATGATGCGGTTGTAATTCACCCGCGGCTCTGCACCGAAGATCGTCACGTCGAAGCGGGTACCATCGCGCGAAAGGATCTCCTCCACTGCGCGGCAACCGGCCATGCCGTTACCAATCACGACCAGCCTTCGGCCCCGCGAAAGGACGCCGTGCGTCCCTTTCATGTCTGGTGCTATGGTCACGTTCATCCTGCCCTCATTCCAAACGCGCACGCAAAAATGCCGCCACGATCCCCGGGAAGGGTTCGGGCGGCACCGTTGCCACGCAATGTGTGATTTCATGTGCGAGAGATCACCGTTTTCTCGTCCCACCTTGGACGAGGCAATCGCTGCAATTCGATAACTGTACTCGATTCGCAGGGCTTGCGGCAAGCCGTTTTTGCATTGCAGCAAGAACGGCTTACCCAGTCGCCCTACTGTCGCCCTACCAGCTCTTGTAAGGCAGGAACTTGCCGCTCATTATCACTTGTACGCGGTCGCCCTTTTCGTGGGCGATGCGTTCGATATCCATGTCGAAGTCGATCGCGCTCATGATGCCGTCGCCGAACTTTTCCTGCACCAGTTCCTTGAACGCTTCGCCGAAGACGCCGGTGATCTCGTACCAGCGGTAAATGCACGGATCGGTCGGGACCTTCTGGGAAAAGATCTTGGTCGGGTATTCGGCCAGTACGACCGCCGCTTCCGCTGGAAGGTCGAGAAAATCGACCACCTTGCCCGCCGTATCGGGCAGTAGCGAATTCATGCCGAGACAGGCCGAGGTGCAGAACACCTCCGACAGGTCTGCCGCCGCGGCGATCTCGGCCCAATTCACGCCCTTTTCGCGCTTTGCCGCGCGGATCATGTCGGTCACATCTGCCTTGGTCATCATGTGCGTCATCCTTTCAGCCGTCGTCGTCAAAAGAGGCCGAGGTCCGGCCTCGTCAGAATGGAAATGGCAAGCGCGATGGCGAGCATGATCGCCGCGATGCGCCAGTGCCGCGTCGTCCCCCGCTCGATCAGCGGGCGCATGTCGGTGACGAGCGCGGAATTGGGGTGCGAAAGATCGTAGGTGAACTCGCTCAATTCCGAATAGCGGTTCGCCGGATCGATGGCGCAGGCCTTGGCGATGGCTGCATCCATCCAGCGGGGCACGCGCTCGTTGATTTCGGTGATCGGGCGGTAGCGCAGCTTCTTCTGCTCCGCCCAGGTGGTCGCATTGGCGATGCGCGGGCCATAGGGCAGTTCGCCTGTCAGCAAGTGATAGGCGATCGCTCCCAGCGAATAGATGTCGCTCTGCGCGCTGGCTTCCTCGCCGCGATAGACTTCGGGCGCGGCGAACTGGACGGTTCCGGCACAGGCCGCCTCGCCCGCAGTGCCGGGGGCCGTCTCCTCCAGCCCCGCGACCACGACCGAGCCGAAGTCGATGATCTTCACCGTCCCGTCGGTGTCGAGCATGACATTGTGCGGTCGCAGGTCGCGGTGCACCATTTCCTTGCGGTGGAGCGCCAGCAGGCCCGATGCGATCTGGCGTACGATGTCGCGCACGACGGGAAGTTCGGGTTCGGGATTGTCGGCCAGCCACTCGTCCAGTGACTGTCCTTCGACATAGCGCGACACCGCATAGACATGGCCTCGCGTCCGCCCGCTGCCCGAGGGCGCGGAGACGAGGTTCTGGTGCGCGGTGCGGCGAATCGCCCATTCCTCTAGCATGAGGGCAGCAACCTGTCGCTTGTCGGTCGCGGTTTCGGTCGTCGGCGTCTTGATCGTGACCCGCTCGCCCGTTTCCTCGTCGCGGGCGAGATAGACCCGGCTGCGCGCACCGGAATAGAGCACGCGCAGGATGCGATAACCCTCGAAGCTCCGCCCCGCCTCCAGCGGCGGTGCGGGCGGCAGCGCGGTCTGTTCGCCCACCAGATCGCCGACCTCGCCCGCGGGCAGCGCGTCGATGCGGATGACCTGTGCGGTGAGGTTGTCGTCGGCGCCCCGTTCCAGCGCGGCTTCGCACAGGGCCGATGCCGCCTTGTCGGGCGTGGCGGCGTCCTTGACGAGCCGCACGATGGTGCCCGCGTCCAGCACTTCGTGGATGCCGTCGCTCGTCATCACGAAGACGTCGCCGACCTGCACCGGCACCTTGCGATAGTCGATGTCGACTTGCCGCCCCACGCCCATGGCGCGTGCAAGGTAGCTCTGGTTCGATCCGATCGAGATGCGGTGCGCCTCGGTCAGGACTTCCAGATCGTCGCCGGAAATCCGCGCGACCTGGCAGTCGCCGATGTGAAAGACGTGCGCGCTGCGCGATTTGATCACCAGCGCCGACAGCGTGCAGACAAGACCGCTTTCGCGCGTTTCCTCGCTGATGCGGATGTCGCGGCGGTTGCGCGAATACATCCAGCCGTTGGTCGCCGCGATGACGCGTTCACCCGAGGTGCGGACAGACCATGCCGCCGATGTCGAGAAATAGTCGTTGAGGAAGCTCTTCACGGCGGTCTCGGCGGCTTCTGCGCCAAGCCTGCTGGTGGATATCCCGTCAGCCAGCGCGAAGGCGGCTCCCTTGGCGGTGAGTTCCTCACCTTTCGGCACGAGCGCACCGTGGAAATCCTGATTCTCTGGCTTGGTGCCGGACGTCGAATGCTGGCCGAGCGATATGGCGATGTGTTTGCTCATCGTCCGGCCAAAGCCAGCTTCGACATCGAGAAAGGAATGGCGGGAAAGGCCCATTTGCGACGATGCCCTACCTTGTCCCGCCATTCCGCACTCAGGCAGCGATCTTGAGGTCGGCCGGCTGGCGCGACTTCGAAGTACGATAGTGCGTCGAGTAGAGCATCAGGCCAACGAAGGTCAGGCCGCCGACAAGATTGCCGAGAACGACCGGGATCTCGTTCCAGACGAGGTAGTCAACGATCGAGAAGTCGCCGCCCATCATGAGGCCCGAGGGGAACAGGAACATGTTCACGATCGAGTGTTCGAAGACCATGTAGAAGAACAGCATGATCGGCATCCACATGGCGAGGATCTTACCCGAAACCGAAGTCGAGATTGTGGCACCCACGACGCCGGTCGCGACCATCCAGTTACACATGATCGCGCGGACGAAGATCGTCAGCCAGCCAGCTGCGCCATAGGCGGCGTAACCGACGGTACGGGCTTCACCCATCGTCGCGAACTTCAGGCCAACGGGGTTGGTTTCCGCGGCAAAGCCATAAGTCCAGTAGATCGCCATCATGACGGCAGTGGTCAGTGCGCCGGCGAAATTGCCGGTGAACACGAGACCCCAGTTGCGCAGCACACCGCCCCAGGTGCAGCCCGGACGCTTGGCCCAGACGGCGAGCGGGGCAAGGACCATAACGCCAGTCAAAAGGTCGTAGCCCAGCAGGTAGAGCATGCAGAAGCCGACCGGGAAGAGGACGGCCCCTGCCAGCTGCTGGCCTGTCTGGACGTTGATGGTAACGGCGAACGCGGCGGCAAGGGCCAGGATGGCACCGGCCATATAGGCGCGGATCAGGGTGTCCTTGGTGGACATCATGATCTTGGCTTCGCCATTGTCGATGAGCTTCGGCACGAATTCCGAAGGCGCAAGGTAGGACATCTCACGTACTCCTTTTCTTCAGTTTTCAGTATGCGAAGCTCACCTGGATCCAGAGCTTCTGGGTATCGGCGCCGAAGTCTTCGGCATCGTAGTTGGCGTACTTCACGAGGAAGGGATAACCGCCGAGCTTGAAGCCCAGCGTCGCGTCCCACTCCTCGCCGTAGTCGAGCCCGCCGACATCGCTTTCGAACTTGTGGTAGGTGACGCCCGCAGTGACGCCCTTGAAGGCGTAACCGAGCGAGCCGTAGTAGTCCTCGATGCCGGTGTTCGGCGTGTTGAGGAACAGGTCGGCAAAACCGTTGAAGGCATGCAGCGTCGCCATCGGCGTGGCGAAGCCCTTGATGCCGTCATCGCTGCCCAGCTTTTCGTAGCCGGCCTTCAGCGCAACGCCTGCGACCGCGGTGCCCAGTTCGGCATTGATGTAGTCTGCCGAGTAGTCGACCGGGTTGTCGCCGTAGTCGCTCTGCCTGGCATAGCTGGCGAGGAAGTTCAGCTTGACCTTGGGGCCGACCGGAAGCGCACCCGTGGCGATCGCACCATAGGTCTGGCTGGAGGTGCCAAGGGTCGGCTCGTCGATGTCGTAGTCGAGCAGGTAGGCAAAGCCGGTCACGTCGACGCCCGCGACTTTCAAACCTGCGTTCAGGAAGACATGGTCGCCGTCGAACGCAGTGCGCGCGCCTGCATCGGCGCCGAAGATCGTGCGCTGCGAGATGGAGTAGGTGGCATCGACATAGGCCGGGCCGAACTTGGCGGTCGCGCGGACAGCGTCGAAAGTCTGTTCGTTCTGGCGCCAGCCAACGTTGCCGACGAAGCGGGCGTTGCCCAGCACGATGCGCTGGCGGCCCACCGTGACCGAACCGAACTTGCCCGCATAACCGACCTGCAACCGGTTGAGTTCGACGCTCTCCGGATCGGCGACGACCGAGTACGGTTCAGCGCCAAGGTAGCCGTTGTTGCCTGCAATCGTGTCGTTGTAATTGTCGACCAGCGCGAGCGTTCCTTCGGCTTCTGCCAGGACGGAAAAGCCGCTGGCCTTCAGCTCTGCGCCTGCGACCATGCCGATGGTCAGCGCGTCGGCGTCGAGGCCGAGATCGTCCTGCTCGACCATTTCATAGCGAAGCACACCGCCGATGATCGGGTCGAGCGTCACGCCCTCGCCGATGGTGACCGGATCGCCTGCCTTGGCGTTGGCCGTGCCGCCGATGCCCAGCGCCGCGCCCGAAACCGCTGCTAGCAGAAGTACCTGTTTCCTCATTGCACTTACCTCCATGAAACCGGGCACATTCCCTCATGGCCCGGCGTGGGTCCTGAAACTGGTGCAAGGCATCGTTGCCCCGCGCTGTGGGTGAGAGCGCGGGCAGCATTGCCGCGCTTCTGTTCAGGGCCGCGTGGAGGCAGGCGCCATTGCCTGTCCCTGCCCCGCATGCGGCGGGGCGCAGCTTTGTTGTCCGGGCCGCGAAAACGTCGCGGCCCGAGGTCGGGCTGGAAGAGGTCCCGGCCGGATTTCCCTGTCTCGTCAGGCCGTCTTGCGCGACCCTTCGGGGTCAGGCCGCCTTGGCAGCAGGCCCGTGCCCAAAGCTTCCAATGGCAGCCGTCAACTTAGGCAGCCTTTGCCGCCGGACCATGGTCATATTCGGCAAGGAAGTGCAGGACCTCCTGGCGGTATTGGTAGAACTTGGGGTGCTCCAGCAGCGCCTTGCGGTCGCGCGGGCGCGGCAGATCAACCTTCAGCACCTTGCCGATCGTGGCATTGGGGCCGTTGGTCATCATCACGACACGGTCGGCCAGCAGGATCGCCTCGTCCACGTCGTGCGTGACCATGATCGCGGTGACCTTGGTGCGGTTCCACACTTCGACCAGCACGTCCTGAAGGTCCCAGCGGGTAAGCGAATCCAGCATCCCGAACGGTTCGTCGAGCAGTAACAAGCGCGGGCTCAGCGCAAAGGCGCGGGCGATGCCGACGCGCTGGCGCATGCCGTTGGACATTTCCGCCGCCATCTTTTCTTTCGCATCGCCAAGCCCAACCCGATCGAGATAGTAGTCGACGATATCGCGGCGCTCGGCGCGCGAGGCGTGGGGGTACACCCGTTCCACGCCGAGCGCCACGTTCTGCCTTGCCGTCAGCCAGGGCATCAGGCTGGGTGCCTGGAACACCACGGCCTTGTCGGGACCGGCCGCCGAAATCTCGCGGTTGTCGAGCACGATTCCGCCGCCGCTGATCTCGTTGAGGCCGGCGGCCATCGTCAGCACGGTCGACTTGCCGCAGCCAGAGTGGCCGATGAGCGAGACGAATTCGCCCTTGTCCATGATGAGGTTGAAATCGTCGACGACCTTCAGCGGGCCATTGGGCGTGGGATATACCTTGTCGAGCTTGAAGAATTCCAGATAGCGGTTCTCGACGTTGGTCTTGCCCGCTTCCTGATAGGCCTTCGGAGGCGGCGCGAGGTCGAGCGGGGTGACTCCCGGCAGCTGCGCCGCGCTCTCGCCCACGGTCGAACTTTCGGCGTTCAGCGCGGACAGGTATTTGACGATGCGGCCGCGCAGGGCCTTGAAATGATCGTCGTCGTTCACCGCCTCGCGGTCGCGGGGGCGAGACACATCGACTTCGAAGATCTTGCCGATCCGGGCAGCGGGCGAAGGGGTGAGCACCGCGACCCGGTCGGCAAGAAGAAGGGCTTCGTCGACGTCATTGGTGACGAGGATGATCGTGCGCTTTTCCTCTTCGCGGATACGCTCGATCTCGTCCTGCAGCTTGGCGCGGGTGAGCGCGTCCAGCGCCGAGAGCGGTTCGTCAAGCAGGAGGATTTCCGGCTCCATCGCCAGTGCGCGGGCAACCGAGACGCGCTGGCGCATGCCGCCCGAAAGCTGGGCCGGCTTGCGATCCATCGCATGGCCCAGGCCAACGAGTTCGACCTTCTGCTTCACCAGCGCGGCGCGCTCTGCCTTCGAACGGTCCTTGTGAACCGCGTCGACCGCCAGTTCGACGTTCTGCTTCACCGTCAGCCACGGGAACAGCGAGTAGGATTGGAACACGAGACCACGGTCGCGGTTGGGCCCGTCGATTTCCTTGCCGCGCAGCAGGATGCGGCCCTCGTCGGGCTCTACCAGACCCGCGACGGTCGAGATCAGCGTAGTCTTGCCCGCACCGGAGAAGCCGAGGATGGCGATGAACTCACCTTCGGCAACGTCCAGCTCGATACCGTCCAGCACGTCGGTCGTGCCGCCGGTCTTGCCGGTATAACTCTTCTTCACGCCCTGAAGCGAAAGTATCGGCTGCTGTTCCATGGCTCTTGCTCCTGTCCGGATTGCAGCGATCAGATCGTGCGGTTCTTCGACACCAGCCCCTGCAAGCTCATCATGATCCGGTCGAGACCGAAGCCGATGAAGCCGATGACGACGACGGCGAACATGATGCGGGCAAGCGACTGCGAGGAACCGTTCTGGAACTCGTCCCATACGAACTTGCCGAGACCGGGGTTCTGGGCGAGCATTTCAGCCGCGATCAGCACCATCCAGCCCACGCCCAGCGACAGGCGCATACCGGTAAAGATGTAAGGCAGCGAGGCAGGTAGGACGAGCTTGGTCAGCTTCGCGAAAGTGCCCAGCTTCAGCACGCGGCCCACGGCCAGCAGGTCCTTGTCGATGCTAGCGGTGCCGACGGCGGTGTTGATCAGCGTCGGCCAGAGCGAGCAGAGCATGACGACGAGAGCCGAGATCACGAACGCCTTGGGCAGCAGCGGATCTGCGCTGGTGATCATGGCCGAAATGACCATCGTCACGATCGGCAACCATGCGAGCGGGCTGACCGGCTTCATGATCTGGATCAGCGGGTTGATCGCGGCGTTGAACTTGGGGCTGAGGCCCGCAGCAAGGCCGATCGGCACGGCGACCAGCGTTGCGAGAATAAAGCCGAGCGCCACGGTCTTCAGCGAGGTGAAGATCTGGTCGAGGAACGTCGGCGGACCGGCGTAGGAAAATTCACGAACGCCGCCCGGATTGCCCGACGCGATGGCCGAGGCATTACGGGCGTCCTGGTCGGCGTAGAACTGGCCTTCGGCTTCCTTGGCGGCCGACCATTCCTCGGTCAGGGCGATGCCCTGCTCGAAGACCTCGACCGGCCCGGGAAGCGCCCCCAGCGAAGTATCGACCTGCGGTGCGAGCACGGCCCACAACGCGAGGAAACCGAGGATGCCCAGTGTCGGGGCGATAAGCCCCTTGGCAAAGGCCACCGCCTTGGAAACAGCCGGGTTCGGCTTTTTCTCAGTCGCTGATTCCGCTTCTGGCACGGCGACCTTGCCGGCGACCGAGCTGGCTGCGGCCTCAATCGTCGGGGTGTCAGGGTCGTGCGCGTCTGCGAATACGGTTGCCATGATCGATACTCCGAATGGGGCGTTGGTCGGGCGTTCTTACTTCACGCCAGCCGCGGTTACGGTCTGGCCTTTCTTCAGGCCGATCGGGAACTTGGCGAGGTAGGCGTTGGGCGTCTTACCATCGAAGGTGATGCCATCGATGAAGCCGCCCTGTTCGCCGCGGAAACCGTCGGTTTCGGGAACCGAGCCGGCCGGGATCACACCGTCCTCGACGAGCTTGTTGGCAGCGGCGAGGTACAGGTCGGGGCGATAAACGGCCTTGGCCTGGTCGAAGTACCACTGGTCTTCGTGATCGGCCGGGATCTGGCCCCAGCGGCGCATTTGCGTGAGGTACCAGATCGCGTCGGAGTAGTACGGATAGCCTGCGAACTTGTCGAAGAAGATGTTGAAGCCCGGCGCGTCGCGGGTATCGCCCGGCGCAAAAGTGAACTTGCCGGTCATTGAGGCGGCGATCACGTCGTAGTCGGCGCCGACGTAGTTGGACTGCGACAGGATCTTCACTGCCTCAGGGCGGTTCGCGCCGTTGTCGGCATCCAGCCACTGCTGCGCACGGATCATGGCGCGCAGGATCGCGGCGGTCGTGGCCGGATACTTCTCGGCAAAGTCCTTGCGGATGCCGAAGACCTTTTCGGGGTTGTCGTTCCAGATCTCGTCGTCGGTGATCACGGGAACGCCGATCTTCTTGAAGACGGCGGCCTGGTTCCACGGTTCACCCACGCAGTAACCTTCGATCGTGCCGGCCTCCATCGTGGCGGGCATCTGCGGCGGCGGAGTGACGGACAACTGGACATCGGCTGCAACAGTGCCGGCAACGTCGCCGTCGGTGTAGTAGCCAGGGTTGAGGCCGCCAGCGGCGAGCCAGTAGCGAAGCTCGTAGTTGTGGGTCGAGACCGGGAAGACCATGCCCATCTTGAACGGCTTGCCCTGTTCGTTGCGCGACTTCACAACAGGCTTCAGCGCGCTGGCGCTGATCGGGTGCTTCACCTTGCCGCCTTCCATCGGAAGGTCGCCCTTGATTTCGTCCCAGACCTTGTTCGACACGGTGATGGCGTTGCCGTTGAGGTCCATCGACAGCGGGGCGATGAGGTCAGCCTTGGTGCCGTAACCGATGGTCGCCGCGATGGGCTGACCGGCGAGCATGTGCGCGCCGTCAAGCTGGCCGCCGATCACGCCGTCGAGCAGGACCTTCCAGTTCGCCTGCGCTTCGAGTTCGACGTTGAGGCCTTCTTCGGCGAAGAAGCCCTTTTCCTTCGCAATGGCGAGCGGGGCCATGTCGGTGAGCTTGATGAAGCCCAGCTTCAGGTTCGGCTTTTCGATCTCGCCGCCAGCGGACGCGGCCTGAACCGCACCTTCGCCTGCGCCTTCCGACCCGCTCGACCCGCAACCGGCCAGAGCCACCGATGCCAGCATGGCCACGACGACGCCGCGTCGACCGAATTTCATTCCCTTGAGCCCGAAGTCAGCCATTGTACCCCATTTCCGTTCCGTCCAGCGCAAAAACGAAAAAAGCCGCCACGATCGAACCCTGTGAAAGGGGGATCGGGCGGCACCGTTGCCACGCAATGTCTGCAATATGCGACGAGGGTTCGAACAAGCTCCCCAACCTTGGGAAGCGAACCGTCTCGTTGCCCCTTATGAGTAAGCGATTCGCCGCACCTGCGTAAAGCGATTTTTGCAGTGCAGCAGTATTTTCCTACTGGTCGAGACTGCTGAGGTATGCCTCAAGCTTTTCAGGATCAAAGGTTTTTCCATCGAAGAATTTATCGGGCGAAAGGACCAGACGGCCCTGTTGTGCACTCACACCAAGCGGTGCGGCGATGCCGCCCTCGACCTTCGAGCTCGCACCCGGAAGCGGCGAATCCCGGCCCGAAAGCGCGGCGCGGTAGATGTCGGGGCGGAATACGGCCATCGCCTTTTCCGATGCCTCGCGGTCGAACCCGCGCCTTTCCCAGCGCATCATCTGCGCATAAAGCCAGCCCGCCTGGCTAACCCATGGGAAGTTTGCCGCCTCGCGGAACTGGAACATGAAATCGGGGTAATGGATAAGCTCGCCGCCTTGCTGCAGGCGCAGGCGATCCGAGATCGCATGATGGATCAGAGCCGGGTCTGCGCCGACATATTCTGGCCGGGCCAGTATTTCGGCGTTGGCCTCCCAGTTCGCCGGATCAACGAAATGCTCGCCCGCACGGCGCATCGCGACGATCAGCCGCTCGAAGGCGTCGCGCTTTTCTTCCAGCTTGGCGGTCGGCACGGCGAGAACTTTTTCGACGCCGCGCCGCCAGATCTGCGCGGTGGTGAGCACAATGCGTCCCACTCCGCGCTCGACCGAAACCGAATTCCACGGCTCACCCACGCAAATCCCGTCGACCTCGCCTGATTCTAGTGCGTCGGCGGCGTAAGGCGGGGCCACGGTGACGATGTCGATGTCACGATCGGGCCGAATTCCGCAGGCAGCCAGCCAGTATCGCAACATGTAGTTATGGCTGGAATGGCGATGAACGACGCCGAAGCAGAGCCTGCGACCCGAAGGCTCGACCACTTTGGCCAGACGCTTGCCCACCTCTTCCGCATTCCCAAGCCCACCTTCGGGCTGAAGCTTCCCGGCAAGGTCGTTCGAAACGGTGATGGCATTGCCGTTGAGACCCAGCACGAACGGCACTGACAATGGCCGCGCCGGTCGCCCGATGCCTAGCGTTGTCGCGATGGCCAGCGGGGCCAGCAGATGCGCGGCATCGGCATGGCCGTAAAGTAGCCGGTCCAACACTGTCGCCCAGCTCATGTCCCGCAGAAATTCCAGATTTAGCCCTACTTCCTCTGCGAAGCCATGCTCCTTCGCCAGAATCGGCAGCGCCGCATCGACAAGCGGTAGGAAGCCGATGGTCAGCGTCTCCGTCATGCGGCACCTCCCAGAATTTCCTGTGCCATGACAAGGGCTTCGGCCACTTCCGCTATCCTCTTGCTGCTCCGCATCGCCTGACTGCGCAGCTCCTTGTACGCCTCAGGCTCCGACAAGCCCTTGCTGTTCATCAAAAGCCGCTTCGCACGATCGATGTTTTCACGTTCGGCTAGCTGTCCACGCGCCTCGGCAAGGTCACTTTGCATGCGTGAGAATGCATTGAACCGACGGACTGCGACATCGACCAACGGACGGATACGGCCTGTTGAAAGACCATCGACCACATAAGCCGAGACACCGGCGTCGATCGAAGCTGCAATTGCATCATCGTCACTCTCGTCGACGAACATGGCTATAGGTTTTGCAAGTGCGCGACTGACCGCAAAATACTCTTCGAGCACGTCACGTGATGGATTGCCGAGATCGATAAGGACCACATCCGGCTGGATCTCATCCATCCGAGCCATGAGACCAAGGCGTTGTGTTATGACGAAAATTTCGCAATCGGGGAGATCGGCGAGGCCATCCTCGATAATCGAGGCTCGCATCTCACTTTCATCGACGATCGCAATTCGCATTCGTGCTTTGTGCAATGCACAATGCCGCTTGGCAAGCGCGTTGGCTGGCCAGCGATGCGCAAGAAGGGAAAGGGCTGCCTTTTGGAGGCAGGCTTAAGCCGGGGCAATCTTATCGAAGCAGAATGGCGCATTTTGAGTGACTTGCTGCCAATCGAGCCCGAAAAAATGTCCGCAATTGGGGTCGTTAGCTGCCCGTCCGGTCCTGGCACATCGTTAGCTCGGTGAAAGCGTCGTCAGAGGGGTGGAAAGTGGTCATTCGCTATCGAACGCTTTTGCCGCGCGTTTCGCTTTGCGACGTTCTGCTTCCCGCAGCCTCTCACTATCCCAAAACTTTCTCTGACGCCTCGCCCATCGCCAATTTGCGATGGCGAATGGCCACGGTGCCCACAGGCCAAAGAAAATCATCCAGCCACCAAACCCGTCGTGCAAGAGATATGGGCTGCAAGGGTAGGCGAACAACATGGCAATTCGCGTTGACCGCCGCGCGCTATATTCGTCCAAAGGTATCCCAGTGCAGGCTGCAACAAATTGCGAGTTGAGCGCCGCGAAAAGCACGCCCACGAAGACTGCGGCTACAGGCCACCAGCGTGTGAATGGAATGCCCGAACCAATCTTTCTAAAATGCCGCTCTTCGTCGGTAAGTTTGCGTCGCCCCATGCCCGCTTTTCGCATTGGATCGTTGTGTCCGCAATTGGGTCGTTAGCGGCTGGTCTGCTTTCTGGTGACGCCGCACCCGGCTTGGAGGTCGCAATTGGGGTGGAAAGCGGGCATACGAGGTTGCTGCTTGAAGCCGTGCTCGTAAGCTGAGCACATGAAACTGGAATATGTGCATCTAGGCCCGAACGAGGCTCCCCCGCAGCTTCCAACCGGTCCACTTCGAGTGGTTATCGTATCGGAGGTTAAAGTCAGCGATGACTGGCGAAATAGCATCGCCCGATGGTTGGTGGACGGCGGCTGCCTCTATGCGGTCGCTTGGGGAAAAGAGTGTGAAAAGTGGCACGACGCCGTAGATTGGGCGGTGCTTGAAACTTTCGACTTTGGCGACATTCGTAAGCGCTGTTTTCAGCTCACGTCGGCCCAGGGCATGAGTTCGCTGACGCGGTTGGCCGGGTGACCGTTGGCGAGGCTCGAGAGAGTGGCGGTCAACCAGGCGTTCGGATCGATACCGTTCAGTTTGCAGTTTTCGATGAGCGTGGCGATCACCGCCCAGTTGTCGCCGCCTTCGTCGGAACCGGCGAACAGCGCATTTTTGCGATTGAGGGCGAGCGGGCGGATGGAGCGCTCGACGGTGTTGTTGTCGAGATCGATGCGGCCATCATCAAGGAACCGGAGGAGGCCATCCCACCGGGTGAGCGCATAGCGGATCGCTTCACCGAGCCTGCTCTTGGTGCTGACCTGCCGGGCACGGGTGTCGAGATACTGGTGGAGATCGTCCACAATGGGCCTGCTCCGTGCATTGCGGACGGTCTGGCGTTGCCGCGCCGACGATCCCCGCACCTCGTCTTCGATGGCATAGAGTTCGGCGATGCAGCGCAGCACATCTGATGCGACCGGCGAGCTGTCTGCCAGTTCGTAGAATTTGCGTCGCACATGCGCCCAGCAGAACGCGAGGGTCACGTCGCCGCGACGGCGG
>NZ_LYWY01000039.1 GCF_001661915.1 Croceicoccus pelagius
ATTTGCCATGAGACGGTTCGGATGTGGTGGAACCGGTTCGGTCCGATGTTCGCCGCGGATATTCCTATGCAACGTGTCAGCCGAATGAAGGGCTCAAGGCATTGGCGCTGGCACCTCGACGAGGTCTTCGTGAAGATCAACGGTGAGCGACATTACCTCTGGCGCGCCGTCGATCACGAAGGTGAAGTGCTGGAGAGCTTCGTCACGAAGAGACGGGACAAGGCTGCGGCTCTGGAGTTCATGAAGAAGGCGCTGAAGCGGCACGGAAGAGCTGAGACAATCGTCACGGATGGGATGCGTTCGTACCCTGCTGCTATGCGGGAACTTGGAAATCTTGAACGCCGCGAGATGGGAAGGTGGTTCAACAATCGCGCCGAGAATTCACACCTGCCATTCCGACGAAGAGAGCGAGCGATGCAGCGATTTCGGCGAATGAAGTCCCTCCAGAAATTCGCCTCGGTTCATGCCTCTTTTCACAACCACTTCAATTCCGAACGCCACCTCGTCGATCGACAGACCTATAAGACCCGCCGCTCGGCCGCTTTGGCCGAGTGGCAGAAGCTCGTGGGCTAAGACCTGCTGCTTCCAGGGATCGCCGCGTCATTCTGAGACGAGTTGCGGTTAGACTGACACCACCCAGAAAGTCGAGCGACGTCGGCGCGCCGCACAGGCCTTCGACGTCCAGGTTTATCGCAATGACCCCGCCCTTGGCGGGCGCGTCGGCGTTGCCTCCGGTCGAGACATAGAGGCGGCGCGGGTCGACGCAGTCGAACGCAAGGCTGACGAGGTGGGGAAAGCCGTAGCTCTGCTCGCTCAGCTGCTCGCCATCGGGGGACAGTCGCACGAGAGTGCCGCTGGCCCAGCAGGCGACCCAAAGGCATCCATCTGCGTCAAGGGCAAGTCCGTCGCTATCTTCCAGCGGAGCGAGGAGCGTGCCGTCACCGGGCAATCCGTCGCTTCCGACGGGATAGCGCCAGATGCCCTTGCTGGTTTCCGAATGATAGAGCCAGCGCCCGCACGGGCTGAGCGCGATGCCGTTGGTGGCAAAGACGTCACGCCGCAGGATCGTTATCTTGCCCTCTGCGCTCATGTGAAAGAATTGCCCGGGTTGGGGCGTTTCGCCGCGTGCCAGGATGGCGTCGAAGTCGATCGTTCCGGCAAAGAAACCGCCCCTGCCGTCGCCTTCCATGTCGTTCACGGCGACGATGGGCTTGTCCTCCAACGTGTCGAGCACCGTCTTCACCGCACCCGTTCCGGGGTCCAGCGCGACGATGCCGCCTTTACCGCTGCACAGCACTTTTCCCGATCGATCGAACACAATGCCGCCGACCCACAGGCGACCGGGCAACATCGTCTCGACCGCTTCGCCTATCCGCTTGCGATACACGCCGCCGCCGGTGAGGTCGCTGAACCAGACATCGCCTTCGGGGGAGACGCGCGGCGCCTCGACGAATTCGAACCCTTCTACCACAGCTTCGTGCACATCCTTCTCCATCATCTTCTTGTCGCTCTTCATGTCCGCACGGATCGTTTCTCGCCACCATGCTGGCAAATTGCGGGCAGCGCAGCTAACGCCATGATGTGACCATCCACCGCGACCCGAGCGCCGCTTTCGGCACCATTCCGTTCGAAGCCGACCCCATCCGCTGGATGGAGAACAGCGATGTGTTCGAAAAACCGCGTCAGCAGCGCAGTCGCGACGCGCTTGGCCGGATCATCGTCGCCGCGCTCAGGCTGTTTTCCGAAAGCGGTTTCGACGCGACCCGCGTGGCAGACGTCGCGGCAGAGGCCGAAGTGCCCGTGGGTACCGTCTACAAGCACTTTGCCGACAAGGACGCGCTGCTCGCCGCCATTGTCGAAGGATACCGCAGTTGCCGGATGCGCGAGATTGGGGAGCTTTGCACCTCGGAAGCGGCGCTGGCAGCCACGCCGCGCGAACTTGTGGAGTTGCACCTCGATATCGTGTTCAGCGCCTTTACGCTGGATTCGGGCCTGCTGCGCCTGATCGAGCGGCGCCGGCTGGAGGACCCCGGCACGCATCAAGACCAAAGTGCGGCGAACGAGATCGTGGCGGGGCTGATCGCCGACAGGCTGGTCGAAAAACTGCCGGACCGCGATCCTGATGAGCTTCGCCAGCAAGTCCATTATGCCCATTCGATCATTCGTGGCGCGGTCGTCTGGTCGGAACTGCCCGCTGGCGGTGAGATGGGGCAGGGGCTGAAAGTCACCGACATGGAATTCGCGCGCCAGGCGTTGCTGATGGCGCTGCGCTATCTGCGCATACCCGAATGACCGGCGGCACCTGATCGGGCAGCGCCACGCGGCGCGCACACCCACCCGCGCCGGGGCAGCACATGCCCGGGGCAATTTACGGTCTTGACCCATGATGGTCGTTGGATCATCCTTTCAAAAAATGAACATGACGTCATATTCACATTTAGTATGGCTTAGGCGAGAGGATCTGGTCAATGATCGATGTGCAGCAGCTGATGCGAGAACGCTATCCCGGTAACACGTGGGCCGATGTCGCCACGCGCGACGGAAATCTGCCGCCAGTTCTGGCTGAACAAAGCAATCCTGCGCAGGATCTTGGCGACATTCCGTTCGCGCGATACATCGACCAGTCCTTTTTCGAGCGCGAGTTCGAGCAGGTATGGAAGCGCGTATGGCAATTTGCCTGCCGCGACGAACATCTGGCCGAGCCGGGCGACTTCTTCGTCTACGACATAGGCCGCCTGTCGGCCGTGATCGTGCGGACCGAGGCCGGACTGAAGGCTTTCTACAATTCATGCCTTCACCGGGGCACGAAGCTGAAGCCGTCCGGGTCGTGCGGATGGTCGTCGGACATCACCTGTCCGTTCCATAACTGGCAGTGGAACCTTGATGGATCACTGAAATCCATCCCATGTGACTTCGAATTTCCCCAACTTGACCGGACCAAAGCCGGGCTTGCCGAACTGCGCGTCGAAAGCTGGAACGGCATGGTCTTCGTGAACTTCGATGCCGACGCTGCCCCGCTTGAGGACTATCTGGAAGTCCTGCCAGAGCATTTCCGCAACTGGGACCTTCGCGGATGGTACGTGGCGACCCACGTGCGCAAGCATCTGCCCGGCAACTGGAAAGTGGCGATGGAGGCTTTCATGGAAGCCTATCACACGCCTTACGTGCATCCTGAAATGACCAACGTCGTCGGCGATCACAACATGCAGCACGACATCTTCTCACGCCACGTCAGCCGCGATCTGTGCGCGATGGGGACGGCCAGTCCCACCGCGCGGGTAAGCATGAGCGAGCAGGAACTGCTCGACATGATGCTGGTTGGCGACGGCAAGGTGGTTGGCGATCGCGCGACCGTGCCCGAAGGCAAGACGGCCCGCTGGGTCATGGCGGAGCAACTGCGCGAGCGGATGAAGGCCGAGTTCGATCTCGACTATTCGGGCCATTCGGTTCCGGAAATGATAGATTCCATCAAGTATCACGTCTTTCCGAACGTCATGATCTACCCCGCGCCGGGCCTGTGCCTTGTCCAGCAGTTCCGTCCCGACGGGCATGACCGCGACCGCGCGATATTCGATCAGTACGTGCTTCATCCAAGGCCGCGCGACGGCAATTTCGAAGTCGCCGACGTAGAGGTTATCGGCGAGGACGAGGAATTCGCCAGCCTTGAAAGCATGGACCCGTTCCTGGCCAGCGTGCTGGACCAGGACACCGATATCATGCGCGCCCAGCGCGAGGGGATGTACGCCAGCGGCAAGGGTGCCGAGACTCTGTCGATCTACCAGGAATCGCGCATCCGGCATTTCCACCGGACGCTTGGCGAATACATGGAAGGAACATCGGCATGAGCATACCGATCAGGGGGGTGCACCATGTCGGCATGAGCGTGCCTGACATTGCGATCGCACGGCGTTTCTACATCGACCTGCTGGGTGCGGAGGAGATCAGCGCTGCCGACTGGGAAGCGGGCAATCCGTGGATCGATGCCATCGTCGGCCTAAAGGATTCAGCGGCAAAGACCTTCATCGCGCGGCTGAAAAACGTGCAGATCGAATGCTTCGAATATACCAGCCCGCGATCGCCCGACATGGATCCGGCCCGTCCGGTAAACCGGTTCGGATATACCCACGTCGGGTTCGAGGTGGACGATATCCAGGCGACATACGACCGGATGATCGAGGCGGGCCTGACGTTTCACACGCCGCCTGATCTGAGCACCATCGTCACTGATGGCGATGGCCGGAAATCGGGGTTTGCCGCCACGTATGGCCGCGACTTCTTTGGCAACGTGTTCGAAATCCTGGAAATCCACGACAACGACATGATCAAGCCCAACTGAACAAGGGGGCGGGCGTCGCGCGTACAAGAAAAGACAAGGAGAGGCCCCTGTGGATCTGGAGCTTAAAGGCAAGAAAGTAATCGTAAGCGCTGCGACCCGCGGCATCGGTCGCAAAATCGTCGAGGCGTTTCTTGATGAAGGGGCGATCGTATCGTTCTGCGGACGGCGGGCGAGAGGCGAACAAGGCAACCCCAGCGACAAGAGCGTCTTTGCCAATCCCCTCAGCGGTGACGGGGTCGAAGACGCGCTGGAGGCTCTGTCCGACCGGGGCGAAGTCTACGGTTCGGTCGTCGACTGCGGCTATTTCGAACAGGTGACCGACTGGGTCGAGAAAGCCGCCGCCCAGATGGGCGGAATCGACATCGTCGTATCCAACGCCAGCGCGCTGGGCGGCACACCGCGCAGCCGCAAGGGGTGGGACATCAATTACAACGTCGACCTGATGTCGGCGGTCGCCATGTTCGACACCGCGCTCCCGCATCTCAGGAAATCGGGACAGGGCGCGTTCGTTCAGATGTCGACAATCACCGCGATCGAGAACCATGCGTTCGGCGAAGCCGGTCTCAGTTACGGGGCGATGAAGGCCGCGCTCATCAACTATACGCACCAGCTTGCCATCGATTACATGAAGGACGGAATCCGCTGTAACTGCGTCGGTCCGGGGCCGGTCTATATCGAGGACGGAAGCTGGGGCTTCCTTGAAAAGGAAATGCCCGAATATTTCGCCGCCAATCGCGACAAGCATCCCGCAGGAAGGTTCGGCAGGCCGGAGGAGATCGCCGATGCGGTCCTGTTCCTGTCCTCTGCGCGGGCATCATGGATCACGGGCGTGAACCTGACCGTCGACGGCGGCTTCACGCGCAACGTCAAGTATTGAGAGCGGGGCAAAGAGCATCGTCATGGACCTGAAATCGCAGGACGCCGATTGGGGCGAGGATCGCAGCGAGGGCATCAGCTGGGCCGAGCTGATGAAGACTGATTCCCGCACGCCACCAGCCGCGCTGACCGAGGAAAGCTACGCCTATCGCGGGTCGGATCCGATCCCGGCAAGCCGCTATACCAGCGAGGAATTCGCGCGGCTTGAGCGCGAGAAGATGTGGCCCCATGTCTGGCAATTCGCCGCGCGCGAGGAAGACCTGCCCGAACCGGGCGACTTCGTCGTCTATGAAAACGTCGGCCGATCTTTCATCGTTTCGCGGCAGGACGACGGATCGGTCCGGGCCATGCACAACGTTTGCCTGCATCGAGGCCGCAAGCTGCGGACCGAGGACGGCCATGCCGAGCGTTTCACGTGCCCCTTCCACGCCTTCACATGGGAAAAGGACGGTTCCTTCGATCACGCGCCGTGCCAGTGGGATTTCCCGCATCTTGCCGACAGGAACATGGACCTGCCCGAAGCCGAAGTGGGCCGGTGGGGCGGATATATCTTCCTGCGTGAGGAGAAGGGCGGGCCCAGCCTCGAGGAATACCTTGCCCCGCTGCCAGAACATTTCAAGCGATGGCGGCACGAGGAATGCGTGACCGTGATGCGTGTCGCCAAGGAAGTCGCCGCCAACTGGAAAGTGACGATGGAGGCTTTCATGGAAGCCTGGCACACCGTCGTTACCCATCCCCAGTTGTTGCCGTTCACCGGCGATTGCAATGCGGCCTACTGGACCTGGGGCGACAACGTGAATGCCAACTTCACGCCCTTCGGCGTGACCAGCCCCCACATTACCGAGGGCAAGGGCGAGCAGTGGATCGTCGACGAGTTCGTGAAATTCAATGGCCGCAGCGCCGACAACTACGAACAGAACGCCGACCCGATGGCGATCACCGTGCCCGAAGGGATGACCGCGCGGCAGGCATTGGGCGCGCAGATGCGCAAGCTTTATACCGAGCAGACAGGATACGATCACGAAGACGCGACGGACGCGGAACTGCTCGACGGGCTGGTCTACAACGTCTTTCCCAACTTCGCGCCCTGGGCCGGCTTCATGCCGAACATCGTCTATCGCTGGTTCCCCGGAAAAACGCCCGATACCTGCGTCATGGAAGTGCGTATCCTCGCCCGCGTGAAAAAGGGTGAGCCCATGCCGCACGGCGCGCCGCTGAAATTCCTGACGATCGACCAGAAGTGGACCGAGGCACCAGAACTTGGCGTGCTGGCCGACGTGTTCGAACAGGACATGGACAACCTGCCTTATGTGCAGGAAGGCCTGCATTGTTCGAAGAACGGTGAAGTGCAATTGGGCAACTACCAAGAAATCCGCATCCGCCATTTCCACGATACCATGATGGGTTATCTGGACCGCTGACCGGGCAGCCGAACAGCAGCTTTTCCGAAAGTTCGGCGGCAGGCGGAGCGTCCACTACAGGCCCAGTCGGCCGGTTTTGGCATAACACGCCGCGTTGGGACGGCGGGGGCTGTTCGTCCCTCGCAGGTAGCCGCGATAGAAAATCATCCGCCTGCAAATACCGGGATGTGCGGGAGTGACTACCCATCGACCTACGGGCTAGCGATGCTCTGATCTTGCATCGCTCTTCTTCCAGCGCCAATCAGTCTGAATGCGGATAGCTTTGTTCGAACCCGAAATCGCCGGCAACGTCGGAGCCGTTCTGCGGCTCGGCGCTTGTATGGGGGCGTCTGTCGACCTGATCGAGCCGATGGGCTTTGCGTGGGATGATCGCCGGGTGCGCCGGGTCGCCATGGACTACATCGATCATGTCGCAATTGTGCGGCACGCTGGATTTGAAGCCTTCCGCGATACGGTCGCCACGCAAAGGCTGGTGCTTTTTACGACGAAGGCGACGCAATCGGCCTATGATTTCCAGTTCCAGGCGGATGATGTGCTGCTTTTTGGAAAGGAAAGTGGCGGCGTGCCACAGACGGTCGCGCAAGCGTGTGATGCGCGCGTGCGTATCCCATCGAAGCCGGAGGTACGCTCGTTCAACCTTGCCATGTCTGCGGCACTCGCGCTTGGCGAAGCTCTGCGCCAGACCGCCACACTGCCCGGCTGACAGGCCCCGTCAGGCGTTGCAGGGCAGCGCGCCCAAGTGTGCTCTTTCCAGAGGCCGCCATTATCGTAGCGTTCGGGAAGAACTTCCAGCCTTCACTTTGGCGCGAGTCCCCCTTCATCAACTGCGCGACCATCCGGATCGATGGCGGCCTACAAGCCCTGATCGCCGCCAGCCTCTCGCCTCAAGGCCTGTCTTCCAGGATCAGACGTGAGGCGACAAGGCCGATCGCCATGGCCGGAGCATTCGTGTTGCCGGTCACATGGCCAGGGATGACCGAACAATCGACGACGCGGACCCCTTCGACGCCGCGCACTTTCAGGCGCGGGTCGGTGACGGCGGCATCGTCGCTGCCCATGCGGCAGGTGCCGATCGCGTGCAGTCCGCACTGGGCATAGCGCCGGAACGCCGACAGGATTGCCTCGTCGCTTTCGACCTCGCGGCCGGGTAGAACCTCTTTACCCCGCATGGAACCGATCGGTTCGGCATCCATGTAAGCTCGCATCCTGCGGACCAGTGCGACGGCGCTCTTGCGGTCGAACTCGGTCGTCAGGAAGTTCGGTCTGATATCGGGCGCGTCACCTGTGTCCGGTCCGGTAATGGCAATGCTGCCCTCACTCGTCAGGCGCAGCAGTTGGCCGTAGATCGTGATACCGGGTCGCCTGTCGATCTGGTCGAGCGGGACGGGATTATTCTCGTCCCCGACCGCGAAAGTATATCCGCCAAGATAGAACTGCGCGTCGGTCCGCCCGTCGGGATGGTGGACATTGCAGAACGCGCCGACTTCGAACGGCCCGGTCGCCATGATCCCCGATCCGGTCAGCAGGTAACGGGCCATCGCGCCGGCAAGGCCGAGGCCATAGAAGCTCTTGTGCGAACCGCGACCCTTTTCGAGCCTGTAGGGCATCGAGATCGAGAGATGCTCGATCATGCGTTCGCCGACGTTCGGCGAATGGGCGACGGTTTCGACGCCTGCCTTTTGCAGCGTATCGCCATCCCCGATGCCCGAGCGTTGCAGGATCAGCGGACTTTCCAGCGCGCCGGCAGAAACGATGACTTCGCCGCGGCAAGCGAAAGTGCGAGCCTCGCCATCGACGGCCGCTTCCACGCCGACTGCGCGCTTGCCCTCGAAGACGATGCGCTTGGCGAGCGCGCCGGTGACGACTTCGAGGTTCGCACGTCCCCGCGCAGGGTCGAGGAACGTGACGGCGGCGCTCTGCCGCTTACCGCGCTTGATGTTGTGGCTGTAGAGCCCGACGCGAGGGCCGGTCGCGCCGTTGAGATCCGATACACGCGTCAAACCAAGGGTCTCGCCCGCCTCGATCATGCGTTCGACCAGCGGGTAGGTGTAGATGGCAGGATCGACATGGACAGGCCCGCCCGAACCGCGCAGCTCCGACGCGCCCGCCGCGTGGTCTTCGAGTTCGCGGAACGCGGCTGTCATCGTCGCGCCGTTCCATCCGGTCGCGCCCTGTTCCTGTTCCCAGGCGTCGTAGTCCGCCGGTTCACCCCGGCTCCAGATCATGCCGTTTACCGAGGACGAGCCGCCAAGGCCCTTGCCCCTGATCCAGAACTCCCCGCCCTTTGCGCCTTCTTCGCGCGGTTGGTCGACGTTGTAGCGCCAGACCTTCTTGGGGTTCGTGACCAGCTTGGCGACGCCTTTGGGCATACGGTTCCAGAACCCGTTGCCACCGCCCGCTTCCAGCAAGAGCACGCGCGACTTGCCGTCCGCGCTCAATCGTTCGGCCACCACGCAGCCGGAGGAGCCGGCACCGATGACGATGTAATCGAAGGCGTCGCCTTGCATGGTCTGATTCAAAGCAGTGGGGCCCGTTTGTAGAATGAGAGGTCTTCCATTTCGTAAGTCGCCGGATCGCCTTCCTTGCGCGCTTCGTGCAGTCGCTTCCAATGCGCGAACAGGCCCATGATGTGGGGCGGATCGCCGTGGATTTCGGTGAAGCCGCCGTTCAGCGAGCGGGTGTCGAAATAGGCGGCGTTGACTTCGTCGGCGTAAAGCTCGGTCGCCAGTTCGTAACCCATGTCGAGCCAGCGTTGCCGTTCTGCAGCGAAGTCGGTGACGAGGTAGGCGATGTGGTGAAAGCCTTCGCCGCCGTCCGGATACATGTCGCGGTAGATCGAATTCTTGTCGTCGTGCTGTTCGATGAACTGGATCATCTGGTCGCCGAGATAGCCGAATGCGTAAGAGACGTCGGCCTCCTCCTTCGTGCCGCGATAGGTGAACTCGTCGCAGTGGTGGTGGCGCACCATGCAGAACGGACCCGCGCCAAGCGTGTCGGACCATTTTTGCGCAGCTTCATCGATGCTTTTGACGAAATAGGCTTGCTGGAACAGCGGTTGGGTCTTGCTCATCTCTGTTACTCCGCCGCCTCGTCCATCGGTTGTTCGGTATAGGGTTCGAGCAACTGCTCAACCGCCAGACCTTCGGGGATGTTCTCCTTCCCGATCAGGCGGTCGACTTCCTCGTGGAACCAATAGATCCGGCGTTCCTGATAGTTCACGAGCATTCCGGTAAAGCCGCCCGATTCCAGGCTTTTCTGGATGGGCCCGAGGTTCATCATGTCTTCTTCGAGCACAGCATCGAAGATCGGCAGGAAGCGGTTCCAGAATTCGGGAATGTCTCCTTCCCCCCAGTCGGGCGCGACATAGATCGCCTGCATCGTGCACTTGTCCTTTCCCTTCGGCCAGAACAGCAGGACCGGAAAGCCTGTCGGCTCGACCGGCGAGATCAGGTTCGGGAAGGACATGTATGCGACGTTGTTGAAGCGGTAGAGATCGGGCATCGTCGCGATGTCGGGCGCGCCTTCGAATTCGACGAAGTTCAGCCCTTCGTTCATCTTCTTGCGCACCGCCATGCGCGAATGGCCACGCTCCATCAGGCCCATCGCCGCGGCCTTGCTGTCCAGCATGATGCCCGCATTCGTCGGATGGATCGTGTTGATGTGATAAACTTCGAGGAAGGCATCCATCGCGACCTTCCAGTTGCAGTTCATCTCGTAGTCCTGCGTGTGGATTGTGCGCAGCTTTTCCATGCCGACGCAGGCCAGCTCGTCCACTAGCGGGCCGAGATATTCCTCAAGCGACACGGCATCGCGATCGAGGTTCACGAAGACCCAGCCAGCCCAGGTTTCGCACCGGGCCTCAATCAACCCGCGATCGGCCTTGTTGAGACAGGGAAAGTCGCGTTCGTCGGGCACGCCCTTCAACGCTCCGTCGAGGCCATAGGACCACGAATGGTACTGGCAGCGCAGAAGTTTCGTATTGCCTGCATCATCACGCACGACGGGCGCGCCACGGTGGCGGCAGGTGTTGTAGAAGGCGCGCAGCTTTTCGTCGCGCCCGCGGATCAGCAGCAGCGGAACGCCTAACCGTTCCCACAGGCGATAGTCGCCGACATCGCGCAGGTCTTCCTCGCGCCCGGCGCAGACCCACGACTTGCGAAGGACATGCTCATTCTCGAGCTCGAAGAATTCGTCGCTGGTGTAACGGCCGCCGGGAAGCTCGGGGAGTGGCGGAAAATCGGGGCGAGGACCGGAACGCGCGGCTTCGAACGCGATGACCTTTTCCACGTCTTCGTAAATGCTCTCGGTCATTTCCCTCTCCTCAATCCGCGAGTCGGGCGCGGAATTTTATCGCTGAAAACAAATGATATTTTCATTCGTATTTGGCTCAAGTCGATATGATGGCCGGTCTGTGGTCCACTATCCGAAGTGATAGATTCTGCCCCGCAGCGATTGCTAGATCAGGGTTATGTAACTAAACCACGTTGCAGTTCTCTCGCAAGCCGATCCCAAAAATAGGGAAGGTTCGCAGGTTCAGGGGGGACTAAAATGGGAGAGGGCAATGCAATCGACTTTATACCCGAAGTGCGTCCTGCGCGGTCTTGCCACCACGACCGCGATTGCCGCGATAGCCTGGGCGACGCCCGGGCTGGCGCAGGAAAGTGAAGATCCCCCCGCAGCGGATGAACAGGTCGCTGCCAATCCCAATGCCATCATCGTCACCGCCAGGCGGCGTTCCGAAACATTGCAGAGCACGCCGGTCGCCATCACCGCGATCCAGCCCGCCATGCTGGAGGCAAAGGGCACGCTGGACATTGGCGACCTTCAGGGCACCGCGCCCAACCTGCTGATCACGCAGCAGCCGACCGGTTCGGCCACGGCCAACATCTCGATCCGCGGCATCGCCTTTGCCGACGTGGAAAAGAGCTTCGACCCTGCCGTCGGCATCTATGTCGACGGGGTCTATATCGGCACATCGACGGGCCAGTACCTCGACTTCTTCGACATCGATTCCATCGAAGTCCTGCGCGGGCCGCAGGGCACTCTGTTCGGGCGCAACACGATCGCGGGCGTCATCAGCATCCGCCGCACGAAGCCGACGATGGAGCTGGGCGCCAAGGTCGAATCGACCGTCGGCAGCTTCGGCACATGGGGCCTGCGCGGCGTCGTGAACCTGCCGATCATCGAAGGCGAGCTGGGCGTGAAGTTCTTCGAATTTCACCAGCAGACCGACGGCTACATGCGCGACGGCTTTACCGGACAGCGCCTGAACAGCTCCAACTCCGAGAATTTCGGCATGGCGGTCCGCTACAACCCGTCGGCCACTTTCGACGCGACCCTGACGCTGGAGCGGCAGGACCAGACGTCCAAGCCATACTTTGCCTCTGCCATGGTGCCGGGCGACGTGTTCTGCGGCTTCGTGCCCCCCGGCGCTTGCGGCGGGAACATGACCGACGATCTCTACACCGCCTACAAGGTTGCCGAGCATACCGGCTCTACAAGGCCGATGCGGTCACACTGGACATGGAACTGGGGCTGGGTGCGGTCACGGTGAACTCGATCACCTCGTATCGTGACAGCGACGAGAACTTCTACGCCGACTTCGGCACGGCAGGCCTGTTCATCGCGCAGCGTCCGCAGACTTACGAGCAGTTCAGCCAGGAACTGCGCTTTGCCGGCGATCTGTTTTCCGGCTTCGACTATGTCGCGGGCCTCTACTATTTCGAGAGCGACTACGAGCTCGACCAGTCGACGTTCGTGTTCGGTGCGCCTGCCGGCGGCATCGGCGTCATCGGCCATTCGGAAAGCTATGCTGCGTTCGTCGACTTCAACTGGGAAGTTTTCGAAAACGTGCGCCTGTCGGGCGGCGGCCGCTACACCAAGGATAAGAAGGACTACGAGTTCCCGCTGATCCTGTCGGACAGCGTCAAGAAAAGCTGGAGCAAGTTCACGCCCAAGCTGACCGTCGACTGGCGGCCCACGCCCGACATGATGCTCTATGGCACATGGTCGCGCGGGTATCGTTCGGGCGGCTTCAGTGGCCGTGCGGGTACGCCGTTCTCTGCCCAGACACCCTATGATCCCGAAACGGTCGACAGCTTCGAACTCGGTGCCAAGACCGGATGGCTGAACGGACGCGGGACGTTCAACATTGCGGGCTTCTACACCGACTACAAGAACATCCAGCAGAGCACCGTCATCACCGCCGACAACGCGCAAGGCAACGAGACGATCGTGGTCAACGCCGCCGGTGCCAAGATCAAGGGTGTCGAGATGGACATGTCGTTCGAGCCGGTCGACGGCCTGAACTTCAGTGCGGCGGTCGGTTATACCGATGCGAAGTTCAACGGCTTCATCATCGGTCAGCCGATCACGCGCGCCGACGGCACGATCTTCCTGCAGCAGCTCGATTATTCGGACGTCGATCCGATCTTCGCGCCGAAGTGGACGCTTTCGCTGAACGGGTCCTACACGATCTCGGTAGGCGAGGCGGATGTCACGCTGTCGGCAGGCTATCGCTATCTGGCCGAATACGACCAGCAGATCGCGCCCGACCCCGCGCTTTACGGGGCGCTTCTGGCGCAGGACTTCTCGGCAACGCCCTTCGTGGTGCCGCAGAACGATCCGCGTGTCCGGTCGGATGCGCAGAACCTGCTCGACGCGTCGATTTCGGCGCAAGTGCCAATGAACGACAGCGGGGCCAAGGCGAACTTCAGCCTGTTCGTACGCAACCTGCTGGACGATCGCGGGCCGTCATTCGCCTTCGCCGTCGCGGCCTATCCGAACCTCTGGCACTACGGCGTCCCGCGGGAGCCGCGCTTCTGGGGCGCTTCGGCCGGGTTCGAATTCTAGGCGCTCAGGCTTGTGCTTCGCCTTCTCCTCCTGTGGAGGCGAAGCACAACTGGTCCTGAAGCTGCCGGATTTCCTCCACCAGGTCCTTGCGGACAGAGGCCTTGGCCAGCGGCGTCATGATGCGCAGCACGCTGAGCCGGGCGAAGGAGGGGTAGCTGTCATCATCGATGTTGCCGCCCGCCCACATGTTCTGGACCGCGACCTGATCGAGCATGATCGAGCGGGCGGTGAAATCGATGTCGACCCACGGTTGGATCTGCCGCTCGTTTTTCATGCGCACGATCGCATCGCGGTGCAGCCTTTCGAAGAAGGACGTCAGGTGAAATTCCTCCGCCGACTTGACCAGCATCGGGGCCAGTGCGCGCGAAAGGGCGGGGGTGTGCAGCACGGCATCGCAAGTGAGGTCCACCGACCGCAGCAACCTGTCGAGCCCGCTTCCGGCCAGTTCCTCGCTGAACAGCTCGACAAGATCGTCGAGGCGCAGCGCGACGGCCTGCGCGACCAGTCCCTGCTTGCTGCCATAGATGTCGTAGATCGTCTTCTTGCTGACCCCGCCCGCCGCGGCAAGTTGGTCGACGGTCACCGCCTCGTACCCGCGCTCTGCCACTAGATCGAGCGTCGAGAGCATCATCTTGGCGCGGCGCATGAGCCGGTTGTTGCTGAGTTTTCGGCCCAGCCGGTCGGTCGCGGTCTTCCCAATTTTTTGAGCGACTTTTGCGTCCGCCATCAAACAAGCACCTTAAAATCAGGTATATAAAATAATTTATCGTCAATACCGGGCATCTCATCATGCTTTTGCGGCATTTGCCCGAACCTAAATTAAACTACAACATAGGATAGTATTGTGCTGCTAATCCACTAGCCTAGCGTAGTGCAGCAAGACAAGGCTCGCCGACACAAAACCGGGCCGGAAACAGGAGATGGATGGGCATGAAGAGACAGGCTCTCAAGGACAAGGTCGCAATAGTCACGGGTGCCGGTCGCGGCATCGGGCGGGCCATTGCGCTGGCCTATGGGCGGGAAGGTGCGAAAGTCGTCGTGGCATCGCGCACGCAGTCCACGGTCGATGACGTGGCGAAGGAAATCAACGATGCCGGCGGCACGGCGATCGGCGTTGCCTGCGATGTCGGCCACCGCGATGAAGTCTTCGCCTGCGTCGAAAAGGCGGTCGAGGCATTCGGTACCGTCAACATCGTCGTCAACAACGCGCAAGGTTTCGGGACGGAAGCCGATCCCCAGCCTTCGACCGTGTTCGTCGCCTGCGAGGATACCGACGAGGTCGAGTGGGAATATACTTTCCGCACCGGCGCTACGGCCAGCCTGTGGTTCATGAAGGCTGCGTTTCCGCACATGAAGACGTCTGGCTATGGCCGCGTCATCAATTTCGCATCGAGTTCGGGCCAGATCGGGTTCGAAGGCAACACCTGTTATAACGCCACGAAAGAGGCGATCCGTTCGCTTTCCCGCACCGCTGCGCGCGAGTGGGGGCAGTACGGGATTACCGTCAACATCATCAATCCCGCGCTGGAAACGCGCGCTTTCGACAAGTGGAAGGCCGCGCGTCCCGAATTCGTCGAGGCATTGAAGGACAAGATCCCGATGCGTCGTCTGGGCGAGCCGGAACGCGATGCAGGGCCGCTGGCTGTCTTCATCGCAAGCGAGGGGGCAAGCTACATCACCGGCCAGACCTTCATGCTCGAAGGCGGGATGCACACGCTGCCCTGAAGATACCGGGCCCCGAGGATAACGAGATGAGCAACACCAACCGCGCATGGCGCGTCGGCCAGCCCAATGACGATACCGTAGGGGGAATGGCCCTTGTGAGGGGGCACTTCGAACGGTCGGAGGCGGACAAGCCGTCTCCGGGCGAAGGGCAACTGGTCGTAAAGGCCGAGTATTTCTCGCCAGATGCAATGAACCACGCATGGGTGCGCGGTATGCCGGGCAAGTTCGACCCGCTGGCCCCGGGCACGATCATGCGCGGCGGTGTTGCAGGCACCGTGGTGGAAAGCCGAAATCCCGCGTTTCCCGAAGGGACGCGGGTAACCGGCTTCCTCGACTGGGCAGATTATTCGCTGTCCGATGCCACGGACCACATGGGCGTGCCTCTGCAGGTCATTCCCGAGGGGATCGAGACGCACAGCGGCCTCGTCACACTGGGCATGAGCGGCGTTTGCGCGTGGCTGGGCCTGTTCCATTTCAGCCACCCCAAGCCCGGCGACGATATCCTCGTGTCCGGTGCCTCGGGGGCCATCGGCTCGATTGTCGGGCAGCTCGTCCCGCTGGTCGGCGGGCGCGCCATCGGAATTGCGGGCGGGCCAGAGAAATGTGCGGCCGCTCTCGACGCAGGCTTCCACGCGATGGTCGATTACAAGGCGCCCGATCTCGTCGGCCAGATTGCCGAGGCATGCCCCGACGGTGTGAACATCTTCTTCGACAATGTCGGCGGAGACCTGTTGAGCAGCGCGCTCGTCAATATGGCGCATTTTTCGCAGATTATGATCTGCGGCGGCACCGCGCATTACGGCGCGCACCCGGCGCCGATCTACAACCACATCCACCTTGCCATGCAGTCGGTGAACATGCGCGGCTTCTTTTATTTCGACCACGTCGACTTGTGGGGCGAGGCGCGGGCGCGGCTGGGCGAATTCCTGAAAAGCGGCCGCATGCGTGAGTGGATGGACATCGCCGAAGGTTTCGACGCCACGCCCGATGCGGCGCTTGCAGGTTTCAGCGGGGGGACGAAGGGGCGAAAGCTGGTGCGGCTGAATTGACCGCACCCGCGTCCGGATCGACCAGAAATGGACCGAGATGCTGGGCGAAGTGTTCGATCAGGACATGGAGAACCTGCCTGGAGTGCAAGAGGGGCTGCACGCGTCGAAAACGGGCGAGGTCAACCTCGCGAACTACCAGGAAATCCGCATCCGGCAGTTTCAGGACACGCTGGGCAAGTGCGTATGCGGCGCGGACTGAGTGACGAGCCGCCCCAGATCAGCCATGCGCCTCGGCCAGCGCGATCACGCGCTGCGCCTGCTTCAGGTGCGGGATGTCGAGCATCTTGCCGTCCAGCCCCAACGTGCCTGCATCGGGATTCTCGGCAAACAGCTGCACCACGCGGCGGGCGAAATCGACCTCGTCGGCAGAGGGCAGGAAAGCATTGTTGATGATCTCGACTTGCGCGGGATGGATGGCGAGTCGGCCCGAGAACCCTTCGGTGCGGGCGGCGTGGCTGCTGGCGTGAAGGCCGTCTTCGTCGCGGAAGTCGGCGTGGAGCGTTTCCACCGCCTCGACCCCTGCGGCATGCGCGCCCAGAAGGCAGAGCGAGCGAACCATGCGATAGGTCATCGCCCATTCGCCCGACGCGTCGCGGTTGGTGCTTGCGCCCAGCGCCGCGCTCAGGTCCTCCGCGCCCCAGGTGAGGCCGTAGAGCCGTTCCTGCGCGACCTTGGCGTAGTCTCCCAACGCGAAGGGGGCCGATGCCGTCTCGGTCGCCACGGGCAGGATCCTGGTAGAGCCCTTCGGGATGCCGCAACGGATCTCCAGCGCGTCGAGGTAGTGGCCAAGCTGGACCGTATCGGCCGGGCCCAGCGCCTTGGGCAGCATGATGCCGTCGGGCGCAGCTTCGATCACGGCGGCCAGATCGTCCAGAACTTGCGCGGAATCGAGGGGGTTCACCCGGACCCAGAGCTGCGCCTTGCGCCGCCCACGCGGACGGTCTGCGAGGACCGAACGGGTAAGCTCGCGAGCAGCTTCCTTGCGCGACGGCGCAACCGAATCCTCAAGGTCGATGATGAAGGCGTCGGCAGGCGCGGCGTCCAGCTTGCCGAGCTTTTTCTCGCTGTCGCCGGGGACGAACAGGAAGGACCGGATCGGCGCGCTCATGCGTCCACCGGTTTCTTGTGCTGAAGCCCTGAACGCTTGCATGAGGCGACCAGTTCGTCGTTCTGGTTGAAGGCCTTGTGCAGGAACGTGACGATCCCGGCGTTGGGGCGGGACTTCGATTCGCGCAGGTCGATCACTTCGGTCGTCACGCGCACGGTATCGCCGTGGAACAGCGGCGCGGGGAAACGCACTTCGTCCCAGCCAAGGTTCGCGATCGCGGTGCCCAGCGTCGTTTCATTCACCGAGATGCCGACCATCAGGCCCAGCGTGAAACAGGAATTGACCAGCCGCTGCCCATAGGGCGTGCCCTTCATGTACTCCTCGTCGAGGTGAAGCTGCGCGGGGTTGTGGGTCATCGTCGTGAACAGGACGTTGTCGGTTTCCGTCACTGTCCGCCTGATGGGATGTTCGAATACCATTCCGACTTCGAGTTCGTCGAACCACTTGCCTGCCACGAAACGTCCTTTCCTGTCCTGCCAGCCGAATTAGCACGCCGGACGGACATGTCTAATCGTATGCAGGTAAAAACGGATCGGGGAGGAGGGATGCCTGGTGCCGGCTGCAGGATTCGAACCCGCGGCCTGATGATTACAAATCAACTGCTCTACCAACTGAGCTAAGCCGGCCCGAGGCATCGGTGCGCTCCTCTGCACTAGGGCGCGCCGAACGTCCAGCCCTCCGTTTCAGCAATTTTTTCGGTCAGGGCGGTAGGGGACCAGAGTTCAGGTCTTTTCGCTGCATTGCGCAGCCACGCGGCTGTCAGAAGCGCGTCGGACGCATGATCGCTGACGGGGCCGCTTCTGCCGATGGAAGGGGAGCCGAGGGCTTCGAGAGCCGCGTCGAGGTCGCCCATGTCGCGGATCTTGCTCCGCCCCGCCGCGCGCGCCGCGCTAATGGCGCTGATCGCGGTATAGATCTCGACGATGGCGCTGCCCGTCGGAGGCAGGGGATCGATGGGCCAGACGGGGACCCTGCCGTCCAGCCGGTGCAGCACGCGCATTCCCGTCAGGCTCGACTTCCCGACTTGCGCCGCGCCGACGAGGTTGAAGTTCGAATAGGGTTTGCAACCCAGCGCTTCCTGCGCGCGTTCGGTCACGCGGAAGCGTCCGCGCCTGCTGTCGGTATCGGGGGCGTGGAACCGGTCGCCCTCGCGCCCGCCGTGCCGCCGGTAATAGCGCGAGAGTTCGGGGTGGTCGACGAAGCTGGAGGCGGAGAGATGCTCGTCCTTGGCGCATATCTCGTCGATCATTCGCCACAGCGATTTGGCGTCGCGCGGGCTTTCGTTCCAACCGGGAAAAAATGCACCGCAGTCGGCAAACGGCAGCGAGATCCCGAGGTCCATTCCGACGAGCGTATCGTCCGACAGGTCTTCCTTCAGCAAAACCAGAACGTCGGCCCGCGACCATGTGCGATCGGGTTCGACCAGCACCGGCGGTCCGCCTGCGGCCACGGCGATGGCAATCGCGATGCCTTTCTGCCGCGGGCCCGCAGCGCCCGACCAGTCGATGGCGACGAAGTGCCGGAAGTCGGGCGGGCGGGTCAGCCCTGCCGCTCTCGCCGCTTCTTCTCCCACCATTCCATCCTCTCGATCACCTGCCGCTCGAACCCGCGCGGGACGGGGTGGTAGTACTCGGTCCGCTCCATCCCTTCGGGCCAGTAGTTCGCGCCCGAAAAGCCGCCCTCGGCATCGTGGTCGTAGGCATAGTCCTTGCCGTAGCCCAAGTTCTTCATCAGCTTCGTCGGCGCGTTCAGGATGTTCTGCGGGGGCGACAGACTGCCGGTTTCGCGTGCACTTTTCCACGCCGCCTTCTGCGCCTTGTAGGCCGCGTTCGACTTGGGCGCGGTGGCGCAATAGAGGCAGGCCTGCACGATGGCGAGCTCGCCTTCGGGGCTTCCCAGAAATTCGTAGGCGTCCTTGGCCGCAAGGCACTGGACCAACGCCTGCGGATCGGCAAGGCCGATGTCCTCGCTGGCAAAGCGGACCAGACGGCGCAAGACGTAAAGCGGTTCCTCCCCCGCCGTCAGCATCCGCGCCATCCAGTATAGCGCAGCCTGCGGGTCGGACCCGCGCAGCGACTTGTGAAGCGCGGAAATCAGGTTGTAGTGCCCGTCGCGGTCCTTGTCATAGACCGCCAGTCGCCGCTGCAGGAACTTGCGCAGGCCATCGGTGTCGAGCGGGCTGTCGATCTTTGCCGCATAAAGCGTTTCGGCCTGATTGAGCAGGAAGCGCCCGTCGCCATCGGCACTGGCGACAAGCGCTGTGCGCGCATCGGCGTCCAGCGGAAGCGCGCCTGCGAGGTCCTCTGCACGGTCCAGCAACTGGTCCAAGGCGGCTTCGTCCAGTCGCTCGAGCACCAGGACTTGCGCCCGCGAAAGCAGCGCGGCGTTAAGGGCAAAGCTGGGGTTTTCCGTCGTCGCGCCGACAAGCGTGACCGTGCCGCGCTCCACAAACGGCAAAAACCCGTCCTGCTGCGCGCGGTTGAAACGGTGGATCTCGTCCACGAAGAGCAGCGTACGTTGCCCGGCGGCCTGAGCCTTCTCGGCCTCGGCAAAGGCTCTCTTCAGGTCGGCGACACCGGAAAATACCGCGCTGACGGCGGCGAAGCGCATGCCGACGCTGTCGGCCAGAAGGCGCGCGATGCTGGTCTTGCCGGTGCCGGGCGGTCCCCACAGGATCATGCTGGTGAGGCGGCCCGCGGCGACCATGCGCCCAATCGTGCCTTCCGGTCCCGTCAGGTGATCCTGCCCGACGACATCGGCCAGCGTGCGCGGACGCAGGCGATCGGCCAGCGGCGCGTCCTCGCCCGGTTCGGACTGGGTACTGGGCGGGGGTGCATCGGATTCGAAAAGGTCGGTCATTGCTGCTGCCAATCTAGGCGCGGCTTTGCAGAATGCGAGAGTGCGCCGGATTGCGGGTGTGGGAAACGCGGGGACACCCGGTTTGCTTGTTGGTACGCTTGTCGATACCCTCGCCGGCGAGGGATCGAGGAGGGGATTACGGACAATGACCGCATCCGATCGAGTAAAGACGCCGACCAGATTCTGGATCGTCGCATTCCTGAGCCTGCTGTGGAACGCTTTTGGCGCCAATGACTACGTCCAGACGCAGATTGGCAACCGTTCTTACATCGAAGGCATGACGCAAGGGACGGGGCTGACCGTCGACCAGCTCATGGACTACTACACCGGCTTCCCCGCGTGGATGGACGCGGCCTGGGCGCTGGGCGTGTGGGGATCGCTTGCGGGCTCGGTCCTGCTGCTGCTGCGCAGCCGGTTCGCGCTCCACGCTTTCCTGATCTCGCTCGTCGGGCTGGTCTTTACCACCGCGTGGACGATTGCCAGCCCCATGCCGGGTCAGGCATCGATGATGGTGCCGATGATCTTCACGGTTGTCATCTTCGCCGTGCTTTTCGCGCTGATCTGGTATTCGCGCCGGATGTACGCGAAGCGCGTGATTGCCTAGTCGTGTTCAGGCCTAGCCGCGCTCTTCCAGCAATCGCTGATAAGTATCGGCGACTGCCTGGTTGATCGTGTCCCATGCGAAATCGCGGGCGCGCATCTCGCCCGCCTTGCCATGCGCGCGGGCGAGCGCGGGATCGGTGAGGTAGGCTTCGAGCGCATCGGCGAAGGCGGTGACGTCGCCCGGCCTTACCAGGGCGCCCGACACGCCATCTGCGACGAGGCTCTCGCTGCCCGTGGCCGCCGCGGCAACGACCGGCAGTTCGCAGGCCATGGCCTCCAGCGTGACATTGCCGAACGTCTCGGTGATGGAGGGGTTGAAGAGCATGTCCATGCTGGCAACCGCGCGGCCGAGGTCAGCGCCGCTCTGGTGCCCGACGAAGACGCCGCCAGGCAAATTCTCTTCGAACCAGCTGCGCGCCGGGCCTTCGCCGATCACCAGCACGCGGTGCGCGACGCCGCGCTCGCGCAGCCTGGCGATTGTCGCGGCAAAGACGTCGAGGCCCTTTTCCATGACGAGCCGGCCCAGGAAGCCGACCACCTTCTCGTCGTTCGCGATGCCGAGCGACTTGCGCCACTCCATGTCGCGGGCACCGGGGTGGAAAACGTCGCGGTCCACACCGCGTGTCCAGAGCGAGACGTCGTCGTTCATCCCCTGCTCCTTCAACACGCGGACCATCGATTCCGACGGCGCGACCAAGGCATCGCAGCGGTTGTAGAACCGGCGCAGCATCTTCACGACCAGCGGTTCGAGAAAGGCCATGTTGTAATAGCGCGGGTAAGTCTCGAACCGGGTGTGGACCGAGGCGAGCACCGCGACATCACGATCGCGCGCCCAAGAAACCGCACGGTGGCCGACGACGTCGGGGCTGGCGACGTGGACGATGTTCGGAGCAAATTCTTCGAGATTGGCGCGAACTGCTGGCGAAAGCGCAAGCGGGAAACGGTATTCCGCGCGGCCCGGAATCGCGAAGGACGGCACGCTTATCAGCGGTCCGGTCGCCTCGAACGCAGGTTTGTCGACCGTCGGCGAATAAGTTCGCACGTCCGCGCCCTGGCGCAGCAGATATCCGACAAGGCGGTTCAGCGCCTGGTTCGCCCCGTCGCGGACGTAGTTGTAGTTTCCGCTGAACAGCGCGACGCGCAGACCCTGAAGGGGCGCATCGCTGGCGGCTTCCGTGGTCGAGGCGGCAGTTTGCGACATGGCGATGCGCCTTAGCTTTCGCCGCGCGATTTGGCGAGGGGGTCGGTCACAATATGCAGCGTCAGCACTCTTTTGACATAAATGTGTCAAATCTTTGAGACATGGCGACTTGCGCGGCCCATAGTCGTGCGCGGGATTCGCGCGGTTGTACCGGCCGGGCAGGGGTCATAAACCACTGGCGTAAAACAGACGGGTGGAATGAAGAACTTGCGATTCGTTCGCGGCGATGGCGGTGGACGGCGGCTTGCGCTGCCGGGACTGCACGATGTGCTCTGGTGGCTGCTGGCCGTCGGCATCGTCGTTGCGGGTGTGCAGCTTGTCTGGATGGTGCTTGCTCCTGTCAGCCCGCTTGGCGACTGGAAACCGGCACGCGTCCGCCTGATGGACGAAGGTGCAAGGTCGGCCCTGATGACGGGTTTCGATCCCTTCAACCGCGATATCGCCGTGGTCGCAGGACCGTCACGAGCGGCGACCATCACTGACCTGCCGCTCACGCTCTACGGCATCCGCGTCAATCCGTACTCTGGCGGCGGCACCGCCATCATTGCCGGGCAGGACGGGGAGCAGCAGGTCTACCGCATCGGCGAAGAAGTCATGCCCGGAGTGACTCTTGCCGCCGTGGCGTTCGACCATGTTTCGCTGGGCCGGGGCGGGGCATCGGAACTGCTCTATCTCGACCAGTCGAAACCTGCGCCCACCGTTGCTTCCACAGCGCTCGGTAATCCGGTCGCTCCTCCGCCCCCGTCCGCACCGCCTCCACCACCTGTGGCTGCGCGCGGAACGGGCCAGATCGGGGCTGGCGACTTGCGAGAGGGCATATCCTTTGGCGGCAATGCCGATGGCGGGGGCGTCACGCTCAATCCCGGTGGCGACGGATCGGTCTTTGCAGGTGCGGGGCTTCGTGCCGGCGATGTGCTGGTCTCGGTCAACGGCCAGAAGATTTCGGGCCAGCAGGATCTGGCCGGTTTTGCCCGGCAGGTTCGCCCCGGTTCCAATGTTTCCATGACCGTGCGGCGCGGTGGACGCGATGTGCCGGTCAAGATCACGGTGTCCAAATGAAGTCTTTCGTGCGCAAGTTTTCCGTCGGCCTGATGGCAGCCTCGCTGCTTTCGCTGTCCGCGCCGCAGGCCGCCTTCGCGCAATATGCGCTGAACGTGCGCGATGCCGACATCCGCGCTTTCGTTGCCGATGCGGCGCAAGTCACGGGCCGCACCTTCATCGTCGACGGGCGCGTGAACGGGAAGATCTCGGTCGTCACCGAACGCCCGCTTTCGCGCAGCGAGTATTTCGAGGTGTTTCTTGCCACGCTGCGCGCCAACGGTCTTGTCGCCATCCCCATCGGCAACGGCGCCTTCCGCATCCAGCCTGCCGCCAATGCCGCCTCGCAGCCCTCGCGGCTCGGCAGCGCGGGCGCGCCTTCGAACGCGCTGGTCACCGAAGTCATCCGTCTCGGCTCGGTCGAGGCATCACAGGCGGTCGAAACGCTGCGCCCGCTGGTAAGCCAGGAAGGCTCGATCACCGCGAACCAGTCGGCAAACTCGCTCGTCGTCGTCGACTATGCCGACAATCTGCGCCGCATCCGCGCTCTGGTGAAGCAGATCGACCGCGACACTTCGAGCACCGAGATGATCGGCCTCAACCACGCAGGCGCGCGCGAGATCGCCGCCGCGCTGACCCAACTCGTGCCGCAGGGCGCGCAGGGCGGAGCGCTGGCCAGTGTGGTCGCGGTCGACAGCTCGAACTCGCTGCTGCTGCGCGGGGAGCGCGATACGCTGAACAAGCTGTCCGCGATGGCCCGCGAACTCGACGAACGCGCCGCCAGCGGGTCGGAGATCAAGGTCCTCTGGCTCGACTATGCCGATGCCGCGACGATGGTGCCGATGCTCGAAATGCTGGTCGGCGGATCGGGCAGCGCGGGGCTTCCCGCGGCCAGCAGCACGGTCACGGCCACCACCGGCGGCGGCGATGATGCCAGCATCGGTTCGGGCCTCGGCAATCGCCAGCTGACGGGCGGTGCGGCCGGCAACGGCTCGATCGGCGGCGGCGCCATCGAACTGGCAGGCGGGCGCGGCACCGCGATCATCACGCGCTATCCGGGCGCGAACGCCATCGTCATTTCCGCGCCGGTCGATATCCAGCGCCGCCTTGCAGAACTGGTCCGCCAGCTCGACATCCGTCAGGACCAGGTCCTGGTCGAGGCTATTATCGTCGAGGTTTCGGAAAGCGTGGCGAAGGAACTGGGCGTCCAGTTCCTGATAGGCGGCGAGGACATGCCCTTCGCCGTAACCAACTTCTCCAACGTCGCGCCCAACATCATCGACCTTGCCGGCGGCCTGATCGCCGATGCCGTCGATGCCGATACCACGACGGTCAGCGATGGTGTGGTTGTCACGACGTCAAGCTCGGGCACCGGCGACCTGCTGCGCGAGAATGCGGCGCAGGCGGCTCTGGGGGCCAGCGGGGGATACCTTGGCGGCTATACCTCGATCGGCAACAACCGCTATCTGGGCGCGCTGATCAACGCGATCCAGTCCGATTCCAATTCGAACATCCTCTCGACGCCGCATATCACGACGAACGACAACGTTCCGGCCTCGATCCTGTTCGGCCAGGAAATCCCGGTTTCGACCGGAGAGGCGCTTTCGGGCAATTTCGACAACGCCTTCCGTACGATCCAGCGCCAGAACGTCGGCATCGAGCTTGACGTCACCCCGCAGATCAACGCGAGCGATCAGGTGCGCCTCGACCTCAGGCAGGAAGTCAGTTCGATCGCAGGGCCGGTGTCCAACGATTTCAACGAACTCATCATCAACAAGCGCGAGATCAAGACGACCGTCACGGTCGGCGACCGCGAGATTCTGGTGCTGGGCGGCCTGCTCGACGATAACGAGCGGCGCACGATCCAGAAGATCCCGCTGTTGAGCGACATTCCGATCATCGGCGAACTGTTCAAGTCGCGAGGCAAGAGCCATGCGAAGACGAACCTCATGGTCTTCATCCGCCCGACGATCCTGCGCAGCGCAGCCGACCGCCAGGAAGTTACCGCGCGCCGTTATGGCGTGATCCGCGACGCGCAGCAGGCGTTTTCGCCCGATCGCGAACCTTCGATCGACGAACTGGTCATCGACTACCTCGGCGCGGCCCCGCCGCAGATGCCGAACCGCCCCGACGACGTGATCATCACGCCTGCCGATGAATCCGGTGCAGGGGCCGCGCAGTAAGCCGATGATGGAGCCGACGCCTCTCGACAGCGACATCCCCCTCGGGGACGACGTCGCGCTTGCGGGCGCGGCGGCTGTCGTTGTGCCCGAGCGCGGCAGCGGCGCACCGCTGCTGACTTATGCCGAGGCGCGCGATTGGGGCGTGATCGTCGCGGACGAGGATGTGGACGGCGCGATCCCGCTGGTCCTGCGCGAAGGTGCGGACGCAACGGTCCTGCTCGAACTGCGACGCCGTTTTGCGCGCCGCCTTTCGGTTCGCAACGCGCCTGCGACCGAGTTCGAGAAATTGCTGAGCGAAGTCTACGGCGACACCGGCGCGCTCGAGGCCGATACACTTGGCTTTGATGGGCCGGACGACACGCTGGCCTATGGCCTGCCCAGCGCGGAGGACCTGCTGGACAGCGCCGACGATGCGCCCGCGATCCGGCTCATCAACGGGCTGATCGCGCAGGGCCTGCGCGAAGGCGCGTCGGACATTCACATCGAACCTTACGAACAGGCGCTCGTCGTCCGTTTTCGTGAAGACGGTGTGCTGAAGGAAAAGCTGCGGATGCCGCCGCACGTGGCGTCGGTGCTGGTCAGCCGTATCAAGGTCATGGCCCGTCTCGACATCGCCGAACGCCGCGTGCCGCAGGACGGTCGCATCGGCCTGTCGCTGGGCGGCAAACTGGTCGACGTGCGTGTCTCGACCCTGCCGAACCGCGCGGGCGAGCGTGTCGTGATGCGTCTGCTCGACAAGGACAATGCCGGGATCGAGCTGGCCGAACTGGGTCTCGACGAACATTCCGAGGGGGTGCTGAAGCGGGCGCTCAACGAACCCAACGGCATCGTGCTCGTCACCGGGCCGACGGGTTCCGGCAAGACGACCACGCTCTACGCGGGACTTCGCGGCCTCAACGACGGTCAGCGCAATATTCTGACTGTGGAAGACCCTGTGGAATACGCTGTGGACGGGGTGGGGCAAACGCAGGTCAATGCCAAGGTCGGCCTTACTTTTGCGGCCGGTCTGCGCGCCATCCTGCGCCAGGACCCCGATGTCGTCATGGTCGGCGAAATCCGCGACAAGGAAACCGCGGACATCGCGGTGCAGGCCTCGCTTACGGGCCACCTCGTGCTGTCCACCGTGCACACCAACGACAGTGTCGGGGCGATCACGCGTATGCGGGACATGGGGGTCGAACCGTTCCTGCTGGCCAGCACCCTGCGCGCCGTCATCGCCCAGCGTCTGGTACGCCGCCTGTGCAAGCATTGCCGGCGCGAGGAAACGATCGACCCGGCGCTGGCCGAGATGCTGGACATCAAGCAGGGGCGCACTGTCTGGCACGCGGTCGGTTGCGATCACTGTAACCAGTCCGGCTATCAGGGGCGCATCGGCCTGTTCGAGGCGATCCGCATCGACGATCGCATCCGCCGCCTGATCAACGCCAACGCCTCGGAAGAGGAAATCGCCGATTACGCCTTCGGCAAGGACGCTGCGGGCAATCGCCGCGGCACGCGCCTGACGCGGGCGGCGAAGAAGCTGGTGCAGGCGGGCGAGACTTCGCCGGAAGAAGCGGCGCGCATTGCCCGCCGCGATGACGGGGCCGCCTGATGCCGCGCTGGTCCTATCTGGCGGTCGATCCGCAGGGCAAGGAACGCCGCGGCGCGATCGATGCGGCGAGCCTGCCTGCCGCGCGCGAACAGCTGACAACGCGCCGCTGGCACGTCCTGCGTCTGGACGAGGCGGCGGCGAAAAGCACAGCGGCCAAGCCCGGCTCGATCTCGCTGCCCAGCCGCACGCCAAAACTCAACGCCAAGCAACTTGCTCTGTTCACGCGGCAATTTTCCTCGCTGATGATGGTGAGCCCGCTGGAAGAAGCGCTTCGCACGATCAGCCGCCAGACCGAAAAGCCCAAAGCCCGCGCGATCCTGACAAATGTGCACCAGGGTGTGGTCGAAGGACTGCCGCTGGCAGAGGCATTGCGCCGTGAACCGCAAAGCTTTCCGCCGATCTACCGCGCGATGATCGCGGCAGGCGAATCGAGCGGAAGCCTGCCGCAGATCGCCGAACGCCTTGCCGACATGCTGGAAAAGCAGGCGGCGGCAAAGGCGAAGATCGTCGCCGCGCTGGCCTATCCGATCATCCTGTCGCTGATGGCGATCGGGGTCGTGACGCTGCTGATGATCTCGGTCGTGCCGCGCGTCGTCGAACAGTTCGACAATGCCGCGCGGCAATTGCCGCTTTTGACCCGCGCGGTCATCGGAATTTCGCAGTTCATGTCGACATATTGGTGGGTGATGGGCGTGGTGCTGGCGCTGGCCGTGCTGGGTTTCCTGCGCGCGCTGACGGTGCCGGCCTTCAAGTACCGGTTCGACGGTTTTTTGCTGCGCCTGCCGTTCATCGGGCGCTTGATACGCGACGTGCACGCAGCCTCGCTCGCCCGCACACTGGCCACGATGATCGATGCGCGATTGCCGCTGGTCGACGGGTTGAAGCTGTCCTCGCGCACCGTGTCGAACGCGGTTCAGCGCGAGGCGCTGGAACGGATAACCGAGAAAGTGCGCGGCGGTACCTCGCTGTCGACCGCGCTGCGCGAGGCAGGCATGTTTCCCCCGCTGCTGGTCTACCTTGCCTCCAGCGGGGAGAGCGCGGGGCGGCTGGGCGACATGCTGGAACGCGCCGCAGACTATCTCGAACGCGAATTCGCGCAGTTCACCGCCGCCGCGATGGCGCTGCTCGAACCGCTGATCATTATCGTCATGGGCGTGATCGTCGCGCTCATCATCCTCGCCATTCTCTTGCCGATCCTGCAGTTGCAGGACCTGACCGGCCTTTGAAGATTCCAACCGGATAACAGCCATGACCGAACCGACCCGCAAGACCGCCCGCAAGGCCCGCCGCAACGGCTTCAGCCTCGTCGAACTGATGGTGGTCCTTTTCATCATCGCGCTGCTGGCAACGGCGGTCGCGATCAACGTCCTGCCCAGCCAGGACAAGGCGATGCGCGTGAAGGCCGAATCCGACATCGCGACGCTAGGCCAGGCGATGGAGATGTACCGCCTCGACAACGCCAGCTATCCGGGGGCGAGCGAGGGGTTGTCCGCTCTCGTCAATCCGCCTGCGTCGCTCGCCATGCCGCAAAACTACCGCAGCGGCGGCTACATCAAGGCGCTGCCGACCGATCCGTGGGGCCGCCCTTACCAGTTCCGCTCGCCCGGCCAGAACGGCGCGCCTTTCGAAATCTACTCGCTGGGAGCCGATGGCCAGCCGGGCGGTGAAGGGGACGATGCCGACATCGTCGGCTGATCACGCATGGCGCTTCGACTGAACCACGACTTGCCCGAAGGCGGCGAAACCGGCGTCGCGGACAGCGGCGGCGGGCCGGAAGGCCTGCTCGTCCTGCTGCCCGAAGTGCCGGGCGACGAATGGCGTTACTGGCATGTCGAAGGCGGCGCGCTGGGCAGCGGGCACCGCTTCACGCCCGGCCACGATGCGCCATGGGGCGATGTCGAGGGGGTGCGCGTTGTCGCGCTCGCGCCTTCCGCGCTTGCGCCGGTTCGCATCGTGCCGCGCGGCGAGATGCCGGCGGCGCAGGCTTTGGCCGCGACACGGCTTGATCCGCCGGGCCTGCGCGCGCCGATTGTCGACACCCACGTGGCAGTCGCCGCCTCACCGGACGGAAACGGGGTGCTGAGTTGCGCCGTCGCGAAGTCCGACATGGATGCGTGGCTGGGCGAACTGGCGACGGCGGGACTCGACGCCCATGCGCTTGTGCCTGCCGCGCTGGCCCTGCCGCTGGCCGAGGCCGGAACCGTCGCTTCCGCAGAACTGGGCGGTCAGGCGCTGGCTCGCACGCCGTCTGCCGCCTTTGCGGGAGAGAGCGATCTGCTTCCCGCGCTCGCACCCGGAGCAGACGCGGTCGAGATCGCCGAAGACCGGCTTGCCGCGCGCTTGGTCGATACGTTCGCCGCGCCCGAACTCGATCTGCGTCAAGGGCCCTATGCTTTGCCGCGCGTATCCTATTTCCGCCTGCCCGACTGGCAGCAGCTGGCCCGCATGGCGGCGATCCTCCTGCTGCTCGTCTTCCTGATCTTCACGATCGAGACGGTGAAACTGAACCTCGATGCCGACGCGCGCGAAGAAGCCGCGATCGAGGCTGCGCGCGCCCGTTTCCCCGGTGTCGGCGATCTTGCCGGGGCCGAGATGCAAATCCGTTCTGAACTGCTGCGCCGGGGAGCGGGCGGTGTCGCCTTTGCCGACAGCGCGCCTGCCGTTTTTGCAGCGATGCAGCCCAACCCCTCGGTCACGCTTCGCAACATCAACTGGCGCGCGGATGGCACTCTGTCGATCCGCGCCGCCGCTCCAACCGATCAGGCACTGAACCAGATGCTGATCTCGCTTCAGCGAGACGGCTGGCAGGTCACCGCGCCGCCGCAAGTCGCACCCGATGCCAGCGGTGCGACCGTGGCCGACATTACCGTGAGGGCGCCATGAAATCGGTCTGGACACCGGCGCGGGACTGGTTCCTCGGCCTTACCATGCGCGAGCGGGTGCTGGTGGGTGTGGCAGGCGCGCTCGCGGGCGTGCTCATCGTCATCTACGGCCTGATCCTTCCGCTGGGCGCTGCGCATGACGCGGCCCACGTCCGCCACCGCGATGCGGTGATCGCGGCCGGACAGGTCATGGCGGGGCTCGAGCAGCTCGACGCCGCGCCGGCGCCCAGGGGCGGGGCAGGGCCGGTCGCGCAGGCCGTGGCGCAGATCGCCGATGCCGAAGGGTTGGTGCTGCAATCGAACGACCCGCGCGGGAATGACAGCGCGCTCGTCGTGATCCCGACCGCTGCGCCCGGCTCGGCTTTCGCGTTCCTCGATATGCTGCGCAGGCAGGGCATCGTGGCAGAGCAGGTGACGATCACGCCAGCTGCGGACGGCTCGGTCTCGGTCAACGCCACCGTGCGGAGGGCAGGCAAGTGATCGGTCGCTGGATCTTCATTCGCGACGCGCGCCTTTCGCGCACTACGAAGATCGTGCTCGCCCTCATGGCGCTGATCGCGCTGCTCGTGATGTTCCCGCTGCGCGTGGCGCTGGATGCTGCGAATGGCGAGGGTTCGCTTGCCGCCCGCGAAGTCGCAGGGACGGTCTGGGACGGGCAGGTCGGCGACATGCAGGCGGCCTCGCTGCCGCTGGGCAACCTCAACGTCGCGCTGCGCCCGCTGCCGTTGTTCACCGGTACGGCGGAGTTCGCGCTCAACCGGCCCGCCATGCCGGGCCAGTCGCAGTTCCACGCCTATGCGCGTGGGGGCGAGGAATGGGCCGCATTGCGCGATGCCAATGGCGAATTGCCGCTATCGGGCGCGATGTCGCCGCTGCCGGTGCGTTCGCTGACGTTCGCGGACTTCGCGGTGGAGCTTCGCGAGGGACGCTGCGTCGCGGCATCGGGTACGCTGGGCCTTACCATCCCCGCGCTTGGCCCCACGCTTCCGGCAGAGACGATCATGTCCGGCCCCGCGCGGTGCGAGGGCGATGCCCTGTTCGTGCCGATGAAAGGGCCGAGTGGGACCGAGAACCTTGGTTTCTGGTTGGAGCCCAATGGCAAATGGCGCGCCGACCTCGTTTTGACCGGGCTTCCGGTGGAGGTCAGCGCGCCATTGCTGGACATGGGGTTCACCGGCAGGCCCAACGGGATCGGACTGTCAGCGAACGGTAGCCTGTAGTTTAACCGAGGATTGAGGACAGAAACCAGACGCGTTCCTCTGTCTGGTCGGTCCAGTCGTCGATCAGACCGTCGGTCGCGTTGTCACCCGCTTCGCTGGCAAGGTCCTTCAGTTCCTTCAGCGTCGCGACGAGTGTCGCGTTGTCGTCGCGCAGCTTTTCGACCATCGTCATCGCGTCGAGCGAGGTGTCATCCTCGTCCGCGACCTTGGTCTTGGTAGCGACCGACCCGATCGAGGTCAGCGTCATGCCTTTTATCTTGCGGACACGTTCGGCAATGATGTCGACGTTGCCAAAAATTTCCTGCGCCTGTTCGTCGAACAGCAGGTGGAGGTCGCGGAAATCGCGACCCTTCACGTGCCAGTGAAAATTCTTCGTCTTGAGGTACAGGGCGAGATGGTCGGCCAAGAGGCCGTTGAGACCGTCTACCAGTGCCTTCGTCGCGTTGTCGCCCATGTTCGATACTCCTATAATTCGATTTATTTGGTTCGCCCTATTAACGGACGAACCCTCATCGAGTTTCTGGTATAAAACAGGTCACGACGTTCGGATTTATCGATTAGTCGACGCGACCGTCGAGCTTCCTTGCGAAACCCGCGAACCAGGTGACGAGGAAGGGGATCAGCACGATCGACAACACGACCTTGGCGATCATCTGGCCAGCCAGCAGCGGCAGGATCGGGAACACGCCAAGGAAGGCGACCGTGATAAAGATCACCGTGTCGAGAGCTTGCGACAGCGCGCCTGCCAGCCCCGCACGGATCCACATCGGCCCACCGAACTTGGTCTTCATCGCACTGATCACCGTGATATTCAGGATCTGCGACGTGCCATAGGCGATGGGCCCCGCGATCCAGATCCGCCACGTTGCCGTCAGGATCATCTGGATCGCCTCCAGCCGTTCGGGTTGCATCTCGGGCGATGCGGGCATCGCGGCGACCAGGAGCGACAGCAGGATCGAGGCGAAGATCGGGACGAAGCCCCACAGCACCAGCTTGTTTGCGACCGTGCGGCCATAGACCTCGGCCACGGCCCCGCCCATCGCGACCAGCAGGAGGAACGCGAACATCCCCGCCTCCACCGCCAGCGGGCCCAACGCGACCTGCTTGTTGCCGAGCAGTCCGGCAAACGTGCACATCCCGCCATAGAACAAGGCGATTGCGAAAAGGCCGGGGGCGAAAAGGCCCTTGGGCACGGCGACGAGGGTCTGCGGAGCGGCCTGATCGGCGGGGGATTCGTTCATCTATCAAGCGATAGCGGCTTTCGAGGCACGGGCAAGACCCGTGGAACACCTCTCTCGATTGACCCTTCGATGCCGCGTGTATAGTTGCCGCCGAAACCTCCCAGACAACCGAAACGGATTCCTTTTCCCGCCATGGCCAGCGAACAGTTCGATATCGTTGCATTGGGCGATGCAATCGTCGACGTGCTTGCACGCCGGGACGAGGCTTTCCTGACCGCTGCGGGCGTCACCAAGGGCACGATGCGCCTTCTGGCCGAGGACGAGGCAGAGGCGCTGGCGCAGGCGATGGCGGACAGCGGCCATGTCGAGGAAGTGCCCGGCGGCTCTGCGGCCAATACGCTGGCCGGCGCAGCGGCGCTGGGTGCGAAGTGCCGCTTCATCGGGCAAACCGGTGACGACCGGCTCGGCACGCTGTTCGCAGCGCACATGTACGGACTCGACATCGCGTTCGACACGCCGCCGATCCGCCATGCGCCGACGGGCCGCTGCTTCATCCTCGTCAGCCCGGATGGAGAGCGCACGATGCAAACTTCGCCCGCCGCGAGTCACCGTCTGACTGTCGACGCGCTGGACGAGGACGCGATCCGCGGGGCGCAGATGCTGTTCCTCGAAGGCTATCTCTGGGGCCCCGAAACCCCGCGTGCCGCCATGCGCCGCGCGATCGAACTGGCCCATGCAGATCGCCGCAAGATCGCCTTCACCCTGTCCGATTCCATCGCGCTCCCCGGCCGCCGCGAAAGCCTTGCCAGGTTGGTCGCCGATGGCGCGGTCGATATCCTCTTTGCCAACGAATACGAGGCAAAGCTGATGGCCGGCGTCGATGACAGCGAAACCGCGATCGCGCTGCTGTCGAAGCAGGTCGAAACGCTGGTCCTGACCAAGGGGCCTGAAGGCGCGATGGCGGTGTCCGGCGCCGACCGGATCGAGGTGCCCGCAGCCCCCGTTCCCGAAGTCGTCGACACGACCGGCGCGGGCGACCAGTTTGCGGCCGGGTTCCTTGCCGCACATGTCGCCGGTGCAGACCTCGAACATTGCCTGAAGGGCGGGGCGCGGGCCGCTGCGTCCGTCATTACCCACGTCGGCGCACGCCCCATCGGCGGCTTCGAGACAGGAGACCATGCATGAGCGCGATCCGCAGTCTTGCCGTATATTGCGGGTCGGCCGCCGGCACCAACCCGGTGCACACCGAGATCGCCAAAAAGCTCGGCGTAGAGATGGTCGCTCGCGGGATCGACCTTGTTTACGGCGGCGGCAAGCTTGGCCTCATGGGCACCATCGCCGATGCCGTTCTGGATGCAGGCGGCAAGGTCTATGGCGTGATCCCCGCAGCACTCGTCAGCCACGAGGTCGCGCACACCGGCCTGACCGAACTTCACGAAGTTGCCGACATGCACCAGCGCAAGGCGAAGATGACGCAGTTGGCCGACGGGTTCCTGTGCATGCCGGGCGGCATCGGTACGTTCGACGAACTTTTCGAGGCGTGGACCTGGAACGCGCTGGGCTATCACTCCAAGCCGTTCTGCCTGCTCAACACCGACGGCTACTGGGACAAGTTCATGTCCTTTTGCGACCACGTGCGCGACGAAGGCTTCATGAGCGCGGCCCGCCGCGACCAGTTGCTCAGCGCGGACACCATCGGCGAGGCCATCGACAAGCTCGACGCCGCGGCCTCGGCGGCGGTGAACAAGCCGGTCTGGTAAGACCCGCCGCCTTGCCGCGGGTGACAAAGGTGACACCCTGTCACCCACTGCCAACAGGGCATCGGCCAAGCATTTCTGCGCCTTTCGTGCCTGTACCCTCGGGTGACAAGGTGCACGACGAATTTCGACCATGGCAAAGAACGGCGCGGATCATGGCGTGTGCCTGCCGTGTAGGACAGCGCTTTTCCCGCCGATGATCGCACCCCGCGTTCGGGCGACGTTACGCCCTTCGAACAAGCCGCTTTTCTTATCGGTGCGCACCTCGTATCGCTTTGCGCCTGTAAGGCCGCATTTGGGGATGATGGTGAAGCTGGGACGGTTTCTGGCGATCTGCCTCAGCCTGTTTTCGCTAGGTTTGATCGCTCTCGTCGTCTGGCCTTCGGCCCCTGCGCCCCTGCCGGACAGGTCCGACAGCCGGATCGTCCGCAACGTCAGGATCGTCGACGTGTTGTCGGGCAAGGTGCTGCCCCCGTCGTCCATCGAAATTCGCGGCGGGGTAATTAGCGAAATCGGGCCGGACCTTTCCGATGAAGGCCTGCCGGTCGTTGACGGGGATGGGGCCTTCGTCATTCCGGGCCTGTGGGACATGCACGTCCACACGTTCCAGAATTCGCCGCAAGCGCACTTCCCCTTATGGATCGCGAACGGGGTTACGGCGGTTCGCGACATGATGGACTGTCCCGGCGTCGAGGACAGCCTCATCGCCTGCCACGCCGATAAGCGAGCCTGGAACGCGGCATCTGCGGGCGGCCGGCTGACGGCACCGCGCATCGTCGAAACCGCAAGCTATTACCTCGAAGGCGAAGATGTCACGCCATCACAGGCGCGGTCGCGTATCGCAGAATACGACACCCGCGGCCTCAACGCGATCAAGGTCTACAATCGCCTGCCCCGCGCATCCTATCTGGCCGCCGCGCAAGAGGCGGAGCGGCGGGGGCTGCGCCTTGTCGGGCATCTTCCGAAAGAGGTGGGTTTGATCGAGGCGATAGAGGCCGGCCAGACCAGTTTCGAACATGCCCATCTGTTGCCACGCCATTGTTTTGCGCGCGCAGACGATTGGCGTGAAGGCAGGCTGGATGCGATGACGCCGATGGAACGGGACCGGGCCATCGTTGCCGAATACGGCGCGGCGCGCTGCACATCGGCGATAGAGACGATGGCGCAAAAGGGCGTGTGGTATGTCCCGACTCTCGTGACCCGCGAAGAGGGCATGCGAGCGGACGAACCCGAATTCGTGGACGATGCGCGGCTGGCGTACCTCGATCCCCTGTCGAAATGGGCCTGGAGCGACGACCTGTCCGCGACGCGCAGCGCCTATGCCGGACCTGAGGGGCAAGAGGTGCTGACCGCATATTTCGAACACGCCCGCGACCTGTCCGGGCAGGCATATAAAGGCGGCGCGAACCTGCTTGTCGGCACGGACACGATACTGGGAGGTTTCCGTTATCACGACGAGATGGCTCATCTGGTGAGGGCAGGGCTTAGCCCGACAGAAGTGTTGCGCGCCGCCACTTACGATGCGGCGCGCTATGTCGGGGAGGAGGGCGTGGCCGGGTCCATCGCGGTCGGCAAGCGGGCCGATCTGGTCCTGCTTGGCGCCAATCCGCTGACCGACATCGCCAATACGCGATCGATCCGGGCGGTCGTTCAGGGCGGACGGCTTTATGATCGTGCGCGGTTGGACGAATTGCTCGACTATGCGCGGGGACAGGCAAAGGCGCCGCACAACTGGGTCAAGCTGGTCTGGGGCTTTGTGCGCAGCTCGGTTAACGGCGATCTGTGATGCGGTGAGCGACCTGACGGTCCGCTCACGCAGAACCTTAAAGCACCCCCGGCCCGCATTCCGGCGTCGGGCGGATCACCACGATCATGTCGCCGGGCTGCACCGATTGCGCCTCGTCTTCCCAGTACCCGATGGCGCGGCCGTCGCGGTAGAGCCTGAGACCCAGGCTGCCCGAGCCGAGTTCGCGGAGCGAGCGGCCGATATCCTCGGGCCGGGCTTCGCGTTCGACCAGCTGGACGCGGCCCGTGACAGAGGCGAGGTCCGACAGGTAGTCGGCTGTGTGCATGCCGCTGGCGCTTCCCGCCAGCAGAAGGCCGGTGAAGCGGACCGGGTTGATCACATTGGTCGCGCCTGCCTGACGGGCCAGCAGTTCGTTGTCGGGTGCGCGCACGACGACGGTGATCGGCACTTCGGGGGCAAGGTGCCGCACCGTCAGGACGATCAGGATCGAGCTGTCGTCGCGCCCTGCCGAAACCAGCACGGTCGCGGCCTGGGCGATGCGAACGTCCTGCAGGGATTCATCACGCGTGGCATCGGCGTTGATGATGTTGCAGCCCATGTCCTCGGCCAGCTGCAAGCGATCCTCGCTGTTGTCCATGACAACGATGCAATCGGGGCTGGTGCCCCGCGCGATAAGCTCTGCCACAGCTTCGGAGCCGGAGACGCCGAAGCCCAGCACCACGACGTGATCCTTCAGGCGGTCCTGAATACGGGACATGCGGAATCTCTCCCAGCTGCGTTTGATGATGAAGTTGTAGGCCGTGCCCACGAAAATGAAGATCACGGCAAAGCGGATCGGGGTCACGATCATCGCCTCGATCATGCGGGCCTTGTCGGACACCGGGGCGATGTCGCCAAACCCAGTGGTCGTGATCGAGATCATCGTGAAATAGACGACGTCGGAAAAGCTGACGACGCCGTCGTGGTTGTCGATTAGTCCGTCGCGGTCGCTCCAGTGGATGAGCACGACCATGAAGACGAGGAAGATCGCGGCAAACAGGCGGAGGAAAGCATCGGCCCAGACGGGCAGACCCAGCTTTCGCCGCAAGGGGCGGTGTCGTTGCAGCCGGATAGGCTTGCGCATCGCCACGTGTCGTCAGTCTCCCATCTTCGCAAAACGCTCTGCCAGCGTATCAAGCGAAGGATAGTGGGTCAGGTCAAGCTGAAGCGGGGTGACCGCGATGAAGTTGTCCTGAGTAATCTCGAGGTCGGTCTCGTGCCCCGGGGTGTGTTCGATCGGTTCGAGGCCGAACCAGAAATAGGGGAAACCGCGCGGGTCCATCCCTTCGACCACGGTGCCGCGGCCGTAATCGTGGAAGCCCTGCCGCACGACGCGGATGCCCTTCACGTCCTCTGCCTTAACGGCGGGGAAATTGACGTTGACCAGCGTGCGGGCGGCGAACGGCATGTCGAGCAGGGGGCGCAGCACTTTTGCGCCCCACTTTTCCGCGGCGTCGAACGAAACGTCGTTGCCCGCGCCCTCGCGGCTGTAGATCTGGCTCAACGCGATCGAGCGCACGCCTGCCAGCGCGCCTTCGATGGCGGCGGAGACGGTGCCCGAATACGTGATGTCGTCGCCCTGGTTAGCGCCGCGATTGACGCCCGACAGGATCAGGTCGGGCTTTGCGCCCAGCACTTTTTTCAGCCCCATCGTCACCGAATCCGTCGGCGTTCCGGTGACCGAGAAGCGGCGGTCGTCATGACGGCGCATGCGGACCGGACGGGTCAGCGTCAGCGAATGGCCCGCGCCCGACTGCTCCTCGCTTGGCGCGCAGATCCAGATGTCGTCCGAAAGCTGGCGCGCGATGCCTTCCAGCACCTCCAGCCCCGGTGCGTTGATGCCGTCGTCGTTGGTAAGAAGAATGCGCATGGGTTCAGGCAGGCTCCAGCGTGTCGATCCCGCCCATATAGGGGACGAGTGCGGACGGTAGCGTGACGGACCCGTCCGCGTTCTGCCCGTTTTCGAGCACGGCGACGAGCGTGCGCCCGACGGCAAGGCCCGACCCGTTCAGCGTGTGCAGGAATTCGGTCTTTTTCGACCCTTCAGGCTTGAACCGCGCATTCATGCGGCGCGCCTGAAAGTCCCCGCAGTTCGAGATCGAGCTGATCTCGCGGTAGGTGTTCTGCCCCGGCAGCCAGACTTCGAGGTCATAAGTCTTGCGCGCGGAAAAGCCCATGTCGCCGGTGCACAGCAGCATCTTGCGATAGGGCAGTTCCAGCGCCTGCAGCACGGCTTCGGCAGCGGCGGTCATTTCCTCGTGCATCGCCTCCGAGGCTTCGGGCGTGGTGATGGCGACGAGTTCCACCTTGTCGAACTGATGCTGGCGGATGAGGCCGCGCGTGTCCTTGCCCGCCGCGCCCGCTTCGGAACGGAAACAGGGGGTCAGCGCGGTGAGCTTCATCGGCAGGGCCGCGTTATCGACGATCTGTTCGCGCACGGCGTTCGTCAGGCTGACTTCGGCCGTCGGGATCAGCCAGCGGTCATCGGTGGTGCGGAACAGGTCTTCGGCGAACTTGGGCAGCTGGCCCGTGCCGAACAGCGCTTCGTCCTTGACCAGCAGCGGCGGCACGCATTCGGTGAAGCCGGCCTTGTCCTGCATATCGAGCATGAAAGCACCCAGCGCGCGGTTGAGGCGCGCCATCTGGCCGCGCATGAACACGAAACGCGCGCCGGAAATCTGGGCTGCGGTCTCGAAGTCGAGGCCGAGCGCGGGGGCGAAATCGGGGTGTTCCTTCGCCTCGAAATCGAAGCTGCGCGGCGTGCCCCAGCGGGAGACTTCGACGTTGTCGTTCTCGTCCTCGCCCATCGGCACGTCTTCGGCGGGAAGATTGGGCAGGGCGGCGAGCGCGTCGGCCTGTTTCTGCGTCAGCGCCTTTTCCTCGGCCTCCAGCGCGGGGAGCGTTTCCTTGAGCTTCGCGACTTCGGCCTTTAGCGCCTCTGCCGCCCCGGTGTCGCCCTGGCCCATCGCCTTGCCGATGGCCTTGGACGCATCGTTCCGGCGGGACTGGCCTTCCTGCATCTTCGTCTGCACCTCGCGGCGTTGTTCGTCGATGGCGAGGATGGCGGACGACGCAGGCTCTGCCCCCCGGCGGGCGAGAGCGGCGTCGAAGGCGGCGGGATCGGTACGGATCAGGCGAATGTCGTGCATGGCAAGCGCGCTATGGCCGGTCCCGCCGCATCCTGTCCAGTGAAGATACGCGCCTGAACGCATGCGGGAACAAGCCCGCCGCCCAAGGGTAAAGATCAAATCCCGATTGCACGAGACAGGACCGTCTTTTGAGCGAAGAGATCATCAGCCCGCCCAGCCGCACGCCTTTCATTTCGGCGGCCAATCGCTGGTTCAAGGTCGCCCACGCACTGGGACTGAAACAGCGCAACACGCTGGACCGCGAGGTTTTGATGGAGGAAGTCTCCAACGAAGCGGGCCTGACCGATTTCGGCGATCCGTGGTTTGCGAAGCCCTACGACGCGCTTGTCGATGCTTTGCGCGAAGAGGCTCGCCTCAACCTGTCGGGCGAGTTCGTGGCCGAGATGCAGTTCCGCAAGGTGCTGACCGACCGGCTAAACGCGCAGCACTGGTTCGACCGGCATCCCGAAATTCTCGAGCGCGCCTTGCCACGCCCCGTGATCGTCGTCGGGCCGATGCGGTCGGGCACGACGCGCATGCACCGCCTGCTCGCCGCCGATCATCGGTTCCAGCACCTTCGCAGTTTCGAAACGATCAGCCCCGTCCCGCCGCAGGATTTCGAGCGCGGGGACGAGGACGATGAGCGCGTCACCACCGCGCGCAAGATCCAGCGCATGGCCCGCCTTGCCAATCCCCGCACGCTGAACATCCACCCGACCGGCCCTTACGAGCCGGAGGAAGAACTGGGTCTGCTGGTCAATTCGTTCTGGGGCATGAAGCACGAGGCGCAGTGGATGGTCCCGTCCTATGGCAAGTGGTGCGAGGGCGAGGATGCACGGCCCGCCTATCGCCAGCTTGCTCGCCTGCTCAAACTCGTCAGCTGGTCGCAGCAGAAGTCGAGCCTCAAGCCGTGGATCCTGAAGACGCCGCAATACATGCTGGATCTCGACGCCGTGCTCGATACCTTTCCCGATGCGCGGTTCGTCTTCACACACCGCGATCCCAAGGCGGTTGTCGGGTCGGCTGCCTCGCTCGCGTGGAACCAGACGATCATCTATTCCGACCATGCCGATGCAGGGGCCGTGGGGCGCGAATGGCTGCGCAAGACCGAACAGCAGATCGCCACCATGCGCCGCGTTCGCGACCGGATCGATAGCAGCCGCATCATCGACGTCCACTTCGAGGAGATGGACCGCGACTGGCAAGGCGCGATGGCCCGCGTCTATCGCTTTCTCGGCATGGACATGGCCCCTGCGCTATCCGGCATGGAAGACTTCATGACCCGCAGCCGCGCGCTGAAGCGTAAACCCCACCGCTACAGCCTTGCCGAATTCGGTCTGGACGAAGGTGAAGTGACCGAGCGGCTTTCCGACTATGTCGAGACTTACGGCGTCAGGGTCGAAGGGCGCGAGCGCCGCTCTGCCTGATCGGCCCGCCGATCATTCCTCGTCGATTTCCGCGACATCCACCGCGAACGACATCTTCTGGAACGCAGCGCCGGTAAACACGCCGTCGATCGGCGCGACATCGGCATAATCGCGGCCCATCGCGACGACGACGTGGCTTTCGCGGGCAAGACAGTCGTTCGTGGGGTCCAGCCCGATCCAGCCGAGATCCGGCCCGCACCATACGGCCGCCCATGCGTGCATCGCGTCCGCCCCGACCAGCTTGTCCATCCCCGGCGGCGGCAGGGTGCGCAAGTAACCGCTGATGTAGGATGCAGGAATGCCGTGCCCGCGCAGCGCGACGATCATGACATGGGCGAAATCCTGGCACACGCCCGACTTGTCCTCGAACGCCTCTGCCGGCGCGGTCTGGCTGTCGGTCGCGGTAGAATCGTATTTGAAATCCTCGTGGATCTGGGTGCAGAGCGCCTGGGCCGCCTCAAGCACCGGACGATCGGGCGACAATAGCGGCGCGGCCCAATCGGCGATGCGTGATTCAGGCACCGCGATGCGCGATCCGTAGAGGTAGGGCGCAGGCGACAGCGGGTCGAGCCCGCGCGAGGTCAGCGCAGCATCGCGCGTTTCCGCGATGGTTGGGCTGGTATTCGGAATCGGCGGCGGCGCCACCTCGATCTTCATCGCGTTGTTGACGGACACTTCCTTCACCCCGTCGCGGAACAGCAGCGAAGTGGTGTTGACCACGTAGGGACCATAACCGTCGCGCCGCTCTGCCGGGGGCGGCGTCACGTCCAGCGAATGGTCGATCAGGCGTTGGCCGGGCCATTCCACCGGTTTCAACCGGATGTTCAGCCGCGCCGTGGCAACGCCGGTGCCATAAGAAAGCTTCGTGTCGTGGCGGATTTTGTACATCATGCCAGGAACGGTGCCCCGTCGCTTCCGGGAAGCGTTTCATTGAGGAAATAGCGTTTGCCGATCTCGTTCGAGAGGTGGCCCAGCGCGCCGCGCCAGTGTTCGAGATCCGATGGTTCCAGATCGGTCGCATCGGCCGCGTCCAGCCATGCGCGCAGCGAACGGGCAAGGCGCAGCGGCGTTTCGGGCATCCCGTCGTCGCGCAAGTTGGGCAGGGTCGAGAGGTGACTGATGATCTGTTCGACCTGAAAGGCCAGCCCGCGGGGTTGCGCGGGATCGAGCAGGACCATGTCCAGCACCGGCGCGATGTAGGGCATCGTCAGGTAGCGGCTGCGATAGGTCGATTGCCCGTCGACAAGGTCGAGCAGGGCGGCCAGATCTTCCGCGCTCGCCTCTCCGGGCACGAGCGCAATGGTCGATTGCAGGATCATCGATGCGCGTTCGACCCGCAGGCCCATCTGCTGGAATGTCCAGCCCGGTCCCCGTGTCATCGTGTCCGCCAGCAATCGGCCCAGCGAAGCGAACCGTTCGACCAGCAGGTCGCACGATGCGCCAAGGCTGTCGGCATCGTCACCGCAGGCGGGCAGTGGGCGGTTCACGATGCGCCAGATGTCATGCGTCAACCTGTCGCGCAGCAGTAGTGATAACTGGCGGCCCGACGACAGCAGCGAGGCGACCGAACCGGGAAGCGAAATGTCGCTCAGCGCGGCCTGCGCGATTTCAGCGGGGGTCTTTTCCTTGCCATCGCCGCCGCCATAGGCCGCGCCCAGCCTTTCGAGCAGCGCCGAAATGCGCCGCGCCGAAGTGGTGGCACCGGCAGGCTGCAGCGCGCGGCCTGTGGCGTGGCCGGTGTCGAGCAGCACGCGGACCAGCCGCGTCGTCTGGTTCGCGCGTTCAGCATAGCGGCCCAACCAGAACAGGTTGTCCGCCGCCTGGCTGGGCAGGACGCCCTGCTGGCGTCGCACCGCTGGCGGGTCGAGCTTGGGCGGGTTGGCAGTGTGCTCCGATCCTGCCGGGTCGATGACCAATACGTCGGTGCTGCGGTCGTTTTCGCCGATCAGCGCGTGGCGCAGCGAACCATCGTCGGAAATGCGCGCAAAGCCGCCGGGCATCGCGGTCCACCGCCCTGCGCCGTCGCGGGCGAGATAGACGCGCACGGTGAATGCGTGGGGTTCGATGACCTGCCCGTTCAGCACCGGCGTGGTCGAGGTGCGGACAAGTTCCTGTCCGACATAGTCCATGGGGCGACGTTCCATCGCCGTGAAAATCGCCTCGCGCTGCGGGCTGTCCGCATCGGCGATGACGCAGGTACGCCCGTCCTCCAGTCCCTCGACCGGCAGGCGGAAGGCGGGGCTGACCACGAGATTGTCGAAATTGGCGCGAACATGCTCGCGCTCCCGCCGCTGGCCGCACCACCATGTCGCGGCGTTGGGAAGGCGCAGTTCCTCGCCCAGCAGGGTTCGGCAAAGGCGCGGCATGAACGCGCTCATCACCCGCGATTCCACGACCCCCGCTCCGGGCCAGTTGGCCATGACGAGATCGCCGCTGGCGCAGGCGTTGAGGATGTTGGGCACGCCGATACGCGAGCGTGAGTCAAAGGCCAGCGGGTCGATGTCGCGCGTGTTGATCCAGCGCCACAGCGCGTCGATCCGCTTCAGCCCCGCGATCGTGCGGACATAGATGCGCCCGTCCTGTTCGACGAGGTCGCGCCCTTCGACAAGCGAGAAGCCGAGATGGCGGGCCAGATGCGCCTGTTCGGGATAGGACTGGTTGAACCGCCCCGGCGTAAGCAGGCCGATGCGCGGGTCGGACCGTTTGCAACTGGCAGCGACGCCTTCGCGCATGGCATTGAAGAATTCGGAAATGCGCCGCGTGTTGATGTCGGCCAGTAGCGGTCCGGTGGCACGTGACAGCGCGATGCGGTTTTCCAGCGCATAACCGATGCCGGTGGGCAGGCGTACGCGATCGGACAGAACGCGCCATTCGCCGGTGGGGCCGCGAGCCAGGTCCATCGCCACGACCTTCAAGTGACGCCCGTCTGCAGGGGACAGGCCGACCATGCGGCGGGCGAAATCGGCGCTGCCCGAAATGGCGGCGGCGGGCAGGTGCCCTTCGGCGATCAGGTTCTGCGGCCCGTAGATGTCGGCCAGCAACGCTTCCAGAAGGCACGCACGCTGGACAAGACCCTGTTCGAGCTGCGCCCATTCCGCCGCCCCGATCATGATCGGCAGGGGCGAGAGCGGCCATGACCGTTCCTCGACATCGCCGGTCACGCGGAAGGCAAGGCCCAGGTCCGCTACCTGCCGGTCGACCCATTCCTGCGCCTGCCGCAAGCCGCCGGGAAGGCGGGTAAGACCCGTCGCAAAGGTGCGCCATGCCGCGCCCACGTCGTCCGGCGCGGATGCGAACATGTCCGCCCGCGCGTCATCGGGCTTGTACCAGGCAAGCGGATCCTGTGTCGGGTCGGGCCCGAACAGGTCCGTGGATTGGGTCTGCGAAGCCAAGCTCTACGGCCCCTTCAGTGCAGTCCCGCCGGGCGGCGCAGGTCCAGCGTCATCGGAAATTCTCCCCCGTGTTCTTCAGGCGGCACGTCGACCTTGCCCGGCGTATGCCCGTGGTCCTGAAAGCGCGCCTTGCGGCGGCTCTCGGCCTCGTAACTGTTGACCGGAACATCATCATACGCGCGTCCACCCGGGTGTGCCACATGATAGACACAACCCCCCAGCGAGCGATTGTTCCACGTATCGAACACATCGAAGGTAAGCGGTGCATCAGCGCCGAGGAGCGGATGGAGGCACGATGGCGGTGCCCATGCCTTGTATCGCACGCCGCCCACGGCCTCTCCGGGCCTGCCGGTGGGGTGCATGGGAACCCGCCTGCCGTTGCAGCCGATGACGTGCCTGCCGGGGGTAAGCCCCTTGGCACGCACCTGAAGCCGCTCGGTGCTGGAATCGACATAACGCACCGTCCCGCCGATCGCGCCGGTTTCGCCCAGCACGTTCCACGGTTCGAGCGCATGGGCGATTTCGAGCACGACGCCCCCGGCCTCGATAGTGCCGTGGGTGGGGAAGCGGAACTGGCGCTGCGCCTCGAACCACTGCGGGTCGAAGTCGTAGCCTGCGTGGCGCAGGTCGGACAGGACTTCGAGGAAATCGGTCCAGCAATGGTGTTCCAGCAGGAACCGGTCGTGCAGCGATGTGCCCCAGCGCACGAGGCTGCCGTCCTGCGGTTCGCGCCAGAACCACGCCAGGAGGGCGCGCAGGAGCAGCTGCTGCGCCACGCTCATCTTCGCGTCTGGCGGCATCTCGAACCCACGGAATTCGACAAGGCCGAGGCGGCCGGTCGGACCGTCGGGCGAATAGAGCTTGTCGATGCAGATTTCGGTGCGGTGCGTATTGCCCGTCACGTCGACCAGCATGTTGCGGAAGAGCAGGTCCACGATCCACGGGAATTGCGGCGGTTCGCCCGGCGGGGGAACCTGCGCCAGCGCGATCTCCAGCTCGTAAAGGCTGTCGTGCCGCGCTTCGTCGATACGCGGGGCCTGGCTGGTTGGGCCGATGAACAGGCCCGAAAACAGGTAGGACAGCGAGGGATGCCGCTGCCAGTAGAGGACGAAGCTTTTCAGCAAGTCCGGGCGGCGGATGAAGGGGCTGTCGGGGAACGTCGCCCCGCCCATGACAAGGTGGTTGCCCCCGCCGGTGCCGACCGAACGCCCGTCGACCATGAATTTGTCCGCTGTCAGCCCGACTTCGCGGGCGTCTTCGTAAAGGCCCTCGGTCACCTCCACCAGTTCGCGCCAAGATCGCGTGGGGTGGATGTTCACCTCGATCACGCCGGGGTCGGGCGTGACTTTCAGCACTTGCACGCGCGGGTCGGGCGGGGGCGGATAGCCTTCGATGCGGACCGGCATCTGCAGCTTTTCGGCCACGGCCTCTATCTCGGCGACGAGTTCGAGGAAATCCTCCATCGCTTCGAGTGGCGGCACGAAGACCGACAGATAGGTGCCGCGCGGCTCCACCGTCATGGCGGTGCGGACGGCGCCCGCGATGATCTCCTGTTCCACGCGGTCCTGATGCGCGGCACCAGCGGTTTCGACGCGCTCGAACCGCTGGTCGCCGGTGCCTTCGGCCTTGCGTTCGATCTTCTCAGCCTCGACCTTTCGGGCCTGTTCCCGGTAATCGGCGAGCGGTGCCTGCGCATCGGTTTCGACGCGCGGGTGGATGTAGGGATATTCGGACTTGGGCACCCACGGCAGCGCGCCCAGCGGAAGGCGATAGCCCAGCGCGGAATCGCCGGGCACCGCGGTCAGCTTGCCCTTGCGGACGGTCCACTGCTCCGACTTCCAGCGCGGACCCCTGGCGGGCTTGGCCTGCGGGCTTTGCGCTTTCGTGCTGGTGGTCTCTTCCCGCTGGATCGGCAGGACATAGCCTACGGGCGTCGACAGGCCGCGCGTGAAGGTGCGAACGATGCGTTCGCGTTCTTCGGGATCGTCGATCTTGGGATCGCCCGGTTCGACGTTGACCGGCAGTTCGCCTTCCCGCTCGATCCACTTTTCGGGATCTTCGAAGACGGGCTGGACGTAGTCGCCCTCGACGCCCAGCTGCCTGGCCGCTTCGGCAAGAAACCGGCCCGCCGCTTGAGCGTCCAGCGTCGCTTCCGCATCCTCGTCAGGGTCGACGGCGATGAGATCGGGATTCGACCACAGCGGCTTGCCGTCCTTGCGCCAATAGAGCGTGTAGCCCCAGCGCGGCAGGCTTTCGCCCGGATACCATTTGCCCTGTCCGTGGTGCAGCAATGCACCGGGCGCGAAACGCGTACGCAGCTTCCGGATCAGCTTGTCAGCGTATTTCGCCTTCGTGGGCCCGACGGCATCGCCGTTCCATTCGCCAGCTTCCGGATCGTCGGCGGCAACGAAAGTCGGCTCGCCCCCCATCGTCAACCGGCAGTCCTGCGCGACGAGATCCTCGTCCACCTTGTCGCCCAGCGCCAGCAGCGCTTCCCAGCGATTGTCGGTGAACGGCTTGGTGATGCGCACCGCCTCGTGCACGCGGTCCACGCTCATCGCGAAGTGGAAGTCGACCTCGGCCGGTTCGGCAAGGCCGGTGATCGGCGCGGCGGAGCGGAAGTGCGGGGCGGCGGCCAGCGGGATGTGCCCTTCGCCCGCGAAAAGGCCCGAAGTCGGGTCCAGCCCGATCCAGCCCGCACCGGGGATGAAAACCTCGCACCATGCGTGAAGGTCGGTAAAGTCGGCTTCCGGCCCCTTTGGCCCTTCGACCGGTTCGACATCGGCCTTCATCTGGATCAGGTAGCCCGAGACGAAACGCGCGGCATAGCCCAAGCGGCGCAGCAGGTTGACCATCAGCCAGCCGGTATCGCGGCACGATCCAGTGCCGAGGTTAAGCGTCTCTTCCGGCGTCTGCACGCCCGGCTCCATCCGGACGACGTAGCCGATCTTCTGTTCCAGCGCCCGGTTCACCGCGACGAAGAAGTCGATCGTCCGGCCCTTCCAGCCGGAAAATTCGTTCACGAGGCTTTCGAACCTGTCGCCCGCCGGTTCGGCTTCGAAATAGGAGGCCAGTTCTTCCTTGAGGTCCGCTTCGTAGGTAAAGGGCACTTCCTCGGCGCTTTCCTCCACGAAGAAGTCGAAGGGGTTGATCACGGTGAGGTCCGCGATCAGGTCCACCTCTATCGAAAAGTGGGTCACGCGCTCTGGAAAGACGATGCGGGCCAGCCAGTTGCCGTGGGGGTCCTGCTGCCAGTTGAGGAAGTGGCCCGCCGGTTCGATCTTCAGCGAATAGTTGGGGATCGCGGTGCGGCTGTGCGGTGCGGGTCGCAATCGGACGACCTGCGGACCCAACTGGACCGGCCGATCGTAAGTATAGCGAGTGGCGTGGTGTAAGGCTGCGCGGATCATGGTCGTGACTAACGCACGGTTCTTGCTGCAATGCAACATTCTTGCGTTTGCGATCGGGGTCAAGTCTGTGCCACGCGGGCGCGGGTGATAATTGAAGGAATATTATGACGCAGGGCAGCTGGCATTTCTGGATCGACCGGGGCGGCACTTTCACGGATGTGGTGGCGCTGTCGCCGGAAGGCGGGATCGAAACGCGCAAGTTGCTGTCCGAACATCCCGAACGCTACCGCGACGCCGCGATTCAGGGAATCCGCGACGTTCTGGGTGTGGAGGCGGGGGCGGACCTGCCGTCGGAGCGGATCGCGGCGGTCAAGATGGGCACGACGGTTGCCACCAACGCCCTGCTGGAACGGGCGGGCGAGAAAGTCGCGCTGATCGTCACGCGCGGATTCCGCGACGTCCTGCGCATCGGATACCAGAACCGCCCGCGCCTTTTCGACCGGCACATCGTCCTGCCCGACCGGCTGGAATCCCTGGTGATCGAGGCGGACGAGCGCGTCGATGCACACGGCAAGGTTCTGACGCCGCTGAACGAAGCGGCGGTGCGGGCCGAACTGAAGGCTGCGCGTGAAGCGGGCTGCACGGCAGCGGCGGTGGTGCTGATGCACGGCTATCGCCACACCGCGCACGAGGCGCGGATCGCCGAGATCGCCGCCGAGGTCGGCTTCACACAGGTTTCGGCCAGCCACATGGTCAGCCCGGTGATGAAGATCGTCGGGCGCGGGGATACCACGCTGGTCGATGCCTATCTCTCGCCGGTGCTGGACCGTTATGTCGCGCAAGTGACCGACGCGCTGGGCGGCGAAGTGCCGCTGGCGTTCATGCAGTCGAACGGCGGGCTGGCAGGCGCGGCGCAGTTCCGGGGGCGCGATGCGATCCTGTCCGGGCCTGCGGGCGGCATCGTCGGCATGGTGGAAACGGGGCGCGAGGCGGGCTTCGACCGCCTGATCGGCTTCGACATGGGCGGGACCAGCACCGATGTGTCGCACTATGCCGGAGAGCTGGAGCGCGTGAACGAAACGGTCGTGGCGGGCGTGCGTTTGCGCGTGCCGATGCTGTCGATCGATACCATCGCGGCGGGCGGCGGGTCGATCTGCCGGTTCGACGGCACGCGCCTTCGCGTCGGTCCGGAAAGCGCGGGCGCGGACCCGGGGCCTGCCTGCTATCGCCGAGGCGGGCCGCTGACCGTTACCGACTGCAACGTCATGCTGGGCAAGCTGCGCTCCGATTGTTTCCCCGCATTGTTCGGCGACGACGGGCAGCAACCGCTCGACGCCGAAGTCGTGCGCGCCAGGTTCGCCGAGCTTGCCGAGGAAGTCGCTGCCGCGGGCCTGCCGCGCAAAACGGGCGAGGAACTGGCCGAGGGTTTCCTTGCCATCGCGGTCGACGCCATGGCCAATGCGATCAAGAAGATCTCGGTCGCGCAAGGGCACGACGTCTCGACTTACGCGCTGTCCTGCTTCGGCGGGGCGGGCGGTCAACACGCCTGCCTCGTCGCCGATGCGCTGGGCATGGATACGGTACTGCTGCATCCGCTGGCGGGCCTGCTTTCGGCCTATGGCATCGGGCTTACCGACCAGCGGATCGTGAAGCAGCAGGCGATCGAACGGCGTGTCGACGAAGGCGGGCTGGACGCGGCGGAGAAGGCGATGGGCGCCTTGCGTACAGAGGCCGGGAGCGAAATCGAGAGCCACGGCTTCGACACCGGCGCGATGCAGGTGCGGCGCAGGCTCATGGTTCGCTATCTCGGCACCGATACCGCACTCGAAGTCGCGTTCGGCAGCGAGGCGGAGGTGCGCGCAGAGTTCGAGGCGCTCTACCGCCAGCGCTTCACTTTCATCTCGAAAGCGCCGCTGGTGGTCGAGGCCGCGCAGGTAGAGCTTGTGGTGCCATCCAACCGCCCGTCGGCCAGCGTAGGGGCAGAGCACGAGCCGCAGGATACTCGCACCGTGCCCGTTTTCGCTGGCGGTGAGACACGCGATGCGAGCCTGATGCCGCGTGCCGCGCTTGGCATCGACCAGCCGCTGACCGGCCCCGCGATCCTTTATGACGACACCGGCACAATCGTCGTCGAACCCGGCTGGCAGGCGCTACGCCGCGCATCGGGCGATATCGTGCTGACCCGCGTGACCCCGCGTGAGAATGCCAGCATCGGCACCGCGCTGGACCCCGTGCGGCTGGAAATCTTCAACAACCTGTTCATGGCGATTGCCGAACAGATGGGGCAGGCGCTGCAGAACACGGCGCTTTCGGTGAACATCAAGGAGCGGCTCGACTTTTCCTGCGCGCTGTTCGACGGCGACGGCGCGCTGATCGCCAATGCGCCGCACATGCCGGTGCACTTGGGGTCGATGGGCGACAGCGTCCGCGCGGTGCGGGACAAGGCGCTCGATACCGACCGGCTGGCTGATGGCAACGCGTGGTTGGTCAACAATCCCTATTGCGGGGGTACGCATTTGCCCGACCTTACCGTCGTCATGCCGGTGTTCGAGGGGGGCGAATGCCGCTTCTGGGTCGCGGCGCGCGGGCATCATGCCGACATCGGCGGCACCACCCCTGGATCGATGCCGCCTGATAGCCGCACGCTGGACGAAGAAGGCGTGCTGTTCGACAGCTTCCTGCTGGTCGAAGGCGGCGGGCTGCGCGAGGAAGCCTTGCGCGCCGAACTGGCCAAGGGCGCCTATCCCGCCCGCGATCCAGACCGGAACGTGGGCGACCTTACCGCCCAGATCGCGGCCTGCGCGCGCGGGGCGGCGGACATTCACCGCATGGTGGGCGAGTTCGGTTTGGAAGTGGTGGAGGCCTATATGCACCACGTTCAGGCCAACGCGGCCGAAGCGGTGCGCCGCGTGCTGGACCGTTTGCCCGACGGCAGCTTCACCTATCCGCTGGACGCCGGCACGCAGATCACCGTTGGCCTTGCCATCGACCGCGAAGCCCGTTCGGCCCGCATCGATTTCACCGGCACCAGCGTACAACAGCCCAACAATTTCAACGCCCCGCCCGCGATCTGCCGCGCCGCGACACTTTACGTCATGCGCACGCTGATCGACGAAGACATCCCGATGAACGACGGGTGCCTCTGGCCGGTCGAACTGGTCATTCCCGAAGGCTCGATGCTTGCCCCGCACCATCCCGCCGCAGTGGTTGCGGGCAATGTCGAGACGAGCCAGGTCATCACCGATGCACTTTATGGTGCGTGCAAAGCGTTGGCGGGCGCGCAGGGGACGATGAACAACTTCACTTTCGGCAACGCGCGTTACCAGTATTACGAAACGATCTGCGGCGGATCGGGCGCGGGGCCGGATTTCGACGGGACCAGCGCGGTGCAAACGCACATGACGAACTCGCGCCTCACCGACCCCGAAGTGCTGGAATGGCGCTTTCCCGTGCTGCTGGAAGCGTTTTCGATCCGTGAGGGTTCGGGCGGGGCAGGGCGGCATTCGGGCGGCGACGGCGTCGTGCGGCGTATCCGGTTTCTCGAGGATATGACCGCGACGATCCTGTCCAACCGCCGCGTCGTGCCGCCGTTCGGTTTGAACGGAGGAGAGCCGGGCGCGCTCGGCATCAACCGCGTGGAGCGTGCGGACGGCAGAACGCTATCGGTGCCCTCGACCGGAAGTGTGGAGATGAAACCCGGCGACGTATTCGTGATCGAGACGCCGGGCGGGGGCGGGTTCGGCAAGGCGTGAGCGATACCCGTCCGGTGTAACGTGCCAGTCGGCAAGGTAATTGACGTATCGTCACGCTCCCCCTAGCGCTCGGGCAAAGGGAGGCTGAAGGATGACGGAGACTACCGGCAGGCGTGCGCTGCTTGTCCATGCCCATTCCGAAAGCGATTCCTTCGTGGCCGCCATGCGCGACACGATTGCTGGCGCGCTGACGGACGACGGGTGGGAGATCGATCATTCCGACCTCTATGCGATGGGCTTCAACCCCGTGCTTTCGCCCGCTGACTTCACCGAGCGGCGCGACGCCGACCACCTGACTTACGCACTGGAACAGCGGAACGGGTACGAGACCGGCACTTTGGCGCCCGACATCATGGCCGAAATCGCCAAGGTCCAGGCCGCCAGCCTGATCGTCTTCACTTTTCCGGTGTTCTGGTTCTCGGTTCCCGCGATCCTCAAAGGCTGGATCGACCGCACCTTCGTGTCGGGCCTGTTCTATCGCGGGCGCGGAATCTATGGTGCGGGCGGCATGACCGGTAAAAAAGCTTTCGCCGCGTTCAGCCTCGGCGGGCGTGAGCATATGTTCGGCCCCGGCTCGATCCACGGAGAGCTGGAAACGGGGATGCTGCGCCATTTCCTGCAGGGCAGCCTCGGCTATGTCGGGATGGACGTGATCGAGCCGTTCGTGGCCTATCACACGCCCTACCTGCCGATAGAGGACCGGACCGCCGCGCTGGACGCCTTGCGCGATCAGGTCCGCGATCTGGATGCCCGCGCGGTGCTGCCGATGCCGGACCTTGGCAAGTTCGACAAAACTTTCGCGCCACTCGGCTGATCTGCCGGATTCCGGCGGAAAGCGTCGTCTTGTCGCAGTCGCGCGCGCAGACGGCGACGTGGCGGGGGCGGCAAGACTGCTGGACCTGACGAGGCGGCAGATCGACTACCGCCCCGGGGCGCGCAACGTCTGATCAGAACAAGTCTGCGGGAAGCGCCATGACCGGGTCCGGCCCCGCCGCAATGGCCGCTTCCAGTGCGCCTGCCTGCGGCAGGATATGGGCGGCGTAGAAGTTCGCGAGCGCGAGGTTGCGCGTCTTCGTCGCCTCGTCGCCGTGTTCCAGCGAGGCAGCGGCCATCCGAACCCACATCCACCCCATCGACGCGATCGCGAAGAGACGCAGGTAGTTCACCGCAGCCGAACCCATCGCATCGATAGAGGTGTCGGCCTGCACCGCCGCGCTTGCCTTGCGCAGCGACGCAAGGGCCGCGCGGGCAGCGGGCAGCAGCGATGCTTCAAGCTCGCTCGCGCCTTCGCCCAAATCCGCCTCGATCCGGCCCAAATAGCTGGCCAGCGGCGCGCCGCCCGCCATCGTCACCTTGCGCGTGACGAGGTCCATCGCCTGCACGCCGTTGGTGCCTTCGTAAATCTGCGTAATGCGGGCATCGCGGACGAACTGCTCCATTCCCGCTTCCCAGATATAGCCGTGGCCGCCGAAGACCTGCTGCGCGTTGACGGCGGTTTCGAAGCCCATGTCGGTAAAGGCGGCCTTTACCACCGGCGTCAGAATTGCGACATCGGCGTTGGCGGCGGCGCGGGTCGCATCGTCGGGGTGACGGGCGGCGACGTCCATGCGGATCGCGGTCCACGCCGCCAGCGCGCGGGCCGGTTCGACGAAGCTGCGACCCATCAGGATCATGCGGCGCACATCGGCGTGGTTGATGATCGGGGCAGGGCCGGTGCCATCGGGCCCGCGTCCCTGCAGGCGTTCGTGGGCATAGGCGACCGCATTTTGCACCGCGATTTCGGCAACGCCGAGGCCCTGAATACCGACGTAGAGGCGTTCGGCGTTCATCATCGTGAACATGGCATTCAAACCGCGCCCCGGTTCGCCGATCAGCCAGCCGGTGGCATCGTCGTAATTCATCACGCAAGTGGGCTGCGCGTGGATGCCCATCTTGTGTTCCAGCGCCGCGGCGGACACGCCGTTTTCGCCGGTGACGTTGCCGTCATCATCGGTCATGAGCTTGGGCACGAGGAAAAGGCTGATCCCTTTCACCCCCGGCGCCGCATCGGGCAGGCGCGCAAGGACGAGGTGGATGATGTTGTTGCCGAAATCCTGATCGCCCGACGAGATAAAGATCTTCGTGCCAGTCACCTTGTAGCTGCCGTCGCCGACCGGCACCGCCTTGGTGCGCAGAAGGCCCAGATCGGTGCCGGCGTGTGCTTCGGTCAGCGCCATCGCGCCGCACCATTCGCCGGTGGTCAGCTTCGGCAGATACTTTGCCTTCAGTTCTTCGCTGCCGTGTTCGGCCAGCGCTTCGGACGCGCCGCGCGTCAGGCCGGGGAACAGGCCGAAGGACATGTTTGCCGACGACACCATTTCGTCCAGCATGATCTGGAAAGCGCGGGGCAGGCCCTGGCCTTCGTAGTCAGGTTCTCCCGAAAGCGCGCCCCAGCCGCCCTCGACAAAGGCGTGGTAGGCATCGGCGAACCCGTCTGCCGTCGTCACCTTGCCATCAGCCAGCGTCGCGCCCTGCCGGTCGCCCGACTGGTTCAGCGGCAGCAGCTGCTGGGCGCAGAAGCGGCCCGCCATCGACAGCAGTTCCTCGCCGAATTCGGCCGATACGTCTTCGCACCCCGGAAGGGCGGCGACCTCTGCGTCGAAATCGACGACGTGGTCGAGGATGAAGCGCATCGAGCGGACGGGCGGTTCGTACTGGATCGGCATGGGAAATCCTCTGCGTCGGAATCGGCTGGTGCGAGTGTTCGCGCGTTATGTATCGAACGATCGTTACAATCAAGTGAGTGCAGGGCTTGCCAGCGGGCCCCATGGGCGCTTACGCATGGACATCATGAGTAGGGGGCCGCGCAAAGGCGCGAAATCACAGGGGGATACGGCGACCCGAGAGGCCGAAGTCGTTGCCGCGGCGGCCGAACTTTTCGCGCGGGACGGCTATGCCGGAACCAGCATCCGCGACATTGGGGAGAAAGTGGGCCTGCTGGGCGGCTCGCTCTACTACTACATCCGGTCGAAGGAGGCGCTGTTTGTTCGCATCCACGACGATGCCTTGCAGACCGCCGAAGACCGCATCCGCGCCGCGATCGAGGGCGTGACCGACCCGAACGCACGGTTGGCCACGGCGTGCCGCACGCTGCTGGCAATCCAGCTCGATCCCAATTCGCTGACGACGCCGTTGATGAACGACTTTCGTTCAGTGCCCGGCAACGTGCGCGAGCAACTGGTCGAACGCCGCGACGCCTTCGAGGACCTGTTCCGCGACCTCGTCCGCGAAGCGAGCCTGCCTGCCGGTGTTGACCGGGAGGTCTATCGCATCCTGCTGCTCACCACGCTAAACAGCGCGGCAAGCTGGTACCGGCCCGGCCGACTGTCGCTGGACGAAGTGGCGCAGCAGATCCTGCGCACGTATTCCATTACCTGACCGGCAGCCGCGCCGCACTGGACCGGCTCGACGGCAATATCAGCCAGGCCGCCCGCGCCATCGGCATGACCCGCGCGCAGGTTCAGTACTCGAAAAAGAAGAACGGCTGATCTTGCCGCCGACTTGGGCTATAGGTTTTTCCTATGATCAAGCGTTCGCATATCCGCCAGTTCCTCGCCGTGGTCGAAACCGGCAGCTTCACGCTGGCCGCCGGGCGTATCCGCGTGACGCAGCCGACGCTCTCGGCGGGCATTGCAGACCTTGAACGCATGGTCGGATCGCGGCTCTTCGTGCGCGACCGGCGGCACGTGCGGTTGACCGAAGCAGGCGGACGTTTCCTGCCGTTGGCGCGGGAGCTGGACCGGAATTTTCGCGCCGTCGACGGTTTCGGTGTGAGCGCGCAGGGCGACTGGCCCACGTTGAAGCTGGGCGTCATCCGGTCGGTGGCTGCGCCCCTGCTGGAAGCGGTTCTGGCGGGGCTGGGCGGGGCATTTTCGATCGAACTGGTCGAAGGCACCGATTCCGAGCTACGCGCCTCGCTTGCCAGCGGGCGGGTCGACATGATGCTGGGGCTGATCCGCGACGAGGATGACGGCGCGATCCCGTTGATCAGCGAGCCTTACGTCCTGTTCGTGCCGTCCTCGCACCGGCTGGCGGGGCAGGCAGTGGCTGAGCCTGAAACGCTGGGTTCCGAAGTCATGATAGCGCGCCGATCGTGTGAGGTTCTTGACCGGACCAGCACGTTCTTCACCCGCCTCCACGTTCGTCCGCGGTTTTCGCTGCGGAGCGATAGCGAGGAGCGGTGCATGGCGATGGTCGCGGCAGGGCTGGGCATCACCACCGCGCCGCTGTCGCACCGGCGCGAAGGGATCGAGCCGGTGGCCATCGAAGGATACGACTTCGCCCGCACGCTGGGACTGCGGGCCGATCCGGCGTGGCTGACGGACGAACGTGCCGCAGCCTGCCGGAAGGTCGCCGCAGACATCGCGGAACGCTTTGCGCCCGAGGCTCGTTGACCAAAGAAGGTGTTGTCATAGATTTTTTCTATGATGATCCGCTCCGACTTCCAATTTCTCTCCTGTCTGCCGGTCCGGTAGGAAGGGGGCAGACTAGAACATTCTTTGGGCAGGATTTCATGCGAGCCACTCCCGAATTCGATTTCGCGCTGGGCGAAAGCGCCACGATGATCCGCGATACCGTCGCGCGTTTTGCCGACGAACAGATCATGCCGCTGGCCGATCGCATCGACCGCGACGACTGGTTCCCCCGCGACGAGTTGTGGCAGCAGATGGGCGAGCTTGGCCTGCACGGCGTGACCGTGTCGGAGGAATACGGCGGCCTCGGCCTCGGCTATCTCGATCACCTGATCGCGGTTGAGGAAGTGAGCCGCGCCAGTGCCTCGCTCGGCCTGTCATACGGCGCGCATTCCAACTTGTGCGTCAACCAGATCCACCGCTGGGGCAGCGACGCGCAGAAGGCGAAGTACCTGCCCAAGCTGGTCAGCGGCGAACACGTCGGTTCCCTCGCGATGAGCGAGGCTGGCGCGGGCAGCGACGTCGTTTCGATGAAGATGCGCGCGGACAAGGCCGATGGCGGCTGGGTGCTGAATGGTACCAAGTTCTGGATCACCAATGCGCCTTATGCCGACACGCTGGTCGTCTATGGCAAGACCGACCCCGATGCAGGCCCGCGCGGTATTACGACGTTCCTGATCGAGAAGGACTTCGAAGGCTTCTCCATCGGTCAGAAGATCGAGAAGATGGGCATGCGCGGATCGCCCACGGCGGAACTGGTCTTCGATGACTGCTTCGTGCCGGACGAAAACGTCATGGCCGGTGTCGGCGAAGGCGTGAAGGTCCTGATGAGCGGGCTCGATTACGAGCGCGTCGTGCTTTCGGGTGTTCAGCTTGGCATCATCCAGGCCTGTCTCGACGTCGTCATTCCCTACGTGCGCGAACGCAAGCAGTTCGGCCGCCCGATTGGCGAATTCCAGCTCATGCAGGCCAAAATCGCCGACATGTACGTGGGGCTGCAGTCAGCGCGCGCCTATTCCTACGCCGTCGCCAAGGCCTGCGATGCGGGCCAGACGACGCGCTTCGACGCGGCGGGCGCGATCCTGCTGGCATCCGAAAACGCCTTCCGCGCCGCTGGCGAGGCAGTCCAGGCATTGGGCGGTGCGGGATACACCACCGACTGGCCGGTCGAACGGTTCCTGCGCGATGCCAAGCTGCTCGACATCGGTGCCGGGACCAACGAGATCCGCCGCATGCTGATCGGCCGGGAGCTGATGAAGGGATGAGCGAGACCACCCTTACCGCTTTGCAATATTACGGAGCGGGAGCCGCGCTTGTCGCCGCGTTCCTCGTCTCGTTGAATCTTGGAGAGCGGATTACGGGTTGGGCTTTCGTGCTCTTCGTCACCAGTTCGATCGCGCTGATCGCGTGGGGTTTCCTGAATGATGAAGGTGCAGGCATCGGCTGGCAGAACGTCGGCCTGCTCGGCATCAACATCGTTGGCGTTTTCCGCCACCTGATCTTTCCGCGATCCCGCAACAACTCACAATTTCGCAAGAAGGTTCCCCCTGAATGAGCGCACCTGTTCTCAATTCGAAGCTGGACCTGTCATCGCCCGAGGCGCAGGCGCGCAGGCGCCATAACAAGGCGCTGGCCGAAGAACTTCGCGCGAAGGTGGCCGAAGCCTCGCTGGGCGGGGCGGAACGCCACCGCGAACGCCACGTTGCGCGGGGCAAGCTGCTGGCGCGCGATCGTGTCGAACGCCTGCTCGATCCGGGCGCGCCGTTCCTTGAGGTCGGGCAGCTGGCTGCGAACGGCATGTATGGCGGCGACGTCCACGGGGCGAGCATGATCGCCGGCATCGGCGTCGTATCGGGCCGTCAGTGCATGATCATCGCCAACGATCCCACCGTGAAGGGCGGATCGTACTACCCGATGACGGTAAAGAAGCATTTGCGCGCGCAGGAGATCGCCGAGGAAAACCGCCTGCCGTGCATCTACCTCGTCGATAGTGGCGGCGCGAACCTGCCCTATCAGGCGGAAGTATTCCCCGACCGCGACCATTTTGGCCGCATCTTCTACAATCAGGCGCGGATGAGCGGCATGGGCATTCCCCAGATCGCCTGCGTCATGGGCAGCTGCACCGCAGGCGGCGCCTACGTTCCGGCGATGAGCGACGAGACCGTGATCGTGCGAGAACAGGGCACGATCTTCCTTGCCGGACCGCCGCTGGTGAAAGCTGCGACGGGAGAGGAAATCAGCGCCGAAGACCTTGGCGGCGGCGATCTGCACACCCGCAAGTCGGGCGTGGCCGATCACTTGGCCGAAAACGACGAACACGCGCTGGCCATCGTGCGTGACATCGTCAGCCACCTTGGCCCTAACGAAGGCGCGAAGCTGGCCCTGCAGGCCGCCGTTCCGCCCAAATACGACGCGGACGAGCTTTACGCGATCATCCCCGACGACGTGCGCGCGCCCTATGACGTCCACGAAGTCATCGCGCGCATCGTCGACGCGAGCGAGTTTCACGAGTTCAAGCCGCTCTACGGCAATACGCTCGTCACCGGCTTTGCCCATATCCACGGGATGCCGGTCGCGATCCTTGCCAACAACGGCGTGCTGTTTTCGGAAAGCGCGCAAAAGGGCGCACACTTCATCGAACTGGCGTGCCAGCGGCGCATTCCGCTGCTGTTCCTGCAGAACATTTCGGGCTTCATGGTCGGCGGCAAGTACGAGGCAGAAGGCATCGCCAAGCACGGTGCGAAGCTGGTAACCGCAGTCGCCACGGCGCAAGTGCCGAAGATCACGGTGCTGATCGGCGGCAGCTTCGGAGCGGGCAACTATGGCATGGCGGGCCGCGCCTATCAGCCGCGCTTCCTGTTTTCCTGGCCCAACAGCCGCATCTCGGTCATGGGCGGCGAACAGGCGGCCAGCGTGCTCGCCACCGTCCACCGCGATGCCGACAAGTGGAGCGCGGAGGAAGCCGAGGAATTCAAGGCCCCGATCCGCCAGAAGTACGAGGACGAGGGCAACCCCTACTACGCCACCGCGCGGATGTGGGACGACGGCGTTATCGATCCGGCACAGACCCGCGACGTGCTGGGCCTCGCCTTTGCCGCCGCGCTGGAAGCGCCCATCCCCAAGCGTGCGCCGTTCGGCGTGTTCAGGATGTGATGGCGATGTGGGCGATTCTATTTGGCGATGAATGCGAAGTTACGCCTGACCGGGAGTGGGTCGACGACGCCCTTGCTCGCATGCCTTACGCGAAGAGCGGCAATCAATGGCTCTGCCTGATGCGTGATGATGGCGATCAGATGAACGTCCTGTGGCAATCGCCTGCCTATTTCTTCGAATGGAATAATGAAGAGATGGGGGGTGCCCTCGCTGGATACCGCGCTGGCGAGGGTCTTGATCATCGACCTCAAGAACGAACAGGCTTCCTGGGAAACTTGTTCGGGAAAAAGGCTGGGCTGACGGGCAGCGGATTCTCGCAATCCGAGGCAACCGCCATGCTGGATGCCTATGTGAGAGGAACTCCGGCCTTCCCCGACTTGCATTGGGAGCCATTATAGAAATGATCAAATCAATCCTCATCGCCAATCGCGGCGAGATCGCCTGCCGTGTTATTCGCACCGCGCGTGCCATGGGCATCCGCACGGTCGCGGTCTATTCCGATGCCGATGCCAACTCGCTCCACGTTCGCATGGCGGACGAGGCGGTGCACATCGGCCCGTCACCCGCTGCCGAAAGCTATCTTGTCGGTGAGCGCATCATTGCCGCCGCCAAGGACACCGGCGCAGAGGCGATCCACCCCGGCTATGGCTTCCTGTCGGAGAACGCTGCCTTCGCGCAGGCGGTGCTCGATGCAGGGCTCGTCTGGGTCGGCCCCAAGCCTGCCAGTATCAACGCCATGGGCCTGAAGGACGCGGCCAAGGCGCTGATGGCAGAGGCGGGCGTGCCGGTTACGCCCGGCTACATGGGTGAGGACCAGTCGGACGAGCGGCTGAAGGCCGAGGCCGACGCGATCGGCTACCCCGTGCTGATCAAGGCCGTTGCCGGTGGCGGCGGCAAGGGGATGCGTAAGGTCGACGAGGCTGGCGAGTTCCTGGCCGCGCTAGAATCCTGCCGCCGCGAGGCGCGGGCGAGTTTCGGTAACGACGTCGTCCTGATCGAGAAGTTCATCCTCTCGCCCCGCCATATCGAGGTGCAGGTTTTCGGCGATGCCCACGGCAACGTCGTTCACCTGTTCGAGCGTGACTGCTCGCTCCAGCGCCGTCACCAGAAGGTGATCGAGGAAGCGCCCGCACCCGGCATGGACCCCGAAACGCGCGAGGCGATCTGCGCCGCCGCGGTCAAGGCCGCGCAGGCGGTGAATTACGAAGGCGCAGGCACGATCGAGTTCATTGCCGATGCCAGCGAAGGCCTGCGCGCCGATCGCACGTGGTTCATGGAGATGAACACGCGGCTTCAGGTCGAACATCCGGTGACCGAGGAAATCACCGGCGTCGACCTGGTCGAATGGCAGATCCGCGTCGCCAGCGGCGAACTGATCCCCAAGGGTCAGGACGAGCTGTCGATCAACGGCCACGCGATCGAGGCACGCCTCTATGCCGAAGACCCCGCCAGCGGCTTCCTGCCGAGCACGGGACGGCTGGACCACTTGTCGTTCGGACTTGCCACCCGTATCGAAACCGGCGTCGAGGAAGGCGGGCAGGTTTCGCCCTTCTATGACCCGATGATTGCCAAAGTCGTCTGCCATGCCGAGGATCGCGACACTGCTATCGATGATCTGGTCGCCTCGCTTGCCGATACCGAGGTCTGGCCGGTTCGTACCAATGCGGGCTTCCTCGTGCGCGCCCTGGATGCCGGGGATTTCCGCGACGCGAAGCTCGATACCGGATTCATCGAACGGCACGGCGATGAACTGGTGCCCGATGGTGAGGCCGACGACATGGTCTGGAATGTCGCGGCGCGCATTGCCTATGGCGATGCGGATGGGGATTTGGCCGGTTTCCGCCTGAATGCGCCGGTGCGCCGCAGCGTCTGGCTGTCGCATCGCGGGGAAGGGCGCGTGCTCGATCTTGCGGCGGCAGAGGCGGACAGTACGGCAGTCGGCGAAATGACGCCCGACTTCTTCTCTACCGATGACACGCTGGTCACCGGCTATGCCGATGGTGACCACGTCATCGTGTTTGCCGACGGCATGGGATACGGTTTCGATACCGTCATGCGCGGATCGGGCCATGGTTCGGCCCACGACGGCGATATCCTTGCGCCCATGCCTGGCAAGGTTCTTGCGCTCGACGTTGCCGAGGGTGACGAGGTCCGGGAAGGCCAGCGCCTGATGGTGCTGGAAGCGATGAAGATGGAACACGCACTGACCGCGCCCTTCGACGGGACGGTCGCCGATCTGGCGGCCGAGATCGGCGGTCAGGTCGAAGTCGAAGCCCTGCTTGCGCGGATCGAACCCAAGGAGGAGTGACACCTTAGCAACACCCTGTAGAAGCGGTGACAGACAATTCGACGCCCTGTTGACATGCCGTTTGATAACGTTCACATGAACGTTCACAACGCATTTCACCGGACGGAATCGGGGTCTACCGATTCGACGGGCAGGGGAGAGGACTGATGGCGCGACGCAGCGTGCGTATTGCATTTACATTCATGACCGGGGCTTCGGCCCTTGCAATGGCTGCTGCTCCGCAGGCTGCCATGGCTCAGGACGCGATGACGGCGGCATCCGACGCCGAAGAAGACAACGTCATCATCGTCACCGGCATCCGCGCCTCGCTGCAGGCTGCGGCCGACATCAAGCGCGACGCGCAGGGTGTTGTCGACGCGATCAGCGCGGAAGACATCGGCAAGTTCCCCGACACGAACCTTGCCGAATCGCTTCAGCGCATCACCGGCGTTTCGATCGACCGCAACAGCGGTGAAGGTTCGACCGTTACGGTTCGCGGCTTCGGTCCCGATTTCAATCTCGTCCTGCTGAATGGCCGCCAGATGCCCGCATCCGGCCTTGGCGGTTGCTGCGAAGCGCCTGCTTCGCGCAGCTTCGATTTCGCCAACCTCGCATCCGAAGGGGTTGCCGCGGTCGAGGTCTACAAGTCGGGCCGCGCCTCGCTGCCCACCGGCGGTATCGGTTCGGTCATCAACATCCGCACGCCGCGTCCGCTGGACCGTCCGGGCCTGCAGGGCAGCGTCGCTGCCAAGGCCGTGAAGGACCACACTTTCGACGGCACCAAGATCACCCCCGAACTGTCGGGCATCGTCAGCAGCACGTTCGCCGACGATACGATCGGTGTCCTGCTGTCCGGTTCGTACCAGCGCCGCAAGGCAAGCCTGGCGCAGTTCAATGCCGGTTGGCGCGAAGGCTATCTGGGCGACGAAAACAACTGGGGCTCGCTGGGTTATGGCCCGAATGTCGAAAACCGCCCCGACGCGACCGACACCTACCAGATTCCGCAGAACGCCGGTTACGATTTCACCGACATCGATCGCGAACGCTTTAACGGCCAGGCCGTGCTGCAGGTTGCGCCCAGCGACCAGATCAACGCCACGATCGACTACACGTTCTCGCAGAACACGATCGACGCGCGTACGAATTCCATCGGCGTGTGGTTCAATCACGGCGACACGCAGAGCAGCTGGACCGACGGCCCGTCGGCTGGCCCGAATTTCTATGCCGAGGCATTCGGACCCGGAAAGGACCTTGCCATCACCGGCGCGGTCGCGGCCAACCGCAGCATCAACCACTCGCTGGGCGGCAACATCGAATGGGAACACCCCAGCGGCATGCGCTGGGAACTGGACGCCCACCATTCGACTGCCGAATCGAAACCGACTTCGCCTTATGGCAGCAACATCGCCGTCGGCTCGGCCATCTTCGGTGTGGAATCGCAGGCCATCGACTTCACCTCGGACATGCCGGTCATCTCGGCCAACATGTACCCCGGCTCGGAAATCGATGCCTCGAACATCCGCCCGGCAGGCAACGCCTTCCGCAACGCCTACATGCGTAACCGGATCAACGAGATCTCGCTGAAGGGCGGCTACGATTTCGACGCGGGCTTCATCGAAAGCCTCGATTTCGGCGTGACCTACACCGAGAACAAGGTCCGTTCGGCCTACGGCTTCATCCAGAACGATACCTGGGGCGGCACGCTGACGGCCGATGAGACGCCGGACGACCTGTTCACGATCAACAACCTGCCGGAAGACCTTTCGGGCATGAACGGCGCGAACGACCCGTCGATCATCCCGAGCTATTTCCAGGTGGATACCGCGGGCCTTATCAATCTGCTCGACAGCCAGATCGGAATCTGCGCCGGCACGGGCGCAGGTCCGGGCACTTGCCTTGCCGACTACACGATCGATCGCACCGTCAATGAAAAGACGCTGGCCCCGTTCATCCAGTCGACGCATGCCTTCGATCTGCTTGCTGGCGAAGCACACCTGCGTCTCGGCATGCGGTATGAAGAGACCACGATCAATTCGCGTGCCCAAGTTCCGGTTCCGACCAGCACTGCGTGGGTCGGCGCGAACGAAATCGCGATAAACTACAGCGACAACGGCGACTTCACCCGTCTCAAGGGCAGCTACGACAATTGGCTCCCGGCGATCGATTTCGACATGACGCCGATCGACAACGTGAAGCTGCGTGCGGCCTACAGCCACACGATCACGCGTCCGCGCTACGATCTTCTGCAGGGCGGCCTGACGCTTGCCGCGCCGATCCGTCCCGATGGCGGCACCACCGCGTCGGCGGGCAACCCAGGCCTGCTTCCCTACAAGTCGAAGAACATCGATGCTTCGGCTGAATGGTATTATGATACGGCCAGCTACGTGTCGGTCGGCTACTTCCGCAAGAAGGTGTCGAACTTCCCCGTCACCGGCGTTACCGAAGGTCCGCTTTACGGCCTGACGAACCCAGCGCAGGGACGTGGCGGAGAGCTGATCGCAGAAGCGGCAGCCGCTCTTCCGGCAGGTTCGAACTTCGACGAGCAGCTGGCATATGTGGCCGCGAACTATCCCAGCGTGATCGATCCGGTCACGGGCGGCATCCTGGGCCAGTCGGGCGATCCGCTGGTCAACTTCCGCCTGTCGCAGCCTTTCAACGGCGACCGCACCGCGACGCTCGACGGCTGGGAATTCGCGATCCAGCACAACTTCTGGGATACCGGCTTCGGTGCGATCCTGAACTACACGATCGTCAACAGCGATACGTTCTATGACAACACGCTGCGCTATACCGAAACGCAGTTCGCCATCACCGGCGTCAGCGACAGTGCGAATGCCGTGCTGTTTTACGACAAGGGCCCGCTGCAGGCGCGTATCGCCTACAACTGGCGCGATGGCTTCCTGTCCGGATATGACACCGATCCGTACTACATCGAAAGCTACGGCCAGTTCGATGCAAGCGCGAGCTATGAGTTCATTCCGGGCCTGACCGGCTTTGTCGAAGGCATCAACATCACGAATGCCGATCGCAAGGGCCACAGGCGCAACGATCAGTCGGTCTTCTTCGCGGCACCGGGTTATGCCCGCTACGCGGCAGGTGTCCGCCTGAACTTCTGATCCGGCGACGCGCCAGTGCGGGAGAGCGACCCCGCACTGGCCGCCACTCGCCAGATAAGCGCGGCACCCCCGCGTCATGTCCGGTCCAACCCCCAAGCGCGACCGGGCTTGATCCGGGGCCGTGCAATGAACGAAGGTCGTCCGCGCCATTCTCCCTCGCGCGCGGACGGCTTTCGTCATTTAAGACCATGTGGAATATAACGACAAAAAGGGTGAGCAGGACGTAAGGCAATGTCGGGCAAGGTCGATCATATCGTGATCGCTGGTGGCGGAACCGCCGGATGGCTTGCCGCCTGCACGATCGCTGCCCGCAGCAAGCGCGATGTCGCCCACCCGCTACGCGTCACTATCGTCGAGGCGCCCGACATCCCGACCATCGGGGTGGGAGAGGGGACCTGGCCCACGATGCGCGGTACGCTGGCCGCGATCGGCATCGACGAGGCCGAATTTTTCGTCGCCACCGACGCTTCGTTCAAGCAGGGATCGCGCTTCGACGGCTGGCGCAATGGTGGGGATGACGACAGCTTCCTCCACCCGTTTACTGCGCCGGTTGGGGACACGCCGCGAGCAGCCGTTTCGGCCTGGTCCGCGAAAGGCGGCACGTTTGCCGACGCCGTTTCGCCGCAGGGCTCGGTCTGCGCCGCCGATCTTGCCCCGCGCCAGAAAGCGATGCCCGGTTACGCCGGGGCGCTGAACTATGGCTATCACCTCGATGCCGGAAAGCTGGTCGACCTGCTGAAGCGTCATGCCACGCAAAAGCTTGGCGTAACGCATGTTCCTGCCCGGATCGACCGAGTGGAGAGAGCCGACAATGGCGATATCGCCGCCTTGCTGCTCGATGGCGGGGACCGGCTTTCAGGCGACCTCTTCATCGACTGCACCGGGATGCGCGCCCTGCTGATCCGGGGCGAGATGGGCGCAGGCCGCATCGATCGCAGCGACGTCCTGTTCAACGACCGTGCCCTGGCCGCGCAGGTCCCGACCGCGCCCGACAGCGCGATCGCCTCGCTCACCATCGGAACCGCGCACGATGCGGGCTGGATCTGGGACATCGCGCTGCCTATCCGCCGCGGCATAGGCTGCGTCTATTCGTCGCGCTTTTCTTCGGACGACGAGGCGCTGGCAACGCTGTGCGCCTATGTCGCCAGGGCCGTGCCCGGCGCGCCCGCGCCCGACCCGCGCTTGCTGCGGTTTGAGAGCGGGCACCTCGATCGGTTCTGGATCGGAAACTGCCTTGCCATCGGTCTTTCGGCAGGCTTCGTCGAACCGCTTGAGGCTTCGGCAATCGTGATGATTGAACTGTCGCTGCGCGCGCTGATGGATGGTTTTCCCACCAACCGGGCCGAGATGGACATTCACGCCCGCAGGTTCGACCGACTGTTCCGCTATCGCTGGGACCGGATCGTCGATTTCCTGAAACTGCACTACGTCCTGTCGGACCGCAACGGTGCCTATTGGGACGAACATCGCGCCACCGTGCCCGAAAGCCTCGCCGAACTGCTGGCGCTTTGGCAGGGACAGGTTCCGGGCAATGCGGACTTCCCGATGATGGACGAGATCTTCCCTGCCGCCAGCTGGCAATACGTTCTTTACGGCATGGGCGGAAAAGCGCCGCAATTGCCCGCCATGAACACCGATCCGACCGAACAGGTCGAACAGCGTGCGCGCCAGCTTGCCGCCGCGCTGCCGACCAACCGGACGTATCTCGACACGCTTCGCGCGAAATCCGCGCAAGCCACCAAACCCGCAGGATGCCCCGCATGAGCCAGCACGCCGTTCTCGACCCCGCAACCCACCGCGACTTGCGCGTCAGGATGGAGCCGGGCGCCGACCTTGGCGACCAGGTGATGTCGTGCATCGCCGTTCCTAACGAGTTCCGTCAGGTGCAGGCCGATTTCCCGATCCTGTTCCACAAGAACCAGGAAACCGGCGCGTTCAACGCTGTCGCGCTTTTCGGGTTCGAGAACGGGGAAAACCTGTTCCTTGAAAACGGCAAGTGGAACGCGGGCTATCGCCCGCTCGCCCTGTCGATCCAGCCGTTCCTGATCGGACGCAGCCGCGACGAAGACGGCGTGGCGCAAGTCCACATCGACATGGAGCACGTGCGTATCGACGATGCCGAAGGCGTGCGTGTTTTCGACGAAAGCGGGCAGGCGACACCGTACCTTGAGGACGTGGCCGAAAAGCTGGGGCGGCTCGACGCAGGATATCGCGCCAGCGAAGGGTTCTTCGCCGCGCTGAAGCGTTGGGACCTGCTTGAGCCCTTCACGCTGGAAGTCACCCTGAACGACGGGGCGAAGCGCAGTCTCGTCGGCTTTCACATCCTCAACGAAGACAGGATCCGCGGCCTTGACGGCGCGGCGCTGGGCGAATTGCACGCCGCCGGATACCTGATGCCGATCTTCATGGCGCTCGCCTCGCTGTCGCACATAACCGATCTCGTCGCCCGCAAGAACGCCCGCGAAGCCCATGCCTGATACGTTGACCGCGCTGCCCCGGATCGAGGAACGCGAGGTGGCCGACGCCGCCGCGCTGGACGCGATGCTGCGCGGTGCGGACCGGCCTTTCGTGCTGCGCGGCCTGGCAAGGGACTGGCCGCTGGTGCAGGCCGGATTGCAGTCGGCCAGCGCTGCGCGCTCCTATATCCAGCAGCACGCCGTCGAACGCCCTTTCGTCGTCTCCGTCGCCGCGCCCGAGAGCGAGGGGCGGATGTTCTACGACGAGGCGATGCAGATGAACTTTCGCACGACCAAGGGCACGCTGCCGACGATCTTCGCCAAGATGGAAGAGGGCGAGGGGCAGGAAGACGCGCCCGCGATCTACCTCGCCTCCATCGACATGCACGATTTCTTCAACGGATTGCACGAGGCGAACCACGTCCCGCTGGGGGGGCGTGATCCCCTGTCGTCCATCTGGATCGGCACGAAGACGCGCATCGCCGCGCACAACGACTTTCCCGACAACCTCGCCTGCTGCGCGGTGGGGCGCCGGCGCTTCACGTTGTTTCCGCCTGAACAGTTTCGCAATCTCTATCTTGGCCCGATCGACAATACGCCTGCGGGCCGCGCGATCTCGATGGTCGATTTCACCGAACCCGACTTCGACGCGCACCCGCGCTTTCGCGACGCGCTGGAACACGCGCAAGTGGCGGAGCTTGAGCCGGGCGACGCGCTGTTCATCCCGTCGATGTGGTGGCACCATGTCGAGGGGCTGGAGTCGTTCAACGTGCTGGTGAACTACTGGTGGCGCGATACGCCGCGTTACCTTGGCCAGCCGCAGGACGCGCTCAATCACGCGATCATGGCGATCCGCGACCTGCCCGAACGCGACCGCGCCATTTGGCGAGACCTTTTCGACTATTACGTATTCGAGGCGGACGAGCGTGTTACCGCCCATATCCCCGAACAGGCCCGATCGGTCCTCGACCGGCTGACGCCCGAGAGTGCGGGCCGTCTGCGCGCCTTCCTTCTAAGGACCCTCAGCCGATGAACCACGATCCATCGCAACCCGTCCGCATCGTTGTTGCCGGTGGCGGAACCGCCGGTTGGATGGCGGCAGCGGCCCTGTCCCGCACGCTCGGCCGCACGGCATCGGTGACGCTGGTGGAAAGCGACATGATCGGCACGGTCGGCGTGGGCGAAAGCACGATCCCGCCGCTGGTCAACTACCTGCGCCTGTTGAACATTCCCGAAGCGGATTTCATGCGTGCGACCCACGCGACGTTCAAGCTGGGCATCCAGTTCGACAACTGGCGCGCGCCGGGCGAGGGGTATTTCCACAGCTTCGGCGCGACGGGCAAGGACCACTGGTCGGCAGGGTTCCAGCACTTCTGGATGGAGGGAAAGGCCCGCGGCCACGACGCGCCTTACGACGACTACTGCCTCGAATTGCTCGCCGCGCGCGAAGGCAGGTTCGCGCACTTGCCCGACAACCGCGTCAACTATGCCTTCCAGCTGGACGCGACGGCCTTTGCCCGGTTCCTGCGTGGCATCGCCGAAAGCGAAGGGACGCAGCGGATCGAAGGCAAGATTTCGCACGTCGATCTCGATGGCGACAGCGGGGACATGGCCGCCATCACGCTGGAAAGCGGCAAGCGAATCGAGGGCGACCTGTTCATCGACTGCACCGGTTTCCGCGCGCTGCTGATCGGTCAGGCCATGCACGTCGGTTATGACGACTGGACCCATTATCTGCCGTGTGACAGCGCCATCGCGGTCCAGACCGGCAGCGTGCGCGCGCCGGTGCCCTATACGCGGGCCATGGCGCACGATGCCGGCTGGCAGTGGCGCATCCCGCTGCAGCACAGGGTGGGCAACGGCATCGTCTATTGCAGCCGCTATCTCGATCACGACGCGGCTGAAGAACGGTTGCTCGGCAATATCGAGGGCGAGACGACGACGAAAACCAACCGCCTGCGTTTCCAGACCGGGGCGCGGCGCAAACAGTGGCACAAGAACTGCGTGGCGGTGGGGCTTTCCTCGGGCTTTATGGAGCCGCTGGAATCGACCTCGATCCACCTCATCCAGCGCGCGATACTGCGCGTGATCCGGATGCTGCCCGCAGGCGGCAAGGTATCCACCCGCGACATCGACGAATTCAACGCGCAGCAGTTCCAGGACATGGAACAGATCCGCGACTTCTTGATCCTGCACTACAAGGCGACGGAGCGGGACGATTCCCCGTTCTGGAACTATTGCCGGACGATGGAGATACCGGACACGCTGGATCACAAGATCGAACTGTTCCGCGAAACCGGCCGGGTGTTCCGCAACAACGAGGAACTGTTCGCCGAAAACTCCTGGGCCCAGGTGATGATGGGGCAGGGCATCATGCCGCAAAGCCATCATCCCGTGGCGGGCAAGCTGTCCGACGGAGAGCTGGACCACCTCTTGCGCGGCCTTCGCGAAAGCGTGGCAAAGACGGTCGCGGGCCTTCCCCCACACGGTGAATACGTTGCCCGCTATTGCCGCGCCCAAGAGGCGGAGGCGGCCTGATGCGGATTGCAGTCGCGGGCCTCGCGCTCGCGCTTTCGGCCTGCGCGACCGTTCCTGCAACCACGCCTGCGCCCGCCCCGGCGGACGAGTGGCAGCTGGTTTGGTCCGATGAATTCGACGGTGACGCGATCGACAGCGCCAAGTGGGGTTTCGACGTCGACTGTTGGGGCGGCGGCAACAACGAACGCCAGTGCTACACGGACCGGGCGAAGAACGCGCGGGTAGAGGACGGCAAGCTGGTGATCGAGGCGCACCGCGAAACCATGACCGGCCCGGCCTTTCCCGAAATGCTGCGCGCGGCGGAAAACGCGAACGAGACGAACACCAAGGCCTTCACGTCGGCCCGCCTCGTCACGCGGGGCAAGGCGGCGTGGAAATACGGCCGCATCGAAGTGCGGGCAGAGCTGCCGCAAGGGCAGGGCAGCTGGCCCGCGATCTGGATGCTGCCCAAGGACTGGAGCCGCGGCGGCTGGCCGCTTTCGGGCGAAATCGACATCCTGGAAGCGGTGAACCTTGGCACACCGTGCGAGGAGTGCCCCGGCGGCAGGCAAAGCACGATCCTTGGTACATTGCATTTTGGCAAGCGTCCGCCAGAAAACGTGCACAAGGGTGACGAGATGGTATATCCGCCGGTGCTGTCGGGCTATCACACATATGCGTTGGAATGGACGGCGGACCGCATGGTCTGGACCGTCGACGATCTCGTTTATGCCACGCGCACCAGCAACGAATGGTTCACCGCTGCGGACCCCGGCGATCCGCGCGCCCCTTTCGATGCGCCGTTCCACCTGATCCTCAACCTGGCCATCGGCGGCGGGCTTGCCGAAGGGCGCGGGCTGGGCGGCGTGGACGAAACGGGTTTTCCCAAGGACATGCGGATCGACTGGGTTCGCGTCTTTCAATGTCCTTCCGATCCGGCTACCGCAGCCGCCTGCAAGCGCTAAGAGGGGGCTCAGCTTCGCAATGGCACGCCGGCGCCAGGCCGTAACGATCAAGCACGTCGCTGCCGATGCGGGCGTTTCGCTCCAGACGGTAAGCCGCGTCATCAATAACGAGCCGAACGTCCGGCCCGAAATGAAGGCGCGCGTCCAGGCCTCGATCGACAAGCTGGGCTATGTTCCCTCGATCGCGGCCCAGCGGATGAGCGGGTCGCGCTCTTACCTGATCCTCGCGCTCAATGACCGCGACCGCACGATTTCCGACTGGCGCGAACGGCAGGGCGCGGACTGGGTCGACCAGATGTTGCTGGGCGGAATGCTGAAGTGCGCAGAGCATGGCTATCGCCTGATTTTCGAACTGGTCGACACCCATTCGGACCATATCGAGCGCGAACTGACCGCCGCGATCGCCGCCTTGCAGCCCGACGGCGTGATCCTGACCCCGCCGCACAGCGACAACGAGCAGATCACCACCCTGTTGAAATCGCGAGAGATTCCGTTCGCGCGCATCTCGCCGTCCAACGGGGGCGAGGGCATAGCGCTCAACATGGACGACGCGGGCGCAGCGGCGATGGCGACCGAGAAGCTGGCGCGCCTTGGCCACAAGCGGATCGGGTTCATTTCAGGGCCGGACGAGTACTCGGTCAGCGGCTGGCGTACCGAGGGCTGGCACCGCGCGATGGACACCCTTGGCCTGCCGACCGACGGACTTTTCGCGCAAGGCGACTTCAGCTTCGATTCCGGTCGCAAGGCGGCAGAGGCGCTGCTTTCGAGCGGTGACAGGCCGACCGCGATCATCGCCAGCAACGACCAGATGTCTCTCGCCACGCTGGAAGTCGCGCGCGAAAAGGGCCTGTCGATCCCCGACGATCTCTCGCTGGTCAGCTTCGACAATACGCCCATCGTGCGCTTTACCCATCCGCAACTGACAGCCGTGGATCAGCCGATTTCCGACGTCACCGCCCGCGCGGTCGAACTGCTGATTGCGGCAGCGCGAGACAACGAATGGCCGGATCAACCCGCCGTCGTGCCGTGTAGCCTGGTAGAGCGGGAATCGACCGCACCGCCGCGGTGAACACGCCCGCACAGCAGGCCGGTGCGCGGCAGGCAACGCGGTTCCTGTTGCTTTATGCCCTTGCCTGGGCGGGTAGTGCGATTGCCTATGTCCCGTTCCTGACTGTCCTCCTGCCGCTGCGCGTCACCGACATGGCGGGCAGCGCGGACGTGCGCGTGTTGGGTTACCTGACCTTTGGCGGTGCGATCTTCGCCAGCGTGGCCAACATCGCCTTCGGATGGCTGAGCGACCGGACCGGCAACCGCCGCATTTGGGTTGCGACGGGATTGGTCGGCACGATTGCCCTGCTGCTTGCGGTGCAGCTGGCGGAATCGGCCATCATGCTGCTCGGCCTGTTGCTGGTCTGGCAGGTGTTCCTCAACATGATGATGGGGCCGCTATCGGCATGGGCGGGGGACTGCGTACCCGACAGCCAGAAGGGTGTTCTGGGCGGGCTGATGGCGTTCGCTCCGGCAGCAGGGGCGGTCACCAGCGCGTTGATCACGATGCCGGGTTTGGCGGGACCCGACGGGCGGCTATGGCTGGTTGCGGGGATCGTCGCTGCCTGCGTCCTGCCTGTCCTGATCGCCGGACGACCGAAGCCCTTTCCCGAATTGATGAGCGATACTCTCGGCGGTCCGGCAGAGGCGGTCGACAGCACCAAACCGGTCAAACGCATGTGGGCAGCGCGGCTCGCCGTGCAGATTTCCGAGGCCGCGCTCTTCGCCTACCTGCTCTACTGGTTCCGTTCCATCGATGAGGGCATGACCGACGCCGACATCGCGCGCACTTTCGCTTTCGTCCTCGCCGCTGCCGTGCCGCTGGCACTGCTTTCGGGGCGTTGGGCGGACAGGGCAGGGCGACCGATCATGCCGCTTGCAATTTCCGCACTTATGGCCACGGTCGGCCTGATGTTCATGTCGCTGGCACAGGGGCTGCTGTTCGCCTTGGCGGGGTACATCCTGTTCGGTCTTGCGACGACGGTGTTCCTGTCGCTCCACTCCAGCCAGACCCTGCGCGTCCTGCCCCGAGCCCGGCACAGGGGGCGCGATCTGGGTATTTTCAACCTCACCAACACGGTCCCCTCGCTGATCGTGCCCTGGTTGACGATCGCGGTGGTTCCGGCCTTCGGCTACCCGGTGCTCATGGCGATTCTCGCAGGGCTGACGCTTGTCGCGTCGCTGCTGCTCGCCTCCACCAGCCGCGCCCTGCGCCGCTGAAGCCCTGTAGTCCTGCGCCTTCGGGCAGTGGGGTTGACTGCCCCGGCGATTGCTGTATTTCCTTGGTTGATAACGTTCACAACAAGAATTGGGATGACCGGGATGGGGATCGGGGTCAAGTTTGCTCCGCTATTGATGTCGGCGGCGGTTGCCGCACTTGCAGCACCTGTCGCGGCACAGCCGATGGGGGCGCCCGACATCGCCGAAGCGGCACGCGCCAACGCTGCCAACTGGCCGAGCGCGCATACGCCGGCGGCGATTACCGACACGGAAACGGAAAACCGCATTTCGCTTTTGCTGGCGCAGATGACGCTTGAGCAGAAGGTCGGCCAACTGATTCAGGCCGACATTGCGGCGATCTCGCCTGAAGACCTGCGGACTTATCCGCTCGGCTCGCTGCTGGCGGGCGGCAACAGCGGCCCTTACGGCAACGAACGCGCCAGCGCGGCGGACTGGAATCGCCTTGTCGACGAATTCCGTGCCGTTTCGGTCGAACCGCGTGCCAAGGGCGTCGCGATCCCGATCATCTTCGGCGTCGATGCCGTGCATGGCCACAATAACATTCCCGGCGCGACCGTGTTTCCGCACAACGTCGGCCTTGGCGCTGCACATGATCCCGCGCTGATCCGCCGCATCGCCGAAGTAACCGCGCTGGAAATCGCAGGTTCGGGCATCGAATGGACTTTCGCCCCCACGCTGGCCGTGCCGCAGGACCTGCGTTGGGGCCGGGCCTACGAAGGCTATTCCTCCGACCCCAAGCTTGTCGCCGAATATGGCAAGGAAATGGTCCTCGGCCTTCAGGGCAAGCTGGAAGCGGGCAAGGATATTCCCGCCAATCGCGTTGCCGCGACGGCCAAGCACTTCCTCGCCGATGGCGGCACCGAGGGCGGTGACGATCAGGGCGATGCGAAGATCTCAGAAGAGGAACTGATCGACATTCACGCCGCCGGTTACGTGACCGCGATCGACGCGGGTGCGCTGACCGTGATGGCCAGCTTCTCAAGCTGGAATGGTGTGAAGAATCACGGCAACCCCACGCTGCTGACCGACGTGCTGAAAGGCGCGCTGGGCTTTCAGGGTTTCACCGTAGGTGATTGGAACGCGCAGGGGCAGGTTGCCGGTTGCACCAACACCGATTGCCCCGAAGCGCTGATGGCGGGGCTCGACATGTACATGGCCCCCGATAGCTGGAAGGGCCTTTACGAAAATACGCTGGCGCAGGCGCGTAGCGGGCAGATCCCGCAGGCGCGCATCAACGAGGCGGTCCGCCGCATCCTGCGCGTGAAGATGAAGCTGGGCCTGATGGACGCGCAGCCCGTCGTGCGCGGCGACCATGCCGCCGTCGGCGCGCCCGCGCATCTGGCTGTCGCGCGCGAAGCGGTGGCAAAGTCGCTGGTCCTTCTGAAGAACGAAGGCTCGGTCCTGCCGATCAAGCCGGGCGCCAAGGTGCTTGTCGCCGGACCTGCTGCCGATTCGATGGCGATCCAGTCGGGTGGCTGGACGATTTCGTGGCAGGGCACCGACGTCACCAAGGAAGACTTTCCAAACGGCCAGACGATCTGGGACGGTTTGAACGAGGCCGTCACCGAAGCGGGCGGCAGCGCCACGCTGTCGCAAGACGGCTCGTTCGAAACCGCGCCCGATGTCGCCATCGTCGTCTTCGGCGAGACGCCCTATGCCGAGTATCAGGGCGACGTTCCCACGCTCGACTACCAGCCGTCGGACCCGACCGATCTTGCGCTTCTGAAAAGCCTGAAGGCCAAGGGCATTCCCGTGGTCTCGGTGTTTCTGTCGGGCCGTCCCATGTTCACAAGCCCCGAAATCAACGCATCGGACGCTTTCGTGGCCGCCTGGCTGCCCGGATCGCAGGGTGCCGGCGTTGCCGACGTTCTGGTTGCGCGCGCCGATGGCAAGCCGGTGCGTGATTTCACCGGCAAGCTTTCCTTTGCATGGCCCGCCGATGCCCGCGCGCCGGTGACGGAGCCGCTTTGGCCGCTGGGCCATGGCCTTTCCTATGCCAAGGGCGCCAGCGTTCCGCAGCTTTCGGAAGATCCCAGGGTCGACATCGCAACCGCACTCAATGTCGACAGCTTCTTCGGCGCGGGCCGCGCGCTTTCACCCTGGGTGCTGAGCGTCGAGGACGCGGGCGGCAAGCGCACCGTGGGCACGGCCCCGGTGTCGAGCGCGGGCGGTGCGGTTACCGCTCAATCGGTCGATGTTCGCGCGCAGGAAGATGCCAAGTCGCTGACGTGGACCGGCAACGGCACGGCCGTGATCGAGGGGCCGGCCTCTGACCTTACCAAGCACCTTGCCGAACGCATGTCGCTCGCCATCGAATGGCGCGTCGACAGCCTGCCCGAAGGTCCGGTGACGCTGGCCCTGGGTGAACGGACGCTGGACGTGACCACGCTTCTGGTCGATGCCCCGCTGGGTGATGTGAGCACGCTGGCCATCCCGCTCAAGTGCTTTGCAGAGCAGGGTGCGGACATGGCGCAAATGGCAACGCCGCTGCGCATCGTTTCGGGCGCAAACCTTTCGCTTGCATTGCTTTCGGCAAGCGTGGAATCCGTTGACGCCGCCGGCACCTGTCCGCCGGTCGCAAACTAAGAGAAAAATCCATAAGGCCGGGCAAAAGAACCCGGCCATCTCCGGAGGAGAATCCCTCGATGGCACTGGCCCCCGATGTTACGAGTTCCACCGACCCGAATCCGATCGAGGATGACGGCACCCACATCGACGCGCCGGGGCTTCAGCCCTTCGTCTTTGCGCTGTTCTTCATCTTCGGCGGAATCACGTCCCTCAATGACGTTGTCATCCCGAAGCTGAAGGAGCTTTTCACGCTCAATTACACGCAGGCGATGCTGGTGCAGTTCTGCTTCTTCGCGGCCTACTTCGTGATGGGCCTGCCGATGGCGCGCCTTGTGAAAAAGGTCGGCTATATGCGCGGCGCGGTCATCGGCCTTGTCACGATGATGGCGGGCTGCCTGATGTTCATTCCGGCCAGCCAGACCGCGACTTACGCGATCTTCCTGTTCGCCTACTTCGTGCTCGCCTCGGGTGTGGTCATGGTGCAGGTCGTCGCCAACCCGCTGATCAGCCTGCTTGGCCCTGCGCGAACGGCACATAGCCGCCTTACCTTCGGCCAGGCGTTCAATTCGCTGGGCACCACCGTCTTTCCGGCGGTCGGGGCAGGGCTTATCCTTGGCAAGCTCGCCGAGGTGAGCGCTGACGAGCTTTCGGGCGATGCGCTGCGGGCATACCGCACGGCGGAATCGGCGATGATCGTCAATACCTATCTCGGCCTTGCCGTCGCCATCGGCGTCGTCGCACTGGTCGTCTGGCTGTTCCGCAACAAGCTTCAGGGCGAACGCCACGAGGAAAGCTCGATCGTCGGCGGTCTCTCGCTGCTCAAGCGTCCGCGCTTCGGTTACGGCGCGCTGTCGATCTTCCTATACGTCGGCGCGGAAGTCGCGATCGGCTCTATCCTGATCAACTACCTTGCCGAGGCGCGCGTCTTCGGTCAGCCGGAATCGGTCATTGGCTGGATGATCACGCTCTATTGGGGCGGCGCGATGGTTGGCCGTTTTATCGGCTCGGCCCTGCTGCGTATGTTCAGCCCGGGCAAGATCCTGGCCACGAATGCGACGATCGCGATCCTGCTCATCGCCATATCCGCACTGTCGACCGGCGCGGTCGCGGGTTACAGCCTGCTGGCGGTCGGCCTGATGAACTCGATCATGTTCCCGACGATCTTCGCGCTTGCCTGCGAAAAGCTGGGCAGCCGTGCAGCGGACGGCTCGGGCATCATCAATGTCGCCATCGTCGGCGGCGCGGTCGTCCCGGTGGTGTTCGGAGCTGTCGCCGACCTTTCGGGCAGCCTTGCCTTCGCGCTGATCCTGCCGGCAATCTGCTATGCGATCATCGCGGGCTTTGGCATCTTCGCCCGCAGGCCTGCGTAATACAGGGTTCGGGTCCGGGGGCATGTCCCACCCCGGACCCGAAGCCGCTACCTGACGGGGCAAAATCAGTCCTTGGTGATCCCGTGGCGCAGCATGTCGCCCGCCACGGCCACGACTTCGTCCAGTGGCCGCTTTTCGTCGAGAACGGCGAACCGCATGCCAAGGAATACGTACATTCCCATGATCGCCCATGCGTGCGCTTCGTCGAGGCCGGGGCGGAAGTCGCCGCTCTGCGATCCCTTTTCCAGACGCTCTGCAATGCGCTGCGCCGTCGTTTCGTAGTGGCGGCGGAAACTGGCCGGATCGACGAATTCGGCTTCGTCGATGATGCGGTAGATTTCCTTGTGTTCGCGCGCGAACTGCAGAAACCCGCTTAGCGCGGCCGTCTCCACCTCGATCGGCGACATGTCGGGCTTTACCGCCTTGGCCGAATGGGTGCGGACCATCCCGCTCATGTCGGAAACCAGCGCGCGGAAGATTTCGTCCTTGGAATCGAAGTAGGTGTAGAAACTGCCCAGCGCGGTTCCGGCGCGGCGCGTGATCCCGCTGATCGAAGCTTCGTGAAAACCCTTTTCCCCGAATTCGATAGCGGCTGCATCCAGCAGTTTTCGCAGCGTTCGCCGTCCGCGTTCGGTCCTCGGTTCCTTGTCGGTCCGGGTGTCGCTGGTCGGTTCGGTTGTGGCCATATGGCAACAGCTACGCCTCGAAACCGTGGATGGCAATGCACGGAAAACTTGAAAGACGGTTCATGTTTCAATAGAGGGCGGAATCGGAGGTTCGGAAAACGGACCGTTCGAGGAGGATGACCTGATGCGATTCGCAGCTTTCGCTTGCGCTGTTAGCCCCATTGCTATTGCCACGCTTACCGTCGCCGCGCCCGCCATGGCGCAGGATGCCGACACCACTGCCGAAACCGGCACCCGTGGAAACGAGATCGTCGTTACCGCACGCCGCCGCGAAGAACGCCTGATCGACGTTCCGATCTCGGTCACGGCAATCGGCGGCGATGCCCTTGCCAAGCAGGGCACCCAGACGATCGAGGAAATCGGACAGGAAGTGCCGAACCTCACGCTCGAAGTTTCGCGTGGCACGAACACCACGCTGTCGGCCTTCATCCGCGGCGTCGGCCAGCAGGACCCGGTCGCAGGCTTCGAAGCCGGCGTCGGTCTCTACGTCGACGACGTCTACCTCAACCGCCCTCAAGCCGCCGTTCTCGATGTCTATGACGTCGAGCGCATCGAAGTCCTGCGCGGTCCGCAGGGTACGCTTTACGGACGCAACACTATCGGCGGTGCCATCAAGTATGTGACCGCCCGCCTTCCGAACGAGCCTTCGCTGAAGATCCGCGGCACTTACGGTTCGTACGACCAGGCCGACCTCGTCGTCACTGCATCGACCCCGCTGACCGACAGCCTGTCGATCGGCGCGAGCGGCGCGCGCCTGTCGCGCGGCGGCTTCGGCGACAACCTCGAACAGGACGGTGTCGAGAACTACAACAAGGACGTCTGGGCCGCGCGCGGCACGGTCGAATTCGACAACGGTCCGGTCTTTGTTCGCTTGTCGGGCGACTATGTGAAGGACGACAGCTTCGCCCGCCAGGGTCATCGCCTGATCCCCGGCCAGCTGACCGGCGCACCCGTTCTGGACAGCGTCTATGACACGCGCGCGGGTCTCAACGTCGTCGACCAGGAAGTCGAGGCATGGGGCGGTTCGCTGTCCGCTGCCTTCGAGGTTTCCGACACCATCACGCTGAAGTCGATCACCGGCTACCGCGAAGACACCTCGACCAGCCCGATCGATTTCGACAGCCTTCCGTCTGCCGACCTCGACGTGCCCGCGATCTACGAGAACGACCAGTTCAGCCAGGAACTGCAGTTCCTTTACGAAAGCGACCGGCTGTCGGGCGTGCTGGGCGCCTATTACCTCGACGCCAACGCCTTCACCGCGTTCGACGTTGCGCTGTTCACGACCGGCGACCTCATCGGCCTGCCGGGCCTCACCGCCCAGACGCTGGGCGACGTGAAAACCAAGACTTGGTCGATCTTCGGCGACTTCACTTACGAACTGACCGACCAGCTCTCGCTTTCGCTCGGCGGCCGCTACACCAACGACAAGCGTAACTCGCGCGTCCTGCGCACGACGTTCATCGGCGGCTATTCGGACCTGTTCGCAACCGGTGCGATCCCGATCGCGGTAACGTCGGACTTCGACGGATCGGATACCTTCAAGGAATTCACGCCGCGCGCCTCGATCAGCTTCAAGCCGAACAGCAACCACAACATCTACTTCACCTATTCGAAGGGCTTCAAGGGCGGCGGCTTCGACCCGCGCGGCCAGACCAGCCAGGCCCAGGACCTCGACAACGACGGCTCCGTCTCGGCAGCCGAAGTGTTTGAGTTCATGCGCTTCAAGCCCGAAACGGTGGACAGCTACGAACTGGGCTGGAAGGCCTCGCTGCTCGATCGCCGCCTGAACATCAGTTTTGCGGCCTTCAAGGGCGACTACACCGACATCCAGATCCCGGGCTCGCAGGGGGCTGATACGGATGGCGACGGCGTGTTCGACACGTTCGTCGGCGTCACGACCAACGCGGCAAGCGCCGACATCAACGGGTTCGAGTTCGAAGCGAACATTCTTGCCGGTGAAGACTTCGCCGGTGACGGAAGCCGCATGAACGTGAACTTCGCGGTCGGCTACCTTGATGCCAAGTTCAACGAATACCTCGTGAACGGTGTCGACGTGTCGAGCCAGCGCACCTTCCAGAACACGCCGGAATGGACCGTCAATGCAGGGTTCGATCTCGGCCTTCCGGTTGCGAGCGGCATGGTCGACTTCCTCGGCGGCATCTCGATGCGCAGTGACACCAGCCAGTTCGAAACGGCAAACCCGTTCCTCGACCAGGACGGTTACTTCCTCGTCGATGCGGGCATCGTTTACACCGACGATTCCGACCGTTTCTCGATCGGCGTCCACGGCAAGAACCTGACGAACGAGCGTTACATCGTCTCGGGCTACAACTTCGTGGCCGGCGGCACCAACGGTCAGCCGTTCGTCCCGACGCTGGGCCTCGAAGGCACGCTGACGGGCTTCTACGGCGACCCGCGCCGGTTCTTCGTCACGGGCGAGGTCCGCTTCTGATCCCCGGCGGATCGGAAAGGATTTAGGCCATGGCAGAATATAACAGCCACCGGTTCCGCTCTGCGGACGGACGGCTGGATCTCTTCGCTCGCGACTATCCGGCTGCGGATGGCGCGGGCGAGGGGCTCCCGCTTCTCCTGATGCACGGGCTGACCCGTAACAGCGCCGACTTCGAACCCCTGATCCCGCACCTTTCTGGCCATCGCCTGATCGTGCCGGACCAGCGGGGGCGAGGATTGTCGGAGCACGACGACAAGTCGGACCAGTACCGCATCGACGTCTATTCGGGCGACATGTTCGCCCTGATGGGCGGCCTTGGTATCGAGAGGTTCGGCATTGTCGGCACCTCGATGGGCGGGCTGATCGGGATGATCATGGGGGCGCTTGCCCCTGCGAAGATCGCGGCGCTTGTCCTGAACGATGTCGGCCCCGTGCTGGAAGAAGGCGGCCTCGACCGCATCCGCAACTATGTCGGTCCGCGTGCTCCGGCGGCGGACTGGGACGAGGCGGCATCGCGCATCGCAGCCGTCAATGCCGAGGCGTTTCCCGACTTCGGCGCCGAGGACTGGATGGCCTTTGCCCGCCGGACCTGTGTCGAAGATGGCTCGGGTGTGTCGTCGGCCTACGATCCGGCCATCGCCAAGGGGCTCGACCCCGATGACGATGCGGTCGTTCCGGGCGACCTCTGGCCGGTCTGGCAGGCATTGGACAAGATGCCGGTCATGGCCGTGCGCGGGGCGCTCAGCGATCTGTTCTCGGCTGAGACGGTGGCGGAAATGGACAAGCGCCACTCCGGACCGTTCGAGGCGGTGACCGTGCCAAAACGGGGCCATGCGCCGCTGCTCGACGAACCCGAAGTGCTTGCCGCCATCGGCCCCTTCCTGCAGACCCACGCACGATGACCGAAACAACCGCCCAACAGCCCAAAACGCTGCCAGCACGGCCCGGCCCTGTCCTTGCCATGCTGCTCGTCGTCTATGTGTTCAACTTCCTCGACCGGCAGATCCTCGCGATCCTTGCCGCGCCGATTCAGGCCGAGCTCGGCCTGTCGGACACGCAGATGGGTTTGTTGGGCGGTATCGCTTTCGCGCTGCTTTATTCGACGCTGGCAGTGCCGCTGGCATGGCTGGCCGACCGTACCAGCCGCAGTTGGGTCATCACCGTCAGTCTTGTGGCGTGGAGCGGGTTTACCGCGATATGCGGACTGGCGACCAGCTTCTGGCACATCTTCCTTGCCCGCCTTGGCGTGGGCATTGGTGAGGCGGGGGGCGTTGCCCCGTCCTACGCCATTATCGGCGACTATTTCCCGTCGTCCAGGCGGGCCTTCGCGCTCTCGATCTATTCGCTGGGTATCCCGCTTGGCTCTGCCGCAGGCGTCATGGCCGGCGGCTATATCGCCGCGCTGGTCGACTGGCGCGTAGCTTTCGTGGCCGTGGGCCTTTGCGGTGTCGCCATTGCCATCCCGTTCAAACTGATCGTCAAGGACGTGCCGCGACCGGCGCCCGTCGCGGGCGAGGAATCGCCATCCTTCGGCGCCATCGCCGGCGTGCTGGCGCGCAAACCTTCGTTCTGGCTGCTGTCGTTCGGCGCTGCTTCATCCTCGATGCTTGGCTATGGCGTCGCCTTCTGGCTGCCCAGCCTGCTCCAGCGCAGCTTTGGCCTCGACCTCGTTGGCACGTCGCAGTTCTACGGAGCGATCCTGCTTCTGGGCGGCACTGTCGGCGTACTGCTTGGCGGGTGGTTCGGCGATCGTCTCGGCGGCAAGGACAAGGCGTGGTACGCATGGCTCCCCGCGCTCGCCTATGCGCTGGCGATCCCGTTCTATGCAGGCGGGATCAGTTCGAACAGCGTGGCGATGGCCTTCATCCTGTTCCTCCTGCCCCAGGCGCTTGCCTATATCTGGATCGGTCCGGTCCTCTCCGCAGTCCAGCATCTCGTCGAACCGCGCGCGCGTGCGACGGCATCCTCGATGTTCCTGCTGATCAACAACCTGATCGGCCTTGGCGGCGGGATTTACGCGCTGGGCGCGTTGTCCGATTTCCTGAAACCGACATACGGTGACGAAGCGCTGCGCTTTTCGATGCTTTTTGCTCTCGGCCTCTACGGCATGGCCGCGCTGCTGATGGGCCTCGCTGGCAAGCAGTTGCGCCGAGACTGGGTAGTCGAAGCTTAAAAGCCAAGCGCCGTCAGCTCGTTCTCGACCGCGCCGCTGTAGGTCGTGCCGAACAGCCGCAAGTGCACCAGCAGCGGCCAGAGCCGGTAGCAACCCAGCCGCTCGCGCCAGCCGGGCAGGGGCTCCATCGCCTCGAAGAAGCTGCCCGGCGGATTGTTGAAGACGGTCAGCATCGCCCAGTCGACCTCGCGGTCGCCATAGTAGCAAGACGGATCGATCAGCGCGCTGACCCGACCGCCAAAGCAGAGCACGTTGCCGCCCCACAAGTCGCCATGCAGCAGCGCAGGCGCGGGCGCGGCGGGCAGGATGTCGGCGATACGATCTGCCAAGGCCTCGATCCGGCGCGCAATGGCGGTGTCGATATGTGGTGCGCCGGATAAGAGCCGGTTCTCGGCCCAGAAGCGGGGCCAGTTGTTGCAGCGACCATTGGGCACGGCGACCGGGCCGAAGGAATGGTCCTGGTGCCAGCCATAGGCCTCGTCCGTCGGCGCGTGGAGCTTCGTCAGCACTTGCGCGAGATCGCCGAAACTGTTCGACAGATTGCCGCCCGAGGGAACCCGCTCCATCAGGCACAGGTCGCCCAAAGAAGCGATCACATTGGGCACCGGCGCGCCGGTCCTGCGGATCGCTTCCAGCATGACAGTCTGTATCGAGACATCGTCGCCCTTCTTCAGGACGAAGCGGCGACCATCGGCCATTGTCACCTGCCACGCGGCCGCAATGTCGCCGCCCGAAAGCGCGCTCGCCTCTGCGGGCCGCTCTCCGATCAGGCTTTCGACATAATCGCCGACGCTCATCCGTTGGATAGGTCCGCGACCAAAGCACGGGCCGCTTCGCTGACTTCGTCCCACGTTACGGCAAAGCCGCTTTCATCGCCGTAATAAGGATCGGCCACGGCCTCGCCCTCGCGCCCGTCGACGCAGTCGAGCAGAAGCGAGAGGCGGGCAGGGGCACCCGAGGGCCGGACGCGGCGCAAGTTTGCGAGGTTTTCGGCATCAAGTGCGAATACGTGCGTGAAGTCGTGAAAGTCCTGCGCCGTCACCTGCCGTCCGCGATAGTGCGCGATGTCGATGCCATTGCGCGCCGCTTCGCGGATGGCGCGGCGGTCCGGCGGTTCGCCGACGTGATATGCGGCAGTGCCGGCAGAGTCAGCCTCTGCGATAAGCCCCGCCTTCGCCGCCTCGGCGCGGAAGGCCGCTTCTGCCAGCGGGGACCGGCAGATGTTGCCAAGGCAGACGAAGAGAACGCGGGGCTTGCTACTCAAGATTCAAGCGTCCTGTCGAGCGTGATCTCGCAGTTCAGTAACTTCGAAATCGGGCAGTTTGCCTTGGTGCCGTCGGTGACCGTCTCGAACTGTTCCTGCGTCAGGCCGGGAACATTGGCCTTTAGCGACAGGGCGGACTTCGTCACTTTGAACCCGTCGCCGTCCTTTTCAAGCGTCACGGTGCAGTCGGTGTCGAGCCGCCCGTCGGTGAAGCCTTCCTTGGCGAGCGCAAAGCTGGTTGCCATCGTAAAGCACGATGCATGGGCCGCCGCGATCTGTTCCTCGGGGTTGGTGCCGGGGTCGTCTTCGAAACGGGTGTTGAAGCCGTACGGCGCATCGAGCGCGCCCGACTTCGTCGCGACGTGGCCCTTGCCGTCCTTGCCGAGGCCCTGGTAGCTGGCGGATGCGGAATTGGTAGTCATGGTTTTCCTTTCAGTCTTTGCCTGACTAACCGCCGCCGCGCCCGCCTGTTCCGGATTCAAGGGTGGTCTGTTCCGACTATCAGAAGCTGGCTTTCACCCCTATCGTCCATCGGCGTGGCGCGCCGGGGCCAAAGGCACGGGGGTCTTCGGCGTCGGGCGCCTCGGACAGGAAAACTTCGTCGACTTCGGAGAAAGTGCCGAAAGTCTCGTAATCGGTGTCGAGCGCGTTTCGCACTTCGCCGAAAAGCGAAAGACCGGGGGCAAAGTCGATCGACCCGCGCAAGTTGACCAGCGCATAGCCCGGAACCTTCGGGTTCTGCCCGGCCTCGTCGCCCACCATTTGCTGGCTAGAGCGCGCGATGACATCGCCGCCAAACGAGAAGCCGTTGCCTTCATAGTCCGCGCTGAACGTCGTGCTGTGGCGGGGCAGGCCGGAGAGTCGGTCTCCGCGCGAAACGTCGATCTCTCCATCTCCGTTGGCGAAGGGGTTGGACGGGCTGGACAGGGTGAGAGGATCGCGGAACGTCGCGTCGAGGAAAGCATAGCCTGCGGACAGCGAAAGCGGCCCGCGCCGGGCCTTCACGCCAACGTCGATTCCCTGCCTCCGCGTGCTGCCGATGTTGCGGAAATAGGCGCGCCCCCGGATTTCGGACGCGACGAACTGGATGTCGTTCCGGTTCGTCGTGCGCCACGCGGTCGCCTGCCACGCAAGGTTCCAGCCGCCCGCATCGGTGTTACCCGTCGCGCCGATGTTCCACGACTTCGCCACGACTTGCTCCAGCGGCGGATCGGCGATGAAGAAGTTGGCAAGGCTGCACGGCGCGTCCTCGTCCGCGCAGGACAGCTCGGCCGGCGTCGGCGTGCGGTTCGTCTCGGCGTAACCGGCGCGCAAGGTCAGCGCGTCCGACGCGCGATAACGTAGCGAGAGGCCGGGGTTCAAACGCTCGAATGTGTGATCGCCGTTCAGCGCGGTGCCGATCTGGTCTCGCAGGACGATATTGGCGTGATTGTAGCGCAGTCCGATTTCCGCGGTCAGCCGATCGGTCAGCGGCAGGCTGTCGGATAGGAACGCGCCGGTGAACTTCGTCTTCGCGATCAGGCCGACGGGCGCAATCGCGCCGCTGTCCTGCACGATGACCGTGCCCAGTCCTTCGACGCTGCGGTCTTCCGTCAGTTCGCCCAGTTCTGTCTCAGTGTCGAAGCGGTTGCGGCTTTCGTCATAGCTGACGCCGATGGCGAGGCGGTTGGTCCCGCCCCAAAATTCGCGTTCGTCGATAAGCTGCAAGAGAACACCGCCCGCGCGGGTCTTCAGCCGCCCGCGGTTGAGCACCCCGTAATCCTCGCCGCCCAGCACGTCGGCAATCGCCATGCCGCCCGCATCGGTCAGGACCTCGCCCTCTTCCTCTCCGCCGTCATCGTCGTCATCGTCGTCATCTTCGACGGTTTCGAGGCAGAGCAGGCCCGCGAGGTCATCGTCTTCGCACACTTCGATGTCGGCGGCATCGCCGTTGACGGTGCGGATCTTCAACCGCTGGTAATAAAGCGTGCCTTCCAGCCGCGTTTCATCGCCCAGCGCGATCCACGGCGTCAGGCTGATCCGCCCGTATTTCGTCTGCGACCGGTCGGGCCAGGTGAAGACCGACTTGCGCCGCGCGTCCAGCAGTTCGATCGGCGCGACGCCGTTTCCGGTAAGGTCGGTGTCCGCGCCCACGAACTTGAGGTGCGCGCCGTGACCGCCCGCGTCGTAGCCGAAATCGAGGTAGCCGTTCAGCAGTTCGGACGGGCTGTAATCGCGCCAGCCGTCCTCTGCGCGGTACTGGACCGCGGCGAAGGCGGAAAATGCATCGCCAGCGCCGCCGCCGGCAAGGCTGAACTCGCGCTCGTCATAAGAGCCATAAGCCGCCGTCGCGGTCAGACCCGGATCGCTTCGTCCCGTGGCGGTCGCCATCACGACCGCGCCGCCCAGTGCATTGAGGCCGAATGCGGGGTCCGCCTCAACCAGCGCGATCGAAGTGAGTGCCGCATCGGGGATGACGTCAAAGGGCACCGTGTCGCCGAAGGGAAGGTTAAAGCGTCCACCATCGAGATAGGCGGCAAGCCCCTGCGGCTGGCCCTGTAGCGGGGAGGCGAGAAAACCGCGCCACGACAGGTTTGGCTGCCACGGATTGCCCTGCGCTTGCTGCAGTGTGACGCCCGCGACATTGCGGGTCAGCGCGGCGATGGCATCGGGCGACCCGGCGGCAGCGATGTCTTCGCGGCCGACGACCGTCCCTTCGGAAACGAGCGTATCGCCGCCCGGCGCTGTTACCACGATGATGCGCTGGTCGGCGTCGTCGGCAAGCGCGGGGGTGCTGGCGATGATTGCGATGGTGCTGAAACCGAGGCGCAGGGGCGTCCTGGCAGTCATGTCCTCTCCTGTCCTGCGCGTGAACTGTGCCACGTCGTCGTTCCCGGACAGTCTTCTAGGACCACGGCGCATCGGTCCATAGCCACAAAGAACAGTGCCGCCCGCTTTCCGCCTTTGAGAAGCGAAAGACGGGCGGCATCGTTTGCCGTCAATCAGGGGACGATCAGAAGGAAGCGCGAACTTCCAGGCCCCGGGTGCGGGGTTCGTTGATCATGCCGGTCAGGTTGTCGAAGTCGATGCCCGAAACGAACACGATCACGTCGGTGAAGTTACGCACGAAGCCGGCGATTTCCCAGCCGGCATCAGCGTGGGGGCGGGGCGCGCGGCAGCTCGCCCTGATGCCATAGCCGACAGCATGGTCGGCGTTGATCAGGCAGGCCGAAGTCGACGTGCGGCCCACCGCGGTCAGCTGAAGATCGTCGGTACGCCACCAATAGCCGGCGAGGTCGGGGCGCAGCCTGCGATCGAGCAGCGCGGTCTTGATGCCGCCTTCTGCCGAGATCGTGGCCTGTTCCTTCGCGACCGTCGGGACGGAGAAGAAGTTCACCCTGTCCTGGATCGCAGGGCCTAAATAACCGGTCGCCACGCGGGCTTAGACGTTGGTGTCGGCGGTGACTTCGTAAGTCGCACTAGCGTGCCAAGAAATGTTGTCGCCCTTGGCCGTATTGGTCAGCGGCAGGGTGACGGCGGGAAGCTGCGCGACGCCGCTGATCCGGTCGGTCTTTTTGTCGTCCGAATAGAGCACGCCTTCACGCAGGATCGGGCGATCGGTAGCCGAAACCTCGCCGGCGGCGAAGATGCCGAAGTTGCGGTTGTCGTTCCGGTGCAGGACGTAGGACGCGGGTCATGGATGCCGCGGCAAAGTTGGTTCCGCAAAGCGGACCGCGGCTTGATTAAGGGGGCGAATATTCTCCCCGGGGGAGCCCCTGATCAAAGTGTCAGGCGCGTTACCCGGGGATCGCGTGTCGTTTTGGCTGCAACTGTTGCTGCATTGCAGCGCGATCGCGCCGCAGGGCAGCGATCAGATGTCGAGATTGGCGACGTTGAGCGCGTTTTGCTGGATGAAATCGCGGCGCGGTTCGACGACGTCGCCCATCAGGCGGGTAAAGATCTCGTCGGTCACGTCGGCGTCCTCAACCTTCACCTGCAGCAAGGCGCGATTCTCGGGGTCGAGAGTCGTTTCCCAGAGCTGCTCGGCGTTCATTTCGCCAAGACCCTTGTAGCGCTGGATCGACAGGCCCTTGCGGCCCGTGGCCAGGACCTGTTCCAGAAGCTGCGTTGGACGCCAGATCGCCGCGACCTTGGTAAGGGCTACGTTCTCTTCGCCTTCCTCTGCATCAGCCGCGCTGGCGCGGACGAGCCGGGCGCCGTCGGCATAGGCGTCGGCCTGTTCGGCTGCGACCTTGTGCAGCTTGCGGGCTTCGGCGCTGTCGAGGAACTTGTTCTCGATCAAGTGATAGTCGGTGACCCCGCGCCACAGGCGCGAGATGCCGTAGCCTTCATCGGTGACCGACGCGGTCCACTTCGCCTCGGGATCGCCGCGCTGCATGGTTGCAGCCGTGTGCGCCAGCGCCGCCTCGCGCCCTGCGGCGTCGAGATCGGGGTCAAGCGCACCGGCAAGGGCCAGCGCCTCGACAACGGCAGAATCGTAGCGGTTGGGCGCGAACGCCAGCGTGTTCTTGAAGCGGCGGGCCTGTTCGACCAGCGCGGCAAGATCCTCGCCGCTGCGCGCACCGCCGCCGGTTTCCAGAACCTTGTTCGCAAGGCCGCCCTCGATCAGATAACGGTCGAGCGCGTCGTTGTCCTTGAGATAGACCTCGGACCGGCCCTTCGCGACCTTATAGAGCGGGGGCTGTGCGATATAGAGGTGTCCGGCCTTGATGATGTCGGGCATCTGGCGGTGGAAGAAAGTCAGCAGCAAGGTGCGGATATGCGCGCCGTCGACGTCTGCGTCGGTCATGATGACGATCTTGTGATAGCGCAGCTTTTCGAGATTAAACTCGTCACGAAGACCCGTGCCCATCGCCTGGATCAGCGTGCCGACTTCCTTCGACCCGATGATGCGGTCGAAACGGGCGCGTTCGACGTTCAGGATCTTGCCCTTCAGCGGCAGGATCGCCTGATAGTGGCGGTCACGGCCCTGCTTGGCGGAGCCACCTGCGGAATCACCCTCGACCAGGAAGATTTCGGACTTGGACGGATCGCGTTCCTGGCAATCGGCAAGCTTGCCCGGAAGGCTGGCGATGTCCATCGCGCCCTTGCGACGGGTCAGTTCGCGGGCCCGGCGCGCGGCTTCGCGGGCGGCGGCGGCGTCGATGATCTTCTGGACGATCGCCTTCGCATTGGCCGGATTTTCCTCAAGCCATTCGCTCATCTTGTCGCTCATCAGGCTTTCGAGCGGCTGGCGCACTTCGGAAGAGACCAGCTTGTCCTTGGTCTGCGATCCGAACTTGGGGTCCGGAAGCTTGACCGAAACGATCGCGGTCAGGCCTTCGCGCATGTCCTCGCCCGCAAGCGAGACCTTTTCCTTCTTCAGAAGGCCGGAGCGTTCGGCATAACCGTTCAGAGTACGGGTCAGCGCCGCGCGGAAGGCCGCAAGATGGGTTCCGCCGTCACGCTGCGGGATGTTGTTGGTGAAGCACAGGACGTTCTCGTAGTAGGAATCGTTCCATTCCAGCGCGACGTCTATGCCGATGCCGTCCCTGTCCGCGCTGATCGCCACGGGTTCGGGCACCAGCGGCTGCTTGTTGCGGTCCAGATACTTCACGAAGGCTGCGATGCCGCCTTCATAAAACAGGTCGTGTTCCTTCACCTCTTCGTGACGAAGATCGCGCAGGATGATGCGGACGCCTGAATTGAGGAACGCGAGTTCGCGGTAACGATGTTCCAGCTTCTCGAAGTCGTATTCGGTGACGTTCTTGAAGGTGTCGTTGCTGGCCAGGAAGCGCACGCGCGTTCCCTTGCGCGGTTCGCCGTCTTCGTTGAGCGGCGCGTCGCCCTTCACGATCAGCGGGGCGACCGCGTCGCCATGCTCGAACCGCATCCAGTGTTCCTTGCCGTCGCGCCAGATGGTCAGTTCCAGCCATTCCGACAGCGCGTTGACGACCGAGACGCCCACGCCGTGGAGGCCGCCAGACACCTTGTAGGCGTTGTCGTCGCTCGTATTCTCGAACTTGCCGCCGGCGTGGAGCTGGGTCATGATGACCTCTGCTGCGGAAACGCCTTCTTCCTTGTGGATGTCGGTCGGGATGCCGCGACCGTTGTCGTCGACCGATACCGAGTTGTCAGGGTGCAGTTCGATCAGGACGCGGTCGCAGTGGCCGGCCAGCGCCTCGTCGATCGCGTTGTCCGAGACTTCGAAGACCATGTGGTGCAGGCCCGAGCCGTCGTCGGTATCGCCGATGTACATGCCGGGACGCTTGCGCACGGCGTCGAGGCCCTTGAGGACCTTGATGCTTTCCGCGCCGTAGCCGTTCTTCTTTTCGGGCGGCTGGTTTTCGGGAAGGGGCCCTGTGTTCTCGGTATTGTCTGCCATGACCATCATATAGGCACGAAGGGCCGGATTCGGAAGGCTTTCACCCCCCTTCCATCCACAGTCTGATCATGCTTCAAACAGCGCCATGCAACGTCTGTTGGAGCATCGATCTTGATCCGAAAAAGCCTTCCCGCACTGGCACTTGCCTTCTCCTTCGCTGCAGCGTCGGCACAGGCGGCGGAACGCAGTGCCGACGAACTGGCCTTTCGCGAACTTTATAAGGAGCTGGTGGAGACGAATACGACGCTGTCTTCAGGTAGCTGCACGATTGCGTCGCAGCAGATCGCGGACCGGCTGACAGGCGCGGGGATGGCGAGTGAAAACGTGCAGGTCATGGTCCATCCGGACCATCCGAAGGAAGGCAATCTCTTTGCTGTCATCCCGGGTTCCGACGCTTCACTCGAACCAGTCCTGCTGCTTGCGCACATCGACGTGGTGGAGGCCAAGCGCGAGGACTGGGTGCGCGATCCGTTTACGCTGCATGAGGAAGACGGCTTTTTCTGGGCGCGCGGGTCTTCGGACGACAAGTCGATGGCTGCGATCTGGGCCGACATGTTCGTCAACTTTACGAAGGATGGCTATGCCCCATCGCGCACGATCAAGATGGCGCTGACGTGCGGGGAAGAGACTGACACCGCCTTCAACGGCGCGAACTGGCTGGCGAGAGAGCATCGCGACCTTGTCGACGCGGCCTTCGTCATCAACGAGGGCGGATCGGGGCGCACCGACGGGACGGTGGATGCGGACGGCGTGGGCAATGTCGTCGTGCAGAACGTGCAGGTGGGAGAGAAACTCTACCAGGACTATCGCCTGACGGTGACCAATCCGGGTGGCCACAGTTCTCAGCCCAAGCGCGACAACGCGATCTACCAGATGGCCGCCGCGCTGCAGAAGATCGGCGCACACACCTTTCCGGCGGAGCTGAATGACACGACGCGCGCCTATTTCTCGGGCGTGGGCGCAACGCGCGACGACTCGATCGGCAAAGCGATGCTGGCAGTCGTGGCCGACCCGACCAATGCCGACGCCATCGAGGTTCTCGACGAGGACAAAATGTACCGTTCGATGTTGCGCACCAGCTGCGTGGCGACAATGATCGACGGCGGGCACGCAGTTAACGCGTTGCCCCAGTCGGTCACCGCCAACGTCAATTGCCGCATCTTTCCTGGTCACACGCCGGCGGGGATCATGGAGGAGCTGACCGCGATCATGGACGAACCGGCGGTCTCCATCGCCATGGCGCGCGATGACAAGCCCATCGCCAAGGCACCACCGCTAGACCGCCGAGTGCTGGACCCGATGCGGGCCGTGATCGCGAAATACTACCCCGGCGTCCCGCTGATCCCGACAATGTCGACCGGCGCGACCGACGGTCTCTATTTCTCGGCAGTGGGCATTCCGGCCTATGGTTTCAGTGGGCTCTATTTCGATCCGGAGGGCAACGGCGCGCACGGGCTGGACGAGCATATTTCGGTCGATGCGCTCTATCGCGGGCGCAAAGTTCTGACCGACCTCGTCCACGCCTACGCGGACTGACGCAGGCTTTGCGGAACGCTCCTTGCGAATTGCCCGTTTAGGGCGGGGAGCAAGGAGTTTTCGCATGGGCCTGACACTCGCGGTCGTTGCCATAGTATCGGGCGCGCTGATCGTCGGCGCGCTCTGGGGCGTTTATGGCAAGCTCAACGGCCGGGTCGAAGGCTTCATCGTGGCATTGGCGGGCGGGGCGTTGCTGCTCAGCCTCGTCACCGAACTGATAGAGCCGACGATCGAGAAAAGCACCACGACGACCGCGGTTCTGGGCGTTGCCGTCGGGGCGGTGCTATTCACGGTGATCGACTACCTGATCGACGAGAAATGGGGCAGCAACAGCGGCGGCGGATTGCTGGCCGCGGTCACCACCGACGGTATCCCCGAAAACCTCGCGCTGGGCGTCGCGCTGATCGGGGCGGGGCCAAAGGAAGTCGCAGCGCTCGGCGCATCGATCCTGCTGTCGAACCTGCCAGAGGCGGCAAGCGGGGCGCGTTCGATGCGAGAGAACCAGAAGATGGGTAAGGGCAAGGTCGTCGCCGTCTGGGCCGGAACCGCGCTGATTCTCTCGCTCGCCGCGATCATGGGCAATGTCGTTTTCGCCTCACTCAACGAGGATTTGCTCGGCTTCGTGCGATGCATTGCGGCAGGCGCGGTTGTCGCCAGCCTTGCGACCGAGGTGTTTCCCAAGGCCTACAAGGAAGATTCCACTTTCGCCGGTATCGCGACTGCGCTTGGCCTGTTGTTCGCGCTGATGCTCGGGCAGATGAGCGGTGGCTAACCCCTGATAGTGGCAGGGTTGCCGATGGCAAGTCCGCCGTCGGGCACGTCGTCCAGCACCAGCGCATTAGCTGCGATCCTTGCGTCTACACCTATGGCGACGGAGCCCAGAACGACCGCCCCTGCGCCGATCATCGCCCCGTTACTGACCGTGGGAACATCGCCTCGCGATGGATCGCGCCGTCCCAGTGTGACGTTCTGAAGCACGGTGACGTTTTCGCGAACAACGCAGCCATTGCCGATCACGATGCCGAAGGGATGCGGCATATAGAGCCCGCCGCCGATCCGCGCCTCGGCCCCGATTTCGCTCGACCACGTCATTTCGAGGAGAAACAGCCCCAGCCGGAAAAGCGGTCCGCCGACCAACGGCCAAGTCCGCATTGCCCGCGCAACCCGATGGGCGAAGACGAAAAGAAAGCCGGGGCGCAGCAACAGGCAACGTAATGCAAAGCCCCAGCCCGGCTTTCTGCTTGCGTGCCGAGCCCAGATTGCGACGTCCATCGCCACCAGCCGCGAGAAACATGCCTCAGGCATCGCAAAACTCGGCAATCGCGTCGCGATACGCCTCGCGATATTCGGCAACGAGCCGCCCCGTGCCGAACTTTTCGACGATCGCCATATCCGGTGCCACACGGGCTGGTCTTTCACGAATGCTTGCGGCCAACAATTCGCCGAGCCGCTGCGTATCGCGGCGAGGATAGACAGTCGCGCCGGCATGGAGCGCGGCCACTTCGGGCGCGCCGCCTGCATCGGAGACGAACACCGGCAGGCCGTGCGCAATCGCCTCGATCAGCACGCGGGGCATCGGTTCGGGCCAGATCGAGGGAATGACGACAAGGTCGACTTCCTCATAGAACCGGTCCGCCGCGACAAAGCCGGACCACATAATCGGAAGCCCTGCATGGCGCGCCTTCAGGGCGTTCACATAGCCGCCGTCGCCCTTGCCGCCGATCGTTAGTGTCCAGCCCGACGCGGGCAGCGAACGGCAGGCCTCGAGCAGTTCCTCGATCCCTTTTTCCGGCTTCACCGCGCCGAGGAAACCGATGCGTAAAGTTGGCGACGAAGCCTCACCCGCGTCGGCCGATGCTGCGGAAATGCCGGGTACCGCGCTGAAGATCGTGCGAGCAGGCGTTTTGCCGAACAGGCCTTCCGCCCGGTGGCGCGTCACCATGTATTCGCTGTTGCCGACCACGATCTGCACATCTCTGGCAGCCTTCATGCGCGGTCCGGTGAGGACGCGGCAGGACAGGCATCGCGCTTTACAATCCTTACCCGATCGAAACAGGCTGGCCCGCGCGCAGAGCAGGCTGAAATCACGCAGCGTGTGGATGACTGGAATGCACAAATCGCGGGCGATCGGGATCACGCCCGATCCGAAGCCGGTGAGATTGTTGGTGTGCAGGACGTCGGGCCGCAGATCCTGCAGCAATTTGCGGACATCTGCTGTTACCGCCGCCATACCGCGGTCCTTCGCCTGCCAGCCGATGCGCCCGGCAAGGCCCGGCCGATCGTCGGCGAAAGGCCAGTACAGGTTCCCGTGGGGCAGTCGGTGCACCGTCACGCCGGTCACGACCTCGATCGAAGCCGCTTTGATATCGTCCAGCGCGATGACGTGAACTTCGTCGCCTGTCGCGGCCAGGGCCTCGGCCAGGACAGCGACGCTGCGCTCTGCCCCGCCCACGTTTGTCGGTGGGTACAGCGTGTTGACGATGGCGACCCTCATGCCTCGATGAATGCGCGAAGCGGTGGGTAAGGTCACCCCCCAAAGTGCCGGATCTGCTCAGTTTCTGCTCCGATGCGGACCGGACTTCTACGTATAACTCCGCATCGGTTCGAATAGTCACTTCCTGCGATGTGCGAAGTCTGACAGTCCATTTGGCAAGGGCCGCCTTGTGGGCGGAAGTGGGAGTTATCTGGCAATGCGTAAGATCGTAATCCTCTCTGGGCTCGTGGGCGCAGGAATGGCCGTGCCGGCGCTTTCGTCCGGCAAGCCCGACGCCGGCAATGTACCGGCGAGGCCGGAGTGTAAGTAGCCACGCGTGATCGATCTCGCGCCGATGCTGCCCGATCGCGCGCAGAACGGCATCGGCAAGGCCGTTGACGCGATCGACAAGGGCAGACCCGACAGCAACGGGTGATCCTTCGCCCCAGCCCATGGGCGGGAGCTTCCAAAACAGACACGGACAAGGCCCGGCGGATTGCCCGCCCGGGAACGACGGGGTTCGCGCAGTCGAAAAGGAGTTTGCGGTGTTACGTGCAGGGCAGGCATCGATGGAGCGAGTGGCGAGCGGCCCCGTCGCAAAGGTGTTGACGCTTCGCTCTGCTCGCGTGTCCTCGCTTCACGCCCCAAGCGCGCCGATGTTTTGCCTTGTTGCCCTTGCGGTTCTGTTCGGAGGCGGCGTTTCGCCCGCTCCTGCGGCCGAGATCGTCGTCATTGTGGTGGCAATCACCTTCGCGGCGCTGGGGGTGATCTTCTCTCCAGGTCGCGATCTCCGGATCGGGCCCGTCCACTGGGCAATCGCGATTTTACTGCCTGCGTTGGCAGTACTTCAGCTGCTGCCTTTACCCCTCGCGTTTCGGCAGACCTTGCCCCCCGGAAGTCAACTTGCGGCTGTTCTCCAGGCTGGCGGTTCCGGCTGGCCAGATGCGATGCGCCTTGCCGTGATGGCTTTCCCGTGGGGAACGGGCCTTGGCACCTTCGAACAACCCTTTCCGCTGGTGGAAAGCCTTACGGCAGTCGACGCCACCCACGCGAACCGTGCCCATTCCGATTGGCTGGAATTCCTGGTCGAAGCGGGCGTCTTTGCCGTTGTTGCCACCGGCTGGATCGCCACTCGCATCGTCAAACATATGACAATATTGATTAAATCCCGTCTGGCTCGTGGAGATCTGTTCGTTTTTGCCGTGCTGGCGATTGTCGGTCTCCATGCGCTTGTCGATTATCCGTTTCGATCGCTTTCGCTCGCGGTGGTCTCGGCCACGGCGCTCGTGCTGATGCTCTCTGCGGAGAGGGGGGTCGCAAATGAGGAATAAGGTCGTTCCGGCGCGGTTTCGTGCTGTCGTTCTTTTTGCCGTGGGCTGTGCGGGGCTTTCGGGCTGCCAGTCCTATCCTGATGAAAGCCTGGCCCGCGGGGCGGAAGCCTACCGTTCGCTTCAGGCGACGGCGCGGCCTGCGGATGCGGTCTATCGCATCGGGCCGTTCGACCGGCTTTCGATCGCGGTCTATGGCGAACCTTCACTCAGCTTTGCCGAGCTTCCCGTCGATGCGGAAGGGCGCTTCGATTACCCGCTGATCGGCACGGTCGAGGCGGCGGGCCTGACCACCAGCGAACTGACCCGCCAGATCAAGGCGCGGCTGGACGAGGGTCTTTACAACGATGCCCGCGTCACGATTTTCGTGAAGGGATCGGCCAGCCAGTACGTCACCGTCGAAGGGGCAGTGAACGAGCCGGGCCGGTTCGAACTGCCGCAGGGCCGCGCGACGCTGCTGGAAATGATCGCGCAAGCGAAAAGCCCCAGCCGCACGGCAAAGCTGGACCAGGTAATGGTATTTCGCATGCAGGACGGTCAGCGCATGGGCGCGGTATTCAATCTCGTCGACATCCGCACCGGCGCGGCGGAAGATCCGCCCTTGCGCGGCGGCGACATGGTCGTCGTGAATACTTCGGCCGTGAAAGGCGCCTTCCGCGATTTCCTGCTGACCGCCCCGTTCTTCAACACGTTCCGGGTGTTCTGACCATGAACACGATGGCAAATTTCGCATCGAACGCGGTAGAAAGCGAAGCGCAGCACGGCGACCGTATTGACGGCGCGCGCGTGATCGACCTTCAGCGTCTATGGGGCGCGGTCTGGCACAACCGTATCCTCATCGCCGCGATCGTCGCCGGATGTGTGCTGGCGGGTCTTGCCGCCACACTGATGCTGACGCCGCTATATACCGCGACAGCCAGCCTTCAGATCGACCAGGAATCGCGCAAGATCATGGGCGAGGAAGATGGCTCAGGCGAAGCATACCGCGATGCCGACCGCTTCCTGCAGACTCATGTCGATGTCCTGACCAGCCGCCGCATGGCGGAGCGCGTGGCGCAGGAACTGGACATTTTCGACAATCCTCAGATCTTCTTCACGAAGATGCATGTCGCTGGGGCCGACGAGGATCAGGCCGTGACCGCGCGGGGCAGGCGCGACCTTGTCTTACAGACGATAGAGGACAACGTCGAAGTTACTCTGCCTGCCGGTTCGCGCGTCGTGCGGATCGCGTTCACCAGCCCCGATGCCGACTTCGCGGCGCAGATGGCAAATGCCTATGCCGAAAGCTACGCGCGCTACAACGTGGACAGGCGTCTGGAGGCAACCATTTATGCGCGCGATTTCCTGGGCCGCCAGATGGCTGATGCGCGGGACCGGCTGGAAAGTGCCGAACGGGAGGCGAACGACTATGCCCGGTCTGTCGGACTGGTGCGTAACGTTGGCGGCGGGGACGAGGCTTCGCTGACCGACTTCGATTTAACCAGCTACAACACCGCGCTGGCCGATGCGCGGAACGAGAGGATCGCAGCGCAAAGCAAATGGCAACTTGTGGCCGCTGCGGACGCGGGCGCCATTGCCGAGGCGATCGAGAACCGTGCAATGCAGGACCTCGTCGCCAGCCGCGCGCAAGTCCAGGCGACGCTCGAGGCCGAACTTGCCGACAAGCAGGCGGGGCACCCGGCCGTTGCTCCCTTGCGCCAGCGCGTGCGCGAATACGATGCGCAGATTGCGAAGCTGGCCGAAGATATCCGTTCGTCGATCCGCGATTCCTATCGCATGGCCGCAGCGCGGGAGCGGGAGCTGCAGGGCCGGGTCAATATGCTGAAAGGCGCAACCCAGCGCGAGCGTGACGACGCGGTCCAGTTCAACACCCTGATGCGCGAGGTCGATACCAGCCGCCAGCTTTATGACGGACTTCTGGCCCGCTTCCGCCAGACAAGCGCGGAAGCGAATATCACGTCAAACAACGTGCAGCAGATCGACCGCGCGTTGCCGCCGGTAAAGCCTTCGTCGCCGCGAGTTTTGCTCAATCTTGCGCTGGCGGCGGTTACCGGCTTCCTGATCGCGGGCGTCGTCGTGTTCCTTCGCGAACAGGGACGGCATGCGATCCGCACGCCCGGAGAGATCGAGGACCGGCTCGGCCTGCGCCTGCTGGGGATCACACCCAAAGTTGCTCGCGGGGGGATGATCGAGGGTCTCGAACAGCCCGGAGAGCCGCTGCACGAGGCGTTGGTCTCGCTTCGCACTGCGCTGCAGTTCGCGCTGCCTTCGGGTGGGTCACAGCGTCTGCTTGTGACTTCGGCCGAACCGGGGGAGGGCAAGTCGTCGACCGCATACGGGATCGCGCGGGCCTTTGCCGAGGGCGGACGGCGCACGATCCTGGTCGACTGCGACCTGCGGCGTCCGGCCCTGCACGACATGCTGGGCCTTGCGGCAGAACCCGGCCTTTCCGGTGTACTGGCATCGGGCGCGTTGTCCTCTGCCATCACCGCGGGACCGGTGACAAACCTCAGCGTTCTGCCAAGCGGCGCGGTACCCGCCGTACCGACCGACCTGCTCGGATCTGCCGCTTTTGCCCAGCTGATGCGAAAGTTCGGACAGGACTTCGATGTCGTTGTTCTCGACGGTCCGCCGGTGCTCGGCCTTGCCGATGTGCCGGTGCTGGCCAGCGGCAAGGACGTGGCGACGCTCTTTGTGGTGGAGGCCGGCCGCACCGACATCGACGCTGCGCGCAATGCGTTGTCCCGACTGTCCGCAAGCAAGGCGCAGATCGTGGGCGGCGTCATGGCGAAGTTCGACTTCGCGCAGGCGCGTCGTCTGGGTCTGGGCCGACAATACGGGGCCGGGCAGACCTACTACCGCTATGGCGGCTAAGCACGGGTGGCGGATTGGCGCTCGCCTGTTCGCGTTCGCGGGGCTGACGAATCTCGCCGCGCTTACCTGAGTGGAAGGGGCGGATTGGCCTGCCGATTGCGGATGCCGGATGGCTTGGCGCGAATGGACTGCGAGGAGAGACGCAGTCGGCTCTCAGGGACGGGCGCGATGCCCGAAGGCTTGCAACCTCGCTGATCGCTGCCGCTTCGCTCAGACGGGGTAACCTGACGCTCGCTATCCTCGCCGAACCGAGTGCGGACACGATCGGCGCGTCAAGACAGCGGGGCTGGCGCGAACCTTATTTGCAGGCATGGTCGCTGCAACTGGCGCTGGCCGAGGGCAGGGCCGAAGGTGCAGCGGACCGGATGGAGGCGCTGCTGCCAGAGGCTGCGATCACGATCGGTGCACAGTGCGCTTCAGGATCGGACTGGATCGCGACCAGCCCGATCGGTTGGGCGGGCTAGTTGCGCTGGCGCGAGCTTGAAGTCGCCGGGGGCTGTAGCTGCCTTCAATTGAGAATAGTTGCCGCAAGGCTCAGGCGGCCGTTTGGAAGTCTTCGAAACGTCCCTGCGCCCGCTTTCCCGACACGCTTCTTCCAAGTTGCAGCAAGTGCATCCCGCTTGTCGCATAGCCGATTGTGAACAGCGTGAAGCTGGGAGAGAACCCTTCGAGGAAGAAGGTGTAGAGATTGATCGTCGCGATCAGCAGAAGCTTTGTGCGATCGTCCCCTTTTGCGGCGGTCAGGACCAGTACGGCAAGCACCGGGACGAAAAACAGGCCGAACATCGCGAAGCTGAGGATGTAGAAGTTGTCTACCGGCTGCAGCAGGCTGGCCCACTCCGAATAGCGCGCCGGAAAGTTCAGACAGCCGAGCCCGCACCCGGTCGCCAGCGAGACCGGCGAACGCTGAGCCAGAAGTGCGAAGGGATATTGCCAGCTGGCCTCGATGCGTTGTTCGAAGCTGGTGAGGGATGTCGACATTTCCGCGAACGACAGTGCAGAGGCCGATGCGACCAGCACGAGAGGCAGGAACACCAGCGCGAACGAGCAGGTCGCCAGAAAACGGTGCGCGCTTTTCGATCGCAGTCCTGCCAGCAGCCAGGCTTCTGCCGCGATCCAGCCCGTTGCCAGAACGGCGACGCCGAGTGCAGTCCTGCTGGTCGCCACATAGCACGCGGCTGCAACGCAAATGCCCAGAATGACCGACAGGGCGGGGGCCACTTTTCGGTGAATCATCAGCCACGCAAAGAGCGCGACGGCAGCCGCCGCCGTCGACTCTCCCGCAAATCCGCCGACGCGGGTAACGCTGTCGATCGACCAGACCTTGTCGACCGTCTTGCTGACGCCGAATTGATCGACGGAAAGCCCACTCCACGGAAAATCCATCAGCGCGTCGAGCGCGATGCCGAAGATGGACGCAAGGCAAATGACGAAGAGAACGCGCCGCACGCGCAGCATGGCCGGAAGGTCCACGCCGGCAAGGCACCAACCGGCATAGAGCGGCACGATCATCTTGACCGCAGCGCCAAGGAAGGCGGGATCGCTATCGACGGTGAGCGCGGCAACGACCACCGATATAGGCAGAAGCGCGAGCGTGTAGAGCGCGAACGGCGACGTGCGTTTCACCGCGAAAGTCCAGCCGAACGCGCCCAGTGCCGCGAAGCCGAGAAGATCGAATGCGAACCACGCGAAAGGTATGTCCGCAAGGTCGAAAAGCCACCGCCAGATGGCGGCAAAGGCGTCCCGTGTCAGGTAACCGACGCCCGCGACAAGTCCGAAAAGCGGAGCGCCGCGCAGACGCATCCGCGTGCCTTGCCAAGTGCCGCCAAGGGCGGACAATTCCCCCGAATAGATCCCCATGCACAATGGGTTAGCATCGCCATGTAATCGGGGCCCAGATCACGAATGATCCGGCCCCGATCTATCACCACTCCTCGACAGTGCCGTTGCCTTGCGGATTGCTCCGCATCGGTGGCATCGCGCGCAAGCGAACGGCGGCCTGCGTGTCGGCAAAGACCGCAGCCGTGGCCGGCGGCATCGATACGACCGCGCGATCGGCCCAGATCTGGGCATTGTCGCCCGCCATGATCGCGGCAGGCGGCGTCATTCCGCCCGATACGCGGTCGCCCCGGTCGTCGGCGATGTTCGTGCCCGAAAGCCAGCAACGCGAGTTCCCGATCGTTCGCACGCTGCCACCGTTCGTGCGCCCGAATTCGCCCGCGAAGTCGGCAATTACCGCATCGTCATGGGCGGTCAGGCTGTTGCAGCTCTGTGCCGAGCCGCGTCCGCACAGGATAGCGCGCGAGTTGACCGTGACCATGTGGCACTGCGCGCCGAAGTTGCCATCGTTGCCGGCGGAAAAGCCGTCTTTCACGTTGTTGCTGGCATCACAGTCGCTGAACAGCGCAAGACCGTGGAGGTTCGCGATCAGCGTTCCATTGCTTTGGTACGTGGTGCCGCCGCAGTATGCGAAAGTCGAGCGTTCGACGACGACCGCCTTCATCGCGGCAGGTTTGGTACCCGGCTGGTAATGCAACCCCGCGCCGCCGCTGCCGCCCATGGTGTCGAAGCCCGAAATCGAATCCTCGGCCCCGACATAGATGCTGACCGGCGCATCGAAACGCCATGTCCCGCCCGCGGCGCGCAGGACGCGGGTATTGGCGTCCGTCACCGCCTTGCCGTCGGCGCGGTGGATGTAGATCTTGCCTGCTTCCAGTGTCCAGCTACCCCCAATGCGGTTGCAGGTCGCGGCATCGGACACGTGCAGCAGGTCGGGGTGAAATCCGTCCGCATCCAGCCGCGCTCTGTCGATCACGCGATCGACGTTGCCGAGGCTGTAGCTATAGCAGTTGGTATAGGTCCCGTCCTTTGCGGGCGATCCGAAATCGTCCCACGTGCCTACAACGACCCTGCCTCCGGTCGCGACGAACGCGATGTCGACCGTGGGTCGCAAGTTGAGAAACTGCGAAGGGTTGTATGGCTTGCCGTAGTCGCCTGCCTTCACGACTATCTTGGCGGGTTGCCCGCTGGCGTTCGCGGCGGACACGGCTTTCCAGATCGAGCGGAAGGGCGCTGCGTCGGTTCCGGCATTGGCATCGTTGCCGTTGGGCGAGACGTGATAGGTGTTCGCAGGCACCGAACGCGCGGTCGAGAACAAGTCGAAGATCTCGGCAGGTGCCCGGTCGAGCGTCGCGGTGACGCCCGCGCCGTGATGGGTCAGCGAGACCTGCGGCTGCCACGCGGCGACCTGCCAATGGTCCCGCCAACCCTGCGGCGCGGAAACCGGCACGCTGGCAAGGCCCATCGGCACGCCCAGCGCGGCAAGGGCGGAGCGACTGACCCCGCCGATCGATCCACTATGGTGCATTGCTCAGGCCTCCGCGATCAGATTGGCCGCGGTGGTGCCGGTGGCGCGCACGTGGCTGGCGCGCACGGCGATGTAGCTCGCGTGGGGCAGGTTGCGGTAGGTCACGTCCTCGGTCCCGTCGATGCCGCGCAGCGTCACGTCTCCGCCGATTCCGACGTAAATCCCCTTGGGAATGCTGGGCAATTCGGCATTGTCGTTGGGGACGATGGTGAAGGGAGAGCGCGAGGGGGAAAAAGCGCTGTCCTGGAAGGATTCGAATCGATCCATGTTCATGCTCCGTTCTGTTGGAGCCTTTCCAATATGCACGAGTGGCCTTGTAGGAAAATGGAAAGCTGCCTGACCCCTGCTGGACAGACGAAAATCCTGGATACGCAAGGGTTTGTGGGCGCTTTCCGGACGCAAAAGGGGCGCGCGTGACGGGCACGGAACTGGGCGGGCTGCGAAATGCGGTCGCGCGCCGCTTTGGCCGCGTCGCGATCATCTATCACTGGCTGGTGCAGATGCGCGGGGGCGAGCGCGTGCTGGAACGGATGCTGGATCTGTTTCCGGATGCCGACATCTACACCCACGTCTATGTGCCCGACAAGATCAGCGCGAAGATCCGGATGCACCGCGTGCGGACCACTTTCATCAACCGGCTGCCGGGCGCGGCGAGGCATTACCAGAAGTACCTGCCGCTAATGCCCTCTGCGCTTGAGGAACTGGACTTGCGCGGATACGATCTCGTCATCTCGAACGAGACCGGGCCGACCAAGGGGGTGATCCCCGCGCCAGATGCCCTGCACGCCTGCTACACCCATTCGCCGATGCGGTACTTGTGGGATCACTATCCCGATTATCGCGCTTCGGCAGGGCGGTTGGCGCGGCTGGCCATGTCCGCGACGTTTCCGGCGCTGCGCCGCTGGGACGTGACGAGCGCGGCGCGTGTCGATCGCTTCATGGCCAATTCGCGCTTCGTGCAAAAACGGATCGAGAAGTACTGGCGGCGCTCTTCGCAGCTTGTCCACCCGCCCGTCGCGGTCGACGATTTCGCGCCGGTGAGCGAGGTGAGCGACCGCTATCTCTGGGTGTCGCAGATGACGCGCTACAAGCGACCCGACATTGCGGTGGAGGCGTTCAACCGCACCGGTCGCCCGCTCCTGATGGTGGGTGATGGCGACCTGTTCGAAGAGATGGCGCGGCGGGCAGGGCCGAACATCACGCTGGTCCGCCGCATGGACTTCTCCGAGCTCTGCCGCGCCTATGCCGAGGCGAAGGCGCTGGTCTTCACGGCGGAGGAGGATTTCGGGATCGTGCCGGTGGAAGCGATGGCCTCTGGCCGTCCGGTGGTGGCGCTGGGCAAGGGCGGGGTGCTCGACACCGTTGCGCCCGAGGTCAGCGGGATGGTCTTTGCAGAGCAGAGCGCCAATTCGCTGGAGGCGGGGCTGGCGCGGTTCGAGGCATGGCTGCCGCATTTCGATCCGGCGGCGGCGGTTGGCCATGCGCGCAACTTCGCGCCGGAGGTGTTCGACCGGAGGTTCTGCGAGGCTATCCTTGATGCCTGATCGTCTTGTCGATCAGGGCAGAGAGCTTGCGGGCAGATGTGTCCCACGAGAAATCGGCCGCCCGTTCTCGGCCCTTCGCGACGAGATCGCGACGCAGGGCGGCGTTGCCGCAGACCTGCACCATCGCTTCGCCCATGGCCCGCGCGTCGAGTGGACCGACCATCAGCGCGGCACCACCGCAGACTTCGGGCAGCGCTGCGGCATTGGCGGCAATGACCGGTGTGCCGAGTGTCATGGCCTCGATCGCGGGGATACCGAATCCTTCGAGCAGCGAGGGCATGAGGAACGCCTCTGCCTCCTCGACCAGGGTGCGCAGAGCACTGTCCGATATGCGCGGCAAGCGGTGGACGCGCGGATGGCTGGTGAGAGGAGAGCCGGCGAAGATGCGCGGATCGCCTCCACCCACGATGACAAGATCGAAATGCGGGTTGTCCAGCGCGGCATAAGCGGCCAGCGCGGTGGCGAAGTTCTTGTTGGGGTTTGCGCTGCCGACACACAGAACGAAGGGACGTTCGGCGATACCGAGCGTCTGCCGCGCCGCCGCGTCCGTTTCGATGGACAGCACGTGATCGGCAGCGTTCGCGATGACGGTGATCGCATCGGGTTCGATCCCGAACGCGCGCCCGATCTCCCGCGCCGACCAGTGCGACACGGTACAGAGCGTCGCGCGGCGGGCCAGCAGGGTCTGGATCGTGCGATAGGCTATGCGAAATTGCGGCGAGTATCCTTCGGGACCGAGCAGGTAGTTCACGTCGTGGATCATCACGATCTGGCGCGAAAGCGTGACAGGCCCGGTGCCGCCAAGGCCTACCAGCAGGGCGGATCGCCCGACGCGCCGCGGCAAGGTGATCTGTTCCCACAAGTGTCCGCTCAGCTCGGCGGCAACGGTGACCGGAATGTCGTAGTCCGCGCGCGGCGGTCCAGGGGCGAGCGCTTCGACGTCGCTGCGCATCGCGACCAGGCGGCGGCCGAGTTCGTGGGCCGCGCGCTGTACGCCGGTCATCGGCTGGCCGGTGAAACGCGCATTCAGGTAGATCAAAGCGTCCTCGCCATCGTTTTCAGCGCCCCGGACACCCTTGGCCGAAAAGCCATGCCTAATCAGTCGATTCGCTGCGATCAAGAAGGCCTGTCATGTGGCTGACCGGCGGCACCATCGCCGCCATCAGGATCGTGACTTTGGCCATGCGCTTTGCCCTGACGGTTTACGTGACCGCAATGCTGGGGCTGGTGGAAGTTGGGCAACTCGGCCTCGTACAGGGCCTCACCGCGCTGATTCCGGCGGTTCTGGGCATGGGGTTCAACTTTCACATGTGCCGCGATGTGGTGAGCGACGATCCGGCAAGCCGCATCGCCATCGTACGCGACCGGATGGCGTGGACGCTGCGGGTTACGCTTGGCGCGGCGGTGGTGGGGCTGTTCGTCGTCTTCGTCGTGGGCAGTTCGGGCATTACGCCATTCCTGATCGTCGCGATCCTTCTGGCCGAGACGCTGGCGATGGATGCCTACCTCGCGCTGACGGGGCTGAGGATGAATGTCGTCGCCAACTGGGGCGTCTTGCTGCGGACTGCCGCATGGGTGCCGATTGCTGTGATAGGCGGGCTGGCCGACGCAGGCCTGCGCACGCTCGATTTCGTCTTCGCCTGCTGGATCATCGGCCACGCCGCCAATCTCGCGATGCTGTGCTGGGTGCTGCGCCGCCGCGGGCTGTGGCATCGCTGGAAGTCCGACCCGCCGACCGGTTGGGTTCGCAGCACCGTGCCCGGCGCGATGCGGATCTGGCCTAGCGATGTCGCGCTCGTTCTCATTATATATGGCGACCGGTTCATCCTCTCCGCCACGGTGGGGGAGGAGGCGCTGGGCATCTACGTGTTCTTCTGGACATTCGCGAACATGATCCGGACGCTGATGCAGTCGGCCATCGTCACGCCCTCGCTGCCGCTCCTCATCGACCTTTACCGCAAGGATCGTGGCGGCTGGCTGAAGGCGGTGAAGCAGCTTGGCATTGCGATCCCCGCGACGGGCGTCGCGGGCTCGGCGGTGCTGCTGCTGTTGATCTGGCTGGGCCATCGCTTTGTACCACAGAGCAACTTTCCCTGGCAGACGGGCCTTGCCGTCCTCGTCTTCGCCGCCGTGATGGCGGGCTATTTCGGTGACTACCTGTCGAGCGTTCTGAACAGCGCAGGCGCGGTCGGCGCCTATGCGGCGCTCAACATCGGGTTCGCGGGTTGCCTGATGCTCGCCATCGCCGCCGGTGCGTTGCTGGGCGGCGTGATCGGGGCGACAGTCGCCAGCCTCGTCACGGCGCTGATGTTTTCCGGCCTGAAGCTGGCGGTGATAGGCCGGGTCCAGGCCCCCGGATTTACGCTTCTCCGGGAGCGCGGGCCTTGATGGCGAGCGCGTGGACACGCTGGCCGGGAAGGTCGCCCAGTGCCGCATTCACCATGCGCTGACGCTGGAGCCGTGACACGCCCTCAAAGGCGTCTGCCACGATTGTCACGGAAAAGTGCGATTCGCCCGATCCGTCGTCGCCCGAATGGCCGCTGTGCATGGCGCTGTCGTTGCTGACGACGAGTTCGCTGGGTGAAAATTCGGCCTCAAGCCGCTGGCGAATCTCGGTTTCGACGGGTCCGGGTGTGCTGGTCATGCGCCGGATATAGGGCAAAGGGGTTTCATTTGAAGGTCAAAGCCATCATCTGACAGCGAATGCGTCAAGACAGGTTTCACGGAAGGTTCGAACACGAGGGGCGGCAGTGCGAGGCACCCGGCTGCGGAGAGGCGGGGGAATTTCGCGCGCCCGGATCGCGCGGGTCCAGCTTCGACGGACCGGGCGACTGGCGCTGGTTCTGCCTTGATCACGTGCGCGCCTTCAACGCGGGATACGACTTCTTCGAAGGCATGAGCGCGGAGGAAATCCTCGACGCGCAGTCACCTGTTTTCGGCTGGCGGCACACTGCGAAGATCTATTCGGGCATGGGCAACGACGGGCCGCGCTGGGCCGATTTCGATGATCCGCTCGACGCGATCTCCGCGCGGGCCAAGAATATCCGTGGCGAGCGGGAACGCCAGTGGCAGCAGGAGGCAGAGGCGCGTCAGCGCGGGCTTGAACCTGGCGATCGCCGTGCGCTCGACGAATTGGGGCTGGGCTACGAATCCGATCGGCGTGCGCTGCGGCGGCGTTATTCCGAACTGGTGCGCCGCTATCACCCCGACCGCAACGGCGGGGACCGGTCGAACGAGGAGCGGCTGCGGCGCGTCGTCGACGCCTATCAACACTTGCGCAAGGCGCGGCGCTTCGCCTGATTTGCTAAAGGCCGCGAAGGGTCCGGTAGCGGGCAGCGCGAGCCTTGCCGAACAGGTCGTCGTACTGCTTCTGGCTGTAATAGACTTCGAACGCGGGCATATCGTCTGACAGCACGACCCACGGTTGCTTGCTGCGCGTGAAGATGTGCAGGTCGGGCTGAAAGGCGTCGGGATCGTCCAAGGTCCCGATCCGCACGAAGCCGGCCTTGTCGCCCATGCCGCCATAGTGACTCCACATCGCGACACGGCACGAAGGGCAGCGGAAGATGGACTGTCCCTTGCCGCTTTCGGACGGTGTCTCGACCCGCTCCGGCTCTCCGGCGATGACGGTAATGCTCTCCGCCTCGATCAGCCCGTTGAGGGCAAAGGCGGAGCCTGTCTCGCGCTGGCAGGACCGGCAGTGGCAGCAGTGCACCGCGAAGGGCGCCTGCTCCAGCCGGAAGCGCACATCCCCGCAAGCACATCGTCCCAAATGCGTCATTCCGGCCCTCTTCAACTTTCGCAGAGCGCCGCGAACTGGTCCGCGACCGCGCCCCACCCTTCATCAAAACCCATTTCCTTGTGCTGGGTCATCGCCTCTTCGGTCCAATGGCGGGCGTAGGCGGTGTAGCGCGTACCGTCGCCTTCGGGTTCGATCTGCCACCGTCCGATCATGAACGGCTGTGCCGGAGCGTAGCCATCGGGGCCAAGCGTGATCGCATCGGTCACGGTAAAGCCGCGACCCTCGTCCCAGTCGAGGAAGACGCTGTCCTGCGGCATTTCCTCCCCTTCCGGACCACGCATGACCATCGCGCTGCGCCCGCCCGGGCGGCGTTCCTGCGCCAGCATCTCGATCCGCCACGGGGCAGGGCACCACCATTCTTCCTGCCGGTTGGCGAGGATGTCCCAGCATTTTTCGACGGGCGCTGCGACCAGTCGCGTGACTTTCAGCTCGTGCATCGGGATTTCCTTTATTGTCAGTCCCGATCGGGCGCGCCGAGCGGAAAGAGCTGCCTGAATGGATAGGCCGCATCAATGCAGGCGCGGACTTCGGGCATGGCGTTCAGCCGCTCGCGAAGTGCCTTCAAATCAGGACAGGCAGGGCCGATTTCCTCTACCCAGTCGGCGTAGAACAGTGCGGGCGCGGCGGCGCAGTCGGCCATCGTCAGCGGATCGCGGCCCAGCGCGTCGGCCTTCGGTTCCAGCCATGCATAAACGCGGCGAAGCTGCGCGCGCACTTCGTCCTGCCGCGCGGTGTCGGGCGCGTCGGGTGCGCGAAGCTGTTCCAGCACCGCGACGTTCATCACGTTCATGACGTAGTTGTCGAACACGCGGTCGAGATTGCGAATTTCCAGCGCACGATCGGCGGGGATCAGGTGCGCGGCATCGGGGCGGGTAGCGACGAGATGCTCGATGATGGAGCTGGCCTCGAAGACGATCGTGCCGTCTTCCTCTTCCAGAACCGGGAACTTGGCGAAGGGGCCGCCGTGTTCGGCCACGAAAGCGGTGTTGTCGGGGTGGCCGGGGTCGACCTGCCGGAGACGATATTCGATCCCACACGAATGGAGGGCAATCTCGGCCTTCCATGTGTAGGACGAGAACGGGTGCCCATAGAGCGAAATCATGCCTGTCGTGCCTCCTCGATCGCCGCGATGTCGATCTTTTCCATTGTTGTTTTTGACCTCGCAAATGCGTTTTCGCCTAAGCGGGCCTTGGGCCGAATCTGTGTCGCCATTGCCGACGATGGCACTGGTCGGGCGATCTGTCTTCTGAAGTGTGAGGATCAGGCTTTCTTCGGAGCGACGAGGCCGAAGGTCGAACCTTCGGGATCGTGCGCGACAAGGATCATCTCGTCGCCGGGAACCTCGTGCGGGCCCATCAGGACCTTGCCGCCGTTCGCGTCGACCGCGGACTTCGCGCCGTCGACGTCGGCCACGCGGAAATAGGGCTTCCAGCCGGCGGGCCACGCGTCCGATGCGGTCATTGCCGCGCCAAGCCGCAAGTCGCCGAGGTCCAGGAAACAGTAGTCGCCCGCATCGCCCGGCATCGTCATCCGTTCATTCACCGCAAAGCCGAGCAGTTCGCCGTAGAACGCAAGCGAGGCATCGAGATCGGGTGTGGTCAGTTCGTTCCAGCCGCACTGGCCGAAAGAGGTCGAGGCGGTATCGTAGACCTGGCTCTTTTCCGGCGAATTGCCGCGCATAAGGTAGAAGGGTATGCCGTGCGGATCGGCGACGAAGGCAAGGCGGCCGATGTCGCCTAGATCGTGCGCTTCCATCAGGACGCTGCCGCCCAGTTCCTTCACGCGGGCGACTGCGGCATCGACATCGTCAGCGGCGAAATAGACGGTCCACATCGGCCTTGCGCCGCCCGCCGTCATCTCGTCCGTCAACTGGATCGCGCCGCCGGTAAGGCCGCCGTCTTCGCGCATGATGAATTCGTAGTCGCCGACGCCTTCAAGTTCCTCGGGCGATCGCCCGATCTTCCAGCGGACAACATTCATGTAGAACGGGCGCGTCGCCGAAAGGTCCTGTGTCATCAGTTCGTACCACACGGGCTCTCCGGCCATGTTGGTCATCAATCCTCTCCTTTGCTGAATATTCGGGTTAGCGGCCCAGTTCGAGAATGCTCCTGAAGCCGCCGTAGACGAGGCGCTTTCCGTCAAAGGGCATTTCGGACATGTCGGGCATGGCCTCGTTCGCCATCATCTTTTCCTCGGCGGCCTTGGCAGTGTCCTTGTCGGGCCAGATGACCCACGAGAACACGACCTTCTCGTCCGCCTCGGCGGCGACGGCGCGGCGGAAATCGGTGACCTTGCCGTCAGGCACGTCATCCTCCCACGCCTCGACCACTTCGATTGCGCCGTATTCCATGAACAGCGCGTCGAACGTCCTGGCCATGGTGAGATAGTCGCCTTCCTTTGCGGCAGGAACGGGGACGAGGAATCCTTGTACGTACATGGCTCAGGCTCCTTCCTTCTGCGGGGCAAAGCTGTCGTCGAAATCGTTCAACTGCGCGTCGAGCGCGGCCTTCCACGCGTGGCGGGCCAGCGCGCGTTCAAGATAGTCGGCAAGTACGGGGCGGGGCGAAACCATCCCGTTATTGTCCGCCTCGCGCAGCGTGGTCGCCATCGCGATATCGGCGATCGAAAACTCGCCCGCCAGCCATTCGCGTCCTTCCATCCCGGAAGCGAGCCGGTCGAACCGCTGGTTCGCGCTCTCTTCCAGCGATGGCTTGCGCAGCTTTGCCCATTCCTCGCCCGCAGAGAACCCGTTTACAGCCGACAGCTGAAAGACGATCGGTTCGACCGAATTGAAGGCGGCAAACAGCCACGCCAGCGCATCGGCGCGGGCCTGTCCTTCATTTGGCAGCAGGCAGCCGTACTTTTCGGCAAGGTGAAGCAGGATCGCGCCGCTTTCGAACAGGCCGACATCGCCGTCATGAACGTAGGGCACTTGTCCGAAAGGCTGTTCGCCGAAATACCAATCGGGCCGTTTCATTGCGCTGATCAGACGGACCGAATAGTCGACTCCCGCTTCCTCGCAGAACCAGCGCGGGCGCAAATCGCGAACGAAGCCGCGGGCGAATTTTGGCACCCAGCCATAGGCGGTGATGACGAGGCTGCTTTCGGGCACTTGCGGCATGGTTTTGCTCTCCCTGTGGCGATCTATTCGGCGATTTGTGCGGGCTGTCCCTCTTGGGCGGCCTTCGGGGCCATCCACATCGGTTCCCAGGCGTGACCGTCGGGGTCGGCGAAGGCGCGGCTCATCATGAAGCCGTAGTCGGTGGCCGGATCGACATCGGCGGTTCCGCCGTTTGCGCCTGCCGCGTCGTTCATGGTCTCCACGTCTTCGCGGGAATCGAGGCTGATGCACAGGCGCAGGTTCGACGATCCGTCGCTGGTGATCGGGCGGTCGGTGAAAGTGGCCCATTTGTCGTGCGTGAGCAGCATGACGTAGATCGCTTCGGACCAGACCATGCAGGCAGCGGTTTCGTCGGTGAACTTCGGCTCGTTCGTAAAGCCGAGCGCGGAATAGAAGGCCATCGACCTTTCAAGGTCGGCCACCGGCAGGTTCACGAAAAACATCTTCGTCATCGCAGTCTCCGGCTAATGGCGGCCACGTTACTGGTCGCTCTCGGCGCTGCGCCGGCTCCCCCAGCCAGCGAATCGCCTTTCCCCAACGCTTGCGATTCGTGAGCGTATAAGTTACAAAAAGCAACTACGGACATTCTAAAAGTTACCAAACGGTATTGGGGCGTGACGGATCGAGTAAAACACGGGCGCTGGTATGAAGATGCCTGCGGTGCAGCCTTCGCGATGGAGATCATCGGGGAGCGCTGGTCGCTGCTCGTCATGCGCGAACTGATGCTGGGCCCGCTGCGGTTCTCGCAGATCCGCGCGAATCTGCCGGGAATCAGTGCGAAAATCCTGACCGAGCGGTTGGAAAAGCTGGAAGTCGCAGGCGTGCTGGTGCGCCGGATGCTGCCGCCGCCGGCATCGGTGCAGGTCTACGAACTGACCGAGTGGGGGTACGAGGCGGAATTCGTGATGCAGGCGCTTGGCCGCTGGTCGGTCCGTTCACGCAAACACGACCCCACCCTGCCGCTCACGCCGGTTTCGGCGATGCTTTCCTTGCGAACGATGATCGATCCCGCTCGGGCCGAGGGTATGGACATGACCGTCGCCTTCCGTTTCGCGACCGATGCTTTTGCCGCGAAACTGGCGGGCGGAGAGCTGGAGATCGAACGCGCGCACGATATCCGCAAGACAGATCTCGTGTTCGAGGCGGCATCGCCGAATGCCATCCTGCCCTATTTCTACGGCAAGCGTCCGCTGGCCGAGGTAGAGGCCGAAACCGGGCTTGTCGTTAAGGGCGACAGGGTGCTGGCGGACAGGTTCGCAGGGTTGTTCCGCCTTCCTGCCAAGGTCGATCTGCCTGCGACCTGATATTCTAGCCTGTTGCAGTGCGGCGCGGGTGCGTTTACCGCCCCCTTGCGATGAATGACATGACCAACAGCCACCAGACCGTCCTTGCCGCTCCCGACATCGAAGTCGACGTCCGAGAGACGTTCGGCATCGATATCGACATGAAGGTTCCGGCCTTCTCCAAGGCCGACGACCGCGTACCCGACCGCGACGAATCCTACGTGTTCGACCCGGACACGACGCTGGCGATCCTTGCAGGCTTTGCCCACAATCGCCGCGTGATGGTCCAGGGCTATCACGGCACGGGCAAGTCGACGCACATCGAACAGGTCGCGGCGCGCCTCAACTGGCCTTGCGTGCGTATCAACCTCGACGCGCACATCAGCCGTATCGACCTTGTCGGACGTGACGCGATCGTCCTGCGCGACGGGCTTCAGGTTACCGAGTTCCGCGAAGGCCTGCTGCCTTGGGCACTGCAGACGCCGACCGCGCTGGTCTTCGACGAATACGATGCGGGTCGCCCGGACGTGATGTTCGTGATTCAGCGCGTTCTGGAAACGGCGGGCAAGCTGACCCTGCTGGACCAGAATCGCGTCATCCGTCCCAATCCCTATTTCCGCCTGTTCGCGACGGCCAACACGGTTGGCCTTGGCGACACCAGCGGCCTTTATCACGGCACGCAGGCGATCAACCAGGGCCAGATGGACCGCTGGAACATCGTGGTCGGCCTGAACTACCTGCCCGAGGCGACCGAGGTGCAGATCGTGAAGGCCAAGGTCCCCGACATGGACGAGGACACGATCACGAAGATGGTCCGCACCGCAGACCTGTCGCGCCAAGGCTTCATCAACGGCGACATTTCCACCGTGATGAGCCCGCGTACCGTGATCAGCTGGGCGCAGAACACGCAGATCCTGGGCGATCTGGGCTTTGCCTTCCGTCTCTCGTTTCTCAACAAGTGCGACGAGACCGAGCGTATGCTGGTGGCCGAATACTATCAGCGCGTCTTTGGCAAGGACTTGCCTGAAAGCGTCGTATCCAAGGCCTGATTGTTTCGGGGCCTGACGGTTTCGGGGCCTGACCGCGGGGCCGAATTGCGCTATTCTCCTGTTCCAAGCCGGTAACAGGAGGATGCGCTAATGGAACATGTGTTCAAGCTGAGCGAGATCGTCGGCACTTCGCACGAAGGCAGCGACGCGGCGATCAAGGCTGCCCTGAAGCGCGCGCAGGCCACGATACGCGGCGTGAAGTGGTATGAAGTGGTTAGCCAGCGCGGTTATATCGAAGACGACGGCAAGGTTCAGCACCAAGTCGTGATCAAGGTCGGCTTTGCACTGGACGACTGATCCCAGTGATCCGGGCGGCGCTTGCCGCAGGTTCACGCCTGCGGCAGCACCAGGAACTTCTCGCCCGTCCGGCGCGCGTTGTAGGCCATGACCGCATCGCGCGTCAGCATGCCTTCCAGCGATACCCTGTCCGAATAGTGGCTGGCGAAAGTCGTCGTCAGGCCGCTCATCACGCGGCTATACATCCGCTGCTTCACGTCGGCCGACACCGACTGCAGGAAATTGAACAGCAGCCAGCCGCTCACGCTCCAGCTGAAACCGAAGAACCGGTCGATGACGATGGGGCCGGTGTCGAGCAGGCCGTAGATGTAGCCGCGCTTCATCCGGTTCGATCCGTAACGAGAAAACGCTTCGCCGCGCGAAGCGACCTTTTCCATGGCGCTCATGATGCGACCAAGCTGCTTGCCACCGCCGATCGGATCGAAGGCGGTGAAGGCATCGGTCGCGGCGATAGCCTCGGTCAGAGCGTCCTCGTAACCGTCTTCGGTCATGTTCAGCGCATGGCTTGCCCCGATATCCTTCAGGATCCGGACCTGCGCGTCGGAACGCACGACGTTCACGATGTCGATCCTGTCTTCGAGGCAGATGCGCAGCAGCATCTGGCCAAGGTTGGAGGCAGCGGCAGTATGGACCAGCGCCTTGCCGCCATCCCGCTTCATCGTCTCGACAAAGCCCAGCGCGGTCAGAGGATTGACGAAAGCCGCCGCGCCCTGTTCGGCGGTGACATCGTCGGGAAGCGGCATACAGGTGGCCGCATCGGCAATGCGATAGCGCGCGTAGGCACCGCCGGGCAGACAGGCTACACGCTTGCCCATCAGTGCCTGCGCCGCCGGATCGCTGCCCGCTTCGACCACGCGGCCAGCACCTTCGTTGCCGACGGGCATGGCCTCGTCATGGCGCTTCTGGACCGAGGCGGTCATCGCCGGTGACATGGGGGCGACGATACGACGTTCCGAGAATTCGGCATTGTCGAGGTCAGCGGCCCCGATGAGCAGACCAAGGTCCGACGGGTTGATCGGCGCGGCCTCCATCTCGACCAGCACTTCGTTCGCTATCGGCTGCGGAACCGGCGCTTCGACCAGTTCGACGACGAGGTTGCCATCGGCCTGTGCTGTCGAGACGATCATCTCGTTGGTGCGGTTGGTCATCGCCGGTCCTTTCCTGCTGCGTAAGAAGCTCTATTCGTATTTCGCCTCCACGAAGTAGAGGCCGTCGGGTGGCGCGTTGAGGCCGAGCGCCTGCCGTTCGCGTGCTTCAAGAGCGCGCCGCACCTCATCCGGTTCCCAGCGGCCCAGTCCGACCAGAGTAAGGCAGCCGACCATCGATCGGACCTGGTGGTGCAGGAAGCTGCGCGCGGCAGCGTGGATGCGGATCTCTTCGCCTTCGCGCTCGACGTCCAGCCGGTCCAGCGTCTTCAGCGGGCTTTGCGCCTGGCAATGGACCGAACGGAACGTCGTGAAGTCGTGCCTGCCGACAAGGTGCCGCGCGGCTTCGTGCATGGCCTCGTGGTCGAGCGGCTTGGCGACCTGCCACGCCTTGCCTCGATCGAGTGTGAGCGGCGCGCGGCGGTTGACGATGCGATAGACGTAGGATCGTCCGATGCACGAAAAACGCGCATGCCAGTCGTCGGGCACGACTTCGCAATGCGTGACCGCAATCGGTTCGGGGCGAAGTTTGGCATTCACGCCTTCCATCAGGCGAAAGGCATCGATGTCCTTCTCGACATCGACATGGGCGCGCATGGCAAGTGCGTGCACGCCGGTGTCGGTACGGCCCGCAGCGTGGATACGCGCGTCCTCGCCGGTGATCGCGGCGACCGCTTCCTCGATGCTCTGTTGCACCGAAGGCCCGTGCGACTGCCGCTGCAGGCCCATGTAGGGCGCACCGTCGAACTCGATGGTGAAAGCGAAACGGGTCATACGCGGTCAGCGGATCTCGGTGCCTGCAGGGATCGGGTAACCGCGCAGCATCGCCTCGGTCTCCATCGCCGGCTTGCCCGCGCGCTGGACCCGCGTGGGCCGGATCGCGCCATAGCCGCAGGCGATGGTGAGTTCGTCGTCGAGCACTGTTGCGGTCGCGCCTTCGCGCCCGATAACGTCTGCCTCCAGCACGCGGATACGCTCGCCCGCCAGTTCGAAGAACGCCCCGGGGCGCGGGGCGAAAGCGCGGACCTGCCGTTCGATGTGTTCCGCGCCCTTGGCGAAATCGATCCGCGCCTCGGCCTTGTCGATCTTGTGCGCGTAAGTGACGCCTTCGACCGGCTGTTTCTCGGCGCGCACGTGCGGAAGCTGCGATAGCACTTCGACCATGGCCTCGGCGCCCATCGCGGCAATCTCGTCAGTCAGTTCGCCAGCCGTCTTCTCGTCGATCCGCGTCGTGCGCTTGAGCAGCATCGGGCCGGTGTCGAGCCCCTTTTCCATCTGCATGATCGTGACGCCCGTCGTCGCGTCGCCTGCAAGGATGGCGCGCTGCACCGGCGCGGCCCCACGCCAGCGCGGCAGGATCGAGCCGTGGACGTTGAGGCAGCCGTGGGTCGGCGCCTCCAATACCGCGACCGGCAGCAGCAGGCCGTAAGCGGCGACCACCGCGACATCTGCGTTGAGCGCGGCAAACGCGTCCTTCTCCTCCTGCGCTTTCAGCGATGCCGGCGTGCGAACCTTGATGCCCATTTCCTCGGCCGCAAGGTGCACGGGCGATGGTTGCAGCTTCTTGCCGCGACCGGCGGGGCGGGGCGGCTGGGAATAGGCGGCAACGACTTCGTGACCGGCATTGACGATTGCTTTCAGCGTCGGAACCGCGAAGTCGGGAGTGCCCATGAAAATGACGCGCATGTTGAATGTCCTCTGGCCGGACTTCCCGCCCTGCGCCGCAGTCCCTATCTATCGGCTCATGGCTTCACAAGACCCGCGCGGGAACGAGATCGAGAGACTGGCATCGTCGCTTGCGCGGCTGCCGGGGCTTGGGCCGCGTTCCGCCCGCCGCGCCGTGCTCTGGCTGGTGAAGCGGCGCGACACCGCACTGGTCGATCTGCTGGCCTCGTTGACGGCGGTGCAGGAGAGCCTTGTCGAGTGCCATGTCTGCGGCAACGTGGACACGTCGGACCCGTGTCACGTCTGTGCCGACCCACGCCGTGATCAGCGGTCTATCTGCGTGGTCGAGGACGTGGCCGATCTCTGGGCGCTCGACCGGGCAAAGCTTTATACCGGGCGCTATCACGTCCTGGGCGGCAGGCTCTCCGCGCTCGACGGAGTGGGGCCGGAAGACCTTGCCATCGGCAGTCTTCTGGCGCGGGTGGAGGAAGGCGGGATCGACGAAGTCGTGCTCGCCATGAACGCCACGCTGGAGGGGCAGACCACCGCGCACTACATCGCCGAACGACTGGAGGAACGGCCCGTGCGCGTGACGCAACTGGCCCACGGCCTGCCCGTGGGCGGAGAACTGGATTACATGGACGAAGGCACGCTTGCACAGGCCTTGCGGGCGCGTCGTCCCGTCACCTGATTTGAGAGACGTTCCCGATCACTTTGATCGAAGCATCCGCGTTGAATTAACCCGCGCATCCGCCTATCTTGGCGCGATGGCTATCCGTGAAATCATTGAGGTGCCGGACCCGCTGCTGAAGCAGGTCTCGAAGCCGGTAGAGAAATTCGACGACGAGCTGAAGCAGCTTGTCGAGGACATGTTTGAAACCATGTACGATGCCCCCGGCATCGGCCTTGCCGCGATCCAGGTCGGCGTGCCGCTGCGCGTGCTCGTCATCGATCTGCAGCCGGACGATCTGGATGCAGAGCCGGAGGTGTGCAACCACGGCGGCCACGAACACACGCACCAGCCGACGAAGAAGGAACCGCGGGTCTTCATCAACCCCGAGATCCTGAATCCGTCGGAAGAGACGAAGGCATATAACGAAGGCTGTCTTTCGGTGCCGGACATCTTTGCCGAAGTGGACCGCCCCGCGACCTGCCGTGTTCGCTGGCAGGACCTTGAGGGCGAGACCCACGAGGAAGACATGGACGATCTCATGGCCGTCTGCATTCAGCACGAGATGGATCACCTGAACGGGATCGTCTTCATCGACCACCTTTCGCGCCTTAAGCGTAACATGGCTATGAAGAAGCTGGAGAAGCTTCGCCGCGCGGCGTAGTTTTACGGTCCGGCTTTGCCGGACGTCCTCAGACGCCGGGCGCGGGCCATCCGGCCCGCTTTGGCTTTGCCGCATAAGCGGCGGCGGCCGTTCGGCCTTGCGGGAGTCACTGAAGCGCCCCGGGTCTTCGCCTGGTCAGTGGCAATCATCCGGGCGCGGAAGGCACTCCGGCAAGCGCGAACGCGCGCCCGAGCTTATGCGAGGCCAGCCAAGGGGCCGGATGGCCCCTCCGGCGCTTGAGGCCTGGTAAAAATCAAGCAACCGCCTCATCGTGCAGGTCCTCCATCGCGGCCTTGCAGTCCCGCGCGCATTCGCGGCACATCTGGGCGCAGCGGCGGCAATGCGGGTTGTCGTGCTTTTCGCATTCCTCGGCGCAAGTCTCACATGCCTTCACGCATAGCGCCAGCATGGCGCGAATGACCGAGCGGTTTTCGTCCGTACGGCGGCTGGCGACGCGATAGGTCGCGGTGCAGATGTCGCTGCAATCGCTGCATAGGCGCATGCAGCGGCTCATGTCCATGTCTTCCGCCGCGCAGGCATCGACGCAGGAATTGCAGATCGCGGCGCAGTACATGGCGTGCTTTACCGCCAGGCCAAGGCTCTCGTTGTAATCGGACCCGACGGCGGGGTGTTCGGAAATCATCTTCTGGATGGACATCGCAATTCTCCTTGTCTCCTGACTGACGGATGAGACGGTGGAGAAGTTCCGATACGATCCGGCAGGCTGCTTGCACGGCGCGATGTTCGATGTATGTTCCCATGCTATGGATATTATTGCGCTCGTTCTCGTCGTCGTTGCCTTGCTGATCGGCCTGGGGCTGGGCTGGTATCTTGGCGGTCGGCCTGTGGCCGACTGGCGGCAACGCCATGGTGAGCGCGACGCCGAGGCGAAGGTGCTGGACGAGAAGTTCCGCTCTGCCATCGCCGAGCTGGCGACGATGAGCGAACGGGCAGACAAGGCCGCCTCGCTCGACGAACAGCTTCGCGAGGCGCGTGCGCAGGTCGAGGCGCTGCGCGTTTCAGTCGCCGAACTGAACAAGGACCGCGCCAACCTGGCGGAGCGCGAGGCGCTTTTGAAAGAGGCCCGTGAAGAGCTCGGCAAGCAGTTCGAGGCGATGGGCGTGAAGGCACTGGAAGGTGCACAGGCCCGCTTTCTCGAACGCGCGAACGAGCGGTTTTCCGAGAGCGAGAAGACCAATGCGGAGAAGATCAAGGCGCTGCTCGACCCCGTCGGCGCGCGGCTTAAGGCCTATGAAGATCAGGTCGCCGCGCTTGAGGAAAAACGGGTCAAGGATTTCGGCAGCCTGTCGGGCGTGATCGAACAGATGCGGCTGGGGCAGGAGGAGGTCCGGCGCGAAGCGCAGCGGCTGGGCAATTCGCTAACCAACGCGCCAAAGGCGCGGGGGCGCTGGGGCGAAAGAGCGCTTCAGAATGTGCTCGAACAGTGCGGCTTGTCGGAGCATACCGACTTCGATCTCGAACATTCGATGGACACTTCTGAAGGCCGTCTGCGCCCCGACGCCATCGTCAAGGTGCCGGGACAGAAGAAGCTGGTCATCGACGCCAAGGTTTCGTTGAACGCCTATCAAGCCGCGTTCGAGGCGGAGGACGGGGATGAGCGTATCCGGCATCTCGACCTTCACGCAAAATCGATGCGAAACCACGTCCAGACGCTCGGCTCGAAAGCATACCAGAGCCAGTTCGACGATGCGCCCGACTATGTCGTGATGTTCGTCCCGGGAGAGCATTTCGTCGCCGCAGCGCTTGAACACGATCCCGAGCTTTGGGACTTCGCCTTCCGCAACAAGGTGCTGCTTGCCACGCCGACAAACCTCGTCGCCATCGCCCGCACGGTGGCGCAGGTCTGGCGGCAGGACACGATCGCGCGTGAGGCCGTGGCCATCGGCAAGGCCGGGTCCGAGCTTTACGACAGGCTTGCGGTCGCGGCCGAACACCTGAAGCGCGTCGGCGGCGGGCTGGAAACGGCGGTCAACAATTACAACAAGTTCGTCGGCAGTTTCGAACGCAACGTGCTCTCTTCGGGCAAGCGGTTGGCCGAAAAGGGCATCGAGATCGGCAAGCGCGAGATCGAGGACGTGCCGCTGGTCGAGGCCGCGCCGCGTTATGGCAAGGAAGACGTTTCCGGGGAACCGGCAGAGGTTTCGATGCTTTCGGTAGCGAACGACCGCAAGAACGACTGAAGGCAGGCCACATGACCTACAGGGCCGCCGGGGCGGCTGCCCTGGCCATATTCATCGCCGCGTGCACCGCCGAATCGCGGACCCCCGAAACCGCCCTTGCGGCTGTTGATCCCGTTTCCGTGGCGATGGCAGACGGCAAGCTTGCCGAAGGTCCGTATGCGCCGATGGACGAATGTGCGGATCTGCCGGGCTTCGTATCCTTCCGTGGTTCGCTGAATGCAGCCATCGAAAACCGCGACAGCGCCGCGATGGTCGCGCTTTCGCATCCGGCCATCAAGCTCGATTTTGGCGGCGGGGCAGGGATCGACGAATTCCGCCGCCGCCTCGATGCCGACGACACGTTATGGGATGCGCTGGACGATCTGGTCTTTCTCGGCTGCGCCAGCGATCGCCGCGATCACGCCACGATGCCCTGGTCTTTCGAGCGGGCACCCGAAACCGACGATCCTTTTGAAACCTACTACGTCATCGGCAACGACGTGCCGCTCCGCGCCAAGGCAGCTGAAAAATCCGAAAAGCTGGGCAGTCTGAGCCATGACTTCGTGATGCCGGTTGGCGGCGAGGCAAAGCCGACCGACGGCTTCGTCGAGGTTCGTTCACTGAGCAACGCATCGACGGGATACGTCGCCGAAGCCAGCCTTCGCAGCCTTGTCGACTATCGCCTGATCGTCGACCGATCCGATCGCGGCTGGGAAATCAACGCCTTCGTCGCCGGCGACTGACCCCTAGCGCAGTTTGGCCAGCGCCTCGTAAGCCAGTACCGCGCCAGCGATCGAGGCGTTGAGGCTGTCCGCACGCCCCAGCATCGGTATCGTGACGCGCAAGTCGCACTCGACTTCGTATTCCTCGGGTAGCCCGCGCGATTCGTTACCCACCATGACGAAGCACGGCGCGACGTACGGTGCCTCGCGGTAATCATGCGGTTCGCGCAGCGATGCTGCCACCAATTGGCCTTCGCCGCTGCGCAGCCAGCCCTGGAATTCATCCCAACGGGCCTGTGCCAGCGGCACGGTGAACACCGCGCCCATGCTCGCGCGCACCGCCTCGACGCTGAACGGATCGGCGCAGTCGTCGACCAGAATCAACCCACCCGCGCCAACTGCGTCCGCGGTTCGCAGCATCGTTCCGAGATTGCCCGGATCACGCATGGCCTGAGCGACGAGAAACAGCGGGGCAGACGAACGGTCGATCCGATCCAGCCCCGTATCGAACTCTGCAAAGACGCCGCAGACCGCCTGCGGATTGTCCTTCCCGGTGATCTTGGAAAGCGCCGCTTCCGAAACCTCGATCACGTCGCCGTTCGCGGCCTCCACCGCCTCGATCAGCGTGTCGAGCAGCGGATGCGGATCGCGCCCCTCGGCCATCACCAACATATCTGGCAAGTGCCCGGTCTCGCGCGCGTCGGTCAGCAGGCGCAGGCCTTCGGCAAGGAAACGCCCTTCGCGCCGCCGGTGCTTCTTGTCGCGCAGCGAACGCAGGTACTTGATCGTGGGATTGGAGAGACCGGTGATGAGGCGCATGGCCCGGTTTGCCTATTCTTCGCCGAAGCGGTCCTCGACCAGCGCGCAGAGCTTCTCCAGCGCCTCGGCTCCTGCGGGACCGGCGGTGATGATCTCGATCTCGTCGCCCTTGGCCGCGCCCAGCATCATCAGCCCCAGGATCGAACCGCCGGCGGCCTCGTTCGATTCGCGAATCACGCGCACGCTCGTGCCTGCTGGAAATTCGGCGACCATTCCGACGAACTTGGCGCTGGCTCGTGCGTGAAGTCCGCGCTGGTTGCAGATCGTGACGCGGCGACGATGCGCCTGTCCGGCTTCGCTCATGCGTCCTGCCCCAGGAATTCGGAAGCGATGGTGATGTAGTTGCGGCCGGCATCGCGCGCGGCGGCAACGGCCTGCGTCACGCCGAGTTCGGTGCGCGCACCGGCAAGACGGATGAGCATCGGCAGGTTGATTCCGGCGATGACTTCTACCGACCCGGCTTTCAACAGGGAAATCGCGAGGTTCGAAGGGGTGCCGCCGAAAAGATCGGTCAGCACGATCACGCCCTTGCCCGAATCGACAGAGGCGATCGCGTCGCGAATCTCGCTGCGGCGCTGCTCCATGTCGTCGTTCGGACCGATGCACACCGGCACGACATCATCCTGCGGACCGACCACGTGTTCCATCGCGCGAACGAATTCTTCCGCGAGATTGCCGTGAGTTACGAGAATGAGGCCAATCATGAAGTTCCTAACGCAGCCTGTCCAAGCTGCCCGAAGCAAAATGAACCTGCACTTGATTGCCCGTGGGCGGCGATGAATCGTGCAAGGTCATCAGCGGGTCGCGCCTTCGACCAGATCGGTATGGGCCGAGTCAAGGTTGCGATGCAGCACCGTAGGGGAATGCCCTGCTTCGCGCAGCGCGTCAGCTAGACTTTCTGCCGAAAAGACCGAGCGGTGTTTTCCGCCGGTACAGCCGAATGCGATGTTCACATAAGCCTTCCCCTGCGCCTCGTAGCGGGGCAGCAGGAAAAGTACGAGATCGCGGATCCGGTCGAATGCCTCGCCCCAGGCGGTGTCCTTGCGAATGTGTTCCTTCACCGGTTCGTCGCGGCCCGTCAGCGGGCGCAGCGCCTCGTCCCAGTGCGGGTTGTCGAGGAAACGCATGTCGAAAACAAGGTCGGCGGTCGGCACCATCCCGCGCGAAAAGCCGAAGCTGGAGACCGTGACGGTCATTTCCTGCGGCGCGGTGGGTGCGAAAAGTTCGCGGATCGTGCGGCCAAGGTCGTTGGTCGAGAACTCGGTCGTGGAGATCACCACGTCGGCCCAGCGGCGCAGCGGTTCCATCAATTCGCGCTCTGCCGCGATGCCGGCTGCGACGGGACGGTCGCCTGCCAGCGGATGGCGGCGGCGGGTCTCGTTGTAACGGCGTTCCAGTTCTTCGGCACCGCAGTCGAGGTAGAGCGTCGAGAACGCGATGCCCTCCGCCTCCGCCAAGGCCCCAATCTCGGCCATGACTGCGTGCGGGTCGAACCCGCGGGTGCGCGAATCGAATCCGATGGCGAGCGGCGCGGCCTGGTTGTCGGAGCCGTGTTCGGTGCCGGGGCCGGGGGCCGTGTGGAGGAGGCGCGAGATCAGGCGGACGGGGAAATTGTCCACCGGCTCCCAGCCCAGGTCTTCGAGCGCACGCAGCGCGGTCGTCTTGCCTGCGCCGAGCAGGCCGGTGACGAGCAGGACCCGGGTGGGCCGATCGGGCGAGTCGGACAGCATGATCTGATCGAGGCTATGCCCGTTTGTTGCGCCGCCGTCAGCCATGCGATGGCAGCCCATGAATCGACAGGGCCATTTCGGCACGGATCGCAAGGACCGGACTATCGGGCCAGAGCGTGAGCGAGGGCAGGGCGATGCCCGCGCGCTGCGTGACTGTGGGCCCTTCGACATGGCGCGGGGCCGCGTGGTCAAGCATGATGAGCAGCGCGACCGGAGCCTCGCCGCAGGGCATCGCCGCGATGCCGACATTGCGGACCTCGATCAGTCCGCACGTATTGGGATGGGGCAGGGCCCACAGGCGGCCACCACGCTGTTCGAGCAGCACGCCATCGTCGCCGACCAGCGCTGCGCCGCGATCGATGAGGGCGAGGGCGAGGCTGGTCTTGCCCATGCCCGGTTCGCCTTCGATCAGGATCGCGCGTCCATCGATGGCAACGCAGGTCGCCTGGTGCGTCACTTCGTTCAAGACTTGGTTTCCAGCGCGGGCAAGGTGATGACCATGACCGCGCCCGATTTGCCGTCGGCGCGGTCGCGGATCGTTAGCGTGCCGTCGTGCGCGACGACGATCGATCGCGCGATCGCAAGGCCAAGCCCGCTGTGCGAACCGAAGGCGGCTTCGGGGCGGACCGAGTGGAAGCGCTGGAAAACCTTGTCGCGTTCTTCGGGCGGGATGCCGGGGCCATCGTCGGTAACGATCATCTCGATCTCGTCGCCAAGGTCGGCGAAGGCGATGGCGATGCGCCCGCCGTGGGGAGAGAAGCCTGCGGCATTGTCGACGAGGTTCTCGATAACGCGTTCCAGTCGCGCGGCATCGCCCAGGATCATCGTCGCCCCGATGGGCGCGCTCTCGACCTCGAAAGTCAGGTCCAGTTCTTCGCCGATGCGGGCGGCCATCGTGCGGCCGCCGATGACGCTGCGGGCGAGCGAGAGGAGGTCGACAGGCTCAAACGTCGTGCGCGACAGTTCGGCATCGACGCGCGTCGCCTCGGCGATCTCGGTGATGAGCCGGTCGATGCGGCGCACGTCCTGCTGCGCGATCTCGGTCAGCTGCTTGCGAAGATCCGGATCCTCGACGTTCTCCAGCGTGTCGAGCGCGCTGCGCAGCGATGCGAGCGGGTTCTTAAGCTCGTGGCTGACGTCGGCGGCAAAAGCCTCGCCCGCGTCGATCCTCTCGCGCAGCGCGCCGGTCATGTCGGACAGCGCGCGCGCCAGCATGCCGATCTCGTCTCCGCGCTCAGGCAGGCGCGGGACGACCACCTCGCGGTCGCGGCCCAAGCGCACGCGGCCCGCAGCTCGGGACAGCAATTGCAGCGGCTGGACGATGGTACGGGCAAGGAACAGCGAAAGCTGGATCGAGAACAGGATGCCGAGCGCAAGCAGCACGAGCAAGGTCTGGCGAGCCGAGCGCACCGACTGCGTCACGTCGACCGCGTTGCGCATCGTCAGCAGCGTCTCGCCCTGCGCGCCGTAGGGTGCCGCAGCAGTGATTACCGGCGTTCGGTCAGGCGCATAGCGGAGCATGACCGCGCCTTGTCCTGCCTGTTCGGACACGAAAACCTCGGGCCATTCGGACTTTTCGGCAGGTCGCTCGTCAATCGCCGGATCGTAGGGCTCGACCGGCGGCGCGCCGACGATGAAGTCGACCGCCTTGTCCATCCAGCGGGCGAAATCCTGCACCCATGTTTCGTCCGCCGGATCGACGAAGCGGAAAGCCGGTTCGCCGACCACGAAGCTGTCGGTCTGCAATTCGCCAAGGGCGTCGAACGTGCGCAGGCGGAGACGCTGTTCCGCCCCGATGCGGGCGAGAAGCGCTGCGTGTTCGCTCGACGGGGCTTCGGCCAGCGCATTGGCGATGATCTCGACTTCGGACCGGGCGAGCTTGAAGCGTTCGGCGATCAGCTGTTTGCGATAGGTATCGAGAATGAACAGCCCGCCAAGCACGAGCCCGACGATCAGGACATTGACCGCAAGGATGCGGGTGGTGAGCGAGAACCGCCTGGTCCAGAACAGGCGATCGGGGACTAGCGGGGGCTTTTCCGCGATCGCCTCGGGCTCTGTCGGCCCCGGTGGCGGATCAGTCTCCCGCAAAGCTGTAACCTGCCCCGTAAAGCGTCGAGATGCCGGAGAAGGTGGAATCGACCTCGCGGAACTTGCGGCGCAAGCGCTTGATGTGGCTGTCGATCGTGCGGTCGTCGACGAAGACATCGTCCTGGTAGGCCGCATCCATCAACTGGTTGCGCGTCTTAACTACGCCCGGGCGCTGGGCCAGCGCCTCGAGAATCAGGAACTCGGTCACGGTCAGTGAAACCGGCTTGCCGTCCCATGTGACGCGGTGGCGTTCCGGTTCCATCGCCAGGCGGCCACGCGTGATGATTTCGGCCGGCGGTTCCTTGCTCGTTCCCGCCAGGCGGTCACGGACCAGTTCTTCCCGGCGCAGCAGCGCTCGGATGCGGGCGATCAGAAGACGCTGCGAAAAGGGCTTTGCGATGTAGTCGTCGGCGCCCATGGCAAGGCCGATGGCCTCGTCCTGTTCGTCGGTCTTGCTGGTGAGGAATATGACGGGCAGCGCGCTCTTTTCCCGCAGGCGGCGCAGCAGTTCCAGCCCGTCCATGCGGGGCATCTTGATGTCGCAGACCGCAAGGTCCGGCGGGTTCTCGATCAATGCCTCCAGCGCGGCGGAACCGTCGGAATAGACGCGCGTGTCGAACCCTTCGGCCTGAAGCGCGATCGACAGGCCCGTGAGTATGTTCCGGTCGTCATCGACCAGCGCGATTACCTGCGCCATGCGTCATCCCGTGTTGCGTTCCGCGATCGCTTCGCGGCCCTGTTATTCCACCGCTTAGACAATCATGGACGGATTCGCCAATTGCCGGGTCCCGTCTCTTGCCACGCAGTTGCGGCAAAGGTCGGAAACAAATTGATATTTTTCAAGGTTACCGATGTAACTTTAAGCCCGTTTGACCTGTCGTAATCGCTCGACTATGCGCAAACGGCGGGTCCGGTTGCTACGACCGGACTGACCCGGAGAGAGGGAGAATCACCGGGGCTATTGCTCGAACATTCGTGACGAGCCCGTATTTGTCGCGGCGCAGACTGGCGCCACTTCGCCCCCGTTCGCGTGAGGACGGGCCGGGGGCCTGACAGGAGAGAGACGTGTCGCTCAATACGCCGCTTGAAGCCCAGGGAATCGAAACCGGGGCCAAAATCCATTCCAACCTGGGTACTGCCGCCCTTGTCGAACACGCGCTTGCGAACGGTGAGGGCCGTCTTGCCGCGCATGGCCCGCTGGTCGTCGACACCGGCCGTTTCACCGGCCGCAGCGTCAAGGACAAGTTCGTCGTTCGCGACGAGAAGACCGAAGACACCATCAACTGGGGCAAGATCAACCAGCCGATGAGCGCGGAGCACTTCGCGAACCTGAAGGCCGACTTCATGGAAGCGCTGAAGGAGCAGGAAACGCTCTACGTCGCCGACCTGTTCGGCGGTTCGCAGCCCGAATACCGCGTCAACGTGCGCGTCATCAACCAACTGGCCTGGCACAATCTGTTCATCCGCACCCTGCTGGTCCGTCCGACCACTGAAGAGCTGGCGGATTTCGTGCCGGAATACACGATCATCAACCTGCCCAGCTTCAAGGCCGATCCGGCCCGCCACGGCAGCGTGTCCGACACGATGATCGCCGTCAGCTTCACCGAAAAGCTGATCCTGATCGCCAACACCGAATATTCGGGCGAGATGAAGAAGGGCGTATTCGGCCTTCTCAACTACCTGCTTCCCGAACAGGGTGTCATGCCGATGCACTGCTCGGCCAATGTCGGTCCGGACGGCAAGACCGCGATCTTCTTCGGCCTTTCGGGCACGGGCAAGACCACGCTTTCGGCCGACGCCAGCCGCACGCTGATCGGCGACGATGAACATGGCTGGTGGGATTCGGCGGTCTTCAACTTCGAAGGCGGCTGCTATGCGAAGATGATCGACCTGTCGGCAGAGGGCGAACCTGAAATCTACGCGACGACGAAGATGTTCGGCACGATCCTCGAAAACGTGGCGATGGACGAACAGACCCGCGAGATCGATTTCACCGACACTTCGAAGACCGAGAACACGCGCGGTGCCTATCCGATCGAGTACATTCCGAACACTTCGGAAAAGAACCTCGGTCCGGTCCCGTCGAATGTCATCATGCTGACCGCCGACGCATTCGGCGTTCTGCCCCCTATCGCGCGTCTTACGCCCGATCAGGCGATGTATTACTTCCTGTCGGGCTATACCGCGAAGGTCGCAGGCACGGAGATCGGCGTGACCGAGCCGCAGGCGACGTTCAGCACCTGCTTCGGCGCGCCTTTCATGCCGCGTCACCCCAGCGTCTATGGCAACCTCCTTAAGGAACGCATCGCACAGGGCGGCGCGCAGTGCTGGCTGGTCAACACCGGCTGGACCGGCGGCCAGTACGGCACCGGAAGCCGTATGCCGATCAAGGTGACCCGCGCGCTGCTCAATGCCGCGCTCGACGGCTCGCTGAACAACGCCGAGTTCCGCAAGGACGAGAACTTCGGCTTCGAGGTTCCGGTCGCAGTGCCGGGCGTCGACAGCCAGATCCTCGACCCCCGCGCGACGTGGAGCGACAAGGAAGAATATGATCGCACCGCGCAGAAGCTGGTGCAGCTCTTCGTCGACAACTTCGCCGACTTCGAAGCGCACGTCGATGAAGGCGTCCGCAAGGCTGCGCCGACCGCCGCCTGATCGGACAGATCATCGACATGCTAAAGCGCCCCGGGCCGATGGCTTGGGGCGTTTTTCGTTTCTCGCGGTGGGTGGATTCGGGGCCGGAAAATCAAAAAGGCGCGGGGAGCTTGCCACTTCCCCGCGCCTTCGTGCCCCCGGGGTGTCGAATTGCCGGTCCCCCAACCTGCATTTCGACGTTCCGAGCGTCCGCCGGATCTGCGACCCAAAAACCGACGACCTGTTAACCAACTCCTCGACCGCGTTCTGAACGATTGCGCGTCGCGGGTCAGTGATTTCGAGCACAGGTATGAACACCGCGCGCGGCTCGTGGCAATGGGATCGGGATTTTCATACGGCAATTGTCATAAGTAGGGCGGATTAGTTGCTGCCCCGGTTCCAAACCGTCCCAAGGCGGGGCATTGCGGTGATCGGCGGCAGTGCCTAGAGAGCGCTCCCGAACCTGCAAATTCCCTAAGTTGACGGAACCGATGGCCGATACCGATTCTCTGCTTGCCGAGGCCCTGGCGAAAATCGCCGAGGCGGACACGCTGGACCTGCTCGAACAGCACCGCGTCGCCTTTCTGGGCAAGAAGGGCAGCATTTCCGCGCTGATGAAGACGCTGGGCGGGATGAGCCCTGAAGAGCGATCGGAGGCTGGCGCACGCTTCAACGTGCTGCGCACCGAAGTCGCCGATGCACTCGCTGCGCGCAAGGTCGCGCTCGAAAGTGCGGCGCTGGAGGCGAAGCTTGCGTCCGAAACGCTGGACCTATCGCTCCCCGCGCCCGAAGCTTCAACCGGTTCGGTCCACCCTGTTTCGCAGGTCATGGACGAACTGGCAGAGATTTTCGCCGACATGGGCTTTGCCGTCGCGACGGGGCCGGAGATCGAGGACGACTGGCACAACTTCACCGCGCTCAACATGCCGGAAAGCCATCCGGCACGCGCGATGCACGACACGTTCTACTTTCCGGATTCCGACGAGCAGGGCCGCTCGATGCTGCTGCGCACGCATACCTCGCCGGTGCAGATCCGCTCGATGCTGAAAGAAGGCGCTCCGCTGCGGATCATCGCGCCGGGCCGCGTGTACCGTTCGGACAGCGATGCGACGCACACGCCGATGTTCCACCAGATCGAAGGCCTTGTGATCGACAAGGGAATTCATCTCGGCCACCTCAAATGGACGCTGGAAACCTTCCTGAAGGCCTTCTTCGAGCGTGATGATATCGTCCTGCGCCTGCGCCCCAGCTACTTCCCGTTCACCGAGCCTTCGGTCGAGGTCGACGTCGGCTATTCGATGGAGAAAGGACGCCGCGTGGTCGGCGGTTCGGGCGACGATGAAGGCCATGCATGGATGGAAGTGCTCGGCAGCGGCATGGTCAATCGCAAGGTCATCGAATTCGGCGGGCTCGATCCAGATGAGTGGCAGGGCTTTGCCTTCGGCACCGGCGTCGACCGGCTCGCCATGCTGAAATACGGGATGGACGACTTGCGCGCATTCTTCGACGGCGATCTGCGTTGGATGAAGCACTACGGTTTCGCGGCGCTCGATGTGCCCACCCTTTCCGGCGGCGTGGGAGTTTCGGCATGAAATTCTCGCTCTCCTGGCTGAAGGACCACCTCGAAACAGAAGCGACTGTCGCGGAAATCGCGGCTAAGCTGAACGCCATCGGCCTTGAAGTCGAAGGTATCGAAAACCCGGCAGAGGCGCTCGCGGGCTTCCGCGTGGCCAAGGTGTTGACGGCGGAAAAGCACCCCGATGCGGACAAGCTGCAGGTGCTGTCGGTCGATCTGGGTGACGGGCAGCCGTTGCAGGTCGTATGCGGCGCCCCCAATGCGCGTGCAGGGATGGTCGGCGTCCTAGGCACTCCGGGCGCGGTCGTTCCTTCAAACGGCATGGAAATGCGCAAGGCCGCGATCCGCGGTGTCGAATCGAACGGCATGATGTGTTCGAGCCGCGAGCTCGACCTCGGCGACGATCACGACGGCATCATCGAGCTTCCCGAAGGCGCGCCGATCGGCGCCGAGTTCGCGACTTTCGCCGATCTTGACGATCCGGTCTTCGACCTGTCGATCACGCCGAACCGCCCCGACTGCATGGGCGTCTATGGCATCGCCCGCGATCTGGCGGCGGCTGGCCTCGGCACGCTGAAGCCGGTGGCCGATACGGTCCATGCGGGCAGCTACCCCTGTCCGGTCGAGATTCGCAGCGACGACCGCGACGGGTGCCCCGCGTTTTTCGGCCGCACCATCAAGGGCGTGACCAACGGACAGAGCCCGGCCTGGATGCAGGCGCGCCTGAAGTCCGCGGGCCAGCGCCCGATTTCCGCGCTAGTCGACATCACCAATTTCGTGATGCTGACGTACGGGCGCCCCAGTCATGCCTATGACATCGCCAAGCTGTCCGGCCCGGTCGTCGCGCGCCGTGCCAAGGCGGGTGAGGGCGTCACCGCGCTCAACGAAAAGCACTATCTGCTCGACGACAGCATGACCGTCATCGCGGACGACAACGGCGTCCACGATATCGCAGGCATCATGGGCGGTGAACATTCGGGCTGCGGCGACGATACCAGCGACGTTCTTCTCGAAGTCGCCTACTTCGACCCGGAACGCATCGCCCACACGGGACGAACGCTCAACTTGACGAGCGATGCGCGAAGCCGGTTCGAGCGCGGGGTCGATACGGACTTTCTCGGCACCGGTCTTGAAATCCTGACCGGCCTGATCCTCGACATCTGCGGAGGCGAGGCGAGCGAGGCGGTTCACGTCGGCGCAGCCCCTGCGGGCGGCAAGGTCGTCCGCTACGAACTGGGGCTGGCCGAAAGCCTCGGCGGTGTCGCGGTGCGCGAGGACGAGCAGCGCCGTATCCTGACCGCGCTGGGCTTCGAGATCGCTGAGATCGAGAACCATTGGGCCGTGACCGTGCCGAGCTGGCGTCCCGACGTCGACGGCGCGCCCGACATTGTCGAGGAAGTGATCCGCATCCACGGTCTGGACGACGTCCCCTCGGTCGCGCTGCCGCGCGGTGAAGGCGTCGCCAAGCCGACCGCGACCCCGATGCAGAGCCGTGAGCGCCGCGCGCGCCGCGCCGCTGCCGCGCGCGGGCTGCACGAGGCGATCACCTGGTCGTTCCTGCCGATGGCCGAGGCCGAAGCCTTTGCTGACGAACCGCTCTGGATTCTGGCCAATCCGATCAGCGAGGACATGAAGGCCATGCGCCCCTCGCTCATCCCCGGCCTGCTCATGGCGGCACAGCGCAACATGGCGCGCGGTGCCGCTTCGGTCCGCCTATTCGAGGTTGGTCGCCGATACTTGCGCGGCAAGGGCGGCGCGAGCGACGAGCGACTGACACTGGGCGTCGTGCTGGCGGGTGAGCGCACCGGGCGTTCATGGCAGTCCGGCAAGGCACAGGGCTTTGACGCTTTCGACGCCAAGGCCGAGGCGCTGGCCCTGCTCGAAGCCGCAGGTGCGCCGGTCGGCAACCTTATGGTCATGGGCGAGGCGGGCAGCCAGTATCACCCCGGCCAGTCGGCCACGCTGCGCCTTGGCCCCAAGAACGTTCTTGCGCGCTTCGGCACGCTGCACCCCTCGGTCGCCAAACAGTTCGATCTTGAAGGCGCAGTCGTCGCGGTCGAGATCGATCTCGAAGCGATACCGGCGAAGAAGGGCGCGGCCACGTTCACGCGGGCCAGCTACACGCCGCCCTCGCTTCAGCCCGTGTCGCGCGATTTCGCGTTCCTCGTTCCTGCCGATCTTCCAGCAGGCGATCTGGTTCGCGTGGTTAAGGCTGCGGACAAGAAGCGCATCGTCGATGCCCGCCTGTTCGATGTCTTCACCGGACAGGGCGTGCCCGAGGGGCAGAAGTCGCTTGCCATCGAAGTCACGATGCAACCGGTCGAGGCGACGTTCACCGATGCCGACCTCAAGTCGGTCAGTGACGCGGTGACGGCGGCGGCTGCCAAGCAAGGCGCGACGTTGCGCGGATGAGCGAGGCTGTTGCCATCGGATCGGGCGAGCTGACGGCGCGCATATCGCCGCTTGGCGCCGAACTGGTATCGATCACCGATGCCGGCGGGGCCGAGTGGATGACCGATGGCAATCCCGAATTCTGGACGGGCCGTTCGCCGATCCTGTTCCCCATCGTGGGCGAACTGGCGGGCGGCAAGCTGCGGCTGGACGGGGCGGAATACGATCTTGCGCGGCACGGTTTTGCCCGCAAGCGCGTATTCGAGCGCGTTTCGCATGACGATGGTGCGGTGCTTTTCCGTCTCTCCGACGATGAGGGAACGCGCGCCGTTTTTCCGTTCGCCTTTGATCTAGAGCTTTTTTACGAGATCGAGGACACCACGCTCGGCATGACCGCGACGGTCCGCAACACCGGCAATAGTGCGATGCCCTTCAGCATCGGCTTCCACCCGGGCTTCGCCTGGCCGCTGCCCGGCGGCGGTGACAAGCGGGATCACTCCGTGCGCTTTATCGAGCGCGAGGGCGGCCCGATCCGTCGTCTCGATGGCGACGGCCTGCTCTGCTTCTACGAGGATACGCCGGTCGTCGACCGCAGGATCGCGCTCCATTCCGGCCTGTTCCGCGCCGACGCGCTGATCTGGGACCGGTTGGAAAGTCGCAGACTGTGCTACGAAGGGGCGGCGCCGGAAGGCGAGGGGGCGAGCCCCGCGTCGATCCAGATGGCCTTTCCCGATTGCCCGATGCTGGGCATCTGGCAAAAGCCGGGTGCAGACTTTATCTGCCTCGAACCGTGGGCAGGGCATGCGGACCCCGTGGGCTTCGACGGCGATTTCCGCGAAAAACCCGGCGTCATGGAACTGGAACCGGGCGCCGAACGCTCGTTCCGGGTAAGCGTCACGATCACACCCGCCGTTTCAGGAGAATAGACCCATGCCGACCGCACTCGTCACCGGAGCGACTTCGGGCATCGGCGCGTCTTGTGTGCGCGAATTTATCGGCGCGGGCTGGAAGGTCGTGGGCACGGGCCGCAGGGCGGACCGGCTCGAAGCGCTGCGCGAGGAAATGGGCGACGCCTTCATGCCCTGCGTTTTCGATGTGCGCGACGAAGCCGCCCGCGACGCTGCGCTCGACGCGCTGGACGGCGATTTCGCTCAGATCGACTGCCTCGTAAACAATGCCGGCCTTGCGCTTGGCATGGCGGCGCCATGGGAAGCCGATCTGAATGACTGGAAGACGATGATCGACACGAACGTCACCGCGCTCGTCTCGATCACGCGCAAGCTTCTGCCGATGCTGGTCGAACGCAAGGGTGCGATCATCAATATCTCGTCGGTGGCGGCGACTTATCCCTACAAGGGCGGCAACGTCTATGGCGGGACGAAGGCCTTCGTGCGCCAATTCAGTCTTGGCCTGCGCTCCGACCTCAACGGCACGGGCGTTCGCGTCGCCTCGATCGAGCCCGGAATGGTGGAAACCGAATTTACCGTCATTCGCAACGGCGGCAATCAGGAGGCGGCCGATGCCTTTTACGAAGGCGTGAACCCGATGACCGGCGATGACATCGCCGAAACCGTCCTGTGGGTTGCGACCCTGCCGCCGCATCTCAATATCAACACGCTCGAACTCATGCCGGTGAGGCAGGCCTTCGCCGGTTTCTCGGTCGAGCGGGAATAAGCAAAGCACAATCAAGATGGCCGAACGCCGCACTTTCGCGATCATTTCGCACCCTGACGCCGGTAAGACGACGCTTACCGAGAAACTGCTGCTGACCGGCGGCGCGATTCACCTTGCCGGCGAGGTGAAGGCCCGCGGACAGGCGCGGCGCGCGCGTTCGGACTGGATGAAGATCGAGCAGCAGCGCGGCATCTCGGTTACATCCTCGGTCATGACGTTTGAGCGGGACGGCATCACCTTCAACCTGCTCGACACCCCGGGTCACGAAGATTTCTCCGAGGACACCTATCGCACGCTGACCGCGGTCGATTCCGCGATCATGGTGATCGACGCGGCAAAGGGCATCGAGCCGCAGACCCGCAAGCTTTTCGAGGTCTGCCGCCTGCGTTCGGTGCCGATCATCACGTTCGTGAACAAGGTCGACCGCGAAGGGCGCGAGCCATTCGAGCTGATGGACGAAGTAGCCGACATGCTGGCGCTGGACGTGTGTCCGATGACCTGGCCGGTCGGTATGGGCGGGCGGTTCGAAGGCATTCTCGACCTTGCCAGCGGCTCGGTCGCGCGGCCCGAGGGGCCGTCGAAGGAGTTTCTCGGCAAGATCGATACCGATGCGACGATCCCTGAAGAATTCGCCGAACAGGTCGAACTGGCCCAGATCGGCTATCCCGAATTTGACGTCGACGCCTATCGCGCGGGCGACCTGACGCCGGTCTTCTTCGGTTCCGCACTCAAGAACTTCGGCGTGACCGACGTGATCGAGGCGATCGCCACCCATGCCCCGCCGCCGCGACCGCAGCCGAGCGAGGCAGGTCCGGTCGAGCCGACCAAGGACGAGGTTTCGGGCTTCATCTTCAAGGTGCAGGCCAACATGGATCCGCAGCACCGCGACCGTATCGCTTTCATGCGACTGGTGTCGGGTACGTTCAAGCGCGGCATGAAGCTGACGCCGTCCGGCCTTGGCAAGCCGATCGCGGTCCATTCGCCGATCATGTTCTTCGCGCAGGACCGCGAGATCGCAGATACCGCCGAACCGGGCGACATCATCGGCATCCCCAACCATGGCACCTTGCGCGTCGGCGACAGCCTGTCGGAAAAGAACGACATCCGCTTTACCGGCCTGCCCAACTTCGCGCCCGAAATCCTGCGCCGCGTGAAGCTTGCCGACCCGACCAAAACCAAGCAGCTGAGGAAGGCGCTCGACGATCTGTCGGAAGAGGGCGTGATCCAGGTCTTCTATCCCGAGATCGGTAGCCAGTGGGTCATAGGCGTCGTCGGACAGCTTCAGCTCGACGTGCTCATCAGCAGGCTTGCGGCAGAATACAAGGTCGACGCCAGCCTCGAACCCGCTCCTTTCGCGACCGCGCGCTGGGTGAAGGGCGATGAGAAGAAGATCGACGAGTTCGCTGGCTTCAACCGCGCCAACATGGCGAAGGACCGTGACGACGATCCGGTCTTCCTCGCCAAGTCGCCGTGGGACGTGGGCTACCAGCAGGAAAAGAACCCCGACCTGACCTTCAGCACCACGAAGGAGCGATAAGCGATGGAACGCACCTGGAACGTCTATCTCTCGGGCGAGATCCACACCGACTGGCGCAGCGAGATCGAGGATGAGGCAAAGCATCGCGGGTTGCCGATCCGCTTTTCCGGTCCGGTGACGGACCACCCCGCATCCGACGATTGCGGTGTCGCGATCACGGGGGCGGAGGACAACAAGTTCTGGCACGACCGCAAGGGTGCGCAAGTGAACGCGATCCGGACGCAGACGCTTATCAAGGACGCCGATGTCGTCGTCGTGCGCTTTGGCGAAAAGTATCGCCAGTGGAACGCTGCGTTCGACGCGGGCTATGCCGCCGCGCTTGGCAAGGCGATTATCGTCAACCACGACGAGAGCCTGACCCATCCGCTGAAGGAAGTTGACGCCGCCGCACTGGCCGTGGCGGAAACCCCGGCACAGATCGTCGACATTCTCGACTACGTGATTACCGGCAGGCTCGCGGGCTACACCGACAAGCGCTGAACGGGCTTCTTCAGGGACGCATCACCACGCGTCCGAAGGGGTGCTGCGTTGCCACGAATTCGTGGGCCTCGCGCACCTCGGACAGGCGGAACTCACGCTCGATCGGCAAGACGAGCGCGCCGCTGGCAACGTCGGCGAAAAGGTCTTCCAGCAGTTGGTGAACGCGCGGCGTGTGCATGTCACGCCCGAACGAGATGCCGGTCACCTGCATCGCCTTGCGGATCAGTTCGAAGAAATCGAAGCTGGGCAGGGTGCCTTCCGCAGCGCCAATCACCGAGTAACGGCCATGTGGGCGCAGCGCCTTTACCAGCAGGTCCTTGCCCTTGCCGCCAGCGAGGTCGAGCACGAGGTCCACGCCTTTGCCTCCGGTAATCTCGCGGCAGCGCGCGGCGATGTCCTCGTTCCTGTAGTCGATCCCGTGTTCTAGGCCGAGCGGACGGATACGGTCCAGCCGCGCCTCGCCCGACGCGGTGCCGATGACTTGCGCTCCGGCGCGCGCAGCCAGTTGCACCGCCGACAGGCCGACACCGCCCGCAGCGCCCTGGACCAGTACGAACTCGCCCGCTTTCAGCCCGCCATATTCGAACAAGGCATCATGCGCGGTGCCGAAGGCGATGGGAACGATCGAGGCCTGCCGCAAGTCCATGCCCTCGGGCACGGGGTAGGCGTAGTGTTCGGGAACGGCGAAAAATTCTGCGTGGCTGCCGTTCCAGTCGAAGGCGACGACGCGGTCACCCGCCTTGAAGCGGGTGACTTCGTTGCCCACCGCCTCGACAATGCCAGCGGCCTGATAACCGGGGATGTGATGGTCCGAAGAAGGCGCCGCGTGGATGCGGTTGAGCAGGTCACCGCCCTCGATCGAGATCCACTCGACTCGGACGAGTACCGTCTTCGGACCGACTTCCGGATCGGGAATATCGCCATAGTGGAGGACCTCGGGCCCTCCGTTCTCGCCATACCATGCTGCTTTCATGTGCCTTGCCGCAGTTGCGATCAGGAGGCGAGCGCGTAGCGGTCCAGCGTGCTGAGCGGCGGTTCGGGCCAGCGCGATAGGACCAGCAGGCGCTTGTGCCCCTGTCCGATCGAAAGCTCGTCCGTCACGCCCATACCGCCGTGGAACTGGATCATCTCGTGCCCCAGTTCGAGCGAGGCATCGGAAATGAAGGCGCGGGCGCCGTCGACATTGCGGATAAAGCCGTCCTCACCGTCGCTCACGATCGCGAGTTCGACCAGTGCGCGTGACTGTTCCAGGATCGCGTATTGCTCCGCCATGCGGTGCTGCAGGACTTGGAACTTGCCGAGCGGTGCGCCGAACTGTTCGCGGGTGCGCAGATAGTCCAGCGTTTCGGCGAACATGCATTCCATGATGCCAAGCGCTTCTGCCGAGCGGGCAAGGTTTGCCAGTGCATCGGCGCGTTCGAAGCCGTCCGGGTTGCTCGCGAGGCGGGCCGAGGCCGGAACGGTGACTGCTGAAAGCGTGAGCGAGGCGGTCCACGTACCGTCGGAAAAACGCCACTGCGTGATGGTCAGGCCATCGGCGTCGGCCGGGACGAGGAACCATGCCCAGCCGTCGTTGTCGGTCGCATCGCCGCTTTCGCGCGCGCTGACGAGGTAGGCATCTGCCTGAGCGCCGGCGATCGCGTAGATCTTCTCGCCGTCGAGGACGAAATCCTCGCCGTCCTGCTTCGCGGTCGTCTCGATCCAGAGGCTGCCGTCGCGCGATCCGCTTTCGATGGAGGCAATGGCCATCCGCTTTTCACCCGAGAGCAGGGCAGGGAGCCATTCTTCCTGCACTGCTTCCTCCGCACCGGCGGCCAGATAGAGACCGGGAAGAACGCAGCTTTCGAGAACGGGTTCGACCACGATGCCGCGGCCCAGCGCCTCGAAGATGACCGCAGTCGCGGTCGCGTCGAGACCGAGGCCGCCCGCTTCTTCCGAAAAGGGCACGGACATGACGCCAAGTTCGGCCAGCAAGGACCAGTTCTCGGCGCTGAAGCCTGCGGTTTCGGTCAGATAGCCACGGCGGCGCTCGACGTCGTAACGGTCCGCGACGAACCTTTCGACGACCGCCTTGAGCATTTCTTCGTCTTCGTTGAGGTCGAAATTCAAGGGTCACTCCTTCTCCGGTTCGATGCCTAGCAGGAATCAATCGAGGCGGAGGCTCTGCAAAGTGTTAGGGATTGCGTCATTGTCCTGACAGAATCAGGAGGTTATCGTCCTGTGGACGAGAGGAAGCCATGGCCCAATTCACGATCGACAAGCTGGACGAAGTCCGAATTCGCAAACCCGAAGATATTGTTCGCGCCGCAAAGGCGCTGGCCGATATCGCTGCGGCAGAAGGGATGAAGGCCGCCCCCGCGCACGACATCGCGGACAAGCGCACCCCCGTCGATATGGAGGGCAACGTCCTTGCGTCCACAGTGTTTGGCTGGCCCGACACCGACGACGTGTGGTGGCGCAATCCGCGTATTGCACTCGAATCGCCGATCACGTCGGCCTGCCGGTTCGAGAACGAACCGTTCTGGGTGAACGCGGAAGGATTCCATCTGCCTTCGCCGAACAAGTATCTCGAATCGATCGATCTTTCGAACTTCGAGGCGCGCGCCCGAACCCGCGCGGCCATCGTCGTGCCGGTTCACATGGCGTTCGGCCAGATCGGCGCCGTCAGTTTCGATTTCGACGATCCGGAAAAGGTCGATCTCACCGAAGATTTTGCCCGCAACGGCGACAAGTTCGGGATCTACGCGCGCGCGTTCATCGAAAGCTACACGCGCGTCATGGGTGCGATCCAGGCGCTGCCGCCGGGTTCGCGCCTTTCGAAGCGCGAGGTGGAGTGCCTGCGCTGGGCCGCCATCGGCAAGACCGACATGGAAATCTCGATGATAATGTCGCGCAGCCGCGCGACCGTGCGTTTTCACATCCACAACGCCTCGACAAAGTTGAACGCGGTGAACCGCAGCCAGACCGTCTTCAAGGCGGCCCAGCTCGGCTATATCTCGCTCAACTGATCGCGGATTTCGTCGAAAATTCAGCCATCCGTTGCTTTTGCGGCGTGTCGGCGCGCGCCTTTCGGAATCGCGACCTGCGACATGTGCCTAGCGTTTTTAGGAGCCTGCGCAGGTCCGCCGATTGCGCTTTAAGCGGTATGACACAAAGCGACTCAAATCGGCACTGACGTCGATGCCGGAGGGGAGACAGATGAAAGCGATCGCCGAAGGCCTATTCACGAGCGAGCCCGAACCGCGCCTTGTCGGCGGGAAGGATCGCGAGAGCGGCCGTATCGTATTTCCCTGCCCCGTGAACGACCGTTTCGAACCCGTTCCCCTGTCGCGCAGTGGTACCTTGTGGAGCTACACCATCCAGCGTTTCCGACCGAAAAGCCCGCCTTATGCCGGGCCCGAAGCGTTCACCCCGTTCCCTGTCGCCTATGTCGAGCTGCCCGGCGAAACCATCGTCGAGGCCCGGCTGGTCGACGTCGACTTCGACGATATCGAGATTGGCATGCCGCTTGAATTCACGACGACCCCACTCGACCCCGATGCGGCCGAACCGGTCCTGATCCCGGCGTTCCGTCCGGCGGAGGCTGCGTAATGGGCGACGTTTTCGTACTGGGTGTAGGCATCCATCCCTTCGGTCGGACCGAAGGCATGTCTGGCGTCGACCAGGGAGTCTTCGCGGTGCGCCAGGCGCTCGGCGATGCAGGGCTGGAATGGAAGGACGTCCAGTTCGCATACGGCGCGTCGGATGCGGCGGGCAATCCCGACACGATGGTCGACCAGCTCGGCCTGACCGGCGTCCAGTTCATAAACGTGCGCAACGGCTGCGCGGCTGGTGGCTCGGCGCTGTTCTCGGCGCAGATGGCGATCAAGTCGGGCGAATGCGACATCGGCCTTGCGGTTGGTTTCGACAAGCACCCGCGCGGGGCGTTCGATGCCAAGCCGTCCGAATACAACCTGCCCGAATGGTACGGCGATGCCGGCTACATGGTCACGACGCAGTTCTTCGCGAACAAGATCATGCGCTATATGCACCTTAACGGGATCAGCCGCGAAACGCTTGGCCGCGTGGCCGAAAAGGCGTTTCGTAACGGAGAGAAGGCGCCACACGCATGGCGCCGCCAGCCGGTGCCGCTGGAAGACATTCTAGAGGCTCCGATGGTTTCGGACCCCTATTCGAAATACATGTTCTGTTCGCCCGCCGAAGGGGGCGTCGCGCTCATCCTCGGTAGCGAGAAGAAGGCTCGCGAACTCGGCGTGCCGCTGGTCCGCCTGAAGGCCGCGACGATGCGCACCCGTCCGCCGGGCAGCTTCGAGGTCTTCGCACCTTCCGTCGATATCGAGCGTGGCGGCAGCGCGACCAATATCGCCAGCCGCGATGCCTTCAACATCGCGGGCATCGGCCCGGAGGATATCGATGTTGCCCAGCTTCAGGACACCGAGGCAGGCGCCGAGCTGATGCATATGGCCGAGAACGGGTTCTGCGCCGATGGCGAGCAGGAAAGGTGGCTGGCCGAAGGCCTGACCGAGATCGGCGGCAAGCTTCCGGTCAATACCGATGGCGGCTGCCTTGCCTGCGGCGAGCCGATTGGTGCTTCCGGTCTGCGCCAGGTTTACGAAAATGTCGTTCAATTGCGCGGACAGGGCGGCGCGCGGCAGGTGCCGGGCGATCCCAAGACCGCCTATAGTCATGTCTATGGTGCACCCGGCGTGTCCGCGGTGACCATCCTGGAGCGTTGAGATGGATATCGAGCTGACCCCGGAAGAGGAAAGCTTCCGCCAGGAAGTCCGCGACTTTCTGAAAAACAACCTGACGGACCGTATCCGCGAGGGTGCGGCCAGTTCGCCGACCGTGTTCGTCGAACCCGATATCGGGCAGGACTGGAACGCGGTGCTGAACGAACAGGGCTGGTTGGGTTATCAGTGGCCCAAGGAAGATGGCGGCACGGGCTGGACCCCGGTGCAGCGCTATATCTTCGAGAAGGAATGCGCGCTGGCAGGGGCCCCGAACCTGACCGTGCTGGGCCTGAAGCTTGTCGCGCCGGTTATCTTCAACTTCGGCACGCAGGAACAGAAGGAAAAGTACCTGCCCCGCATCCTCGCAGGCGAGGATTACTGGTGCCAGGGATTCTCCGAACCCAATGCCGGTTCGGACCTTGCCTCGCTGCAGACCCGTGCAGTGAAGCAGGGCGACAAGTACGTTATCAACGGTTCCAAGATCTGGACTACCCACGCGCACTGGGCGAACAAGATGTTCGTGCTCGCGCGGACCGATGCGACCGTGAAGAAACAGGCGGGCATCAGCTTCTTCCTCGTCGACATGAACCAGCCGGGTATCTCGGTGCGCCCGATCCTGACGATGGCGGGCGATCACGAAGTGAACCAGGTCTTCATGGAGGACGTCGAAGTCCCCGCCGGCGACCTTGTCGGTGAAGAAGGGCAGGGCTGGACGATCGCCAAGTTCCTGCTCGAAAACGAGCGCGGCGGTTCCTGCCATGCGCCCAAGCTGTTGTTCGACCTGGACCAGATCGAGGAAATGTCGAAGGATGTGCCCGACGGCCGCGGCGGCAAGCTGGCCGACGATCTCGACTGGCGCCGCCGCATGGCGAAGCTGCGCCTTGGCATCCAGTCGCTCGAGGTGATCGAACTGAAGATCCTCTCGCGCATTGCCAAGGGGCAGAAGCCGGGTCCGCAGACTTCGCTGACCAAGCTGCTGGCATCAAACCTGCGCCAAGATGTCGATTTGCTGGCGGTCGACCTGTTCGGTCCGGCCGGTCTCCAATTGCCGACCGCGCGACCGCTCTATGGCGAGAACGCGCCGGCTCCGTTCCGCTGTGAAAAGGCGCAAGTCGCCGCAGCGCGCTATCTCAACAGTCGTGCATGGACGATCTTCGGTGGTACCGATGAAGTCCAGCGCACGATCATCGCCAAGACGGTGCTTGGCCTCTAACAAAAATTCATACTCGGGAGAGATAAATGCAACTCAGCCGTGAAGACCTGCTGGAGGCCTATCGCAGGATGAAGATCATCCGCGATTTCGAGGATTTCCTCCACGACGAGATCGCCAAGGGCGAAATCGCCGGCTTTACCCACCTCTATGCGGGGCAGGAAGCCGTCGCCGTCGGGGTGTGTGAACACCTGACCGACGATGACAAGATCGTCTCGACCCACCGCGGACACGGCCACTGCCTTGCCAAGGGTTGCGATGTCGAAGGCATGATGAAGGAAATCTGGGGCAGCCGCGAAGGCCTGTGCAAGGGCAAGGGCGGTTCGATGCACATCGCCGACATCGACAAGGGCATGCTGGGCGCAAACGGCATCGTCGGTGCCGGCGCGCCGATCGCGGTCGGCGCAGCCATTGCCGCCAAGATCGACGGCAAGGACGAGAACGGCAACCTCAAGGTTTCCATCGCGTTTTCGGGCGACGGCGCCTGCAATCAGGGCACGACGTTCGAGGCTATGAACATGGCTGTCGTGACCAAGGCACCTGCAATTTTCGTGTTCGAGAACAACCACTATTCCGAGCACACCGGCTTCGAATATGCGGTCGGCACCGACAAGGACATCGCCAGCCGCGCCGAGGCGTTCGGCATGAAGGTCTGGCGCGCCGACGGCACCGATTTCAGCGCGGTTCACGACACCATGCGCGAAGTGCTTGAATATGTCCGTGCGGGTAACGGCCCGGCTGCGGTCGAGTTCGATACCGAGCGTTTCTACGGCCACTTCGAAGGCGATCCGCAGCGTTACCGCGCCAAGGGAGAACTGGACCGCATCCGTGCCGAGCGCGACTGTATCAAGAAGTTCCGCGAGACCGTGACCGAGGCGAAGCTGCTCGAAGGCGAAGAACTCGACAAGATCGACGCCGAAGTCGCCAGCCGGATCGAGAAGGCCGTGGAATCGGCCCGCAAGGCAGAACGACCCACTGCCGAAGACGTCCTTGTCGACGTCTACATCGATTATTGAGCGGGAGAGCGAAACAATGGCACGTAAAATGTATCGCGACGCCGTTCGTGACACCATCTTTGAAGAAATGAAACGCGACCCCAACGTCGTCGTCCTTGGCGAAGACGTCGTCGGCGGCATGGGAACTGCAGGCGGCCCGGAAGCCATCGGCGGCATCTGGTCGACCAGTGGCGGCTTCTACGAGGCATTCGGCCCCGATCGCGTGATCGACACCCCGATTTCGGAAAGCGCCATCGTCGGCGCGGCTGGCGGCCTTGCGCTGTCGGGCAAGCGCCCGATCGCTGAACTGATGTTCGCCGACTTCATCGGCGTCAGTCTTGACCAGATCTGGAACCAGATCGCCAAGTTCCGCTATATGTTCGGCGGCAAGACCAAGTGTCCGGCGATCATCCGCTGTATCTATGGCGCAGGTTACAACGCCGCGGCGCAGCACAGCCAGAGCCCGCACGCGATCCTGACCGGCATGCCCGGACTGAAGGTCGTCATGCCCTCCACGCCGGCGGACGTGGCAGGCCTAATGCGCCAGGCGATCCGCGAAGATGACCCGGTCATCTTCATGGAGCACAAGGCGCTTTACGGCATGAAGGGCGAAGTGCACGACGATCCGGATTACACCATCCCCTTCGGCCACGCGCGCCTGACGCGTGCCGGACAGGATGTGACGATCCTTGCCACTGGCATGATGGTCGGCATGGCCGAGGGTGCTGCCGACAAGCTGGCGGCAGACGGGATAGGCGCGGACGTCATCGATCTTCGCACGACCAGCCCGCTGGATGAGGAAGCGATCCTTGATTCGGTGGAAGTCACCGGTCGTCTCGTCATCGTCGACGAAGCACCGCCGCGCTGCAGCCTTGCGACCGACCTTGCCGCGATCGTTGCGAACAAGGCCTTTGCAAGCCTCAAGGCGCCGATCGAAATGGTCACTGCGCCGCACACCCCGATCCCGTTCGCGCGGGAACTGGAAAGCGCATACCTACCGAACCCCGACAAGATCGAGGCCGCCGTCCGCAAGGCGCTGGCCTACAATTGAGGAGGCACGGATAATGTCTAAGATACGTGCTTTCACGATGCCGAAATGGGGTATCGAGATGACGGAAGGGACCGTCGCCGAATGGAAGTTCGGCGAGGGCGAAGCCTTCTCCAAGGGCGACCTGATCTGCCTGATCGAAACGGACAAGATCACGAACGAGGTCGAGGCCGAATACGACGCGACCGTTCGCAAGATCGTCGTTCCCAGCAGCGATCAGCCCGAACCGGTCGGCGCGCTTCTGGCCGTGTTCGACGACGGCTCTGCAAGTGACGAAGACATCGCCAAGTTCGTCGAGGATTTCGTCCCCGCACAGGGCGGCGTTGCCGAGGGCAAGCAGAAGAAAAAGGAAGGCGAACCCAAGGAAGCCGCGATCGAGGGGCATGAAGACAAGCCCAAGGCGATCACGATCGACACCAACCGCCCGATCAGCCCCGAGGCGCTGAAGCTTGCCGAGGCCGAAGGCGTCGACATCTCTGACATCGAGGGTTCGGGCCGCGGCGGTCGCATCACATTCCAGGACGTGCAGCAGGCTCTGCGCGGACCTTCGACCGCATCACCCAAGGGCACGGCGGTTTTGCCGGACGAAACCGACGTCTTCGCATCGCCGCTGGCGCGCCGCATCGCGGCGATCCACGGGATTGAGCTCGGCTCGATCAAGGGCACGGGTGCGCGTGGGCGTATCTCGAAGAAGGACGTCCTCGCCAAGGTTCCGGAAGACACCGGTTCGTCGGCACCTACGGCTTTCGGTGCTCCGTTCGAGGCCGTGCCGAACGAGGCGAAGGTCATTCCCTTCGACAAGATCCGGAAAGTCGTCGCAAAGCGGCTTACCGCTGCCAAACAGAACATCCCGCATTTCTACCTGCGCGTAAGCGTCAAGGCGGACAAGATGCTGGAATTGCGCAAGACGGCGAACGTCGTGCTGGGCACCAAGGCGTCGGTCAACGACTACGTCGTCATGGCTGCCGCCAAGGCGCTTGCCGCACATCCCGACGTGAATGTGCAACTGCACGGCGAGGAGATCCACTCTTTCCCGCACGCCGACATCGCGGTTGCCGTGGCCAGTCCCAAGGGTCTCGTCACGCCGATCGTGCGCCAGGCGAACCGCATGCGGATCGATCAGATTGCGGCAAAAACCAAGGAATTGGTCGGCAAGGCTGGAGAGGGCAAGCTGGGCTTTGAGGAAATGGACGGCGGTACGTTCACCGTTTCCAACCTTGGCATGTTCGGGATCGAAAACTTCGATGCCATTGTGAATCCACCGCAGGGCGCGATCCTTGCCGTTGGCGGCGCGGAACGTCGGGCGGTGGAAACCGATGACGGCGGTATCGAATTCGCGACGATGATCTCGTTCACCCTCTCGGTCGACCACCGTGCCATCGATGGTGCGGCAGGTGCGCAGTTCCTCAAGACGTTCAAGGGGCTTCTCGAAAACCCCGAAGAACTCTTCGCGTAAGGAGGTTGTGATGCCAAAGGCCAACACCATCGCGGGCATCGGCCCGATCATGCAGAACGCCTACCTGCCGAAGGATTTCGACGCGGCGCTGAAGTACTGGACCGAGACGATGGGTGTCGGTCCGTTCTTCCTGCTCGAAAACATCCGCTTGGGCGACATGAAGTGCATGGGCGAGCCGACGGATGCGATCTTCACCGTCGCTATCGCCTACTGGAACGACATGCAGATCGAACTGGTACGGCCCGACAACGACGCCCCGGCGCACTACACCGGCAAGTACAAGGTGCACGACCGCATGCACCACACCTGTCAGGTGGTCGAGGATATCGAGGTCGCGCGCAAGGCTGTCGAGGACGCAGGCGCGACAATCGTGGTCGAAGGCAAGGTCGGCGAAACCGGCTATGTCATCTATGCCGATCCGGGCTTCGGCGCGGGCGGCATCGTGGAATTCGTTCAGCTTGCCGAAGGCGGCGCTGAATTCTTCGCGATGATGAAGGACGCGGCAGCGAACTGGGACGGCAGCGAACCGGTTCGCAAGCTGGGCTGATCAGGCCGCAAAGCCAGAACTTGAAAGAGCCGCCGGGGTGACCGGCGGCTCTTTTCGTATCAGGAACAGCGTTCCATGGCCTCTGCCGCCAGTCGGGCAAGCCGCGGGAAGGCTTCGGCGCGTTCCCTGGCCTGTGCGTTCGCGGCGGTGCCGCGGATCACGCGGCCCTTGATGCCGTGGAAGATCGCGGCAAGCCGGAAGAACTGGAACGCGATGTAGAAGTTCCAGTTCGGAATGCTCTCACGCCCCATGCGCTCGCAATAAGCGGCGACGTATTCGTCCTCGCTAGGGATGTTCAGCGCCCTCAGGTCCGCACCTTCCAGCCCTGCGACGATATCCGGCGGCATGTGGTACATCATGGCGTGGTAGGCAAAGTCTGCCAGCGGGTGGCCCAGTGTCGACAGTTCCCAGTCCAGCACCGCGAGCACGCGCGGCTCGGTGGGGTGGAAGATCATGTTGTCGCAGCGCATGTCGCCGTGGACCACGGTCGTTTCGTCACCTGCCGGGATGTTCTCCGGCAGCCATGCGACGAGCCGGTCCATGTCCTCGTAGCGGCCTGCTTCCTCATCGGCCAGGTACTGCTTCGACCAGCGACCGATCTGGCGCGCGAAGTAGTTGCCCGGCTTACCATAGTCGCCAAGGCCGACGGCCTCGTAATCGACCTTGTGCAGGTCGGCCATGACCTTGTTCATCGCATCGAAGTAGGCGGGCCGCTCCTCACGGCTCACCTCGGGGAAAGTCGCGTCCCAGAAGATACGGCCTTCTACCATGTCCATCACGAAGAACCACGTGCCGATGACGTCGTCGTCGGTGCAGATGCCGTAGACCTTGGGCACGGGGAAACCGGCCTTGCCAAGCCCGGTCATGACCTTGGCCTCGCGCTCCACCGCGTGCGCGCCTTTGAGAAGTTCGCCCGGCGGCTTGCGGCGCAGGACGTATTTCGCACCCGGCGTCGTCAGCTTGTAGGTCGGGTTGGACTGGCCGCCCTTGAACTGTTCGATCGTCAGCGGGCCGGCAAAGCCTTCGACATTGGCTTCCATCCACGCGGTCAGGCGGCCTAGATCGACCTCGTAACCCTCGCGCACCGGCGTGGTGCCGGTGTTGGCCTCTGCAATCGTCTCAGCCATCTTGTGCCTGCGCGTCGCGCCACTGGCGCTTGATCTTCTTGGCGAGCGACCATTTGTGGACCTCGGTCGGGCCGTCGTAGATGCGGAAGGCGCGGACTTCGCGGTAGACCTGCTCGACGATGGTCTTGTCGGTCACGCCGGTGCCGCCCATGACCTGCACGCAGTTGTCGGCAATGCGCATCAGCGCTTCGGACACCGCGACCTTGGAAATGGAGCTTTCGGTCGTGCCGAGATCGCCGGTGTCGAGCACGCTCGCGCACCAGTAGATCATCAGTTCGGCCTGCTGGATGTCGATCTTGTTCTGGGCGAGCATGAAGCCCACGCCTTCGTGATCGATCAGCGTCTTCCTGAAAGCCTCGCGGCGGCAGGCGTAGTCGGTGGCGATTTCCTGGGCGCGGATGCAGCAACCGAGCCAGCGCATGCAGTGCGACAGGCGGGCAGGCGACAGGCGGACCTGTGCGTACTTGAATCCTTCGCCCGGCTGGCCCAGCAGCTGGTCTGCCGGAACGCGCAGGTTCTCGATCTCGACCGTGGCGTGGCTACCCGGCATCGAGGTGTCGATCGTGTTGGGCACGTCGACGATCCTGATCGCAGGATCGGGCAGGTCGACCAGGAACATGCATGCGCCGCCCTTGGAATCCTCTTCCTCGGACGCGGCCATGACGATGCCGACCTTCGCGCCATCGGCGCCGGTGATGAAGGTCTTCTTGCCGTTGACGACCCAGTGGTTGCCGTCCTTGCGGCAGGTCGTCTTCATCATCGAAGGATCGGAACCGGCACCGCCCCAGTCGGCAGGCTCGGTCATGAAAAATGCGCTGCGCGCGTGGCCCGAGACCATCTGCTTGAGGAACTTGTCCTTCAGCTCGGGCGAGCCGACATGGCCAAGCAGGTACATGTTGCCTTCGTCAGGCGCCATCGTATTGCAGGCCAGCGGGCCGAGCGGCGACAGGCCGGACTTGATGAGGACATATGCCGTCTCGACCTGCGTGAGGTGAGAACCGTCGGGCAAGATGTGCGGGGTCATGACCCCTGCGGCGCGGGCCTTCTCGCGCATCTCGTCGACCATTTCGTCCAGCGGCGCACCGTGGTGGTCGCGCCGGCCGTCCTTCTCATACGGAATGACGACTTCACGGACGAACTTCTCTACCCGCGCGCCGATTTCGAGCGCGCGGTCGGGAACGGCAAAATCCATTTTATCAGGCTTTCTGCATTGCTGCTGCCGCGGCCTTCACGGGCGCGGGATCGAAATAATAGGGCTTGATCTCGCAGACCTTGCCGTCGCGGATCCGGAACATTTCGGTCAGTTCCGCCGGTTCGAGGCCTTCGCCGAAATTCATGCGCAGGATCTTCACGGCAAAATCGCCGCCATAGGTCGATCCGATGACGTCGAGCGACTGCACCTGCAGCATGGCGAACACGTCGGTGAACAAGTCGCGCAGGGCATTGCGGCCCTGGTAGGTGCCGGCCATCGGCAGGCCCTGTGCCTCGGTGATGAGAAGGTCGTCGGTGACCATCGTTGCGACCTTGTCCCAGTCGCCGGCTGCACTCGCGGCGTAGAGGTCGTCGATAAGGGTTTCCACCTCTTGCTGTGTCATCGTATGTCTCTCCCACACTGATTGAACCACCATCTTGTCGCCAATCGGCTCCGCAGGCGATAGCTATCGGAATTGTTAGCGTGAAAGAGCCGGCCCAAGCCGTTAGGGCCGCATTACGCATAGAGAGGATCGAATTAACGTGAGCGAGACCTGGCATCCCCTGATCGCCGAAAGCGATTTTCCCGAGGAAGGCAAACTGGCGACCAAGGTCGCCGGCTGGTACGTCCTTGCCGCGAAGACGGAGGACGGATTTCACGCGGTCAACGATCGCTGCACGCACCAGGCGGCGCTGCTTTCGGGTGGCCGTATCCGTCGCGGCGCGGTGATGTGCCCGCTGCACGGCGCGCGTTTCGAACTGGAAACCGGACGCTGCATCGGCGGTGCCTACAAGGATCTGCGCACGTTTCCGATCCGCGTCGAAGGCGGGCAGGTCGAAGTGTGCATCCCCGACGAGGCCCCGACGATGGAGGAACTGCCTGTCGGGCAATAAGGGCGTCTGGCCGCTCCAGATGCACTTGGCGCGGCCTACCTGCCAGAACGGATAGCTTTCGGCTTTCCCGTCACGCTCTACCCTCTGGTCAACTAAACCACTGGGAGAGAAATTCATGCCTTTCACCGGACCGGACGCGGATCGCCTTGCCATTCGCGACCTCCTCGACGTTTATGCCGACGCGGTCACGCAGCGCGACGCCGACGCATGGGGCGCGACCTGGGCCGAGGACGCCCGCTGGGAAATGCCCGATTATCCCGAATTTCCGCCGCAGGAAGGCCGCGCAAACATCGTCGGCCTCTGGGTTGAGGCGATGAAGCAGTACCCGGGCATCATGTTCCATGCATGGCCGGGATCGATCGAAGTCGACGGCGATACCGCAAAGATGCGCAGCTACACCGCAGAAGTCTACGACCAGGACGGCAAGACCATGCGCGACCGCGGCGTCTATGAAGACGAACTGGTGAAAGTGGACGGCAAGTGGCTGTTCTCACGCCGCTCGTTCCGCAACATCCACCGCCAGCAAGGACCGAAGGGCGTTTGAACATGACGAAGAACCGTTTCTGGCGTCTCGACGATCACCCGCAAGGCGACGATTTCAGCTCTGCGCTCAGCCTGCAGGAGACCGAGCTTGCCCCGCTTCAGGATGGCGAAATTCGCCTGAAGGCCGACTACCTGTCGATGGACGCGGGCACGCGCATGTGGATGGGGCCGCGCGAAGACGGCTACCAGCCGCCATTGCCGATGGGCATTCCGATGGCCGGGCAGGCACTGGGCCGCATCGTTGAAAGCCGCGACGATCGTTTCCCGGTAGGTCGCCTGGTCCGCGTGTTCGGTCAGTGGGCCGACTATTCGACCGTGCGTCCCGACGATTCGTGGGCCGTCCTGCTGGATGAAGACATCGACGATCCGCGCCAGCACTTCGGCGTCCTTGGCCTCAACGGCTGGACCGCGCTTTATGGCACCAAGGACATTCTCGGCGTCAAGGAAGGCGAGAATCTCGTCGTTTCCGCAGCTGCCGGCGCCACGGGCAGCCTTGCCTGCCAGATCGGCCGCAACCTTGGCGCCAAGGTTACCGGTATCGCGGGTGGCCCCGACAAGTGCCGTTACGTGGTCGAAGAACTGGGCGCCGAACGCTGCATCGACTACAAGAACCAGGATGTCGCGGCAGAGCTCAAGAAGATCGACGGCGGCATCAATGCCTATTTCGAAAATGTGGGCGGCCCGATCCTCGATGCGGTTCTTGCCAACATGGCGCTTTTCGGTCGCGTAGCGGTTTGCGGCATGATCGCGAACTATGAAAGCGACGAAGGCGTGCCGGGTCCGAAGAACTACGACCAGGTTCTGATGCGCCGCCTGCGTATCGAAGGCTTCCTGCTTCCCGACGTTCCGGAACGCGGGCCGGAATACAATGCGCTGCTCAAGGGCTGGTACCAGGAAGGCAAGATCACCGTTCCCTTCGACGTGACGAAGGGGCTGGAGAATACGCTGGTCGCCTATAGCCGCATGATGACGGGCAAGAACACCGGCAAGGTCATCGTCGACCTGACGGACTGATCCGTGCCGAAGATTGACTACCGGTCGCCCCTGCGCTGCCTTGTCGCGGTGCGTGGGCACCCGTTCGGGCGGGATGCCTTCGCCTCGCTGTTCGAGGGTATGGAAGGCATCTCGGCCACGATGGTGGACCAGCCTGCCGCATCGCTGCTGCTGAACCCCGACGGCATGCGCGATTTCGATGTCGCGGTTCTATACGACATGCCGGGGCTGGATTTCGACGATCCCGACGCGCCGCCTGCCTATGTCGATCCGCCGCAAGTCTTGCGCGACGGGTTTCCGGCATTGTTCGGTGCGGGGAAGGGCGTCGTCGCGCTTCACCATGCCCTGGCCGGTTGGCCGACATGGCCCGAATATGGCGAGATCATCGGTGGACGCTTTCTCTACAAGCCGGGCGAGGTGAGGGGGGTAGAGCGGCTCGACAGCGGCTATGCCCACGACGTGCGCCAGACATTCACACCGGTGCCCGGCCATCCGGTGACGGACGGGCTTCCCGCCTCGTTCGAGATCGTCGACGAGCCTTATCTGGCAGAGATATTCGAAGACGGCGTAACGCCGCTCCTGCGTTCGGATGCAACATTCGACCGTGATCATTTCTTCTCCGCCTCTCTCGCCGTAAAGGGCGAGATGTATGCGCGCGAAGGGTGGGACCATCCGGCGGGCAGCAACCTTGTCGGCTGGGCGAAGGAGATCGGCAAGGGCGGGCTCGTCTATCTGCAACCCGGCGACGGGCCGGGTGCGTACGAAAATCCCGACTACCGCCGGCTGGTCGAAAATGCGATCCGCTGGACGGCAGAATCGGCAACAGCAGCCTGAATTGAAGGAGAGGTCGCATGACCAACCGCCGCTTCATCCTCCGCCGCCGCCCTGTCGGCGATCCGGTGCCCGAGGATTTCGAACTCGTCAGCGAACCGATCCCCGATGTGCCCGCAGGCGGGCTGGTCGTACGCAATCACTACTGTTCGCTGGACCCGGCGCAGCGCGGCTGGATGGACGATGCGCCCAGCTACATGCCGCCGATCCCGCTGGGCGAACCGGTCCGCGCGACGACGGTGGGCGAAGTCTATGCCAGCGACAATCCGGACTTCCCGGTCGGCAGCTGGGTCATGAACCTCAGCGGAATCGAGGAATATAGCGCCGTCGAGCTCGGCCATTTCACTGCGCCGATCGACATCGGCATGGTCGACAGTCCTTCCAAGTTCCTCTCCGCGATGGGGGCTGTCGGCCTGACCGCCTATTTCGGGATGCTCGAAGTCGCCAAGCCCAAGGCGGGCGAGACGCTTTGCGTCAGCGGCGCGGCAGGCGCAGTCGGCTCGGTCGTCGGGCAGATCGGCAAGATCCACGGCTGCCGCGTGATTGGCATCGCGGGCGGGGCGGAGAAGTGCCGCCGCCTGATCGAGGATTACGGTTTCGATGTTGCCATCGACTATCGCGGCAAAAGCCGGGAAGACTTGGTCGAGGAAATCGCCAAGGCAGCGCCAGACGGGCTCGACATGGTGTTCGAGAACGTGGGCGGCGACATCCTGGAGGCAGAGGTTCACAACCTTGCCAAAAAGGCGCGCATCGTTCTGTGCGGGCTGATCAGCGAATATAACTCTGTCGAAAAGCACGGGCTGCAGAACCTGTGGCAGCTGATCGTGCACCAGGCCTCGATCCACGGGTTCCTTATCATGGACTACGCCGACCGTTTCCCCGAAGGCGGCGCGCAGATCGCGCAGTGGATCGCGGAGGGCAAGGTCCGCATCGACGAGGATGTGCAGGAAGGGATCGAGAATACCTACGACGCCTTCATGCGGCTGTTCTCCGGCAAGAACACCGGCAAGCTGGTCCTGAAGATCGCATGAGCGGACGGCTGGAAGGTCGCCGTGCGATCGTTACCGGTGCAGGTTCGGGCATCGGCGCTGCTGTCGCGAAGCGGCTGGCAGCCGACGGGGCGCGGGTCTTTACCTGCGACCTCAAGGGCGAAGTCGATCATCTTGCGGACGTAACTGTCGAAGGCGCCAGCGCGGCGCTGGTCGAGGCGGCGGTCGAAGCCATGGGAGGTCTCGACACGGTTGTGCCCTGCGCGGGGATTGCGGCATTTTCGCCACTGGAAGGTCACACCGACGCATACTTCCGGCAAGTCCTGGAAGTGAACCTCGTTGCGGTCTTCCGGCTGGTGCGCGATGCGGCAGAGCACCTCAAGCAGGCGGGCAATGGGCGGATCGTTACGATCGGCTCGACGACCTCGACGTATGGCGACGAAGGGCTTTGCGCCTATTCCGCGTCGAAGCACGCGGTGCTCGGCTTCACGAAGTCGGCGGCTGCAGAACTTGGCCCGCATGGCGTCACGGTGAATTGCGTTCAGCCCGGTGCGATCGATACTCCGATGACGGCCCCTGCTTTCGAGGAAATGCCCGAATATCGCACGTTCTGGGAAAACAAGGCACCGCTGCGGCGGCTGGGCAGGCCCGAGGACATCGCCGACGTGATCGCTTTCCTGTGCAGCGACGATGCCCGCTTCATGTCGGGCCATGGCCTGTGGGTCGATGGTGGGGCGATGGTCCGGCACTGACCGGACCACCGCCTGAAAATTTTCAGTCCTTCATCACCGGCATCGGCGTCTGGCCGGTCTCGTCGAGGTAGTACTCGATCCACTTGTGGAAGAACTGGTTGCCCGGCTCGTTCCGGCCAAAGGTCTGGTGCGTCATCGCGCCGCTTTCCAGCCCGTTCTGCACCTTGAGGCCGAGAAAGTAGTCTTCCTCTTCGACGACGTTGTAGAAGAAGTCGCACATCTCATCGAGCTTCTGCATCTCCTCGTCCGTTTCCGGTTGCGTGGGGAAAACGTAGTTCATGATCGTGACGTTCGTGTTCGGTGCATCGCCGGGGAACAGCTGCGCGAACTGGCACATTTCCGGCGCGAGGAAGAGTGCGAAGTTCGGGAAGAGCATCCGGATGAAGTCATAGCCGTCGTTCTCGTGGCGGCCCCATTCGTCACGTGGCAGACCTTTCAGATCCACGATCGACTTCTGCGGAAAGCCCAGCCGGATATGCGGGCCGAACCCTTCGTAATGCGCGCGGTTGGACGGTGAGCGGGGTGCCACCGTATCCTTGTGAGCGGCGGCGAAGTGGTAACCTTCGAGATAGCCGTCATAGGCGACCTTCCAGTTGGCCCCGCGCATCTCGCGCGACTTGTGGTAGTACCAGTCCTCCAGCTTGAGGGCGGCGAAATCCTCGTACATGCCGCCCAGCCACGCTTTCGCATCGATTTCCAGACCCGGGGTCAGGATCACGAAGATCATGCCCGCAACCTCGTCGCAGGGCAGTTCGGTCATGTTGAGATCGTTGCGGTCGACTTCGCCGAAGGTGCTGGCTTCGGCAATGCCGAGCAGCTTGCCGTCATTGGAGTATGTCCAGCCGTGATAGGGGCATGAAAAGCGCGAACAGTTGCCCTTGCCCTCGGGCGCGAGGTGGGCTGCGCGGTGCTTGCACACGTTGAGGAAGGCGCGGGCCTTCATGTCCTTGCCGCGGGTGATGACGACGGGAAGGCCCATGATCTGCATGGCCTTGAAGTCGTTCTTTTCCGGCAGCTCGATGGAAAGCGCCAGCATCAGCGGAAGGCGCTTGAACACGCGCTCTTTCTCCTGCTCCCAGCGCTGGGGGTTGAGGTAGTTTTCGACCGGCACGCGCATGGTGGCGCTGGCCTGATCGGTCGTACGGCTTTCCACGAAGTGGAGCATCCGCTCGGCAATGTCGCCGTACTTGGCATAGAGTTCGGTCATGGTGTGATCCTCGCAGGAATTTGTCAGTCGGCGTTGAGGTAGCGGTCGAGCGCTTGGTGGAAGTGGCGTATTCGCACTTCCTGATAGTCGCCCAGTTCGACGCGCTGGTTCTTGGACGCCTTCAGGCCTTCGTGGCACAGTTCCATGTTCTCCATGTCCTGATCGACCACGCCGCCCAGAACACCCAGTTCCGGCGCATCGGACCAGTCCTCGTCCTCGCCCAGCAAGTGCATCGGCACGCCTGCGGGACGCGGCTGGCCTGCGGGGACGCGGGCAAGCACGCGCACTTCCATCAGGCAGGCGTTTTCGTCCGGCCAGGGGCGCCAGCGATAGACGATGTTCGGCATGAACCCGCCCCACGGCGCAAAATTCGGGAAGACGTTGTAGACCAGCGCATCGAGCAGTTCGCTTTCCGACACCTTCGAATAGTCGCCGCCGAACGTGCGCTCGCTCGTCTTGCGCATCGCTTGCCCAAGCGCCTGACGCGCGGTCAGGCCGGTCGGGACGGCGATGTTGTAGTCGTCCTTTTCGGGGTCGTAGTTATCGGCGCTGCGCCCGTTGTACTTCACGAACTCGTCGACGATCCACTGCTGCGGTAGGTCGTGCTGCTGCACATGGGGGCTCATCGTGCCGAACGGCGTGTAGTTCACGTTCACGTGGTCGCCCAGCACGTGGTAGGCCGCGTTGGCATCGCCGGTGAACGGCATCAGCTGCGGGTGGGTGGCATAGGCGTGGTAGCTTTCCATGAAAGCTTCCATCACGATCTTCCAGTTCGCCTTCACGACCTTGCCGACCCAGGCGACGGTCGTGCAATCTTCGTGTCGCCAGCGTTCGAAGAACTCGGGAAGGGGGGCGAGGAATTCCTCGATCGACGGGCCTTCTTCGGCATCGCGCACGAAGACATATCCGCCCCAGCGCGCAACGTTGGCTTCGGAAAGCTTCATCTGATCGTCGGACAAGTGGCCGAAGTCCCAGCGGCAGGGAATCGAGTTCAGCGTTCCGTCGGTGTTCCAGGTAAAGGCGTGGAACGGGCAGACGAACTTCTCCGCCGAACCGCAGTCGGTCTTCAGCTTGCGCCCGCGGTGCAGGCACACGTTATGGAAGGCGCGGATCGAACCGTCTTCCTGCCGCACGATGAGATAGGAGCGGCCCACGTTTTCGTATGTGACATAGTCGCCGGGCTCGGGCAGGTCTTCCTCGCGCGTGGCGAACTGCCATACGGCGGGCCACATCTTCGTCTTTTCGGCCTCGAAGAACTCGGGAGAATGATAACGCGACGCGTCGATGGCCTCTGATCCGAGGTACTCGTAGCGGTCTTCGGCCATGAAGGCGGGCGGCTGGATGTCGTCGGCGGCCAGGATATCTTCCCAGCCCGGCCCCGGACAGCGGGCCACGTCCATAGGCCCGCGCGGATCTGCTTCTGCCATGTCGGCATTCTCCCTCGTATCTTTCGAGGGGAAGATTACCGGACCGGCGCACTGCGCTGATTGACGAGGGTCAAGAAAAACGCCCCTCCACCCCTGCGCTTTTGACTAGGTCAGTCGCCAGCAATAGGGATGAAGGGGCAGTAGAGTGGAGGACCAGCGACCCGTTAACGGGCCACCGTCCTTGAGTTGATCAGAACTGTACGCGCTTGGTCATGCCGGCATCCACGACGATGTTCGCACCCAGCATGCCGCCTGCGGCGGGAGAGGACACGAAGACGATCGTGCGGGCCAGTTCCTCGCCGGTCGTCATCTTGCCGGTCGGGATCTGGGCCATGATCGAGTCGTAGAACTCGGTCATGTTCTCCTTGATGTAGGCCCACGGGCCGTCCTCGCAGAAAACAGGTCCGGGCGTGATGCAGTTGACGCGAATGCCCTTGGGGGCCAGCGCCTGTGCCTGCGTCGAGGAATAGTTCATCACCGCCGCCTTGAGGGCGTTGTAGGGCTGCACGCCCATGAATTCCTCGACCGCGCCGGTCGAACTGATGCAGCAGATCGCACCTGCGTCCGACTTCTCGATGAAGGGAAGCGCAGCTTCGATGCCGCGGCGCATCGGCAGGATGTCGGTCTTGAGGATCGTTTCCCAGCAGTCGTCGGTGTCCGTACCCGGATTGGCCGAGGTGAAGCTGATGAAGATGTCGCAGCCGCCAAGATCCTCGGCAGCCTTTTCCACAAAGGCGGGCACTGCCGCCACGTCGGTGACGTCAAGCGCTTCGGAATAGACTTTCACGCCCGAAGGGCTGAGTTCGCCGACGACCTTGTCGACCTTTTCCTGCGAACGTCCGCAGATCGCGACATCGCAACCTTCAGCTGCGAATGCCTGTGCGACCTTGCGGCCGATGCCGCCATTTGCGCCGACGAGAATGGCTTTCTTGCCCTTGAGGCCGAGGTCCATACGACGATCCTTTCCCTTGAATAGAAACCTGCTTGATTGAAGCCGACAGTACGAATTGCCGCCGTCCGCTTCGACTGACGTTTTGCGCAGTCTTTTACGCACGCGCGCGATGTTACGCCTCTGTTCATTGAGAGAGGGAGAATTGTGATGGGTAGGCTCGAAGGCAAGCGGGCGCTGATCCTCGGTGCGAGCAGCGAGGGCAACATGGGGCAGGTCATGGCCCGCCGCTTCATGGACGAAGGTGCGAGCGTCATGGTCTCGGGCCGCAAGCAGTCGGTGCTGGACGATTTCGCATCGGCAACGGGTTGCCTTGCCCACGCCTGCGATCTGACAGACGAGGCCAGCGTCAACGCACTGCTCGATGCCGCGGTCGGGCAGATGGGCGGCGTCGACATCGCAGTGAACGCGACCGGCTGGGGGCTTCTGACGCCGTTCCTCGACAATACGCGCGAAGAGCTTGAGCAGATGACCGCGCTCCAGCTTATCGGCCCGTTCCAGTTCTATCAGGCCTGCGTTCGCAAGATGGCGAAGTCGCACGGCGGCAATGGCGGCTCGATCATACAGATCAGTTCGGCGACAGCGAAAATCATGTTGTGGGACCACGCGGCCTACATGGGCACGAAGGCGGCAACCGATCACATCATCAGATGCGTCGCGAACGAGTTCGGCTTTGAAGGTATTCGCGCCAATTCGATTTCGCCGGGCCTGACCGAGACGCCGATGACGGCCGATGCGGGACAAGTGCCCGGCCTCTTCGAAAGCTTCGTGAAAGGATACCCGCTGGGCCGCTATGGCACGAGCGACGATATCGCCGCCGCCGCCGTTTTCCTGGCGAGCGACGAGTGTTTCATGACTGGCGAAAACCTGCAGGTGAACGGCGGGCTGTGCCTTCGCGGCAATCCGTCCCCAGAAGAGATGCAGGCCAGCATCACCGCCGCTGCTGAGGGCAGTTGATGATGAAGGAAGTGCCGGAACTGCTGTCGTTGGACGCGATCTCAAGCTGGGACCGCGAATGCGACGTCGTTGTGATCGGGCAGGGCGTTGCCGGATCCTGCGCCGCGCTCGAAGCGCACCGCGCAGGCGCCGAAGTGCTGATCGTGGAACGCGCCTCTGGCGGCGGCGGGGCCAGTGCCATGTCGTCGGGCATCTACTACCTCGGTGGCGGCACGGCGGTGCAGAAGGCCACGGGCTATGAAGACACGCCCGACGAGATGGCCGCTTACATGATGGCGAGTTGCGACCCTATGGACCCGGTGGCCGTGCGTAACTTCTGTGACGATGGACCGGCGCATTTCGACTGGCTGGAAGAACAGGGGCTTCCGTTCGAGCGGACTGAGTTCAAGGGCAAGGCTGTCTTCCTGAACAACACCACCTGCCTGATGGGCACCGGCAACGAAAAGCTGTGGCCCTACAACAAGATCGCCAAGCCCGCGCCGCGCGGGCACAAAGTGGCCGGCACGGGCGAAAACGCGGGCCACACCGGTATGGCCCCGCTGCTGCGGAAGTGCGAAGAAGAAAGCATCGCGGCGATCTACGACAGCGGCGTCACGGCGCTCGTCGCCGATGCATCGGGTCGTATCGTCGGGGTGCAGATCAAGCAGACCGATGGCACGATCTACGCCAAGGCGCGACGCGCCGTGATTATCGCGGCGGGCAGCTTCAACCTCAATCGCGAGATGATCGCCGAGAACATCCCCCTGCTGGGTGAGACGAGCGAGCCGCTCGGCATTCCCAGCAACGATGGCGCGGGCGTGCTGCTGGGCCTTTCGGCTGGCGCAGGAACGAGCGCGATGGATGGGGTGATCCCGACCGCATCGATCTATCCGCCGGGGCAGCTCATCAAGGGCATCGTCGTCAACAAACGCGGCGAACGGTTCGTGTCCGAAGACAGCTATCACGGCCGCACCGCGAACTTCGTGATGGAGCAGCCCGACCAGAAGGCCTACCTGATCGTCGACAGCGAGATATTCGCCTATCCCGAGATCCCTACCGCGAACCACACCCTGATCGACGGCTACGAGACAATCGAGGAAATGGAAGCAGGCCTCGACCTGCCGACGGGGTCGCTCGTCAAGACGATGGCATTCTACAACGAAAATGCAGCAGAGGGCCGCGACCCGCTGCTGCACAAGGATGCATCGTGGCTGAAGCCGCTGGACAAGGGGCCGTGGGCGGCATTCGACATCTCGTTTGACCGGTCGACCTACCTGTTCATCACACTGGGCGGGTTGAAGTCGGGCCCGAACGGCGAATGTCTGGACCCGCGTAGCGAGCCGATCCCCGGCCTCTATGTCGTGGGCGCCAGCGCGGCACACATTCCGCGCACCGGCAAGTCCTATGCCAGCGGCATGAGCCTTGGGCCCGGCAGCTATTTCGGCCGCCGCGCCGGCCGCCACGCAGCCGGCGCGAACTGGCAGCGTTGATGATCGTGGTGATGGCGCGGTCGGCCCTTAGCAACGCAGTCGCTCGATCGCCGGGGCTGCGCGGTGAAGATCCGCCGCGAGGTCCATGATCAACGCATCGTCCGACATTTCGTCGAACAGGCGCTGCATCGTCGCGGGGAGCAAATTTCTCATCGCCCGCTTTACAGGGCCCCGATCGACGCGGCCCGCCCCTTGTGATGGCGGAAAGCTTCGCGCGCGAGCATGGCGAGTACGAAAACGCGCAGTTCATCGTCGCTGACGGGCTCTCCGCACTCGTAAATACTTCAAAATCCAACTTGTAATGCTGAGTTACTGTCAGGCCTCCGCTCGTTCTCCCTCGATCTTGGCCTTCACATCGGCGCGCAACTGGTCCTTTCGGATCTTGCCCGATGCGGTGCGCGGATAGTCGTCGACGAATTCGAAGCGTTCGGGCGTCTTCTGCTTGGCAAGTCCGCTCGCTTGCACGTGCGCGCACAATGCTTCCACCGTCGCCGGTTCTCCGACCGAGATGATGTAGGCGCAAACGCCTTCACCAAGGCGCTCGTGCGGCATGGCGACGACGCTGGCATCACGGACCTGCGGGTGGGTGCGAAGGACATCCTCGATCTCGACGGCGCTGATATTCTCGCCGCCGCGGATGATGAGGTCCTTCTTGCGGCCCGTGATGGTCACCGCGCCGTTTGGCGACAGTGTGCCGAGGTCGCCGGTCTTGAAATAGCCCTCGGCATCGAATGCCGCCGCGCTCTGTGCTTCGTCGGCATAGCCGAGCATCATCGACGGCCCACGTGCTAGGATCTCGCCCTCGACATCGCGCGGCAGGGGATTGCCGTCGTCGTCCACGATCTTGACTTCGTAGTCGACGACTTCGCCATCGGTCGTCGCGGCCAGGGCTTCGTCTTGCGGCCAGCCGAACGTGACCAGCGGAACCTCGCTGGCGCCGAAGACGCGGAAGGCCTGCAGGTTGTCGAACGCCGAATTGGCCGCCGGGATCAGGTCGGGCGGAACAGCCGCGCCGCCGCAGGCGAAGACCTTCATGGAGGGCAGGCGGGTGCCGGCATTGCGCGCGGCATCGGCCAGTTCGACCAAGAAAGGCGTTGCAGCGACCGTGCCGCTGACTTCGTATTCCTGAATTAGCGAAAGCGCCTCATCCGCGTTCCATGCCTCCATCAATACTACGCGCACGCCGGCGATAAACGGACATTCGAGACCGTTGGCATAGCCCGAGATATGCGTGACGGGCGAAGGCATAATCATCGTCTCGCCCTTGCCAATGCCCCAGTGCCCGTAGCTTTTGCGCACGATGTTCTCGAGCGTTTCGTGGCTGTGCAGCACGCCCTTGGGGCGTCCCGTCGTGCCCGAAGTGAACAGCACCATCTTGACCGAGCCGGCATCGATTTCTGGTGCGATGTCGGCAAGCGTGCGGCCTTCCTCGACCAGGGCGGCAAGGTCGTTCGGGCCGTTGCCGCGCACGGTGAAGACGTGTTCGAGGTCGGGAAGTTTCGGGCTCAGCCGCTCCGCCATTTCGGAGAAGTCGAACCGGCGGAACGTGGTGCAGGTGAAGATGGCGCGGGCGCGGCAGTCGCGCAGCATCAGTTCGACTTCGGCATCGCGATAGATCGGGACGATCGGGTTCACGACCAGCCCCGCAATCGCGCAGGCGAGGTTGAGCACTGCTGCTTCGTGCCAGTTGGGTGTCTGGAAGGCGATGACATCGCCCGGCTCCAGCCCGCGGGCGGCCAAGGTATTGGCCAGCGCCTGTGCATCGGCAAGCCATTCGGGAAAAGTCAGCGAGCGGACGCCATCGACCATCGCCACGAAATCGGGGTCGGATGCTGCACGTTCGCGGGCAAGGTCCGCGATCGTCTTTCCGCTCCACTGGTTCGAAAACCGCGCAAGATGCTGCGGCGGAAGGTCCAGCCATTTCCACGGCATTTCGAGTTTGGCCATCTTCAAGCTCCTGTTCCCGTCCCGTCTTGTCGCGGGAACGCCCCGCCGCTGCCATTGGCGAAAGTAGTAGGCATCAACGCCCCCGCAGGTGCGCGCGGGAGATGACACCTGTCATCTTGGGCAGGTTGTGCAGGCCAGAGCAAGCATGCAGCTTGCACAAGTTGGAGATCGGTTCGCGCGTGGGCGCGCCGGCACGTTTCTTGGGAGAGTACCATCATGGACCGCGCAGCGCGCATCGGGCAGCTTGGCGACGTCGCCGAGGTCATGCTCGGCTATGTCGAGAACAAGACGACTTTCCAGGGCGAGGGCACGCTGAAAGTGCCGTCCGCGTCCTATTGCGACGAGGAGATCTACAAAAAGGAAATCGACCTCGTCTTCAAGAAGCTGCCGCTGATGCTGGCCTTCACAGCAGAGATGCCGAACCCCGGCGACTACAAGGCGATGGAAGCAGTCGGCCTGCCGGTGCTGATCACCCGCGACAAGGACGGTACTGTCCGCGCGTTCCTGAACGTCTGTTCGCACCGCGGCGCACCGGTGGCGGAGGAAGGCTATGGCAACTGCCCGCGCTTTACCTGCAAATACCACGCGTGGACTTTCGGGCGCGACGGCAAGCTGATCGGCATTTCCGAGCGCCAGACCTTTGGCGATGTCGACAAGTCCGAACGCGGCCTGCGCCAGCTTCCCTGCGAAGAGCGGGCGGGCATGATCTTCGTCAGCCTCGACCCCGAAGGTTCGTTCGACCTCGACGACTATTTCCGCGGCTACCTCGCCGATTTCGAGGACATGAACTTCAAGGACTGGCATTACGTCGGCAATCGCACGATTCACGGCGCCAACTGGAAGATCGCGTTCGACGGCTATCTCGAAGGTTATCACTTCCAGTCGCTGCACCCCGAAACGATCTTCCCGCGCACGCCGTCGAACACGACGCACTACGAAGGCTTTGGCCCTTCGATGCGGATCGGATTCCCGCAGCACGAGATCAAGAACCTGCTGAAGGACGTGTCGCGTGACGAATGGGGCACGCGCGAGAACTACGGATACGACTTCGTTCGCATCCTCTTTCCCAACGTATCGATCTTCGTTGCGCCGGAAATCACGCAGGTGGCGCAGCTCTTCCCCGGGCCGACGCCTGACAAGAACCGCACTGTCCTGAACTATCTGTGCCGCGAAGCGCCCAAGACGCCCGAGGAAGAGGAAAATCTGCAGGGCATGGCCAACTTCTTCCGCGACGTGACTTACGAGGAAGATTACGTGATCGGCATGGAGATCCAGAAGGGTCTCGAATCCGGCGCGCACAAGGAGCTGATCTTCGGCAAGAACGAGCGCGGCAACCAGTACTTTCACGAATGGCTGAACTGGTACATGGCCGAAGATCCGTCAGCGCCCGAACCGCGGATGTGACATGAACCCGATCGCGCTCGCATCGGGCGTATTGCCGGAATACGGCCCGGTCGACCTGATCGAGGCGGCCGCTGCGGCTGGTTTCGACATGGCAGGGCTCTGGGTCGATCCGGCCGAGTGGGACGCTGCCCGCCATCGCGATACCAAGAGTGCGCTGGCGCAAACTGGGATGCCGGTGGTCGATGTCGAGGTGGTCTGGCTTCAGCCGGGCTGCTCGGTCGACGACCACTTGCGCATCCTCGACATCGGGATGGAACTGGGCGCGGCCAATGCGCTGTGCGTCAGTTCGGTGGACGATCCGGGCGAAACGTCTGAGTGGTTGGCCCGCCTGTGCCGTCACGTCGAGGGAAGCCCGCTTCGCGTGAACCTCGAATTCGGCATCTTCACGAAAGTTCCGGATGTCCTTTCGGCCAAGCGGATCGTCGAGCAGGCAGGTCATCCGGCGGCGGCGATTCTTGTCGATCCGATCCATGTCGACCGGTCCGATACCGATCCGGCTGACATCGCCGCGCTCGACCGACGATTCATTTCCTACGCGCAGTTCTGCGATGCGCGGGCGGAGCGTCCAGATCCTTCGAACTTCGATGCGATCATCGAGGACGCGGTGGACCTGCGCGAACACGAAGGCGCGGGCGCGATCGATCTCGATGCGATCTGGCGCGCGCTGCCTGCGGACATTCCGCTTTCTATAGAACTGCGCTCGAAAGCGCTGCGCGATGCCCATCCCGACGATCCGATCGGGAGGGCGAAGGCCGTCGCCAAGGCGACGCGCAAATGGCTGGGAGACAGGACATGACGGTTACGCTTCTTTCGATCTTCCGCCGCCGTGAAGGCATGAGCCATGACGAGTTCGTGGAGTATTACGAGACCTTCCACGCCAGGATCGGTGAGAAGGTCTTGGCCGGATATACCTCTGCCTATCGCCGCCGCTTCACGACGCCTCTCGCGCACGAAGCGGGACCAAGTGATCCGGACGTAGTCATGGAGATCGAGTTTCCCGACGAGGAAACGATGCAGGCGTTCTTCGCCTCTATCGCAAATGACGCGGAAACCGCAGAGATGATCCGCGTCGACGAGGACAAGCTCTTCGATCGTGATTCGATGAAGGTCTACCGCATCGATGAGCGGGTTAGCGAGATGCCCCCCGTCGGGTGAGGGCGGACGGTCCCGGCGGGCGGATCGGCGTTATGTGATCCGCCCGCAAGGGCCGTGTTGCCGGATCAGTCCCGGCGTTCGTGGAAGATGCGGTATTCGCGGCGGGTAAAGACCCATTTGCCGTCGATCTTCGCCAGTTCGTCCTCATAATGACCGTTGGTGTGGACGGTCTCTCCCGTTTCGGGATGCTGGTAGATCTCGATCGTGAAGGTCGTGGCGATCGCTTTGTCCCCGTCGACCTCTATCCGGCCTGGATTGGCGAGATAGACCATCGGACGGGTCATGTCGTCGAGGCCATAGACCTCCATCGACCCGACCCATGCGTCGACAATCGCCTTTTTGCCCTCAAACCCGCCAAGGTCGGGGTATTCGGGCAGCGCCCAGTAGGCGTCGTCCGCCCAGGTTGCGGCCCAGACTTCGGCGTCCTTGGTCATGACGCCGTAGGCGTACGTCTCCATCACCTCGCGGATCGCGATGCGATCCTCGAGCGGTCCGGTAAATGCCATCGTCAGATCCTCCTCAAAGCGGGTGCAGCTCGCCATTCCATTTGAAGAAGCCGCCGCTGTCTTCCACGGTCAGGCGATCGGTGAGCGCCGTGATGCCCGCGACGCTTTCTTCGGTGGTGATGTCGGCATCGGGCCCACCCATGTCGGTCTTCACCCAGCCGGGGTGCAGCGAGATGAGCGAGATACCACGCTCCTTCAGGTCGATCGCCATCGAACGCGTCAGGGCGACGAGTCCAGCCTTGGTCGCGACGTAGACGTAGAACCCGCCATAGGGCCAGGTCGATGCGGCAAGCTGGCTCGAGAAATTGATGACCTTCGAACCTTCGCCCATCCTGGGCAGAAACGCCTTGGTGATGGCGAACGGGGCCTTGAGCATCACGTCGATGGCAAGGTCCCATGCGTCCCAGTCGGTGTCGCCTTCCAGCTCTCCGCTGATGGGGCCGGTGACGCCCGCGACGTTGTAGAGCACGTCGACGCTGTCGCACGGAACCGCGTCTGCGGCTGCCGGGATGCCGGCGATGTCGGCCGCGTCCAGCATGTGCACGCTGACTGCGCCGTCCGATCCTTCGGCAAGCGCCGAGAGGTCTTCCGACTTTGCCGTATCGCGCACGAGGGCAAAGACACGGTCGCCGCGTTCTGCGTGGGTGCGCGCCAGTTCGAGGCCGATGCCGCGACCGGCACCGGTGATGATTACATTAGCCATATCAGGGCCTTCTCCCTTCGATCCAATCGTTCAAAACTTCGTGGAAGAACCGGATGCGTGTCTCCTGATCAGAGAGATAGGCATCCGTGTAACCACGTGAATGCATACCGGCCTGCATGTTCTCGGCCAGTTCCATGTCCTGGTACACGATCTGTCCGGCCAGTTCCGGAATGCCGCGGCCGCCGTCGAACACGCGGTGCTCGCACTCGGCCACTTCCTTGAGCGGCTTGCGCCCGGCCATGATCGATTCCACCTCGGTTTGCCCTTCGACGGGGAAGGCCATGCACCACAGGTCGAAATAGCACTTTTCCGGATCGGTGGCGTGCGGTTCGGAGCGGAAGAAGACCAGGTTGTCCGGCAGGAAGCTGATCGTCACGTTCGGGAACATGACCGTGTGCGGGCTGTCGGTGATCTCTTCGTCGTCCATCTTTTCGTAATGGACATAACCCTTCTCGCGCCACAGCTTCTGCTTGGCCGCCTTGAGGTCCTTCCAGCCCTGCATGGCGAACTCTTCGTAGCTTTCGTACTTCGCGGGATCGATGTCCCACTTGGCAAGCTCTGCTTCGAACATGGCATTGCCGCCGCCTTCGGGACGATCGGAGAGCGAGGGGCGCATGGGTTGAACCGTGCGGCCATGGCCCTTGGACCACATTTCATGGCGCGCGGAATCGACGTCCTGGTCGATCCATGGCGGAACCTGCGGGTGGGCGGTGCGGGTGTGATAGCTTTCCGAGAAGTTGTCGGTAACGAACTTCCAGTTGGCGTTGATCTCGATCCGGTACCACGCGACGCGCACGGCGGTATCCATCGGGTAATTGCGATAAAGCGCAGGCATTGGCTCAAGGAAGTCGGCGAGCGATACCCCGTCCGGATCCATCGAATACCACACGAACCCGCCCCAGGTGTCGCAGCGCAGCTCGTTCAGGCCGATCTTGCCGCAGGGGTTGCCTTGGCTGAAATCGACATCGGCGTCCTGCGCGTGGATCAGCTTGCCGTCGAGGCCGTAGCGCCAGCCGTGATAGGGGCAGTGGAAAGCGTCGACCGAGCTGGAATCGTCGACCATGCGCATGCCGCGGTGGGCGCAGGAATTGTAGAAGGCACGCACCGATCCGTCTTCCTGGCGGACGGCGATCACCGATTCCTTCATGAAGTTGTGAACGAGGAAGTCGCCCGCTTCGGGGATGTCTGCGGTCCGTCCGGCGATGTGCCAGATCTTGGTCCACATGTGATCCCATTCCTTCTGCGCGAACTCGTCAGAGAAATAGCGGTCACCGGTAATCTTGTCGCCGCGCAGGTTCGAAGGGTCGCGCCCGTCCATAGGGGGCGGAACGGCAGTCTGCGTATTCATCAGGCTTCTCCCAAATGAAGCTTGTCTTGCCGTCAAGGGTGCGCTCGTGCCGGGCGCCTCTCAACTATTACATGCAATAGAAAACAGGTCGATCGACCTGTTTTATCGTTTTGCTGCCTCGGCTAATCGCATGACAATCCCGATCAGTTCGTTCTGAATCATGCGAACGCGGTCTTCGCCGATGGTCGATCCGTTAATCAGCAGACCCAGTTGCACCGCCTGCGTGAAGTCGCTGGCCAGCCGCATCAGTTCAGGTGCGTTGCGCCATTGGGGGAAGGCGTGGTCCATCTCTTCCAGCCACACTTCGTCATAAAGCTTGGCGGCCGGGTCGAAGGCTTCGGCCAGTTCTGGGTCGTTGCGGGCGGCGACGGCCAGACGAAGGTAGGCTTCGAACTCACGGCTTTGTACCGAGTGCCAGTGCAATTCTACAGCGATTACATGGGGTTGCAGTTCTGCATCGGCATTATCGATGACTTTCAGGCGCGCTACGAAATCATCAAGAAAGTAGCGCATGCGACTGTAGAAGACATGCTCGATCATCCCGCGGACCAGCGCGATGCGGTTGGGGAAATGGTGATGCATCGCCCCGCGCGAGACCCCTGCGCGCCGGGCCACGTCGTTTGTGGAAAGCCCCGCGTATCCGCTCTCGACCAGACTGTCGACGGCGGCGTCGAGAATCGATTCCCGCGTCAGCGAGCTTTTGCGCTGCTGCCAGCGGTCGAAATCCTCCGGCCCCCCGTTCGGGCGGATCTTGCGAAGCGCCAAGTCTCTACGTGCAACTACCATCGGTCCAGCTACTCTTCCGGGCATCCTGACGGCACCCTATCACTTCATTCAGTAGTACATTTCGATCACTTCCGACACAAAAACCGACAAGGTTGCCGGTTAACGGTGACTCGGGCCACAATTGCCCGCCCGCGAAAAGTAACCGGCGGGTATGAGGGAGGGAGAGGATATGACTAAGGTTCACAGGTATCTTGTAAGTGGTGCGATCGGTGCGCTGGCCATGTCGGCGGCCCCCGCCTTCGCACAGGACGATACGACCGGGCAGCCCGCATCGGGCCTCAACGAAATCGTCGTCACCGCGCAGAAGACTGCCGAATCGATCCAGGACGTGCCGATTTCGATCACCGCTGTCGGGGGTGAACGCCTGTCCGACATGCAGGTGACGACGCTTCAGGCCCTTCAGGGCAGCGTCCCCAACGTACAGATCGACAACTTTGCCAATACGCCGAACAACGCGGTCTTCACGATCCGTGGCATCGGCGTGATCGAGCCGGACCCTTACGCCGGTAACACGGTGTCGATCGTGGTCGACGGCGTGCCGCAGTTCTTCTCGATGGGCGCACTGCTCGACACTTACGACGTCCAGCGCGTCGAAATCCTGCGCGGTCCGCAGGGCACTCTGTTCGGCGCCAACACGACGGGCGGCGTCGTCAACGTGGTCACCAACCAGCCCAAGGGCGAGTTTGGCGGCTACGTGAAGGCCGTTTACGGCAACTGGAACCGTTTCGACGTTTCCGGCGCGCTCGAAGTGCCGATTGCCGAGGATGTGGCATCGTTCAAGATCGCGGGCATCCACACCGAGCGCGATGGCTGGGTCACGAACGTCTATGACGGTTCGGACATGGGTTCGAAGAACGTCGACGCGATCCGTGGTCAGCTTTACCTGACCCCTTCGCCCGACCTGTCTATCACGCTTCAGGGCGAATATGTCGGCGCCCGCAACGGTGCTCCGATCGTCGTCAACGGCGGTCTGCCGGGCGAAGCTAACTACGTACCAGAGGGTTCGTTCTGGAACGGTGCGGAACTGCCCCAGTACGCAAGCCCCTGTGCGGTGGCGGGTTCGCCCTGCGTTGCGCCGGACAAGTTCTTCTCGGGCAACAACGAAGTGCCCGACACCTCGAACATCGATACCTACTTCGGCATCGCCACGATCGAATTGGCCAACACGGCCATCGGCGACATCACGTCGATCACCGGGTACAAGGAATTCACGCAGTTCGAATATACCGACCAGGATGGCACGGCGAAGACGAACAATTCCACCCGCCGCAGGACAAAGGGCTGGCAGCTGAGCGAAGAACTTCGCACCGCGTTCGAGAGCGGCATCATCTCGGGCGTCGCGGGCGTCTTCTTCATGAAGACCAACTACAATCACTACCAGATGTATCACCTGGACTTCGCGCTTCCGGGCCTGATTCAGTATAACGAACAGGACCAGACGACCGAGAGCTACTCGGCCTTCTTGCAGACCTATGCGCAAGTCACCGACCGCCTGAAGCTGCAGGCCGGCATCCGCTTCACGCATGACAAGATCGACGCGCGTTCCACGCTCGACACCGGCCTTGGCAGCGAGGCGCTGACCTCGCCGGACTGGGACAAGTTTGACGTGCTTTTCCCGGGCAGCCTCGACGTTGGCGGCAAGGAAAGCTGGGACAATGTGGGTTGGAAGCTCGGTCTCGACTATGAACTTGGCGACGATGCACTGGCCTATGCCAGCTGGTCGCGCGGCTTCAAGTCGGGCGGTTTCACGGGCCGTATCGGTGTCGCCGCCGACGGTGATACGCCCTACGATCCGGAAGAAGTCGATACGTTCGAAATCGGCCTGAAGGCTGACTTCTTCGATCGCACGATCCGTACGAACTTCGCGGCGTTCTACACCAACTACCGCGACATGCAGCTGGCCCAGATCTACTTCGATCCGGACACCAACGTGCAGGGCAACCGCATCCTCAATGCCGCGAAGTCCGAGATCAAGGGCTTTGAGCTGGAAATGCAGGCCGTGCCGACCTACGGGCTCACGCTGCGCAGCGCATTGTCGTACCTCGATGCGAAGTACAAGGATTTCGACTACTTCGATCCGGTGTCGACGACGGTCTTCGACCTGACGGGTTTCCGCCTGCAGAACGCGCCTGAATGGCAGGCGATGCTGGGCGTCAACTACGACTACGAAATGAACAACGGTTCGCGGATCGTGGCCGACGTTTCGTGGATGTACACGTCGAAGAAGTACTACACCGCGATCGTGAACACGCCGCGTTCAACGGTGCAGCCGACCTACCTTGTCGATGCGCTGCTGACTTACCACGCACCGGACGGCCAGTGGTCCGCCGGTCTGTGGGGCAAGAACCTTCTCGACAAGCGGTACATCTCCACCGTCTACGACTCGCCCGGCTACATGGGCATCGTGGGCTATGCGCCGCCGCGCCAGTACGGTGCGTCGCTGCAGTACAACTTCTGATCCGGCGGGAGGCGGTGCCGCATTCTCGCGGCATCGCCTCCGTCCGGCGCAATTTACGGGACGAAAGGGGGCTGACATGATCGACTGCGCACAAGCATCGACCGCCTTTGAAGTTCGGCGCGCGAAAAGATCAGGAGAAGGATGATGGCGACACTCGCCGAAATGGACATTCCCGCACATGTCGACCCCACCCGTGTGGTCGATATCGACGTTTACGCGCCCGAGGGACTTGCCGCCGACTATCACGCAGCATGGGCTCGCGTGCAGGCGGACAATCCCGAAATCGTCTGGACCCCTCGCAACGAAGGGCACTGGATCGCGTTGGGAGGCGAGGCGCTGGCCGAAGTGCAGTCGGACTGGGAACGCTTCAGTAGTCGCGTGATTGTTCTGCCGAAATCGATGGGGGAACATCACCAGCTTCTGCCCACCACGATCGATCCGCCCGAGCATCGCCCCTATCGCAAGCTTCTGAATGAGAACCTGACGCCTTCTGCCATTCGCGGGCTCAAGGAATCGATCCGCGAGGCATCGGTCCACCTGATCGAGAAAGTGCGAGAGCAGGGCCACTGCAATTTCACCGAAAGCTACGCTCAAGTCTTTCCGCTTCACATTTTTCTGAGGCTGCTCGGCGTGCCGCTTAGCGATGCCGACCATATCCGGCATCTTGCTCTTTGCATGACGAACCAGGGCATGGACCTGGATTTCGAACAGGCCCGCGAGCAGTTCTATGCCTATGCAGACCCGCTTGTGCGGGAACGCATGGCCAACCCGCGCGAAGACATGTTGAGCCGCCTCCTCACCGCTGGTGTCGAGGAGGATGGCGTGCGCCGCGAAATCCGGCATGACGAGGCGCTTGCCCTTGTCGTTCAGGTGTTGATCGCCGGTGTCGACACGGTCGGAAATTTTCTCGGTTTCGCGATGCTGGCGCTTGCCCGCTCGCCTGAGCTGAAGGCCGAGATCCAGTCCTATCCGGGCGGCACTCTGGCTGCCACGAACGAACTTTTCCGCAGGTTCGGGATCGTCGCTATCGCGCGCGAAGTCCGCCATGACATGGAATTTCGCGGTGTCGCGATGAAGGCGGGGGACATGGTTTCGATCCCCACGGTGGTTCACGGGATCGACCCGACGGTCAATGCGGACCCGCTCAAGATCGACTTGCAACGCAAGCGGCCCGTGCATTCCACGTTCGGAAGCGGCGCGCACATGTGCCCCGGTCAGGAACTGGCCCGTGCCGAAGCTGCGATCACGATCGAGGAATGGCTGAAGCGGATCCCCGATTTCCGCGTCGCACCGGACAGCGATCTTACCAACGAAACGGGCATCGTCGCGAGCGTGCGCCGCCTTTGCCTTGAATGGGACGTTTGATGGCGACGACCGCATTCGACCTCGAAGCGGAAATCCGCGACCTTGCCGCACGGCGCGACATTGCCGATGCGACGCACCGCTACATGCGCGGACTGGACCGGTTCGACCGCGACCTGCTGCTCAGCGCCTTTCACGCCGACGCGCATATCGATTGCGGTTTGATGAAGGGCGATCCGGACGCCTTTGCAGACTTCGCGTTCGGCTTCCTCGGCGACATGAACGGCACGCACCATATGCTGGGTCAGATCCGCATCGAGATGACCGGTGCTGACAGCGCGCAGGGCGAGTGCTATTTTCAGGCATTCCACGATGTCAGCGACGAAGCGGGGCAGGCGCGCGACCTGTTCATTTCCGGGCGCTATATCGATGAGTATACATGCAGGAATGGCGAGTGGCGCATTGCGAAGCGCGCACTCATAACCGACTGGGTTACCGACCATCCCGGCAGCCGCGCCTTCTTTACCGACAATCCCCAGGCGGGTCGCGGACACAGGTACGGCGCCGATTTCAGTCAGACGCGAAACTGGTCGGCTTAACACACACGCAAGAGAGGCATTTCACCATGAACGTACAGTCAGGCGCAGCCCGTTATTCGGCCGAATTCGACCAGCCCGTGCGCGGCGACATGATCACCGCCGATCGCTACACCTCGCGTGAGTGGATGGAGGGCGAGTACGAAAAGCTCTGGCCCAGCGTATGGCACCTTGGCGGCATGCTTGCCGACCTCGAGGAAGAGGGCGATGTAATCCGCCACAACTTCGGCCGCGAATCCATCATCATGATCAAACAGGCCGACGGGTCGGTAAAGGCGTTCTACAACGTCTGCCCGCACCGCGGTAACCGTCTTGTCCTCGGCGATATCGCGTCGACCCCGCGCATCACTTGCGGCTATCACGGCTGGCAGTTCGATGCCTCGGGCACGCTTGTCGACGTGCAGGACCCCGACGATTTCCCCGGTGGCAACCCCTGCGGCAAGGTCCACCTGACCGAAATCCAGTGCGCGACCTGGGGCCCCTTCGTGTTTTGGGCTATGAACGACGATGTCGCTCCGCTGGAAGAATGGCTCGCCCCGTTCCCCGAGCGCCTCAAGGGTTACAACCTTGAAAACTGGGTGCGCGTGCTGAACCTGTCGGCGGACTGCGAGTTCAACTGGAAGATCATCCGCGACAATTTCAACGAGAGCTACCACCTCCCGACGATCCACCCCGAACTGGCGACCTTTATCAACGACGGCCTGCCGACCACGCTGTTCGAGATGTACGAGAACGGCCACAACTCGATGTGGATGATCGGTCACCAGGCCACCAGCCGCAAGGACTACGTCAGCGGCGACGTGCCGCCGGGTCTCTACGAGGCGGCCGAGGCATGGGGCATTGATCCCAAGGAATATCGGGGTCGCACTCAGGAAGTGCGTCAGGCGGTGATCGAGGCCAAGCGCAAGCACGGCGCAGAGCGTGGCTACGACTATTCGGAAATGACCGACCAGCAGCTCGTCGATTATTTCCACTGCACGCTTTTCCCCAACCTCACCATCACGATGAGCCCGGAACAGTGCCAGATTCTGCGCACTGAGCCGCACCCCACGGACCCTGCCAAGTGCGTCTTCCAGCACTGGTGCCTCTATCCGCCGGTGAAGGGCATGAAGGAAGTCGTCACGCCCGTCGGCAACGCTCCGCTCAAGCATGATGCGATCCAGCGCCACTCGGTCTACGGCGATGGCGTCTCGCTCGGCTTTGTGGCCGATCAGGATCTGTCGATCGGCACGACGCAGCAGCAGGGCCTCAATTCGCGTGGTTTCAAGGGTTGCATGCTGACCTATCAGGAAAAGCGCATCCAGCGTTTCCATGAACTGCTTAACGACGTCGTGCTCGGCCACCCGACCGAACAGGCGCCGAACGCGGGCGAGGAGTAATCCGGTCATGGCAACGAACATGCCCGAAGACGTCTTCAAGGCGCTCTGTAACCTGATGACTGAATATACCTACGGGGTCGACGCGATCGCCGACCCCGAGAACGTGGTCGACCTATTTACCGACGATGTCGTGATCGACTTTTCCGATGTCGCGTTCCCGAAGATGGAGGGCAAGGACGCGGTTCGCGCCTTTTATACGGGCCTGACGGAGAACATGACTCACGAATTCCACATGCCTGCCAATTTCCGGGCGGAAAGCTGGGACGGAACGGTTGGTGCTATCACCGCCTACGTGATGGGAATGGGACGGGCGAAGGACGGCACGGCGATCAGCGTGAAAGTCCGATATCGCATGGAATGCGTCGAAGTGGATGGCGCGTGGAAGTGCCGTCACTTCTCGCTGAAGAACATGATGCCGCTGCCGGCCTGATCGGTTTCAATCCGCCAGCAAGCGAAGAAGAGGAATTTCGATGCCCCAGATGCCCGTAGACGTCCGTACCGCGATCGAGCGGCTCATGATCGAGTATTGCTACAACGTCGATGCGCTCGAGAACATGGACCGTTTCCTGTCAGTCTTTACCGACGATTGCGTTGCGGACCTTTCGGCCATCGGCCTGCCGCTGATGCACGGTCACGACGGGCTTCGCGGGTTTTTCGAGCCGGTCTTTGCCGATATGACCCATCACTTCCACTTCATCAGCAATTTCCGCGAGGAAAGCTGGGAGGGGACGGTCGGTACGATGACCGCTTATGTCATCGGCATGGGTGCTGCGAAGGACGGCAACACCGTCGAGGTGCAGGTCAAGTACCGCATGGAATGCGTGCAGGACGACAGCGGCGCATGGAAGTGCCGCCATTACACCATCACGCCGATGATGCCGATGCCCGGCTCGCTCGACGAGATTCACGGGGACCGCTGACCACCGCCTGCAGGTCTGAAGGAGAAACGACCATGGCTACCGTTCTCGACAAGCCCTCGGGCAAGCCCGGTTATCCCACGCATCCCGATGCCGAAGTGCCGGCAGCGCGCGGCGATAAAATCACCGGCGATCGTTACTGGTCCAAGGAATTTGCTGACCGCGAATGGCAGCACATGTGGAAGAAGATCTGGCACGTCGGCGGGCGCACCGCCCAGCTTGAAGAGGCCGGCGACTTCATCGTCCACGAGTTCATGCATGAATCGGTCCTGATGGTCCGTCAGGAAGACGGGTCCATCAAAGCGTTCCTCAACGTGTGTCAGCACCGCGGCAACCTGCTGGTGAATACCAGCGAGGGCGGCGTGATGAGCCATTTCGTGTGCCCCTACCACAACTGGAAATGGCGTCTCGACGGCGTGCTGGACCAGGTGCAGGACCCCGAGGATTTCCCGCAGGGCGATCCATGCGGCAAGTTGAAGCTGCATGAGCTGAAGTGCGATACCTGGGGCGGGTTCATCTTCTTCAGCTTCAACCCCGATCCGGTGCCGTTGCTCGACTATCTCGACCCGGTGCCGACGCTTTTGGGCAATCGCGATCTGGACGAATGGACCCGCGTCGTGTGGCGCCGCCTGCGCGTCAACACTAACTGGAAGTTCGCGTCCGACAACTTCAACGAGGCCTATCACATTCCGGCCGTCCACCCGCAGTTCGAGCCGATGATCGACGATCACTACTCGACCTCGGTCTTCGAGATGTACCCGACCGGCCACAACCGTATGATCGAGAAGCTGCAACCGTCCTCGCGCTATGAAGACGCGCAGCAAATGAAGCCGCTCTGGGCCGAAGTCCTGAAGGAATGGGACATTAACCCCGACGACTTCGACGGTCGCGCGCAGGAAGGCCGCGTCGCGTTGCAGGAAGCACGCCGCCGTCTGGGGCCGGAACGTGGCTATCATTACTTCGACAAGTTCACCGACGATGAACTGACCGACCAGATGCACCATACGCTGTTTCCGAATCTGACGCTGACGGGAACGCCGGAAGGCCTGCACGTTTTCCGCACCGAACCGGACAAGGACGACCCGAACTGGTCGACCTTCGACTACTGGTATCTTGTGCCGAAGGTCGAAGGCGCAAAGGAAGTGGCGACGCTTTATGGTATGCGCCCCTACAAGGAAGCCGAGTTCGAGAGCGACAGCTATGCCGACTACGAAGCGGACATTCCGCAAGGCGACTTCCTGACGCAGGACCTGTCCCTTGCCGTCACACAGCAGCGCGGCCTTCGTTCGATGGGATTTACCGATGCCTATCTTGCGAACCAGGAGACTCGCGTCCGCCGGTTCCACGAGGTAATCAACGATTATCTGGAAGGACGGCGCTGAGGCGCATCGAGGAGTAGGTACCGAATGCCCGCTATCGTCGATCACGACAAACGACGCGAACAGGTTGCATCCGTCGCGTACGATCTCGTGGCCGAGATGGGCATCGAGGCTGTTACTTTCCGACAGGTCGCGGGGGCGGCGGGTTCGTCGACCGCGATCGTGTCGAACTATTTCGAGAACAAGGGCCACCTGCTGCATGAAGTCTATCGCATCGCCAACCGGCGGGTGATGGACCGGCTGCAGGTGGCATTCGAACAGGATGAAGACCTTGTGGACTGTCTCTCGGTCGTCCTGCCGGTGACCGAGGATAATCGCCGGACATGGCACGTCTGGCTGGCGTTCTGGGGCAGGGCGCACTGCGACGAAGCATACCGCGCCGAAACCGCGCGCAACGCGGGTGAGAGCCTGGCCCTGTATCGAAGGATGCTTGCGCGCCGTTACCGCCTCGACGAGCAGGTAGACAATCCACAAATCGAGAGTCTGGCACGGCGTCTGATCTCTACTGTCGGCGGCGTCGCGCTACAATGCGTGCTAGCTCCCGACGACTGGCCGCTTTCGCGACTGCGCGAGATAATAGCGGCCGAGATCGCGATCCTCGATGCGGAGTTTGCGCAGGGCTGACCTGCATTTAATGACAGTCGTCATTTTTAACGCCTGATGGCAGTCTTTCCCCGTAAGAAGAAAGGCTGGGACTGGATCGATGGCGAAATCGAATGGACTGAGCCGCCGGCGGATGCTGGCAGGAAGCGGCGCTGCAGCAGTCGTGGCAACGACCGCGGCGTGCAGCCGCGGGCCCAGCGCGGGCAGCGAGACCTGGGACGAGACTTGCGACGTCCTGTGCGTGGGCAGTGGCGCGGCCGGGGGTACTGCGGCCGTGACGGCATCGGCGGCCGGCGCGAAAGTGCTGGTGCTCGAAAAGATGTCCATCCCTGGCGGCACGACCGCCAAGTCGGGCGGCGTGACCTGGATATTCAATCACTTCCTGCTGAAAGAGCAGGGGATCGAGGACAAGAAGGATGACGCGCTGCGATATGCTGTACGCTACGGCTTCGCGCGCGAGTACGATCCGGCCAGTCCGACGCTCGGCCTCGACGAGACGCGCTATCGCACGCTCGAGGCGTTCTACGATCACGGCAGCGACGCGATCGACCACTTGCGCGAACTGGGCGCGGTGCAGTTCAAGCAGTTCCGCATGTTCTTTGTCGACAAGCCCGCGCCCGACTATGCCGACCACTTGCCCGAGAACAAGGTGCCGACAGGCCGCGCGCTGGAGCCTTCGGTCGGCTCCGGCTCGACAGAGGGCGGCGGCAGCCTTGCGCGTCAGCTTGGCGCCTATCTGGAAAAGCAGAAAGTACCGGTCATGCTGGACACGGCCGTCACGAAGATCGTCAAGGACAGCGATGGCCGCGTAGTCGGCGTAGAGGCGGAGCGCGGCGGCGAAAAGCTGCGTATCAGGGCCGAAAAGGGCGTCGTATTTGGCACCGGCGGTTATTCGCATAACGTCGATTTGTGCAACATCCACCAGCCTGCAGTTTATGGCTCGTGCTCGTTGCCCGGATCGACCGGCGACTTCATCGCGCTGGCGCAGGAAGCAGGCGCGAAGATGGGCAGCATGGGACTGGGCTGGCGTAGCCAGGTCGTGCTGGGCGAAGCGCTGGCATCGCGCGCGGTCGGCCTTGGCGCATTCGTACTGCCCGGCGATTCCATGATCCTTGTGAACAAGTACGGGGACCGCGTCGTCAACGAAAAGCGCGACTACAACGACCGCACGCAGGCCCACTTCCCTTATGATCCGGGGCACGAGGAATATCCCAATCACCTGATGTTCATGCTGTTCGACGCGCGCTCGATCGACGCGTTCGGCGGTGCCTTCCCGTTCCCGGTAGAAGAGAAGGAGCAGCCGCACCTGCTGAAGGCGGATAGCTGGGACGCGCTTGCAGGGAAGATCTCGGCCCAGCTTGCGGGCTGGTCGGGCAAGTCGGGCGGTGTCGCGCTTGCAAATGACTGGGGCGCGAAAGTTCGCCAGACGGTCGCCCGATACAACGGGTTCGCCAAGGCTGGCGTCGATGCCGATTTCGGGCGGGGCAAGTATCTCTACGACCGCGAGTGGCATTTGCTGTTTTCCGCTCGCCGTCAGGGCACCACCCAGCCGGACAACCCCTATCCGAACATCACGATGCATCCCCTTGCCGATAACGGCCCCTATTACGCGATCGTTCTGGCGCCGGGCACGCTCGATACTGCAGGTGGGCCGCAGATCAACGCCAACGCGCAAGTGCTAGGCGCAGACGGGGAGCCGATCGAGGGGCTTTACGCGGCGGGCAACTGCATCTCCGCACCGACGGGGCAGGCTTATCTCGGGGCAGGGGGCACGATCGGTCCTGCGGTCACCTTCGGCTACATCGCCGGCAAGCACGCGGTGGAGGCATGAGTGTGAAGAGCAACCTGACGATCATGTCGCTTCTTCTGCTGGCCGGATGTTCCGGTGGTTCCGAAGAGGCCACTGCTCCGGTGGAAGAGATGGCGACACCTTCGTTGTTTGCCGAGAAAGTCGCGCCAACGTTGCAGGCGCAATGCGCGACCTGCCATCTGACGGGGCAGGAACAGGGCAATATCTCGCTCGTGCCGGCAAAGGCGATCGAGAGCCTTGTTGGCGTCCCGTCACAGGAAGCACCCGATATCCTGCGGGTAAAGGCTGGCGATCCGGATGCGTCCTATCTCGTCATGAAGATCGAGGGGACGCATCTGGACCACGGAGGCAACGGCGTACGAATGCCGTTTGGTGCCGCGCCGCTGACGGATCAGCAGATCGCCGACATCCGCCAGTGGATTGCAGAGGGCGCGAAGCCCTGATGCCCGGGACGGGCGGGATCAGACCTGGCTGAACCCGCCGTCCATGACCAGCTCGTCGCAGGTCATGAAGCTCGATGCTTCAGAGGCGAGGAAGACGACACCGCCCGCCATTTCGCCTGGGCGGCCCATCCGGCCGATGGGGTGGTTGGCCTTGATGCCTGCAATCGCGGTGTCGACATCGGGAACTGCGCCCAGTTCGACATAGCGTTCCATGATGCTGCTGAGCATCGGAGTGTCGATCCCGCCGGGATGGACGCTGTTCACGCGGATGTTGTAGCCGAGCGCGGCGAACTCTGCGCCCATGCACTTGCTCAGCATCTTCACCGCCGCTTTGCTGGTGCAATAGGCTGCGTTGAAAGCCGCGCCGCGAAGGCCGCCAACGCTGGAGAAGTTAATGATCGAAGCACCCCCTTCGCGCGCCTTGCCACCTTCTTTAAGCAGCGGAAGCAGGACTTGCGCGCTAAGCACCACGGCATCTACGTTCACCGCGTTGACGCGGTGGAAATCGGACAGCGGCGTGTCTTCCAGCTTTGTCACGATGGAAATGCCGGCATTGTTCACCAGCGCGTCCAACCGACCGTAAGTCTCGGAAATGAAGGCGCCGATCTCGTCCCAGTCGTCCTCGCGCGTTACGTCGTGCTGGAAGTAGTGATCGGCTCCGCCATGATCTCCGCCATCGGCGATGTCGGTGGCGATCACGGTCGCGCCCGCGGCCTTCATGGCCTTCACGATTTCGCGCCCGATACCGCCGGTTGCCCCCGTCACGAGGGCGATGCAGTTTTCCAATGCTATCGTCATGTACCCCTCCTCAAATAGGTCAGCGTGAGATGTAGCCGCCGTCGACGACCAGTTCCGAACCGGTCATATAGCTCGATGCCTCTGTCGCGAGGAACGCGACCGCGTCCCCGATCTCGTCAGGATCGGCGAGCCGGTTGACCGGCGTGGAGGCCGCGACCTGGTCCTTCAGGTCCTGTGCCTTCTCCGCGACCCCGCGCGAGACCATCCGCTCGAACCCTTCGTCGAGCAGCGGCGTCTGCACGAAGCCGGGATGCACCGAGTTCGCACGGATCGGCACACCATAGGCGGCGAATTCGACGGCGCAGGCCTTGGTGAACAGGCGGATCGCGCCCTTCGACGTGCAATACGCCGCGCTTTCGGGGAAGGCGACGAAGCCCATGATCGAACTGACGTTGATGATGGAAGAGCCGCCCTTGCGGTCCTTTCCGCTCTTTTCCATCAGCGCGAAGCTGTGCTTCACACCAAGGAAGGCGCCGTCGCTGTTCACGGCCTGGACCTTGCGCCAAAGCTCGAGGCTCATGTCCTGGATGCGGCCCGTGCCGTCGATGCCGGCATTGTTGACGAGCACGTCGAGACGTCCGTCAGCAGCCTCGATCTTGGCGATCGCGTCGATCCATGACTGTTCCTCGGTGACGTTGAGCTGGACATATGCCGCCCCGCCACCGATCGATCCCAGTGCTTTTGCCACGGCATCGTCGCTTTCTGACGTAAGATCGCCGATCCAGACTTTCGCGCCCTTGGCGGCCAGTTTCTCTGCGGCTGCGAGACCGATCCCGCGAACGCCGCCGGTGACGAGCGCGACGCGTCCTGCGAGTTCTTCGCTCATACGCCCGACATCCCTGCGGTGGTTGCTCCGTCGATGGTATATTCCCCGCCCGAGATGAACGCTGCCTCGTCCGATCCGAGGAAGGCGACCAGGGAGGCCACTTCATCTACGCTTGCCATGCGCTTTAGCGGCGCCATGCCTTCGTACATTGCGCGCGCCGCTGCCGGGTCTTCCTGAGAGTTCATGATGTTGAGGATCAGGTCGGTCTCGACCACACCGGGCAGGATCGCATTGACGCGGATCTTGTAGCCGGCGAGTCCGCAGTAGTTTGCGGCCGACTTCGCCAGCGCCACGACAGCGGCCTTGGTGACCGAATAGCCCATATAGTTGCCCATCGCCCGGTGGGCGTTCATCGAACTGTTGATGATGACCGATCCGGTCGGACCGCCGGGGTTGTCCTTCATGATGCGGATGGCGTTCTGACACGTCAGCATCGCGCCGGTCTGGTTGACTTCCACGATGAAGTTCCAGCCTTCGAGCGTGATGTTCTCGACGCTGCCGTCATTCTTTTCGGTACCGGCATTGGCGAATGCGATGTCGAGGCGGCCGAAATCCTTGCGGATTTTCGCCGACAGCTCTTCCCATCCCTGTGCGTCCTGCACCCGGTGCGAGAAAAAGGTTGCGCCGGTTTCCTCGCAAAGCGGGCGTGCCGCTTCCTCGCGCGAACCGGTGAAGATGACCTTGGCGCCTTCGGCAGCCAGCCGCCTTACGGCGCCCGCACCGATACCCGCCGTGCCGCCCGTTACGAGCGCCACTTTGCCTGAAAGCCTGTCGGACATTATCCTGCTCCAATCTTATCCGTAGGCTTCAGATTTGGCCGACTGGCCGCGGATGGCAACCTATGACTTCGGCAAGGTGACGCACGCTTTGCCAATGGCCAAGGTAAGGCAAATTCCGGAGATTTCGTCCGGCTCACAAGAACCTAGAGGATCGAAGGCATGTCCGACATCGATGTCACCGAAAAGTTCGGCGAGGACCGCAGCGAAGGCATCAGCTGGAACGAGCTGATGGAGCGCGATTCCCGTCCCGCGCCGGACATCTTGACCGAAGAATCATACGAGTACCGCGGCTCCGACCCGATCCCGGTAGAGCGCTACACGAGCGAGGAATTCGCGAAGAAAGAGCGCGAGCGCATGTGGCCCTATGTCTGGCAGTTCTGCGCCCGCGAGGAAGAGCTGAACGAGCCTGGCGATTTCGTCGTCTATGAAAACGCAGGCCGCAGCTATCTCGTCGTGCGCCAAGACGACGGTTCGATCCGCGCCATGCACAACGTGTGCCTTCACCGCGGCCGCAAGCTGCGCACCGAGGACGGTTCGGCCGACAAGTTCACCTGCCCGTTCCACGCCTTCACTTGGAACAAGGACGGCACGTTCAACCATGCACCGTGCCAGTGGGATTTCCCGCACCTCGAAAAGAAGAACATGGACCTGCCCGACGCCGAAGTGGCGACGTGGCAGGGTTATGTCTTCCTTCGCGAGGAAAAGGGCGGGCCGAGCCTCGAGGAATATCTCGCGCCGCTGCCCGACCACTTCAAGCGCTGGCGCCACGATGAATGTGCGACCGTGATGCACGTTGCCAAGGAAGTGCCTGCCAACTGGAAGGTCGTGATGGAAGCCTTCATGGAAGCTTGGCACACGATCGTCACGCACCCGCAGCTCCTGCCGTTCACGGGCGATTCCAACTCGGCCTACCGGACGTGGGGCGACAATATCAACGTGAACCTCGTGCCCTTCGGCATCATGAGCCCGCACATCCAGGAAGGGCAGGGCGAGCAGTGGATTGTTGACGAGTTCATCAAGTACAACGGTCGCAGCTCGGACAACTACGAGAGCGCGGGCGACCCGATGGCGATCGCCGTTCCCGAAGGCAAGACCGCGCGTGAAGCTTTGGGCGACAAGATGCGCGAGGTTTATACCGAGACCACGGGCTACGACCATTCGGATGCGACCGACGCCGAAGTGCTCGACGCGCTGGTCTACAACGTCTTCCCGAACTTCGCGCCGTGGGGCGGGTTCATGCCGAACATCGTCTACAGCTGGTTCCCCGGCAAGACGCCAGACACCTGCGTCATGGACGTTCGCATTCTTGCCCGTTTCAAAAAGGGCGATCCCCGTCCGGCCGCCGCGCCGCGCAAGTTCCTCACCCTCGACCAGAAGTGGACCGAGGCGCCCGAACTCGGCATTCTCGGTGACGTGTTCGAGCAGGACATGGACAACCTCCCCTTCGTTCAGGAAGGCCTCCACGCCTCGAAGACCGGCGAGGTCCAGTTGGGCAACTATCAGGAAATCCGCATCCGCCAGTTCCAGGATACCATGATGAAATACCTCAATGGTGAACTCGGAGGCTCGAAGGCCTGATGGACAAGATCGACCACGGACCCGACCCGCTCGCCGAGTTTTCTGCCAAGAACCATCCGGATCGCATCGACTGCGTTCTGATCGCGGGCGGTGTCTGGCACGATATAGATTTCGCGCGTCTGGAACTTCTGAAGCTTCTGGCAGAGGACCCGCGCGTTCGCACCCGCGTGTTCGAGGATTTCGAAAACCTCGATGCGATCCGGGACGCCGACATCCTCATCAGCTACACCTGTAACGTTGTCCCTTCGGACGCGGCGCAGGAAACGCTGCGCGACTGGATCGAGGCTGGCGGGCGCTACTACGCGCTGCACGGCACGAACTCGATTCTGAAGCTGATGGACGACGGTCTGTTCCACGCTCCGCGTGAAGCGCAGTTGTTCATGGACGTGCTGGGCAGCCAGTTCATCACCCACCCGCCGATCGCGCCCTATAGGGTTACGGTCGCGGACCCGGATCACGAACTGGTCACCGGGGTCGAGCCTTTCGAGACGACGGACGAGCTCTACCACCTCGAAACGCACGGCGACCTTCATGTCCTGCTGGAGACCGAGTGCACCGAGGAAGGTACCGGCTTTGCCGAGGCTGCGGACGCACTTGGCGTACACCCCGTCATGTACATCAAGGAGCGGGGCAAGGGCGCGGTCCTCTACAATACCCTCGGCCATTGCCGCGGGCACTACGACCTCCAGCCGCTGGCCGACTGGTGGCCGACGGTCGATCGCTGCGCATGGGAGCTGCCGGTCTATTACGACCTGCTTCGCCGCGGCATCGGCTGGATAAAACGCCGCGACTAGGCGCGGGGCGCACGAATTCTGGAAGCGGTCTGCAAGGGCTGCTACGCAAAAGGCTTCGGGGCATGAACCCGAAGCCTTTTTCGTTCGTTGTCAGGTCGATGCAGCTCAAATTTGCCAGCTACAACATTCACAAGGCCGTAGGGCTGGACCGCAGGCGCGATCCCGATCGCATACTGTCGGTCCTGCATGAGCTCGATGCCGACGTGATCGCGCTTCAGGAATGCGACCGCCGTTTTGGCCGGCGGGAAAGCGTGCTGCCAAGGGCGCGCATCGAGGATTCTCCCTATCGTCCGATTGCGCTGAGCATTCGGCCCGGCAGTCTCGGCTGGCACGGCAATACGTTCCTGCTTAAAAAGGAGATCAGCGTGGTCGAGACCGATCCGTTGATCCTGCCCACATTGGAGCCGCGCGGGGCCGTGCGCGTCGATATCGAACATGGTGGCAAGCGCGTCCGCGCAATCGGAATGCACCTCGACCTCTCAGGTTTTCGACGGCGTCACCAGGCAGAGGCCGTCCTTGCCCATCTTGACGATTGCAAGCATGACTGCCCGACTGTCGTCATGGGCGACACCAACGAATGGTCGAGCACAGGCGGCATGCTCCGCCTGTTCCGCGACCGCTGGCATTCGCCTGATTGCGGGCCCAGTTTTCCGACGCGCCGCCCGATCGCGCGGCTCGACCGGATCTTTGCCAGCCATCAGTGGGACATGGTCGACAGCGGGGTGCATCACAGCCTGCTGGCTTCTCGTGCGTCGGATCACCTGCCGGTATGGGCGACCCTGTCGCTCAAATCCTGAGCGCGCACTTGCACAAAATTTAAGCAGGTTCGTTCGCATGCACGGAATCCGTGCGCTAATGTGAACAGAAGGTTACTGCGTCGATTCCGCCGAAAACCGCCGATTATTGCGCTTGCAGCATTTTGGCACGCCCCTTGCAGTACCACTGGCACCGGCAGACGGGCCGGGAGGCAATAAGGGGGCTGAGATGAAATTCATCATCGCCATCATCAAGCCGTTCAAGCTGGACGAAGTACGCGAGGCACTTGGCTCGCTGGGCGTCGCGGGCATGACGGTGACCGAGGTTAAGGGTTTCGGGCGTCAGAAGGGGCAGACCGAGATCTACCGCGGTGCGGAATACTCCACGAACATGCTGCCCAAGGTGAAGATCGAGATTGCCGCAAGCGACGCGCTTGCTCCGCAGATCATCGAATCCATCCAGCAGACTGCCAGCACCGAAGCCATCGGCGACGGCAAGATCTTCGTGCTCGACCTTGCCAGCGCCGTGCGTATCCGCACCGGCGAATCTGGCGACACCGCGCTCTGATACGAAGGGGATTCCCAATGGATCGTAACACCATCAAATGGGGCATGCGCGCGGTTGCTGCCGCTGCCCTGGTCGCGCCCGTCGCGGCTTTCGCACAGGATGAGGCCGTACCGGCTGCCGAAATGGTCGGCGGCGGCACCGCCTATATCCTGAACACCCTCCTGTTCCTCATCGGCGGTTTCCTCGTCATGTGGATGGCCGCGGGCTTCGCCATGCTCGAAGCCGGTTTGGTGCGTTCGAAGAACGTCTCGATGCAGTGCCTCAAGAACATCGCGCTCTACTCGATCGCGGGCATCATGTTCTGGGTCATCGGTTACGGCATCGCCTATCCGGGCGATTTCAACGGCTACTTCGCCTTCGGTTCGATCCCCTATGCCATGCAGGGCGTGGGTGAAGCCGACGTCGAAACCGGCTACTCGGTCGCTTCGGACTGGTTCTTCCAGATGGTCTTCTGCGCCACCACGGCCTCGATCGTCTCGGGCACGCTGGCCGAACGCATCAAGATCTGGCCGTTCCTGATCTTCACCGTGATCCTGACCGGCGTGATCTACCCGACCGTCGTCAGCTGGGAATGGGGCGGTGGCTTCCTTGACCAGATGGGCTTCTCCGACTTCGCGGGCTCGACTCTTGTCCACTCGACGGGCGGCTGGGCTGCGCTGACCGGTGCGATCATCCTCGGTGCCCGCATGGGTCGCTATGGCCCTGACGGCAAGGTCAACGTCTTCCCGGGCACGAACATCCCGCTTGCAACGCTGGGTACGTTCATCCTGTGGCTCGGCTGGTTCGGCTTCAACGGCGCTTCGCAGCTTGCCATGGGCACTGTCGGCGACGTTTCGGACGTGTCGAAGATCTTCGTGAACACCAACATGGCCGCCTGCGCCGGCGTTGTCGTCGCGATCATCCTGACGCAGATCCTGTACAAGAAGATCGACGTTACCATGGCGCTCAACGGCGCGCTGGCCGGCCTCGTCTCGATCACTGCCGAACCGCTCACTCCGTCAGTCCCGATGGCGCTGCTCATCGGTGGCATCGGCGGTGCGATCGTGGTCTTCGCGGTCCCGATGCTCGACAAGCTGAAGATCGACGACGTTGTCGGCGCGATCCCGGTTCACCTGATGGCCGGCATCTGGGGCACGCTGGCGGTCTGCCTGACCAACGGTGACGTTCCGTTCGTCGCGCAGATCACCGGCGTCATCGCCACCGGCGTCGTCGTCTCGATCCTGAGCGGCATCGTATGGTTCGTCCTCAAGCTCGTCATGGGCCTGCGCCCCTCGGCTGAAGACGAATTGCTTGGCCTCGACAAGGCCGAGGTCGGCGTCGAAGCCTACCCGGAATTCGTCAACGGCTGACGATTTTCGAACACCAGTTTTGGCGGGGTGGTTCCTCCTCTCCTCTCCCCACCCCGCCAATAACGACGTTCCATCCTGCGAACGTAACTCCAAGGGTCGGAAAGCCAGCCGCTTTCCGACCCTTTTTTTGCATTTGCGAAAGGATTGGCAGACACGCCGCTTGCCTAACGGCAAAAGACATGCATCAGTGTTCCGCCCGGCAGCTTGCCGGAAATTGCAACAGGAGGGGCAATTTCGATGAAATATATCATCGCCATCATCAAGCCGCACAAGCTTGAGGAAGTACGCGAAGCGCTCGGATCGCTTGGCGTGGCCGGTATGACGGTCTCCGAAGTGAAGGGCTTCGGTCGCCAGAAGGGCCAGACGGAAATCTACCGCGGCGCCGAATACTCTGTGAACATGGTGCCGAAGGTTAAGCTCGAGATTGCCACCTCGGACGCGCTCGCCCCGCAGATCGTCGAGACGATCCAGGGAACGGCCAACTCCGATGCAATCGGCGACGGCAAGGTATTCGTGCTCGACCTGGGATCGGCCGTGCGCATCCGCACCGGTGAAACCGGCGACACCGCGCTCTAGCGCTCAGACGGAGGGACTTTCATGGACCGCAAGATGCTTTGCGGTGCTGGCGCGGCTGCGGGATCGCTGCTTTTCGCCACCACTGCTTTCGCGCAGGAGGCTGCAGAGGCAGCCGCCGCCGTACCCAACCCCGGAAACAACGCCTGGATGATGACCTCGACCTTGCTGGTCTTGCTCATGATCATCCCGGGCTTGGCCCTGTTCTACGGTGGTCTGACCCGCTCGAAGACCATGCTATCTACGATGACGCAGATCGGCGCCACGGCGGCTCTTGCCATGCTGATCTGGGTGATGTGGGGCTATTCGCTGGCGTTTGGCGATACGACTTATGAAGGAACGCTGGGCCTGTTCATTTCCGGCGGCAGCTACTTCCTGTCCGGCACTGATGCCAGCAGCACGGCGGCCACTTTTACTGACGAGGTAATCAGCAAATACGTCTTCATCAGCTTCCAGATGACTTTCGCGGCCATCACTGCGGCGCTGATCCTGGGGGCGACGGCTGAACGCCTGAAGTTCAACGCGCTCATGCTCTTCGTGCCGATCTGGCTGACGATCGTCTATTTCCCGATCGCGCACATGGTCTGGGCAGGCGGCGGCCTTCTTTTCGAGGACGGTGCGCTGGACTTCGCCGGTGGTACGGTCGTGCATATCAATGCTGGTGTTTCGGGCCTCATCCTTGCCTACCTTCTGGGCAAGCGTCGCGGCTTCCCGCATGAACCGATGCCGCCCCATTCGTTGACTTTGACGATGGTCGGCACAGGGCTTCTCTGGGTCGGCTGGTTCGGGTTCAACGCGGGTTCCGCACTTGAAGCCGACGGTTCGGCAGGTCTTGCAATGATCAATACGTTTGTCGCCACGGCTGCGGGTGCGCTTGCGTGGATGGTCATTGAACGCATGGCCGGTCACAAGGGATCGGCGCTTGGCTTCTGTTCGGGTGTGATCGCAGGTCTTGTCGCGGTGACTCCCGCCGCAGGTAACTCCGGCCCGTTCGGTGCGATCCTTCTGGGCATCGTCGCTTCGGCAGTCTGCTATTTCTTCGTTGCCAAGGTGAAGGGCAAGTTCGGCTACGACGATTCGCTCGACGCGTTCGGCATCCATGGCGTTGGCGGCATCGTCGGCGCGATCGGGACGGCAGTGGTTTACCAGCCGTTCCTTGGCGGCCCCGGCGACGGTTCGGTCGGTCTTGGTGCCCAACTGGGCATCCAGACCTTCAGCGTCGTCGTTACGATCGTCTGGGCAACTGCCGGCACGTTGATCGCGGCATTCGTGGTCAAGGCTCTCGTTGGCCTGCGTGTTTCGGAAGAAGTCGAGCTTTCGGGCCTCGACATCGGCGAACACGGCGAACGCGCCTACAACGACTGACCCTCCTCACGGGGTCAGCCCAAAGAAAAAGGGCCGGAGGTTCGCCTCCGGCCCTTTCTCATTTCGGGTGGTGGTGTCAGCTTCCGGCGCTGAGCATATCGATCAACTGACGGATCGGCGATACGTCGTAACCTGCACCCGAAGCCTTGGAGGAAATGACCGCCGGATTCTTTCCGGCCTTCGCCTCGGCCAAGGCCCAGAGCAGGGTCGAGCGCGTGCCCGAACGGCAATAGGCCAGCACCGGACCTTCGGCCTTGTCGAGAGCTTCTCGCATCGCATCGACCTGCCCCTGGCCGAAACCTGCGTGGGTGATCGGAATGGCGATGTATTCGATGCCAGCCGCCTTCGCCGTGGCCTCGATCTCGGCACCCGGTGTCTGATCGGGGGACTCGTCCTCTGGCCGGTTGTTGACGATCAGCGTGACGCCCAGCGCCTTGGCATCGGCAATTTCGTCAACGGTGATCTGGGGACTGGCGTAGATCGTGTCATCGATCTGGCGGAACTGGCTCATGCGGTAAGGTCCTTCATGGATTTTTCTTGGGCGCGTCGATTGCGCTGAATCATGTTGAGGAGCTCTACACCGACGGAAAAGCCCATGGCAGCGTAGATATAGCCCTTGGGGACGTGGAAACCGAACCCGTCCGCGATCAGCACAAGCCCGATCATGACGAGGAACGCCAGCGCCAGCATGACGAGCGAGGGGTTCTTCTCGATGAAGCGGGCAAGGGGATCGGCGGCGACCAGCATGATGCCGACCGTGATGACGACGGCGGTCACCATGATCGGGATTTCATCGGTCATGCCGACGGCGGTCAGAATCGAATCGACCGAGAATACGAGATCGAGCGCGATGATCTGCGCGATCGCGGCGCCGAAGCCGATCGTGGCGACGGCTTTGCCGGTGTTCTTGTCCAGCATCGTGCCCGAATCGCCTTCGGGGTCCATGGAGTGGTGGATCTCGGTCGTCGCCTTCCAGAGGAGGAACAGACCGCCCGCGATAAGGATGAGATCGCGGCCCGAAAAGGCTGTTTCGAAAGTCGCCTCACCATGTGGGCCGGGCGCGCCTGTGATGCCCAGATCGAACAGCGGGGTCTGGAGCGTCACCAGCCAGCCGATCAGCATCAGCAGGCAGATTCGCATGATGAGGGCAAGGGCAAGGCCTAGCCGCCGTGCCTTGGATTGCTGATGCTCGGGAAGGCGGTTCGAAAGGATGGCGATGAAGACGAGATTGTCTATTCCCAGAACGACTTCAAGCACGATCAGGGTGAGGAGGGCGGCCCAGGCAGCCGGGTCGGAAAGCAGCGCAAGAATGTCCATGGCGCGGGTTTTTGCCGCCCGTCAGCCGCCGTGGCAAGTAATCTCGGGCCTGCCGGACCTGTGATATTCGTGCCATCGTGTCCGGAAAATGGCGGCCAAAGCGTAAATTGTTCGCCAATGGTTCCCAAATGCCTTATAACGTCTCACCGTCAGGGACCGTTGCACGAGGTATCGGTCCAAAGTCGTCGGTTTCTGTCCGTCCGCAGGCCATGGCGATCGAGGGAAGGGCGAGAGTTAAGGTACGCTTAGATTTATGGGTTATGACAGAGGTCGGCGCGGTCGTGGCCGCGACAAACGCGATGGTTTCGGCGAAGACAATTACGATCCGTTCTCGCAGGGCGGGTTCGGATTCGATCAGGGCCCAGACAACCGTGGCGGCGGTGGCGGTGGTTACAACCGCGATCGCGGCGGATTCGGTAATGATCGCGGTGGTTACGGCGGCGGCGATCGCGGCGGTGACCGTGGTGGCTTTGGTGGCGGTGGTGACCGCGGCGGCTTCCGTGGCGGCCCGGGCGGCGGCGGCGGCGGTGGTTTCCGCGGCGGCGGCGGTGGCGCCGGTGGCCGTATGCCCCCGCAGGTCGTCGGCACCGGCAAGGGCGTCGTAAAGTTCTTCAACTCGGGCAAGGGCTTCGGTTTCATCCAGCGTGAAGACGGCGGTGAGGACGTGTTCGTCCACATCAGCGCGGTCGAGCGCGCTGGCCTCGAAGGTCTGGCCGAAGGTCAGGAGCTGGAGTTCAACCTCGTCGATCGCGGCGGCAAGATTTCGGCAAGTGACCTTCAGGTCGTCGGCGACGTGATCCCGGTCGAAAGCAAGCCCGCAGCGCCGCAGCGCGAGCTGACGGGCGACAAGGCCGTCGGCACGGTCAAGTTCTTCAACTCGGTGAAGGGCTTCGGCTTCATCACCCGCGATGACGGCGAGCAGGATGCTTTCGTCCACATCAGCGCGGTTGAACGTTCGGGCCTGTCGCAGCTGAACGAAGGCGATCGCCTTGAATTTGATCTCGAGGTCGACCGCCGGGGCAAGTATTCGGCCGTGAACCTCGTGCCCATCCAGGGCTGAGAGCTTCATCGGCGGGATCCGGCCCACGGTTGATTGACCGAACAGGCCGGATTTCCTAGATGCAGAAAAATGGCGGTTCCCACCGGGGGCCGCCATTTCTCTTTTGAATATTCCGTAAGAGGATCGCTGAAATGTCGATTACGCCCCTGATGCCCGTGTATCCGCGCTGTGATGTCCGGCCGGTGCGAGGCGAAAACTGCCATCTCGTTTCCGAGGATGGCCGGCGATTCCTCGACTTTGCCAGCGGTATCGCGGTGAATCTTCTCGGCCATTCGCATCCGGGTCTGATCGGTGCGATCAAGAAGCAGGCCGAGACGCTGATGCACGTCTCGAATATGTACGGTAGTCCGCAGGGCGAATCGCTGGCGCAGCGGCTTGTCGACCTGACCTTTGCCGACACCGTTTTCTTCACGAACTCGGGCGCCGAGGCGGTCGAGACCGCGATGAAGACGGCGCGGGCCTATCACCAGCATGACGGCAACGAAGATCGCTACGAGATCATCACCTTCAAGAACGCCTTCCACGGCCGTACGATGGCGACGATCAGCGCGTCGAACCAGGACAAGATGCACAAGGGCTTCATGCCCCTGCTGCCCGGATTCAAGTATGTAGAGTTCAATGATCTCGAAGGCGCCAAGGCCGCTGTCGGGCCGCACACTGCCGCGATTATGGTCGAGCCGGTGCAGGGCGAGGGCGGCATCCGCGTTGCCGACGACGCCTTCATCAAGGGACTGCGCGATCTTTGCGATGCCAATGACTTGATGCTGATCTTCGACGAGGTTCAGTGCGGGGTGGCGCGCACCGGCACGTTCTACGCCTACGAACAGTTCGGCGTCGAACCCGACATCCTTGCAACTGCAAAGGGCATCGGCGGTGGCTTCCCGATGGGCGCGTGCCTCGCGACCGAGAAAGCCGCGCGCGGCATGGTCTTCGGTACACATGGCAGCACGTATGGCGGTAACCCGCTGGCGATGGCTGCGGGCGAGGCTGTTCTGGACGCGGTGGCGAACGACGAATTCCTCGCGCACGTCCGCACGATGGGCGAAAAGCTGCGCGGCCGTCTCGAACAGTTCATCGGCAACTACCCCGACCTGTTCGAGGACGTTCGCGGGATGGGTCTGATGATGGGCGTGAAGATGAAGGTCGAGAGCCGGCCCTTCGTGGCGCACCTGCGCGACCATCACGGCCTGCTGACAGTCGCTGCGGGCGACAATGTTATCCGCATCCTTCCGCCGCTCGTCATCGAAGACGCTCACATCGACGAATTCATGGAGAAGCTGTCCGCCGGGGCGGCTGATTACACGCCGTGAGCGTGCGGCATTTCCTCGACCTCTCGGATGCGGGGGGAGACGCGATTGCGGCGATGATCAACGACGCCATCGACCGCAAAGAAGCGCGTGTCGGGATGCCCAAGGGCGCGCCCGATGACGATGCGCCGCTCAAGGGCCGCGTTCTGGCCATGATCTTCGAGAAGAACTCGACCCGTACGCGCGTGTCGTTCGACATGGCGATCAGACAGCTTGGCGGCAGCTCGATCATCATGGAAGCGGGCAGCATGCAGCTTGGCCGGGGCGAGACCGTGGCCGACACCGCGCGCGTCCTTTCGCGCATGGTCGATGCGATTATGATACGAACCGACGATCACGCCAAGATCGAGGAATTGGCGCGCCATGCGACCGTTCCGGTGATCAATGGGCTCACCGATCGTTCCCACCCCTGCCAGATCGTCGCCGACCTGCTCACGCTAGTCGAGCATGGCAAGGCGCTGCCGGGGCTGGAACTTGCATGGCTCGGTGATGGCAACAACGTGCTGCACTCGATCCTCGAGGCGGCGGGCCTGATGAAGTTTAACGTCCGGTATGGTGTGCCCGAAGGGTATGAGCCGGATGCAGAATTCGTCGAAATGGCACGGGCTGCGGGGTCGACCGTCACGCTTTGCCGCGATGCTTCAAAGGCAGCTTCGGGCGCTGACGTTCTGGTGACCGACACCTGGGTTTCCATGGGACAGGCGGAAGCGGCCGAAAAGCTGGCGGCGATGCGTCCCTACCAGGTCAACGCCGAACTCATGGCTCATGCTCAGGACGACGCGGTATTCTTGCACTGCCTGCCCGCTCATGTCGGGGACGAAGTGAGCAAGGACGTGTTCGAAGGGCCGCACTCGGTCGTCTGGGATGAAGCGGAAAACCGCATCCACGCCCAGAAGTCGGTGCTGCGCTGGGCGTTCGGCCAGCTGTGAGCGATACGCCGCCTGTCATGCAGAACGAGACCGGGTTTGACCGCGTGCTTGCCTTCACGCTGCCCGAAAGGGACGCGCGCGGGCGATGCGTTCGTCTTGGTCCGACGCTCGACCTGATCCTGTCTGCGCACGACTATCCGGCGGCAGCGCGCAACCTGCTGTCGGAAGCGCTCGTGCTGTGCACGCTGATGGGTTCGCTGGTAAAGACCGGCGGGCAACTGACGATGCAGGTGCAGGCGCCGAATGGTGCGGTCAGCCTGCTTGCTTGCGACTATCGCGGCGGAGAGCTGCGCGGTTATCTCCAGCACGACGAGAAGGCGTTGGAACGGCTGGGCGCCAATCCCGGACTCAAGGCGCTGTTCGGTGACGAATCCTTCCTCGCGATCACCTTCGATCTCGCGACCGGCGGTCGGTATCAGGGAGTAGTGCCGCTTGACGGAACGTCGCTGAGCGAGGCTTGCGAGATGTATTTCCGGCAGTCGGAACAGGTCCCCTCAGTCCTGCGTGTCGCGATCAGTTCGGAAGGTAGCCACACGGTCGCCGGGGGCGTGCTGATCCAGCACTTACCCGATGGCGAGGAAGGCCGCGAAAGGCTTCACGTGCGCTACGACGATCCCGATTGGGAGCATGTCGCGGTGATCGGGGGAAGCATTCGCCACGCAGAGCTTGTCGATCCGGCGCTCTCGATGGAGGCGATCGTCTGGCGTCTCTACCACGAGGAAGACACGGTCCGCGTCGAAGCGCTGGAGCATATCGTGCGCGGATGCCGCTGCACGGTCGAGCACTACCGCAGTGTCTTGTCGCAGTTCGCACAGGACGATCTTGCCGAGATGCGCGAGGACGACGGCCTGATCCATGTCGACTGCGCGTTCTGCTCCAAGGTCTTTGCGCTCGACGTCTGAACCCGCTTGCGCCCGGCGAAGGTGCATCCTAGCTCCACGTCATGACTGATCAGCACAAACAAGCGCCTGCCGTCGTTCTCCTGTCGGGTGGGCTGGACTCGATGGTGACCGCCGGGATCGCGCGCGAGCAGGGCTTTGCCCTCAATGCGCTCACGATCGATTACAACCAGCGGCATCGCCGGGAACTGGAGAGTGCGAAACAGATCGCTGGCGAACTTGGCACGGACCGGCACGTCGTTCTGCCGCTGGACCTGCGCGCTTTCGGCGGTTCAGCGCTGACTGCCGATATCGACGTGCCGAAGGACGGCGTCGGCGAAGATATTCCGGTCACATACGTCCCGGCACGCAACCTCGTGTTCCTGTCTTTGACGCTGGCATGGGCCGAGGCGATTGGCGCGCGCGACATCTTTATCGGTGTCAATGCGCTCGACTACTCGGGCTATCCCGATTGCCGCCCCGAGTTCATCCAGGGATTTGCCGATCTCGCTCGCTTGGCGACCAAGGCCGGGGCTCAGGGTGGAGAGTTCACGATCCACGCACCGTTACAATATCTGGGCAAGGCGGAGATCGTTTCCGAAGCCTACAGGATTGGGCTCGATCCGGCGGTAAGCTGGTCCTGCTACGATCCGATGCCCGACGGCACCGCTTGCGGACAATGCGACAGCTGCCGGTTGCGGCTGGAAGGCTTCAGCAAGGCCGGACGCGAAGATCCGCTGTCCTACGCCTGATGCCATTACACCGATGAAAAGAAAAAGGGGCCGGCGTGAACCGGCCCCTTTTTCTTGTTTCGTTTCCGAGTGATCGGAAAGAATTACATGCCCGAACCCGGACCGTACGTGATCTCCACGCGGCGGTTCTGGAGTTCGCGAACACCGTCGGCAGTCGGCACGCGCGGGTTGCTTTCACCGAAAGCTTCGCTCGTGATGGCCGATGCCGGGATGCTGCGGGCCGTGAGGTAGGACTGAACCGAGTCGTTACGACGCTCGGACAGGCCCATGTTGTACTGCACCGAACCCGAACGGTCGGTATAGCCTGCGAGCATGATCGGAACGCTGTCGCAATCGGCGTAAGCCGCAACGGCGCTGTCGAGGATGCTTGCCGCCTCAGGGGTGATTTCAGCCGAATCCCAGTCGAAGAACACGATGTACGGACCCGTGTTGCAGACCGCTGCCGGCGGCGGCGGGGGGGGCGGCGGGGGCGGCGGCGGGGGCGGCGGCGGCGGCGGCGGCGGCGGCGGCGGAGCCATGCCGAAGTTGTACGCCAGCGTGCCCATCAGCGAATGCGAATGGATGTCGTGTTCGAAGTCTGCACCGTTCAGGTCAATCAGACCGATATCGTCGTGACGGAAATAGCGATACTTCAGGCCTACGTCCCAGTTGTCGGTCAGCGGAGCGCGAACGCCGGCAATGGCCTGCCAGGCAAATCCGCTATCGGAATCGTCGACGATCCCGGTGCCATCGACGCTCGTGCGGGCAACGCCGACACCGCCGCCGACGAAGCCCTGCAGGCCATCGTCGTCACCGAAGTCGAGAAGCCCGTTCACCATGAAGCTGAGCGAGTTGTAGGTGACGTGAAGATCTTCGTCCGCAATCAGCGTGCCACCGACATTGGCGCCGTCGTCATCCGAACCCTTGTACGCGGCCTCAGCCTCTAGGCGGAAAGCGCCGAAGTCGTAGCCGACGATACCGCCAAAGTCGTAGCCATAGTCCCAATCAATCGTCGCGGCATTTTCGACCGTTCCGATGTCGACGTCTGTGTCTTCAACAATCGCAGCGCCGCCAGCGAACTCGATGTACCATGCACCTTCGCGTGCAAGCGCAGGCGAGGCGATAGCCGTCGAGGCCATCGCCAAGCCAATAATCAGTGTACGCATTCGCGTTTCCCCTTGTTCTTAGGCGACATTGCCCGAGGCCACCTCGGGATTCTCTATCGTCCGCCTAAAACGCAGGCAAGCAATGATACGTATCTGCATGTAAGTCTTTTGTTAACGATTAGCCTGTGATCCCCTCCTGGTTCAGAGCAGCGATTATCCCGTCGATGGCGGCGCGGGCTTCGATGTCGACATTCGTCCCGCCTTGCGGGCTTGAAATCGGGGAAAGTCGGCTCCAGCCATTCGCGAAGAATGCAAGCGCTCCGGTTGTGAGATCGAACACTTGCATACCTCGGGCCGGTGAGCAGAAAATCCATTGTCCATCGTGATAGCAGGCGATCTCGTCATCATGCGATGCGAACAGGCCGTTACCGCTTGGCGCGACGATCCAGCATTCACCGGATTTGGGATCGGTGGGCGGTGTATCGGTGGTACCTTGGACAACCGGATGCAGCAGGGCATCGAGAATGACGTGGGCCTCGTTCACGAAGACCTCTTTCTGAGCCTGCGCGACGTTCAGGAAGGGAAGCTTGAAGCGTGCCGTAGTCGCACTGAAGCCAATCGGGTCGGGCATGAGAATCTCCACGATCAGAAATTAGAAGTTGAGTGAGAGCGGGAGCGAACGCGCATGGTCGCCGATCTGCCTGATCTCGAATGTCGCCGGTCTGGGCTTGGCGCGAAGGCCCGTCGCGGTAGCTGCATCGATATCGAGATGCGCTTCCGGGACTTCCCAGACGATGGCGACACCGTCCGCGTCGATAAAGCGGACTTCGTAACCCTCTCGACTTTCCATGAGCGGTATTTCGACTTCATCCGGCCATGACCACGCGCCGCGCGCACGGCGTGTCCATGCAATCGAAAGCCCACCATCCACGTTCTCGCTCATGCTCGCCCGGACTGCGGAAAGCGGACGCAGCGTCGCACCTCCCGAAGAAACCGGTGACCGAACCGGTTGCGGATCTGCGTGGCCCAAGGCGACGATATCGAAATTTGCCGCGGTCCCGATCGCCGCAGTGTCGAGCGCCGTAAGATTATCGTCCAACAGGACAAAGACCTCGTCGGCACCATGGTTTCCGATTTCATGCTCGGCTCCGCCTCGGCCGCGGAGCAAGTTGGCGAGCTCATAAAGGCCGCCGCCTCTTGGGGGCGCCGAACCGAACTGAATGATTTCTTGGCCGATCCGGGCCCGATTTGCGCACTGCGCCAATTCGTCGATGCTGGCATCGGTAAGCGCGAACTCAGCATCGCGAGCTGGACAAGCAGTCTGCTCGCCCGGTCGACCAGATGTGGGGAAGCAGGGGATAGCGGCGACTGTAGGTTGCCAACAATTGCACGGTCTCGTTCCGCCCGACCGATTGTGAGAAGTACCCCGTCGCCGGTATCGATATGCAGCGCGGCGCCTGTCCAACCGGAGTATGCCGACGACACTGCGGCATAGACCTGTCGCTCGTTACCGCTTCCGCTGCCATCCCAAGGCAGTTCAAAGGCGCTTAGAAGCGTGGGCCCATTGCTCAGATCCCGCGGCTTGCGATCGGCCCCGGCATCGCCGGCAGAGCGGATACCCCCTGCATGACCCATTGGAACAGAGCGCAATACGAGTTCGATGCCTGACGCTCGCCATTCCTATCCGGCGACTTGCCAGACAGTGTTGGTTGCTTGCGGACGGACGAAGCTTCCGGGACGAATGGATTTGTCGATAGTCGCAACGCGATAAGCGAGCCGCTCGCGTCCGGTCATCGATCGTTCCGCCAATTCCTGCGCTATGTGGTGGGCAGCGTCCGCCGTAAGACCTACCGGAAAGTCGACGGTCTCGATCGCGCCGTTGCCGGCAACGCCGCGACTCCTCTGGAGACCGGGCTGAAAGTCGCGATCCTTGTCGTAGTAGCGCAGACACATCGCGGTCTGCCTGGCGCCCGCCATGCGCGATCTTTTAGAACCGGTGGACTGCCCGAATTCGCCTTCGCGGTTAGCGATAGGCGTGGGCAGATCGACGACATCGGTTGCAATCTTTATCGCACTTCCGATCACGCCGAGACTTCCTCGCGACGCATCGATTGCTAAGGGATAGCCGGTGTCGATTGTCGCCAGGAGTGCAAGCCCGCTGCCGCTTTCGTGACTGATCCCGGTCATACCCTCCAGTTCGAAGCCGGATGCAATTTCCTGCCCGTCCGAGAGCAGAGGCACAAGTTCGGGCGAGCTTTCACCCGCAAAGATTTCGAACGTCAGCGCGGGAATGCGATTGCCGAAGTCTGCAAGCTCGAGATCCTCGAAGACGACATAAGCGATTCCCCGAAACGCCGGGCATGTGGCACCCATGTCTGAGCCGATCAGCGGGTCCGGTGCTTGATGTTCGGAGCCGTAGTAGATGCGAAAGCTTCCGCCGACTTTCAGATCACCATTGGCGCCGCGCAGCAGGTTGCCGTCAGCCCAGATACGTCCCACGCCGTCTATCGGCCGGCTGGCGAGCGCGACTGCGAACGACATCGTGTAGCTGTAAGTGGTGATCTTCGGTTTGCCCTTGCCGCCGCCGCTCTTCTCCTTGTGCTCGACAAGGTTGGTAGCCCAGATCACGCTCCCCGCGGTTCGGACGGTTCCGAAGTGACGGGGAATGGCCGTGCCGTAACTCGACGTCGTGACAGCGAGTTCCTTGAGCCGCGCGCCCTCGTGCTTTGGCGAGCCGAAAACGGCATTGTCGAGCGCGCGTCCGGCCAGCGTGCCAAGCGCGCCGCCAAGCGGACCGCCAAGCGCGGTGCCGACTGTGGTCAGGACCAGTGTTGCCATCGTTCAATCCTTGAAATGTGTCGGAATCTGCCATGCCGCGATCCGTTTCCAGGACGGATCGGGTTTGCCCTGTACGACTTTGCGGAGGCCAGCGTGTGCGTGGACGATCGCCTCGGGCCCGACCGCGACAGCAAGATGGAATTGGCCTGCGCCCAGATCGAATAGCAGCACATCTCCCGCCGAGGGGTTCTCGGTTCGCCTGAGCCCGGAGGCCGATGCGCTGCTGAGCATGGCGTTGATGCTCGTGTTACGAAGCCCGTATGACGTGGGCGGACGCGCTTTTCCGCCGACGCGGTCTGTCACGGCGGCTATCAGCCCGACGCAGTCCAGACCCGTCATCGGGTCGCGCCCGCGCAAGCGAAATGGCGAGCCCACAAAAGCTTCGGCCGCCGCCACCGTGTGTGGATTGCTCATCCGGAAACCCGGTATCTTGCGAGGAGATCGTTCCCGGGGAGGAAAGGTTCGCCCCGGAAATTCACACCGTTTGCAAAGCGGCCGCTGCATGTCGCCCACCGGCGATCGCAACCCTGACGCAATTCGATCCGCGTTCCGACCGCGACCGTCTCTGCGAGCGCCGGTGACAGCACGAAAGCACCGTCGTCTATGGCGGTCACTTCATGGATCAGGCCGGTTCCAGCACCGTCCAGCACGCGTACTTCGCCATCGAGGTAATCGGTGGGTGCGATCTCATCGGCCACAATAAGTCGTGTGCCCTCCTGACCGATCACCGCAACCCGGCTGGCGTTAGCGAACCGTGACACGGGCAGATTGCATCCCGGTCCGCAGAACCGGGCTCGGCAGGTCGGGCTCGTGCGCGGTATCGTGTCGACGTCGAGGCGGCTCTTTTCGGATAAAAGTTCGGCCGTGAAACTGCCCGCGTCTTCCTCGACCGTGCCGACGCGCCCCGTATAGATCACTTCGCGTTCGAGCGTTTCCCAATCGACGATCCCCATTTCGACCCGGGCCTCATCGAACCGCCCCGCCTCGAGGTCCTCGCTCGTCACGGCCGCGTGGGCGAGTGCGCCGCTCATCTCAGCGCTGTCGGGTTCAAAATCTGCGCTGAACCTGACGGCGGAAGGTACCATCCCGGGTGCGGTCAGATGGCGGATGTCGTCGAAGACGATGTCGCGGTCGTGGCTGGTGAAACCGATTGTCACTCCATCCTTGCGAAAGATGCGCCACCAGGTCGCGACTGTCTCGAGTTCGCTCTCGAACCAGACCCGGCTCATGCCGCTTCCCTGACCTCGACGAGAGGAACGCTGGGCGCTTCATCGCTTCCTCGGCTTCGCTCGCCTCGCGCATCCTTTCGCGCATCAGGTCGAGCTTCGCATTGATCGAGGCGATGATCTCCTCCTCGTCCAACTGCTGTTCGTTCGCGCGCATCTTGCTGACCGTTTCCTTGTGCGCGATCAGCAGGCGAAGCGAGTTGGCGTTGTCGTACTTGCGCTTTCCCTTGGTCTTGGCACTTTCGTATTCGCCCATGCGCAAGCGGCGAACCAGTTCCAGTTCAAGGATTTCGTATCCGTCGCATAGTGCCTGGAACCAGGCCTTGGCGAAAACCGGGTCTGCCCGACGCTGGCGATAGACCGTGCCGGTGTCGACTTTCTCAGCGCGAGCGGCGGCCTTGATGTTCGAGGTGCAGGAAAGCGTATCGAGAAAGATCTGCTTCCAGTCTGCAGGCGTGCGTCGACCCGCCGGGGTGGAACCCTGAGCCATGTGGACCTCCCTGTTGGCTGACCGCGAGAACCATGTCGCCACTGCCCCGGCGACTCGCTCTATCGCAATGTTCAATTTCTCTAACCAAAGAGCGTCACAATGTCAATATAAAAGTGCCAAATAGGTTATTTGATGGATGTGGGATTAGCCTCTGTCCCTCGCGGAAAGATCGGCTAAATAGCTCACGATGTTCGGATTGCTCCTGCGCGATCCACTGGAAGACGAGAGGGTCGCGTGCTTCGCAAGCTTTACGAATGGACGATGGAAAAGGCGCAACATCGCCATGCCGAACGCTGGCTGGCCGGGTTCGCTTTCGTCGAATCGAGCTTCTTTCCGATTCCGCCGCACCCTCTGCTCGGCCTCATGTGCCTGGCAAACCCGAAGAAGGCGGTTCGCTATGCGTTGATCACGACCATCGCGTCAGTGCTGGGTGGATTGTTCGGCTATGCGATCGGATACTTCCTTTACGACACGCTCGGTCAATGGCTGATCGCGACGCTCGGCCTGCAGGAAGCGTTTCCCAAGGCCGCCTGCTATCTTCGCGAATATGACGTTGAGGTGATCCTGCTTGCCGGATCGACGCCGGTCCCGTTCAAGCTGCTGACGATCACCGCCGGTTTCATCCAGATGGCGCTGCTGCCGTTCATCCTCGCCAGCATCGCCGGGCGCGGGCTGATCTTCATGAGCTGCGGCATCCTGTTCCGTGTCTTCGGCGCACCCATCAAGAGCTTTATCGACAAGTACCTCGGCTGGGTCACTGCTGCATTCGTGGTGCTGGTCGTGGCCGGTTTCATCGCCCTTTCGTTTCTCGGCGGAGGTAGCGAGGAGACCAAGACGGCGTGCGATCTAGCGACATCGGTGCGCCCCGCCTGAATTGCTGCGCTGCACAAAAGATCGTTGACGCAACCGGATCTTTACCGGATCATGTCATTGTGATTTCCAGTGATAGCGCCGAATAATCCCATTGGGCGCGACACGCAGGAGGAGCGATGGCGGACCGGGATTTTGAGCTTCAGGTTCAGGGCTACGGCCTGACCACGGTGCAGGTGCATTTCTGGATGCCCGATCACCGGAGTCTTCTGCAGCAATTCGTATTCCAGCAATACGACATCGCCCCGAAATTTCCCCGCCTCGGCACGTTTCTCGATTACTGGCGCACCGATATAGAAGCGGTGCTGCACTCCGTAGCGGTTGCGCACAAGCACCTGATCGGGCCCGCTGAATGGCAGGCCGTTGACGGGGTCATCACGATCAACTGACGGGATCAGCCGCCAGTGGCGATTTCTTCGACCAGCCGGCTTGCCACGGGGTCCAGCGGGCGCACCTCCAGCGTCTTGCGCGCTTCGCGTAGTGCGCCCTCGCTATCGCCTGCTGCCTTCAGCGCCAGTGCATAGTCCCGGCGGACCGGGTACCAGAAGGCGGGCGGATCAGAGAACCGGCTGAAGTCGTCGGTTTCCTCGATCATCGCGGCCTCTGCAAAGGCGGCGGCGGCATCGCGCGGGCGGCTTTCCATCATCGCGACCCGGCCCGTCAGCACGGCACGAGTGATCGAGAGCATCTGTTCAGGGGCGTTCTTGTAGCTGCCTTCGCCTTGCGGCTCGATGCTGGCGGGAATGGCTGCGATCTCTGCCTTTACGCCGTCGGCATCGCCAAGGAATGCGAGAGCCTCGCCGCGTGCATAGTGCCGGGCGGCGGCAAGATAGGGCAACTTGGGTTCGGGCAGCGCGAGGACGACTTTTGGATCTTCGAACCGGCCCAGCGCGAAATAGCCTGCTGCCGAAAGGAGCTGGCGGACGGGGCTGCCTTCTTCCTGGTCCTGCGAATATTCGACCAGCGGACGGCCCAGCATCAGCGCGGTGCGGCTGTCACCGGACATGAGCGCACCGCCAAGGCCGAAGATGACGTTGTGCGCATGGTACGGGATTTTCCAGACCCCGCCCTCGGCATCGGGCGGGAGCAGCATCGCCTGATGCTCGCCAATCATCACTGCACGCTTGTTGGCTGCGGCGGCATCGGCGTAGCGGCCCACCCAGTACCACGTGTGCGATGGCATGTGGACGAGGTGGCTGGCCTGCAGCCGCATCGCATCGAGCCGGTCTGCAGCGGCCACGGCCTTGGCCGGATCGCCCGCGATTTCGGTCGCGTGGATGTAAAAGTGGATCGCGTCGGTGTGATCGGGGTTGCGAGCCAGTACGGGCTCGATCAGGTTGATCGGCTCTGCCATGCCGCTCTCGTCGGTTGAGGCGACCATTAGCGCGTCTGCGGCGAGAACCTGCAACGTGTCATGTTCGGGCCAGCGCGCGGCAAGTTCGGCCATCTTGTGGGCATAGGCCTTGTCGCGCGCCTCTACATCGCCCTTGGGGCGGTAGCGCAGAGCCAGCGCCTCGATCAGCGCGCTTTCCTGGTCGGTCGTCGTGCCTTTCGCCAGTCGCCGGGCTTCAAGGACTTCGGCATAGGCGTCCTTCCGTTCCTCGGCATCGCGCCCGTAATTGAGTGAGGGGCCCATCGACAGTGCATGACCCCAACGGCACATAGCGCATTCTGGAGCGAGGCGTACTGCTTCCGCCATCGCGGCGGTCGCCTCGTCGTGCGAGAACGCCATCATCAGTTCGATGCCGTTGTCGAAGAAGGCCTGCGCCTGCGTATTGTCGGTGCTGATCGGAAAGCCGCCATTGCCGACATTGGCGATCAGCTGCGTGGGCTTGTCCGCCCCGTGATCCATCGCTTTATGGCCCGGCGCGGTTTCTTCGTTTGGGGCGCTGACGGCGGTTTCGGAATGCGACCCGTCGGGCAGTCCCACTGGCTTTGCATCCTGCGCAAGGGCAGGGCAAGCAGCGCCCGCAAGCAGGAGTGAAGTGAAAGCGGTAAGCGCACGCATGGACAGTTCCCCTTTTTCCGAAGGGACTGTCTCATGCGGTTGCGCCGATCGCAACGGTCAGATGATGCCGACGGCCTTGCCGGCTGCTTCGAACATGGTGAGGATCTGGCCGACCTGTTCCTCGCTGTGTTCAGCGCAGAGCGAGCAGCGCAGCAGCGTCATGCCCGCAGGGGTTGCCGGCGGACGGGCAAGATTCACGTAAAGCCCTTCCTTCAGCAGTGCTTCCCACATGCCCGCGCCGCGTTCGAGATCGGGCATGATGACCGCGATGATCGCGCTCTGCGGTTCCTCGGTGCCAAGCTCGAAACCGAGATCGCGCAGGCCCTTGTGGAGCCGTTTCGAGTTTTCCCAGAGATGCTCGCGCTTGTCGCCCGCATCCATGAGCTTGCGGATCGAGGTCGCGGCAGTGGCCACGACGCTCGGCGGAAGCGAGGCGGTAAAGACGTAGGGGCGGCAGACCAGGCGCATGATCTCGAACTTCGGGTGGTTCGAGACGCAGAAACCGCCGACCGTACCCACCGACTTGGAGAACGTACCGATCACGAAATCGACATCGTCCAGAACGCCCTGATCCTCGGCGACGCCGCGGCCGTTCGGGCCGATAAAGCCCATCGAGTGCGCCTCGTCGACCAGCACCATCGCGCCGTGCTTCTTGGCGATGGCGATCATTTCCTTGAGCGGGGCAATGTCACCCAGCATCGAATAGACGCCTTCGAGGACGACCAGCTTTCCTGCGCCTTCGGGAATGCGCTTCAGGCGCTTTTCCATGGCTTCAAGGTCGTTGTGCTTGAAGGGCACGACTTCGGCATTGCCCATCGCGCAGCCGTCCCAGATGGAGGCGTGGCTGTCGATGTCGAGGACGATGTAGTCGCCCTTGCCGGCGATGGTCGAAATGATGCCGAGGTTGGCCTGGTACCCGGTAGAGAAGACCATGGCGTGATCCATGCCATAGAATTCGCAAAGCGCGGCCTCGACATCCTTGTGACCGACATATGTGCCGTTCAGCACGCGGCTGCCCGTCGTGCCCGAGCCGTAGTTGTCTAGTGCGTTCTTGCCCGCCTCGATCACGTCGGGGTCAAAGGTCATGCCCATGTAGTTGTAGGTGCCGAGCAGGATTGTCTCGCGTCCGTTGCATACGGCGGTGACGGGAGACAGTACACGTTCCATCACCAGGCCGAACGGGTCCTCGAGGCCGCTGTCGAGCAGATCCTGGCGCTGCTTGATGAGCGGGTCGAACTTGCTGAACAGGTCCTTCGCGTCCTCCGCCTCGGGCAGGGGCTCGGGCTTGTCGGGGGTGGAAATGCTCTCGCTCATGTGCCGGTTACTCGCCGCGCAGCTTGGTAACGGCGTCGATCAGCTGGCCATAGGTTTCGATCTCGGCCTGCTGGTTCATCGAGATGATAATGTCGAATTCGTCCTCGATCGCGGCGACGAAGTCCATGACGGTCAGGCTGTCCCATTCGAGATCGCCGGCAAACGTCGTGTCGTCGGTGATGGCGACGCCCTTCTTGTTGAAGGGTTCGATCAGCGTGTCGATCCGGGCCTTGGTATCTTCGCGGTCCATGGTGGAATTGGCTTTCTGATGAAGGAATGAATTTTCAACCGTTGGGCAAAGCGGGGTGAGGCTCCGGTGTCAAGCGGAGAGGTGGCCCGCGCCTGTGCATGGTCAGCAGGTCGGGGCGAGCGAAGGACGGCCTGCGGCCTGTCTTCGGCCCGCTTGCCAGCAGGTTGCTTAGCTGTCATCCCTGATGGCGATGGATAAGGGGACCACGCCGGAGCCGGACAGAACCGAGGCCGAAACAAGGCCCGCCGTCCGCCGCTTTTCGCAGCAGGCGATCCATCTTGTCCGTACCTCGCAGACCAACAACCTTGCGCTGTCGCAGATGGCGGACCAGAAGGCGTCGATCCTGATGGGCGCGACGTTCGTGGTTTTCAGCATCGCTGTCGGACAGGCGAGCCAGGGGATCATGCCGATCTCGCTCTCGGTTCTCGCGATCTTCGCATTTGCCTCGGCCATATGCGCGGTGATGGCGGTCCTGCCGTCGACAAGGGGGAAGCACCAACACTCCGATTCACGGGCGAACGAGCTGTTCTTCGGCGTGTTCTCGCAAATGCCCGAGGACGAGTGGATCGAGGACATGCTCGGCACGTTGGGCAGCGACGAGGCGATCTATCGCGCAATGCTGCGCGACATCTACCAGAACGGGCAGGTCATGGCCCGCAAGAAGTACCGGTTCCTGGGCTATGCCTACCGGTTGTTCATCGCAGGGCTGTGCACGACGTTCGCCGTGTTCCTGCTTGAAAGGTTCGTGCTGAATTAAGCCGCGGCGCGGCGGTCGATCAGGGCGTTTACGGCCGACATGAAGGGGTGGATCGATACCGGCTTGGACAAGTAGCCTTCGGCCCCTGCATCGCGGATCTTTTCCTCGTCACCCTTGCCGGCGTACGCGGTCACGGCCAGTATCGGGACGTCGCGCAGGCGTAAATCGCCCTTCATCGCCTCTATCAAAGAAATGCCCGAGACGTTCGGAAGCTGGATATCCATGATGACGAGATCGGGACCGAAATTCGCCGCACGGGCGATAAAGTCGTCGCCGTCGGCGAAAGGCTCCACAACGAACCCGTTCGCTCGTAGTAGATCGCAAAACAGTTTTCGATTTAGGTCGTTGTCCTCGACAACGATCACACGTTCAGTCACTGCGATTTACCCCCGGCAGGTCTTCCCCAAGGCCCACCACCGTCTGATTGTGTAATTTATATACCCGGAGTTTGACAATCCCGATGCAGCCCCCAGCTTCAGCAGACGATGCGACTGTGGCTTTGATGGCACTGTCGTGGCTGCTGCAGGACCAGCGCCTTGCCGATCGTTTCCTCGGCCTCACCGGATTGTCACCCGACAGTCTTCGGGAAGGGATAGGAACCCGCGAAGTGCAGTCCGCAGTGCTCGAATTCCTTGCCGGGAACGAGGGTGACATGGTGGCCGCGGCCGACGCGCTTGGCCTGACGCCCGAACGCATCGTCAAGGCACGCGATGCCCTTTCGGGCAGGAGATACGAAGTATGAAACGCCCACTCGTGATCACGGACTGCGACGAAGTCCTGCTGTTCATGGTCAATCACTTCCGCGACTGGCTGGGCGAGGAACACGGCGTCGACATGACGCTCGCGCAAGGGTTCGAGAACGCGCTGCGCTATCGCGAAACCGGCGAGCCGGTGGAGCGAGAGGAAATCTGGAAACTGCTTGGCGGGTTCTTCGATACCGAGATGCACCGGCAGGACCTGATCCCTGGCGCGGACGAGGCGATTGGCGCGCTGTCTGAAAAAGCCGACGTTGTCGTCCTGACCAACCTGCAGGACCACCGCCGCGAAAATCGCACGCAGCAGTTGAAGAAGCTGGGCATCGACCTCCAAGTCTACACCAACCAGGGGCCCAAGGGGCCAGCGCTGCAGAAGATCCTAGACGAACATGGAGCCGACAGGCCCGCTTTCTTCATCGACGATCTGGCCATTCACCACGGCTCTGTCGCAGGGGTTGCGCCGCAAGTGACGCGTCTCCATTTCGTGGGCGAACCGGACGTGGCCCCACATGCCACGTGCGCCTATACCGCGGGCGATGCCCATGCCCGTATCGACGCCTGGGACGAAGCGCTCCCGTGGCTGATGAAGCAAATCGAAGGAGACGACGCGTGAGCGCCAATATCGAAGCCCGCCTTGCCGAATTGGGACTGACCCTGCCCGAACCGGCCGCGCCGGTGGCAAGCTATGTCCCGGCAGTCGAGGCAGGCGGCCTGCTGCATATTTCCGGCCAGCTTCCTTTCGTCGCTGGCACTCTCGTCACCGGGCGGTTGGGCGAGAGCGTCTCGCTGGAGCAGGGGATCGAGGCGGCGCAGGCCTGCGGCGTGATGATCCTTGCACAGGCAAAGGCGGCCTTGGGCTCGCTCGACCGCGTGACGCGCGTCGTGAAGCTGGGCGGATTCGTCAATTCGACCGGAGATTTTACCGATCAGCCCAAAGTCGTGAACGGCGCGTCCGACCTGATGATGGCCGTCTTCGGCGAAGCGGGGCGCCATGCCCGCAGCGCGGTCGGCGTGCCGGTCCTGCCTCTGGGCGCGGCGGTCGAAGTCGACGCGATCCTGCAGGTGAGCGCCTGAGCACGCACTCCAACCGGATGGCCGTTATGGCCCGTCAGGTGTGGTTGGCCGACTGGACTTATGCCCACCGAGGTCTGCACGATGCGGACACTTGCGAGAACTCGCCAGCGGCGTTTCGCGGGGCGATCAAGGCCGGTCTAGGCATCGAATGCGACGTGCAGATGAGCGGCGACGGCGAGGCGATGGTCTTCCATGACTGGACGCTCGACCGCCTCACCACCGAAAGCGGCGCGTTACGCGATCGGACGGCGGACGAACTGGCGCAGATTGCGTTGAAGTCTGGCGGCAATATTCCGCGGCTCTGCGAATTTCTCGCGCTGGTCGGCGGACGAGTCCCCGTACTGATCGAGGTGAAGTCGAAGCGCGACGCCGAATGGAAGCCGCTGGCGCGCTCGGTCGTCCAGGCGCTGTCGCGCTACAACGGTCCGGCTGCCGTCATGAGCTTCGATCCGCGCATCGTGCGCTGGTTCAGCCGCACCTTGCCGACCCGCCCGCGCGGACTGGTGACGGGAAGGGGGGAGAAGCAGCGGCTGGCCTTTGCGGTCGAACGGGCGATGGCCATCGTCCATGCGCGCGCCACTTTCATCGCCTGCGACATCCGCGACCTGCCCGATCCCGCACTTGATCGATATCGGCGTCGCGGCATGCCGCTGCTGACCTGGACGGTCCGCAGCCGCGAACTCATGGCGCGGGCGCGTCACCATGCCGATGCCGCGATTGCGGAAGGGGCGGGGCTGGCGTGAGCGAGGATGCTGGCGACGGCGAACTTGCCGTGCGGCTCAATCCGTCTGTCGGCGGGCTCGATGCCGCGAAGTGGGACGCGCTCGACCCAACGGGCAATCCCTTCACCAGCCACCGCTTCCTCGCTCTGCTGGAAGAATCGGGCAGTGTCGGCCCAGGCACCGGCTGGTCGCCTACGCCCTTGACGCTGGGCGCGAAGGACGGCGAAATCCTCGCCGCGCTACCCGCGTATATCAAGGGACACAGCCAGGGCGAATATGTCTTCGACCACGGCTGGGCCGATGCGTGGCAGCGGGCAGGGGGCAGCTATTACCCCAAGCTCCAGATCTCGGTTCCGTTTACGCCTGCAACCGGTCCGCGCGTTCTGGCCCCCGACGATGCGACCGCGCGCACGATGCTGCGCGCGGTCGAAATGCTCTGCGAGAACGAGGGTCTGTCTTCAGCCCATGCGACTTTCATCGCGGACGAACAGGTTCACATCTTCGAGGAGGCCGGATGGATGATCCGCGAGGATATCCAGTTCCACTGGACCAATCGCGGCTATGCAAGTTTCGAGGACTTCCTTGCCACGCTCGCTTCGCGAAAGCGCAAGGCCATTCGCAAGGAACGCGCCAAGGCGCAGGAAGGCATCCGGATCGAAAGTCTGACCGGAGGCATGATGCGGCCCGAACACTGGGACGCTTTCTGGCTCTTCTATCAGGATACCGGCGCGCGGAAGTGGGGCACGCCTTACCTGACGCGTGAGGCCTTTGACCTGTTCGGCCAGGAGATGGCCGACGATGTGCTGCTGATGCTGGCCTATGACGACGATGTGGCGGTGGCAGGCGCACTGAACTTCATCGGACCCGAGGCGCTTTATGGTCGGTACTGGGGTGCGCTGGTTGACAAGCCGTTCCTGCACTTCGAGCTGTGTTATTACCAGGCCATCGACGAGGCGATCGCGCGGGGGCTGTCACGGGTGGAAGCAGGCGCCCAAGGTTCGCACAAGCTGGCCCGTGGTTACGAGCCGGTGCGCACGCGCTCTGCCCATTTCATTCCGCATCCCGGCTTTCGGGCAGCGGTTGCCGATTTCCTCGAGCGCGAGGCGCTTGGTGTCGGCATGGAACAGGAAGCCCTGCAAGGGCTGTCCCCGTTCCGCAAAGGCCCCTAGCGCAGGGGCCACTCCATCAGGCGACGCGGCGGTTCGCGGTTTCGGCCAGGAACGCGCGGGCGCGGCGCTGGGCTTCCACGATTTCGCGGGCGGTCATTTCCTCGGCGACTTCGGCGCGACAGGCCTGCGCTTCCTCGTGGCCGCGCGATGCGGCAAGGTTGAAGTACTTGTGCGCCTCGACCAGATCGCACAGCGCACCGCGGCTGCCGGTCGAAAAGGCGCAGCCCAGTTCGAACAGCGCGTTGTCATCCCCGTCGGCGTGCTGCGAAAGGCAGCGACAGACGAGCGCCTCGGTCGTTTTGAGAACCGCCGGATCAACTGCCGGACCGGTTTCTACAAGGTACAGATGTTCGGCGTATGCCATATCGATCACCCCTGTCTTGCGCCGCTCAAAATCCCCTGCGGCAAGGAACAAGGTGGGTCATCGTGGTCAACAAAACGTTAACTGACAAAATTCCAAGCGGGAACAGGATCTTCCTCTAATAACGTTTCATTCAACACTGTTCGGCAGAGCTTAATCTGTGGGTGATTACATCATTCGACGAAAATGCGCTTGTTTGCGAATCGGCGGGCACTTATAGGGCCAGCCCAGGGATCGGAAGGGCCGGTGGCTCCTAGGCGCCGGCAAGTGCGGAGTGTGACGCATGGGCCTCGCGGCTGCTACGGAAATTGACGTACTCGCAACTGCTCGTCGCAACGTGGGCGATTATACGCCCGACGCGGCAGAGCCCTATATGAATCCGCAGCAGCAGGAATTCTTCCGCAAGCTGCTCATCGAATGGAAGCACTCAATCCTCGACGCTTCGGCCGGGACGCTGCAGTCGCTGCAGGACGGGCCGATCCGCGAACCCGATCTCAACGACCGCGCTTCCAGCGAAACCGACTGGGGGATCGAACTTCGCACCCGCGACCGGCAGCGCAAGCTGATTGCCAAGATCGATTCGGCCCTGCGCCGTATCGATGAAGGCGAATACGGTTACTGCGAAGTGACGGGCGAACCGATCGGCCTTGGCCGCCTCATCGCGCGTCCGATCGCGACGATGACTGTCGAAGCGCAGGAAGCGCATGAGCGTCGCGAGAAAATCTCGCGCGACGATTGATTTAACCGGATTTTTCGCCTTTCGGCGGTAACTGTCCCGAACGGGAACAGGGCCGGCACAAAGGTGGGTAATCCTGCTGACCCGTTTACACTTCGTTAGCCCTGCTGCGTTAGTCCTTGCTCATCGAGGTTAATGCGTGCGCAACCTTTTTCACCGCGCGCGGCAGGATATCCGGGGGTAAGTCATGCGGGATCAGGACAACCGCAAGCACGAACGCGATTCGCTGTTTCTCATGGCCGAACTCCGGCTTGAACGGGACGGCGCGCCTTATGCGGTGAAGCTTCGCAACATTTCGGATTCCGGCGTCATGGCCGAAGGGCAGATGCGCGTGATCCGCGGCAGCGAAGTCTTCGTCGACCTGTGCAACATCGGCCTTGTCGCGGGCACAGTGGCCTGGGCCGCCGGCGATCGTTGCGGCATCGCATTCGTCGAGGCGGTGGAGTCTGCCAAGGTGCGATTTCCCGTGACCGACGTGGATCTTCCCGAACGCGATGCCGAAACCGGCAAGACCATTCGGACCGATACCGAAGCCGACCGCGGCGCCTGAACTTTCCGATAGCGACGATCATAGCTGCTGACCGCGCACGATTGCGCTGTTAGGGAAGGGGCGATGCGGCCCCTTCTTCGTCCTCTTGCCTGCCTGACCATCGCAATGCTTGCCGCCTGCGACAGCGGGGACGGCGGGCGTTTCGACGTGATCCTGGTGGGCGACGAAAAGTCCGCGCTTTCCGCCGACCCTCCATTCTCTCCTGCCGCCGGCCTCCTACGCGAAGCGACCGGCAGCGGGCTTGTCGGCCTCGACGCCGAAGGGCGTATCCGGCCGGACCTTGCCGACCGCTGGATCGTGACCGACGACGGGCTGAGCTACATCTTCCGCTTCGATCAGAGCGCGCTTCCCGGCACCGAACCGCTGACCGCGCGCGAAGTTCGCACCGCGCTTCTGAAAGCGATCAAGGATCTTGACGGGACGGGTCTGGGAAAGGACCTGGCGATGATCGACGGGATATATGCCCGTACGAACCAGGTCATCGAGATCCGGTTGAAGACCGCGGCACCCGAATTCCTGCAACTGCTCGCCGATCCGGCGCTGGCGCTGAGGTTCGACGCGCGCAAGGACCGCGTGCTCGGCATGGAGAACGAGGGCGGGGTGCTGACCCTTGCGACTTATGCCGAAGACCCGCGCGATGCCGAGACGATGGACTTGCGCATCGCTGGGCCGAAGGAAGCAGTGCAACGCTTTCAGCGCGGCGAGGCGCGGCTGCTGCTTGGCGGCGGGATCGATGCCCTGCCGCATGTCGAACTGGGGGGACTGCTTCGCGGGACGATCCGTCTCGATCCGGTGACCGGCCTTTTCGGGCTGGCGATCGGCGACAGTGAAGGCTTCCTCTCGCTCGCTTCCAACCGCGAGGCGATTTCGATGGCGATCGACCGGCAGGCGCTTATCGCGCCATTCGGGATCGGCGGCTGGTCACCGCGCACGCGGCTCGTTCCGGTGGGCGCTCCGGGCACGCAGCAGCCGGCGGGCCGATGGGCGGCGCTGACAATGGAGGAACGGCAGAATGTCGCAGTGCAGCGCGTTGCGGGATGGGTGGCGAGCGAGGGGGCCATCGCTCCGCTGACGATCGCACTTCCCACGGGCACGGGCGGCGACATCCTGTTCCGGCGACTTTCCGCCGATCTGTCGCGTATCGGGCTTGGCGCGCGGCGCGTGGGGCCAGACGACAAGGCCGACCTCATGCTCGTCGACGATGTCGCATGGATGGACCGTCCCGAGTGGTATCTGCACCGGCTAGATTGCAACGTGACGAAGGGGCTGTGCAGCGAAGAAGCGGACGCTCTTGTCGCGCAGGCCATCGCCGAACCCAATGCCGAGGTGCGGCTGCAGCTTTTGTCCGAAGCCGATGCGCTTCTGACCGATCTCGACGGCTTCATTTCCTTCGGCCCGCCGATCCGGTTCTCGCTCGTGCGCGGCGGGGTAGACGGGTTCGCGGTCAACCGCTGGGGTTTCCATCCCTTGTCGCAGCTGTTTGCCGACCCCACTTGAGGGGCATGGACCAAGGCAATCGCAATGACGGAGTGCGTGGCGCGGACGGTTTCGAGACCGGTCGTGCAAGGCGCATGGATTTTCGGGACAACATGCCGGTCGGCAACGATCCGGCCTCCATCCGCAAGCGGATCGAGGCGATGGAAGCGGTGCTGGAACGCGCTTTCGTGATCCCCGGCGTGAACTACCGGGTCGGTCTCGATTCGGTCGTCGGCCTCGTACCCGTGATCGGCGATGTGATCACCGCCGCGATGGGCGCCTATATCGTGTGGGAAGCCCGCAACCTCGGCATTCCGAAGTGGAAGCTGTGGCGCATGGCCGCGAACATCGGGTTCGATACCGCTGTCGGCGCAATCCCGGTCGTGGGCGATGCCTTCGACCTCTTGTTCCGGTCGAACACCAAGAACCTGAAGATCATAAAGAAGCACCTCGACAAGCATCACCCCGAATCGCGGGTGATCGAGGGGTGAGCACGCGGATTCGCGATCAGAAGTCGATCGCGATCCCGTTTTTCTCCCAATCGCCAAAGCGCGTCGGGTCGGGGCGCTCGTCCTCTTCGTGACGGCTTCCGGGGCCCGGCTTCGGGGCGGGGTCGTTGGTCCAGTGCGCGGGCTTGGTGAAGCCTTCTGGGCGCTTCGTGGCTCGCTTCGTTTCTTCGGTCATGGTGAGCAAGATGGGGTACGCCGCATCCGGTTGCAACGCTCACGAAGGACAGTTCGTGTTGCCAAGCGCAGGGCGAAGGCCGATAGGCGCGGGCGATGAACGACATTGCCGGACTTCCCGCGCGTAACGCCGCGCTCAAGATGCTGGATGCGGTCCTGCGCCGCGGCGACACGCTCGACACGGCGGCGGGCGCTGCCAAGGGTCTCGGGCCGTCCGATGCGGCGCTGGCCCGGGCTATCGCCAGCGAAGTGCTGCGCTGGCAGGTCGACCTCGACCGCCTGATCGATTCCGCGACCCGCCAACGACTGCCCGACGATGCCAAGGTTCGAACTGTGCTACGCATGATGCTCGCACAGGCGCTGAAGCTGGAAACAGCGCCCCATGCCGTGATCGCGACGGGCCTGCCGCTGCTTTCAGGCGGACCGAGGCGGCTGGCGCATGGTGTGTTCTCGACCCTCGACAAGAAGGGCGCTCGCCTGCCCGATGCGCCCACGATACCCGAAGACGTAGCCGCACGCTGGCGCACGCAATATGGCGAGCGTTTTCCCGAAATCGCCGCCGGCCTTGCGTCGCCTCCGCCGCTCGACATCACATTGCGCGATGCGGGCGAAACGGATGCCTGGGCCGAGCGACTGGTCGCCCGCGTCATGGCACCGGGACAGCTGCGCCTTTCGCGCGGTCAGGCCGTAGATGCTCTGCCCGGCTTCGACGAGGGCGCCTGGTGGGTTCAGGACCTTGCCGCTTCGATTCCGGCCAGCCTGCTGGGTAAAAGTGCGGGCACGGCGCTCGACCTTTGCGCTGCGCCGGGCGGCAAGACCTTGCAGCTGGCGGCAGCGGGGTGGGAGGTAACCGCGCTCGACATCGCCAAGCGGCGATTGAAGCGCCTGCATCAAAATCTCCAGCGCACGGGCCTTGCGGCAGAAGTCGTCGAAGTAGACGCCCTGAAGTGGGAGCCGGAACAGGGCTTCGACGCCATCCTGCTCGACGCGCCGTGCAGCGCCACGGGTACCTGCCGCCGCCATCCCGATGTTCTTCACCGCGTATCGCGGGGCCAGATCGAGGATCTCTCAAAGCTGCAGGCGGCCCTGATCGAGCGGGCAAGCGCCTGGCTCAATCCCGGCGGCTTGCTGGTCTATGCCGTCTGTTCGATGGAGCGCGAGGAAGGCGAAGCGCAGATGGGCCGCGTTTCGCTAACGCCCGCTCCGATTACGCAGGACGAACTGCCCGCCGGCCTTGCGCCGACCGCAGAGGGCTGGCTCAGGACCGATCCGGGCATGCTGGCCGATGCTGGCGGGCTCGACGGGTTCTTCGTCGCCCGCTTCCGCAAGGACTGATCGGCGACCGCTTACTGAGGCTTCACCCGGTCGGCGAAGCTCTTGCGCAGCTTCTGCAGCTTGGGCGGGATCGTCGCGACGCAGTACGGGTTGCGCTGTCCGTCACCTTCCCAGTATTCCTGGTGATAGTCTTCGGCCGGATACCAGGTCGCCGGGCCTTCGATCGTCGTCACGACCGGCTGGTCATGGTTTTCCTGCGCACGCTCGATCGCGGCTTCGGCTTCGGCTTTCTGCCTGTCGTCCAGCGGGAAGATGGCCGAACGGTACTGCGTGCCGACATCGTTGCCCTGCCGGTTCAGCTGCGTCGGATCGTGAGTCGCAAAGAAAATGTCGAGGATGTCGCCCAGTCGCACGATCTCTGGATTGAAGGTCACGCGAACCGCCTCTGCATGGCCGGTATTGCCCGAACAAACCTCGCGATAGGTGGGGTTTTCGGTCGTGCCTCCGATATAGCCGCTTTCGACATCGCTGACGCCCAGCACGTCGCGGTACACCGCCTCGGTGCACCAAAAGCAGCCGCCTGCCACGATAACCTGTTCCATTAGTCCGTCTTCTCCTTGCTGCCGCACAGATGGGGAGGGGCAGCGTCGTTTTCCATCCGATCAACCGCATAAACGGTTCGCGAACCCATTCGGTCCTGACCTTGGACGGGTTACGGTGGACTTGGGGCCATGCGCACCATATCTGCATGGCCATGACCAGCATTACCGTCGCGGCGCTGCAATGCGCGCTCGGCTCGGACGACGAGCAGGAAAACATCGCGAAGATCAGCGACCTCGTGGCCGAAGCCGCGGGGCAGGGCGCGCAAGTCATCCTGCCGCCCGAACTGTTCTCCGGCCCCTATTTCTGCCGCGAGGAAGACGAAGCGCTGTTCGCGCTGGCCCGCCCGACGGCGGAACACCCTTCGGTGATCGCGATGCAGACGCTGGCGAAAAAGCTTGGCGTGGCGATCCCGACCAGCTTTTTCGAGCGCGACGGGCACCACTATTACAATACGCTCGCCATGATCGATGCCGATGGCGAAATCATGGGCACTTATCGCAAGAGCCACATTCCCGACGGCCCGGGGTACGAGGAAAAGTACTATTTCCGCCCCGGCAATACCGGCTTCAAGGTGTGGGACGTGTTCGGCACCCGCATCGGCGTTGGCATCTGCTGGGACCAGTGGTACCCCGAGACCGCCCGCGCCATGGCGTTGATGGGGGCGGAGTTGCTTTTCTATCCTACGGCCATCGGGTCGGAACCGTACGACGCAGATCTCGACACCAGCCGCATGTGGCGTCGCGCGATGATCGGGCACTCTGTTTCGAACTGCATGCCGGTGATCGCGTCGAACCGCATCGGGCGCGAGGGCGAGCACCAGACGTTTTACGGACACAGCTTCATCAGCGACGAGTGGGGCGACCTGGTTGCCGAATACGGGCGCGACGAAACCGGCGTTCTCGTGGCGACGCTGGACCTTGCTCGTGCCGCGACGCACCGCGCCGGCATGGGCTTCTTCCGCGACCGTCGCCCTCAGCTCTACGGCCGCCTTGCCGAGGATGCCTGATCAGCACCTCTACCTGATCGCGCTGGGCGGCAACGTGCGGCATCGGAGGTATGGCGTACCGGCACAGGTCCTGACTGCGGCGACTGATGCGATCGACGATGCGGTCGGCAAAGTCGTCGCGGCCTCTCCGGTTATGCACAGCGCAGCGGTGGGGCCCTCAGCACGGCAATACGCCAACGCCGCGATCCTCGTGCGAAGCAAGTTCGGCCCCCGCGACATGCTGGCAGCGCTCAAGGATATGGAAGCAATCTTCGGACGACGCAGGGGTGGGCAGCGCTGGTCGGCAAGGACGCTGGATTGCGATATCGTGCTCTGGTCAGGCGGGGTCTGGGCGGACGAGGCGCTGACGATCCCGCATCCTCTTTTCCGCGAACGCGATTTCGTGCTGCAACCCGCCGCGGCCATCGTCCCGCACTGGCGCGATCCACTTACGAACCTGTCAATTCGCCAACTCCTTTTCCGCAATCGTCACCAAGGCGCTTGACCGCGCCGCCGCCCCTCCTTAGGTGACCGCTCCGTGGTCGGGGCCCTTAGCTCAGTCGGTAGAGCAACTGACTTTTAATCAGTAGGTCGCTGGTTCGAACCCAGCAGGGCTCACCACATTTTCTCCGCCGATGCGCTTTTCTTCCAAACGCAGCCGCTACGCCATCTGCCACTTCCGATGGAAATATGCGGCAGATTTGTCGGCAGTGAGGCGTTGGCCGGCAGGTGCGATCACCTGATGGGCAAAAAGGCCAAGAACCGTCGCGTGTCGTTAGGTCGATACCCCTAGGGCGGCGATGAAGCGGATTTAAGGCAGGTCAGGCTAAAGCCTCCGAATGAAGCCCTCCACGGAGCGCGGCAGGGTATTTGTAGGGGGCGAGCATGAAGCTGGTGCATTCGAAGCTGTTCGTTTGTGTGATCGTGGACGGCCCACTTGCGTTGCCGACATGACTTTCAAGGCCCGCTCCATGCACAACGAGGAGGTCGTCGAGGCCACGATCCTGCGCGAACTGGCGGCAGAGATCGAGAGGCTGGGCGAAGCGTTCTGCAAGGAACCTGACGTGATCGACCGGTTCATGACAGAACTGCAGTCGATGGACCGTATCGCCCAAACTCAGCGCGCGCTTGCCGGTCTGATCGAGGCGGGGGCATCTCCCGCAGCGATTGACGCCGCCGTGCTGGATGCGATCAAGGCCCGATATGCGGGCAAGAGACGCCCTGCGCCGCCGATCCTGAAGCGGAAGGATGATTCCGACGTTTTCTGACGTCCCACGCTCTTTCTACTCTACCGAAACGAAGGGGCTGCCGGGGCAGCCCCTTGTTCTTTGTCCAGCGTCGATATGGTTCATTAGCGCCTTGTGCGCAGGGCCTGGTTGATCATGATGGCGTTCGAGGACGTCGCAGCTGCCGCTTTTTATGCTGCCCAGCAAGCGATTGCGGGCCTTGCGCATAGAGATCACGCATCGTGACCACGACCTGATCATCGACAACAACCTTGAACTGTAGGAGCGCGATCTCGTGGTTCGTCCGTCACTCCTGTTCGTTGGGGGAGCAGGGGCTGCGACGCAGGGGTTTCCAGACGGATCGCGATCGGCGCTCGCATCACGCGGACGCGCTTTACGATGCGACGAAGGACGGGCGCGACCTGGTCATGATCGCCCGCGCCCAATAGGTCTTCGGCCAGTACCTACAGGCTGCGCGCCAGTGCATCGCGGAATCGCGGGTGGGCAAGCGCAATCATGGCCTCTGCCCGCTCGTTCAGTGATTTGCCGCGCAAGTTGGCCGCGCCGAATTCGGTCGCGATCCATTCGACGTCGTTGCGCGGGGTCGTGACCGGGCCGTCCAGTTTCGGCACGATCCGGCTCACCGTGCCGCCCTTGGCGGTTGCGCGGCAGGCGATGATCGACTTGCCGCCCTTGGAAGCAGTCGCCCCGCGCACGAAATCGAGCTGACCGCCCGATCCCGAATACTGGTGGCCCATCATGTGTTCTGAATTACAGGCGCCCGACAGGTCCACCTGCAGCGTCGCGTTGACCGAGACGACGTTGTCGTTCTTCGCGATGTGGCGCGGGTCGTTCACGATGTCGACAGGCAGCGAATAGATCGCCTGGTTGTCGCCGAGCCATTCGTAAAACGCCCGGTCACCGAGCGCGAAGGTAAAGACGCTGCGGCCCGGAAAGGTCGCTTTCAGCCGGTTGGTTACAGCGCCGTGCCGCATCAGTTCGGCCAGCGCGGGAGTCATCAATTCGGTGTGGATGCCAAGATCGCGCCGCGTCTTCAGGCGGGCGCAAACGGCGCTTGGCAAGTTGCCGATGCCCATCTGCAAACAGGCACCGTCATCAATCATGCCTGCAACGATGTCCGCGATGGCCTCGTCCTCGGCGCTCGGCGTGTGACCTTCGACTTCGAGAAGGGGGGAGCGATTCTCGACGATGACATCGACTTCGGAAACGTGAAGCGGACCTTCGCCGAAGACGCGGGGCATCAGCGGGTTTACCTCGACGATCAGCTTCGTCGCCGCCCGCGCCGCGGCCGAGGTGTAATCGTTCGCCGCGCCGAAGGTGAAATAGCCGTGCCTGCCCATGGGCGAGACCATCGTGACGCAGGCGTCGAGTTCGCGGTCCTCCCGCAAGAGACGCGGGGAGGCGCTGAACGCGGTGGGCACGAATTCGATCATCTGCGCGCAGCGATCGGGCTCTGCGCGCATCAGGGCGCGTTCTACTCCGCTCAGGAACATGCAGTGCGGCCTGACACGGCCCAGCAGGTCGCGCTGCAGGACGGTATCGGCGGCATGGCTCATCGAATGGAAATACCAGATCCGCAAGGCATCAAGATCGCCGGCCTCCACCCTGCGGGCCATGGCGGCAAGGATCGCGGGCGGTTCGGCAACCGCCATGCCCATGGCAACGTCGCTGTCGGATCGCAGCATCGCGGCAGCCTCGTCCGCGCTTGTCAGCTTGTTACGGTAAATGGCGTCGACGTCCATGATTCAGCCCCGGCAACCGGCGCATATCCGCCGCTTCTGTCCCACGATGCAGGCTCTATCCGCCAACGGCAACCGCTTCGTCGGTAAGCATATTCGTAAAGCCGGTGGTTACCGCTTCCTGCGAGGTTTTTGGCCGTTCGACGAATTTGACGCCGCCTCGACCGGTTGAAGGAGCAATGCTGTGACCATATTCGCCAAGGGGCCGAAGGCTCTCCTCCTCATCGCGATGCTGGGTGCCACGACCAGCCTTTCCGCACAGGATTTCCAGTCGGACGACGAAGTCCTGACCGTGAACGGCATGCGCGGCGTGAAGGGCCCCGTGATCGAGGGCATCATCTCGGCCCGCAGCGGCGAGAAGGTCCAGATCACGACGGCGGAGGGGGCGCGCGCCGTCGTCATGGTCGACGATCGCACCGAGATCCGCGGCAAGGGCGGCTTCCTTGGCATGAGCAGCAAGGAAAAGGGTACTTCGTCCCTGTTCAACGGCCTGCCGGTGACGATCAAGACGCGCCGCTTCGAAACGGGCCTCTTCGCCGAGGAGATCCGCTTCAAGAACGACGATCTCAAGACTGCCGCGATGATCCACAACGGCACCGACCAGCGCTTCCTGAAGCAGGCCGCAGCGACCGAGGCGCTGCGCAGCCGGATGAGCGACATCGACAAGTACAACGTCAAGGACACGACCAACGTGTACTTCGCATCGGGCAAGTACATGCTGACGTCCGACGCCGAACGCGATCTTTGCGATGCGGCCAGCAAGGCCGATGCGATGGACAACGCGATGCTGCTCGTTGTCGGCTATACCGATTCCACCGGCAGCTACGAAGTGAACCAGGCGCTCAGCGAAAAGCGCGCCGCGCGCGTCGTGAACCACCTGCAGCAGGCTTGCGGCTGGAAGCCTTACCGGATGTTGACACCCACCGGCATGGCCCAGGCGGACCCGGCAGCCGACAACGACACCGAAGAAGGCAAGGCGCAGAACCGCCGCGTCGCGGTCAACATCCTCGTCAGCAAGGGTCTCGACGGGCTGTAATACCGGAATACCTTGCATGACCATGGAGGCGGGGCGGCACAGCGTTGTCGTCCCCATTCATTCAGGCCATTGGGCGTTCGGGGCAGTGCTGCTATGGGCCGCCCATGCTTACTATCGACGGCATCACTGTCCGGCTTGGCGGCCGGCCCATTCTCGAACGCGCGAGCGCGACGATTCCGCAAGGCGCGCGGGTCGGGCTGATCGGGCGCAACGGGGCGGGCAAGTCGACACTGATGAAGACTCTCATCGGCGAGATCGAGCCTGACGACGGCCAGATCGGCAAGCCTTCGCGGGCGCGCATCGGCTATATCGCGCAAGAAGCGCCCGACGGCGCGATCACGCCTGAAGAGGCGGTGCTGGCCGCCGACGTGGAACGAGCGCGGCTGCTCGAGGAATCGGAGACCTGCACCGATGTCGACCGGCTCGGCGAAGTGCACGAACGGCTACTGGCCATCGACGCCTACAGCGCGCCGGCACGCGCGGCCAAGATCCTCAACGGCCTTGGCTTCGACGAGGAAATGCAGCGCCGCCCGCTTTCCAGCTTTTCGGGCGGGTGGAAGATGCGCGTCGCGCTTGGCGCGCTGCTGTTTTCGCAGCCCGATATCCTCCTGCTCGACGAGCCTTCGAACCACCTCGACCTCGAAGCGACCTTGTGGCTGGAGAATTTCCTCAAGTCCTATCCGGCAACGCTGCTGGTCATCAGCCACGAACGCGACCTGCTGAACAATGTCGTCGACCACATCCTGCACCTCCAGGGCGGCAAGCTGACGATTTATTCGGGCGGCTACGATTCCTTCGAAAAGCAGCGCGCCGAACGCGCCGCGCAGCTGGCCTCGGCCAAGGCGGCGCAGGACGCGCAGCGTGCGCGCCTTGAGGATTACGTCGCCCGCAACAGCGCCCGCGCGTCGACCGCGAAGCAGGCGCAGGCACGTGCCAAGATGCTGGCCAAGATGCAGCCGATCGTCGCGCTGATGGAAGACCCTTCGCTCAGCTTCGAGTTTCCTTCGCCGGGGGAACTGCGCTCTCCGATGATCACGCTCGACGGGGCTGCGGTTGCCTATGGCGACGCCCCGCCGATCCTGCGGCGGTTGAATATGCGGATCGACGCGGACGACCGGATTGCGCTTCTGGGCCGCAACGGCAATGGCAAGACGACGCTGGCACGCCTGCTGTCGTCCCAGCTTCAGGCCGTCGAAGGCGCGATGTCGGCGCCGGGCAAGCTCAAGGTCGGCTATTTCACGCAGTACCAGGTCGAGGAACTGTCATCGGATTCGACGCCGCTCGACCTCATGACGCTGGCGATGGAGGGCAAGACGCCCGCCGCCGTCCGCGCGCAATTGGGCCGCTTCGGCTTTTCCGGCCCCCGCGCGACCCAGAAAGTCGAGAAGCTTTCGGGGGGAGAGCGCGCGCGGCTTGCGCTCGCTCTCATCACCCGCGACGCGCCGCATCTCCTCATCCTTGACGAGCCGACCAACCACCTCGACGTCGATGCGCGCGAGGCGCTGGTCCAGGCGCTGAACGACTATTCCGGCGCGGTCATCCTGATCAGTCACGATCGCCACATGGTCGAACTGACGGCAGATCGCCTGATGCTGGTCGATGAAGGAACCGCGCGCGAATATTCGGGCAGCATGGACGACTACATCGACTTCGTGCTGGGCCGGAACCAGCCGAAGAAGGACGCCAAGCAAGCGCCGGCGAAGGCCTCTTCGGGCGATTCCGCCAAGACGCGCGCGAAGGCCCGCTATCTCAAATCCGAACTGGCATCGGCCGAGAAGACGATGAACCGCCTTGAGGCGAGCCTGAGCGAGATCGACGAGGCGATGTGCGAACCGGCAAAAGCGCCGAAGCATCTTGCCGGCATCGCGATGGGCGACCTGCTGGTCCGCCGCGCCGAGGTTAGCGAGCGGCTGGAAAAGGCCGAAGCGGAGTGGCTGTCGATCGGCGAGCAGCTGGAGACGCTTTAGAGCGCCTGACGCACTGTCGTTTGCGTTATTGAACCATCCTCATATACTGCACCGCAAAACGAGAGAGGATTGCGATGCGGGCATGGGTAACCCATGACTATGGCGACATGCGCCTTGAACACGTGCCCGACCCGCGGCTCAAGCCCGGTTGGGTGCGGGTCCGGGTCCTGACCGCGCAGCCCAGCATCACCGAAATCCTGCTGTTTCAGGGCGAGCGCAGCTATGGCCACGACATCATCGCGCGGCGGCTTCGCGAGGGGCCGGTGCAACTGTTCGGGCACGAATTTTCTGCCCAGGTCATCGAAATCGGTGAAGGCGTGACCAGCCTTGCCGTCGGCGACCGCGTCACCGCTCGCGGCTCGCATCCCGAAGGCATTGTCGGCTTCGATTATCCCGGTGCTTTTGCCGAAGAAGGTGTCTTTCCAGAAACCCTGCTGGCCAAGCTGCCGCCGTCGGTCAGCGACAGTGCGGGCGCAGCGATACAGGCGCTGACCGATTGCGTCGCCGCGGTCCATGCCGCCGCTCCGACGTTGGAGGATACGGCCGTGATCATCGGCCTGGGCGCGATGGGGTTCGGCTGTCTACAGGCCGCGCGGGCAGCCGGAGCGGGACGAACGATCGCGGTCGGGCGGCGGGCAGAGGCATTGGAACTGGCGTTACAGCTTGGCGCCGACGCGGTTGTCGACGTGCGGGCGCAGGACCCGGTCGAAACGGTGCTGGAACTGACCGGCGGGCGCGGCGCGGACATCGTCTTCGAATGCGCGGGCGGCCCGGTTTCGCGTGGGCTGGCGGGTAACGCGACGACGATACAGGCCGGACAGATGGCGCGACCCGAAGGGCAGGTCATCGGCCTGTCCTTCGATGGCGATGCCGCCGTCCTGCCGTATGCGGATTTCCGCTTCCGCAGCATCCGCTTCAGCTTTCCCGCCATCCTGACCCGCTCACTGTTCGAGAGAACGGTCGCGCTGGTCGGCACGGGGCGCATCGCGCTCGATCCGCTGATCGGCTGCACGCTGGAAGGGCTCGAGGCTTTGCCGGAGGCTTTCGCCATGACGCTCGACAAGGGGCGGCATGGCCTCGTCAATCCGGCCCAGATCAGGATCAGCACACCCGAGGAGATCGCATGAACGACAAGGCCCACGCGCACCACCTGTTTCAGGACATCTATTACGGCCACGTCGACAAAGGCGACATGGACACTGCCGTCACCGCCTTTCATCCCGATGTCGACTGGAGCCATGCCCAGGTCTGGGCGCATCACGAATTCGCGCGCGGAGAGCCCAGCCGCATTCACGGGCGTGACGCGGTCCACGAATTGCTGAGCGCGCGCGTCGAACAGCTCAAGGATGCGAAGATTACCCATCATGTCTGCGAGATGGTCATGGAAGGTGACAGGGGGGCTTTCCTCGGTGCGGTAAAGGGCCCCGGTCCCGACAAGCACTTCATGGTCTGGTTCGAACTGACCGATGGTTACGTCAGCCGCTACGATCTGCGCCCACTCTGACCTGGCAGGTCCGCTTTTTTAGTCGAGCTTTGCCAACAAATCGCGCGTGAAGGGGCGCAGTTCGTCGGCACGGCCCCCGCGCACAAGGTCCGCCCAATCGGGGTTCGCGATCATCGCGCGGCCCACGGCGATCATGTCGAATTCTTCGGCTTCGATCGCTTCTGCGACTTGCTCCACATGGGCAGAGCGCGCTGCGCTTTCGGTGATACCGCCGCCGGCTTCGCTCGTCCCTTCCTTGAAGTCGCGCTCCAGCGTGACCGAACCTACCGCGATGACGGGCAATCCGGTGATGTCCCTCGTCACGCCCGCCAGCGATCTATCGCCGTCGGCAAAGCCGGGTTCCCAGAAACGGCGGGTGGAAACGTGAAGGGCGTCAAGCCCGGCTGCGCACAGAGGTTCGAGCATCGCTGCCCATTCGCCCTTCGTTTCGGCAAGGCGGGCGGTATAGTCGACCGACTTCCACTGCGAGATGCGCGCGATCACGGCAAAGCCTGGTGAGGTCGCGGCGCGGCAGGCACGGATGATCTCGGCGAGGAAGCGGCTGCGCTGCGCGGTTTCGCCGCCCCACGTATCGGCGCGGCGGTTGGTCCTGTCCCACATGAACTGATCGGCTAGGTAGCCATGCGCGCCGTGGATCTCGATGCCGTCGCAGCCCGCGCTTTCGGCGGCGGCAGCGGCGCGGGCGAAGTCGGCAATGGTGTTGGCGATGTCGTCTTCGCTCATGACTTCGCCGCCGGGCTCGCCGTTTCCGTACAGTCCCGACGGACCGACGCGCGGCGGGCGTTGCTTCACTGTGCCGGGGTTCACGGTCGTCGGCGAATCCTGCATCCCGACGTGCCAGAGCTGAGCCACGATACAGCTGCCTTGCGCCTTCACGGCGGAGGCGATCCGGCCAAGGGCTGCCTGGGCCTCGCTCTGCCAAAGCAGGGGTATCGGTCCGTCATGTGCGCCCGCGGCGTTGACGGCCATGCCCTCGGTAATGATCAGCCCGCATCCGCCTGCGGCCCGCCTGCGATAGTACTCGACGACATCGTCACCGGGCACGCCACCTGGCGCAAATTCGCGGGTCATCGGTGCCATCGCGATTCGGTTCCGTACGGTCATGCCGCCGAGCGACAGCGCGGTGAAAAGGCGGTCGATGGCGGTCATGCGAAATCCTCTTTTATTAAGTTATATGACTTAATTATAGTGCGGAGATCGCGCATCGCTCCCGATCGCGCAAGGCCTTTAGGAAATTGGCCGGGAATCGCTGAAGTAAGACGGTTTCCGGTTGGATCATCGTGAGGCGGGGCGGAAAATATACCGATCCACTTCGCATATTCGCGCTTTGGTCATCGGCTGTTTCGCTGCTATCCCGTCCGAAACGACGCGGGTTCATGCCAAAAAATGGTGCAGTTGCGCGAAGTATCGGTGGAAGAGATGCGTATGGCAGACGATTACGACGTTATAATCGTAGGGGCGGGCGGAGCAGGGCTGGCGGCGGGGCTGACCGCCGCGGATGCGGGAAAGCGCGTGCTTCTGGTCGAGGCCGATGACCGTGCCGGAGGCTCCACTTCGCTGTCCGGCGGGGTGTTCTACGCGGCAGGCACCTCGCTACAGCGGGAGGCGGGTATCGAAGGCGACACGGCCGAGGACATGTATCGCTATTACATGACCTTGAACCAGTACAAGCCGGAGCCTGCCATCGTGCGCCGCTTGTGCAAGGATGCGACCCCGGCTTTCGAATGGCTGCGCGAGCTGGGCGTGACGTTTCGCACCGAAGATCTCTATGCATCGGGCGTCGACAAGATACGCCGCGGACACCGCGCCGCGGGCCACGGCGCCGAAATCACCGAGGTGCTCGAAGGGCACCTGTCGACGCGCGGTGCGGACCTGGCTCTCGGCACGCGGGTCGAGCGATTGCTGATCGAGAATGGCCGGTGCCGTGGCATCGTCGTGGACGGCGAGCCGGTGACGGCAGGGGCGGTCGTTCTCGCCACCGGCGGCTTCGGCGCGAACAGGGCCATGCTTGCCGAGCTTTATCCCGATGCCGCGCTTCATGGCGACCGGCACTGGTACATCGGATCGGACCACTGCCAGGGGGACGGGCTTACGCTGGCGCTCGAGGCAGGGGGCGAGCTTACCCCGCGCAACCGGGGTCTGCTCCTGCTGACGCCGGGCTTTGCGCGGGACCTTGAAAGCTATCTTCCCGGATGGCTGATGATGGTAAACCGGCAGGGCCATCGCTTCGTCGACGAAACGATCGAATATTCGGTACTCGCCACTGTTTTGCGAGAGCAGGAGGGGCGCGAATGCTGGGCCATTCTCGACGAGGATGCCCGGCTGGAGTCTGCGACCACGCAGTACCGCCCGGCACCCAACTGGCACGAGGAACGTCTGCTCGACCACGTTGCGGCAGGCACATTGCAGACCGGCGCCACGCTGGAGGAACTGGCGCAGCGGTGCGGCCTTCCGGCAGACGCGATGAAGGTCACCGCCGAACGCTATTCCGAGATGAGCGACCGGGGTGAGGATACGGACTATTTCAAACCGGCGGGGATGCTGCGCCCCGTCAGGCGCGGACCGTTCTACGCCGCGCGAATCAACGCGGCGATCGTGTGCTGGACGGGCGTAGGCATCCGCATCGACGCCGAAGCGCACGTGCTGGCAAGCGACGGTACGCCGATCCACGGACTGTATGCCGCGGGCGAGACAACTGGCGGCATGCACGGTGACTGCTATGCCGCCGGCGGTGCTTCCATCGCCAATGCCATCGTGTTCGGACGGATCGCGGGCCGCAACGCCGCCGCGCTGGCGTGATGTATTTGGGATCAAGGTGGTCGGGGAGACAGGATTCGAACCTGCGACATCCTGCTCCCAAAGCAGGCGCGCTACCGGGCTGCGCTACTCCCCGACCCTTGGTGCTGCTTCCTTGAGGGAAGCGGCGAAAACGGTGGGCCCGGCAGGATTCGAACCCGCGACCTAGCCGTTATGAGCGGCCAGCTCTAACCGCTGAGCTACAGGCCCGTGGCGGACGCGACTAGCGGGGGCAGAGGAGCTTGGCAAGCGCGCTTGCGTCAGGCGACGGCTTCGTGTTCGCTTTCGGCCTCGTCAGTCCTTGCTGGAAGAGTGAGGATAAGAGCGGTGTCGTCGCGTTCAAGGCTGCCGCCGGCCGCCTTGGCCTCGGCGCAGGCGAGGCGCAGGGCAAAGCCGCGGCCCAGCATTCCGGTCGCCAGTTCCTCGTTGCTGTCGGTGGCAGGCGATGCGCCGAACAGCGTTTCGTCGTCCAGTTCGGCCAGAGCGGGCGGCATCCCGATCGTGATCGTCACCGCATCGGTGCCTGCGTGGAGTGAGAAGGGCAGCACGTCGCCATCACGAGCCGAACCAGCAACGGTCGCGATCAGGCGCCAGAGGCTGCGTTCCAGTTCGCCCTGTTCGATAGGTACGGTCATGCCCGGATCGGAAATGCGCGCATCCATGCGGGCGCGGCGTGCGTTCAGCATGGGTGAAGCCTGGTCGACCAGCGATTCGACCAGCGGGCCGATCGCGGTTGCGCCCGCGCTGATAATGCGAGTGCCGCGCCTCAGGCGGACGAGGCGATCGACCTCTTCAAGCCCTGCCAGCAGCGCCGCCGTCTCTCCGGCAATGCCAGCCGCTAGAGAGCGGTACTGGTGAGGCACGGGGCCGAACAACTGCTGCTGGATGATCTCGGAGAACCCCTGCAACGCGTTGATCGGCGTGCGCAGTTCGTGGAGCGCCTGTCTCACGAGATCGCCGCGACGGTCGGGTACAGAGCCTATGTCGCGGGTCAGGCGCGCGTGGTGGCCGAGAAAGCGGCCCACGGGATCGAAATGCGGCGCAGCGTCCAGACGCCACACGCCCGAAATCGCGGGCGAGGCCCCGATGGTAACGCGGCCCGAACGAACAGCCTGCTGGCGGCGCAGCGCGGTCGAGGTCGCCTCATCGACTTTGGCGCTCGCGCTGTCGGAGGGCGAGAGCATCAAGCCGGTCAGCATCGGCGACAGGCGCGCGGCCCAGTCGATGCGGCCCTCGGGCGAGATCATGCAGTCGATTTCGCGCGTCGTCGCGATGGGCGGCGGGCCCGCGGACTGAGAGACTTCGTCTTCGAGCAGGTACTCGTCCCGATCGACAGGCGACTTGCGGCCGGTGGCGACAATTTCCTCGTTGACCTGCTCGCGCCGTTTAAGCCGGAAGCGTTCGATGCGGGCCACGATTTCGGCAATGTCGCCGTCGCGCGGTGTTTCGGCGGGGGGCTGAGTGACCGCCGGCGGGGGCGGCGCAGGCATGCGCGGCGCGCGGGACGGGACGGGGGCGCTGGGCGTTAGTTCGTCGGCGAGCGAGGTTCGCTTCTTCCCCCGTTCGGCGAACAGCGGGGGCGGTGCCTCGACATTGCGGGCTCGGCCCGTGGTGCGCGCGCTGCGGACGCGGTTCTGCAAGCTTTCGTCGAGCACGCTGATCAGCACCGTCCAGCCGTCCTCGTCGAGATCGGCCGCGTCGATCGCGGCATTGGCGACTTCTTCCTCCCCCTCGCAGAGCTGGGCCACCAGCGGGGCGGAGCGCAGGCGCAGGGCAGGGTCGGCGAGGATCTTCGCGCGTTCGAAGGCCGGGATGCGGCGGGCAAGGGCGGCAAGGCGCAGGAACGAGGCCGCGACGAGCGAGCCGTCCGCCACCGTGCGCCCGCTGCCGAGGAGGTCGACGAGCTGCTGATACTGCGCGCGTGCGGAAGTATCGCTGTCGGCAGCGACTTCGAGCACTGTGCGCAAACGGTCGTCGAGTGTCATCAATTCCCCCGGGCGGGGCGGCAATGCGGCATCGACAGGGGTGATGACGCACGTGATTCCGCCCCTGTGCTTGAGGTAAACATCGTCTTAACGGGGGGGAAGGGGAACGATCTGTCCGTTGCAAAGTGGAACAGGCATCGTCATAGTTCATTTATTGCGTAGTGGGGCCATCCTGTTATCCGCAAGTTGCGGTATCAGGCATTTTCCGTTTCCCTAGATCAGGAGCGTGGCCTGATTCGCCGCGAACAGGGTTTGACGAGCATGATTTTTGACGAGATCGATCGCAGGCTTCTTGCCGAACTGCAGGCAGAAGGCCGGATCACGAACGTGGAACTGGCCAGCCGGGTGGGCCTGACGGCTCCGCCGTGCCTGAGGCGCGTGCGTGCGCTTGAGGAAAGCGGCGCGATCCAGGGGTATCACGCCGATCTCGATCCCGCGACGCTGGGCTTCACCATCACCGTATTCGCGATGGTCAGCCTGAAGAGTCAGGCCGAGGACGCGCTGCGTTCGTTCGAGGAGCACGTGCTGAAGCTTCCCGAAGTGCGCGAATGTCACATGCTCAACGGCGAGATCGACTTCATTCTGAAGATCGTGAGCAAGGACCTGCAGCGCTTCCAGGAATTCCTGACCAGCAGCCTGACGCCCGCTCCTAACGTAGCAAGCGTAAAGACATCGCTCGTCATCCGCCGTTCGAAGAACGAACCCGGCGTTCCGCTGGGCTGAGCGTATGCGGCTTCCCATGCGGAACCGCGCTTTCCTTTTGGTCATTACCCTGGCGCTCGCGGCGTGCAGCGAGGAACCGCGTGATGCGCAGGTCTCTGCCCCGCGTCAGGCGATGATGGACGGCATGCCGGCAGATGCGCGGGGTCTGCGCAAGGTTGCGACGTTCGATGCCGACGTACTGGTGCTGAGCCGCCGTAACTATGGCGGATTGTTCGGCGATACATTCTCGGACTACTCGCCCGTCGATCTGGCAGTCGCGTGGAGCGAGGGCGCAAGGGCCGAAGTGCACTCGCAGATCAAGATCCGACAGTCGGGCCGGTTCTACTACTGGCGGGCGGGCGGGGACGCATGGCAGGATCCGCGTGTGCGCCGCTTCGGCAAGCATTCGGCCAACTGGCACCTCATTCCCGCTGACGAGGCGATCGCGAGGAAGATCGACGGGATCGGCGAGAACGACGTCGTCGGCCTCAAAGGCTATCTGGTGGACATCGACGCGCCTGACGGTTCCCGTTGGCGCACTTCGCGTACCCGCAATGACCAAGGGGCCGGGGCGTGCGAGATCATCCTCGTGACCGAGGTGCGCGCCTATGATCAGGCGGCCTGACTTCTAGGGAAAAGCGTGCCGGAGCGGGTGGCTCCGAACAGGACCTCAGCCCCGCTCGGCAAGCCACTCCTCGAGCCACTTGATGGTGTAGTCGCCGTTCAGGAAGTCAGTTTGCCGGATCAGTTCCTGATGCAGCGGGATCGAGGTCTGCACGCCTTCGATCACCATCTCTTCCAGCGCGCGCTTGAGCCGCATGATGCAGCCTTCGCGGGTGCGGCCATAGACGATCAGCTTGGCGATCATCGAATCGTAATAGGGCGGGATGCGGTAACCCGCATAGAGCCCCGAATCGACGCGCACGTGCATGCCGCCAGCCGCGTGGTAGTTCTTCACCTCGCCCGGGCTGGGCGCGAAAGTGAAGGCGTTTTCCGCGTTGATGCGGCATTCGATCGCGTGGCCGGTGAAGCGCAGTTCGTCCTGTGTGACCGAAAGTGGCTTGCCGTCGGCGATACGAATCTGTTCGCGCACCAGGTCGACGCCCGTGATCGCTTCTGTCACGGGGTGTTCGACCTGCAGGCGGGTGTTCATCTCGATGAAGTAGAACTCGCCGTTTTCCCACAGGAACTCGATCGTGCCCGCGCCGCGATAGCCCATTTCGGCCATCGCATCGGCGCAGACCTTGCCCATGCGGTTGCGTTCTTCCTCGCTGATGACGGGCGAGGGTGCTTCTTCGAGAACCTTCTGGTGGCGGCGCTGCAACGAACAGTCGCGTTCGCCAAGGTGAATGGCATTGCCCTCACCGTCGCCGAAGACCTGGAATTCGATGTGGCGCGGGTTGCCGAGATACTTCTCGATATACACCGTCGCGTCGCCGAAAGCGGATTTCGCCTCGCTGCCGGCCTGCTTCATCAGGGTTTCGAGGTTTTCTTCGGCGTCGCAGACCTTCATGCCGCGGCCACCGCCGCCCGACGCGGCCTTGATGATGACCGGATAACCGATTTCGGCCGCAATCTTGCGGGCTTCGTCGTAATCCGAAACCGCACCGTCCGAACCCGGCACCAGCGGCAGGCCCAATTCGCCGGCCGACTTCTTGGCCGCGACCTTGTCGCCCATCGTGCGGATGTGTTCGGGCTTGGGCCCGATCCACTTGAGGCCGTGCGCCTCGACGATTTCGGCGAACTTCGCGTTTTCCGAAAGGAAGCCGTAGCCGGGGTGGATCGCATCGGCATTGGAGATTTCCGCTGCCGAGATGATCGCCGCCATGTTCAGATAGCTGTCGGTCGCCGAAGGCGGGCCGATGCAGACCGCCTGGTCGGCCAGCCGCACGTGCATGGCATCGGCGTCGGCGGTGGAGTGTACCGCCACCGTCTCGATGCCCATTTCATGCGCGGCGCGGTGGACACGCAGCGCGATCTCGCCGCGGTTGGCGATGAGAATGCGCGAGATTGCCATTGCTGGACCCCGCTCAGTCGATCACGACGAGCGGCTGGTCGAATTCGACCGGCTCGCCATTGTTGACGAGGATCTGGCTGATCGTGCCGGCCTTGGGGGCGGGGATCGCGTTCATGACCTTCATCGCTTCGACGATGAGAAGCGTTTCGCCGGCCTTCACCTTCTGGCCGACCGTGATGTAGTCGGGCGCGCCGGGTTCTGGGGCGAGATAGCAGGTGCCGACCATCGGCGACTTTACCGCATCGGCTGAAACCGCAGAGGCGGCGTCGGCTGCGGGCGCGGCGGCCGACGCAGGCGCGGCTGCGGGCGCAGCGGCCATGGGCATCGCGACGGGCGCAGCGGCAGCGGCAAGGGCCGCACGCGATACTTTGATCTTACGATCGCCGTCCTCGACCTCGATCTCGGTCAGGCCGGTTTCGGCCAACAGTTCGGCGAGTTCACGCACGAGTGCGCTGTCAACATTCATTCCGGCCGTGCGGCGGCCGGTGGGGGTCTTGGCTTCGCCCATGTAGTCCTCGGCTAAGCAGTTACAGGTTGCAGGCGGCGCTACGCGCAGCAGGAACCATTCGCAAGAGCAAAGGGCCAAGTTCCCCCAGCGGCAGGACGAGCGATCCTAGCGGTCGATGCCTTTGGCCTTACCCCACTGGCGGGCGACGGTGTAGCCGAGATAGCCGGTCCCGAAGAGCGCGTAGAGCGGTTCGGGCAGGCCGTTGAGGTAGCGGGTCATGCCGTCGGCGATGGCGAGTGCGGCTGTGGGATCGAAGGCGGCGACCAGTCCCATCGGGATGGCGAAGAGGATCATCGCGTACATCACGTAGAGAAAACCGGGGCGCGCCCTGCTGGTCCACGGATCGGCGGAATTGGCCTCTGCGACGATGGCGGAAAGGCGGGCCTCGACCATCTGCATCTCGTGCGTGCCTTCGAGCTTCAGGAGTTCGAGCTTGGCTCTCTCGCGGGCCTCCTTGTCGGGGATGACCTTGTCGATGATGCGGGTGATCGGGACGATGAGCGAATCGAGAACGGGCAAGGGGGACCTCCTGTTTCGGCGTTTTTCGATGAAGGTGCCACCAAGACCATTGCGCGCAGGCAGTAGGAAAATAAATTCGCGCGTTCAGGCAGGTAATTCGGGAAGGGCGCGTTTTGGCAGTTACGATCAGGTCGCTGACAGGGGAAGAGATCAAGGCGGCGATCCCTGCGCTTGCAGCGCTGCGCATCGCGGTCTTTGCTGAGTGGCCGTACCTTTACGACGGCGATCTCGCCTACGAGGAAGACTACTTGCGCGAATTCGCCGCCGCGCCGGATGCGGTGCTGGTTGCCGCGATGGATGGCGATCGGATCGTCGGCGCTGCCACGGCCTCGCCCATGGCGGCGCAGAAGGACGAGTTCCGGCGCCCGTTCGAGAAGCGCGGCCTTGCCACGCAGGACATGTTCTATTTCGGCGAATCCGTCCTGCTGCCCGAATATCGCGGGCAGGGCATCGGCCACGCCTTCTTCGACCACCGCGAGACGCAGGCGCGCAAGTGCAGTGCTAAGACCGCCTGCTTTGCCGCCGTGGTCCGGCCTGCCGACCATCCCGACCGTCCGGCCAATTACCGCCCGCTGGACGCGTTCTGGCAAGCGCGCGGCTATGAAAAAGTACCGGGATTCGAGACGGGTCTTGCCTGGAAGGACCATCGTGACGCCGCCGAGACGGAAAAGGCGATGCAATACTGGATGCGGGCGCTGTAATGCTTCGCATAAGCTGCCCTTAATTGCGTAAAATTGGCGGGTTATCGCGCTGAACTATGGGAGTGTGGTGGAATCCGTCGCAAAGGCGTTCAGATAAGGTGATAAACGTCTTGGCGAAATTGCTAGTGTAGGGTCCTGCTCGAAAAGAGCCGTGCGATTCAGCGCGGTGCAGGAGGCGAGGACGAATGAACCAATACCAGACAGGGTTCGGCAACGAATTCCAGACCGAGGCGGTGAAGGGAGCGTTGCCCGTCGGTCGCAATAGTCCCCAAAAGCCTGCCTTCGGTCTTTATGCCGAACAGTTCTCGACCAGCGCCTTCACGATGGCCCGCGCCGAGAACAAGCGCAGCTGGTTCTATCGCATGCGCCCGACCACCGCGCACGGCGCGTTCGAGCCGCTGGACACGATGCTGCGCGTGTCGAGTGCGCCTTTTCCCGATGCCAGCCCCAACCGCTATCGCTGGGATCCGCTGCCCATGCCAGAGGCGGCGACCGACTGGCTCGAAGGCCTCGTCACTTATGGCGGCAATGGCGATGTCGGCACCGGTGCTGGGATCGCGGTGCACATGTATGCCGCGAACCGGTCGATGGAGCGGCGGGTTTTCCAGTCGAGCGACGGCGAACTGCTGATCGTTCCGCAACTCGGCACTCTGCACATCGATACCGAAATGGGTCGCATGGACGTGCCGCCGGGGCACATCGCGGTCATCCCGCGCGGCTTGCGCTTTGCCGTGCGGCTCAGCGAACCTTCGCGCGGCTACGTCTGCGAAAACTATGGTTCGCCCTTCCGCCTGCCCGACCTTGGGCCTATCGGCGCGAATGGCCTCGCCAATCCTCGCGATTTCGAAACGCCGGTCGCCTGGTTCGAGGATGTGGACCGCGATTTCGAGTGGGTGCAGAAGTTCCAGGGCAAGTTCTGGCGCACTGTGCTCGACCACTCGCCGTTCGATGTCGTCGCGTGGCACGGCAATACCGTGCCCTACCGCTATGACCTTGCGCGCTTCAACACGATCGGTTCGGTCAGCTTCGATCACCCCGATCCCTCGATCTTCACCGTCCTGACTTCACCCAGCGAGACTGCCGGAACCGCGAACTGCGATTTCGTGATTTTTCCGCCGCGCTGGATGGTGGCCGAGGATACTTTTCGCCCCCCGTGGTTTCATCGTAACGTGATGAGCGAATTTATGGGACTGGTGCAGGGTGTCTATGATGCCAAGGAAGGCGGGGGCTTCGTGCCCGGCGGTGCCAGCCTGCACAACCAGATGAACGGTCACGGCCCCGATGCGGAAAGCACCAGGCGGGCCATGCAGACAGCGCTGCGGCCCCAGAAGATCGCCGATACCATGGCCTTCATGTTCGAAAGCCGCTGGGTCATCCGGCCCACGCCTTTCGCGCTGACCAGCCCGACGCTGCAGGACGACTACGACACCTGCTGGAAGGGCTTCAGGAAGGCGCAACTGCCGCGGTGATGCGCGGCTTCGCAGAGATAACGACAAGGATGCAAATGCTCGACCATACCCACGACGCCCAAGCCACGAGCTGGGTCGAAAGCGCCAACCGACACGCTGATTTTCCCGTCCAGAATCTGCCGCTCGGCATATTCTCGCCCAAGGGAGAGAAAGACTTGCGGGGCGGCGTCGCGATCGGCGACAAGATCCTGTGCCTGCGTGGCGCGGCGAGCGTGCTTTCTGGCAAGGCGGCAGAAGCGGCAAAGCTGGCCGATGCGGCTTCGCTCAACGCGCTGTTCGCAGAAGGCAACGCGATGGCCGATACGCTGCGGCTGGGCCTGTTCGAACTGTTGACCGACGCGAACAAGGCGGACATTGCGGGCAGGATGCTGTTCGCGGCGGACGAATGCGATTTGTTCGTTCCGTTCCACGTCGGCGACTACACCGATTTCTACACCGGGATAGAGCATGCCAAGAACATCGGCGCGCTGTTCCGGCCCGACAATCCGCTGCTGCCGAACTACAAGTACGTGCCGATCGGCTATCACGGGCGCAGTTCCTCGATCCGGGCAAGCGGTGCCGACGTGATCCGCCCCTCGGGCCAGACCCGCCCGGTAGATGGCGAGACCCCGCCGTTCCAGCCAAGCGCGCGGCTCGACTACGAAATGGAAATGGCGATCTGGACCAGCGGGTCGAACGATCTTGGCAAGCCGGTGCCGATCGCTGAGGCGGGGAGCCACATCGCGGGTCTGTCGATCCTCAACGACTGGTCGGCGCGCGATCTGCAGGCGTGGGAATACCAGCCGCTCGGGCCCTTTCTTGCCAAGAACTTCCTGTCCACCGTATCGCCGTGGATCGTGACGAGCGCGGCGCTCGCCCCCTTCCGCACGGCGCAGCCGGACCGACCCGAGGGCGATCCGAAGCCGCTCGATTACCTTTGGGACGACACCGATCAGAAGTCGGGTGCATACGCGATTTCGATGGAAGTGCTGCTCAGCACCGCGAAGATGCGCGAGGCGGGGATGGAGCCGCATCGCCTGAGCAAGGGGCCGATGACGGCGATGTACTGGACGGCGGCGCAGCTTGTCGCGCACCACACGGTCAACGGCTGCAACCTTCAGCCGGGCGACCTGCTTGGCACCGGCACACTGTCAGGGCCGGACGCGTCGAGCTTCGGTTCGCTGATTGAGCTGTCGGGCGGGGGCAAGAATCCCATCGAACTGCCGAACGGCGAGACTCGCACTTTCCTTGAAAACGGGGACGAGATCATCATGCGCGCGCACGGCGAGGCGCAAGGCGCACGCACAATCGGGTTTGGCGAGTGCCGGGGCCGGGTCGTCGGCTGATGACGCTCACGCTCCACGGCTACTGGCGTTCTGGTACCAGCTACCGCACGCGCATCGCGCTGAACCTGAAGGGTTTGGAATACGCGCAAGTCACGCACGACTTGCGCAAGGGCGAGCAGAAGAACGCAGCCTATACCGCGCTCGCGCCGCAGGGGCTGGTGCCGGCTCTGGAGATCGGTAACGGCGTGGTCCTGCCGCAGAGCGTCGCTATCCTCGAATGGCTGGAGGACACGCACCCCGAACCGCCGCTGCTGCCACGCGATGCGAACGAGCGGGCCATCGCCCGCGCCATGTGCGCCACGATCGGCAGCGACGTTCATCCGCTGAACAACCTGCGTATCCTTAAATACCTGAAGAACGAACTGGGGCAGGAGCAGGCGGCAGTCGATGCATGGGCGCGCCACTGGATCGCGGAAGGTTTTGCCGCCCTCGACACAATGATCGCGGCGCACGGGGCCGGCTATGCCTATGGCGCGACGCCGAGTTTGGTGGACTGCTACCTGGTGCCGCAGGTCTATTCGGCCGAGCGGTTCGGCAGCACGCTGTCGGCCTATCCGAACCTGATGGCAGCATACGAGAAGGCGGCAGCGCATCCCGCGATCGCGGCCGCGCATCCCGACAAGCAGCCGGACGCCGATTAGGCGTGCTGGAACTTGGCCGCTTCCAGCCTGTCCTGAAGTTTGGCGCGCAACAGCGCGACAAGGCCGCTGATCTTGGGTGAGAGGTGTCGCCGCGTGGGATAGATCGCCCAGATCGGCTCGTCCTCGGGCCGTTCGTTTTTCAGCACTTCCTGCAAGCGACCCGCCGCCAGATGCTCACGCACGTAGAAGGCGGGCAATTTGCACACGCCCATGCCTGCAAGGCAGGCGTCGACCACGGTCGTCCCGCTGTTGCAGTGCCAGCGCCCACGCGGACGGAAGGTCTGCCCGCGCCGGAAATGCCATTGCGTGGATGACCCGACCAGACAGTCGTGCGCGGTCAGTTCGGCAATCTCGCGCGGCTCCCCGTGCGAGGACAGGTAGTGGCGCGAGGCGACCGTCACCAGTTCGCGCTGGGCCACGCGGGTCGCGATCAGGCGCGAATCCTCGAGATGGCCGGTGCGCACGGCAAGGTCGTATCCACGGCTGACGATATCGACCACGTCGTTATCGAGATCGAGCGTGACGACGAGCGCGGGATGCTCCTGCGCGAACTCGCGCACCAGCGGGGCAACGAAACGTTCGCCCAGCGCATAGGAGCAAGTGAGCCGCAGCGCCCCGCGCGGCTGGCCCTGCGATGCGATACCCGCGATCGCCTCCTCCCGCTCGTCCACCAGCCGCTGGCACTGTTCGAGGAAGATGCGCCCCGTGTCGGTCAGAAACAGCGAGCGGGTCGTGCGGTTGAACAACTGCGTTTCCAGCCGCGCTTCCAGTCGGGCGACGGCGCGGCTCATGTGCGTGACCGAAGCGCCGAACGCTTTCGCGCCTGCGGTGAAGGACCCGGCCCGCGCCACAGCGACGAACTCTTCTATCCCGTCCCAGCCTCCGATCATTGATTATTGCCTCTGAGTGATAATGCTTTGCCAAAATCTCTGTTTATCACCGGATGGTGTGATTGCTAGAGCGACATCAAAGACATTCACGCATCCCCAAGGAGCATACCCATGAAAACCCGCGCCGCCGTCGCTTTCGAAGCGAAGAAGCCGCTCGAAATCGTCGAAGTCGATCTTGAAGGTCCGAAGGAAGGCGAAGTCCTTGTCGAGATCATGGCGACCGGCATCTGCCATACCGATGCCTACACGCTCGACGGGTTCGACAGCGAAGGCATCTTCCCCTCGATCCTCGGCCATGAAGGTGCTGGCATCGTGCGCGAAGTCGGCCCCGGCGTGACGAGTGTGAAGCCCGACGATCACGTGATCCCGCTCTACACCCCGGAATGCCGCCAGTGTAAGATGTGCCTGTCGGGCAAGACCAACTTGTGCAGCGCCATCCGCGAAACGCAGGGCAAGGGTGTGATGCCCGATGGCACCAGCCGCTTTTCCTATAAGGGCGAAACGATCTTCCACTACATGGGCTGCTCGACCTTTTCGAACTTCACGGTGCTTCCCGAAATCGCGGTGGCCAAGATCCGCAAGGATGCGCCGTTCAAGACCAGCTGTTACATCGGTTGCGGCGTGACGACGGGCGTTGGTGCGGTTACCAACACCGCCAAGGTGCAGGTCGGCGACAACGTCGTGATCTTCGGTCTGGGCGGGATCGGCCTCAACGTCATCCAGGGCGCTCGGCTCGCCGGCGCGAGCAAGATCATCGGCGTTGACATCAACCCCGACCGCGAGGAATGGGGCCGCAAGTTCGGCATGACCGACTTCCTCAACACCAAGGGCATGAGCCGCGAGGACATCGTCGCCAAGATCGTGATGATGACCGACGGCGGCGCGGACTACACCTTCGACGCCACCGGCAATACCGAAGTCATGCGGACTGCGCTGGAAGCCTGCCACAAAGGCTGGGGTACCAGCATCATCATCGGCGTGGCCGAAGCTGGCAAGACGATCGAGACCCGCCCGTTCCAGCTCGTCACCGGTCGCAACTGGCGCGGCACGGCGTTCGGCGGAGCCAAGGGCCGCACCGACGTTCCCAAGATCGTCGACATGTACATGACCGGCAAGATCGAGATCGACCCGATGATCACCCACGTCATGGGCCTGGAAGAGATCAATACCGCGTTCGACCTGATGCACGAGGGCAAATCGATCCGTTCGGTCGTCGTGTTCTAAAGTATTGGTAGTATGCGATCTGACGGTGCGTTTACGTATCGGCAGATCGAATAAACCAAAGGAGAGCGATCATGTTCAGTCACGTACACCTCGGCGCCAACGATGTTGAAAAGTCCCGCAAGTTTTATGACGCCATCATGGGCGCGCTTGGGGCCGGACCGGGTAAATTCGACGCGGAACGCAACCGCTACTTCTGGATGCACAACGGTACGATGCTGATCGTGGGCGAACCTCTTGACGGAGAAACCGCGACGCCCGGCAACGGCGTCACGATCGGCTTCACGGTCGAGAGCGAGGAAATGGGCCACAAGTGGTACCAGACCGCCTGCGCGAATGGCGGCGTCGGTATCGAGGAAGCCCCCGGCGTGCGCACCAAGATGGTGGGCGATCTGTTCCTCGCCTATGTCCGCGATCCCGACGGCAACAAGCTGTGCGCACTTAAAGCCATGGGTTAGGGGTATCCGCGCGGCAGTCGCTACGGGCCATCGCGCCCGCGGGCCTGCCGCGCGCACCCGTCCCGCATTTGTGAGGAAATCACCAAGATGTTCACCCACGTTTTCGTCGGCACCAACGACGTCCCCGGTTCCAAGACATTTTATGATGGCGTCATGCAGGCGCTCGGCCATGGTGAGGGCACGGTCATCAACGACGGCAAGGCGGTTCTCTATCGCGGCGATGCCGGCGCCTTCATCGTCGGCAATCCGCGCAACGGCCAGCCGGCAACGGCAGCGAACGGCGGCACCGTGGGTCTTTATGCGGCTGATCCGGCAGCGGTCGATGCGGCCTATGCTGCTGGCATAGCCAATGGCGGCACCGATGAAGGCGCGCCCGGCCCGCGCGAGGCGTTCCCCGGCAGCTACGGCGCCTACTTGATCGATCCGTCGGGCAACAAGCTGTGCCTGTGGCACGTGGCGGCCTGATCCCGTGACCATAGAAACCGTTTCGACGAACAAGGCCCACGGCGGCGTGCAGGGGGTGTACAAGCACACATCTGCCGCCACGGGGACCGAAATGACCTTTTCGGTCTTCGTGCCGGACCATGCGCCAAACGAGAAGCTGCCGGTGCTCTGGTACCTCTCGGGCCTGACCTGCACCCACGCCAACGTGACCGAGAAAGGCGAATACCGCGCGGCCTGTGCCGAACACGGCATAATCTTCGTCGCGCCCGATACCTCGCCGCGCGGTGACGATGTGCCTGACGACGAAGGCTACGACTTCGGCAAGGGCGCAGGATTCTACGTCGACGCGACCGAAGAACCTTGGGCGACGCATTTCAACATGCGCTCCTATATCGAGAGCGAGTTGCCCGAACTCGTCGCTGCAAACTTCCCCGCCGACATGGCGCGGCAGGGCATCACCGGCCATTCGATGGGCGGCCACGGCGCGTTGACGATTTCGCTTCGCAACCCGGGCCGCTTCAAGTCGACCAGCGCCTTTGCACCGATCGTCAGCCCGCTGAACTGCCCTTGGGGTGAAAAGGCACTGACCGGTTATATCGGCGCGCACAAGGCGGCGTGGCGCGAATACGATGCCTGCGCGCTGATCGAAGACGGTGCGCGCCTGCCCGACCTGCTGGTCGATCAGGGCACGTCGGACAATTTCCTTGCCGAACAGCTCAAGACCAATCTGCTCGAACAGGCGGTCGACGATGCGGAAATGAAGGCAATGATCCGCCTGCAGGAAGGGTACGATCATTCCTACTACTTCATCTCGACCTTCATGGCCGAACACGTCGCATGGCACGCCGAAAGGCTGAAGGCGTGACCGTCGCCGAGACGTTGGCCGCCTATTACGCGGCCTTCAACCGGCAGGATGCTGAAGGCATGCTGGCGCTGCTCGCCAACGATGTCGTCCACGAACCGAGCCAGGGCACTGCGCGACACGGCAAGCAGGCTTTCCGCGAATTCCTCGCCCACATGAACCGGTGTTATGCCGAGCAGGTCATCGATCCGGTGTTCCTGACAGGCGAAGACGCCTCGCGCGGCGCGGCGGAATTCATGCTGGACGGGCGTTATCTGGAAACGGACGAGGGCTTGCCGCCTGCCACGGGGCAGACCTACCGGCTGCGCGTCGGGGCGTTTTTCGCGCTTGAGAACGGCCTCATCACGCGGGTTTCGAACCACTACAACCTTGCGGACTGGACGCAGCAGGTTCAGTCTGCCTGACGTCATGGACCGGATCGACCAAATCGTCGCCCGCCACGTGGACCGTGAAGGCCCGCTGCTCCCCATCCTGCATGACGTGCAGGCGGAACTGGGGGCGATCGACACGGCCGCCGAAACCCGCATCGCGCACTTGCTGAACCTGACCCGCGCCGAAGTGCACGGGGTGGTCAGCTTCTATCACGACTTTCGTGCAGAGCAGGACTTGCGCCCCGTCGTGCAGGTCTGCCGTGCAGAGGCGTGTCAGGCCCGCGGGATCGAGGCAATGATGCCTGCCGTTGCCACAGCGGCTGGCGACAGGGTGCGGGTCGAGACGGTCTATTGCCTCGGCCTGTGCAGCGTCGGCCCCAATGCGCGGATCGGCGACGATCTCCACGCGCGGCTGAATGAGGCCGCACTGACGAAACTGGTGGAAGGCGCATGAGCACGGTCCGCATCTCCGACGATGCCGTCGCCCGCGCTTGCGGAGCGGACAAGGTCGTCGCGGCCTTCGACAAGCTGGGCTGGACGGTGGAGCGCGTGTCGAGCTGGGGCATGCACTGGCTCGAACCGCTGGTCGAAGTTAACGGCGTCGGCTGGGGGCCTGTGACGGTGGATCGCGTGGCAGAAATTGCCGAGGGCGGCGCGGACGACCTCTGCATCGGTCCTGTCGCGGCCCATCCCTTCATCGCCAGCCAGCAGCGCCTGACTTTTGCGCGGGCAGGGCGCACCCGTCCGCTCAGCCTCGATGACTATGTCGCGACTGGCGGCTGGGCAGGTCTTGACCGCGCCCGTGCCATCGGCAGCGAACAGGTGCTGGCCGAAATGGTGCAGTCCGGCCTTCGCGGACGCGGCGGTGCGGGGTTCCCTGCCGGTATAAAGTGGCAGACGGTCGCCAGGGCGGAAGGTGCCCGCAAGTACGTCGTGTGCAACGCCGACGAAGGAGACAGCGGCACGTTTGCGGATCGCATGGTCATGGAAGGCGATCCCTTCGCGCTTATCGAGGGCATGGCGATCTGCGCCTACGCGGTCGGCTCGGGACAGGGCTACGTCTACCTGCGTAGCGAATATCCCGACGCCATCGGCAAGCTGAACGCAGCGATCGACCTTGCCGCACCGCGCATCGCGCCGTTCCGCATCGAGGTTCGCGTCGGCGCGGGGGCCTATGTCTGCGGTGAGGAAACCTCGCTTCTCAACAGTCTTGAGGGCAAGCGCGGCGAAGTCCGCGCCAAGCCGCCGCTGCCAGCATTGCAGGGCCTGTTCGGTTGTCCGACGGTCGTGAACAATGTCCTGACGCTTGCCGCCGTGCCGCATATCCTGACCGAAGGCGGGGCGGTGCGTTACGAGAACCTGGGCATGGGCCGGTCCAAGGGTACGATGCCGATCCAGATCGCGGGCAACGTGCTGCACGGCGGGCTTTACGAAACGGCGTTCGGCGTCACCTTGCGCGAACTGGTCTACGACATCGGCGGCGGCACGGCATCGGGCAGGCCGGTGAAGGCCGTGCAGGTGGGCGGACCGCTGGGCGCCTATATCCACCCCGACCAGTTCGACATCGCATTCGACTACGAAACATATACTGCCGCCGACGCGCTGATCGGTCATGGCGGCATCGTGGTCTTCGACGATACCGCCGACATGGCATCGCTCGCCCGGTTCGCGATGAAGTTCTGCGCGGCGGAATCCTGCGGCAAGTGCACGCCTTGTCGCATCGGATCGGTGCGGGGCATGGAAATCATCGAGCGAATCCTTGCCGGAGGGCGTCAGGCCGATGCGGTCGAAAAGCTGCCCCAGATGCACAACGTGCGCGCGTCCCAGCGCAGCTTTGAAGAGCAGGTCGCACTGCTGGAGGACTTGTGCGAGACGATGAAGTTCGGCTCGCTCTGCGCGCTGGGCGGGTTCACGCCCTATCCGGTCCTGTCCGCGCTGCGCCACTGGCCGGAGGATTTCGGCCTTGCGAAACAGGCAGTTCCGGCATGAACGGCACCGAACTTGCCCGCGTGCAGCGGCTGGGGCTGGAGGCAGAAGGCGACGGCGAGCTTGTCCGCCCGCTCGCCATCGAAACGCCGGTCGCCATAGAATACAACGGTTTAGGCTATGCCGTGATGATGGCCACGCCTGATCGGCTGGAGGATTTCGCGCGGGGGTTCACCCTGTCCGAAGGGCTTGTCGACGCGGCCTCGAAGATCGAGGCGATCGACGTTCACGAAACCGTCGACGGCTGGATCGTGCGCATCGCGCTTCCGCAAGAGGCGATGGAGCCCGTGATCGCACGGGCGCGCACCCGCGTTTCGGAATCGAGCTGCGGCCTTTGCGGGATGGACAACATCGCCGAAGTCCTGCGGCCGATGCCGCGCATCACTGCACGCATCGAAACGACCCGCGAGGCTATCGCGGACGCGCTGCGCCGCCTGCACCATCACCAGCCCATGGGCCTGCGCACAGGGGCCATGCACGTGGCGGCGTTCTGTGCGGCGGACGGTTCGATCGTGCTGGCGGCAGAAGACGTCGGGCGGCACAACGCGCTCGACAAGCTGATCGGCTCAATGGCACGCGAAGGGCGCGATGCAGGCGCAGGCTTCATCCTGCTGTCGGCGCGGTGCAGCTTCGAACTTGTCGAGAAGACGGTGCGTGCCGGTTGCCCGCTGCTCGTCACCATATCCGCGCCGACCAGTCTTGCCGTCGACCGCGCGGCACAGGCAGGCCTTGCGCTCGTAGCCTTGGCACGGCGCGATTCCGCGCTCGTCTTCGGCGATCCGCAAGGCGTCCTGGCACTTGAGGGAGAGGCCTGATGGGATACGCGAAACAACCCGATTTCGGCACGCCCGCTGTCCGCAGCGACCGGACGGTCACGCTTTCCATCGACGGCCGCGAAGTCACCGTTCCCGAAGGCACCAGCGTCATGCGCGCTGCGGCCGAGATCGGGGGCGACATCCCGAAGCTGTGCGCGACCGACATGGTCAAGAGCTTCGGCTCCTGCCGCCTGTGCCTTGTCGAAGTCGAAGGGATGCGCGGTACGCCCGCGTCCTGCACCACGCCCGCAACCGAAGGCATGGTCGTGAAGACGCAGACACCGCGGCTGGAAAAGCTGCGGCGCTCGGTGATGGAGCTTTATATCTCCGACCATCCGCTCGATTGCCTGACGTGCAGTGCGAACAACGATTGCGAGCTTCAGGACGCGGCTGCCGACGTGGGCCTGCGCGATGTGCGATATGGCTATGACGGCGCGCATCATCTGGGGCAGGCGCCGGACCTGTCGAACCCCTATTTCCTCTTCGCACCGGACAAATGCATCGTCTGCTCGCGCTGCGTGCGCGCCTGTGACGAGGTGCAGGGTACGTTGGCCCTGACGGTCGACGGACGGGGCTTTGCATCCAAGATCAGCGCGGGCACGGCTGAGGACGATTTCCTGTCCAGCGAATGCGTGTCCTGCGGCGCCTGCGTGCAGGCCTGCCCCACATCCGCGCTCATGGAAAAGAGCGTGAAGGAGCACGGCAAGCCCGAACGCTCGGTCGTCACGACATGTGCCTACTGCGGTGTTGGCTGCACCTTCCGTGCAGAGATGCGGGGCGAACAGTTGGTCCGCATGGTGCCGTGGAAAGAGGGCAAGGCGAACCGCGGCCACTCCTGCGTGAAGGGCCGCTTCGCCTGGGGCTATGCCAACCACAAGGACCGGATCACGTCACCGATGATCCGCGATTCCATCGACGAGCCATGGCGCGAGGTCAGCTGGGCCGAGGCGATCAGCTATACCGCCGGACGCCTGAAGGACATCCGCGCGCAGCATGGCGCAAGGGCGCTGGGCGGCATCACCTCCAGCCGCTGCACCAACGAGGAGACATTCCTCGTCCAGAAGCTGGTGCGTGGCGGGTTCGGATCGAACAACGTCGATACCTGCGCGCGCGTCTGCCATTCGCCGACCGGTTACGGCCTGAAAACCACTTTCGGCACCAGCGCGGGAACGCAGGACTTCGACAGCGTCGAGCATAGCGACGTGATCCTCGTCATCGGCGCGAACCCGACCGACGCGCATCCCGTCTTCGCCAGCCGCATGAAGCGCCGCTTGCGTGAAGGCGCAAAGCTCATCGTGATCGACCCGCGCCGGATCGACCTCGTCCGCTCGCCGCATATCGAGGCGCAGTATCACCTGCCGCTGCAACCCGGCACCAACGTCGCGGTCCTGACCGCGATGGCGCATGTGATCGTGACCGAGGGGCTGGTAGATACGCAGTTCGTGGCTGAACGCTGCGAAGTCGACGCGTTCGAGGACTGGGCCCGCTTCGTCGCGGACGAGAGCCACAGCCCCGAGCGGCTGGAGCCTGTCACCCGCGTCCCTGCCGAAGAACTGCGCGCTGCCGCGCGGCTTTTCGCCACCGGCGGGAACGGCGCGATCTACTACGGTCTTGGCGTGACGGAACATTCGCAAGGGTCGAGCACGGTCATGGCCATCGCGAACCTCGCCATGGCGACCGGCAATATCGGCCGTCCCGGCGTCGGCGTGAACCCTCTGCGTGGGCAGAACAACGTGCAGGGCGCCTGCGACATGGGCTCCTTCCCGCACGAATTGTCGGGCTATCGGCACATCTCCGATGCCGAAACACGCGCGCTGTTCGAAAGCGACTGGGGCGTGACGCTGGATGCAGAACCGGGTCTGCGCATCAACAACATGCTCGACGCCGCGGTCGATGGCACGTTTCGCGCGATCTACATCCAGGGCGAGGACATTCTCCAGTCCGATCCCGATACGAAGCACGTCGCGGCGGGGCTCAAGGCGATGGACTGCGTCATCGTCCACGACCTGTTCCTCAACGAAACCGCGAACTACGCGCATGTTTTCCTGCCGGGTAGCACGTTCCTCGAAAAGGACGGCACGTTCACCAATGCCGAACGCCGCATCCAGCCGGTCCGCCGCGTCATGGACCCTGCCAACGGGTATGAGGATTGGCAGGTCACGCAGCTTCTGGCGAACGCGATGGGGCTTGGCTGGGACTATGGTCATGCCAGTGAAATCCTGGCCGAAATCGCCCGCCTGACGCCGACATTCGCCGGTGTCACGTGGGAGCGGCTATGCGAGGAAGGCTCGCTGCAATGGCCGGTGAACGAGGCCAATCCCGATGGCGCGCCGGTGATGCACGTTGACGGTTTCGTGAGGGGCAAGGGGCACTTCGTCGTTACCGAATACGTTCCGACGGACGAGAAAACCGGCCCGCGCTTCCCGCTGCTGCTGACCACCGGGCGCATCCTGTCTCAATACAATGTCGGCGCGCAGACGCGGCGCACGGCGAACACGGCTTGGCACCCCGAAGACCTGCTGGAAATGCACCCCACGGATGCCGAGAACCGCGGGCTGAACGATGGCGACTGGGTGCGCCTCGCCAGCCGCAAGGGCGAGACGACGCTGCGCATCAAGGTGACCGATCGTGTCGCGCCGGGGGTGGTATACACGACGTTCCACCACCCCGAAACGCAGGCGAACGTGGTGACGACGGACTTCTCCGACTGGGCCACGAACTGTCCCGAATACAAAGTGACGGCGGTGCAGGTCTCCGCCTCCAACGGGCCGACCGACTGGCAGGAAGACTACGCCGGCCTCGCCGAACGCTCCCGCCGCATCAGTCATGAGGCTGAGGGGGAGCCGGCGGAATGAGCGACACGCCCCATTCTGGTACTTTGGCCCGCCTGATCTACATGGCGAACCAGATCGCGCGCAATTTCTGCGCGCTCGACCATGATGCTGCCGCCACCGCCACCGCAGATCATATCGCGCAGTTCTGGGACCCGCGAATGAAGGCGGCGATTTCGGGCAAGGAGGCCGACCTGTCGGATGTTGCCGCACGGGCCTTTGCGATCTTGCACGAACAGGGCGAACCGGCTCCGCAGACGCGGGCGACGGTGTTCAACGATGCGGATGAAGGCGGGCGGTCAGACGCCGGTTAGCTCAGGCGCGGTTCCGCATCGGGGGCGAGCATACCGCGGGCATGGGCATCTTCGAGGTGATCGAGCAGGGCGCTGTGCAGCGGGCGGGTGAACGCAAGGCCGCAGAACGAACCGTATTGCCAGCGAACCTGCGCCGAAACGGGGGCAAGGTTGCCGATCGCGATCGACAGGCCCTTGCCGGGAGCCAGAAGCTCGACCCCGTTGCGCAAGCGGCAGCCCATTTCGGAGATGTCGATGACGGAAGTTTCGTACTCGGCACCGTCGTCGGTCCGGTATCCGGCGGGTATGCTGACCCGAGAGCGGGGATCATGGCGTGCGGTCATGCCCCCTCATAATGCGGGTACGCTTAACGTTTCCTCCCCCGGTTGCGGACAAATTAATGTGCAAAGTGTCCCCGAAATGCGTAGTTTCGCGCCGTTCCGGACAACTTTCGGATGCCTTGCGGCTGGCACCGCGCTGGTGCAGTGTGCCGATCCCTGCCGTACGGGCGTGGTGCCCTGCCGGCCATGATGGAAGGGGGTCTGTCATGCGTTACCTTGCCCTGATCACGACTTGCGCCGCTTTAGCGCTGTCCGCCTGCGGGCCTGCCGACGAACCGGCGGCCGAAGCGACTGTCGAAACGCCAGAAGAACAGGTGGCGGCGAGCCAGCCTGCAACTGACGAAACCGCCGATGCCAATTACGTGCCGGCCAAGCAGGTTGCCGACATCCCGATCGAGCGGGTCGAATTCGCCGATGGCGAGAAGGCGATCACGATCGAGGATTCTATCAAGGGCTACGAATCGATCGACTACGTGGTGAAATTGGCGGCGGGGCAGCCCCTTAACGTTTCGATGGCGACGCAGCACACCGCGACCTATTTCAACCTCATCGCACCGGGCGAGGAAGACGTTGCCTTCTTCATCGGTTCGACCGAGGGTAACCAATTCGAAGGTACGACCGAACTGGCAGGCGACTACCGCATAAGGGTCTACATGATGCGAAGCGCCGCCCGGCGCGAGGAGACTGCCGATTACCGCCTCGAGATCATCGCCGGATAAAGGATCGCCGCCCCGCGTGGTGAGGCGCCACCGCGCCTCCACGCGGGCGTGGCACTGGCTCAACGTCGTTGCCGTCTTCACCCTGCTGATGAGCGGGATGACGATCTTCAATGCTCACCCCCGGCTCTATTGGGGGCAGTACGGGGCGAACCCGGATCAGCCCTGGCTGCGGATATATGCAACGCGCGGGGGCGAGGGGTTTCTTCGTGTCGGGCCTCTCGAGGTGGAGACGACCGGCGTGCTGGGCGTTTGGGAAAAGGACGGGCGAACACAGACCCGCGCCTTTCCGCACTGGATGACGCTGCCGTCGAACTACAGCCTTGCCGAGGGGCGCAAATATCACTTCCTCGGCGCGTGGCTGCTGGCGATTGCTGGTACGCTCTACCTGCTGTGGTCGCTGGCGAACCGCCACGTCTGGCGGGATTTGCTGCCTCGGCGCAATGAGATCGCGCCGCGCCACTTGTGGCAGGACGTGAAGGACCATGCCCGGCTTCGCTTGCCGCGCGGCGAAGCGGCGGCGCGGTACAATCCGTTGCAGAAGCTGGCCTACCTGTCGGTCCTGTTCGTGATCCTGCCGGTCATGGTCCTGACGGGGCTGGGGATGAGCCCGATGATGAATGCCAGCTGGGGCTGGATCCTCGACCTGTTCGGCGGGCGGCAGTCGGCACGCTCGGTCCATTTCATCGCCGCTTGCCTGCTGGTTGCTTTTATCGTCGTTCACCTCGTCATGGTGGTGATCGCGGGACCGGTGAACGAGATCCGGTCGATGATCACGGGCCGCTTCCGCCTGCCGCCTGAAAAGGGAGACACGCCATGATCATCGGACGGCGCAAGCTGATCGCAGGGCTGGGCGCGGGGATCGCGCTGGGCGGGTGCCAGAAGATACTGGAAACCGAACCGGCGGACCGGCTGGCATCCTCGCTCGACCTGTTCACCCGCGATGCGCAGCGGCTGGTGACCGACCGGAACGCACTGGCCCGCGAATATGCGCCGGAAGAGCGCAGCCCCGAATTCCGCGCCAACGGGTCCCGCACGGTCGATACGCCCGAATATCGGCGGCATCTTGCGAATGGCTTTGCCGACTGGCGGCTTAGCGTGGGCGGCATGGTGGCAAGGCCTCTGTCGCTGTCCATTGCCGATCTTCAGCAGATGCCCGCCCGGACCCAGATCACGCGGCACGACTGCGTCGAGGGGTGGAGCGCGATCGGCCAGTGGACGGGCACGCCGCTTTCGCATCTCCTGCAACTCGCGCGGATCAACGGCAGGGCGCGCTATGTCCTGTTCCGCTGCGCCGACAGTTTCGGTGATACACCCTATTACGAATCGATCGACATGATCGAGGCGATGCACCCGCAGACGATCATGGCATGGCGCATGAACGGCCAGCCGCTGCCCGAACGCCACGGCGCACCGCTGCGCCTTCGGGTGGAGCGACAGCTTGGCTACAAGCACGCCAAATACGTGACCGGCATCGAGGTGATCGAGGATTTCCGCAGCATCGCGGGCGGGAAGGGCGGCTTCTGGGAAGACCGTGCGGGTTACCAGTGGTGGGCCGGCATCTGAGCGACGCGACGTGAGCCCTGACGAATTTCTGGCCCTTGCCCTGGAGAACCCGGTAAACCGCGTCCTTCTGGACAGGCTGCCCGCGTTCGGCCTTGCCGAATGCTACCTGACGGCGGGGTGCCTGTTCCAGACGGTGTGGAACCTGAAGTCGGGCCGCGATCCGCAATGGGGCATCAACGACTACGACGTGTTCTACTACGACGCCGCCGACCTCAGTTACGAGGCGGAGGACGAGGTCATCCGTCAGATCGACGCCGCGACCGCCGATCTGGGCGTAACCGTCGAGGTGCGCAACCAGGCGCGCGTGCATCTCTGGTACGCGGACCGTTTCGGCGGTGAATACCCTTCGTTGGCATCGTCGAGAGAGGCGATCGAACGATACCTTATCCCATGCACCTGCATCGGTATCGATGTCGCGACAGGCGAACTTTTCGCGCCCTACGGCCTCGACGAAACGGCGCGCGGGATTCTGCGGCCCAATCCGGTCAACTACAGGCCGGAGTTGTTCGCGAAAAAGGCGCAAAGCTACCGCGATCGGTGGGAATGGCTTGAAATCGACCCGGTTGATGATGGTTGATCATGAGGTTGCCGTATTTTTAATTTGAACGGGTGCCTCCTCGGAAGGCTGGGATCGACCCGCTGCCTTTCCTGCATCAGACCACGGCAACACCGCGCAGGGAGGCAGCCGCTGGGCGCAGCGCGCCGCGGCCGACCGCGCCGAACAGGCCCGCCGCGCCGATGCGCCCTGGGTGGGTTCGATCGGCAAGGACTGCGAAAAATACATGGAGCCGGCCGGCCCCGGAACGCCCGCCTGCTGGGTCATCAAGTGCCAGTGACGCCGCAGGCTTGAAGGCCCGCCGATCCTGATGCACCCTTGTCGCCGAAGCGACGCTTTGCGGGAGAGGTGTCATGACAACGGAATGCCGGGCGGGGCAGGCGCAGATCGCGCCGGTCGCGGTTGCCGACAACCTGACGATTGCAGATCTGGGCGCGGCGCTGGCTGCGGGGTGGCGGGACTTTATCGCTTATCCCGCGTACGGGCTGTTCTTTGCCGCGACTTATGTGGGGGCGGGGCTATTTCTCGCCTACGCGCTGATGGAATGGGACGCGGTCGCGTGGCTTATCCCGGCGGCGGCGGGCTTTCCATTGCTTGCGCCCTTTGTGGCGGTCGGTCTTTACGAGGTGAGCCGCAGGCGCGAGGCGGGAGAGACGCTGTCGTGGGGCGCGGTGCTGGGCGCACTTCGGGGCAGGGGTGACGAACAGATCCTGTCGATGGGCGTGATCGTTTTCGTCGCCTTCGGTTTCTGGCTCATGGTTGCCCACGGCATCTTCGCGGTGTTCCTGTCGGAATCGGGTATCGGCGGGGAATCGCTGGCGCTGTTCGCGACGCCTGCGGGCATGATGATGCTGGCCGTGGGCAGCGTTGTCGGCGCGGTCATGGCGCTGGCGTTCTATGCGATCACGGTATGCAGCCTACCGATGCTGGTCGACCGCGAAGTCGATTTTCTGACCGCGATCATCGTCAGCCTTGGCGTCATGCGGTCGAACGCATTCGTCATGCTGGCATGGGCTGTGCTGATCGCGGCGTTGCTGTTCGCGGCGATGATACCGGCGTTCCTCGGTCTGATGATCGTGTTGCCAGTGCTGGGCCACGCGACATGGCATCTCTATCGCCGCGTGGTGGCCGGACCCGATTGAGCCTGGCAAATCGGGATCAGAGCAGGCGGCGTTCTTCGAGAAGATCGGGCAGATCGTTTTCGTAAAGCACGACGTCTTCGGGCTTTGCCTCGACTTTCAAGGCGTCGCGCGCGTCGGCGAAGCTGGCGACCTCGATCGCGGTCTTGCCGTTGGCGGACAGCGCCGAGGTGAACGTGCCGATGCGCGACGGATTCACGGCATAGACCACGTCGGCAAGGCCTGCCGTATATTCGCCGAGACTTGCGTGAACGCGGTCATGCTCGATCCCCAGTTCGGCAATGCCGGGGGTGACGAGGATCGAGCGCCCGCCGCGCTGCTTTGCGAGTTCCGATGCGACCGCGACCGCGTTGCGAAAGCCTGCCTCGTTCGCGTTGTAGGCATCATCCAGCACCAGCGGCTGGCCGGGGCTTTCGCGCTTTTGCAGGCGGTGCGGGACCTGTTCGACATCGGGCGTTACGAGCGGAATGCGCGTCGCGATGGCGGGGTCGATGATCCACGCCGCCGCCACGGCCAGCGCCGAGTTGGTAACGTTGTGTTCGCCCAGCAGCGGCAGTTCGTATTCCAGTCTCGTGCCGCCAGCGCCCTCGCGCCGGTCTTCCAGAACGATCTTCCAGTCCGCCTCGACCAGCGCGGCAGAGATTATGCGGATGTCGGCGGTCTCTTCCGGTCCGACAGAGATGACCTTGCCCGGATAGTCGGCGCGCAGGATCCGGAACGGTTCGTAGTCCAGCACCTGCGTCGAAACGATCGCGGTGCCGCCGTTTTCGCATACGTCCTCGACCAGTTCGGACTTGGCCTGCGCGATGTTGTCGACCGATCCGAACCGTTCGGTATGCGCGTCGCCGATTGCGGTCACGATGCCGAAGTCGGGCTTCACGAAGTTGCAAAGGCGGTGGATCGACCCGATGCCGTATGCGCCCATTTCCGCGATGAAATAGCGGTGGCTCCACTGCAGCCGTTCGCGGATGTGGCGCGTGAGGCCCAGCACCGTGTTGATCGACCCGCGCGAATAGAACACCGGGCCGGACACGGCGAGAACCTCGGCGAAGATGTGCTTCGTCGTCGTCTTGCCGAAGCTGCCGGTGATGCCGATGCGCTTGGGGTTGAGGCGGGCGAGCTTGGCGCGCGCTTCTTCGATATAGCCTTGGTTGATCCGTTCCTGTGCCGGGGCGAGGATGCGGTTCGCAAGGATCAGCGTGAAGGGCAGCAGTTGCAGGGCGATGATGGCCCAGATGATGCCGATCAGCGCAAGCAGCACCAGCACCCCTGCAAACACCGCCGCCAGCTTGCGGATGCGGCGAACGCGTTCGGTCAGGACCAGCGGTTTCTTGTAACCGTAGCGGCTTTCCTTCCACGCGATCAAGCAGATCGCGGCAGACGCGGCGACGATGGCCGCGAACAGCAGCGCCCTGCCAAGTTCAAGCTGCGTGATCGCGATCGTCGCGATCAGCAGCGCCAGCAGCACGAGACTGGCGCGCACGTCGTAAAGCCGCACCCGCTTCACCGCGCCAAGGAAGCGCGAACCGTTGTATTCTTCCTGCTGGAAATAGGTCAGCAGTGTGTGGAGCCGCACCCATGTCAGCGCGCCGAGCGAGAAGATCATCGCGAAAAGCGCGATCGGCAGCATCAGTTCGCTCATGCGGCCTCTCCCGGGATCGTCACGGCTTCCTTGATGGCGAGCGCGATCTGGTGCCGCCCACGATCAAGGATCGAGATATGATCGTAATGCGGGCACTCGACATAAGTGCTGTTCGGAACGAGCGCGGCGATCTTCTTGCCGATTTCCGGCGGAGTCTCGGTATCGGCGCTGCCGTAGATCAGGGTCGTTTCGGTCGGGATGCGCGGCAGGTCCGCGCTCTGGTCCTCGGAGATGGTTGCGACGAAGATGTCGCGCATTCCGGTCTCCCGGCTCATGACATAGTCGGGGCTGCCGAATTTCTTTTCCAGCGCAATCAGGTCATCCTCGGTCTTCGCCTGCGCCTTCAGCCTCTGGAACTTGCGGCCGTTCCACTTGCGCTTCCACCGTTCCTTCGTGGTCACATTGCGCGGAACGCCCGCGCCCGCCACGATGACGAGATGATCGAGCATGCCCGGCGACTGCACGCCAAGCCGAAGCCCCACGCGCCCGCCGAAGCTGTGGCCGACCCACACACACTTCGAAATGCCGAGGTCGCCCACGATGTACCGTGCCATGTATTCGGCGTATTCCACCGTTCCCCATGCATCTTCGGGCCGCTCGGACTTGCCGTGGCCGGGAAGATCGAACAGGTAGGCATCGATCGACGGGGCAAGTGCCTCGGCAACGGGAATGAAATCGCGGTGCGACCGGCCCCAACCGTGGCCGAAGACCACCTTGGGCATGCCCGGCGTGCCGATCCTGATGTAGTGGGGAGGCTGCATGGCCCCCTTCTTACAGCGCGTGCGATGGCGCACAAGTTGACACCTGCGAGTCGCGCACAGGGTGCGACGAGCAAGCTGGGGAAAGTGGCGTAATGGCCCAAAAAAAACGGGTTGCAGTTCTGTTCGGCGGCGCAAGCCAGGAACATGACGTCTCCGTCGTGTCGGCGCACCAGCTGATGGATGCGGCCGACGTGCGCGGGATCGAGGTCGTGCCGGTCTATACCGACTTCGAGAACCGCTTTTTTTCCGCCCCCTTCCTGCGCGACATCCGCCGGTTCCGGCCCAAGCCTTCGGGCGCGCCCGAGGTCATCTTCTCGTGGTCGGAACGCGGGCCGGTGATGCGCGAGCGCAAGAGCCTCAACGAAACGCCGATCGATTGCGTCCTGCCGGTATTCCACGGGCCCTTCGGAGAGGACGGGCGGCTGCAAGGCCATTTCGAGTTGCTGGGCATTCCCGTCACCGGTTTTGCCGCAGGGTCGAGCGCGATGGCCATGCGCAAGGACGCGACCAAGGCCTTGGTGCGGCTGGCGGGCGTGAACGTGCTGGACCATGTCACTGCCAATCGCTCGAAGCTCGCCGATACTAAGGCGTTGATCGCGGAGGTCGAGGCGAAGTTCGGCTTTCCCACGATCGTGAAGCCTGCGAACCTCGGCTCGTCCATCGGTGTCGGCCTTGCCAGGACCGCGGCGGACCTGCCTGCGCTCGTCGCTTACGTGCTGGCGCAGGACAATCTCGCCATCATCGAACCGCAAGTGCAGAACCTTGTCGAATACAACATCGCGATGCGGTGGGACGAGGCGGCCCAGGAAGTGAAGTTCTCCGCCATCGAGCGGCCCAAGTCGGGCGCCGAACTGCTCGACTTCAAGGAAAAGTACCTGTCATCGGGCGGCGGCACCAAGGGTGCGTTCCTGCCGAGCGAGGGGATGCTCTCGCTTACCCGCGACATCAATCCCGACCTTCCGGCCGAGTTCAAGGCGACGATCCACGACTATGCCCGCCGCGCCTTCATGACGCTGGGCCATCGCGGCGCGCCGCGCATCGACTTCATGTCGAACAAGGCGACGGGCGAGATCTGGTTCAACGAGATCAACGCCATCCCCGGCTCCTACGGCTTCTTCCTGTGGGAAGCCGCCGAAGAGCCGAAGCTGTTTCCCGAACTGGTCGAGCACTTGGTGACAGAGGCTTTACGCGACACGGTGAAGCGGTTCGACGACCCCGTGCCGCAGGGCGCGTACCTGCTGCCGCGTTAAAGCGAGGAAACGAGGTGCCCGCCATCCACGGGGATGACGGCACCGGTCATGTAGGCCCCGAGATCGGAGGCAAGCAGCAGCATCGGTCCGTCGAGATCGGGCAGGTTGCCGAAACGCTGCATCGGAATACGGTTCAGCATGTCCTGACCCAGCGGGCTGTCGAGCAGGCCTTCCGTAATCTCGGTCGGGAAGTATCCGGGGGCCAGCGCATTCACCCGGATGCCGTAACGCGCCCATTCCAGCGCCAATTGCTTGGTCAGCTGCACCACCGCCGCCTTGCTCGCCGCATAGGCAGAAAGCGTCGGGCTTTGCCGAAAGCCCAGGATCGAGGCGGTGTTGACGATCGATCCGCCGATACCGTCATCCTTCATCGCCTGCGCACAGGCCTGCGCCATGGCGAAGACGCCGGTGAGGTTGACCGCGATGACTTTCTCGAACTCGGCAAGCTCCTGCTTGATCGCCATGCGCGCGCCATCGATTCCCGCGTTGTTGAGCAGGATTGTCGGCGTGCCCAGCGTTCCGGCGATCGAGGCGACGACGTTCTTGCACGAACCGGCATCGGCAACGTCGAGCGCAACCGCTTCTGCCTTCACGCCGCGCCCGCGCAACTCGTCTCGCAGCGCCTCCAGCCGGTCCACCCGCCGCGCGCAGAGCGCGACGTGAGCGCCGTGTTCGGCAAGGGTGAGGGCGAAGTGCGCGCCGATCCCGCTGGATGCGCCGGTGACGATGGCCGTGCGGCCCGAAAGATCGATATTCATGGGCGCATCGGGTGCAGTTTTCACCGCCACCTTGCAACTGCTTGTTAAACGAGGGACGAGCGGTTAGCCGTGCTGATCATGGCAAAAGAAAAAACGAAAAGCCTCGTCACAATCGACGTGGGAGGGACCAACGCTCGCTTCGCCCTTGCCGAAGTTGCAGACGGCAAAGTCGTGTCGGTGAACGAGCCGACGACATTCGCGACCGGCTCGGTCGATGGCCTTGCCGCCGCGTGGCAGCGGTTCGCCGACGCCCATCCCGAGGGCCTGCCCCGCGCTGCCGCAATTGCCGTTGCCGGGCCGGTCAATGCAAACGAGATCCGCTTCACCAATTCGCACTGGGTGATCCGTCCCGCCGACATCGGCTCGGAACTTGGCGTCGATGCCCACTGCCTGATCAACGATTTCGAAGCGGTCGGCCATGCCGTCGCCGCGGCGGGCGAAGAGCATTTCCTGCATCTTTCGGGGCCAGAGGAAATCCCCGAATTCGGCACGACGACGATCACTGGCCCCGGCACCGGCCTTGGCGTTGCCGCACTGGTGCGCCGTCCCGACGGGTCGTATCGGGTCCAGCCGACCGAGGGCGGCCACATCGGCTTCGCGCCCGAAGACCGCGTCGAGGAAAAGATCCTCGCCGTCGTGCGCGAATCGTTGCCGCGCGTTTCGGTCGAACGCATGTGTTCGGGGCCGGCCATCCTCTACCTTGCCGAAGCCATCGCGCGGATCGAGGGGCTGCCCATGCCTTCGGGAGACGACCGAGAACTCTGGCTTTCGGCGATTACCGGCACCGATCCGGTCGCGGTCAAGGCGATGGAGCGGTTCTGCATGATACTCGGCGCTGCGGCGGGCGACCTTGCGCTTGCGCACGGTTCCAACGCGGTGGTCATCGCCGGCGGGCTAGGCCTGCGCCTGCGCGACCAGATCCGCGCTTCGGGTTTTGCCGAACGCTTCGTCTACAAGGGCAGGTTCAAGTCGCTGATGGAAACGATCCCCGTCAGGCTGATCACCCACCCGCAGCCGGGACTGTTCGGCGCGGCGGCTGCCTTCGCACAAGCGCACAGCTAAGTCGTTCATAATGCTGGCGAACGGCACTGTTGCCGTTCGTCGGACCGGATATGCCGTTCGTCGGCAGGCGGAGTCGTTCGTCGGCAACCGTGTTGCGACCATAGAACACCGAATGCGCTTCGCGGAGATGCGCGGCACAAGGTTCTCGTCATTTCGAGGAGGACTAAAGCCATGAAGATCATCGCAGCCATCGCCGCTACTGCCGCCCTTGCCACCGCCGCTCCGGCCTTCGCCGGCTCGGTCGAAGTGCAGTACAAGGATCTCGACCTTTCGACCGCTGCCGGTCAGGCCCAGCTCGAGGATCGCCTCGACGATGCGGCCCGCGCAGTCTGCGGCATGGACCAGATCCAGACCGGCACCCGCATCCGCAGCCGCGAAGCGCGTGACTGCTACGCCGGCGCCAAGGCACAGCTTTCCAAGCAGATCGCCACCCTGGTCGAGAAGCAGAAAACGGCAAAGGGCGGCTGACTGCCGAAAACCAGCAGTTCCCAAGCAGTCAATCGCCTGCGCCCGACCGCTCCCGTGCGGTCGGGCGTTTCCCGTTATCGGGGGTGCGTTCGGCTCAGGTGAAAGAGCCGCCTTCTGCGGCCAGCTTCTTCAGCATGGCGGCCGGCTCGATGCCCATCTGTTCAAGCCCGGCGACAATCTTGTCGAGGCCGTGGATGTCGGCCCAGCACATCGGGCCGCCCTGATAGCTGGGCCAGTTGTAGCCGAGGATCGCGGCAACATCGATGTCGCCTGCCCGCAGCGCAATGCCTTCATCAAGGATTTTCGCGCCTTCGTTGATGACGGGGTAGAGGAGGCCGGCCACGACCTGTTCCGGCGTCAATTCGACGTCGCCCGCGATGCCGCGATGCCTGCGAACCTTCTCGATCACGTCGTGTGCGGCAGGAGCCGGGGTGCCGCGGCGCTTTTCGTCGTAATCGTAGAAACCGCCGTTCAGCTTCTGCCCGCGACGTTCCATCGCCACCAGTTCGCCGGTCAGCGTCATGTCGCCCGGGAAAGTGATGACGTCGAGACCGATGAGGTCGAGCAGGGCGATCGGGCCCATGGCGAAACCATAGTCGCGCATCGCCGAATCGATAACCTGCATCGGCGTTCCGGCCAGCAGCATTTCCTGGCTGGCGACCATGTAAGGCAGCATCAGGCGGTTGGCGATGAAGCCGTCGCACACGCCTGCCAGCACCGGAGTCTTGCCGATCTTGCCCGCCAGCTTCATGCCGGTGGCGATCACGCTGTCGCTGCTCTTGTCGCCGCGCACCACTTCCAGCAGCGGCATGACGTTGGCGGGCGAGAAGAAGTGCAGGCCCAGCACCATTTCGGGGCGGCTGGTGAAGGTGGCGATGTGGTTGATGTCGAGGAAGCTGGTGTTCGACGCAAGGATCGCGCCCGGCTTGCAGATCGTCTCAAGGCGGCTGAACACCTTCTCCTTGATCTCCATCGATTCGAACACGGCCTCGATAACGAGGTCGACGTCGGCCAGCGATTCCATGTCGAGCGAACCGGTCAGAAGGCCCATGCGAGTTTCGACATCGGCGTCGGTCAGGCGGCCCTTCCTGGCGGTGTTTTCATAGTTCTTGCGGATGACGCCAAGGCCGCGATCCAGCGCTTCCTGCTTAACCTCGACGATGGTCACCGGAATGCCGATGTTGGCGAAGTTCATGGCGATGCCGCCGCCCATCGTGCCTGCGCCGATGACGCCGACGCTCTTCACGTCGATCAGCGGCGTGTCCTTGCCGATGCCCGGCACTTTCGAAGTCTCGCGCATGGCGAAGAACACGTGGCGCAGCGCGCGTGACTGGTCGGAGGTGAACAGCTTGTTGAAGTTGGCCGACTCGACCGACATGCCTTCGCGGAACGGCAGGTTCACGGCAGCCTTTACCGAATCGAGGATTTCGTCCGGCGCGATCACGTCGCGGAACAGGCGGCCATGTTCAGCCTTGAACCGGTCGAACAGCTCTGCGTCGGCGCGGTCCTTTTCGACCATTTCGGTCTTTTCCGAAACGCGCGGCAGCGGGCCGTCCTTGGCCATCATGGCTGCGGCCATGGCCATCGCTTCTGCCATCAGCGCGTCGTCGGCGACGACCTTGTCGACAAGGCCCATCTGCTCGGCCAGCGCGGCCTTTACCGGCTTGCCCGTGATCATCATCTGCAGCGCGGCTTCCGCGCCGACAAGGCGGGGCAGGCGCTGCGTTCCGCCCGCGCCGGGCAGCAGGCCCAGCTTTACTTCGGGCAGGCCCATTTTCGCCGATGCGGCGGCGATGCGGTAATGGCAGCCCAGCGCGACTTCGAGCCCGCCGCCAAGCGCGGTGCCGAAGATCGCGGCGACCATCGGCTTGGAACAGGCCTCGATCCTGTCGATTACGCCCGGTAGCCAGGGTTCACGCATGCCGATGTCGAATTCGGCGATGTCGGCGCCGGCAGGGAACGTGCGGCCCTTGGCCGAAATGATCGCGGCCTTGATGTCGGTGTTGCCCTCGATCTCCTCGATCGCGGCGACCAGCCCTTCGCGGACCGACAGGCCCAGCGCGTTCACCGGCGGATTGTCGATCAGGACGACGGCGACGGCGTCCTCGACGCTCAGCGTGACGGTGTCGGACATGCTCTTGGTTTCGGACATTCAGGTCGCTCCTCGTGTCTCTTTGCGGGTCTGTGCACGCAAAGGCGCGCCTCGTTTCGGCGTGTTCATTACGCAGCGCGGCATAAATTACAATTGCGCAGGGAAAACCGGTCTTTTGGCGAGGTAGCGGGAATAACCGGTGAAATAATGAGAAAGCCCGTAGCAGGGCAATCCCGCTACGGGCTTTCGCATGGTCAGCGGCCGGAAGTGCCGCCCTGACGAAACCTCTATCGTTTCACACCCCAAAGGGAGTGGATTAACGATAATGCCTCGTAGTGGACTTCACCGACCTCTCTGCTGAACCATGAGACATCGGATCACCTCCTTTCGCGCCGGGGCCAAGATTTAGCCGCGTGCCGCAAGCCCCCAAGTTAGCCTGCGAGCGGCGGGGTCGGGCGGTGTATCCGAGCGATCTTGAGGCCTTGCGCCTGGCTATCGCCGTTCCGCTCCGTCCTTGATTCGAGAGACTACTTTTTTGGCGCTGCACAACAAGTCTTGCGTGAAACTTATTCACTGTCATAATCGATGACTTCGGGAATTGGCCTTGCGGCAAGCCTATGAAAAAACAAGGTTTGTCCGCGCCGACCGGCTCGTGCTTACAACTCTCGAAGACACCCCCAGATCGCTGTAGATGCCCGCCGCCTTAGGCGACACGCAACTATCCACAGCCGTGTTCGGGCGTGTGCGGTTTAGCGGCAATCCTCGACCACGCGGGCGATCTCCGGCCAGCTCGGCAGGTAGAGCGTCGAGAGGCCCGGAACCTGCACCGCGATCCGGCCCCGGCTGAAGATCATCGCGTCGAGAACCGGGTCGTAGGGCTGCAGCGTCGCGACGGTGTAAGGCGTCGGGTTCGGCACCGCGCCTGCGGGCAGGGTGCGGTCCGCCTCGGTCGTGGTAACATGCATCGAAGTCGCGCCCGAATTGGTGCCGGCGCGCCACAGCTTCACCTGCCGGTTCGCCGGTTCGCAGGCGACGATGAAGCGCGCATCGCCATTCGCCTCGCCGAAAATGGCACGCGTCGCGGTGCCGCTGCTGACATATTGCCAGTCGCCCGCCGTCAGGGGCGCGTCCATCCAACTGGCGGGCGGCTGGGCTGCGGGCGGCGGGGTCGGTGTGGGCGTTGGGGCAGGTGCCGGGGGCGGCGCCGAGACCGGCTCGGGCGCGGGTGGCACGCAAGAAGCAAGGCCAAGCCCCGTCGCGGCGACGGCAGAGCCCATGAGCAGCCACGTCCGGCGCATCGCCTTGCGGGCAATGCTCTTGCGCTGGGTTTCGGGAAGGGCGGGCACGTCGTCGCTTGGCGTCATGCGCGCGTTATGCGAAGGGCTGGCCTTGTACTCAAGCCCCTTGACGCCAAACCGGTTTTCCTTTTCGCCCGTCCGATGATCAAGCCACCTGCCAGCAAGCCGAAAAAGCAGCGCGTGGACCAGATGCTGGTCGAACGCGGGCTCGTCGAAAGCCGCAGCCGCGCTCAGGCCCTGATCATGGCGGGCACGGTCTTCACTGGCGAGACGAAGGTGGCCAAGGCCGGGCAGCAGCTTTCCGAAGACGCGCCGCTCGAAGTGCGCGGGCGCGATCACCCCTGGGTCAGCCGCGGCGGCATCAAGCTGGCCCACGCCATCGACGAATTCGGCCTCGACCCCAAGGGCGCGACCGCGATGGACATCGGCAGTTCGACCGGCGGGTTCACCGATGTCCTGCTGCAAAGGGGCGCAGATCACGTTTTTGCCGTCGATTCGGGCACGAACCAGCTCGCATGGAAACTGCGCCAGGACGAACGTGTGACGGTGCTGGAACAGACCAGCGCCCGCATCCTGACCGCCGAACACATCGACCGCCCCTGCAACTGGGTGGTCTGCGACGCCAGCTTCATCGGGCTGGCCAAGGTTCTCGAAGTGCCGCTCGCGCTCGCCGCACCGAATGCGACGCTCGTCGCTCTCATCAAGCCGCAGTTCGAGGTGGGCCGCAATGAGGTCGGCAAGGGCGGCGTGGTGCGCGATCCCGCGCTGCACGAGCGGGTCTGCGGCGAAGTGACCGACTGGCTGGAAACGATCGGCTGGACCGTGAAGGGCCTGACGACCAGCCCGATCACCGGACCGGAAGGCAATGTCGAGTTTCTCGTGTGGGCGGAACGCGGCTGACCCTTCGCGCGTTCAGGTGGCATGGACACCCAGATCGCATCCCCCGACACATCCCGCTCGGTCCTTAAATGGGCCATTCTGACCGTTCCCGTCGTCGTCGTTCTGGGCCTCCTGTCCGGCTGGGCCTCGGGCTCTGGCGGGGACGGGGAATGGTTCACCTCGCTCGTGAAGCCCGACATCTTCCCGCCGCCCTACCTGTTCGGCGTGGTCTGGACGATCCTCTATGTCCTCATGGGTTTCTCCCTCGCCTTCGTACTGGCCGCACCCGCCACGCCCTTCAAGCGGTTTGCCGTGACGATTTTCGCGGTGCAGCTGGTGGTGAACGTGCTGTGGTCGCCAATCTTCTTCAGCGCGCACCTGATCGCCTTTGCCTTCTTCTGGATCGTATTGCTGATCGTGCTGGTGATGGCGACGATGGCCTATTTCGCGCGGGTCAGCCGCACGGCGATGCTGCTGCTCGTACCTTACCTTGCGTGGATATGCTTTGCCGCGGTGCTGAACCTGCGATTCTGGCAGTTGAACTGATCAGTTATCGGGGCCACATAGGAACCATGCAGAGCGACAATCCCCGTATCTCGGACATCACCCGCATGTTCACCGCAGCCGCCGGCACCTTTGCCGGCATGGCGCAGGAATCGGCCGAAGCCGCCCGCGAACGCTTGAAAGAAGCGCTGGGCGGCATGGACTTCGTCAGCCGCGAGGAATTCGAGGCGGTGAAGGAAATGGCCGTGAAGGCGCGGGAAGAGAACGACAAGCTGGCGCAGCGCATCGCCACGCTTGAGGCGGAAGTCCTGCGCGCCGCATCGACGAAGGCGGCGGCGCGAAAGGGCGCGGCCAAGAAGGACGCTCCTGAGGGTTGAGGACTAAAGATTTGGGTAGCCGTGCACGGCAGCTACACTCATCATCCGCCCAGCTTCATCCCGATTTCAACGCGATAACTCGCAATCGGTTCTCCCGCCTCGTCGAGGGCAGGTGAGAAGGGGGCCTTTTGCCTGATCCGGCCGCACACGCGTTCGCTTTCCTTTTCGCTCAGGAAATTGGAGAGGATCTTGCAATCGGTGACCCGTCCGTCCGCACCGATCAGAACCCTGATCGGTGAAGGCACGCCGGCAGGATGGCCGGAAGCCTTGACGAGCGGTGTCGAGAGATAAAAGCCATCAGTCTCGGCAGCACGTGACAATTTGCGCTGGGCCAGTGGGTCCAGACCCCACGATGCTACAAGATCGTCCGCGCACTTGTTCAACGCATCGAGGGCCGGAGCCATCGGACCGGTCTTTAGCCGCAGCACCGGATCAAGCTTGCCACCAAAGGTAAGTTCGCTGGCGTCTCCGATCGTTTTCAGTTTCGACGGACTGGTGTCGGCCTTACCCTCCAGATAGGGCGTCCAAAGCGACGTCATCGCGAAAAATCCACGAACGCCGTCTGCATTGCTTGTTGCAAAGACAAAGTCGAGCGTGTGCGCCGGCACGTCATCGCGCCAGCGTACGTCCACGGACGGGCCGACTTCCTCGATCGGCTCCCCCGCAAGGCGCATTGTCACGTTGCTTCCCTGATCGAACGTCTCGATCTGCATTACGACCGGTCCCGCCCCGCTCTTGAATACGCCGGTCAACGCACAACTATTGTCGCGGTAATCGACCGACCAAGGCGCAGACGGTTCGAGCAAAACCGGCTGGTCTTCGGCAAATGCAGGATTCGACACGGCCAGTGACAGAAGCCCGGCCCCCATGAAAAGTTTCTTCATGACAGCAGGTTAGGCGAGGCTGATGTAATAGGTCAAACCCCTGCGCGCTTGCCAGCCGCGCCTATGCCCGCAAGACCCCGGACAAGAAAGACGCGCCGGAGGGCTGAGATTACGGCCTTATGGGAGGCGGTAGAACATTGTCTGAAAATAGACGCCGGTTATCGGATTTCCGTCGGCGTCAAGCGCGGGGGTGAACTTGCCGTACCGTCGCCATTTCCTGCAAGTGAAGTCGGCTAGGCTTTTTGATGCGAGGTTCCGTGTGACTCGGCAGTCAGCAGGTTTTCCTTTTTCGTCGATGATGAGCATGAACGTTACGTCGCCCTGTTCGTCGTTCCTTAACGCTGTTGTATCGTATTCGTTGAGTACGTCACTCCGCCATTTGTCCAAGTCGAGCGTGGCAACAGGGCGTGAGCGGTTTCGCAGCGTGACTGGGTCGACTCCCATCTCGGTTATGAGATTGTCGAGACATGACCGGAGCGCGTTGAAAGGTGCTTTCAAACTACCGGTCATGTAAGCGATGTCCGCACCGGTTTCATCCGTTAGAAACAACCCCTCGACGCTAGCCTCGGTTGTCATACGCTCTGCCTCGTTCCGATAGCCTTCCGCCGAAGGATTATCGGTCAATCCCGCAACATTGTGACCAAGCCCGGCTTCGAACATCAGTCCGGTTCCTGTTTCGAACGCGATCGGTATGACCTTACCTACCTCCTGAGCCGAAGCCGCCTCCGACCAACGGAACTTTAATCCCTTGCTGTCGGGATCGCTTGGATAGACGAGCACGTCGAAGCCCGCCTTGTTTGGAGATGGCGCAGCGAATTCGAGCGTTGATTTCTCCTCACCCTCGCCGAAAGTGGCCCAGAGCCTGCAGCTGCTGTCGGCATAGTCCATGACCCATTTAGATGACTGCTCGAGCTTTACCGGCTCTGCCGACGCGGCGGAGGCAATGCCTGTCGCGACCATGCCCAGCGCGGTGGCAAGCGCTTTGGTTCTCATTGAGTTCGGTTGTTTGGGCGATGCCCCTATGAAAAGCTTCTTCATGACAGCAGGTTAGGCGAGGGTGCGATAAAAGGTCAAACACCTGTACGCTTGCCAGCCGCGCCTATGCCCGCCACATCCGTAGTCCATGGAAATCCGCGCCCCCGCCATCGTCTGCGCCAGCCGTGCCCACGGTGAGACCGCGGCTATCGCGCGGGTGTTCACGCGCGAATTCGGGATGCTGGCGGGCTATGTCGCGGGCGCGCGGGGCAGGCGGATGCGGCCCGTGCTGATCCCCGGAAACGTGGTCGAGGCGGATCTTCGCTCACGCTCGGCCAGCCAGTTGCCGTTCCTGAAACTCGAACTCGTCACCAGCCGCGGGCCCTGGCTGACAGAGCCTTTGCCCGCTGCCGCCATCGGCTGGGCGACTACGCTGGCAGCAACGGTCCTGCCCGAACACAATCCCTATCCTGCGCTGCACGATGCGCTTTCCGGCTTGCTGGAGGCGATATGCAATGCGCCGTCGGCGCGGATGTGGGCGCTGGCCATGGCGAAGTACGAAGTGCTGACCTTGCGCGAACTGGGTTTCGGCGGGGGCGAGATGCCTCCGGTGGCGGAGAACTGGGACGAAATTCTCGGTATTCTGGACAGCAGCGGGCGGCAATTATCCCGCAGGCTGCTTGCAGATCGCCGCACGAATGTTATGGGCGCGCGCGAAGTCATGATGCAGCGGCTCGCCCGGATCTCCGGCGGCTGAGCCTGCTGCCTCGCTTAAGAGCATCGAAAGGCACAGCACATGAAGATCGCGGTTTTCCCCGGCGACGGTATCGGCCCCGAAGTCACGGCACAGGCGCTGCGCGTGCTCGATGCCCTGCCGCTTCAGGTCTCTCTGCTCGAAGGCGACGTTGGCGGGATCGCCTACAAGCGCCACGGCCATCCGCTGCCGGATGAAACGCTGGTCGCCGCGAATGAGGCCGATGCGATCCTGTTCGGTGCGGTCGGCGATTTCGATTGCGATAATCTGGAACGTCATCTGCGCCCCGAACAGGCAATTCTCGGCCTGCGCCGCGAATTGAACCTGTTTGCCAACCTGCGCCCTGCCAAGGTGTTCGAAGGGCTAGAGCATACCAGTGCGCTGAAGCCGGAGATTGCGGGCGCCATCGACCTTTTGATCGTGCGCGAACTGAACGGCGACGTCTATTTCGGCGAAAAAGGCATGCGCACGACCGACGCGGGCCTGCGCCAGGGCTATGACATCATGTCCTATGACGAATCCGAAGTGCGCCGCATCGCCGTCGCCGGTTTCGAAGCCGCGCAGAAGCGCCGAGGCCGCCTGTGCAGCGTCGACAAGGCCAACGTGCTGGAAACCAGCCAGCTGTGGCGCGATGTCGTGATCGAAACGCACGCCGATTTCCCCGACGTGGAACTGACCCACATGTACGTCGACAACGCGGCGATGCAGTTGGTGAAGAATCCGGGCCAGTTCGACGTCGTCGTCACCGGCAATCTGTTCGGCGACATCCTGTCGGACCAGGCCTCGATGTGCGTCGGTTCGATCGGCCTGCTGGCAAGCGCCTCGCTGGGCGAGCGCAAGACCGATTACGGCACTTTCGGCCTTTACGAACCGATCCACGGCAGCGCCCCCGACATCGCGGGCAAGGGCATTGCCAATCCGATGGCGACCGTCCTTAGCCTTGCCGAACTGCTGCGCCACTCGCTGGGACAGGAAGAACTGGCAAAGCGCGTCGAGAACGCGGTTGCCAAGACGCTGGCCGATGGTATCCGTGGCGGCGATCTTGGTGGGGATTCGAATTGCGCCGAAATCGGTGACGCAATCTTAACGCGCCTTTGATAAATTAGCGAAAATTCATCTGGCTGGGGGGCCGCATGAAATTTGGTTTCGGTGCGTCTGGAACGGACGCGACAGACAAGCGGCCTTGCACCCTGTGCGGGCTGGAAATGATCTATCTGATCGGGATTCCGCTGGGAATCTGGATGTCCTCTTCAGACATGTGGCTCTATCCGGCGGTGAACTTCACGCTCGTCGCGCTTGTCGTTCTCACGGTGACGCGGCTGCGCTGGGCGCTGTCGTGGCTGCTGCTTTCGGCGGCGTGCATCGGGTTTCTGATCTTCGTGCCGATGGGGGCGATGTTCCAGTTTTCGCGGTTTACCGGCAATTCGATGGCTTACATGCGGTTTGCGCTGATCATGTTCATGGGTTCTGCGACGCTGATCCTCCTGTGGATGCCGTCCACCACGCGCTGGCTGCGTGCAAGGGGAGGGCGTTTCGCCAACGTGTTGCTCTGACGTCCGGCTGGACTGGGCGCGCGTTTACGGCGATGGACTGCAAAGATGCTGAAACTCGCCGTCATTCTCCCGACATTCAACGAACGTGACAACCTCGCCTCGCTGGTAAAGCGCATGGCTGCCTCGCTTGACGGTGCTTTGGGCATCGGGGGGTGGGAAGCGATCTTCGTTGACGACGATTCGCAGGACGGCACCGCGGAAGAAGCGCGGACCCTGTCGCGCGCCGACCACCGCGTTCGCGTGATCCAGCGCATCGGCCGGCGCGGCCTTGCCAGTGCCGCGATCGAGGGGATGATGGCGACTGCTGCGCCCTATGTCGCGGTGATGGATGCCGATCATCAGCATGACCCCGCGCTGCTGCCGCTGATGGTGCAGGCGCTGGAGACCGGAGAGGCGGATGTCTGCGTCGCCAGCCGTTTTGCGCCCGGGGCCAGCATGGCCGACTGGAACCGCCCCGACCGTGAGAAGCAGTCCGAACTCGCCAACCGCATCGCCCGCAAGCTGACCGGTGTCGAACTGTCCGACCCGATGAGCGGCTATTTCATGATGCCTGCGCACACGCTTCGCGATGTCGCGCCGCGGCTTTCGGGAATCGGGTTCAAGATCCTGCTCGACATCCTCTCGACGTCGGAGCGCAAGTTGACGGTCAAGGAATTCCCGCTGTCGTTCGCGGCGCGGGCCGCAGGAGAATCCAAGCTGGACCAGGCAATCGCGTTCGAATTCCTCGTCGGTCTGTATGACAAGACGCTGGGCCGGTTCATCCCGACGCGGTTCGCCCTGTTCGGCACGATCGGCGCGCTGGGCGTGGTGGTGCACCTTGCCGTGCTGTGGCTGCTCTACAAGATGTTCGGGACGGGGTTCCTTTACGGCCAGATCGGCGCGGTGATCGCGGCGATGACGTTCAACTTCATCCTCAACAACGAACTGACTTACGCCGACAAGCGTATCCATTCGCTGGGCGGACTGGCCGTGGGCTGGCTCAAGTTCGCGCTGACCTGTTCTATCGGCGCTTTTGCCAATGTCGGTGTCGCAGAGGCGCTGGTCAGCCGCGGGGCCCATTGGGTACTGGCCGCGATTGCGGGTATCGTCATCGGGTCGGTGTGGAATTATGCCCTGTCGAGCCGGTTCGTCTGGGGCCGGTTCTAGACTTCGGAAAACCTGCGCAGGCGCCGGGCGGTTCGGGCGGCCTTGTCCTTTTCAATCTCGTGGCAATCGCTTTCGACCAGTTGATCGATCTGGTCCGCCGCACGCGCTAGCACGTTTTGCAGCGCGATCTTTTCCTGCTGCGAATTGGCAAGCGCGTGGCGCAACTCGTCCCTGCTTTTACAAGCGCTATCGTCAGGGCTTTGATCTGGTTGCGGGCAGTTCGTCATCTTGCCCGAATAATCGCCGAAACGCCCTCAGGTTCCGGTCAACGCCAGTTCTGGAACCACGCATAGTCGGCAAAGCTGGTCTTTTTGGGTAGCGGCTGGGTCGTCAGGATCGGTATGAAATAGACGAACAACAGCGCGCTCGCCGCGACGAACGCAGGGGCCAGCCGGCGGTGCAGACGCCACGGCGGATTGCGCCAGACCCAGTGGTCAAGCGCCAGGGCAAGAGCCACCATCAGGAATTGCGCGCTGATCAGGTAGTGGTAGTAGAACTGCACCGGCTTTGGCGCGACGATCCATAATGCCAGCGCCGCAGCCCATGCGCCCGCCGCCATAAGGCAGTCCATGCGCCCCCGCACCAGTCCGAGCCACAGGCATCCGACAAGGCCGACAAGGCCCGCCAGCATCGTGATCGGATTGCCAAGGAACAGCATCCCGCGCCAGTCGCCTTCGTATTCTTCGTAGAAATACCAGATAGGCCGCCAGTCGACCACCCACTGCCACCAGCGCGACATATAGGGGTGGTCCTTCTTCACGCTCTCCTGCAGGTCGAGCATGTAGCCTTGCCAAGACACCGGCCCGTGGAACCGCGGGTTCGGATTATCGAGCAACCAGATAGTCGTGTAGCTGGCGAGGTAGATCGCCACCGGCAGCAACGCGAGCCAGACGAACGCCTCGTAGATCGTCATGTCGTCAAGCGGCCGCCGCGCATCCTTGATTACTTTGGCGCGCAAATTGCCGAGGAACACGCAGGCCCCTGCGAAGGCGATGACGGGCGCTGCGTTCCACTTCACCGCCAACGAAAGCCCGAACATCACGCCCGCCAGGATCACGCGCGGCCGCACCGCCTTGCCCGTGCCCGCTGCGACCAGCGACCAGCAGCCCAGCATGAGAAAACCCAGCATGTAGATGTCGAGCATCGCCACACGCGACTGGACCAGCAGCAGGAAGTTCGACGCCGCCAGCACGCCTGCGGCCAAGGCGGCAAAGCGCGATCCACTGGCCGCCCAAGTCATCCGCATCATCGCGAAAAGCGTCAGCACCCCGAACAGAACCGAACCCGCGCGCCAGCCGACAGGGTTGTCGCCCAGCAGGCGGATCGAGGTTGCGATCATCTGCTTGCCCAGCACGGGATGCTCGGGGTTCAGCAGGATTTCGCCTGCGACCCACGCCCTTGCGGCGGGCAAATAGTGGGTTTCATCGAAGATCGGGATCGCCACTTCGGCGAAGCCCCAAACCGCAACCCCGCCAAAGACGAGCGCGATCAGCAGCATCCAGCCGATCGGATCGCTTTCTTTTCTTGTCCTGTTCGCAATCGGCTGCATTGCCTTGCCCGGTAACGTCAGGCGGTCAGGCTTGCAATCGCGATTGCATGGGCAACGGGGCGGCGCTAACGGCAGGGCCATGAAACGCACGACAGGACAGGACCGCTCGATCACTCGCAACTGGCGTCCGGCCACGCAGGCCGTTCGCGCAGGCACCTGGCGCAGCGAGATGGGCGAGACCAGCGAGGCAATTTTCGCCACTTCCGGCTATACCTATGAAGACGCGGCAACGCCTGCCGCGCGCTTTGCGGGCGAGCAGGACGGCATGACCTACTCGCGCCTGCAGAACCCCACCGTGCAGATGCTGGAAGAACGCATCGCCGTGCTGGAAGGGGCAGAGGCGTGCCGCACGCAGGCATCGGGCATGGCGGCTATGACCGCCGCGCTGCTCTGCCAGCTTTCGGCGGGCGATCACATCGTCGCCGCGCGTGCCGCCTTCGGTTCGTGCCGCTGGCTGGTGGACAGCCTGCTGCCGCGTTTCGGGATCGAGGGGACGGTTATCGATTCGACCGACAATGCCGCGTGGGAGGCCGCAATCCGGCCCAACACCAGGGTCTTCTTCTTCGAAACGCCCGCCAACCCCACGCTCGACATCGTCGATCTCGAATATGTCTGCGGCCTGGCCAAGGCGCACGGCATCACCACCGTCGTCGACAATGCCTTCTGCACCCCGATCATGCAGCGCCCGATGGATTTCGGCGCCGACGTCGTGGCCTATTCCGCGACAAAGCTGATGGACGGACAGGGCCGCGTGCTGGCCGGCGCCGTCTGCGGCAGCGAGGAATTCATCCAGGACAAGCTGCTGCCGTTCCAGCGCAATACCGGGCCGAACCTGTCGCCGTTCAACGCGTGGGTCGTTTTGAAGGGGCTGGAAACGCTTCATCTGCGCGCCCGCCAGCAGTGCGACAACGCGCTCAAGCTGGGCCGTTTCCTTGAAGACCGCGTGCCCACGATCCTGCATCCGGGGCTTGAACGCCACCCGCAGCATGCGCTGGCCATGAAGCAGATGACGATGCCGGGCTGCATCTTTTCGATCGTTCTCGACGGCGGGCGCGAGCAGGCCCACGCCTTCCTCGATGCGCTGGAACTGATCGATCTTTCGAACAATATCGGGGACGCGCGTTCCCTGATGTGTCATCCTGCCAGCACGACTCACCATTCGGTCGGACCGGAGGCACGGGCCGAGATGGGTGTTTCGGAAGGAATGTTGCGCTTGAATGTCGGACTTGAGGATGCGGACGATCTCATCGAAGACCTCGCGCGGGGGCTTGCGGCCGCTGGCCTGTAACAACGCGCCACGCATGGTTCGCAGGACCGGCGCTTGAAATCCGATCCCGATATCGAACACGGGCGGCCCGAACGGCTTGCTGCGCGGACGTCGGATGACGTCGACCTGAGGATTGGCGGGGATGCGGCCCCGCTTCCCGGCGTTGCGCCCGAAGCCTTGCTGGCCGCGATCATCGAGGGTTCGGACGATGCGATCGTGTCGAAGACGCTCGAAGGTATCGTGACCAGCTGGAATCCTGGGGCAGAACGGCTGTTCGGCTATACCGCGTCCGAAATGATCGGACAGTCGGTCCGCAAGCTGATTCCCCAAGAACGCCACATGGAGGAGGACGCGATCCTTCGTCAGGTCGCGCAAGGGCGGCGGGTTTCCTCGCTCCACACCACGCGCCTGCGCAAGACGGGCGCGTCAGTGCGCGTTTCGGTCACCGTGTCGCCGATCCGCGATGGCAATGGCAAGATCATCGGGGCGAGCAAGATCGCCCGCGACGTCGGCGCGCTGGAACTGGCGCGTCAGCAACTGGCCGAAAGCGAACGTCGTTTCAAGATGCTGGCCGACAACATGTCGCAGCTGGCCTGGATCGCGGATTCGCAGGGCTGGATCTTCTGGTACAACAAGCGTTGGTTCGACTACACCGGTACGACCCTGTCCGACATGGAAGGGTGGGGCTGGAAACAGGTTCACCACCCCGACCACGTCGATCGCGTAATCGAACGCATCCAGAAAAGCTGGGACAGCGGCGAATTGTGGGAAGACACGTTCCCGCTGCGCGGACGGGACGGGCGCTATCGCTGGTTCCTGTCGCGCGCGCGGCCCATCCATGACGAAAACGGCGAAATCGCCTACTGGTTCGGCACCAATACCGACATCACCGAGCAGCGCGCGCAGGCCGAATCGATCGAGACGCTGCTGACCGAGGTGAATCACCGGTCGAAGAACATGCTGACGGTGATCCAGTCGCTGGCCCGCCGGTCCGCACCTGGGAATGACGAGTTCCTGAAGCGTTTCGTGCGCCGGCTTGAGGCCTTGGCCGCGAACCAGGATCTCCTGGTCCGCCGCGCCTGGACGCGGGTGGAGATGCACGAGCTCGTGCGCGCGCAGCTTGCCTTTGCGCTCGACATCGCGGGCACGCGGATCGAATTCGACGGTCCGGAAGTGGACATCACCTCGCGCGGGGCGGAAACGCTGGGCATGGCGCTGCACGAACTGGCGACCAATGCGCTGAAATATGGCGCGCTGTCGGTCGATGGCGGCAAGGTGTCAATCGCGTGGGACGACCGCGACGGGCGCTTTCAGCTGACATGGCGCGAAACCGGCGGGCCGGAAGTCATGCCGACGACGCGCACCGGCTTCGGCACCTCGGTCATTCGCGATATTCCGGTGACTGTCTTGGATGCGACGACCAGCCTCAATTTCTCGAAGGACGGGGCCAGCTGGTCGTTCGAATGCGATTCGGCCACCGTCATCGCGCACTAGCCGGGTGCGCTGGCGGCGGTAATTTCCACCGTATCGCGCCTTCGGGATTTGCGGGGGCAGGGGGTGATCGTCTAGGCTGCTATGTGAAATGATGAACCAGTTTTTCGATCACGTCGCCAAGACCAACGGCATCACCGTGCGGGTTTCCGCAAGCTTCCTGCCCGAACAGTCGCAGGTCGCCGCGGGGCGCTGGTTCTGGGCCTATCACATCCGGATCGAGAACGAGGGCGAAGAGGCTGCCCGCCTGGTCACGCGGCACTGGCGCATCACTGACGGAAACGACCGCGTGAGCCTTGTCGACGGCGAAGGCATCGTCGGCGAAATGCCGCGGCTGGAACCGGGTGAAAGCCACGACTACGTGTCGGGCTGCCCGCTCGAAACCCCGCTCGGTTCGATGGAAGGCTACTACGGCTTCGTCCGCGACGACGGCACGAAGTTCGAGGCGGCGATCCCCTTCTTCCCGCTCGCCGCCCCGGCGACGGCCCGCTGATCTAGCGCGCCTTGCCGATCCCCGGCACGATCATTCCGACCCGCTTGCGATAGTCGGTATAAGCCTCGCCCAGCGCATGGGTGAGGTCGCGTTCCTCCCACCGGATCGCCATCAGCACATAGACCGACATGACGCCTGCGAAGAGCAGGTGCCCCACGGTCATCACCGGAATGGCCCAGAACGCCATCAGCATCCCGAAATAAAGCGGGTGGCGCACATAGCGGTAGAACATCGGCTCGCGGAACTTGGGCGCATGATCGTTCTTGCCGGTAAAGCCGAACCACGCCTGCCGCAGTCCGAACAGCTCGAAATGGTCGAGCATCCACGTCGACAGGAACACGATGGTCCACCCTATGGCGAACAGAGCCCAAAGCACGACCGCCGCGGTGCCTTCGGCCGCCCAGACTACGGCAGGGATCGGTTGCCACAGCGCGAACATGATCCACAGCACGCCCACGGTGGCGAGGACATAGACGCTGCGCTCGATGCTCGGGTGTACGAACTGCGTCAGCTTACGCTTGAAGCCGCTGCGCGCCATGACCGAGTGTTGCAGACCGAAGAGCGAAATCAGGAAGACATCGACGACCGCCGCTGGGACGGGACCGAGCACGCCGCCCGCATCGATGGTTTTCGGTACGAACAGGTTGCCGACGAACGCGGCGAGATAGAGGAATGTCACGAAGAAAAGCAGATACGACGCGACGGCAAAGACCAGGCGAATGGCACCCATGACGAGTCCCCCCAAACAGGACATCGCGACCCTAAACGGGCCGATCATACCATCGATTGGCGATTTTGCTAAGTCACCGGCGCAGGCTCGCCTGCTTCGCCTTCCATCGGCGGGTGCATGATCGCCCAGCCGGAGAGGAACAGCCCCGCCACGACCGGCCCCGCGACGATCCCGCTGATCCCGAACGCGGCAATGCCGCCAAGCGTCGAAACCAGGATGATCCAGTCCGGAATCCCCGTGTCGCGTCCCACCAGGATGGGACGCAGGACATTGTCCGCCATGCCGATCACCGCAACGCCCGACACGATGACCATGACGCCCTGCCAGATGTCCCCGATTGCCAGCAGGTAGATCGCTGCCGGCAGCCAGACGATGGCCGGTCCCAGCGCGGGCAGGAGCGAGAAAATCGCCATCAGCAATCCGAACAGCACCGCGGCGGGCAACCCGGCGATCGAGAATGTGATCGCGCCCAGCGCACCTTGCACCAGCCCCACGACGACCGAACCCTTGATCGTCGCGCGGATTATCGCGACGAAACGGTCCACGACCTGCCGCGAAACTTCAGGCGGCATGGGCATGGCGCGGCGCACGGCATGGCCGATGGCGCGCCCGTCGCGCAGCAGGAAATAGGTCACGTAGAGACCGACGCCGAAGCTGAGCACGAAGCCCAGTGCGCCGCCGCCGATGGCAAGTGCGCGCGTCGCGATGAGCCCGACGGAATCGCGCGCGATCTCGGTCACTTTGTCGCGCAGCATCTCGAACTCGCCATAGCCCGAGTTGTCGAGCAGGATCTGCATCCGCGCGGGCAGTCCGTCGCGCACGCGGTCGAAGATCGTGCCCGCGTCGAACTGCTGGTCCTGTAGCGCGAGGTAAATGCCTGTCGCCTGATCGACGACCATCGTGCCGATCACCATGGCCGGCACCAGCACGGCAACGGTGATGATGAGCAACGAGGCAAGCGCGGCATAGTTCTTCCGCCCGCGCAGGATCAGCAACATTCGCCGATTGAGCGGCTGGAACATGATCGCAGCCAGAAGAGCCCAGAACAGCGGCGGCAGGAACGGCCACGCGATATAGAGCGTCGCCGCCGTTATCGCGGCAAGAAACAGCAGGAAGCCGCCGCGTTCGATCCGATCCCTGTCGCGCCCCTTGTGCATGTAAATCACCCCGTATCCAACCGGCGGGAAGAATACCGCCGCCTTGTCCAAGTGTCTGCCCACCCGCGGCTTTAGTCCCCGACTTGCGAATGACCCATCGCCTTCGCCCGTTGCCCAAACCGGCGGCTGGCCTTATGTCGCGGCTTGCAATGAAGCGGACGCATCTACCCCTGAATGGCCTGCGCGTGCTCGACGCGGCGGCCCGCCACCTGTCGTTCACCCGTGCGGCGGACGAATTGGCCGTGACTCCTGCCGCCGTGGGGCAGCAGATCCGCGCGCTCGAAGACCTGCTTGGCGTCGTGCTGTTCCGCCGCACGCCCAAGGGGCTGGAACTGACGGACGAGGCGATCGCGGGCCTCGATTCCCTGCGCGAAGGTTTCCTGCGTTTCGAGGAAGCGGTCGCGGCGATGCAGGCGGGTCAGTCCAGCCATAACTTCACTTTCGCCGCGCCGCGCGACTTTTTCGGTGCGTGGTTCGCGCACCGGCTGGCCGATTTCCGCAGGGAATATCCCGACACGCGCTTCCACATGGCGGGCGGCGCGCAGACCGACTTTACCGAGGCGAACCTCGATTTCGCGGTGCGTCTTGCCGATGGCCCCGGCGACCACGAAGGCGTGCTGTTGAGGCCGGGGCGCGTCGTTATCGTCGCTGCGCCCGATGGCGCCCGCGGCTGGATCACATGGCCCGGCGGCCCCGCGCCCGAAGGCGAGGAAGAGACGATGCAGGTCGGCGCGACCGGACAGGCTCTGGCCGCGGCGGCTGCGGGCCTTGGCCGTACGCTCCTGCCGCTGGAACTGGTCGAACGCGCGATTGCAGCGGGCGAACTGGTGGCAGAGGGCGAGGTCGAGGAGAACCGGTACGGCTACTGGTTCGTCGCGCCGCGTCCGCAGTGGCGCCAGAAGAAAGTGAAGGCGCTGGTCGAATTTCTGACCCGCGCCTGATCTAGCGCGGCACCATTCGCCACGCCGCTTCGGTGGCGGGAATGCGCCCCTTCAAGCCTCCTTCGACGTCACGTTCTTCCAGACAGGTCAGGTCGTAGTCCTTGGCGAACAGCCGCTCGACTTCGGCCGTGTCGATCGAGAAGGGCGGCCCGTCCATTTCGGACTGATCATAGGCAAACGTGATGAGCAGGCGTTTCGCGTCAGGCGTCAGGGCGCGGATCTGCCGTGCATAGTCATCGCGCATGGATGCCGGCATGGCGACAAGCGAAGCGCGGTCATACACCGCGTCCATCCCGCTCAGCGTCGTAGCGTCGAGCGCAAAGAGGTCTCCGGCATAGATCGTGACCGATCCTGCCGAATAGCGTGTCAGTTCCCCGTGTCCGGCGATCTCGGGCGCGACGTCCATCTCCTCGAAGAACTGGTCGACGGCCTTCATGCTCAGTTCCACGCCGACGACTTCGAAGCCTTGCGCGGCGAGCCAGGCCATGTCGCGCGCTTTGCCGCACAGGGGCACGAAAACGCGCGCGCCTGCTGGAAGGTCCAGCGAGGGCAAGTGGCGGACCAGAAGATCGTTTGCGGCGCCCTCGTGAAAACCGATCTCCATCGCATCCCAGCGAGCGTGCCAGAAATCTGCTTCCATCGAACGTTTCCTTGGGGTGGCGCCCGGACGGGCGAAGGGGATTTCGCAAGGCTCATAATGCAAACGGCCCCGCCCGGTAAGGGGCGGGGCCGTTCCCCCACGTCCGGTCGCCGCCGTCAGGGCAGGCGCCAGACAATCCTGCTTGAATAGGTGCCGGATATGGCATCTCCGTTACCGTCGCGCGCGGCTTCGAACTTTGCCCGCCTGGACAGTGATGTGCAGGCCGCCTTGTCGAGCTCGGCCGCACCGCTCGACGAGGTGACCGTGCAATCGGTAACCCGCCCGCGCGCGTCGATGGTCAGACGGAAATCGGTGGTACCCTCGATGCCGCGACGGATCATGCGGGACGGGTAATCGTCCTGCGTGACCCAGCTGCCGGGATTGCCGCGCGGCGCGGCGGCCCTGGGCTTGTAGAGCGGAGCGGGCTGCGTCGGCTCGACCGGAAGGTCGACGATCTCGTTCGAACGGCCGGTCGGGAAGGTGTCGGGGACAGGAACCTTGGGCAAGACGAACTCGCTCGTGCGGTCGAGCGGGCTGTCCATCGGCACGATCCTGGTGTCGGGCACGGGAACTTCGCGGACATCGTCCTTAGGCTGCTCGATCGGATCGAGCGGGATGATCTCGACCTCGTCCTCTATGAAGGTCGTCCCGATCGTCGTCTGTTTGATAGTGTCAATCACGCCGCCGGCAAATCCGGTCAGCAGGGCATAGCCCAGCCCTGCGTGAATGATGGCGACGGTTGCGATCGTCCGGGTCCGGTTCGGACCGTGGCTGGCATCGGAATAGGCCATTTTCACCCTCTCCTCGTGGGCGCTGCGGGCGCTTGTTCCTTGCGCGCCCTTTCAGCGCGATGAGGCGGCCAGCCTATCACGGGCCGCGGTGATCGCCTAAATCATTTGATATTCCGGCGTTTTGCCCGGCTTTAGCACTCCGGCGGGACGACCAGCGCATCGCAGGGTGCACTGGAAAGCAGCTGGCTTGCCGTGCTGCCCAGCGCCGCGTTGCGAAAGCCGCCGCAGCCTTGCGTCCCCAGCACCAGCAGGTCGGGGTGGTGAGCGGCAATCGCATCCATCACCGCGCGCTCGGCCCCGCCGTCGCGGGTTTCGGCCTTGATCCGCTTTTTAAGGGCAGGGGACAGGCCCGCATCGGCCAGGAACTCGTCCAGCGCCTTCTTCGCCTCTTTCTCGGTATCCTCGCGCACATGCAGCGCCTTCTGCCAGCCCGCGAACGGCACGTGCCAGCCGTGGACGACGTGGATCGGCGGATCGGGGAACAGCTCTCCGGCTGCGCGGATCGCGCCTGCCGATGTGTCCGAAAGGTCGGTTGCCGCCAGCATCCGTTCGTAGGCACCGTGCGCGCGGCGTTTCACCACAAGCACCGGCACAAGCGCCTGGCGCAGCAGGTGATCGACTGTCGTGCCGAGGAAATAGTCCCCGATGTCGTTGAAGCGCGCCACGCCGGTCACGATCAGCTGCGCGCCGATTTCGTCGGCAAGGCGCGGGATTTCCAGCGGGGCGGAGCCTGTGGGCAGTTCGAGCCGCGCCTCTACCCCGTCGGGCATCACGTCCTGCAAGGCGGCGCGGGCGGCGTTCATATCCTGCGCCCGCTTGCTGCCGGGCTTCACCACGTGGACGGCGACGAGTTCCACCCCCCGCAGCTTTGCCATCATCGCGGCGCGGTCGATCGCGCGGTCGTCTCTGGCGGAAAGGTTGGTGGCGACAAGAACAGGACCGGTCATGCCCTCAGCCTATGCAAAGCGCCCCCCTCACGCAATCCCTTCACGCAATGCCTTCGCGCCCCTCCATCCTCGCCCGCATCAGGTCGAGCTTGCGGTTGATGGAATCGATGATCTCCTGCTCGTCCGGCCCCTCTGTCCCGGCGCGCTCTGCCTCCGAGCCATAGCGGTGGGCGCGCCGGTGGCGCAGCATGAACATGGTGAGCGCATCGTTGTGGCGGCGATACCACGCCACCACCCTGCCGCCGCTGACGACGGGGCGCAGCTCGCCCTCCATCGCGCGTATGAGCGCGGTGTCCTCCAGCCGCGCCATGCCCGCGTCCACCGCCTTGTCCCACGCCTTGGCAAAGCCTTCCGCCCCGCCGCGGGAGCGCAGGCGGTAGAGCGCCTCTAGGCTGGCCCCGATTTCGCGGGCGGCCTGCGTGACAGAGCCTGTCGCGGCCAGCGCCGCGATGAAGGCGCGCTGGCGGGGCGGCGTGATCGAGTTGCGGCGGGGGCGGGCGTGGAGATAGGGCGCAAAGCCCAGCAGCGGATCGTCGGGAGAGGGCGGATCGCCCCGGAACGCTAGATAGGACGTCCGCCGCGAAGGGCGTGAAGAATTGCAGTGAAGCGGACCATCGGGCTGGTCACCATCAGCGGCAAGCGCCGCGCTCACCTCGTCCGGCGGAAAGACCGGCGGCTCTGCCTGCCTGAAGTCGGGTGAGGGGCGCGAAGCGCGTCTGCCGGTGCGTCTTGCGGCGCGCCTTGCCTCGCGGGCCGTGGGGCAGTTGCGCGCCGCGTCCCAGGCCGCGCGAAATTCCTCGGCGCCTGCCGCGTAGCGCAGCCTCTCCAGCGCCGCGACCGAGACCCCGACCCGAAGCGCCGCCTCTCCCACGAACCCATGGCGTGCCAGCGCCGCGATGAAGTCCCTCTGCCGCCGCGCATCGAGCCGCGCATGAGCGGCCCGCCGGACAGGCGTGAAGGTGAAGGGTTCGGACATGGACGCGCTCCGGTGCGGGGGACGGGGCGCTGGGGATTAGGCGAGGGGAGGGGGTGTAGGAAAATAACGAGACCTGAGCATGGCTCGTTTTCGGACGGCTGAGATTACGCAATTATCCTTAATCTGACTTTGATGTAGGACAGGCGGGCTAGATTGTCCTGAGTTGCGACATAGGGGAAAATACGGCGTTCCCAAGCAAAGTTTTGTATGTCGAAAAATGGATCATGATTTTAGGGCGGGAAACAATGATTCAAAAATCGGAAGCAATAAAGAAAGTAATCTTGGAGGTTGAAGACTGCCTACATCAGGTTGATATGTTAGGATTAAGAAAGGCAGGGGCAATTCTTGAAACCGCATTGGTCGAACTGCAATCTATTTCACAGTCTTTGGATGCTTTTATTTCGGTCGATCTGAAAGATCTCTCAAATGAAGCGTCGGGGAAAGAACCATCTGATTAATTTTACTGACTTGTATATTTTATGCAGGAATGCATTTTGCAGGCTTTCGGATGGCTCCGCGAATAGGTTAGAGGGGTGCCTCGGGTCATGCAGGATTATCAAATGTCTGGAAAACGCTTCTCGGAAATTGCTACAAAACTTCGTCGGATCGAGCGAATGATGAATGGATTGGCTGCCGATGCAGAGCGAAAGGCTGTGCTTTTTGGTGAGGCGGGAGCCGTTGGGCCTTCGTCCGACATGCGTTCGAAATCGACTGACGCTATTCCCAAATTTGACCGCGCTTCGCTGGCACGGCTTCTGCTGAAGCTCAAAGACTGCCGCCTGAACCACATCGAAAACGATATGTTCAGCAACGTATCGTGGGATATGTTGCTTACCCTCTACGTAGAGGAAATGGCGACTGGCGGGCCCGTGCTGACAAAGGCTGTTATTCTCGGTGCCGGCTGTGCTCAGAGTACGGGATCTCGGTGGATTGGCCATCTTGAGGAACAGGGGCTGATTCGACGATTCGGAGCATCGGAAGATCAGCGGGCGCGAATGGTTGAGATCACGGACCAAGGTGTCGAGATCATGGACGATTATCTCGAAGCTGCCGGTGCCGTGATTTACGAGGCTTGGATTGATATGCAGGTTGAAAGTGCTGTTGAGTTAGACTCCATGCACTGAGACGCGGATTGCGGCCGCATGAGGCTCCGCAGTTTTTTCTAGGCCCCTCAAGCGCCGGGCGCGGGCCATCCGGCCCGCTTGGCTTCGCCGCATAAGCGGCGGCGCGCATTTGCGCTTGCGGGTGTCGCTGGCGCGCCCCGAACTTCTGCCAGTGTTGGCGGTTGGCGCGTTGACGTTCGGTGCCAGATAGCTAGGTGGCGCTGGAACGGGGCGCCGCAGGTGACTCCCGCAAGGCCGAACGGCCGCCCGCAGCGCCGAAGGCGCGAGGATAGCCTGAGGGGGCGAATGGCCCCGCCGGCGCCTGAGGCCAAACAAACATTGACCCAACCCCCGAATCCGCGTAGGGGCGCGGCCAGTCGAGGGGTTGGGTTTTTCCAACACCACCGATCATAGAGCTGAACATTGCCGGTGATACGGTAAGGCTCGCGCCTGTCGCGGGTCTTTTTCCTTTTGGGGAAATGGGCAATTGCCCGCCCGGATATCCGTCAAAGTAACCTGCCATGCAGGTGGAGCGTTTCGGTTCGTGCGATGCCTGATGGCGGGGCCTTTATATAAAGGCCTGCTCGCCGCATTCGCCCGATCCATTCCTTCCATCACTGGCAAACGGCTCGGCCAAGAGTTTTTTGGCCCGATCCCATTCGCACCTTCTCAATAAGGGCGCGGGGGAGGGCGCAACCCGGCGGGGGAAACCCTGTCGGCCAAGGAAGGAAGCTAAATGCCTACTATCAACCAGCTGGTCCGCAAGGGCCGCGTCCCGCAGAAGGCCAAGAGCAAGGTCCCTGCGATGGAGCAGAACCCGCAGAAGCGCGGCGTTTGCACCCGCGTCTACACCACGACCCCGAAGAAGCCGAACTCGGCACTTCGCAAGGTCGCCAAGGTGCGCCTGACCAACGGCCGCGAAGTCATCAGCTACATCCCGGGCGAAGGCCACAACCTGCAGGAGCACTCGGTCGTGCTCATCCGCGGCGGCCGTGTTCGCGACCTTCCCGGTGTCCGTTACCACGTCCTTCGCGGCGTGCTCGACACCCAGGGCGTCAAGGATCGCAAGCAGAGCCGTTCGAAGTACGGCGCGAAGCGTCCGAAGTAAGAATTCCCGTCTAGGAGTAAGATAGATGTCACGTCGTCGTCGTCCCGAGAAGCGGGAAATCCTGCCCGATCCCAAGTTCGGTGATCAGGTCCTGTCGAAGTTCATGAACAACCTCATGCTCGACGGTAAGAAGTCGGTTGCCGAAAAGATCGTCTATGGCGCTCTCGACACCGTCGAAGCCAAGGCCAAGACCGATCCGGTCCAGCTGTTCCACGATGCGCTCGGCAACGTCATGCCGCAGATCGAGGTCCGCAGCCGCCGCGTCGGTGGTGCGACCTACCAGGTCCCCGTCGAAGTCCGCCCCGAGCGTGCCCAGGCGCTGGCCATCCGCTGGCTGATCACGGCCGCGCGCAACCGTCCGGAAACGACGATGGCCGCGCGCCTGTCGGGCGAGCTGATGGATGCCTCGAACAACCGCGGCAACGCCGTGAAGAAGCGCGAGGACACTCACCGCATGGCAGACGCCAACCGCGCTTTCTCGCACTACCGCTGGTAAGGCGTATCTGGAACGCGGCGGCCCGAGCCCCGGTGCTCGCCTGCCGCGTCTTCAGATAGTCATATTAGTCACTATATGGGGCGGGTCTCCCGGCTTACCCCGAACCCCTCAAGGAATTTTCCATGGCGCGCGAATATCCGCTGGATCGCTATCGCAACATCGGCATCATGGCTCACATCGATGCTGGCAAGACCACCACGACCGAGCGTATCCTCTACTACACCGGCAAGTCCTACAAGATCGGCGAAGTCCACGACGGCGCCGCCACCATGGACTGGATGGAGCAGGAGCAGGAACGCGGCATCACCATCACCTCGGCTGCCACCACCACCTTCTGGACGCCCGAAGATCCGACCATGGATCCCCGCTCGGCTCCCGAAGACCTGCGTGCTGACATGCCGAAGTACCGCATCAACATCATCGACACCCCCGGCCACGTCGACTTCACCATCGAAGTCGAACGCTCGCTGCGCGTGCTCGACGGTGCGGTCGCAGTCTTCGACGGCGTCGCAGGTGTCGAACCGCAGTCCGAAACCGTGTGGCGTCAGGCCGACAAGTACGGCGTGCCGCGGATGTGCTTCATCAACAAGCTCGACCGCACCGGCGCAGACTTCTACTACTGCGTACAGTCGATCATCGACCGCCTCGGCGCCAAGCCGCTGGTCATCACGCTGCCGATCGGCGCGGAGAGCCAGCTGAAGGGCGTTGTGGATCTCGTGTCGAACCGCGGCATAGTGTGGCAGGCTGAAGACCTGGGCGCGAAGTACGAGTTCGTCGACATCCCCGAGGACATGGCCGACAAGGTTGCCGAATATCGCGAGCAGCTGATCGAGACCGTCGTCGAACAGGACGACGAAGTCATGGAAGCGTACCTCGAAGGTAACGAGCCCGACGTCGCCACGATCAAGAGGCTGATCCGCAAGGGTACGATGGCCCGAGACTTCGTTCCGGTAACCTGCGGTTCGGCGTTCAAGAACAAGGGCGTTCAGCCTCTGCTCGACGCGGTCGTCGACTACATGCCGTCGCCGCTTGACGTTCCGGCCATCAAGGGCGTCCTGCCCGACAGCGACGAGGAGGCCGAGCGCCCCTCGAGCGACGAGGCTCCGTTCTCGGCGCTGGCGTTCAAGATCATGAACGACCCGTTTGTCGGCTCGCTGACCTTCACGCGCATCTATTCGGGTAAGCTCTCGAAGGGTGCCGTCCTGAACTCGGTGAAGGACAAGAAGGAAAAGATCGGTCGCATGCTGCTGATGCACTCGAACAACCGCGAGGACATCGAAGAAGCATACGCCGGCGACATCGTCGCACTGGCGGGCATGAAGGACACGACCACGGGCGACACCCTGTGCGATCCGGCCAAGCCGATCATTCTCGAGCGTATGGAGTTCCCTGAACCCGTCATCGAGCTGTCGGTCGAACCCAAGACCAAGGCCGACCAGGAAAAGATGGGCATCGCGCTCAACCGCCTGGCTGCCGAGGATCCCTCGTTTCGCGTCTCGACCGACCACGAATCGGGCCAGACGATCATCAAGGGCATGGGCGAGCTTCACCTCGACATTCTCGTCGATCGCATGAAGCGCGAGTTCAAGGTCGAGGCCAACGTCGGTGCGCCGCAGGTTGCTTATCGCGAATATCTCGCGAAGCCGGTGGACGTCGACTACACCCACAAGAAACAGTCGGGTGGCTCGGGCCAGTTCGGTCGCGTGAAGATCAAGGTCACCCCGGGTGAGCGCGGTCAGGGCTTCGTCTTCGATGACAACATCAAGGGCGGTAACATTCCGAAGGAATACATCCCGGCGATCGAAAAGGGTCTGCGCGAACAGGCCGAGAGCGGCTACATGGTCGGCTTCCCGATCATCGACTTCACCGTCGAACTTTATGACGGTGCGTACCACGACGTCGACTCGAGTGCGATCGCGTTCGAAATCGCCGGTCGCGGTGCGATGCGCGAAGTCGCGCAGAAGGCAGGCATCAAGCTGCTCGAACCGATCATGAAGGTCGAGGTCGTCACTCCCGAGGACTACCTCGGCGACGTGATCGGCGATCTCAACTCGCGTCGTGGCCAGATCCAGGGCACCGACTCGCGCGGCAACGCACAGGCTGTCGAAGCCAACGTGCCGCTGGCCAACATGTTCGGTTACGTCAACGAACTGCGCTCGTTCACGCAGGGCCGTGCCCAGTACACGATGCAGTTCAGCCACTATGACGAGGTTCCGGCGAACGTCGCAGCCGAAGTTAAGGAAAAGCTCGCCTAAGGCGAGTGGGGCCCAAGGAGAAGCTTGCACAAGCTTCTCAACCGGTCTAGGGGCGGCGCCTGATTCAGCGGGTGCCGTCTCTGTCCCGCCTAAAATCAAAATTGATCAACTGATCCAGACGAACAGAGGTTTTTTAAAATGGCGAAAGCTAAGTTTGAGCGGAACAAGCCGCACTGCAACATCGGCACCATCGGTCACGTCGACCACGGCAAGACCACGCTGACCGCGGCAATCACCAAGGTCCAGGGCGCAGCCGTCGATTTCGCAAACATCGACAAGGCTCCCGAAGAGCGTGAGCGCGGCATTACCATTTCGACCGCACACGTCGAGTATGAAACCGACGCCCGCCACTACGCGCACGTCGACTGCCCGGGTCACGCCGACTACGTGAAGAACATGATCACCGGTGCTGCCCAGATGGACGGCGCTATCCTCGTCGTGAACGCTGCTGACGGTCCGATGCCGCAGACCCGCGAGCACATCCTGCTCGCACGTCAGGTCGGTGTTCCGGCTCTCGTCGTGTTCATGAACAAGGTCGACCAGGTCGACGATCCGGAACTGCTCGAGCTCGTCGAGCTGGAAATCCGTGAGCTCCTCTCGAGCTACGACTTCCCGGGCGACGACATTCCGGTCATCGCAGGTTCGGCTCTCGCTGCCCTTGAAGGCCGCGACCCTGAAATCGGCGAAGACAAGATCAAGGAACTGATGCAGGCCGTGGATGACTACATCCCGCAGCCGCCGCGTCCGACCGACAAGCCCTTCCTGATGCCCGTCGAAGACGTGTTCTCGATCTCGGGTCGCGGTACGGTTGTTACCGGCCGCGTTGAAACCGGCATCGTTAAGGTCGGTGAAGAAGTCGAAATCGTCGGCCTCAAGGACACCAAGAAGACGACCGTCACCGGCGTCGAAATGTTCCGCAAGCTGCTCGATCAGGGTGAAGCCGGCGACAACATCGGTGCACTGGTTCGCGGCGTTGGCCGTGAAGAAGTTGAGCGTGGCCAGGTCCTCTGCAAGCCCGGTTCGGTTACCCCGCACACCGAGTTCAACGCAGAAGTCTACGTCCTGTCGAAGGACGAAGGCGGCCGTCACACGCCGTTCTTCGCCAACTACCGTCCGCAGTTCTACTTCCGCACGACCGACGTGACGGGCGAAGTGATCCTGCCGGAAGGCACGGAAATGGTCATGCCGGGCGACAACGTCACCATCGGCGTCAAGCTGATCGCTCCGATCGCGATGGATGAAGGTCTGCGCTTCGCAATCCGCGAAGGTGGCCGCACCGTCGGTTCGGGGGTTGTCAGCTCGATCACGAAGTAATATAGGCACGCGCACCGGCGGGGGTGATTCACTCCCGCCGGTCGGAATTTTCGGAAGGGCCGCCCCTTCCCGCGTCGGGAAACCGACGATGGTGAGGCGGGGCGGTTCTTTCTTTTTTGGTGGGGGCTGCGGCCCTTGCTGTTTGGCTCTTTCGCATCGGTATTGGACATGGAAGCTCAGAACATCCGCATTCGCCTCAAGGCGTTTGACCACCGCGTACTCGACCAGGCTACTGGCGAGATCGCAGAAACCGCACGCCGCACCGGCGCGCTTATTCGGGGCCCCATTCCGCTGCCGACGCGTATCGAGAAGTTCACCGTGAACCGCGGTCCGCACATCGACAAGAAGTCGCGCGAGCAGTTCGAGGTGCGTACCTACAAGCGGCTGCTCGACATCGTGCAGCCCAATGCCGCAACCGTTGATGCGCTTATGAAGCTCGACCTCGCTGCAGGCGTGAACGTGGAGATCAAGCTGGCCTAAGGGCCGGTCTTAGGTCTTCACTTCGAGGACTTAGGGATACCGCCGGAAATTCTTTCCGGGCTGCGTCCCCCGTCTCGCTCTCTTCCTTACGGGGGAGGGCATTATCAGCCCGGACGGGGCGACGCATGAAAATCTGGGCTGACACGCACCATGGGATGGGCCCTTGGTGCCTCTGTTAGGAGATTAGGTCATGCGCACTGGCGTGATCGCTAAAAAGGTCGGGATGACCCGCCTTTTCCAGGAGGATGGACGTCACGTTCCCGTGACCGTTCTGGCCCTGGAAGACTGCCAGGTCGTTTCGCACCGCACGATGGACCGCGACGGTTATGTCGCTGTTCAGCTCGGCGCGGGTGAAGCGAAGCTGAAGAACGTTGCAAAGCCGCAGCGCGAACATTTCGCCAAGGCTGAAGTGACTCCGAAGATGAAGGTCGCAGAATTCCGCGTCGAGGCCGAAGACGGTCTCCCGCCGGTCGGCGCCACCATCAGCGCGGAACATTTCATCGCTGGTCAGAAGGTCGACATCACCGGCCACACACAGGGCAAGGGCTTCGCCGGCGCCATGAAGCGCTGGGGTTTCGGGGGCATGCGCGCCACGCACGGCGTGTCGATCAGCCACCGTGCTCACGGTTCGACGGGTAACCGCCAGGATCCGGGTCGCGTCTTCAAGAACAAGAAGATGGCCGGCCACATGGGCGATCGTCAGCGCACGCAGCAGAACCTCGAGATCGTGCGCACCGACGCCGACCGCGGCCTGCTCTTCGTCAAGGGTTCGGTCCCGGGTGCGAAGAACTCGTGGCTTGTCGTCACCGACGCCGTGAAGCTCCCGCTTCCCGAAGGCCTGCCGTTCCCGGCAGCCCTGCTCGAGAAGAAGAGCACGCAGCCCGAGCACGAGGAAGCGCCTGCCGGCATGGTCGAGAGCGCTGCCGAGCACGAAGTGCAGCCGGAAGTTTCCGCCGAACAGCAGGCTGAACTGCTCAAGGAACAGGAAGCCGGTGCCGACACCGAAAACAACGCTGCCGATGGCGGCGAGAACAAGGAGGGCTGATCCGTGAAGGTGAAGGTCCAGAAACTCGACGGCAAGGCGTCGGGCGACATCGAGCTGAACGACGACGTCTTCGGTCTCGAACCGCGTGCGGACATCCTGCACCGCGTCGTCACCTGGCAGCTGTGGAACCGTCGCGGCACCGCGCGCCCGACGCGTGAGCGTTCCGACGTGGCACGCACTGGCAAGAAGTGGGGTCGCCAGAAGGGCGGCGGCACGGCTCGTCACGGCGACCGCAAGGCCCCCATCTTTATCGGTGGTGGTAAGGCTCACGGTGCCCGCAAGCGTGATTTCGACATCTCGCTGAACAAGAAGGTCCGCGCTCTCGGTCTGAAAATGGCCCTGTCGAGCAAGGCGAAGGACGGTCTCGTCGTCGTCGACAGCCTCGAGCTCGCAGATGCCAAGACCAAGGCTCTCAAGGCTCAGTTCGAGAAGCTCGGCTTTGGCGGCAAGGTCCTCGTGATCGACGGTGACAGCGTCAACGACGGGTTCCGCAAGGCTGCGGGCAACCTGCCGGGCGTCAATGTCCTGCCGGCCGTAGGCGCCAACGTCTACGACATCCTGAAGCACGACACGCTGATCCTCACCAAGGACGCTGTCGAAAAGCTGGAGGCCCGTTTCAATGGCTAAGGCTAAGGAAATCGACGTGCGGCACTACGACGTGATCGTCGCTCCGCACATCACCGAGAAGTCGACGCTTCTTTCGGAAAACAACGCTGTGGTCTTCAAGGTGGCGGAAACCGCCACGAAGCCGCAGATCAAGGAGGCCGTCGAAGCGCTGTTCGACGTCAAGGTCACCGGCGTGAACACCATGGTCCAGAAGGGCAAGGTCAAGCGCTGGAAGGGCAAGCCCTACAAGCGCGTCGATGTGAAGAAGGCGATCGTGACGCTGGCCGAAGGCCAGTCCATCGACGTCACCAGCGGTATCTGAGGCTAGAGACTGATGGCACTGAAGAACTACAAACCGACTTCGCCGGCCCGCCGTGGCCTGGTGCTCGTCGACAAGTCGAGCCTCTGGAAGGGGAAGCCCGTCAAGGCGCTGACTGAAGGTAAGCGCAAGACGGGTGGCCGTAACAACAAGGGCCACGTGACTTCGCGCGGCATTGGCGGCGGTCACAAGCAGAAGTACCGCTACATCGACTTCAAGCGTCGCAAGTGGGACGTCCCCGCGACCGTCGAGCGTCTTGAGTATGACCCGAACCGCACTGCGTTCATCGCTCTCATCAAGTATGAGGACGGCGAGCAGGCCTACATCATCGCTCCGCAGCGTCTGGCTGTCGGCGATACGATCATTGCTGCTGAAAAGGCTGACACCAAGCCCGGCAACGCGATGCTCCTGTCGCAGATGCCGGTCGGTACCATCGCCCACAACCTGGAAATGAAGCCGGGCAAGGGTGCGCAGATCGCACGGTCGGCCGGTGCATATGCCCAGATCGTCGGTCGTGACCGCGGCATGGTCATCGTGCGTCTCGGTTCGGGTGAACAGCGTTACCTGCGCGGTGACTGCATGGGCACTGTTGGCGCCGTGTCGAACCCCGACAACTCCAACCAGACGCTGGCCAAGGCCGGTCGTCGCCGTTGGATGGGCGTTAAGCCGCTTACCCGCGGTGTTGCCAAGAACCCGGTCGACCACCCGCACGGTGGTGGTGAAGGCCGCACCTCGGGTGGCCGTCATCCGGTTACTCCGTGGGGCAAGCCGACCAAGGGCGCCCGCACCCGTCACAATAAGTCGACGGACAAGATGATCATCCGTTCGCGTCACGCGAAGAAGAAGAGGTAAGCGGTCATGGCTCGTTCGCTCCGCAAGGGTCCGTTCGTGGACCTCCACCTGCTGAAGAAGGCCGAGACCGCCCAGGAATCGGGCGGCCGCGCGCCGATCAAGACCTGGTCGCGTCGTTCGACGATTCTTCCGCAGTTCGTTGGCCTGACGATCAACGTCTACAATGGCCAGAAGCACATCCCCGTGTCCGTCAATGAGGACATGGTCGGCCACAAGCTCGGTGAATTCGCGCCTACGCGTTCGTTCCCGGGTCACGCCGCTGACAAGAAGGGCAAGCGCTGATGAGCAAGCAGGCAGCTCCGCGCCGCGTCGGTGACAAGGAAGCGCTGGCAGTCGGGACCACGATCCGTGGCTCGGCCCAGAAGCTCAACCTCGTCGCCGGCCTGATCCGCGGCAAGAAGGCCGAGGACGCGCTGAACATTCTCGCGTTCTCCAAGCGCGCCATGGCCCAGGACGCACGCAAGGTCCTGGCCTCGGCGATCGCCAATGCCGAGAACAACCACAACCTGGATGTCGATGCACTCGTCGTGGCTGAAGCCTCGGTCGGCAAGTCGATCACAATGAAGCGTTTCCACACGCGGGGCCGTGGCAAGTCCACGCGCATCCTGAAGCCGTTCAGCCGGCTGCGCATCGTGGTTCGCGAAGTCGAGGAGGCCTGATCCATGGGTCATAAATCGAATCCGATCGGTCTGCGTCTCCAGATCAACCGTACCTGGGACAGCCGCTGGTACGCCGAAGGGCGCGACTATGCCGGTCTGCTCAAGGAAGACATCGAGATCCGCAAGTTCATCGTCGACACGCTGCCGCAGGCTGCGATCTCGAAGGTGGTGATCGAGCGTCCGGCCAAGCTGTGCCGCATCTCGATCTACGCGGCTCGCCCCGGTGTCATCATCGGCAAGAAGGGCGCTGACATCGAGAAGCTTCGCACGAAGCTTTCGAAGATGACCGACAGCGAAGTGAAGCTGAACATCGTTGAAATCCGCAAGCCGGAGATCGACGCCAAGCTCGTCGCCCAGGGCATCGCCGACCAGCTCGTTCGCCGCGTGGCTTTCCGTCGTGCGATGAAGCGCGCCGTTCAGTCGGCCCTGCGTCTTGGTGCCGAAGGCATCAAGATCACTTGCGGTGGTCGTCTCGGCGGTGCGGAAATCGCCCGCGTCGAGTGGTACCGTGAAGGCCGCGTGCCGCTTCACACCCTGCGTGCAAACGTTGACTACGCCGAAGCCGAAGCGCTGACCGCGTACGGCATCATCGGAATCAAGTGCTGGATCTTCAAGGGTGAGATCATGGCGCATGACCCGATGGCGCAGGACCGTCTGATGATGGAGGCCCAGACCTCCGGCGTGCGACCGGCGCGCTGAGGTTAGGGTAAGGTAAGAGCAATGCTGCAACCGAAAAAAACGAAGTTCCGCAAGGCGTTCAAGGGCAAGATCCATGGCAACGCCAAGGGCGGCACGGACCTCAACTTCGGCTCGTACGGGCTGAAGGCGATGGAACCGGAGCGTATCACCGCGCGCCAGATCGAGGCTGCCCGTCGTGCGATCACTCGCCACATTCGCCGTCAGGGCCGTCTGTGGATCCGCGTGTTCCCCGACGTTCCGGTTTCGAAGAAGCCTGCCGAAGTCCGTCAGGGTAAGGGCAAGGGTTCGGTCGAATACTGGGCAGCCCGCGTGAAGCCGGGTCGCATCCTGTTCGAACTGGACGGCGTTCCGGGCCCGCTCGCTGCAGAGGCGTTCAGCCGCGCTGCAATGAAGCTGCCGATCAAGACCAAGGTTGTCGCCCGACTTGGCGACTCCTCGCACCTGGGAGGTGAATGATGGCACAAGCTGAAGACCTTCGCGCCAAGAGCGACGACCAGCTGACCGCTGATCTGACCGATCTCAAGCGCGAGCAGTTCAACCTGCGCTTCCAGGCTGCGACCAACCAGATCGAGCGTCCCGCTCGCATCAAGGAAGTCCGCCGCCAGATCGCGCGCATCAAGACGTTGCAGGGCGAACGCGCCCGCGCAGCGAAGTAAGGACAAGACCATGCCCAAGCGTATCCTGATCGGGACCGTGGTCTCGGACAAGACCGACAAGACCGTGGTGGTCAAGGTCGAGCGCAAGGTGAAGCACCCGCTCTACGGGAAGATCATCCGTCGCTCGAAGAAGTACCACGCTCACGATGCGGACAACACGTTCCGCACCGGCGAGAAGGTCCGCATCGAGGAGGTCGCTCCGATCTCCAAGCTCAAGACGTGGAAGGTTCTCGACCGCGTCGGCGGCCGGGCCGACACCGCCCTGGAAGCCGACATCGAGGTTGAAGCCGCGAACGGCTGAGCCGACTGACTTTTGGAACTCCCGGGCTTTCGTCCCGGAAAGCCGAGTAAAAAGGAACCGGATCGATGATCCAGATGCAATCAAACCTTGACGTTGCTGACAACAGCGGCGCCAAGCGCGTCCAGTGCATCAAGGTGCTGGGCGGATCGAAGCGGCGCACTGCCAGCGTCGGTGACGTGATTGTTGTCTCCGTCAAGGAGGCGCAGCCGCGTGCCAAGGTCAAGAAGGGCGACGTTCACCGTGCGGTGATCGTGCGCACCAAGAAGGACGTCCGTCGTCCCGATGGCAGCGTCATTCGCTTCGACTCGAACGCCGCGGTTCTCGTCAACAAGAACGAAGAACCCATCGGCACCCGTATCTTCGGCCCCGTGGTGCGCGAACTGCGCGGTCGCGGCTTCATGAAGATCATCTCGCTTGCTCCGGAGGTGCTGTAATGGCTGCCGCGAAGATCAAGAAGGGTGACAGCGTCGTCGTGCTGTCGGGCAAGGACAAGGGCAAGACCGGTACGGTCACCCAGGTCCTTCCGAAGGACGGCAAGGTCGTGGTCGATGGCGTCAACGTCGCGACACGCCACCGCAAGCCCACCCAGGTGAACCCGCAGGGCGGCATCGAACGCAACCCTGCTCCGATGGCGATCTCGAAGGTCGCCGTTGCCGATCCCAAGGATGGCAAGCCCACCCGCGTCCGCTTTGAAGAGCGTGACGGCAAGAAGGTGCGCGTCGCCGTCAAGTCCGGGGAGACGATCGATGGCTGATAGCTACACTCCGCGAATGAAGGCCAAGTACGAGGCCGAAATCGTGAAGGCGATGACCGAGAAGTTCGGTTACGCGAACCCGATGATGGTGCCGAAGCTGGAGAAGATTACGCTCAACATGGGCGTTGGCGAAGCCAGTCAGGACAAGAAGAAGGTCCAGACCGCAGCAGCGGAAATGGAACTGATCGCCGGTCAGAAGCCGGTCATCACCAAGGCGAAGAAGTCGATCGCGCAGTTCAAGCTGCGTGAAGGCATGCCAATCGGTTGCAAGGTTACTTTGCGCCGCGATCGCATGTTCGAGTTTCTCGACCGTCTCGTCACGATCGCGATGCCCCGCATCCGCGACTTCCGTGGCCTGAACCCCAAGTCGTTCGACGGCCGTGGCAACTATGCCATGGGCCTGAAGGAGCAGATCATCTTCCCCGAGATCAGCTACGACAAGATCGAAAAGGTTCGTGGCATGGATATCATCGTGACCACCACCGCCCAGACCGATGAAGAAGCGCGCGAACTGCTGCGTCTCTTCGGTTTCCCGTTCCCGGCTGAAGAGTCGGAACAGCAGGAAGCGGCGTGAGCCGCTAGGAAAGAGAGCTTAAGTCCATGGCGAAACTGAGTTCCGTGAACAAGAACGAGCGTCGCAAGAAGCTCGTCAAGAAGTACGCATCGCAGTACGCGAAGCTGAAGGCGATTGCCGACGACAAGTCGCTCGACGAAAGCGAGCGTTGGGTTGCGCGTCTGAAGATGGCCGAGATTCCCCGCAACGGGAACCCGACCCGCGTGCGCAACCGCTGCACCACCACCGGCCGCCCGCGCGGCTATTACCGCAAGTTCGGTCTCAACCGTATCGAACTGCGCGACCTCGGCAACAAGGGCCTGATTCCGGGCCTGACCAAGTCGAGCTGGTGAGGTACTGATAGATGGCTATGACCGATCCCCTGGGTGATATGCTCACCCGCATCCGCAACGGGCAGCGCGCGAAGAAGGACTCCGTCCTGTCGCCCGCCAGCAAGCTGCGTGCAAACGTCCTCGAAGTTCTTCAGCGCGAAGGCTACATCCGTGGCTACAGTGAAGACGCGACGGGCAAGCACCCCGCGCTGCGGATCGAACTGAAGTATTTCGAAGGCGAACCTGCAATCAAGCACGTCGCCCGTGTCTCCAAGCCGGGCCGCCGCGTCTACTCGGGTTCCAAGGAACTGCCGACGATCCGCAACGGCCTCGGCATCACCATCGTCTCGACGCCCAAGGGCGTGCTTTCGGACAACGAAGCACGTGCCGAGAATGTCGGCGGCGAAGTGCTGGCGGAGGTGTTCTGATGAGCCGCATCGGCAAGAGAGCGGTCGCCATCCCGAGCGGGGTGACTGCCAACATCGAAGGTGACACGCTCACCGTGAAGGGTCCGAAGGGCACCCTTTCGATGGGTCTGTCGGACCTGATCACCTACAAGGTGGAAGGCGAAGAGATCTCGGTTCAGCCGGCGAATGATACGAAGGCCGCGCGCAGCCACTGGGGCATGCAGCGGACCCTCGTCTCGAACCTCGTCGAAGGCGTGACCGAAGGCTACACCAAGGTCCTCGAGATCACCGGTGTCGGCTACCGTGCACAGGCATCGGGCAAGAAGCTCAAGCTTCAGCTCGGTTACTCGCACGACGTCGATCTCGATGTTCCCGAAGGTCTCGAAGTGAAGACTCCGGACCAGACCACCGTTGAGATCTCGGGCATCGACAAGCAGGCCGTTGGCCAGTTTGCTGCCGAGGTCCGCCGCTGGCGCAAGCCCGAACCCTACAAGGGTAAGGGCATCAAGTACCGCGGCGAGTACATCTTCCGCAAGGAAGGGAAGAAGAAGTAAGATGGCTAAGCTTTCTCTTTTCGAACGCCGCCGTCGCCGCGTGCGCACTGCGCTCCGCGCCCGTTCGGGTGGCAAGCCCCGCCTGTCGGTGCACCGCACCGGCAAGCACATCTACGCGCAGGTTATCGACGACGCTTCCGGCAAGACCGTTGCCGCTGCCAGCACCCTGGGCTCGAAGGCCTCGGGCGCGAACGTCGATGCCGCCCAGCAGGTCGGCAAGGACATCGCCGCCGCCGCCAAGAAGGCCGGCGTGACGACTGTCGTTTTCGATCGTGGCGGTTTCCTGTTCCATGGTCGCGTCAAGGCGCTGGCCGACGCCGCTCGTGAAGGCGGGCTGGAGTTCTGATGATGGCTGAAGAAAACAACAACGAAACCCCCGTGGTCGACAACGCAGGTTCGACCCCGACCCCGACCGTCGCCAGCACCGAAGCGGCCGACAATCAGTCGACCGAAGCCGGCGATCCGTCGCAGCCCCGCGAAGGTCGCGGTGGACGTGGTGGCCGTGGTCGCGGCGGAAACGATCGTGGCGAACGCGGTGAGCGTGGCGGCCGTGGTCGCGGTCGTCGTGACGACCGTCGCGGCAACCGTGACGAGGACCAGGGCGAAGAGCTGATCGAAAAGCTCGTCCACATCAACCGCGTCTCGAAGACCGTAAAGGGCGGCAAGCGCTTCGGTTTCGCAGCACTCGTCGTCGTCGGTGACGGCAAGGGCCGCGTCGGTTTCGGTCACGGCAAGGCTCGCGAAGTTCCCGAGGCGATCAACAAGGCCACTGCTTCTGCCAAGAAGAAGATGGTCCGCGTTCCGCTGAAGGAAGGCCGCACGCTGCACCACGACGGCAAGGGCCGTTTCGGTGCCGGCAAGGTCAACGTCCGCACGGCACCGGCAGGTACCGGTATCATCGCGGGTGGCCCGATGCGCGCAGTCTTCGAGTCGCTGGGTGTTGCAGACGTCGTGACCAAGTCGGTCGGTACGTCGAACCCCTACAACATGATCCGCGCCACCTTCGACGCGCTGACCAACCAGACTTCGCCGAAGTCTGTGGCACAGCGTCGTGGCAAGAAGGTCGCGGACCTTCTGGGCCGTGGCGGCGCGACCGAGGCGGAGGCAGAAGCCGACGCCGCGGCCATCGTGGAGTAATCGATCATGGCTAAGGCTAAGACCATCAAGATCAAGCAGGTCGGTTCGCCGATCCGCCGCCCCGAAGGCCAGAGGAAGATCCTCATCGGCCTGGGGCTGAACAAGATGCACAAGGTCGTCGAACTGCAGGACACTGCGGAAGTTCGCGGCGCAGTGGCCAAGGTTCCCCATCTCGTCGAGATCGTGGACTGAGCCTTCGGGTCTTGTACCTAACAATGATCCGGGCCGCGGCGCTGCTGCGGCCCGTTTCGTTTTTGTCCTGTCGTTTCCGATATCGGTGACGATGGGGTGACAAAGTGGGAAGGGGTAGCTAAGGCGCGCACTTCCCAATTGGCGCGAATCGTCGCGCACAACGCGAACAAAGCGAAAGCGAGTGTTGAATATGAAACTGAATGATATCCGCGACAACGAAGGTGCACGTCATCGTCGTATGCGTGTCGGCCGTGGCATCGGTTCGGGCAAGGGCAAGACCAGCGGTCGTGGCCAGAAGGGTCAGAAGAGCCGTTCGGGCGTTGCCGTCAAGGGCTTCGAAGGCGGCCAGATGCCGCTCCACATGCGTCTGCCGAAGCGCGGCTTCAACAACCCGTTCGGCAAGGACTATGCGCAGGTCAACCTGGGCATGATCCAGAAGTTCATCGACGCGGGCAAGCTCGATGCATCGGGTGTCATCGACCACGAAACGCTGCAGGCCGCCGGTCTCGCACGCGGCGGCAAGGATGGTGTTCGCCTCCTTGCCAAGGGTGAGCTGACTACCAAGGCGAGCTTCAAGGTCGCCGGTGCGTCGAAGGGCGCTGTGGCCCAGGTTGAAAAGCTCGGCGGCAAGGTCGAGACGACCGCTCCGGCCAAGGCTGAAAAGGCCGACGCCGAATAATCGGGACAAGGTTCGGGCGAGGGTGTTTGCATCCTCGCCCGCTGCCTATATGGGCTGTTCCCAGTTCTTGAGACGGCACCTTCGTCTCAGCCCCCGCAAGGCATTAGATTCATATCATGGCTTCACGCGCCGATAACATCGCGAGCAACATGTCCCTGGCCAATTTCGGCAAGGCGACCGAGCTCAAGCAGCGCATCTGGTTTACCCTAGGTGCTCTCATCGTCTTCCGCTTCCTGAGCTTTGTTCCGCTTCCGGGCGTGAACCCGCTGATCCTGCAGGATCTCTATGCTCAGACGCGCGGCGGCGTTCTCGATCTCTTCAACACCTTCTCGGGCGGCAGCCTTGAGCGCATGAGTCTCATCGCGCTCGGCATCATGCCGTACATCACCGCCTCGATCGTCGTTCAGCTTGCGGCCGCGCTTCACCCCGCGCTTGCCGCGCTGAAGAAGGAAGGCGAGAGCGGCCGCAAGAAGCTGAACCAGTACACCCGATATGGCACCGTGGGTCTGACTGCGATCCAAGGTTACTTCTTGGCCGTGGGTCTTGAGACTTTCGCGGCCTCCAGCGGCCTGCATGCCGTCGTTGCCCCCGGCATGATGTTCCGCATTGGTGCAGTCATCTCTCTTGTTGGCGGCACGATGTTCCTGCTGTGGCTGGGTGAGCAGATCACCTCGCGCGGTATCGGCAACGGCGTTTCGCTGATCATTATGGCGGGCATCATCGCCCAGTTCCCGACCATCACGGCCCAGCTTTTTGAAGGTGGCCGCTCGGGTTCGATCTCGCCGTTCCTGATCATCGCGCTGATCGTCGTGATCATCGGTCTGATTTTATTCATCTGCTTCATGGAGCGTGCCCAGCGGCGTCTTCTGATCCAGTATCCGAAGCGTGCGAGCCAGCGCGGCATGATGCAGGCTGACCGCTCGCACCTTCCGCTCAAGCTCAACACCGCAGGCGTCATTCCGCCGATCTTTGCGTCGTCGCTGCTGCTCCTGCCGCTTACGATCACGCAGTTCGCGCAGAACTCGATTTCGCCCGACAGCACGATGGGCGGCGTTCTGGTGACGCTGAATCAGTATCTGCAGCACGGTCAGCCGATCTACCTGACGCTCTATGCCATCGGCATCGTGTTCTTCGCGTTTTTCTACACAGCGGTTGTGTTCAACCCGGAAGAGACTGCGGACAACCTGAAGCGCAATGGCGGCTTCATTCCGGGCATCCGTCCGGGGAAGCGCACCGCCGACTATCTAGACTACGTGCTGACGCGCATTACCGTTATTGGTGCCGCTTATCTGGCGCTGGTCTGCGTCCTGCCGGAGTACGTGATCGGCCAGACGGGCCTTCCGTTCTTCCTTGGCGGTACCAGCTTGCTGATCGTCGTGAACGTGACGGTCGACACTATCGCGCAAATCCAGAGCCACCTGCTGGCGCACCAGTACGGCGATCTCATCAAAAAGGCTAAGTTGAAAGGTCGGCTTCGCTGACCGATAGACGTTCCGGCAATCAGGGAGAGTTTTTCAAGTGAACATCATCCTCCTCGGACCGCCGGGAGCCGGCAAGGGTACGCAGTCACAGCGCCTCGTTGAAAAGCATGGCATGCGCCAGCTTTCGACCGGCGATATGCTTCGTGCCGCCGTGAAGGCGCAGACGCCGGTCGGTATTCAGGCCAAGGCCGTCATGGACGCGGGCGAGCTCGTCTCGGACACGATCGTCTCGGCCTTGATCAGCGACGAGCTGGCTTCGATGGGCAACGACGTCGGCGCGATCTTTGACGGCTACCCCCGTACCGAAGCGCAGGCGCACATGCTGGACGAGATCCTTGAACAGCATGGTCGCACTCTCGCGCACGTGATCGAGCTTGACGTCGATGAAGATGCGCTGGTCGAACGTATTACCGGTCGCTTCACCTGCGCATCGTGCGGGAAGGGTTATCACGACAAGTTCGAGCGTCCGAGGCAGGAAGGCGTCTGCGACCGTTGCGGCGGGACAGAGTTCAAGCGCCGCCCGGACGACAACGAGGAAACCGTGCGCACCCGTATGGCCGAGTATCGCGCCAAGACCGCGCCGATCCTGCCCGTTTATGAAGCGCGCGGCATCGTCAGCCGCGTGGACGGCATGGCCGACATCGACGCGGTTACGGATTCGATCAACGCCATCCTTGAAGGCTGATCGCATCCCGTTCGCGGGGTAACCTAACCCATGAAGTGAAGCGCCGCGTTTGACGCGGCGTTTTGCTGTGCTAGCCCCAAGTTCGGAACAGGGAAGGGGCCATAATGCACATGCGTTCGACCGTCTTAGCCGCTGCAAGCGCGCTTGCAGCGCTGGCAAGCCCGGCTCATGCCGCAATGGAAAAAATCGGCGACGACGGTTTCGTGACTCGCCATACCGAGGTCGTCGCTGCAGAGCCGATGGCTGTCTGGGCGGAGCTGATCCAGCCTGCCAACTGGTGGAACGGAGCGCATTCTTTCTCCGGCGATGCCGAGAACCTGACGCTCGAGCCGCGCGCTGGTGGCTGTTTTTGCGAGATGCTTCCCGTAAGCGCCAGGCGCGCTCAGCCGGGCAGCGTTCGCCACATGGAGGTCGTGTTCGTCGATCCTGGCGCGGCCATGCGGTTGTCGGGCGCGCTGGGCCCCTTGCAGAGTGAGGCTGTCGACGGCGTACTCACCATAACGATGAAGCAGGTCGATGGCGGAACGCGCATCCTGTTTGAATATGTTGTCGGCGGCACGATGCGCTTCCCCGTCGACCAGATTGGCCCGGCGGTCGACCGGGTGATTGGCGAGCAACTCTCGCGCCTCGCCGACAAGATAGGTCGTAGCGATTCCGGTTCCGCCCCGCAGGCGATCGAGCTGCCCCCTTCCGTGCCCGCAGAGGCAGAAGCCGAAGAAGTCGCGATGGAGCAGGCGGCGGATGAAGCCGCGGCCGCGGAAGCGGGCTTTGGCGCAGACTTCCTCTCCGACCTCGATGCAGAACCGGCGCCGCCCGAGGAACTCCCCCCGGTCAACGACGGCGAGCTTGGCGAATTCGACACGCGCTGAGCGTGCTTGAGCCCCCGCTTTCACTCATCGGTAAAGCGGTTATGCTCCTTTCCGGATGACGCGCGGGCGACTCGCCACGCGTACGTCGCAAGAGGGGGAAAACATGGCCGTATCCGATCACGTCGACTTGCCGACTTTCATGGAGGGGGTGAAGCGCCGCAATCCGCACCAGGACGAATTCGTCCAGGCCGTGCAGGAAGTGGCCGAAGACATCTTTGACTTTATCGCCGACAAGGAAGAATACCACGAGCAGCAGATCCTGCGCCGCATTGCCGAGCCTGATCGCGTCGTGTCTTTCCGCGTCTGCTGGGAAGACGACAACGGTAACATCCGTGTCCAGCGCGGGTGGCGCGTGCAGAACAACAATGCGATCGGCCCTTACAAGGGTGGGATCCGTTTCCACCCGAGCGTGACCGAGAGCGTCCTCAAATTCCTCGCTTTCGAGCAGACCTTCAAGAACGCGCTGACCGGCCTGCCGATGGGCGGCGGCAAGGGCGGTTCAAACTTCAACCCCAAGGGCAAGAGCGTGCGCGAAATCATGCGCTTCTGCCAGTCGTTCATGACCGAGCTCTATCGTCACATCGGCGCCGACACCGATGTGCCGGCGGGCGACATCGGCGTGGGAGGACGCGAGATCGGCTATATGTTCGGCCAGTACAAGCGCATCACCAACCAGTTCACCGGCGTGCTGACCGGCAAGGGGCTGGAATGGGGCGGCTCGCTCATCCGCACCGAGGCGACCGGTTATGGCGCGGTCTACTTCCTCGACAACATGCTCAAGCACAAGGGCGACAGCCTCGACGGGAAGGTTGCGGTGATTTCGGGCAGCGGTAACGTGGCGACTCACGCGGCGGAAAAGATCCTGCACCTTGGCGGCAAGCCGATAACGCTTTCGGATTCGGGCGGCTTCATTCACGATCCCGACGGGCTGACGCAGGAGAAAATCGACTGGGTGAAGACCCACAAGACGCACCGACGCGGCCGCATCAAGGACTATGTCGACGCGTTCAAGGGTGCGACCTTCCATGAAGGCAAGACGCCGTGGAACGTCGAATGCGATGTGGCGCTACCTTGCGCGACGCAGAACGAGTTGCTCGGCGACGATGCCCGGGCGCTGGTCGCCAACGGCTGCATCGCTGTCTCCGAAGGGGCGAACATGCCTTCGAACCTCGATGCCGTGCACGTCTTCAAGGACGCGAAGATCATGTTCGCACCCGGCAAGGCCGCCAATGCGGGCGGTGTTGCGGTCTCGGGCCTCGAGATGAGCCAGAATTCTGCCCGCCGCGCGTGGAAGGAAGAAGAGCTCCAGGTGCTGCTGCGCGACATCATGGACGGGATCCATGACCGCTGCCTGACGTATGGTGAAATGGGCGGCGGTTATACCGACTATGTGCGCGGTGCGAATATCGCGGGCTTCAAGAAAGTGGCGGATGCCATGCTGGCCTTCGGCGTCGTCTGACGCCCCGGCGGGCGGCCCGCAGTTACGGATGAACGAATGGATCTGAAGATTGCGGGCCGCAAGGCCATCGTTTGCGGCTCAAGCCGGGGTCTCGGACGCGGTTGTGCCGAGGCGCTGGCAGCCGAGGGCTGCGAAGTCCTCATCAACGGAATTGACGCCGAAAGGCTGGAAGCGGCGGCCGAGCAGATCCGCGCTGACACCGGAGCGACGGTTCATACGGTCGCGGCAGATGTCACGACGCATGAGGGAAGGGCGGATCTCCTTGCGGCGATGCCCGATCCCGATATTCTCGTGACGAACGCGGCGGGCCCTCCGCCAAAGGACTTTCGCGAAATCGATAACAAGGCGCTCCACACCGGCGTCGAGCAGAACATGGCCGCGCCGATCGCGTTGATCCAGGCAGTGATCGACGGCATGATTGCGCGCAGGTGGGGGCGCATTGTCAATATCACCTCGTCTTCTGTTTTAACGGGTATTGCGGGGCTGGACCTGTCTTCGGGCGCGAGGGCAGGGCTTACCGCCTTTCTCGGCGGGGTGGCGCGGCAGGTTGCGCCCGATGGCGTCACGATCAACCACATCTTGCCAGGCATGTTCGGCACTGACCGGCTCCAGTCTCTCGACGAGGCAGCGGCAAAGCGTCAGGGGATCACTTTCGAAGAAGCACGGCAGCAGCGCGTCGCGGCGATCCCGGCAGGCCGGCTTGGTGATCCGGCAGAATTCGGTGCGGCCTGCGCCTTCCTGTGTAGCGAGCAGGCGGCCTACATCACGGGACGCGGGCTTCTGCTCGACGGCGGGGCTCTCCGGACCAATTTTTAGGACTGATACCTCCCTACCTTTGACGATCGCGCGTCCCTGCGATATGAGTCGGTGATCGGCATCCATTGCCGCGACGGGCAGCTTTCGCGCTGACCCGTTGACTTGCCGCGCGAATCGACGTAAGCGCGGCCCTCGCTCGTCATAAATCGGGTCCGGTCCGGCAGGTTCGCGGCAAATCGCGTACCACCCGGACTTTTTGCCGTTCGGGCAAATGGACCTGCCAAACGACTGGCGTTCAACCGCGATGAGATAGGGGCAGGCCAGTGCCTATCCCCTGTGGAGCATGGAGAATTAAGTGGCTCGTATTGCCGGGGTAAATATCCCCACCAACAAGCGCGTTATTATCGCGCTCACCTACATCCACGGTATCGGTCCGAAGTCCGCCAAGGACATCGCTGCCAAGCTGGGTATCGACGAAGCCCGTCGTGTCCAGGACCTGACCGACCAGGAAGTCCTGCAGATCCGTGAAACGATCGACGCCGACTACCTCGTCGAGGGTGACCTTCGTCGCGAGCACGCGATGAACATCAAGCGCCTCATGGACCTGGCCTGCTATCGCGGCCTGCGTCACCGCAAGGGCCTTCCGGTCCGCGGTCAGCGCACGCACACCAATGCCCGCACCCGCAAGGGCAAGGCCAAGCCGATCGCCGGCAAGAAGAAGTAAGCCGCGCCTTTCAGGCAGCAGGCTGACCCTTCCTTCAGGATACAGGAACCAAGACAATGGCACGCGAACCCCAGCGCATTCGGCGCCGCGAACGCAAGAACATTTCCAGCGGCGTCGCTCACGTGAACGCCAGCTTCAACAACACCATGATCACCATCACGGATGCCCAGGGCAATGCGATCAGCTGGTCCAGCGCCGGTATGATGGGCTTCAAGGGTAGCCGCAAGTCGACTCCCTACGCTGCGCAGGTCGCAGCTGACGATGCGGGCAAGAAGGCAGCCGAACACGGCGTCCGTACGCTCGAGGTCGAGGTGAAGGGGCCGGGTTCGGGCCGCGAGAGCGCCCTTCGTGCGCTGCAGGCGGTGGGTTTCACCATCACCTCGATCCGCGACGTGACCCCGATCCCGCATAACGGTGTGCGTCCGTCCAAGCGCCGCCGCGTCTGATCTGAAAAGGGCGAGGGGCGGGCCGAAGGATCCACGGCCCGTCCACCCGCACTCGCCTGTTTCGGATCGATACTGTGGGGAAGGCGTATTCCCTCCATACGCACCCCGGATAAGAACCGACAAACCCTAGGGGAAGTCCATGTCCGTCAATATCAAGAACTGGCAGGAACTGAAGAAGCCCAACAGCCTCGAAATCAAGTCGCAGGGCGATGCCAAGCTGCGCGCGACTTTCGTTGCTGAACCGCTCGAGCGCGGATTTGGCCTGACGCTCGGCAATGCACTGCGTCGCGTGCTGCTCTCCTCGCTGCAGGGCGCCGCGATCACGTCGATCAAGATCGACAACGTCCTGCACGAGTTCAGCTCGCTTGCAGGCGTGCGTGAGGACATCACCGACATCGTCCTCAATATCAAGCAGGTGGCGCTGAAGATGGAAGGCGAAGGCATGAAGCGCCTGAACCTTTCCGCGACCGGCCCCGCCGAAGTGAAGGCTGGCGACATCCAGGTTTCGGGCGACATCGAGGTCATGAACAAGGACCTCGTCATCTGTCACCTCGACGAAGGCGCCACGCTCAACATGGAGCTGACCGCCGACACCGGTAAGGGTTATTCCCCTGCCGTGCAGAACCGCATGGCTGATGCACCGATCGGCCTGATCCCGGTCGACTCGCTGTACTCGCCGGTCCGTCAGGTCTCATACAAGGTCGAGAACGCCCGCGTCGGTCAGGAACTTGACTACGACAAGCTGTCGCTGACCGTCGAAACCGACGGTACGGTCACGCCGGAAGACGCCGTTGCCTACGCAGCGCGCATTCTGCAGGACCAGCTGGCTCTGTTCGTCCACTTCGAGGAAGGCATTCCGCAGGGCGCCCCGCAGGTCGCCGGCGTTGCCGCAGCTCCGGAAGAGAGCGACGCGAACCAGCTCAACCGTTATCTTCTCAAGAAGGTCGACGAGCTGGAACTGTCGGTCCGTTCGGCAAACTGCCTCAAGAACGACAACATCATCTACATCGGCGACCTGGTCCAGAAGACCGAGGCCGAGATGCTCCGCACGCCGAACTTCGGCCGCAAGTCGCTCAACGAGATCAAGGAAGTCCTTTCCTCGATGGGTTTGCGCCTCGGCATGGACATCCCCGGCTGGCCGCCGGAGAACATCGAAGAAATGGCCAAGAAGCTCGAACAGGAACTTCTGGGCTGATTTTGGTGTGTCCCCGCTTCGGCGGGGACGCCTCAAACGCCGGGCGCGGCCTATCCGGTCCGCTTGGCTTCGCCGCACTATGCGACGGCGGGCATTCGCCCTTGCGGGAATCGCTTCGCGTCACGTGGTGAATGAACCGGTTTTACGGTGGAGGTGCCGACCGCTAACGGGCACCGGGTATGGGTTACCTGATACGGGCCCCTAACGAACGAAGGAAAGTAACATGCGTCACAAGATGGGTGGGCGTAAGCTCCAGCGTAAGACCGGCCACCGCAAGGCCCTCCTGCGCAACATGGCAGCAGCCCTCATCAAGCACGAGCAGATCAAGACCACGACGCCCAAGGCTCGCGAACTGCGTCCCTACGTCGAAAAGCTGATCACGCTCGCCAAGCGCGGCGGTCTCTCGAACCGTCGCCTCGCCAACTCGAAGCTGCTCGACGATGCGCAGCTGGCCAAGCTGTTCGACGTTCTTGCAGAACGCTACAAGGACCGTGACGGCGGCTACACCCGCATCATCAAGGCCGGTATCCGCGCTTCGGACGCCGCTCCGATCGCGATCATCGAGCTGGTCGATCGCGACGTCGACGCCAAGGGCCAGGATTCCGGTCCGGTCATGAGCGAAGAAGAAGAATTCGAAGAAGCCTGATCGAAGGCCTCTTTGCTAGCCAGAAGGGCGCCGGTTGCAGATACGCAACCGGCGCCCTTTTTGCGTCTCACGATTATTCAGACAAAGTGCTTTTTTCCTGAACAATGGCTGTCGCCGAAATTCAGGATCATCTCATGGCCGAATCGCTATCCCATGTCTTGTCCGGGCTATTCCGTCCGGTCAGGACTAAGGATCGCACCGATGAACAACATTATGAAAGCCATGATTGGCTCTACTGCGGCCGGCGCGATGGCTCTTGCCTCGGCCAGCCCCGCCATGGCACGCGACCGTTATGACCGCGACGGTATCGATGCCGGAGACGTCATCGCTGGCGCGCTGATCATTGGCGGTATCGCCGCCATCGCCAGCGCCGCGAGCAAGGATAGGGACCGCGATTACTATTACGACCGCGATTACCGCGACGGTCGTTACCGCGACTACGATCGCCATGACCGCTATGGTTACAACGATCGCCGCAACAACGCTCGGGCTTCCGTAGAGCAGTGTGTACGCGCCGCAGAGCGCGATGCCCGCCGCTCCGGCTTTGCTCGCGCCAAGGTAACCGACATCCGCGACGTGGATCGCAAGAACGGCGGATATCGCATCAAGGGACGCATGGCGGTTGACGCCGGTTATCGCGGCGGACGTTATGGCCGTGGCTGGGGCAGCGACTACCGCGGTTGGAACAACTCGATGCAGGGTTGGGACAGCGGCAAGTTCACTTGCGACGTCAGGTACGGCCGCGTTCGCGACATCGATTACTCCGGCATTCGTGGTCTGCGCTGACCCTCCTGCCAGCAACGACAACTGATGCCCAACCTGGGCCCGGCGGTATTCCCCTTCCTGCCGGGCCCTTTGTTTATCTGCGGTTCAGGGATAGGAAAGCCAATCTGGCCCAAATTGCCGCATCGTGTCAGGGACTCGCGCGAGTCCCGGGGTTTTCAGGGATCGCAGAACCATGAACAGTATTTTCCGTTCCGCTGCCGGAGCAGCCGCTTTGCTGGCCGCATCCTCGCTCACCATGCCTGCGCAGGCAGCCACTCTGCCCACCTCGTCGAACGCGCCGCAGGGCATCTGGACCATCGAGAAAGAGAGCGCGCAGGGCTGGGGCCACCATCGCCGCTGGCGCCGTGACCGGATCGACGGTGGCGACGTGCTCGCCGGCATCCTCATCCTTGGCGGGGTGGTGGCCATCGCGAAGGCGGCCGAGAACGCCCAAGAGCGCAAGTATCGTGAGCGCCGCGATGGCGAGGATTACCGCTATCGCGATTACGACCGTGACAGCCGTCGTTATGATGACCGCCGCTATGCCGACAATTCGCGCCGCAGTATCGACGGTGCGATCGAGGACTGCGTGGTCGAGGTCGAGCGCAGCGAGGAAGTCCGTACGGTCGATACGGCAGAGCGTGATGAGCAAGGCTGGCACGTCGAGGGCGACCTTGTGAACGGTGGCCGCTTCGACTGCGAAATCGACGCCAGTGGCCGTGTGCGCGACATCGATATCGAGGTCGGCTCGCGCCGCTATGGTAGTGCCGGGGATGCCGTTCGACCGGCCCGCGACAGCCGTTATGGCGATGACTACTACGCTGACGCCCGCGCGCGGGCAGGGGAGCAGGCTCCGGCCGTGCGTGTCGAGGAAGACGCCGGTCCGGCGGACGCGGAAGGCGACACGTGGGAGCGGGGAACGCCTGACGACCGTTACCAGACCGCTGACGGACCGGACTACGCGCTGGTCGGATGATCGGGATCGCTGCCGTGCCTTGAATAGGCCGGCAGCTCGATCCTCCAGACAAGAGCCGCCCCGCGCAGTGCGATGCCGAGCACGGTCGCAATTGCGAGAGCGGGCGCGCGCGGCATATCCAGCATAAGCAGCACCGTGGCGGTAAGCGCCGAGAGCGCCGCCGCGGTCACGTAAAGCTCGGGCCGCATCAGGATCGAGGGCACGCCTGCAACGACATCGCGGATGATCCCGCCGACGCAGCCCGATACGATACCCAGCACGACCGCCGAGATCGGAGCGACGCCGAACGATAGCGCCTTGGCCGTGCCCAATGCAGCGAAGGCGGCAAGGCCGATCGCGTCCGCCCATTCGAGCAGGCGGCCTTCCCACCAGCGCACCGGACTGAACCAGGCGAGCAGCGCCGCAATCAGGACGACCGGGCCCGCGTAGGGATCGGCAATCCAGAACGCCTCCTGCCCAAGCATCACGTCCCGCACCGAGCCTCCACCGACGCCGGTGAGGAATGCAAAGAAGCACACGGTTACGAACGTCTGGCGAAGGTGCGCGGCCACGATCGCGCCCGATAGCGCGAAGACGAAGGTCCCCAGCATCTCGAACCAGGGGAAGGTGGCAAGCAGGTTCATCATGCTGCGACGCGCGCCCTGCGGCGGCGGAACATGAGGACGATGCCGATCAGGCTGAAGAAGACGCTGAGCGAGGCGAAGGCAATAAGGATCGGGTGATGCGTGTCCTCACGTTCCTGAAGGTCCATAATGTGTAGACCCCACATGAAGTCGAAGATGCGCCACCAGCGCGTGCGCACGGCCTCGATCGCGCCGCTGTCGCGCCCGACATAGACGTGGGTACCATCCTTCAGGACGACCTGCCAGACTGGGATCGGGCGGCGAAAGTCGAGTGGTACTTCCTCGGCCTCGAAAAAGCGGATCTCCGAAACCTCGTCACCGCCCTCGATTTCCATCGCGACGATCGTGCGGGCTGCGGCTATATCGATCTCGGGCACCGGCGCGCCGGAACGGGCGAAGTAGCGTTCGACCTTGCCGTCGGCGTAGATCGCGCTGGTAATTGCCGAATTGCCCTGCATTCGCGTCCGCAGTTCGATAGGGCGGTCCTCGCCCTCGATCAGCATGCGGGCAAGATGACCGGGCGGGATGGGGCGCTTCTCGGTCGTCTTCAGCAAGTGATTGCCGCGTACTTCCTCGATCGGCTTTGCCACCATGACAAGGCCGCTGACCGTCCATATGAGCAGCGGCACGCCCACCAGCCAGGCAAGCCAGATATGCCACTTGGCAAACAGTCGCATCGGTTTTTGAGACATGAAAAACCCTCCGGCCGCTTGTCTGCGGGCGGAGGGCTTTTTCGTCAAATCCGCGATTCGTTAAATCCCCGATGGGATCAGATGTGGATCGGCTTGCCCCGGACTGCCATCGCGGCTTCCTTCACGGCCTCCGAATGGGTCGGATGCGCGTGGCAAGTGTAGGCGATGTCTTCCGACGTCGCGCCGAATTCCATGGCTTGCGCGATCTGGGCGATCATCGTGCCGGCAAGGCTGGCGATGCACCATGCGCCGAGAACGCGGTCGGTCTCGGCATCGGCGATGATCTTCACGAAGCCGTCCGGCTCGCGGTTGGTCTTGGCGCGGCTGTTGGCCATCATCGGGAAGTTGCCGACCTTGACGTCGTGGCCGGCATCCTTCGCCTGCTGCTCGGTCAGGCCGACGCCTGCGATTTCCGGCATCGTGTAGACGACGCTCGGGATGACTGCATGGTTCACGATGCCATGTTCGCCGGCGATATTCTCCGACACCGCGATGCCTTCGTCTTCTGCCTTGTGGGCGAGCATCGGGCCGGGAATGACATCGCCGACCGCCCAGACACTGTCGACCTTGGTACGGAAATCGTGATCGGTCTCGATCTGGCCGCGCTGGTTGGTCTCAAGTCCGATGGCTTCGAGGTTGAGGCCGTCGGTATTGGGCTTGCGACCGATGGCGACAAGTACACAGTCGGCTTCGATAGTTTCGGCATCGCCGCCGTTCGACGGTTCGATGGTTAGCGTGGCCTTGCCGTCCTTCACCTTTGCGCCGGTTACCTTGGTGCCGAGCTTCAGCTCCATGCCCTGCTTCTTGAAGATCTTGCCCGCTTCCTTGCGCACGGCATCGTCCATGCCGGGCAGCAGCTGATCGAGGAATTCGACCACCGTGACTTCTGCCCCCAGGCGGCGCCAGACCGAACCGAGTTCGAGCCCGATCACGCCGCCGCCGATGACGACCATCTCTTGGGGCACGCGGTCGAGCGCGAGGCCGCCGGTGCTGTCGACGATGACGCCAGCTTCATTGTCGATCTCGACACCCGGAAGCGGGGTGACCGAAGAGCCGGTGGCGATGACGATGTTGCGCGCCGAATGCTCGGCATCGCCGACCTTCACGGTGTGCTTGTCGACGAACGAGCCACGACCCTTCAGCCAGGTGACCTTGTTCTTCTTGAACAGGTACTCGATGCCGCCGGTCAGTTCCTTTACCGCAGTCGCCTTTTCGCCCTGCAGCGCGGACAGATCGAGTTCGGGGGCCGGGATCTTTACGCCGAACTTGGCCAGCGTGCCGTCCTTGGCTTCTTCGAACAATTCCGAGCCGTGAAGCATCGCTTTCGACGGGATGCAGCCGACGTTGAGGCACGTTCCGCCCAGCGTCTCGCGGCTTTCCACGCAAGCGGTGTTCAGGCCCAGCTGCGCGGCGCGGATCGCGGCCACGTAGCCGCCGGGTCCGGCACCGATGACGATCACGTCGAAGTCGAATTCAGCCATTTTCTATTCTCGTCTTTATGCTGCGTGAGGGAGGCGCGCGATCAAAGGTCGATCAGCAGGCGCGTCGGATCCTCGATCGCTTCCTTGATGATCTTCAGTGCCGTAACCGCTTCGCGTCCGTCGATAATCCGATGGTCGTACGAAAGCGCGATGTACATCATCGGGCGGATCACGATCTCGCCGTCGACGACGACCGGACGGTCCTCGATGCGGTGCAGGCCCAGAACCGCGCTCTGCGGCGGGTTGATGATCGGGGTCGACATCAGCGAGCCGAACACGCCGCCGTTGGAGATCGTGAAGGTGCCGCCCTTCATGTCTTCCATCGTCAGGGCGCCGTCCTTGGCGCGCTTGCCGAAGTCGGCGATGTCCTTTTCAATCTGGGCAAAGCCTTTCTTGTCGGCATCGCGCAGGACCGGAACGACCAGACCGTTCGGGGCCGACACGGCGACCGAGACGTCGACGAAGTCGTGGTAGAGGATCTCGTCGCCCTCGATCTGGGCATTGACGCTGGGCACGTCCTTGAGCGCAAGGCAGGCGGCCTTGGTGAAGAAGCCCATGAAGCCGAGGCGAACGTCGTGCTTCTTGGCGAAGAGGTCCTTGTACTTCGAACGCGCTTCCATGACCGCGGTCATGTCGACGTCGTTGAAGGTCGTAAGAAGGGCCGCCGTGTCTTGCGCGCTCTTCAGACGCTTTGCGATCGTCTGGCGCAGGCGGGTCATCTTCACGCGTTCGACGTTGCGGCCCGAGGCGGCCGGAGCTTCGCCAGCGGCGGGAGCAGGGGCAGCCGCCGGGGCAGCGCCGCTCTTCTTCGCTTCGGCTGCGGCCAGCACGTCTTCCTTGGTCAGGCGGCCGTCCTTGCCGGTGCCCTTGACCGTCGTGGGGTCGATGCCGTGCTCCAGGACCGCGCGGCGGACCGCGGGCGATAGGACTACCGCGTCATCGCCTTCTGCCGGGGCAGGGGCCGACTGCGAGGGAACCGAGGCGCCTTCGTCCTTGCGCGGTGCGACGGCCTTGTCGCCAGCGCCCGCACCGTCGGCGATCGTAGTGATGACCGCACCGACGACGACGGTATCGCCTGCGCCGACCATGTGTTCACCCATCACGCCCGAGACGGGAGCGTTGACGTCGATCGCGACCTTGTCGGTTTCGAGGCTGCAGATCGGTTCGTCCTGTGCAACCGCTTCGCCGGGCTGCTTCAACCATTCGCCAACAGTGGCTTCGGTGATGGATTCGCCCAGTACTGGGACTTTGACTTCAGTGCTCATCGGTTTGTTTCCTTTACCGATTTTATTTCTGGCGTGCCGCGATGACGTCTTCGACCGAGAGGCCGAGGGCGTCTGCAACGAGCGCGTTCTGCTGTTCGACGTGGCGGCTGGCGAGGCCCGTTGCCGGCGATGCAGCCGGAGCGCGGCCCGCGTAACGGGCGCGGCTTACGGGGGCGCCTGCCTCTGACAGGGCCTGTTCGATCTGGCTTTCGACGAAGAACCATGAACCGTTGTTCTTCGGCTCTTCCTGACACCAGACGACCTTCTCCAAGTTCTTCATGCGTGACAGGCGCAGGGCCAGAGGCTCACCCGGGAAGGGATAGAGCTGTTCGATACGTACGATCGAGGTATCTGTCTGGCCGGCGGCATCGCGGGCCTCGATCAGGTCGTAGGCGACCTTGCCCGAACACAGGACCAGACGTTTGATATCCTCGTCCGCCGGCGGATTCGTGTCGGACACGATGCGACGGAAGTGGCTTTCGCCGAGGAACTCTTCCTTCGTCGACTTGGCCATCGGGTGACGCAGCAGCGACTTGGGCGTCATGATGATCAGCGGCTTGCGGAACGAGCGCAGCATCTGGCGGCGAAGCACGTGGAAGTAGTTCGCCGGTTCGGTGATATTACACACCTGGATGTTGTCGCCCGCGCAGAGCTGCAGGAAGCGTTCTAGACGCGCCGAGGAGTGTTCCGGACCTTGGCCCTCGTAACCATGCGGCAGAAGCAGCACGAGGCCGTTGGCGCGAAGCCACTTGGCCTCGCCGGCTGCGATGAATTGGTCGATCATGATCTGTGCGCCGTTTGCGAAGTCGCCGAACTGCGCTTCCCAGAGCACGAGGCTCTTCGGATCGGCGAGGGCATATCCGTATTCGAAGCCGAGCACGCCGTATTCGGACAGCGGGCTGTCATAGACCTCGAAGTGACCATGCGGGACATGGCACAGCGGGATGTACTTGTCCTCGGTGTTCTGGTCGACCCAGACGGCGTGACGCTGCGAGAACGTACCGCGGCCCGAATCCTGACCCGACAGGCGGACGGAGAACCCCTCTGCCAACAGCGAACCGAACGCCAGCGATTCCGCCGTTGCCCAGTCGAAGCCGGAGCCGTTTTCGAACATGTCACGGCGACCGTCGAGGACGCGGTTCAACGTCTTGTGGATCGTCACGTCTTCGGGAACGGTCGTCAGCGTACGAGCCAGACCGTCGAACAGCTTGCCCTCGATACCGGTCGCGATGTTGCGGCGCGCGGTTTCAGGGTCGGCAGGCTTGTTGAGACCGGCCCAGCGCCCACCGAACCAGTCGGCCTCGTTCGCCTTGTAGGTCTTGCCCGCTTCGAATTCGCCCTCGAGGTACTTGGTGAAGCTGTCGATCGTTTCCTGCGCGAAGCCGCCGTCGATCACGCCTTCTTCCTCGAGCCGTTTCGCATAGAGCGAGGCGACGCCCGGGTGCTTGCGGATCTTCTGGTACATCAGCGGCTGCGTGAAGCTGGGCTCATCACCTTCGTTGTGGCCGAAGCGGCGATAGCACCACATGTCGATCACAATGTCGCGGCCGAAGCGCTGGCGATATTCAATCGCGAGCTTGCAGCAGAACGTCACCGCCTCCGGATCGTCGCCGTTGACGTGCAGGATCGGGGCCTGGACGCCCTTGGCGACGTCCGAAGGATAAGGCGACGAGCGCGCGAATTGCGGGCTGGTCGTGAAGCCGATCTGGTTGTTGATGACGAAGTGGATGCAGCCGCCGGTGTTGTACCCGCGGATGCCGGAGAAGCCGAAGCATTCCCAAACGATGCCCTGGCCTGCGAACGCAGCGTCGCCGTGGATCAGCACGGGCAGCACGGTCTGGTGCTTGCCGACGCCGATGTCGTCCTGGAACCGCTGCTGCGCGCGGACCTTGCCGAGCACGACCGGGTCCACCGCCTCGAGGTGCGAGGGGTTGGGCACGAGGCTCATGTGCACCTTGGTGCCGTCGAATTCGCGGTCGGTGGAAGTGCCAAGGTGATACTTCACATCGCCCGAACCGCCGACGTCGTCGGGGTTGGCGCTGCCGCCGGAGAATTCGTGGAAGATGACCTTGTAAGGCTTGCCCATCACGTTCGCCAGGACGTTCAGGCGGCCGCGGTGGGCCATGCCGAACACGATTTCCTTCACGCCGCTGGAGCCGCCGTACTTGATGACGGATTCGAGCGCCGGGATCATCGATTCGCCGCCGTCTAGGCCGAAACGCTTCGTGCCGACGTACTTTTTGCCTAGAAACTTTTCATACTGCTCGCCGCGGATAACGGCCTGCAGGATCGCCTTCTTGCCCAAGATGGTGAAGTCGATCGACGCGTCCTTGCCCTCCATGCGGTCCTGAAGGAAGCGACGCTCTTCGATGTCGGCGATGTGCATGTATTCAAGGCCGACCTTACCGCAGTAGTTTGCGCGCAGGATCGCCACGATTTCGTTGATGGTAGCCCATTCGACGCCAAGATTGCCGCCGATGTAGACGGGGCGATCAAGATCGTCGGGGCCGAACCCGTGATATTCGGGGGTAAGATCGGCCGGAAGCTCCAGCTTCGACAGGCCCAGCGGGTCGAGATCGGCTGCAAGGTGACCGCGCACGCGATAAGTGCGGATCAGCAACATCGCGCGAACCGAATCGTCGCAGGCCGCCTCGACTGCCTTTTCGTCGAGCTTGGCGCCCTTCTTTTCGGCAGCGGCCTTGATCTCGGCCTTCATGCGGGTGGGGTCCATTGACGCCGTCAGGTCGTCGGTGCCGCCCAGGTCGAGCGGCCAGCCCTTGCGGGCCCAGGACGGACCGGGCTGCGGGCCGTCAGGCTCCAGCTCGGGAAGGAAGGACTGGTTTTCTTTACCCATTTTAGTCACCCGCATCTGGCCGGCACGTCCGGCACAGGTGTAATTTTGGCGGTGGAGCCACAGGCGGTGGGACGGCCATCCCTCCTCGGCCGCCCCACCGCCGAAAGGCTTATGCCATTTCTTTGAGCAGCCCCGAGAGCGTCTCGCCGAGCAGCGAGGGCGAGGGGGAGACGCGGATGCCCGCTTCTTCCATCGCCGCGATCTTGTCTTCGGCGCCGCCCTGGCCGCCCGAGACGATCGCGCCGGCGTGGCCCATGCGACGGCCCGGAGGCGCCGTACGGCCCGCGATGAAGCCGACCATAGGCTTCTTGCGACCGCGCTTGGCTTCGTCCTTGATGAACTGCGCCGCTTCTTCTTCGGCCGAGCCACCGATTTCACCGATCATGATGATCGACTTGGTCTCGTCGTCGGCGAGGAAGAGTTCGAGCACGTCGATGAAATTCGTGCCGTTGACCGGGTCACCGCCGATGCCGACAGCCGTCGTCTGGCCAAGGCCTGCATTGGTCGTCTGGAAAACGGCTTCGTACGTGAGCGTGCCCGAACGGCTGACGACGCCGACCGAGCCCTTGGAGAAGATCGAACCGGGCATGATGCCGATCTTGCATTCGCCGGGCGTCAGGACGCCGGGGCAGTTCGGGCCGATCAGGCGCGACTTAGAACCCTGCAGGGCGCGCTTCACCTTGACCATGTCGAGAACGGGAATGCCCTCGGTGATGGCGACGATCAGTTCCATCTCGGCGTCGATCGCCTCGAGGATCGAGTCGGCTGCGAACGGGGGCGGAACGTAGATGCACGATGCGGTCGCGCCAGTGGCGGCCTTCGCTTCGTGGACGGTGTTGTAGTTCGGGAGGCCGATGTGGGTCGTGCCGCCCTTGCCCGGGGTAACACCCGCGACCATCTGCGTGCCGTAGGCCAGCGCCTGTTCGGTATGGAAAGTGCCGGTTGCACCGGTCATACCCTGGGTGATGACCTTGGTATTCTTGTCAACGAGGATGGACATTCGATTTTCCCCTCTTGCTGGGTCAGTCGTTGGCGGCAGGGCCGATCGAATCGATCTTCATGGCCAAGCCGTTGAAATGGACATGGGATTCCAGCGGGCTACCCGCCGGGACGAAATAATAATCGAAGCTGTCTGTTGACGGGCTCAGCCCATCGAACTTGACGATCGTATTGCCTTCCCGCTCGATGGTCTGAACGGGCTCGCTAGCCGTCAGTTCCTTGATCTTGCCCGCACCCGCATCGCGAGTTTCGGCCGGATCGAACAGGCGGCATCCGGTGACGCGGCCGCCGTGGACGTTCACTTCGGTCACGACGATGGCAACTTCCTCGCCTTCGACCGTGTTGCGGAAGATTGCGGCGGGCGACATCGTGCCGCCCCTTTCGGCAACGGCCTTCCGGCCGGCGTCTTCGGCAAATCCCATGAAAGAGGCGAGGGCAGGTACGCCGGCACGGTCGGTCGCTTCCCAACCGGCTGCGGTAACGCTGGCGACCGTGCCGTCGTAATCTGGCATCGTCCCGCAAGCCTTCGCAAACTCGGCGAACATCGCGTCAATTGGGTACGCGCCATCAGCCGCCACGCCAGGAGCTGTCAGCAGCATCGGCCCGATCATCGCACCAGCACCAAGGGCGGCAGCCAGCTTCACTCGGCAGTCTCTTGCGCGGCGGAGACGACGAACAGCGCCTTGGGCGACGAACGGTCGCCACTGGGGTTCATTTCGACCGTCTTTTCCGAACGCAGCCACGTATAGACGAAGCCGTCCTGAGTGACCGGCATGCCGATCACCGCGCTGACGTCGCGGGCGAGCGTGTTGTAATCGGCGGTGGTTTCGAGCTTCGTCATGACGATGCATGTCTTGTCGCGAAGGTTTTCCTTCGTGATGACAATGTAAGCCTCGTTACCGATCTTTTCGTAAGCGCCGCGTACCACCATCTGGCGATTTCCGCTCGACTTGCGAACGTTTTTCCAGCCGTAGGCCTTAAGGTCGTCGAGCTCGATCCACGTCGGCGATGTGATCGCCGCGCAAACGTCGACAGCCTCGCTCACCTGTTCAGGCGACGCGGGCTTCGACTGTGCTGCTGCCGGCCCTGCGAATGCGAGGGCCGACAGGCTTGCACAAAGAGTGGCGATTTTAAGCCAGGTCACCGTCGATGCCCTTGCAGGCTTCCAGCAGTTCCTTGACAGCGTCGACCGACACCTGAAGGTTGCCCTTCTCTTCGGCGGTCAGTTCGATCTCGATGACTTCTTCGATGCCGTCGGCACCGATCATCGCAGGAACGCCGACATAGAGGCCGTCAACGCCGTACTGACCCGACAGGTGCGCTGCGCAGGGCAGGATGCGCTTCTGGTCGCCAAGATAGGCTTCGGCCATCGCGATCGCCGACGTGGCGGGGGCGTAGTAGGCCGAACCGGTCTTGAGCAGGCCGACGATTTCACCGCCGCCCGAACGGGTGCGCTGGACGATGGCGTCCATGGCTTCCTTGCTCGACTTGCCCATCTTGACGAGGTCGTCGACGGGGATGCCCGAAATGGTGGTGTAGCTGGTGACGGGGACCATCGTGTCGCCGTGGCCGCCCAGGACGAACGCGTTCACGTCCTTCACCGAAACGCCGAATTCCCAAGCAAGGAAAGTGGCGAAGCGGGCGGAGTCGAGAACGCCGGCCATGCCGACGACCTTGTTGTGCGGGAGCCCCGAGAATTCGCGTAGAGCCCAGACCATCGCGTCGAGCGGGTTGGTGATGCAGATCACGAACGCGTCGGGAGCGTGGTTCTTGATGCCTTCGCCGACCGACTTCATGACCTTCAGGTTGATGCCCAGAAGGTCGTCGCGGCTCATGCCCGGCTTGCGCGGGACACCGGCGGTGACGATCACGACGTCCGCGCCTGCGATGTCGGCGTAGTCGTTCGTGCCGGTGATCCTGGCGTCGAAGCCTTCGATCGGGCCACACTGCGAGAGGTCAAGAGCCTTGCCCTGCGGCATGCCCTCGGCGATGTCGAACAGGACGACGTCGCCCATTTCCTTCTTGGCGGCGAGATGGGCGAGCGTTCCGCCGATCATGCCGGCGCCGATAAGGGCAATCTTCTTGCGTGCCATTGACTAGGCTCCTCGTATCGCGCTGCGGGCGACGGTTCATAACCGGTAAGCGCACGGCGACGGCCCGCATTTCGTCGCTCGCCGCGGGTTCGAAAGGCGACCTAGGCCCCTGATGTAGGGATTGCAACCAGCAAAAAGTCGAGGAAACGAACTATCTTTGCAATTGGTTTGCAATATCAAAATGGCCGTTTCAGGAGTAACTGTTGCCAACGCTGCACTGCCGTTCTAGGGGCGCGGCGACGTTACGGGTTCGCCGATCCCACAGGGGTGAAGCGCTAAGAGGGAAGTCCGGTGCGCTTTGTGCTTCGTGTGAAGCCTGCCACTCCGGCGCTGCCCCCGCAACTGTAACCGGACAGCGCGCCCTTCACGCGCCACTGGCTGCCGCTTCATCGCGGACCGGGAAGGCAAAGGGATGTGTGACGACCCGGGAGCCAGGAGACCTGCCCGTAGCTGTCGTTCATGTTTCGGGGCGGGGTGTACCTGGAGCAGCGAGCAGTCTGTCGGCTTGGGTCCGACCGGCTTCCCGTCTGGACGACGTTTCGTTCCATGCGGGAGGTTTGATGTACAAGTACCTGTTTCTCTTGAGTTCCGTTCTTGCCGCTCCTGCTCTTGCGCAGGACGTGGATGGCGATGGCGTGGTCGAATACGCGACCGCCGCACCGCCGCCGATGGCAGAAGAAGTCTCGACCATCACGGTGACCGCGACGGGCCTGCCGCTTGACGTGTCGCAGACCGGTCAGCCGGTCTCGATCATCTCTCGTGACGAGATCGAGGCTGTCCAGGGTGCGGATATCACCCGCGTGCTTCAGCGCATGCCCGGCGTTTCGACGACGCGTAATGGCGGCGCGGGCGGCTTTACCGGCGTGCGCGTGCGCGGTGCGGCTTCCGAACAGCTGCTTGTCCTGATCGACGGCGTCAAGGTCAACGATGTCGCCTCGCCTGGCGGCGGTTTCGACTTCGGCAACCTGCTTGCGGGCGAGATCGAACGGATCGAGCTGCTGCGCGGGCCGAACTCCGTGGCTTGGGGCGCAGACGCGATGGGCGGGGTCATGAACCTTACGACCCGCGCCCCCGATGGCGTGACGGCGAGCGCTGAATATGGCGCGCGCGAAACCGTCTACACAACACTTGGCGGCGGTGTTCGTACGGACGTTTTCGAAATGGGTCTGACCGGCAGCTATTACGACACCGAAGGTTTCAGTGCCGCCGCTGACGGCACAGAGGATGATGGCTATCGCCAGTATCAGGTTACGGGCCGGGCGCGCTATCGCGTGACCGACTTGTTCAGCATCGTCGCCAACGGGCGCTACGCGGATTCAAAGCTCGAGCAGGATGGCTATCCGGCACCGGCTTACATGTTCGCCGACACGTCCGACCTTCAGGATACCAGCGAATGGTCGGGCCGGATCGGCGCCGAATATCTGGGCGATAGCCTCTCGCTTCGGGCAGGTTACGCGCTTTCGGATACCGAGCGTACCTACACCGGTGAAAGCTACGGCGACTTCCCCTATGCCACGAAGGGGCGTGCGGAACGCGCTGAAATCTTTGGTCAGTATGCGCTCGCAGGTCCGGTGCGCCTCGACTTCGGCGCGGACCGCGAATGGTCCGAATTCGAGGACAGCGGTACGACCGAGGATGCCTCGATCAACAGCGGCCATGCGATGCTGGGCATCTATCTGCCCTTTGCATCTGTCGCGGCTGGCGCCCGCTATGACGATCACTCGACGTTCGGAGACGAATGGACGTTCGGTGCGAACGCAGCCTTTTCCATCGCGTCGGACTTGCGCGTCCGGGCCAGCTATGGCGAGGGCTTCAAGGTTCCCTCGCTTTATCAGCTCTACTCGTTTTACGGCGACACTTCCCTGCAGCCCGAGACCAGCAAGGGCTATGACATCGGGCTGGAAAAGGGACGCCGCGACGGCGCCTTCTTTGCGGGCGTTTCGCTGTTCCGCCGCGACAGCCGCAACCTGATCGACTTCGATCTGGTGTCGTACTCTTACTACAACATCGGTAAGGCGCGTTCCGAGGGTGTCGAACTGGAACTGGGTGCGCGGCCGTCGGACAACCTGCGCGCTGGGCTGGTCTATACTTACGTGAAGTCGACCGACCGCACGGCGGGCGGCATCTACGAGGGTAATGACCTAAACCGCCGCCCGCGCAATACCGTGACGGCCAGCCTCGACTGGACCGCGCCGGTGGCGGGTGTCGCGCTTGGCGGGGACATTCGCATGGTCGGCGACAGCTTCGACGATCGCGGCGAATGGACACGGCTGGACGGATATCAGACCGTCGATCTGCGCGCTTCGTTGCCGCTTGGCGCGGTAGAGGTATTCGGACGTGTCGAGAACGTCTTCGACGAAGGCTACGAGACTGTTGCCGGATACAACACCGCCGGACGCAGCGCCTATGTCGGCGCGCGGCTGAGCATCTGACCCGTGCGGCGCGGCGCGCATATCGCGGTTCTGGTGAGCATGCTCGCCGCCGCGTGCGCGCCCGCGCCGGATGGCACAGCCGCCAAGGCTCCGCGCATCGTGTCGCTAAACCCCTGCGCCGATGCGATCCTTGCCGAAGTCGCGCCCGATCACCTGCTCGCGGTTTCGCACTACAGCTACGATCCGGCGTCGAGTTCGATGGGCGTGGCCCAGGCCATGCGATTTGCTGCGACATCGGGCAGTGCCGAGGAAATAGCGAAGCTAGACCCCGACATCGTCGTTGCGGCAACTTTCCTGCCGCCTGCTACCGAACGGGCGCTTGCCGCAATGGGCTACCGCGTCGTGAAGACCGGATCGATTGCCTCTCTCGACGATGCCTTGCAACAGGTGCGCGATCTGGCTGACCTTGCCGGTGAGCAGGAGGCGGGAGAGCGGCTGGTGGTGCAGATCGAAGCGAGTCTGATCGCTGCGAGGCCCTTAGAGCAGGAGCCGGTTTCGGCGCTCGTCTGGCAGGCAGGCGGTTTGGTGCCGGGTGAACAGACGCTCGTTTCCGATCTCCTTCGCCACACCGGCTTCACCAATTTCTCGGCAGGTCGCGGGCTGGGGCAGGGGGCTGTCGTTCCGCTGGAAGACGTGCTGGCCGATCCGCCGCAGGTCATCCTCAACGCGGGGAACGGGCGGATGCAGAACCATCCTGCGCTGGGCAAGTTGGCAGACCGCACGACCGAATTCGACACCAGGCTGACGTGGTGCGGCGGGCCGACGATCATCGCCGCTGCCGCAAGGCTGTCCGAAATCCGTGACGGGCTGACCCGGTGAGGCGGCTGTCCCTCCTCCTGCTCGCCGCCTTGGTGATTGCGCTGCCGCTTTCGCTTCTGGCGGGCCGCGTGTGGATTGCGCCTTGGGCAGAGCCCGTCCCGAATGCGACTGCCATCCTGATGGAGCTTCGTTTGCCGCGCGGGCTTCTGGCCATGGTGATAGGCGCAGGTCTTGGCGGGGCGGGTGCTGCGATGCAGGGATACTTGCGCAATCCGCTGGCCGATCCGGGGTTATTCGGTATCGCGCCGGGTGCTGCGCTGGGTGCGGTGATGGCGCTTTTTCTCGGGCTTGCCGCAATCCCTTTCGTTCTTCCCGCTTTTGCGTTGATCGGCGCTGGCGGAGCCATGGCACTGCTAGCTATCATTGCGGGCCGCACCGGAGGGATTGCGCTGTTCACGCTGGCAGGTCTCATGATCGCCAGCCTTGCCGGAACGCTGACGAGCTTGGCGATCTCGCTTTCGCCCAATCCTTTCTCGACGAGCGAGATTGTCACATGGCTCATGGGTGCGCTGACCGATCGTAGCTGGACCGATCTCTGGATCGCCGCACCGCTGACGCTGGCGGGCCTTGTCGTGCTCTGGCGCACAGGCCCTTCGCTCGACGCGCTTACTCTGGGCGAGCAGGCGGCGGTTTCGCTTGGCGTTGAGGCGAAGCGGCTGCAATGGTGGATCGTGCTGGGCATCGGACTCGTGATCGGGGCGGGGGTCGCGGTCGCGGGTATCATCGGCTTCGTCGGCCTTATGGTGCCGCACCTCGTCAGGCCGTTCACCGATCGCCGACCATCCACCCTTATCGTGCCGAGCGCGCTTGCGGGCGGGCTGCTGGTGCTTGTGGCGGATACGGTCTGCCGTGCGCTGCCAATGGCAATCGAGTTGCGGCTGGGCATTGCCCTGTCATTGCTCGGCGCGCCGTTCTTCCTTGCGCTGCTGCTGCGACTTCGCAGGGAGCTTGCCTGATGCTCTCTGTACGAGATGTGGTGGTGAAGCGGGCTGGCCGCACGGTGGTCGAGGGCGCCTCGCTGGCGCTGGAACGCGGTGAGTTGACCGCGATCTGCGGGCCGAACGGCGCTGGCAAGTCGAGCCTTCTGGCGGTGCTGGCAGGACTCCTGCCCGCCGCATCGGGAGAAGTGATGCTCGATGACCGGCAAGTGCCGGCGATCCCCGCGCGCGAAAAGGCGCGTCTTATCGGGTTCCTGCCGCAACAGGCCGATGTCGCATGGGATATCTCTGTCGAGACGCTGGTCGCACTGGGCCGGTTGCCGTGGCGCTCGGTCCCCGGCCGACCTGCGCGGGCGAGCCGCGATGCGGACCGCCATGCCATCGCGTCGGCCATGACCGCCATGGAACTGGAGGCGCTGGCACTGCGTCCCGTCTCGCAGATTTCGGGCGGCGAGAAAGCGCGCGCAGCGATGGGGCGCGTGCTGGCGGGAGAGCCCGAGTGGATCCTCGCCGACGAACCGCTCGCCAATCTCGACCTTTCGCACCAGCAAGCTCTTGCTGCGTCGCTTAAAGGGCAGGCAGATGCGGGGCGCGGTGTGGTTGTCGTCATGCACGACCTTGCTGCCGCGATGAACCATGCCGGGCGCGTCATCGTGATCGACAAGGGGCGCGTGGTCGCGGACGGTGCGCCCGAACAGGCCCTGTCGCGCGAAGTCATCGAAACCGTCTGGCAAGTGCCTTGTCAATGGCTGGGTGAAGCCGGGGCGCGTGCCCTCGCAATGGGACAATCCGTGGCGTAAACTTGACTGTAACCGTCGTTGCGGCATGATTTATTCCAAGATGCGCGGTACACCTTATCTGGCCGCCCTCGTGCTCGGCCTCGTGACCGCGCCGGTGCTGCCGGTTGCGGCGCAGGAGTCGCGCGATCCGCGCGCGATCCGTCAGCGGAACGCGCTCGACTGTACCTTCCGGCTAACCAACGATTACATCAAGGACGTCATCCTGATGCAGGACACGACGTTCTCGCCTGAGGCTTGCGCCACGGCGTGCGCACGCTTTGCAGAGCAGTCGGTCGTCTCGATGCGCGATGCTGTGTACGTGTTGCGCTATACCTGCGAATACCGGGGCCAGCTGGTTGCGAACGTCGACCTCAAGGTCACTTGAGGTTTGCTTTTCCGCTCAGCGCGAACCTCACGACAGGGTCGTATTGCGACCCGCTAGGCGTCAACGTGCTCTCGTAGAGTAGGAAGCTGTCGACGTGCATTGGCCCAACATGGAAATCGCCGAAACGCGCCAGCCAGTCGCCAATCGGGCCGCTGGACCGGTTGAGCCGCGCCAGCGTTACGTGGGGCAGAAACCGGCGTGTCTCCGCCTCGCAGCCCGCGGCGACAACCGCGCGCTCGACCTTCTTCTGCAAGGTCAGCAGTTCGGGCGAATGCGCCACGCCCGCCCAGACCGCGTGCGGCCAGTGCGACTTCGAGAAATGCCCGAGCCCGCGCAGTTCGAGATCGAACGCAGGTGCCTCGATTCTCGACAGGGCGTCGGCAATGTCGTTCGCCTGCGGCGTGTCGACCTCGCCGATATAGCGCAAGGTCAGGTGAAGCTGCGTCTCGTCCTGCCAGCGCGCGTCCTCGATCCCGTCCATGACGTCGAACATGGCGCCCATCGCGTCCTCGCTGGGGCGGATGGCGACGAAGAGGCGGTGGCTCATCAGCCTTGCCAGGGAATGGGAAAGGGCGGCTCGTCCGCGCGCAGCCAGCCCGTGATCGAGAACCGGCGCGGCGGGGCGTAGGATGCGACCGCGCTGACCGAATGGCGACGCGGGACGGTAAAGATATTGAGCGCATTGAACCGCGGCCGCAGAGCGAATTCGACATCGTCGTCCTCGCTCCAGAACTGAAGCAACCCGCCCCAATCGAGATCCCAGTCCTGCGCGAAACTGAGTACGTAGGCGGCAAGGCGCGGTTCGGTCTCGGATTCGTCGGTGTGGTACTTCAGGAAATGGTTCGCCTGGTAGAGCGCCCCGTGTGCATCGACCCACCGCGTTTCGTGAAGTCCCGTGACTTCGCGCAGAAAGTCCAGCACCGGCGCGCTGTTCAGGAACTCGTAGGCGCGAAAGATGTCGCGGTCCGGCCGTCCGGGGCGGGAATAATCCTGTAGCAGCGGGTAGTTGTTGTAGAAGAACTGGAACCCGCTCAGCGCGCCGCTATCGACGACCTGCCGGATCTGGCTGGCCTGCTGCGGAGTGAGGGCGCGCAATTGCTCGGGCGTCATCTCCACGACCGTGTTCCCGTCGCGGAAGACCAGGTTCCAGGGCACGCCATGGAGCGCTTCCAGCACGGCCTGCGCGCTTTCGGGGCGCAGCACGTCGCGGATCTGGATGCGGTTGTCCGCGCGATAGGCCCGTGCAAGGTCTGCGCGATCGAGTTCGGGATTGAGGCCGAGGTCCATCTGGCGGTGCTAGCAGTGCCCGGCGCGGGACGGAACAGCCGAGGCGCGATTGCACACCGCCAAGCGCCGCCCTAGAGCATCGGCATGGAGAGCGCGGCAAAGATCATCGGCGACCCGGCATGGATGCCGCACCGGCTGGACATGAACGGGCAGCGGGTCCAGTTCCTCAAGATCGAACGCGAGCGGCTGGGCGAAGGGCCGTTCCTCGCGCAGTTCGAGCCGAGCGGCGGGGACGAGGCGTGGTTGCCATTCGCCGCCCTGCAACAGGTGCCGCAGTCCGGCGGGTCGTTGCATTTCATCTTCCACACCGCGTTCTGCCGTTCGACCCTGCTGGCCAAGGCGCTCGATATTCCGGGGCATTCGGTGGGCTACAGCGAGCCCGGAATCCTCAACGACATCGCCGCGCATGGCACAGCCGCGCATCCTCTACTGCCTGCGGTCCTTGCCCTCCTGACCCGACCGCGGGGAGAGGGCGAAGTCGTCTTCGTCAAACCGAGCAATCATGCGAACAGCCTCATTTCGGCGCTGATGGCGGCAAGACCCGATGCGCGCGGCATCATGCTGTCGAGCCAGTGCGACCAGTTTCTCGGGTCGATCCACCGCAAAGGCCTGCCGGGGCGCAGCTGGGCACGGCGGCTCTATCTCGAGGTTCAGGACTACGCGCCGCTGAACCTCGGCATGGACGGGCGGCAGGTCTTCGCGATGAGCGACCTGCAGGTGGCGGGGCTTGCATGGCTGATGAACCGGCGCTGGTTCGCCATGCAGATGACGCGAGCGGAGGGGCGGATGCGCTCCCTCGATGCCGAGGATGTGAAGACGCGTCCGGCCGAGACCATTCGAAAGACGCTGGCTTTTGCGGGCCGGGAGATCACCGAAGAGCATGCCCGCGCCATTGCCAAAGGCGCAATTTTCGCCCGCGACGCCAAGACCGGAGGCGCGGTCCCGACTCAATCTGGAAGTCATGGCAAAGTGGTCGATGAGGAGATCGCCAAGGTCGCGCACTGGGTCAGCCAGATTGCAGCCAGCGCCGGGATTCCGCTGACGCAGCCCACACCTCTGCTCTGACCGGCGTTGCAATCGCGCGGGTCGTTACCACATCGACCGGAACTGGCCACGCGCCACGGCCCCATAGGTCTTGACGGCGCGGAACATTTGCGGAACATCATTCTCCCATGAGTCTTACCAAGATTTCCGTGCGCGGCGCGCGCGAGCACAACCTGAAGGGTATCGACATCGATCTGCCGCGTGACGCGCTGATCGTGATCACGGGCCTGTCCGGTTCGGGCAAGTCGAGCCTTGCTTTCGATACGATCTACGCTGAAGGGCAGCGCCGCTATGTCGAGAGCCTGTCGGCCTATGCGCGCCAGTTCCTCGAGATGATGCAGAAGCCAGATGTCGAGCATATCGACGGCCTCTCGCCCGCGATCTCGATCGAGCAGAAGACGACGAGCCGCAACCCGCGCTCGACCGTGGCGACCGTGACCGAGATTTACGACTACATGCGATTGCTTTGGGCGCGTGTCGGCGTTCCTTACAGTCCAGCGACGGGCTTGCCGATCGAGGCGCAGACCGTGTCGAACATGGTCGACCGGGTGATGACCCTGCCCGAAGGCACGCGCGCCTACCTGCTCGCGCCGGTCGTGCGCGGCCGCAAGGGCGAATATCGGAAAGAACTGGCCGAGTGGCAGAAGGCGGGCTTCACCCGCGTCCGCATCGATGGCGAGATGTACGCGATCGAGGAAGCGCCCGCGCTCGACAAGAAGTACAAGCACGACATCGAGGTCGTGGTCGATCGTATCGCGGTGCGCGAAGGTATCGAGACGCGGCTGGCAGACAGCTTCGAGACCGCGCTGAAGCTGGCCGAGGGGCTTGCCTACATCGACCTTGCCGACGGCGTCGTGCCGGGGCGCGAGGACGAAGAAAAGTCGGCCAATGTCACCGGCGGGCAGATGAAGGGAGCGGGGCTTCCCGCCAACCGCATCGTCTTTTCCGAAAAATTCGCTTGCCCGGTTTCGGGCTTCACGATCGAGGAAGTCGAGCCGCGCCTGTTTTCGTTCAACGCGCCGCAGGGCGCTTGCGCGGCCTGTGACGGACTGGGGGAAAAGCTGCTGTTCGACCCGCAGTTGGTGGTTCCGAACGAGGGGCTGAGCCTCAAGAAGGGCGCGGTCGTGCCCTGGGCCAAGTCGAATCCACCTTCGCCCTATTACATGCAGGTGCTGTCCAGCCTTGCGAAGGAATTCGGGTTCAGCCTCGAAACGCCGTGGCAGGACCTGCCGGGCGAAGTGAAAGTCGTGATCCTTTATGGCACTGCGGGCAAGCCGGTGCCGCTGACTTTCAAGGACGGGCGCAAGGAATATACGGTCAAGAAGCCTTTCGAGGGCGTGATCGGGAATCTCAATCGCCGCATGCTCCAGACCGAGAGCGCATGGATGCGCGAGGAACTGGGCAAGTACCAGACCGCGCAGCCCTGCGAGGTCTGTGACGGCAAGCGCCTCAACGACAAGGCGCTCGCGGTCAAGATCGCCGCGACCGACATCGCCGAGCCGACCAAGATGAGCGTCGCCGACGCGAAGGGCTGGTTCCTCGCCCTGCCGGAGAAGCTCAACGACACGCAGAACCAGATTGCCAAGGCGATCCTGAAGGAAATCAACGAGCGGCTGGGTTTCCTCGACAATGTCGGACTCGATTACCTCAACCTCGACCGGACGAGCGGCACGCTGTCGGGCGGCGAGAGCCAGCGTATCCGCCTTGCCAGCCAGATCGGTTCGGGGCTTTCGGGCGTGCTCTACGTTCTGGATGAACCGTCGATCGGCCTGCACCAGCGAGACAACGATCGCCTGCTGGAAACTCTGAAGCGTCTGCGCGATCTCGGCAACACGGTCATCGTGGTCGAGCATGACGAGGACGCGATCCGCACCGCCGACCATGTCGTGGACCTTGGTCCCGGCGCGGGCGTGCATGGCGGCGAGATCGTGGCGCAGGGCACGCTGAAACAGGTCCTGAAGTCAAAGAACTCTCTGACCGCTGCATACCTTAACGGCACGCGCGAGATCGCGGTGCCGAAAAAGCGTCGCAAGGGTAACGGCAAGAAGATCACCGTTCACGGCGCACGGGCGAACAACCTGCGCGACGTGACCGCATCGATCCCGCTCGGCACGTTCACTTGCATCACGGGCGTTTCGGGTTCGGGCAAGTCGAGCTTTACCATCGATACGCTCCACGCGGGTGCGGCGCGTACGCTGAACGGCGCGCGGGTTGTGGCAGGGGCGCATGACAAGATCACGGGCCTCGAAAATTGCGACAAGGTGATCGAGATCGACCAGTCGCCGATCGGGCGCACTCCGCGGTCGAACCCGGCGACTTATACGGGCGCCTTCACCAATATCCGCGACTGGTTTGCCGGCCTCCCCGAGGCGCAGGCGCGAGGCTACAAGCCGGGGCGTTTCAGCTTTAACGTGAAGGGTGGCCGCTGCGAGGCGTGCCAGGGCGACGGCCTCATCAAGATCGAGATGCACTTCCTCCCCGACGTCTATGTCACGTGTGAGGAGTGCCACGGCAAGCGCTACAACCGCGAAACGCTGGAGGTGAAGTTCAAGGGGCACTCGATCGCCGACGTGCTGGACATGACGATCGAGGATGCCGAGGAATTCTTCAAGGCGGTCCCGCCGATCCGCGACAAGATGCACATGCTGAACGAGGTCGGCCTCGGCTACGTCAAGGTCGGCCAGCAGGCGACGACGCTCTCGGGCGGAGAGGCGCAGCGCGTGAAGCTGGCCAAGGAACTGTCGCGTCGTTCGACCGGGCAGACGCTCTACATCCTCGACGAGCCGACGACCGGCCTTCACTTCGAAGACGTGCGCAAGCTGCTGGAAGTGCTGCACCGGTTGGTGGAGCAGGGGAACAGCGTGGTCGTAATCGAACACAATCTCGACGTCATCAAGACCGCCGACTGGATCGTCGATCTTGGCCCCGAAGGCGGGGTGCGCGGCGGCGAGATCGTCGCAGAGGGTACGCCTGAAAAGGTGGCGGAGAACCCGCGCAGCTTCACCGGCCAGTACCTTGCCCCGATGCTGGGCAAGCCCGCGCTTGGGCGCGAGGCGGCGGAGTAGAGGTGGGATGCTCGTCGTGCTAAGTTCGGCGGCAGGAGAAGGAGTCGCGAAGTCATGAAGAAGCTCATTGCCCTTGCTGCCATCGCTGCAGCCACCCCGGCCATTGCCGGACACCATGAAGACAAGGCCAACGGCCATTCGAAGATGCTGATGGCGGGTCTGCTCGGCACGAACCAGGTCAACGGTGGTGACGAGGACGGCCGCGGCCAGTTCATGGCCTGGCCCGATGCCGAGGGACAGCTCTGCTATCGGCTCATGGTCTCGAACGTCGATGCCCCGACCGCTGCGCATATCCACAGCGGTGCTGCCGGCGTGAACGGCGGCGTTGTTGTCGGCTTGTCGGCACCGACGGACGGCAAGGTCGAAGGCTGCGCCACGGTCGATGCCGATACCATGGCGGCGCTTTGGGCAGAGTCAGGCGCTTACTATGTCAACGTGCATAACGCCGAACATCCCGCCGGCGCCGTGCGCGGCCAATTGATGAGCCACTGACCTCGGTTCCGGCTACCGGAACAGCCTTAGCGACCAATTAACCAATGTCGTGCCATGCAACCCCCTGAATCCAGGGGGTCTCCATGAGCGACGGTGCCAAAAAGCTGATTATCTTTCTCGTTCTCGCGGTAATCGCGACGGTCGTGTCGTTCTTTTTTGCCGAGGATATCCGCACCTGGCTCAACCAGCGGGGCGGCGGACAGAACGATGAAGTCCGCGCCCAGTGCATCGCCGAATACACGCAGGTTCCGCTGACCGAGCGGCGCGCGGGTCTTGTGTGCGACTGCCTGATTGTCGAGACCAGACGGCAAAAACTGAAGCTGAAGGACATGCTCGGCACGGACGCGCCCGAAATGCAGTCGATCTCGAGCGCGTGCATGCAAATGCACGCCGGCTAAGGCGTCAGCCCGCCTCAGGCGTTTCGGTCGGAGCGGGCGCGGACACGGCAGCTGCGGCTTCCTCCGGCGCGGAGACCGGCGTGTTCGAATCGACCACGATTTTCCACGTGCCGCCGTCCTTGCGCCACAGCGTCTGGTTGAAGCCCTTTTCGGTCATGACCTTCCCGTCCTCGCCCGACCATGAATAAGTATAGTCCGACGTCGTCGTGGCTAGATCGCCCGAGGTGGCAACCCACCCGTCCACCGTCTTGATCTCCACTGCCGAGTTCGGATCGCCCAGCATCTCGTCGAAGGCGGCCCGGATTGCCTCGAGACCGCTCATCACCGGCGCTCCGCTGGCCGCGAAGGTTGCATCGGCGGCATAGATGTTGGTCGCGCCCTCGGCGTCGTCGGCGGCAAAAGCGGCGGCCTGACCGTCTTGAATTTGAGTAATCGTCGCCAGTTCCGCATCGGTGTCGACCATCGGCGCTTCGGCCTGAGTGGAGTTGCAGGCACCAAGGGCAAGAAGGGCAGGGGCAATGGCAAGCACGGTTACAGGCAGACGCTTCATGGCGACTCTCCGGACATTGGCGACCCGAGGACGGGAAGAAGGCGCCTCTTGCGGACGGGAGTCAATCGGGTGACTATCCCCTTGGCTGGGCCGGTGGTTGAGGGCAGGTAACCTGCTCTTCACCATCAGGCTTTAGGGATCGGGCCAGACGGACAGAATACGGAGACGGTTGATGACGGCGGTCAGGCTTGCAGGCGCGATGGCGCTGGCGACATTTGCCCTTGCGGGGTGCGAGGATCCCAAGCCGGGTCTGCAGGACGAACAGCGCGTCGAGAAGGTGAGCGACTGCAAGGCGGTCGTCGGACATTTCGCGCCGACCCAACGCAAGAAGGACCAGCTCTGCGAATGTCTGACCGGCAGGCTGGCGCAGCAGCAGTTGACCGTGGACGATTTGCGCGGCGCCAAGCGCGACCGCGCGATGGAGCAACTGCGCTGGTGCGGTCAGCAGGTCGGTATTTTCAGCAAGAGCACTGCGCCCGCGCCCAAGCCTTCGGCGAGCGAGCCCGGAGTGGAAGGCCCCGGCGATGCCGAGCCGATCATGGATGAACCGGCAGCGACGGATGCTCCGGCTGCCGAGTAATCGGGTATCAGTTCTGAAGCAGGCTGAGGGCGACGCGGTCCTGGCCGCGCGACTTCATACCGATGGCGTCTGCGGCCGCTTCGGACAGATCGATCACGCGCTTGCCGTGGAACGGGCCGCGATCGTTAATGCGCACGATGATCGACTTGCCGGTGCGCTGCGACGTCACGCGGACCTTGCTGCCGAAAGGCAGGGTGCGATGCGCGGCGGTATATTCGGTCGGATCGAAGCGTTCGCCATTCGCCGTCGGACGACCGGCGAAGCGCGGGCCGTACCAGCTGGCAAGGCCTACACCGAGTTCTTCGGCAACGTCGCTGAGTTCGGAGATGACCGGAGCCGGCTCGGCAAAGCCGGGATCGTCGGTGCCCATGCCGGGCAGTTCGGGCAGGGCTTCGTCCGGCGTCGCGGTGTCGATATCGAAGCCCGGCGCGGTCACCTGAATGTCGTCCGACACGGCGAGCGCGGCTCCGGGAACGAGCGTGGCGAGGGCGAAGCCCACGGCCAGGCGCGATACGCGGCGGCGACGATCCGTCACACGGTGGTGGCGGATGAAGCGGTGCAATGTTGTCCCGTCCATGGGCTGGCTTATAACATGGAAAAGTAGCCCAAAGGTTTCGGCCCGTCTCAATTCGGCCACATTCGGACCGGGTTCGGGGAACTTGCACAGATTTCGGGGCAGGGCGCGACTCGACGCTTGAAGCACTTTCTGCGCGCCCAAACGCAAATGGGGCCAGCATCGCTGCTGGCCCCACTCTCACCGACGCGTGGTCCACTGGGGAACTTGGCGCCTGGCGTTTCGGCTTCCTTTCCCGAAGGTCGGGATGCCTATGTCGCCCGGCGCTCGCGCCGGCATCCGGTTCCTGGCGGGGGTTCGGCCCGGCGAAGAAGAGCGTTCTCTTCTCCCGTTCCGTTTCTCACCCGGATCCGAAGCCTTCGTTCCATATTGGTCCGGCGCTTCAACCGATCCGGCATTTCCACAAGGGATATGCCTTTCGTCCACGTCGGTCCGGAATTCCGGCCATGCTGATGCGCCTTTCGCGTATCCGGTCTTTCCTCATCCGCGGCCTTCGAGAGGCCTGCCGGACGCTGGTCCGTCCATCTGTCGCGCGGCTTTCGCCAGCATATCGATCGGTTCGATTTCCTTTACGTTTCAGAGCCTTGCGGCCCGATCCGAAAGGGCTTCATCCCCGTTCGACAAGTTCAAGGTGATCCTGATGACTGAGTCGTTCAAGCAGGCAAGCGGCGACTTATCCACAAATCGCAATCTTCGCGGTGGACAAGAGTGGATAAACCCGTCAATTGGCGCGGTTCGCCGCGATCGCGAGCGAATCTCGCGACTGCGGCACGCCCGCAAAGGCGATTAGCGGCCTTGCTTGGCCAGCAGCTTCAGACGAAGCGCATTCAGCTTGATGAAGCCTTCCGCGTCCTTCTGGTCATAGGCACCGGCATCGTCTTCGAACGTCACGTGGCGTTCGGAATAGAGCGAATTCGGCGACTTGCGTCCGACGACCGAGACCGAGCCCTTGTAGAGCTTCAGGCGAACGGTGCCGTTCACGGAAACCTGCGAGTGGTCGATCGCGGCCTGCAGCATCTCGCGCTCCGGCGCGAACCAGAAGCCGTTGTAGATGAGCTCTGCATATTTCGGCATCAGCTCGTCCTTGAGGTGCGCGGCGCCACGATCCAGCGTGATCTGCTCGATACCGCGATGCGCCGCCGCATAGATCGTGCCGCCCGGCGTTTCGTACATCCCGCGCGACTTCATTCCGACAAAGCGGTTCTCGACGAGATCGAGACGCCCGATGCCGTGCTTGCGGCCCAGCTCGTTGAGCTCGGTCAGAAGCGTGGCGGGCGAGGTTGCCTTGCCATTCAGCGAAATGCCGTCGCCCTTTTCGAACCCGATCTCGATATATTCGGGCGTATCGGGCGCGTCCTCGGGGTTCACCGTTCGCGAATAGACGTAGTCGGGGGTCTCTTCCCACGGATCTTCCAGGACCTTGCCCTCAGACGAGGTGTGCAGCAGATTCGCGTCGGTCGAGAACGGACTTTCGCCGCGCTTGTCCTTGGGAACCGGGATCTGGTGCTGTTCGGCCCACGCGATCAGCGCGGTGCGGGAATTGAGGTCCCACTCGCGCCACGGGGCGATGACCTTGATGTCGGGATCAAGAGCATAGGCCGACAGTTCGAAGCGGACCTGGTCGTTGCCCTTGCCGGTCGCGCCATGGGCTATGGCGTCGGCGCCGGTTTCGTGCGCGATTTCGATCAGGCGCTTGGAAATGAGCGGGCGTGCGATCGAAGTGCCGAGCAGGTAGTCGCCTTCGTACTTCGCGTTGGCGCGCATCATCGGGAAGACGAAGTCGCGCACGAACTCCTCGCGCAGGTCGTCGATGTAGATGTGCTCGTCCGGGATACCCATCAGCTTCGCCTTGGCGCGCGCGGGTTCGAGTTCCTCGCCCTGGCCGAGGTCAGCCGTGAACGTCACGACCTCGCAGTTGTAGGTGACCTGCAGCCACTTAAGGATGACCGAGGTGTCGAGGCCGCCTGAATAGGCCAGCACAACTTTCTTGATGGAATCGCTCATGCGGGCCGGTTAGGCGGGACTTGCGCCTCCTGCAAGTCTCTCTGCGGGTTTGATCGACCTGAGGAGACCCGGAAGGTACGCGCCGAGGGTCACTGCACGCAGCACATAGGTGGCCGTGAAGGCTATCCAGACGCCCCAGTTGCCATAGGGGCGGAGCAGCAGGTCAAGCGCGATATAGAGCGCGGTGGTAAGCACCGCGGCATTGCGCAGGGCCTTGCCGCGCGTCGCGCCGATGAACACGCCGTCGAGCATCCACGAGGGCGCGCCAAGCAGGGGAACAAGGGCGGCAAATGGCAGAAACGCCGCGGCAGTCTCGAAGGTTGCAGGGTCGGTCACCATGAGATCGATCACCTTCTTTCCGAACACGAAGTAGCTCAGCGTGATCAATGCTCCGCCCAGAAGCGCGAATTCGCTCGTGAGCCGGATCGCGCGCAGGAAACGCGGGCGCGACCCCGCTCCCAGCGCCTGTCCGACGCGCGCTTCAGCGGTGAAGGCGAAGGCATCGAGCGCGAAAGCGGCGACCGAGATGAACTGCAAGAGCACGTGATTCGCCGCCAGCGTCGTCGCGCCGAGCCTTGCCCCCGAACTGGCGAGCCACGTGAAGACCAGAAGCAGCGCAACGGTGCGGATCATCAGGTCGCGGTTGACGGCGAAGAGCTTGGCGAGTTCCTCGCGGTCGAGAAGGTGCGACTTCGGAAACCGTTTCAGCATGGCAAGGGGACTTGCCCCTGCCACCCGCCCGCAGATGACGAGGCCGGTGACGAGCGCGATCCATTCGGCCCCTGCCGTACCTGCGCCGATCCCGCCTGCGCCCATTCCGGCGCCCCAGACAAGCCCGACATCGAGCAGGGTATTCGACGCGTTCATCACGATCTGCAGCACGAGAGCTGCCCGTGTGCGCCCAAGGCCCAGTAGCCAGCCGGTAATGGCGAAGACGGCCAAAGCGGCAGGCGCGCCGAAAAACCGGGCAGAGACGTAGGCGCTGGCTTCGGCGCTGACTTGTTTTCCGCCCGACATGACGGCGAGCGCGAGGGAGGTCAGCGGGATCTGGAAGGCCAGCAGCAGAAAACCCAGTGACCCGCCGATGCCGATTCCGCGCAGGAACAGCGCCTCGACCTCGCGCTGCCGGTCTGCCCCGTGCGCCTGTGCGGTAAGGCCGGTAAGGCCCATGCGCAGGAAACCGAAGCTCCAGAAAACGAGGTTGATGATCGTCGCGCCCAGTGCCACCCCCGCCAGCGCGCCTGCATCGCCAGTGCGGCCCACGACAACGGTATCGACGATGCCTACCAGAGGCACCGAGGCCTGGCCCAGCATGATAGGCCAAGCCTGCGCGAGTATGGTTTTTCGGGTGAGAGGGCCGGCGTCAGTCACCCTTTCGCCCATGCCGCGCGGCCAGGGGCAGGGCAAGCCGCGTCAGGCGAGCAGCTTTTTCTCCGCTTCGCTAATGTAGTCGCGTGACAGCGGCAGGGCACGGCGGTCGCGGATGTATTGAATCTGGAAATTGCACATGCCGCCGTTTTCGAACGCGGCGGTCGCGCCGGAAAGGTAGAACGTCCACATCCGGAAAAAGCGTGGATCGTACATCGCCTCAATCTCTGACTGGTGCGCCATGCAGCGGTCGTACCAGCAGCGCAGGGTCTTGGCGTAGTGGATGCGCAGGTTCTCGACGTCGCTGGCGATCAGGCGGACCTTCTCACTCGCCGCGATCGTTTCGGACAGAGCGGGGATGTAGCCGCCGGGGAAGATGTACTTGCGGGTGAAAGCGTCGGTCATCCCCGGCTGGCCCATGCGACCGATCGTGTGGATCAGTGCCACGCCGTCCTGGTGCATGAGATTGCCGACCGCGCGGAAATAGGTTTCGAACTGCGGCTGGCCGACGTGTTCGAACATCCCGACAGAGACGATCCGGTCGAATCGACGGCCCGATGCGGCAAGGTCGCGGTAGTCGACAAGTTCGAAGCTGACCTTGTCGGCAACGCCTGCCACTTCTGCCCGTTTGCGGGCGAGGGCCAGCTGCTCTTCGGACAGGGTGATGCCGGTGACGCGAACGCCTGCCTTTTGCGCAAGGAAGATAGCCATTCCGCCCCAACCGCAGCCGATGTCGAGCACTTCCTGCCCCGGTTCGAGGGCCAGCTTGGCCGCGATATGCGCCAGCTTTTCGTGCTGTGCTTCCTCCAGCGTCATGCCTTCGCGCGGCCAGTAGGCGCATGAATATTGCATGTGCGGCGCATCGAGCATCAGTTCGTAGAGATCGTTGCCGATGTCGTAGTGATGCGCGACGTTGCTTTTGGAGCTGGACGCCCGGTTGGTGGCGGCGCGCAAGTGCGCCACGCGGTCCTTCAAGCGGCGCAGGAACGTCGGCGGGCGCAGGCGCTGTCCCTTGTCCCAAGGCTGGTTGGCGCGCAGCATGTGGATGAGTTCCATGATGCCGCCGCCTTCGATGACAAGCTTGCCATCCATGAAAGCCTCTGCCGCACCGAGGCGCGGGTCTGTCAGGATTTGGCGTGTCGCGCCTTCGCGCAACCTGACCGAGAGATTTTCGAAACCGGGGGCGGGTGTGCCGAAAGTCTCGGTGCCGCCACCCTCGAAGTGAACTTCGAGCGTTCCCTGTTTGACGGTGCTTGCGAAGAAGCGGGCGATGATCCGGTCGGAAGCGCTCATGTGCCTGAACATAGACGCTTATTGGCGGCAGTAGGCAAGCGGCAATCGGGCACAGCTTCAATGTTCTCCGCGCGCGAGGAACAGGACGTCGCGGTCCTGCTGCATAAGGTGCTGCCCCGAATCGACATAAAGAACCTGTCCGTTGGCCGCTGCGCCGCTGGCCAGGAACAGCGCCGCATCGGCCAGTTCGGCAGGATCGGTCAGGCGCTGCAGTAGGTTCATGCGTCCGCTTGCTTCGTGCTCTGTATCGACCTGATCGAAACTGGGCAGCATCGCGCCCGGGCACAGGCCGTATATGCGGTCCGCAGTCCCCTGGCGCGCCATCGCCAGCATCTCGGTCGCGGACGCGAGTGCTGCCTTCGACATCGTGTAGCTGAAGAAATCGGGGTTCATGTTCGCGAGTTTCTGGTCGAGCACGTTGATGACGCGGCGACCGGCAGGTGCACGGGCATGGGCAAGGAAGGCCTGCGCGAGCAGGGCCGGTCCCTCGGCATTGGCCTCCAATCCACGCGCGAAAGTCGCGTGATCGAGCGCCTCGGCCGTATCGAGTTCGAACAGCGAAGCGCAGTTCACCAGCGCGCGCCAGTCTGGCAGGCGGGCGGAAAGATCGCGCACGGTCGCCGCGATCTCGTTCCTGCAGGTGAGGTCGAAGCGCACCGTCTCTGCACTTTCAAGGCCCGAGGCCAGCGCTTCCGCCTCGTCAGTGGAACTGCGATAGTGGACGACGACATGCCAGCCATCGGCTGCAAAGCGGCGGGCCATTTCCGCGCCGAGGCGGCGGGCGGCACCGGTAATAAGGACAGCGGGGCGATCGGTTCCGGACATGGTCACGCTTGGACCACAAATCCCCCATTCGCGCAAACGGCCGGCTGAAAACGGCCGCCTGTATATTTCGCCGCGCATAAACGACGAGGGCCGGACACCGCATTCGGTGCCCGGCCCTTGGCTGGCATTGATTTCAGGAGATCAGTTGCAGCGGGCATCGCCCTTGTCGATCGCGCGGCCGATGATCGCACCGGCCGCAGCGCCGAGGATCGTACCGGTCGTGCGGTCGCGGCCGCCGTCGATTTCGCGACCCAGAAGAGCACCGCCGGCAGCACCGATGATCAGGCCCGTAGTGCCGTCATTGCGTTTGCAATAGTAGCGGCCATCGTCGCCGCGCCAGTAACGATCACCGCGGCGCATAACGCGCGGCTCGTAATAATGGCCGCCTTTATGCTTCGCACGCGCGCCATGCGCGGGCGCCCAAGGCGGCGGATCGGCGAGAACCGGGGCGGGAATGGCTACGCTTGCTGCCACGAGGGCCCCCATCAGCGTCTTCTTCATGGTTCGTCCTTTCTTCAGTCCGACTGGTCAATCGGTCAGATCGCTCAGCACTTACCCTCATGAGTGCAATCCGATCCCGGAACGGGAGATGAACCGCGTCTTCAGATTTTAGCTTATGGACGAACCGTTTCCGAGAAACGACGAAACGCGATTAACTCCGAATTAGGCACGTTTCGCCGGTCTCGTTTCAAGGGTTCAGAGCTTGGCGATGTCCTCTTTCGCCTTGTCGATCGCGCCTTCGGGGCCGGTCATGCCGACGCCCGTTGCGCGCACGAATGTCATGTCGGTGATGCCGATGAAACCGAACATCGTCGTCAGGAAATCCTCGATCAGGCTGAGCGGCTGGCTGCCCGGCTCGTAGGGGCCGCCGGCTGCGATCGCGAAGATCACGCGGCGACCGCCGGCAAGGCCTTCGGGGCCGTTCTCGGTATAGCGGAACGTGGTGCGCGGCACGCCCAGACGGTCGATCCAGCTCTTGAGGTTGGAGGGAATCGCGAAATTGTACATCGGCACGCCGATCACGATCGTGTCGGCGGCAAGAAATTCGTCCAGGATCGCGCGTTCGGGCGCCGCGGCGGCCTTCATGTCGTCGGTCTGGTGTTCCTCGGGCGTGCGGATCGCGCCGGTGATGACGGGGTTGAGGTGAGCCAGAGGTTCGGTGCCGAGATCGCGATAAGTGACGCTGGCGTCCGGATTGTCGGCGGTCAGCTTGTCGATGACGGCCCTGGTAACCGCGCGGCTGACCGAATCGGCGCCGGATGTCGAACTGTCGATGTGCAGGATATTCACGTTGCTATGCTCCGGTATCAAATGATAACCGACCCCATATGGAAATGATCGACCCGGACCTTCAAGAAGGCACAGAAACGTCCGCAGGGCACATGGGTGTGACCGCTGCGATTGAAGCGATCGGCGCATGCCCGGCGGTGACCGACATGATGTCGCGCGTGGGGGACAAGTGGTCGATGCAGGTCGTCATGAAGCTGGGCGAGGAACCGCGCCGCTTTAACGAACTGCGCCGTGCGGTCGAGGGTATTTCCCAGCGCATGCTGACCCGCACGCTGCGCAACCTAGAACGCGACGGGCTGGTCAGCCGCAAGGTCACGCCTTCGGTCCCGCCGCGCGTGGACTATGCACTGACGCCGCTTGGCAAGTCGCTGTGGGGCCCGGTGACGATGCTCAGCCGGTGGGTCATCGACAACCGGATCGAGATCGAAAGCGCGCGCGCCGAATATGACGCGCGCGCCGACGCAGACTGATCAGTCTTCCAGCGCCGCCTGCTTTTCGGCGGCGATCCGGTCCAGTTCGGCCCGGCTCTTCTTTTCCGCTGCCGTCTTGAGCTGACCGCAGGCCGCGTCGATGTCGCGCCCACGCGGCGTGCGGACCGGCGCGCTGATCCCGGCTTCGAACACGATGTTCGAGAAAGCGCGGATACGGTCGGGCGTCGAACATTCGTAAGTCGCGCCGGGCCAGGGGTTGAACGGGATCAGGTTCACTTTGGCCGGAAGCTTGTACTTCTTGATAAGGCGGACAAGCTCGCGCGCGTCGTCGTCGCTGTCGTTCTTGTCCTTCAGCATCACATATTCGAACGTGATGCGCCGCGCATTCGATGCGCCCGGATAATCGGCACAGGCCTGCAGCAGTTCCTCGATGCCGTACTTCTTGTTGATCGGTACGATCTCGTCTCGGATGTCCTTGGTGACGGCGTGGAGCGAGACGGCAAGGTTCACGCCGATCTCTTCGCCGCACTTGTCCATCATCGGCACGACGCCGCTGGTCGACAGCGTGATGCGGCGCTTTGACAGCGCAAGGCCATCGCCGTCCATCACGATCTTGAGCGCATCGCGCACGTTGTCGAAATTGTAGAGCGGTTCGCCCATACCCATCATCACGATGTTGGTGAGCAAGCGTCCGTCGGCAGAATAATCGCCCTCGCTTTCCGCATCGTCGAGCCCGTCCATCCGGCCCTTCGGCCATTCGCCCAAGGCGTCGCGGGCCAGCATGACCTGTCCCACGATCTCGCCCGGCGTCAGGTTGCGGACAAGGCGCATCGTGCCGGTGTGGCAGAAGCGGCAATTGAGGGTGCAGCCGACCTGGCTCGAAACGCAGAGCGTGCCGCGGTCCGCGTCGGGGATGAACACCATCTCGAAGTCGTGCTTATCCGCCGTGCGCAGCAGCCACTTGCGGGTGCCGTCGCTTGAATGCTGGGCCTCGACAACTTCGGGGCGGGCGATGACGAAGCGGTCGGCCAGCCACGGGCGCATGGTCTTGGCGATGTCGGTCATCGCTTCGAAGTCGGATACGCCGCGATGGTAGATCCAATGGAACACCTGCTTGCCGCGCAGCTTTGCCTGGCGCGCGTCGAGGCCCGCCTGTTCAAACAGGGCGGCGATCTGCTTTTTCGGCAGGCCGAGGAGGTCGATACGTCCGTCTTCGCGCGGAGTGACCTCCCGGGGAACGGGAACGGGGTCGATGTGGCCGGGGATCTGCATGGCGCGCCATATAGAGAGGAACTGCGCGCACGCAAAGGGCGCCGATAGGACGGGACCGGGCGTGCCCGTGCGGGAAGGAGGCGCCCGGCACGATTTCAATACACACTCTGTCCGAAAAACGCATTCGGCAGCAGTCGGTCGCAAGCATGGAACGCTTCAGCGTCAGATCGTGACGGATTTTCGACCGGCCGCATCGTTGTCTGGCGTTCATGAAACAAGGCTCGCCGTTCGATCATTTCCGTGATCCAAGCCCCGTCGCGGGGCATCGTACCTCACAAGAGGGCGAATGAGGGAAATGATTGGAGTTACTATGAAAAAGATCGTTGCAATTCTCGCCGCAGGCACCGCATTTGGTGCTGTGGCCATGCCCGCCGCCGCCGAAGACTTCAGCGGTCCGCGCGTCGAAGCCATCGTCGGCTACGACGTTTCGCAGGCCGGTTCGGACGCCGATAACGACCTGAATGACATGGACGACCAGGATATCGACGGCCTGCTTTACGGTGTCGGCATCGGTTACGACTATGACATGGGCAACGTTGTTCTGGGTATCGAGGGTGAATACACCGACTCGACCGCCAAGACCGAATACAGCGACGGCATGGACTACGAAGGGTTCGGCCTTGGCCGTGTCGACACGGGCCGTGATCTTTACATCGGCGCCCGCGTCGGTGCGAAGGTTGCCCCTGATCTGCTTGCTTACGTGAAGGGCGGTTACACCAACGCCAAGTTCAACGTTCTTGCGTCGGATGGCGAAAGCGAACTGAAGCAGGACATTAACGCCGACGGCTGGCGCGCAGGCGCGGGCCTTGAATATGCCCTCTCGGATAACACCTTCACGAAGATCGAGTATCGCTATTCAAACTATAGCGAAGCGGAGTTCGAAAACGGCGATCTGCCCGACAGCGACCGTTTCGACATCGATACGGACCGTCACCAGGTTGTGGCATCGGTGGGCATGCGCTTCTGAGCGCGGGCCAAACCGCAAAGAATGAAAGCGCGGGTCGGGGAACCGGCCCGCGTTTTTTCTATGGGCGGCAGGCAATGATGGCCGCGTCCATCGCTGTCGGCGCGCCGGCCAATTTGTAAGCGTCGCGAAAGAAGCGCCCGTTCGCATCGCGTGCGCCGACGGTCATCGTGTCACGGCTGCGCATTGCCGCCAGAACGGCGGCGTGATCGGCCGCATCGCGTGCCCAAGCGCTATCACCACCGCCAGCAAGCCGGAACCGCCTGTTTCCAACATCGAGCGTGATGACCGCATCACGGGCCAGTGTGCGCGATAGGCGCAAGGTAAGGCGGGGCTCTCCCGGCGAGACGACGACGCTGGCGAATGGCTGACGCTCACGCGCATATGGTGAAGGTTCGGCCTGCGCGATGGCATAGCAGCGATCTCCGTCCCGAAAGGCACCCCAACCCGAATGAACCGAAACCGCTTCGGGCGCGGCTTGCACTGGCACAGCCTGCAACTGGCCGATCAGCGCGAGCGCGGCAAGAAACCACCTACCCATAAGCGATCCCGATCACTTCCCATTCCTTGTCGCCCGCAGGAAGCCGCACGGTACGAAGATCACCGATACCCGCCCCGCGCAGCGCACGTGCGAGGGGAGAACTCCAGCCGATCAAGCCCGAACCGGCATCCGCTTCGTCGTCGCCGACGATCGTGACAGTCCGATGCTCGTCGTCCTCGTCCGCAATCGTGACGCACGCGCCGAAGAATACCTTGCCCTTGTCGGGCTGTTCTGCCGGATCGACGACGCGCGCGGCCTTCATCCGGCGGGACAGATGGCCCAACTCGCGGTCAATCTCGCGCAGGCGCTTGCGGCCATAGATGTAATCACCGTTTTCGCTGCGGTCGCCATTGCCTGCGGCCCAACTGACGATGTCCACGATCTTCGGACGCTCTTCACCCAGCAACACGTCGTAACGCGCCCGCAGGGCGGCAAACCCTGCGGGTGTGATGGGATTGCCCCCCACCTTTTTGACGGAATCTTTGACCGGCTCGCTCATGCCCCTCTCTTACCGAGAGGACCGGGCCGGGGCCATTACTGCCCCGGACGTTTCCCGAGATAATAGCTGAGCGGATAGTCGCCGCTGCGATTGCCCGCATCGGGATAGAGCGCGTCATAGTAGGCCGCGTTTTCCAGCACACGCGCGACATAGCGGCGCGTCTCGGTAAACGGGATCTTCTCGATCCACTCGACCCAGCCGATCTCGCCCTTACGCGGATCGCCGTTGGCGCGCAGCCACTTGCCGACATTGCCGGGGCCTGCGTTATAGGCAGCGACGGCCAGCGGATAGCTGCCGCCGAACACGTCCATCATGCGCGAGAAGTACCCTGCGCCGAGTCGCATGTTGTACTGCGGATCGTCGATCAGCGAGCTGCGGTTGTAGCTCATGTACATCTTGCCCGCCTGCTCCTGCGCCGTGCCGGGCATGAGCTGCATCAGGCCGCGCGCGCCCGCGTGGCTGACTGCGTCGGTGGCGAACTGGCTTTCCTGGCGGCTGATCGCGTGGATCATCGACCAGGTATTGCTTGTGCCAGCCGGCACGTCGATGCGCGGGAAAGCATAAGGCGCAAAGGCATGGACCTGTGAAGTCGATGCCTCGCGACCGGCGATAACGCCAAGGTCGCGGCGTCCGGTTTCGCGGGCAAGTTCGGCGATGAGCGCCCAGTCTTCGCCGGTCTCGGCCTGCTGGCCCAGCTCGCGGAAGAAATAGACCGCCGTGCGCCAGTCGCCCATGCGGCCAACCTCGCGGGCGGCCTGGACGAGCGGCTTGGCGTTGAACTCGGTCCGCGCCGCGATCGAGGGCATCGGCAGGACGCCTGCGGGCACCTTCAGGGCGCGGCCCAGCTTTTCATGTGCGAGCTGGCCGTAGAACTGGTCGGGATAGGCTGCCGCAGCCTCGTAGTTGCGGCGTGCCATATCGCGCAGATTGGCGCGATCGGCGGCAAGGCCTGCGAAGTAGAACCCTTTGGTCCGGGCAGGGGCCGTGCGCTGGCTCTTGCCATAGATCTCGAACATTTCCGCTGCGCTACGGGCATCGCCGCGCGACAGGGCCGCTTCGCCGACGTTGTAGAAAAGCTTCTCGTATTCGTCGCGAATGCCGCTCGACAGCTTGGAAACGTCGGTATCGGGCGTGAAGGCCTGCGTGGCGAGGCGTCCGATGCGGACCGCCGTGCCGATATCGCCCATGGCGACGGCATCGCTGGCCTGCAGGCGCATTTCGGTGACGAACGCCTCGGCATCGTCAGGACGGTGCGACAGGGCAGGAGCGTTCACCAGCAGGCCGCGCGCGGCCATGCCCTGACCGCTGGTACGAAGCTGGCGGGCGCGGTTGTAGAGGTAGCCCGGATCGCCCGTCGCCGCCTTGGGGACGGTGAGGCCGATCGAGGACGGATCCTGACCCTGCGCAGCGGCGAGGCGCGCCATCAGAAGCGGGCGCGATGCGCCGCGAATGTAATTGATCTGGCGCTGCGCGGCGGTGAGATCGGCCTGCCAAAGCAGTTCGTCCATGCGTGCGACGTGATCTTCTTCAGAGAACGTGGCCCCGAACATCGAGTAGATCGTCGCCTCGGCCACCGGCGACATCGTGCCGCCGCGCCATGCCTCGTGCGCGATCTTTGCAGCTTCGGGGCGGCCGACGGACTTCAGGGCCAGAGCATACTGCGCGCGGGCCGTGTTCGACAGCGGCGGATTGCGGTCGAAGAAGGCGACGATGCGGCCCGGTTCTACGAACGAATCGGCCAGCGCCTTTTCGGCCTTGCCCTGCAGGTAGTCCTGCCGCGGGAAGCCGGGGTACTGGTTGATGAAGCCCGCGAATTCCTCAAACGAGCCGTTGTTTTGCGAAATGAGCTGGTTCCAGCGCGTGACCGCGTAAGTCATCGGACCCGGACGGGCCGCAAGGCTGCGCATTCGCGCTTTGTCCCAGTCGGACGGGTTCCACTGGATACTGCCGAAAGTCTCGGTCTGCGAAGCCTGCTGTGCGGCGGCGGGCATCGCCCAAAATCCGCCAAAAGCGAGAGTTGCAAGAACACCGGCCCTGAAAAGGGGCGCGGAACGGATCAGTGATCGACGTTTGCCCATGCTGGACATAATAGGGGGTCCCTCCTTATCAGGCGGTGAACGGTTAACCCGCGAGTATTGTTCCGTCTTAACCACTCGCGTGTTTCCCACTGCAATATTGTATCAATCCGGAGCCTTATCGATGTTTTCAGGGTCAATTCCTGCCCTCGTCACCCCGTTTCGCGACGGCATCGTCGACGAGGAAGCCTTCCGCCGACTCATCGACTGGCAGATCGAGAACGGCTCCAAGGCGCTCGTCCCGTGCGGCACCACTGGCGAGGCGTCCACGCTCACCAATGCCGAACACCACCGTGTAATCGAAATTTGTGTCGAACATACGGCGGGTCGCGTCCCTGTCATCGCTGGCTGCGGGTCAAACGATACCGCAAATGCGCTGATGCACATGACCTTTTCGAAGCGTTACGGCGCATCGGCGGCACTGGTCGTCGCGCCTTATTACAACCGGCCCAGCCAGGAAGGCATTATCGCGCATTTCTCGCACCTTGCGGAAAACTGCGATTTGCCGATTATCCTTTATAACGTGCCGGGCCGCACGGTGACGGATATCGAGCCGGAAACGGTGTGCGAACTGGCCAAGCGTTTCCCCGGCAACATCGTCGGTATCAAGGACGCCAGCGGCGACCTGTCACGCGTTGTCGATCACCGCATGGGGATCGGCGCGGACTTTTGCCAGCTCTCGGGCGACGACGAACTGTCGCTACCTGCCAACGCCGCCGGTGCATCGGGTTGCATCTCGGTTACCGCGAATGTCGCGCCCAAGCTTTGCGCGGAATTCCAGCAGGCCTGCGTCGACAACGATTTCGCCAAGGCGCGCGAGATAAACGACAAGCTCTATCCGCTGCACTACGCCATGTTTGAAGACGCAAGCCCCGCGCCTTGCAAGTATGCCCTGTCGCGCGTGCACGACTGGATGACCGACGATCTGCGGCTGCCGCTGGTCAAGGCATCGGAAAAGGCGCGCAAGGCCGTGGACGAAGCGCTTGAGCATGCCGGGCTGATCTGACGGCCCGGCGCTTGCCCGCCCGGCGATCAGTCGGGCGGGTTGTGCCGCGTCACGAAGGCAATCGACGCTTCCACCATCTGCTGGCGCCGCATAACCGCCGTAGCTGAGCCCGCTGGATGCAGGCGCGGCCCGCTTCAGCTATGCCGGTTTCGGCAAGCCTCGCCAGTCCCTCCGACAGGTCGGTCTGCATCTTGCCGCCCCATTCGCCATTCCCGATCGCCATCCGTTCGAATGCGATCGCTTTGGCCATATTCGCGACCAGGCCGACGAAGAACCAGCTCCCGCCGTCCTGGTCGCCGTTGTGAAGCCATTACCCGAAAAAACGACCGGTGTGCTGCCCGTCAGACCCTCCAGCCAGCGCGTTGTGGCCGGCGGATCGCCCTCGGAATAGACCACGGTATCGCCGCAGGCCTCGATGGACAGCAGCGATATGTCGAGCCGCGGGTTAGTCCCGCTGGTGATCGGCGGCGGATCCTAGGCAAGGGCCGGCATCGGTGCTGCAGGCACGATCAGCGGCGAGAACGCCGCGGCAAGCAGTTCGTCGAAATCCTCCGAAAATGCCGATTACCTTGCCGGATTGTGTTTCTGCACGAAACCGACCGCCGAGGTCAGCATCTGCAGCCGGGTCGGCCCTTTCGAGAGCCAGTGGTCCTCTTCCGAAAGCTCGACGAATTCGTAAGGCTTGCCCGCATTCTTGAGCGCCTCGGCCATCTTCTGGCTGTGCAGGTATTCGACCACGATGTCGTCACGCCCGTGGATCAGCATGATCGGAGCATCGGCGCGGTCGGCAAGGCGCAGCGGCGAGACCGCGTCCAGTTCGGCACGCGGGCCGAGCGTCTGTTCGAGCCTGCGCCCGGTCATCCCGCCCGATGTTTCGTTGACGGCACCGATGTCGAGGCGGCGGAGCAGCTTGAGGTCCGTCACTGGCGCGACCGCCACGGCGCAGCGGTACTTGCCCTGTTCGACCGTGACCCCGGCCAGCGCGGCATAGCCGCCGTAGCTCGCCCCCACGATGCAGGCGCGGGTTCCATCGACGATCCCGGCCTTGGCCAATGCGGCCAGCCCGTCGGATACGTCGGTCTGCATCTTGCGGCCCCACTGGCCGTAACCTGCGCGCTTGAACGCCTCGTCCCGGTTGGTCGAGCCCCGGAAGTTGGGCTGGAACACGGCATAGCCGCGCGACGCGAAAGCCTGCGCCCACCAGTCGAAACCCTCGACATCGCGCGAGTGTGGCCCGCCGTGGGGCAGCATGACGACGGGCAGATTCTTCGCCTCGATACCGGGCGGCAGGGTCAGGATGCCGTCAAGTTCCATTCCATCGCTGGCCGTATATTCGAAAGTCGAGATCGGCCCGACATCGCCAGGCTTTACCGGCAGGCGTTCGTACCCGATCGCGTCGGCAGCGCCTTTGCGCAAGTCGACCTTGTACCACGTGCCGCTGTCCTTGTTGCCGTCCGTCCGCACGAGGTACGTGGCATAGTCGTTGGAGAAATCCTCGACCGTGGAATGCAGGGCCGGGAAGGCGCCGTGCACGCTTTCGATGCGCTGACCGATCTTGGGGTCAAGCATGATCCGGTCGCCGTCGGTCGTGCGATAACCGGTGTAATGGCCGGTGACGGGGTGGGTATAGAGCGATGCGATATCGACGTCCGGCTCGAATCTGCTGGCCGCGGCCGATCCGTCGAGCGGTGCGGAAAAGAGCACGGTTTCCCGGATCGCAGGATCTTCGGCCCAATAGAGGACGCTGCGCCCTTGGGGCCCAAGCGCGCGCAACGAAAACCGGCCCATCGGGTTGACGCCGCTGGCGATGATCGTGCCCGCTGCATTGCGAATGTCCCACTTGCCTTCACCGTCGATGCGCGATGTCGCCGCGACACCGCCATTTGCGTCGACCAGCCAGTCGCGATCCTCGCCCTCGCTTGCCGCGACGGCAATGCGCTTGGCGTCCATGGTTTCAATGTCGACCGCGAACAGGGCGGGGCGATTGTGATCGAAGGCATATTCCAGCATGTGGCTGTTCACCTTGATCTTTTTGAGCTCGATCCCGGAGTAGTAGGCAACGGTCCTGCCATCGATCGTGCGGACCCCGAATGTGCCGTTGATCGCGTCGAAAATGCCCTTCTGCTTCGAAAAGACCTGCCGGATCGCGACCTTGGGATCGACGGAGACCAGGTGCGCCGACCAATGTTCGGTCCGCGCCGTCGTGAAATCGGCGCTCAGCGTGTCGCTGTTGCTGGTTATCAGTTGGACCGTGTCCTCGTCGAGCCAGCTGATCCGGCGGACCTTGATGTCCTTTACCGGCATCATCGAAAGCGCACGCGTGCCCTCGACCAGAAAGAGAGTCGGCACGCCTTCCCGATCGGCGATCATTGCATGGCGCTTGCCAGATGGCGACAGTGCGGCATCCTGGAATTGCGGCAGGTTTCCATAGGCGCTGAGCGGCGGAGCCTCTGCAAAGGCGGCATTGGGCGCGGCCATTGCCGCGACTGCAAACGGTGCGCAAAGCGCATGCAGGTATTTCAAGTTATTCCCCCGGAACGATTTTCCCGTCAATGCCGTTTGTCACCATCTTGCCGCCGAAGGTCAACCACCGGATTTGCACATACGCCTGAGGGGACACTGCAAGAGCTGCCTCTTCCGTTTTTGGCGCGCCATCCCTACATGCGCGTCCCATGGCAAGACCCAAGCCCTCTACTTTCGACAAGATGAAGACCGTCGCCGAGAACCGGCGCGCGCGGTTCGACTATTTCATCGAGGACACTTTCGAGGCCGGCATCGCGCTGACGGGCACCGAGGTGAAGTCGCTGCGCTTCGGCGAGGGTTCGATCACCGAGGCCTATGCCGAAATCCGCGATGGAGAGGCTTGGCTGGTCAATGCCAACGTCCCCGAATTCACTCACGGCAACCGCTACAACCACGAGCCGAAGCGCCCGCGCAAGCTGCTGCTCCATGCGCGCGAGATCGAGCGTCTGCTGGGCGCGGTCGAGCGCAAGGGCATGACGCTGGTTCCCCTGTCGGTCTATTTCAATTCGAAGGGCCGGGCGAAAGTCGAACTGGCGCTCGCCAAGGGCAAGCAGACGCACGACAAGCGCGCGACGATCAAGGAACGCGACTGGCAGCGCGACAAGGCCCGCGTCATGCGCGAGCATGGGTAATTTTCCGGCAGGAAACGTGACAAATCGTGAAACATCGCACCGAAAAGGTGACGGCGTTCACGGCTTGTGTATCTAAGCGGGTTTAATGGGGGAGTCGCAAGGCTCGCGAAGGTCTGCGACCGGTATTTTTTGGAAAGGTTATATGCCTCAGCGCATGGCAAGGCGATTGGCCGGCTGGACGAGGTCCAAAATGCCGACGCGCGAACAGATGGAGCAGAACCGCTTCATCCGTCCCTTCGCGCATCGCGTGCTGCGTTCCGAGCTTTGGCGTTTTACCCGCCGTTCCGTGCCGCGCGGGGTCGCGCTCGGCATTGCGGCCGGCATCATCATTCCGCTTGGCCAGATCTTCGTCGCCGCACTGCTGGCTCTGCCGTTTCGGGCCAACGTGCCGGTTGCGGCGGTCACGACTTTCATTACCAATCCCGCGACGATCCCTTTCGTCTGGTGGTTCGCGAACTGGCTGGGCAGCTCGCTGCTTAGGGTCGACCAGAACACTTACATCGCACCTGTCAGCACCGCGATGCAGAGTACCGAATTCGACCGGTTCCTCGAATGGCTGACGGGCGAAACGCTGGTGACTGCTTTCGGGCTGGTCACGCTGGCTTCCGTTTGCGCGTCGCTGGGCTATCTCTTGTCCTCATGGTTCTGGCGCTGGTGGGTCGCGCGCAAGCGGTTGCGCGTGATACGGTTGCGCCGCGAGCGGCTGGAAAAGGCCCGCAAGGCGGAGGCTGAGTAATTGGATTTCGCAAGACTGAGGGAAACGCGGAGCAAGGCGCTGCCCGACTGGGTTTTGATCGGCTTCGCTGTGCTCGCCTCTGTCATTGCGATCCAGATCGTCACCGGCGTCTGGCAGCTTACCGTGGCCTATGCGGGCGCACTGCTGGTTTTCGCGGTCGCGCTGCACAATGCGACCCGCCGCGCACCGCGGGAGGCCGAAGCCACTCTGGCCCCGCCGGACTGGTCGGTCACTGTCGCTGCGATCGAACGTCCCGATGTCGCGACCGTCATTACCGAGCGTTCGGGCCGCGTCGTGTGCGCCAACGGCCGCTACGGTGAGTGGTTCGGTTTCTACAACACCCCGCCCGAACTCGCGCTCGACGAGGATTCGCAGGAAATCCTGCGCGAGGCAGAACGGGAAGCCTGGCGTTCGGGTGAGGCTACTGTCGGCCCGCTCGTCGGCACCAGTGGGCGCTGGCACGCGGTTTTGCGCCGGGCCGGGCGCGGGCAGAACCATCTCGTGTGGGAACTGGCGCCGGTCGAAATGGTCGACCTTGGCGCGCGGGTGGTGCGCCAGCTCGACGACAAGCTCGGCCGCGCTCTCGGCATCGCGGGCATTCAGGCCGTTGCCGTCAGCGCGAAGGGCGAGATACTCGGTTCGAACGGAGAGTTCGCGCGGCGCGCGGCTGGCGAAATTCCGGCCAATATCGTCGGGCGCGAGTTCGTCGAATACCTGACCGCCGACGATTACGACCGCATTTACTACGCGCGCGAAGGCACGAGCGGCGAGGACTTGCGCCTCGTCCACATGCCTATCAGCGATCCCGACGTGATCGCGGGCGGAGAGGGGCAGCCGCCCGTGCTGTTCCTGATCCTCGAAGGCGGTCTCCACGCCGGAAACTCGGCCGCGCTGCCCGAGATCGAGAGCCTTCTGGCGCTGCTGCCGCTCGGACTTGCCATGACCGACCGAGACGGGCGGTTCCTCTTTGCGAACAAGGCCTTCCGCCGTGCGGCGGGCCTCGAGACTTTGGGCGAGATTCCGCCTTTTCCGTCCGACCTCGTCGTCCGCGAAGACAAGGGCGCGCTGGCCGATTCGATCCGCCGCCACGCCGCGGGGACGCCCAGTTCAGGTGCATTGCCGATCCGGCTTCATGCCAGTCCGGAAGAACCGGTCACGCTCAGCCTTGCGGGCGTGCGCGGGCTCGGCGATGCGGCTGTCCTGCTCAGCCTGAAGGATACGACCGAGGAAACACGCCTCAAGCGCCAGGTCGCGCAGGCGACGAAGATGCAGGCAGTGGGACAGCTGGCAGGCGGCGTCGCGCACGACTTCAACAACGTGCTCACCGCGATCATCGGCTATTGCGACCTGATGCTGCTGCGCCACGCGCCGGGCGACAGCGATTACGACGACATTCAGCAGATCAAGGCGAACTCGAACCGCGCAGCCTCGCTGACGCGCCAGTTGCTCGCGTTTTCCCGGCAACAGACGCTTCGTCCGCAGGTCCTGCAGCTGCCCGACGTCATCTCCGAGGTTTCGGCGCTCCTGAAGCGGCTCATCGGTGAGAAGATCAAGCTGGAGGTCAAGCACGACCGCGCGCTTGGCGCCGTTCGGGCCGACCCGAGCCAGCTTGAACAAGTGATCGTCAATCTCGCGGTCAATGCGCGCGACGCCATGCTCAGCAAGGGCGAGGCGGGGACGCTGACGATCTCGACCCAGAAAATCACCCCGCGCGAAGTCCGCGCGCTGAAGAACGAGATCCTGCCGCCGGGCAACTATACCGCGCTGATTGTCGAGGATACGGGCGAGGGGATTCCGTCCGACAAGCTCGGCAAGATTTTCGAGCCGTTCTACACGACCAAGGAAACCGGCAAGGGCACCGGGCTCGGGCTGTCGACCGTCTACGGTATCGTCAAGCAGTCGGACGGCTTCATCTTCTGCGACAGCGAACCGGGCGAAGGCGCGCGATTCAGCGTCTATCTGCCAGTACACGTGCAGATGGCCGGCGAAGTCGTTGCAGAACCGAAGAAGGAAGTGGAACCACGCGCTGCATTCGGCGGAACCGGCCGCATCCTGCTGGTCGAGGACGAAGACACCGTGCGCGCCGTCGCGGAACGCGCGCTGGTGCGACAGGGCTACAAGGTCACGGTCGCCTCCGACGGTGAGGAAGGCCTGGAAATCGTGCGGGCGGGGGCGGATTTCGACCTCGTCATTTCCGACGTTGTCATGCCTACGATGGACGGTCCGGCCATGGCGCGAGAGATTCGCAAGCTGAAGCCGGAGCTGCCTGTCCTGTTCATGTCGGGCTATGCCGAGGAACAGTTGCGCCGCGAAATCGACATTGCCTCGATGTATTTCCTGCCAAAGCCTTTTTCGGTCGCACAGATCGGGGAAAAGGTCGTTTCGGTGCTGGGCGCGACGCGCGAATAGACCTATCGCTGATCGTGCATTCTGCGGGTTGCCCGCGGAAATTTCGTTCTCCTCTTGTTCCATGAGAACAAATGGGATACATGACTGTCATTGCCGATCACCCGATCGGGGGCAATCATGATGTGGAGGCCGGAACGATGGCAGCAAATCTGAAGCTGGTGGACAAGGAAAACAACGTGGATCGGCAAAAGGCGCTCGACGCCGCCCTGGCCCAGATCGATCGGGCATTCGGCAAGGGTTCGGCTATGAGGCTGGGCTCGAAGGAAGCGATGAACGTGGAGGCTATCTCCACCGGCTCGCTCGGTCTCGACATCGCGCTCGGCGTGGGCGGGCTGCCCAAGGGCCGCGTGATCGAGGTGTATGGCCCGGAAAGCTCGGGCAAGACGACGCTCGCCCTGCATGTCATTGCAGAGGCGCAGAAGAACGGCGGCACGGCGGCTTTCGTCGACGCGGAACATGCGCTCGACCCTGTCTATGCCAAGAAGCTGGGCGTAAACATCGACGAACTGATCGTCTCGCAGCCGGACACCGGTGAACAGGCTCTGGAAATCACCGACACGCTGGTCCGCTCCAACGCGATCGACGTGCTGGTGGTCGACTCGGTCGCCGCTCTCGTTCCCCGCGCCGAGATCGAGGGCGAAATGGGCGACAGCCACGTCGGCCTGCAGGCCCGTTTGATGAGCCAGTCGCTGCGCAAGCTGACTGGTTCGATCAACCGTTCGAAGTGCATGGTGATCTTCATCAACCAGCTGCGCATGAAGATCGGCGTGATGTACGGCAACCCGGAAACGACGACGGGTGGCAATGCGCTGAAGTTCTACGCCTCGGTCCGCCTCGACATCCGTCGCACCGGCCAGATCAAGGATCGCGACGAAGTCGTCGGCAACGCGACCCGTGTGAAGGTTGTGAAGAACAAGGTCGCACCGCCGTTCAAGCAGGTCGAATTCGACATCATGTACGGCGAGGGCATCTCCAAGATCGGTGAAATCCTCGATCTGGGTGTGAAGGCCGGCATCGTGGAGAAGTCGGGCGCGTGGTTCAGCTATGATTCGATCCGCATCGGTCAGGGCCGCGAGAATGCGAAGAACTTCCTCAAGGAAAATCCGGAAGTCTGTGAGCGTCTCGAAAACGCGATCCGCGGCAAGACCGACGAGGTTGCCGAAGAGATGATGGTCGGCCCCGGCGAAGACGACTGATTTTCGAAAGGTTAGTGCCTTGAAGGGGCGGGCGCGGCATCGGCCGGGCCCGCCCTTTGCATATCTGGTGTTGATCGAGTTCTGGACTGATCGAGCTGGGCGATCGCCGTGACGGGGAATAGTGCGCACGTTCGATCTTGCTGGAAAAGCGCGGGTCGCCTAACTGGCTTCCCATGAGTTCGACCAACGATATCCGCGCCTCCTTCCTCGACTATTTTGGCAAGGCTGGGCACGCCAAAGTCCATTCGGCGCCGCTGGTGCCGTACAACGACCCGACACTGATGTTCGTGAATGCGGGCATGGTGCCGTTCAAGAACGTGTTCACGGGTCTTGAAACGCGCGATCCGCCGCGGGCGACATCATCGCAGAAGTGCGTGCGGGCAGGCGGCAAGCATAACGATCTCGATAATGTCGGCTATACCGCGCGTCACCACACGTTCTTCGAGATGCTCGGTAACTTCTCGTTCGGCGATTATTTCAAGGAACAGGCAATCGAGCACGCCTGGAACCTGCTGACGAAAGAGTGGGGTATCCCTGCCGAGAAGCTGACGACGACGGTGTACCACACCGACGATGAGGCGTTCGAGTTGTGGAAGAAGATCGCGGGGCTTCCCGATCACAAGATCATCCGGATTTCGACGTCTGACAACTTCTGGTCGATGGGTGACACTGGCCCCTGCGGTCCGTGCAGCGAGATCTTTTACGATCATGGCGAGCATATCTGGGGCGGCCCTCCGGGATCGCCTGAGGAAGATGGCGACCGCTTTATCGAGATCTGGAACCTCGTCTTTATGCAGTTCGAGCAGAAGGCCGACGGTTCGCGCGATCCGCTGCCGAAGCCCTCGATCGACACCGGCATGGGCCTCGAACGTATCGCGGCGGTCATGCAGGGTGTGCACGACAACTACGACATCGACACGTTCAAGGCGCTGATCGCTGCGTCGGAGAGCCTGACCGGCGTGAAGGCCGAAGGTCCGACGCAGGCCAGCCACCGCGTCATCGCTGATCACTTGCGTTCGACCAGCTTCCTGCTTGCCGATGGCGTGCTGCCGTCGAATGAGGGCCGCGGCTATGTCCTGCGCCGTATCATGCGCCGCGCCATGCGGCATGCGCACCTGTTGGGTGCGAGCGAGCCATTGATGCACCGTCTTGTGCCCTCGCTGGTGACCGAGATGGGTCAGGCCTATCCCGAACTCGCCCGTGCGCAGGCGCTGATTAGTGAAGTTCTGGAACGCGAGGAGACCCGTTTCCGCCAAACGCTCGACAAGGGTCTGCGCCTTCTCGACGAAGCGACCGGTAACATGGGCGACGGCGACGAACTGCCCGGCGAAACCGCGTTCAAGCTCTATGATACTTACGGCTTCCCCTACGACCTGACCGAGGACGCACTGCGTTCGCGCGGGATCGGCGTCGACCGCGAAGGATTCGATGCCGCGATGGCGCAGCAGAAAGCTGCCGCCCGCGCCGCATGGAAGGGCAGTGGCGATGCGGCTTCGGGCGAGGTCTGGTTCGACATCGCCGAACGTGAAGGCGCAACCGAATTCACCGGCTACACTTCTACCGATGGCGAGGGCCGCGTGGTCGCGCTGCTCGTCGATGGCATCGAAACGCAGATGGTGGCCGAGCAAGGGCAGGATGTCCTCGTCCTTACCAACCAGACGCCGTTCTATGGCGAAAGTGGCGGTCAGGCTGGCGACGCCGGCACGATTACCGGACCTGGCGGCCTGTCGCTCAAGGTCAGCGATACGTCCAAGCCGTTGGGCCGCCTTCACGTGCACCATGCTCGGGTCGAGAGCGGTACTATCGAGGTCGGCCAGACGGTTCATTTGACGGTCGACGCGGAACGCCGCGATGCGATCCGCGCGAACCACTCGGCAACACACCTGCTGCACGCGGCGCTGCGTAACCGGCTTGGTGAACATGTCACGCAGAAGGGGTCGCTCGTCGTGGCGGATCGCCTGCGCTTTGACTTTTCCCACCCCAATGCGCTGACCAACGCTGACATCGAGGCGATCGAGGCCGAGGTAAACGCCGAGATCCGCCACAACGAGACGGTGACCACTCGCCTGATGAGCCCCGACGACGCGATCGAGGCTGGCGCCATGGCGCTGTTCGGCGAAAAGTACGGCGAGGAAGTCCGCGTCCTTTCGATGGGCCGCGCGGGTTCGGATACGAAGCCCTATTCGGTCGAACTTTGCGGCGGCACGCACGTCAAGGCGCTCGGCGATATTTCGGTATTCCGCATCGTGTCTGAAAGTGCTGTCTCCTCGGGTGTGCGCCGCGTCGAGGCACTGACCGGCGAGGCTGCTCGCAAGTGGCTGGTCGGTCGCGAGAATGCGCTGAAGGCGATTGCGGGTCTGATGAAGGCAGCGCCCGATGAAGTCGCGGGCCGGGTGTCCGCGCTGATCGACGAGCGCAAGCGGCTCGAACGCGAACTTTCGGAAGCGAAGAAGGCCTTGGCGCTTGCCGAGGCGACCGGTGGCGGTTCTGCGTCTGCACCCGCCGAAGAGGAAGTCGGCGGCGTCGCGTTCGCGGGACAGGTGCTGGAAGGCATGGACCCCAAGGAACTGCGCGGCCTGCTTGACGAGGCGAAGAAGCGTTTGGGTTCGGGTGTTGCTGCCATTGCTGCGGTCAACGACGGACGCGCTGCGTTCGCGGTTGCTGTGACGGATGACCTGACCGATCGGTTCAGCGCGGTCGATCTTGTCCGCAAGGGCGTCGAGGCGCTGGGCGGCAAGGGTGGCGGCGGCCGTCCCGACATGGCGCAGGGCGGGGGCCCCGATGGCGGCAAGGCCGATGAAGCGATCGCGGCGGTAAAGGAAGCACTCGCCGTCTGATCCGCCGCGCCCCGACAAGGCATCGGGTGCCGAGCCGGCTCAGGCCGCTTCGACTTCGCCCTTCTTGCCGCTCGCCCGGTCGGCAAGGGTTGTCTTCAGCTTGGGCTTACGATCGAGTTCGCCTTCGCGCATGATCTGTTCGCGGTATTCGTCGCGCTTTTCGTGGATCGAGGCGATCACCGGCCCCATGGCGACGCCGATGTTCACCAGTACGGCTTCCGACAATTGCAGCGAGCTTTCAAGCGTTTCGGGCACAGCCTCGGTCGCGCCCGCGCGATAGAGTTCGGCTGCATGTTCCGTATCGCGAGCACGCGCGATTATCGGCATGTCGGGATAGCGGCTGCGTAGCTTGCGCAGCAGCCGCGCGGCCAGAACCGGTTCGTCCATCGTCAGGATGATCGCGGACGCCTTCGACAGGTCCAGTCGGTCCAGAGCTGGTCCGCGTGCGTCGGCGAACATCAGCGGATGTTTGCGCAGGCGCGCGATATCGACCATTTCGGGGTCGGCATCGATGGCCAGGAAGCGTTGTCCATGTTTCTGCATCATGTCGGCAATCAGCCGTCCGACGCGGCCATAACCGATAATGATCGCGCGGTCTTCCGAAGGATCGGTATTGCCGTCGAGCGAGGGCGCCGGCGCCGCATCGACGTGGCGCGCGACCTTGCGGCCGATCAGCGCGAGGATCGGCGTGATGGTGAGGCCGATGGCCGTCACGATCTGCCAGAACTGTGCCGTCTGGGGCTGGATCAGCTGCGCCGTGGCGGCTGCGGACAGAACGATGAGGGTCGTTTCTGACGGGCTAGACATCGTGATGCCCGTTTCTACCGCCGTGCCGCGCCGTGCGCCCATCATGCGCAGCAGGCCGCCTGTCACCAGTGCCTTGACCAGCAGGACGCCGGACACGGCCAGCGCAATCGGCCATGCGTTCGCCGCGATGACGCCAAGGTCCACCCCCATGCCCACGGTAATCAGGAATATCCCGAGGGCGAGGCCCTTGAAGGGGGCGGTAATGCCCTCGACTTCGGTGTGGTATTCCGTCTCTGCGATCAGCAGGCCCGCGATCAGCGCGCCGACGATGGGCGAAAGGCCGACAGCGGCCGTTGCCAGTGCCGAAACGATCACCACCAGCAGACTGGCTGAAAGGAACAATTCAGGGCTCTTGGTCCGGGCTGCCTGTGCGAACAGGCGGGGCAGCAGGAACCGACCGCCCAGCATCAGGATGATGATCGTGAGGCCGCCGGTCCAGATCGTGTACCACAGGCCTTCCATTCCTTCGCTCGATGCGTAGGGGGCCATCGCTCCCAAGAGGAAAATAATCGGGACGATGGCGATATCCTCGAACAGCAGCATGGAGAGCGCGGCCTTGCCCACCGGGCTCTTCGTGCCGGAAATCGGCAGCACCAGCGCGGTCGAAGACAAGGCAAGCGCAAGGCCCAGGCCCATCGCGCCGGTCCAGTACTGGCCCATTGTCATCAGAGCGAAGGCGATCAGCGCCGCCGAAATCGTCAGCTCCAGCGCGCCGAGGCCGAAGACCATGCGCCGTAACTGCCAAAGGCGGTTGAAAGACAGTTCCAGCCCGATCGTGAACAGCAGCAGGATGATGCCGAATTCGGCAAATGGTTCCAGCCCCTGTGGATCGGTGATCGTTATGTACTGAAGCCAGGGATATTCGAAGACCAGTCTGCCGAGGCCGAACGGTCCGACAAGCATGCCGACGAGGATGAATCCGATGATCGGGGTGATCCGGAACCTGGCGAAGACCGGGATGACGATACCCGCAGATCCAAGAATGACCAGTGCGTCGGACAGGACGGGTGAGAAATGCAGTTCGCTTGCCATCTCCTGCAAGTCCTACGTTGCAATGCGTCGATTGGCCAGTGCGCGAGGCGGGGTGCGCATGCTTTGACGGCAAAAAATGTCGGAAGGCGGCAAGACCGTTTGCACGATGGGCCGAACGCGGTCATCTTTGCTTCAAAGACAAGAACATGGGTGAGAGGAGCAACGATGCTGGGCCTGATGCAGGACTGGCCGCTAACGGTCGACAAGATCCTCGACCGCGCGGCAAGCTATTTCGGCGATACCGAGATCGTGACGCGCCGGACCGACGGGGCGATCCATCGCACGAATTATGCTGAAGTGCACGCAAGGGCGCGGCAGGTTTCGGGTGCGCTGAGGGCGCTTGGCATCACGGCAGGCGACAGGGTCGCTACGCTGGCGTGGAACAGCGAACGGCACATGGAAAGCTGGTACGGGGCGATGGGCATCGGGGCGGTGCTGCACACGCTGAACCCGCGCCTTCACCCGCAGCAGCTGGCCTGGATCATCAACCACGCTGCCGACCGGGTGCTTATTTTCGACACCACGTTTCTGCCCTTGGTCGAGGCTGTGCGCGAGCAGATCTCGGTCGAACATTACGTCATCATCGCTGACCCATCCGAAATGCCGGAGAATCAGCTCGGCGCAATCTGTTACGAGAAATGGATCGCCGCGGCGAATATCGGAACGGCGTGGGGCGGTTTCGACGAGAACAGCGCCTGCGGGCTTTGCTATACGTCAGGCACGACGGGCAATCCCAAGGGCGTACTCTATTCGCACCGGTCGAACGTGATCCACGCGATGATTTCGCTAAGCAAGGACTGTTTCGATCTGGGCAGTCACGACACGGTGATGCCGGTCGTACCGATGTTCCACGCCAATGCCTGGGCACTGGCCTTTGCAGGGCCGATGGCGGGCGCAAAGATGGTGATGCCGGGGCCGGGTCTGGACGGTCGGTCGATCCACGAGATGCTGACCGACGAGCGCGTGACGCTTACGGCTGCCGTGCCGACGCTCTGGATGGGGCTGCTTGAATATATGCGAGCCAACAAGCTTGACTTGCCATGGTTGAAGCGGGTGTGCATCGGCGGGTCGGCCATTCCCGAACGTATTTTGCGCGCATTCGAAGAAGACTATGGCGTCGAGGTTGGCCACGCCTGGGGCATGACCGAATGTTCGCCGATCGGGTCGGTCTCGCATGTTCCGCGCGGGCTGGTCGATGCACCGTTCGAGAAGGTTCTGCCGCACAAGATGGCGCAGGGCATTCCCCTGTTCGGCACGGAACTGCGCGTCGTCGGCAGCGAAGGCGATACGGTCGCGCGAGGCAGCGGGGATTCGGGAAACCTGCAGATCCGCGGTGTTGCTGTCGTCAGCAGCTATTTCGGCGGTGATGGTGGCGACATCCTTGATGAGAACGACTGGTTCGACACCGGCGACCTCGCATCGGTCGACGAGGAGGGCGCGATCCGTCTGACCGACCGCTCGAAGGACGTCATCAAGTCGGGCGGCGAATGGATCAGTTCGATCGATCTGGAAAACGCGGTGATCTCTCACCCGCAAGTGGCCAACGCAGCGGCCATCGCCATTCCGAACGACAAGTGGGGCGAAAGGCCGCTGTTGATCATTCAGCCCGAATCCGGACTTCTGCCAAGCGAGGACGACTTGCGCGAATTTCTCACCGGTCGCATCGCGAGCTGGTGGATGCCCGACGAGTTTCGTTTCGTCGAAGCGATTCCGCTGGGTGCGACCGGCAAGGTCAACAAGCTGAAGCTGCGCAAGATGTACGCCGACGGGGAACTTGCCGCCGACTGACCGCTCAGCCGCCGCCCATCGTTTTGGTGCCGAGCGGGCGGCCGCCTGCATCTTCGGCTACGCCTGCTGCATCGGCGGGCTTGCCGACGCGGCCGTCCCATTCGATGCGATAGAGGTCGAAACGGCGGTCGCCGAGGTTGCGCACCGTTCCTTCTGCGCGGGCCCACGACAGATCGGCAAGGTTCACATCACTGATCGTCAGTGTCTCGACATTTTCGCTTGCCTCTGCGGCGATGCCGTCGCGGGCGAAGGGAAAATCGCAGGGCGTCAGGATGCAGGACTGGGCGTACTGGATGTCCATGTTACCCACGTTCGGCAGGTTGCCGACGTTGCCGCTCATCACCACGAAGCACTGGTTCTCGATCGCGCGAGCCTGTGCGCAGTAACGAACGCGCATATAACCCTGACGGCTGTCTGTGCAGAACGGCACGAAGATGATGCGCGCGCCTTCGTCGACGAGGCGGCGCGCGAGTTCGGGGAACTCGCTGTCGTAGCAGATGAGAACGCCAATCGGGCCGCAGTCCGTCTGGATCGCGTCGATACTGTCACCGCCCTTGATGTTCCACCAATACGCCTCGTTCGGGGTGGCGTGGATCTTCTCCTGCTCGTGAATCGAACCGTCGCGCAGGCAGATGTATGCAACGTTGTGGATGTCGCCGTCTTCCATCCGCGTCGGATGCGACCCGCCAATGATGTTGATGTTGTATTCAAGCGCCATCTTCGACAGCGCGGTTCGGATGCGGGGGGTGTAGGCCGACAGCGCCTCGATCGATTCCTGGCTGCTCAGCTCCTGATCGGCAAAGGACAGCAGCGGCAGGGTGAACAGTTCGGGAAAGAGGATGAAGTCCGCTTCATAGTCGGCGGCGACGTCGACGAAATATTCGACGCCGCGCATGAATTCCTCGTAATCGTTAACCGCGCGGGCCTGCATCTGGCAGGTCGCGATACGAACGCTCTCCACGTCGCGGGGCAGGCGGAACTTCTTCGGCTGTTCGCTGTCGACGTATGGGTTGCGCCAGACCATGTGGACGGCGTTGGCCTTCGATTTCTTGTCTTCGGGCAGATAGCCTTCGAGGATGCCGATAGGCTCGAACCCGTTGGCCAACTGGAAACGCAGAACCGGGTCGTGGATCTTACCCTCGACCACCTTGTTGAGGTAATCCTGTGGATCTTCGACCTTGCGGCGGTTGCGGGTGTAGTTCGGCATGCGACCGCCGAAGACGATGCCCGAAAGCTCGAGCCTTTCGGCCAGCGCGCGGCGTTCCTCGTAAAGGCGGCGCCCGATACGCGTGCCGCGCACCTTGGGGTCGACGCACATCTCGTAGCCGTAGAGCCATTCGCCGTTGGGAATGTGACGCGAACCGAAACCGTTGCCAGTGATCTCGTCCCAGGTATGAGGACGCATCGCCATGTTCTTGGTGACGCGCATCGTGGCGCAATATCCGACCAGCTTGCCGTCCAGCTTCGCGACGAAACAACCTTCGGGATAGTTGTTCATCTGGCCACGGATTTCGCCGAAGGTATAGGCGGGCAGGTCCTCGTAGGCGCGGCGGACAAGGGCGGCGATGGCGGATACGTCCCGTGCTTCGGCCTGGCGGACTTCGAGACGGGCTTTGCTGCTTTTCTGGTTCATCGCCCGTCTATCTAGGTGATGGCGGGATGATTGTAAGGGCAGGATTTTCGCTTAATCGCCTGCGAAAAGCGCGTCGACATCGCCGCCGTTAGCATGGAGAGTAGCTGCGACCCGCTTGCGCCCTTCGTAATAGGGCATGGCCGGGTGGCTATCGCCGCTTTCCTTCATATCCTGATATTCCGCATCGCTCAGGCTAGATTCCTGCGCGACATGATCGGCATATCCCTCAACCAGCCATTGCGGGGCGAGGGCGGCTTTGACGAAGCCATAGCGGCTGCGGATCATGCCATGGGCGGTTTCGTGGGCGATGATGGCGGAAATCGAGCGTTCCCCGCCCTGTGTTGCGCCGTTCGTGACAAGGTCGCTGGCAAGATCGCTGCGGTTCAGGACGATCGGTTCGCCTAGCGGACGGGATAGGGCAAATGCGCCGTAACTCGACGGCGCGGAAAGCCAGGTCCAGCGCCAGCCACCGTCGGTCAGGAATATGTCGCGGCCTTCGTCGCCCGTGGCGATCGGGCTTTTCGCGATAAGGGCGTTCGCGCGTTTCGTCACGGCGTCGAGTGCGGCAGGGTCGATCGGTTCGACCGACCAGACCCTGTCGCCATTGCTCTCGCCATAATGGGGAAAGGCAAGCAGCTGCGGGGCCAGAAGCGGCCCGGCCAGCACGATCGCGGCGCCTGTCGCCGCGATGCGTGCCAGTTTCCCGATCAGGCCCAGGCCTGCATTTCCTTTTCGAGGCCTTCGACGATGGCTTCGAAGAACTGCTCGGTCGTCATCCAGTCCTGCGACGGGCCGATGAGGAGGGCGAGGTCCTTGGTCATCTTGCCGTCCTCGACGCACTTCACGCAGACGCGCTCAAGCGTTTCGGCGAACTTCACGACGTCCGGCGTGTTGTCGAACTTGCCGCGGTACATGAGGCCGCGGGTCCACGCGAAGATCGACGCGATCGGGTTGGTCGAAGTCGCCTTGCCCTGCTGGTGCTGGCGATAGTGGCGGGTGACGGTGCCGTGGGCGGCCTCGGCCTCGACGGTTTTGCCGTCGGGAGCCATCAGGACCGAAGTCATCAGACCCAGCGAGCCGTAGCCCTGTGCAACGGTGTCCGACTGCACGTCGCCGTCGTAGTTCTTGCAGGCCCAGACGAACTTGCCCGACCACTTGAGCGCGGATGCGACCATGTCGTCGATCAGGCGGTGTTCGTAGTGGATGCCGGCTTCCTTGAACTTCTCTGCAAAGCCCTCGGTGTCGAACACTTCCTGGAAGAGGTCCTTGAAGCGGCCGTCGTAGGCCTTCAGAATCGTGTTCTTGGTCGACAGATAAACCGGCCACTTGAGGCCGAGGCCGTAGTTGAACGAAGCGCGTGCGAAGTCGCGGATCGATTCGTCGAGATTGTACATCGCCATCGCGACGCCCGAGCTTTCGAACTTGTAGACTTCGAGGTCGAGATCGCCCTTGCCGTCGGCGCTGTCGAAGACGAGGCGCAGGGTGCCGGCGCCCGGGATCAGCGTGTCGGTGGCGCGATACTGGTCACCGAAGGCGTGACGGCCGACGACGATGGGGTCGGTCCAGCCCGGAACGAGACGCGGCACGTTGTCGATGACGATCGGTTCGCGGAAGACGACGCCGCCAAGGATGTTGCGGATCGTGCCGTTGGGCGAACGCCACATCTTCTTGAGATTGAACTCTTCCACGCGGGCTTCGTCCGGCGTGATCGTGGCGCACTTAACGCCGACGCCGTATTCCTTGATCGCGTTGGCGGCATCGACGGTGATCTGGTCGTCGGTTTCGTCACGCTTCTCGACCGAGAGATCGTAATATTTCAGGTCGATATCGAGATAAGGCAGGATCAGACGCTCGCGAATCCACTGCCAGATGATGCGGGTCATTTCGTCGCCGTCGATCTCGACGACCGGGTTCGCTACCTTGATCTTCTGCATAGAGCTCGTTCTCTCGATTGTTTTCTAGAGGGAGAGCGCGCTTCGTTGCGCGCAGGAACTTTCGCGCGCCTCTTAGCAAAGCAAGAGGCGAGTGCAAGGCGCGACGACGCGAACTAGCGGAATGTCTGAGGTGTCAGGCGCGGAATTGAAAGGCGCGCCGGGAGCCGATGGTGGGCGTAGCAAGGATTGAACTTGCGACCCCTACGATGTCAACATAGTGCTCTACCACTGAGCTATACGCCCACACCATCGGTTCCGCGCGGGCCGGAAATCAATGCTTCCGGCTGGCAGGCGCTGCCCAATAGCGATCACTTCGCGCGGGGGCAACCCCGTTTGAGCAGCCTTCGAAAAAAGTTTCGTTACAGGTTCGCGTTCACCATCGAACCGTCGAACAGACGCTCCACCTCCAGCACGAGATCGCGCAGGTGGAAAGGCTTCGAAAGCACTTTGGCCTGCGGTGCTTCGCGGCTGGCCTTCATCGTCACGGCGGCAAAGCCGGTGATGAACATCACTTTCGTGATCGGCGATACCTGTGCGCAGCGCTGCGCCAATTCGATTCCATCCATTTCCGGCATGACGATGTCGGAAAGCAGAAGATCGAAATGTTCCTCGGTCAGAAGAGGAAGGGCGTGCGTGCCCCGGTCGACCGCGACGACTTCATACCCGGCGTTCTCCAGCGCGCGGGCAAGATAAGTGCGCATCGAATCTTCGTCTTCGGCAAGCAGGATGCGAATCATGATGCTCTCGATAACCCCGTCTATTCCGGCGCGTAAAACCCGGTTCGGCAGCCCTGTGGATTGGTCCGATAATCCAGCAGATGGCGAGACCGGTTGGCGAAGCGCCGTCCAACAGAAGCAACTGTATAACAAATTGGTTTAATTTTTTCACGTTTTCCAGGCCTGTTCGGGATTGAAACAGGGGAAATCGATCGGAATGCGGACAAGCGCCAGCGCAGAGCATTGACGGCGCCGCCGCGCATGGTCAGCCTGACCGCAATGAATAAGCCGCGCTCCAACCCGCACGACGCAATGCCGATGAAGGGCGTGGTCAGCGGCGGTTCGATCCCCGGAACTTCGCGTGCCGCGTTCACGCTCAGCCATGCCGATTCCGTCCTGCCGGTCCTGATCGCGGTGCCCCACGCGGGCAGAGCCTACCCGCCCGATCTTGTCGAGAAGATGCGCGATCCGATCGAGGCACAACGAAGGCTGGAGGACCGGTTCGTCGATCTCGTCGCGCGCGAGGCTGCTGCGGCCTGTTCGACGTCGCTTCTGGTCGCGCATGCGCCGCGCGCGATGCTGGATTTGAATCGCGACCCGCATGACCTCGACCTGTCGATGTTTACCGCCAGCGAAGCCGACAAGGCCGCCATGCGCCGCAAGATGCCGCGCGGGCCGGGCCAGAGTTCGCGTTCGATGCGCGGGCTTGGCCTGTTTCCCCGCCGCTTGCCCGGCGTAGGCGAACTCTGGCGCGGGCCGATGGTGCCGCAAGATGCGAACCGGCGAGTCGCGGCGATCCATGCACCTTATCACGACGCCCTTGGGAAGACGCTTGCGCAGATGCAGGAGATCTGGGGCGAGGTCCTGCTGCTCGACCTGCATTCGATGCCCGACCTGCCGGCCCGCCTTTCGGGCAGCCCACCACCGACTCACGTAATCGGTGACCGCTTCGGCGCCAGCTGCCGCCGTGACCTGGTGGCGACGGCAATCGACACGCTCGACCGCTCGGGGATCGAGGTTGCCTACAACCGGCCTTATGCAGGCGGTTACGTGCTCGACCGGCATGGTGATCCGCGCAAGGGCGTCCATGCGATCCAGCTGGAAATTGCGCGCGGGGAATATCTCGATGCTCAGACGCAGCCCGATAAGGCGCGCGTCTCGATCCAGGCTGGGTTCGTCGCCGAAGTTGTGCGCGCTTGCGGCGCCGTTCTGGCCGGTCGTGCCGACTGGCCGCTGGCGGCGGAGTAGCGCACATAAAAAACCACCCCGTGAAGCTCACGGGGTGGTCAAGGTTCAGGGAGGTTGACGCACGCTAATGCGTCAGTTCGGTGGGCCATGAGGGAAGCCTCACCAGAACTGTCCTCAAATTAGGCTATTCGCTTGCCTGTTGCAAGAGTGCATCACGCAAGAAATATTTTTGCAGTGCGGTAAAGGTCCGGCGAACCGGTAAATTCGCCGGACGAAATTTTTAGACGCCTGTAGTTTTTACGCTCCAGCCGTCTCGGCTTCCTGGGCGACCGGGCCCTTGCCCATGCTCAGCTGGCGCGAGAATATTTCGCGCATGAGGTCAAGCGAGATCAGGTGGCAGGTGACGAGGGTCAGCAAACCGCTCTGGTTCCACTGGCGCAGGACGTCGCCGCGCACTTCCTTCAGCTTTTCCTGGTTCACCATCGAGAATCCGCGATAGATGAAGGGCTGCTGGCCTTCGCGGCTGATCGACACTTCGCCGTCCATCAGCAGGTCATGCTTCTTCAGCTCGTCGATGAAGGCCTTGGTCTTCATGCCGGCCTGTTCGAAGTTCTCGTTGAACTTCAGAACGTTCTGCGTTGCTTCGCTCGGCTGGCCGTCAGTGAAGAGAGCTTGGCCGTCCTCGAACTCGCCGACAAGGCCGCTCGATGGGTCGAAGCACAGCGAAAGCTGGTCGCTGTCGGCCTGCAACTTGGCAAGAAGGAACGGATAGCGGCGGGCATAGGCCGGGACGTAGCATTCGCGCGTCATTGTGCCTTCAGCGTCGAAGAAGGTGTTTACCCCTTCGTTAAGACCCATGAGCGCCAGCGGTACCGGGTTCTCGCCCGAGGAGAAGATGATCGGGAAGTGGCGCTGTGCGAGCGGGAATTCCTCGACCGTCAGCGGAACCGCATGCTCGTTGGCGAGCCACGGAGCCTTGTCGGTGGTGCGGGCACTGAAGTTGCCGTGCTGGTTGCTGTTCAGCGGCTGAAGCGACTTGTAGAAAAGCGGAAGATTGGCGTTCGGCGCGCTGGCCATGGTCTCTCTCCGGAAAAGGAAATCTGTAAAATCAGGTGATGGGTGTTCGCCGCCCCCCAGCGGCAATCAGTCGCGCTTTAAGCCCTCGCGCACGCGGGCGCAAGGCAGGGGACAGGCGAAATGCAGCGTTCCGGTGCGTGGATCACACCAGTTTGCCGGGATTGAGCAGACCGTCGGGGTCGAGCGCCGCTTTTACCTTGCGCATCACCGACAGTGCGACCGGATCGTGTGTGTCGCGAAGCGTCTGCAACTTGTCCTGGCCGATGCCATGCTCCGCCGAGATCGAGCCGCCCCAGTCCGTGACGCTGCGATAGACATGCGCGCTTAATTTCTTGCCGGTCTCCTGCTCCCACTTCGGGCCGTCCGATCCGGCAGGCGCGATGACGTGAAGGTGAACGTTGCCGTCGCCGAGGTGGCCGAAGGCGGCGACTTCGTGGTCGGGATGCGCCGAAAGGACCGATTCGGTAATCGCATCGATGAACTCGGGCATCTTCGAAACCGGCACTGAGATGTCGTGCTGCATGGCAGGACCCTTGGCGCGCTCGGCCGGAGAGATCGTCTCGCGCAGTTGCCAGAAAGCCTCGGCCTGGGTTTCGTTGGCGGCGATGACCGCATCGCTGACCAGTTCCGCCTCGAATGCGTCCATCAGGACTTTTTCGACCTGTTCGCCAAGCGCATCCGCGCCTTCCCTGTCGGCGACGAATTCCATCAACGCATACCATGGATGCTGCCCGTCAAGCGGGGCTTGCGCATCGGGGATGTAGGCGAGCACGGCGTCGAGGCAGGACTGCGGCATGATCTCGAACCCTTCGAGCGCGTCGGCCATTGCGCCCTGGCAATGTTGCATCAGGCGGCGCGCGTCCTGTGTCGAGGCGATGCCTGCGATCACGACACGGCGGTCGGCAATGCCGTGCGAAAGCTGCACTACGACGCGCGAAACTATGCCCAGAGTGCCTTCCGAGCCAATGAACATCTGCTTCAGGTCGAAGCCGCGATTGTCCTTCTTGAGATGCGAGGTGAGGTCGAGAACCTCACCGCTTGCCAGAACGACCTCAAGCCCGGCCACCAGCGCGCGCATCACGCCGTGGCGCAAAACTTGCGTTCCGCCGGCATTGGTCGCGACCAGTCCGCCCAGCGTGGCCGAACCCTTGCCGCCGAGCGATAGGGGAAAGCGCATGCCCTGCGCCTCTGCGGCTTCGTGCAATGTCTGCAGCACCGCGCCCGCGCCGCAAGTTGCGGTCATCGCGTCGGCATCGATGGCGATGTCGTTCATGCGGCGGGTGGAGAGGAGGATAGCCGTGCCGCTGTCATCGGGCGTCGCCCCGCCGACCATGCCGCTATTGCCGCCCTGCGCGACGATTGGCACACCGTGCTGCGCACAAAGCGCAACGATGCCGGAAAGCTCGTCGGTATTCGCTGGCTGAGCCAATGCGCGCGCGGCGCCGTGATAACGCCCGCGCCAGTCGGTGAGCCACGGCTCCATGTCGTCCGCATCGGTGACAAGGCCTTTCTGGCCCAGGATGCGCTGTGCCTCTGCCATGAATTCGTTCTGCGCGTTTTCGCGCTCGATCGCGGTGTTTTCAGTCATGGTGTCCCTGTGCCACAGCGCACGGCCTTTGTCTCTGCCCGGCGACACTCCTCGGCGGTTCACCACTTATTCAATCTCGCCGGCTCAATACGGGGCAGGGACAATTCGCGGGCTTGCGAGGGCAGGGGACATTCCCCTACCCAGACCTCGACCGCATCAGGGCAGGAGCACGCGCATTGGGACTGGGCCTGGCTTCATCTTTGGGAGCTATCTGGCTTGTGCCGCTCGCCTTCGCGAGCGCGAGTACCGATGTCCCCTTGCCTGAAGAGGCCGAAATCCCGTTCGAAATGGTGCAGCGCCAGGTGGAAACACAGGTCCGCCAGCGCGTCATTATCCGTATCACCCCGCTTAGCCGCATGACCCCGCCGCCAACCGCCGAGGCAATGGTCGAACGGCCCCGCCGCCGTCCCGACAAGGACATGGAACGCTGTATCCCGATCAAGGACATTGCGGGCGTGAGATTGGGGCAAGGTCGGCAACTCCTGCTCTACATGCGCGATCGCCGCGTCGTTGGCACCAGTCTCGACCGGTCGTGCCAGGTGAGCAGTTTCTACTCGGGCTTTTATGTCGAGCGGCCCGAGGACGGGCTGCTCTGCGCAGGGCGTGAGGCGCTGCACGCCCGCTCGGGCGCGGACTGCATGCTCGGCTCGTTCCACGAGGTCGAGCCAGGCGAGGACGATTAGAGACGGTTCCGCGAGGCTGTCTTGCCTGTGCAAACCTTGACTTTTGCAGCTTTCTCGCCATAGCGGCCACTTGGTTCGCGCCACGGCGGTTCGGACCTTGCGCCGGACAATCCCGGCCCGCCACCGCAACGGCTCTGCCGCGCGGTATCGGACCAGCGGGATCGTTTGCGGATTTCCGTTAGAATACCACCAGATTTAAAGGGGCGTCCACGGCTTGTCGAAGCCCCGTACAGGATGATTGCATGAAGTTTGCCGATCTCGGCCTCTCTCAAGAACTGCTGCAGTCGGTCGAAGCGGCCGGCTATGACGAACCGACCCCGATCCAGGCGCAGGCGATTCCCAGCGTGCTGATGATGCGCGACCTTATCGGTATCGCGCAGACGGGAACCGGCAAGACGGCCAGCTTCGTGCTCCCGATGATCGACATTCTCGCGCATGGCCGCCGCCGCGCGCGAATGCCGCGTTCGCTCATTCTCGAACCGACGCGCGAACTCGCCGCGCAGGTTGCCGAGAATTTCGAGAAGTACGGCACCAACCACGATCTGAAGATGGCGTTGCTCATCGGCGGCGTGCAGATGGCCGATCAGGTCAAGGCGCTGGACGAAGGCGTCGATGTTCTGATCGCGACGCCCGGCCGCCTGATGGACCTGTTCGAGCGGGGCAAGATCCTGCTTACCGGCTGTGACCTTCTCGTCATCGACGAGGCGGACCGCATGCTCGACATGGGCTTTATCCCAGACATCGAGACGATCTGCGAGAAGCTTCCGACCCAGCGCCAGACGTTGCTGTTCTCGGCCACGATGCCGCCGCCGATCAAGAAGCTCGCCGACCGATTCCTGACGAACCCGAAGAATATCGAGGTTTCGCGCGCCGCGTCGACGAACGAGAATATCGAGCAGTTCAAGATCGAAGTACCCGCGCGCAAGAAGCGTGAGGCCTTGCGCTGGATTCTCGAGAACGACAATGTCAATACCGCCATCATCTTCGCCAACCGCAAGACGACCGTGCGCGAGCTCAACAAGAGCCTGCAGCGTCACGGCTTCAAAACGGGCGAAATTCACGGCGACATGGACCAGCCCGCCCGCCTTGCCGAACTGGCCATGTTCAAGGAAGGCAAAATCAACATCCTCGCCGCCAGCGATGTCGCTGCACGTGGTCTGGACGTCAAAGGCGTAAGCCATGTCGTGAACTTCGATTGTCCGTGGCACCCGGACGATTATGTCCACCGCATCGGCCGTACAGGCCGAGCAGGGGCCAAGGGCCGCGCTTTCACCCTGATCGCGCCCGACGATGCCGAGGCGCTGGACAATGTCGAGAAACTGACGGGCGCGAAGCTGCCGGCCTTTGATTTCAAAGCCCATTTCGAAAAGCACGGCTATCCGGAAAGCGAAGAGCAGCAGGAAGAAAAGCCTGCCCGCCGTTCGCGCAGCCGCCGCGACGACGAGGAAGAGCGCGAGGAGCGTGAGGATCGTCCGAGGCAGGATCGCAAGCCGCGCCGCGAACGGGGCGACAAGAAGCCGGAACGTCAGCCGCGCCAGCGCCGCGACGAACCTGTGGAACCGAGCGAGCCGGGCGTCTGGAACGGACCGGTGCCCGAATTCCTCGGCGTCAGCGCGCTCTGAATTTTTGAATGGCCAGCGGCGGCAGGGCTAAGGTACCCCACCGCCGCGAGCGATAGCCGCGATCAGGCGGCTTCCTTGATTTCTGCCAGGGTCAGGTCGAATGTCAGGTCCTGACCGGCGAGCGGGTGATTGCCGTCTGCAGTCACGCTCTGGGGGCCGACCTGCGTGATCACGAGGTTGACGGTCTGCCCGTCCTGCTGCTGTGCGGCGAGCGACATGCCTGGCTGCGGCTCAGGCTCTGCCGGAAGGTTCGCGCGCGGGATTTCGACGACCATTTCCTCGCGATGCGGACCGAAGGCATTTTCGGCGTCGATCTTGACCGAAGTCTCGCCGCCGACTTCCATGCCGGTCAGCGCGGCCTCGATCTGCGGGAAAATCTGGTCCGCCCCGATCTTCAGCGTCTGGGGCCCTTCGGCCTGGGTGCTGCCCACGACGTTTCCGTCGTCGGTGCGAACGGTATAGGTGATGAGCACGGTGTCACCGTGTTTTGCAGTGTTCATGGTAATCCTTTGGATTGGATGGTTCGGCGCACGACGCGCCGTCTGGACCGGCGCCCGTAGTGGCGCCGCATTTGCCTTAGGGTTGCAAGCGTGGACCGCGATGTCAAATGAAGCGCGAGTGGTAACTGCCAGCGTCCACAGCACTTCGGTCGGGCGGCCGGATCAGGCCGGGCGTACGAAACTGTCGATCACGCGCTTGGTCGAACCGTTCTCGAAGTCGATCTCCAGCTTGTTGCCTTCCTGCCCCCTGACCTCGCCATAACCGAACTTGTCGTGGAACACGCGGTCGCCGATCGCGATGTCGGTGCGGGCCTTGGCGGCGAAACTGGCCGCGCTGCGCCGCGCCTCGGGGATGCGTTTGGGCGTGGCGTCGTATTCGGACTTTGCCGCGCGTTGCCAGCCCGGGCCGCGGGTCATGGTGCGGGCGGGCTGGGCCTTGGCGACATGGGCGAAGGGATCGGAATGTTCAGACCACTGCGCCCGCCACATCGAGGCGCCGCCGGTCATGGTCGATTCCATCTCGATCATATTGTCGGGCAGTTCCTCGACGAAACGTGAGGGGATCGCGCTCGACCACTGGCCATAGATGCGGCGGTTCGCGGCATGGAGGATCGTGCATTCCCGGCGCGCCCGTGTGATCGCGACATAGGCGAGCCGGCGTTCCTCCTCGAGACTGCGCAGGCCCCCTTCGTCGATCGCGCGCTGCGACGGGAACACGCCTTCTTCCCAGCCTGGCAGGAAGACATGGTCAAATTCCAGCCCCTTGGCCGCGTGCATCGTCATGATCGTGATCGTCGCTTCGGCATCGGCGGCGTCATTGTCCATGACGAGGCTGACGTGTTCGAGAAACGCGCCCAGCGTCTCGTAGTCTTCCATTGCGCGGGCGAGTTCGGACAGGTTCTCCAGCCGTCCCGCCGCCTCCGCGCTCTTTTCGGCCTGCAGCATCGCGGTATAGCCGCTTTCGTCCAGCACCATGCGCGCCAGTTCGGCAGGGCTCAGCGTCTGGCCCTCTTCGCGCCAGCGTTTGAAGTCTTTCATCAACGCCAGCAGCGTGTTGCGCGCGCGGGCCGGAAGCTCGTCGGTGTCGCAGATGTCGATCGCGGCGGCGGCCAGCGGGATGTTCTGCGAGCGGGCGTGAATGTGCAGCTTTTCCAGCGCCTTCTGACCAAGCCCGCGCTTTGGGGTGTTGTAGATGCGCTCGAAAGCGAGGTCGTCTGCAGGCTGGGCAATCACGCGCAAGTAGGCCATCGCATCGCGGATTTCGGCGCGTTCATAGAAGCGGAAGCCGCCGATGATCTTGTAGGGCAGGCCGATCTGGATGAACCGGTCCTCGAACTCGCGCGTCTGGAACTGCGCTCGGACAAGGATCGCAGCCTTGCTGAGCGGGATGCCGCGGCGCGACAGGCTCTCTGCCTCGTCGCCGACGCGGCGCGCTTCCTCGGGGCCGTCCCAGACACCGATGACGCGGACCTTCTCGCCCGGCTCGATCTCGGTCCAGAGCGTCTTGCCGAGCCGTTCGCTGTTGGCATCGATCAGGCCCGATGCGGCGGCGAGGATTTCGGGCGTGGAGCGATAGTTCTGCTCCAGCCGGATCACTTTCGCGCCAGGAAAATCCTTTTCGAACCGCAGAATATTGGCGACTTCTGCGCCGCGCCACGAATAGATAGATTGGTCGTCGTCGCCCACCACGCAAATGTTATGGCGCGGTTGGGCCAGCAGGCGCAGCCACAGGTACTGAACAGAGTTCGTGTCCTGATACTCGTCCACCATGATATACTTGAACCGCTGACGATAGGATTCCAGCACGTCTTTCTCGCGCCGGAAGACGTTCAGCATGTGCAAAAGAAGGTCGCCGAAATCGCAGGCGTTCAGCGCCTTCAGCCGGTCCTGATAGAGCCGGTAGAACTGCACCCCCTTTCCGTTGGCGTAGGCCTCGTTCTCTGCCGCATCGAGATCTTCGGGGTTGAGCCCGCGGTTCTTCCAGCGATCAATCAACCCAGCAAGCTGGCGTGCGGGCCAGCGCTTCTCATCGAGATTTTCAGCCTGGATCAATTGCTTGAGCAGGCGCAGCTGATCGTCGGTGTCGATGATGGTGTAGTTCGACTGAAGCCCGACCAGTTCGGCATGGCGGCGCAGCATCTTGGCCGCGACCGCGTGAAACGTACCCAGCCAGGGCATACCCTCGACCGCCGGGCCGACCATGCGCCCGACACGCTCGCGCATTTCGCGCGCAGCCCTGTTGGTGAAAGTGACGCAGAGAATCTCGCTTGGCCATGCCTTTCGCGTTGCGACGAGATGTGCCAACCTTGCGGTAAGCGCCGCCGTCTTGCCCGTGCCTGCTCCCGCCAGCATCAGCACTGGCCCTTCGGTCGTCAGGACGGCTTCCCGCTGCGGCGGATTTAGCCCGGAAAGCCAGAGTTCCTGCGGGTTTTCACCATTTTCGGAGGTCTCGGCGGGAAGGGGGGATTCGTTGTCGGTCACTAGTGAACATCTAGGGAACGCGGCCCCTGCGCGCAAGACCGCCCGTTCGGAACCGGAGCGCGGTTTCCTGCGTAGAATTGGGCAAAAGCAATCGAAATACAGGAGTTTTCCATGAAGAACATTCTGAAGGCAGGCGCCGCCCTGATGCTTGGCGCAGCCACCATCGCCGCCCCGACCATCGCGACCGCGCAGGACGCTGTCGGCGGCACCAACACCATTCAGGACAAGCGCGGCTACGACGCACTTGATGAAGCGCAGAAGGCCGAATACGATGCATGGCCCGCCGAATATCAGACGGCATACCTGGGCTGGCCGGCGGATTACCAGACCAGCTACTGGGGCTGGCCCGCCGACTATCGCACCGCATATTGGGCATGGCCGAACGACTATCAGACCTATTACTGGGATCTGGAACCCAGCCAGCAGGAAGCGTGGTGGGCCCTGACGCCGGAGCAGCGCGGCAAGATCCTTGCCATGACGCCGGAACAGCAGATGGCCGCATGGGATTCGATCAAAGCCCAGATCGCCGCATCTGCAGAGCCGACCAAGGTTATGGCTTCGAATGCGACCGTAATGGACGCGCCGGCGCCGCGGGCCGGTGAGTATCCGGTGTGCGGTGGCGACATCCAGGACAGCTGCATCCAGCCGCGTGCTGCCGGTCTTAACCGCGGCAACGTGCCGCTCGACTACTGGCCCGGTCAGCCCGCCAGCTCGATGTAAGCTGACGCAATAAGACTACGCCGCAGTTCGCGATCACTGCGGCGGGGATGGGGCGGTGCGTGCCTAGGCGCCACCGCCCTATTTGCGTGCGCGGCCCACGTATCGTCCCCATGCGCCATCGTTGCCGGTTGCATGTTAGGTACGATTGGGGCCTAATCCAATGCGCTCTTTGGGAAAAAGGGGAACCCTATGAAGAAGATCATCGTACCCGCACTTGCCGCCGGCCTTTCGCTGGCGGTTGCTGCACCCGCACTTGCCGAGCATCACGAAGAGATGAAGGCCGAAGTCGTCGAACGCGACTCCAAGGGCAAGGCCACCAAGGTGAAAGTGGGAGAGACCGTCTATGCGGTCTGCACGCCCGACATGCAGGACGGTTGCATCAATCCGCGCGCCGCAGGTCTCAATTTTGGCAATGTTCCGTTGGACCATTGGCCTGGCGCACCTGCCAGCGGCCTGACGGCTGCAGAAAAGATGAAAAAGCCCGAACCTGCGGCTGAATGATTTCGTTATCCGGCAGGGCGCAGCAGGTGAAGCCGCGCCTTGCCGGAATCGCGTACGGCATCGACTTCGAAGCCCTTGACCTCCACGGTTTCAGCCCGTGACGTCTCGATGCTGATCCATGCCGACGGAGCGATCCAGCCCAGCCGGTTCAACTTGTCCAGCGCGACCGATCCCGCACCGGTGTCATAGGGCGGGTCCATGAAAATCAGGTCCGGCTGTTCCTTTGCAGGGCCCAGTCCCATGACCGAGGATGCGCGTACGTCGCTGCGATCTTTCGCATCGAACGTTGCGATATTTGCGCGCAGCGCCTTAACCGCGTTCGCGTCCTGCTCGACAAACATGGCCCGCGCCGCACCGCGCGACAGCGCTTCGAGGCCGAGCGCGCCTGAACCGGCGAAAAGGTCCGCGACATACAGGCCCTCGAATGAGCCCAATCTGCTGACCAGCATGGAAAAAAGCGTTTCGCGGGCGCGATCGGCCGTCGGACGCGTCGTGTCGCCCTGCGGCGCTACCAGTTTCCGACCGCGCCAGTCACCGGCGATGATCCTCACTTCGCGCGATCCCGGGCCAGTGCCTTGCGAAGGCGTTCGACATCTCCCTGCTTGACCTCGAACACAGCACCGCGGGCAAGGTCGCCAAGCTCGAACGGCCCGTATGCGACGCGTAGCAGACGCGACACCTGCAGGCCGAGGTGTTCGAGAACGTTGCGAACTTCGCGGTTCTTGCCTTCGGTCAAGGTCAGCTCGATCCAGTTCTGCAGACCGTTGCGTCGTTCCAGGTTCGCCTCGATCTGGCCGTAGTGGACGCCGTCGACGGTGACGCCTTCGAACAGGGCCTCAAGATCGTTCTGCCCGACTTTGCCCATCGCCTTGGCGCGATATGTGCGGGGGATTGCGGAAGAGGGCAGTTCCAGCGCGCGCTTGAACTCGCCGTCGTTGGTAAGCAGCAGCAGCCCTTCGGTGTTGTAGTCGAGCCGGCCAACCGGCATCAGGCGCGGTGTATCGGCAGGAAGCGCGTTGCGCAGGGCCGTGTAGATCGTGGGGCGGCCCTTGGGGTCACGCTCTGCCGTCAAGAGACCAGCAGGTTTGTTGAACAGGAACAGGCGCGTGCGTTCGGGCGCGGCGACGGGGTTGCCGTCGACGGTCACGCCTATCAGCGAAGTCAGTACGGTCGCAGGTGTCTCGACGACGTCACCGTTGATCGCGACGCGGCCGTCCTCGATCATCCGCTCCACCTCGCGGCGGCTGGCGATGCCAGCGCGGGCCAGCAGTTTGGCGATGCGGTCGCCGTCGCGCTTGGGCAGGTTCGGATCGGGTGCCTGCGTATCGCGCCCCTGGGCGTTGCGCGGTCCGCGCCTGCCGCCAGCGTTCTTGAAGCCGCCCTTTCCAGGCGCGCCTCTTACGCCGCCGGTCTTGCGCGGCGGACCACTTCGCGCCCCGGGGCGCCTGTCGTTCGGATTCTTCGGCCTGTTCACGCGAGCGCCATGCGCCATCGGGTGAAATCATACAAGTCGGGGATAGGGACAAGGTGCGATTGCATGTGCCTCGCAAGCGCCTAGTCTCCGCCCCAACGCATCCTGGAGCACGCATGACGAGCACTATCAACGAAACGGCCAGTAACCCGGACGAAGCATCGCCCGGACCGCACGAGAAAGTGCCGGGCTGGCGTAAGCTCCTGTCGGCGCTGGGAAATCGCAAGACTGCGTACATGTTGTTGTTCGGATTTGCCTCGGGGCTTCCCTATACGCTTCTGCTGTCGACGCTTTATGCATGGATGAGCGATGCGAAGGTCGATCTGGAAACGATGGGCGTCTTCTCGCTGATCGGTCTGGCATTCGCGTTCAAGTTCCTGTGGTCGCCGCTGCTTGACCGGATCGACCTGCCGGTCATCAAGAAGCTGGGGCATCGCAAACAGTGGATCGTGACTGCGCAATTCTCGCTGGCGGTGATCCTGATGATTGTCTCGCGGTTGGATCCGGGCGGCGCGATAGGCGTGTTGTCGCTGCTCGCAGGGATAGGCGCTTTCGCCAGCGCGACGCAGGACGTGGTGATGGATGCATGGCGCGTCGACGTTGCCGACGAAGTGGCGACGATCGACATGCTTTCCACCGTGTACCAGCTCGGCTGGCGCACGGCGGTGCTGGTCGGCGGCGCGCTTGCGCTGTTCCTGGCGGAGCGAACGAGCTGGCCGACCGTCTATGCGCTTCTGGGGGTGCTGATGGGCGTGATCGCCTTTGCCGCGATCTTTGCGCCCGAGCCTGCGCGCACCAGCGCCTCGCTTACCGCGGATGACGATGCGCTGCGCGAATTGCGCCATCCGGGGCAACTGGAACCGAAGGTGCGCGGCATAGCGCTCGCCATCGTCGGCGTGCTCTGGGCATGGGCGCTGGTCACCGTCGGTGTCTTCATGGTGCAGTCGCTGTCGAGCGATCCCGATGCGCGGCCTGATTCGGTGCAGTTCATCCAGAACATGGGGCCGATCATCGTCATCGCGACGGTTGTGGTGCCGGTGTTCATCGCCGCCGTGCTGGAAAACTGGCGGCGCAAAGGGCGGCATGTTCTGACGGTTGCGGCGGAAAAGAAGGGTGCGCTCGACGGGTTTGTCGATCAGGGCTACCGCGCGCTGATCCTGCCGCTGGCCGAATTCGTCGGGCGGCTGGGGTGGGCGGTCATCATCGTGCTGACGCTGGTGCTGTCCTACCGCTTTACCGACACGGTGTGGGGCAGCTTTGCCTATCCGTTCTACCTGGGCGAACTTCAGTACACGAAGGACGAGGTGGCGATTGCGTCGAAGTTCTTCGGCGTCGGCGCGCTGATGGCGGGAATTGCGCTGGGCGGCGCATTGTTCAGCTTCATCGGGCGCATGGCTGTGCTGTTCCTCGGCGCGCTGACGGCTGCGCTATCGAACCTGCTCTATGCCGATCTGGCGCTGGGCGGACATACGATGGAGGTCGTGTCGAACTTCACCGGCTTCACCACGTTGGTGGAATGGATGGGCGGTGACGGGCGGCTGGCCAAGCTGATGGTCGCCATCGCGGGCGAGAACCTTGCTGGCGGTCTCGCCGGTGCTGCGCTGGTGGCTTACCTGTCGTCGATCACGGCGAAGGGCTATTCGGCGGTGCAGTACGCGCTTCTGTCGTCGCTGACGTTTCTTGTCGGCACGCTGGGGCGCGGGGCGCTTGGGCAGATGATCGACGAGCAGGGCTATTATCCGGTCTTCATCCTGACCACGCTGCTCGGTTTCATTGCCGTGGTCGCCTGCATCGTCGAATGGGTCCGCCAGGCGCGTCTTGGCCGAAAGGCGGGCGTCGTCGCGGTAGAGGCCTAGTCCGGCAACTCGCCGTTCGCGCGCAGGACTTCGCCCGCGAGATAGAGCGAACCGCCGATAAGAACCGGCTCGCCCGTCGGCAGATTTGCGAGCGCTTCGTTCAGCGTTTCGGCGTGGCGCGACGCGATGCGCAAGTCGGTTGCGATGGCAGCAAGTGGTGCGGGCTGATGTCCCTCGTGCCCGTCCGGCACAGGTATCGCGGTAAGGCTGGCAAGATGGGGGGCGAGCGGTTCGAGGTAGCCCTTGGCGTCCTTCGCAGCCAGCATCGCGACGACGGCATGAACCGGCTCGCCAAGCCCTGCGAGATAGTCCGCGATAACCCGCGCCGCATCGGGATTGTGCCCTCCGTCGAGCAGTAGCTTCGCTCCACCGGCCGTTAGCGGTCCAGCGCCCAACCACTGCAACCGCGCCGGCCAGTGCGCCGCGCGGATACCCTGCGCCATCGCTTCGGATGTCACCGAAATTCGGTCCTGATGCCGGATCATCGCAACGGCCAGCGAAGCATTGAGCGACTGGAACGCGCCGGGCAACGTGGGCAGCGGCAGCGCCAATTCGCCATGCCGGTCGCGATAGGCGATGAAGTCCGCCGCAGTCGCGTCCCAGTCGGCACCGCGCATGTGCAGCGGTGCGCCGGCGATCATTGCGGCGCGCTCGATCTCGCTCTGCGCTTCGGGCGGATAGGCCTGCGTGACGACCGGACTGGCGGGCTTGATGATTCCCGCCTTTTCGAAGGCGATGCGGGCGAGGGGATGCGTCGGCGCGCCGTCTTCGGGTGCCAGCAGGAAGCGCTCGTGATCCATGCCGAGCGAGGCGATGGCGCAGCAGGCAGGATGCTCGATTACGTTCGTCGCGTCGAAACGACCGCCAAGGCCGACCTCGATGACGCAGGCATCGGCAGGCGTGCGCGTGAAGGCGAGGAAGGCGGCAGCGGTCGTGATTTCGAAGAAGCTGGCCCCGATGTCCTCGCCCATGTCGAGCACTTCGCGAAGCACATTGGCGAGATCCGCGTCGGAGATCAGCAAACCGGCCAGCCTTATCCGCTCGTTGTAACGGACAAGGTGCGGGCTGGTGAACTGGTGGACACGCAGGCCGCCTGCTTCCAGCATCGCGCGAAGGAAAGCGCTGGTCGATCCCTTGCCGTTGGTGCCGGCGATATGGAACACCGGCGGAAGCGACAGGTGCGGCTCGCCCAGCCGCGACAACAGTTCGCGCACCGGTGCCAGCCCGATCCGCCCTTGTGGCAGGCTCAGTGCCGCCAGCCGGTCCAGCTGTTGCTGGACGGCGGGCGAATCCGATATGGCGAAGTCGCGCATGGCGATCAGCCCAAGGGCCCGGTCAGGCCGCCTGCTTGGCCGCCATCAGGTAATCGATCACGCTGGCAAGGCGGTCCTTCAACTCCTTGCGGTGCACGACCATGTCGATCATCCCGTGCGCCAGCAGGTATTCGGCGCGCTGGAAGCCTTCGGGCAGCTTTTCGCGGATCGTATCCTGGATGACGCGCTGTCCGGCAAAGCCGATAAGGGCGTCCGGCTCTGCGATTTGTACATCGCCCAGCATCGCATAGCTTGCCGTGACGCCGCCCGTGGTCGGGTCGGTCAGCACGACGATATAGGGCAGGCCAGCCGCCTTCAACCGCTGGATCGCGACCGTCGTGCGAGGCATCTGCATCAGCGACAGGATGCCTTCCTGCATGCGCGCACCGCCAGCGGCAGTGAAGATCACGTAAGGGCAACCCTCGGCCACGGCGCGGTCGACCCCGGCGATGAACGCCTCGCCCACGGCCATGCCCATCGATCCGCCCATGAACCCGAAATCCTGCACCCCGACAACGGCCTTGCGGCCCTTGATCGTACCGGCGGCATTGGTCAGCGCATCGGGATGCGGAGCGCTATTCCGTGCGGCCTTCAGACGTTCGGTATAACGCTTGGAATCCTTGAACTTCAGCGGGTCCTCTTTCACCACCGGACTGGGCAGGACTTCGTAGCCGTCGTCCAGAACCTGGCCCAGTCGGCAATCGGCGCCGATGCGGCCGTGGTCGTCACAGCGCGGACAGACCCAGAGGTTTTCCTCGTAGTCCTTGGTGAACAGCATTTCGTGGCACTTGCGGCACTTTTGCCAGAGGTTGTCCGGCGTATCGCGCTTGGCGACGAATGGGATGCGTTGACGGACGCGGTTGAGCCAGCTCATGCGGCGGTCTCCTTCGCAGAATGTACGGCATGGGCCAGCGCGGCGGTCAGTTCGCGCACCTTGGCGGGCGCGTCGTCACCATGCTGGCCGACGAGTTCGACAAGGGCCGAACCGACGACGACGCCATCGGCTACCTTGGCGATGGCACCGGCCTGTTCGGGGGTGCGGACGCCAAAGCCGACGGCGACGGGAAGATCGGTCCCGGCCTTGAGGCGCGAGACGGCCTCTTCGATCGAGGCGGTTGCGGCCTGTTGCAAACCGGTAATGCCCGCGACCGATACGTAATAGAGGAACCCCGTCGCGGTCTCGAGCACCTGCGGAAGGCGTGCCGCGTCGGTGGTCGGCGTGGCGAGGCGGATCGTGGCGACACCGGCATCGCGCAGGAAAGGACCAAGCTCGGCATCTTCCTCGGGCGGGGTATCGACGCAGATCACGCCGTCGACACCGGACTTCGCGCACTGGTCTGCAAACCAGTCCGCGCCGCGATGGATCATCGGGTTCGCATAGCCCATCAGGACCAGCGGCACCTCGGGATGACGTTCGCGAAAGGTGCTGGCGATGCGGAAGACTTCGGCAGTGGTGGTTCCCTTGCCCAGCGCGCGCAAGTTGGCGAGCTGGATCGCGGGGCCGTCAGCCATCGGATCGGTGAAGGGCATGCCCAGTTCGATCACGTCGGCACCGCCTTCGACCAGCGCGTCGAGCACGGCATCGGTGGGCCCGTCACCGGCAGTGACGAAGCAGACGAGGGCGGGGTGGGGCTTGCCGAAAGCCTTGGCGAGGCGACTCACAGTTCAACCCCCAGCGCATCGGCGACAGTAAAGATGTCCTTGTCCCCGCGGCCGCACAGGTTGGCGCAAATCACCGCATCGCGCGGCATTTCGCGGGCGACCTTCACCACAGCCGCGATGGCGTGGCTGGGTTCCAGCGCGGGTATAATACCTTCCGTCCGGCAGAGCAGCTGGAAGGCGTCGAGCGCTTCCTTGTCGGTCGCCGAAGTATATTCGACGCGGCCCGTTTCCTTCAGCCACGAATGTTCAGGCCCGATGCCGGGATAGTCGAGACCCGCCGAGATCGAGTGGCCTTCGACGATCTGGCCGTCCTCGTCCTGCAACAGGTAGGTCTTGTTGCCGTGAAGCACGCCCGGCGATCCGCCGGCAAGCGATGCGGCGTGGTCCTTGTCCAGCCCGTGTCCTGCCGCTTCCACGCCCAGCATCTTCACGTCCGGATCGTCGAGGAACGGGTGGAACAGGCCGATAGCGTTCGAACCGCCGCCAATGGCTGCGACCAGCAGGTCGGGCAGGCGTCCGGTCCGCTCCAGAAGCTGTTCGCGCGCTTCCTTGCCGATCACCGACTGGAAGTCGCGGACCAGTTCAGGATAGGGGTGCGGGCCGGCTGCGGTGCCGATGATGTAGAACGTGTCATGCACGTTCGCGACCCAGTCGCGCAGCGCCTCGTTCATCGCGTCCTTCAACGTGGCAGCACCGGCCTTGACCGCCTTCACTTCGGCGCCGAGTAAACGCATGCGGAAGACGTTGGGCTGCTGCCGCTCGACGTCCTTTGCGCCCATGTAAACGACGCAGGGCAGTCCAAAACGCGCTGCTACCGTCGCGGTCGCCACACCGTGCTGGCCCGCGCCGGTTTCCGCGATGATGCGGGTCTTGCCCATGCGGATCGCCAGCAGGATCTGCCCGACGCAGTTGTTGATCTTGTGCGCGCCGGTGTGATTGAGCTCGTCGCGCTTGAACCAGACTTGCGCTCCCATACCCTCGGATGCGCCCTTGCGCAGTTCTTCGGTCAGACGCTCTGCGTAATAGAGCGGACTGGGACGGCCGACGTAGTTCGCCAGCAGATCCTCGAATTCTTCCTTGAACGCCGGATCGGACTTCGCCTTCACGTACTCTTTCTCAAGCTCGAGAATGAGCGGCATCAGCGTTTCCGACACGTAGCGTCCGCCGAACTGGCCGAAATGGCCTCGCTCGTCAGGCTGGTTGCGGAAGGAGTTGGGGTGGGCTGTCTCGTTCATGGCTCGCGCTTGGCAGAAGGGTTGAAGGCTGTCCAGATCAGGCGGCACGCACGGCGCGGCAGAATGCGGCGATCTTGCCAGCATCCTTCACGCCGGGTTCGCTTTCCACGCCCGATGATACGTCGACGAGCGGCGCGCCGGTAGAGGCGATCGCCTCTGCCACGTTGGCTGCGTCGATCCCGCCTGCAAGGCCCCATTCGACGGGGCCGCGATATCCGGCAAGCAGGTTCCAGTCGAAGCGAACGCCCATGCCGCCCGGAAGCGTGCCCTTCGGCGTCTTGGCATCGAAGAGGATGAAATCGGCGGCGTCGCGATATTCGCTGGCCCGCGTGATGTCGGCGGCGGACGCGATGGACAGCGCCTTCCAGACCGGCAAGCCAAAGCGCGAGCGCAACGCAGCGGTGCGGTTGGGCGTTTCCTGGCCGTGGAGTTGCAGGACGTCGAGCTTTCCGACCTCTACCGCTTCGGCCATTTCCCCGTCCGTCGCGTTTACGAACAGGCCGACGCGTTTGATATGGCCATCGGCGCGGGCGCCGAGTTCGGCGGCTTCACGCGCGGACACGGCGCGCGGGCTGGGCGGGTAGAATACGAAGCCCGCGAAATCGGCACGCGCCTCGATCGCTGCGTCGAGGGCACGGGCATCGCGGATGCCGCAGATCTTGATGCGAGTCGCCATACGGGCGGGTTAGGCGCTGGGCGGTGTCTTTTCCAGCACCACAAAGAACAGGGGCTTTTCCTGCGGCACGGGGAAGGGGCGGCGCTCTCCGCTACGCTCGTATCCGGCGCGTTCGTACCATGCGATCAGCGGCTCGCGGTCCTCGATGACGGTCATTTCCATCTTTTCGACCTCAAGCGCGGTGCAAAGCCGTTCTGCCGTAGTGAGCAGGCGCGAGCCGAGGCCGGAGGACTGGAAAGGCGGATCGACGCAGAGCAGACCGATATAGGCGCGCCCGTCGCCCTTGTCGGTCACGGAAACGCAGCCGACGATATCTTCGCCCGAACGCGCGACAAAGATCGCGATATCGGGGTCGAGAAACAGTTCGACGACTTCGCGTACAGTGATGCGCTCCCCCTGGACGATATCCGCTTCGTGCGTCCAGCCAAGTCGGGCATGATCGCCGCGATATGCACCTTCGATCATGACTTTCAGCGCAGGAAGGTCGTCTTTCTTCGCAGGTTCGATCACCGGCGCGCTCATGGTGCGTAGACCGGCCAAAACGGGCCGCCCAAGCCGCCGTTGAAAGCGATGTGGGTCACTGCCCGTGCGTCGACATCGTATTCGACGCCGAAGAACACCGGCCCACCATCGCAGACGGCGGTAGGCATGTGCCGGGGATTCGGCGTGACGGTCGCGGGCAGATAGTTGCCATAGACGATCCGCCGCCCGCCGCGCACGATGCCGAAAACCTCGCGGCTCCAACGCGGATCGTTGGCAACGTAGGTCAGCGGATCGGGCGTCTCGGTACCGGCGGTGTAGCCGTTCTTTCCGGCCAGCGAGCGCAGCACGGGCGCAAGTGCGCTTTCCATCGCGGCAACATCGCTGTCCGCCACTTCCCAACCTCCCTCGACGGGCCCTGCAGTAGCGCGCGAGCAGGCGGGCAAGGCAAAGCCTGCGTCGGGCGCGCCAAGAACGGTTGTTTCGGGCGGAAGCATCGCCGCCTCGTCGCCAGTGCCGGAGTGCGCGCCCGCAAGCGCGAGCGCCAGCAGCGCGGCCTTCATGATCAGAGCGTGCCCTCGATCGAACGGGCGGCGGCCAGCGGATCTTCGGCCTTGGAGATCGGGCGGCCGATCACCAGCACGCTTGCCCCGTCGTCGCGCGCCTGACGCGGTGTGACGACGCGCTTCTGATCGCCAACCGTGCTACCCGCAGGGCGCAGGCCGGGGACGACGAAATAGCCGTTCTTCCACTGCTTGTGGACCGCGCCGACCTCGTGACCGGAACAGACGATCCCGTCGAGGCCGGCTGTTTCGGCGAGCTCGGCCAGCCGCATGACCTGGTCGTGCGCGCTGCCGGCGATGCCGGTTTTCGCCATATCGGTTTCGTCAAGGCTGGTCAGCATGGTGACTGCCACGACCTTGGTATTTTCGCCCGCCGCGGCCTTTGCGTCTTCCATCATGGCGCGCCCGCCGCTGGCGTGGACAGTGACGATGGCCGGTTCCAGAACATGGATCGACTGCATCGCGCCCGCAACCGTGTTGGGGATGTCGTGAAGCTTGAGGTCGAGGAAGATCGGCAGGCCGACCTGCGCCATTTCGAGCACACCGTGATGGCCGTGCGCGCAGAAGAATTCGAGGCCGAGCTTGATACCGCCAACGTGGCCCTTCACCTTTTCGGCAAGCGCTTTCGCCCCGTCAAGGCGGGGAACGTCGATGGCGATGAATACCGGATTGCTCATGGCAGGGTGGGACGCTCTTCCTCGGGCACGAAACGGGACCGATCCTCTTCAAGCTCTTGTTCGCGTGCCGCGATCAGCGAACGCTGCGAGCTTTCGAGCGCGCCGATGCGGCGCTTCAAGCGCCAGCGCGCGGCGCGGTGGAACAGCCACATCGGCGCAAAGCCCAGCAGGAACGAGGACAGGATGATCATCGGCAGCGGGGTGTTCAGCACCACGTCGCTCCAGATCATGACGTCGATCCGGAACCAGTTAGCGTAGGCGAATACCGCGAGACCCGCGACGATGACCGCCCAGACGATGGTCTTCAATACCTGCAAACCGTAATCCTCCAGTCCCTGTGTCCGGGGCCGAAACTAGGACCAATGCGCGGGTTTGGCCAGCCTGAGCCGCCAGACGCCGCGCACTTATCCGAAACGATCAGCCGAAAACGCGGGCGAAGATCGTGTCGACGTTCTTGAAGTGGTAGTCGAGGTCGAACTTCTCCTCGATCTGTTCTTCGCTCAGCGCCGCGGTGACTTCGTCATCGGCCTTCAGCAGTTCGAGCAGCGACAGCGCGCCATCCGATTCCCAGACCTTCATCGCATTACGCTGGACAAGGCGATAGGCATCCTCGCGGCTGACGCCGGCCTGGGTCAGGGCCAGCAGCACGCGCTGCGAGTGGACGAGGCCGCCCATGCGGTCGAGGTTCTTCTGCATGCGTTCGGGATAGACGAGCAGCTTTTCGATCACCCCGGTCAGGCGCGTGAGCGCGAAATCGAGCGTGATCGTCGCATCGGGGCCGATGAAACGTTCGACCGAGGAGTGCGAGATGTCGCGTTCGTGCCAGAGTGCGACGTTCTCCATCGCCGGAACCGTCGCACCGCGCACGACGCGGGCAAGACCGGTGAGGTTTTCCGTCAGGATCGGGTTGCGCTTGTGCGGCATGGCCGACGAGCCCTTCTGGCCGGGCGAGAAGTATTCCTCGGCCTCAAGAACTTCGGTGCGCTGCAGGTGGCGGACTTCAACGGCAAGGCGTTCGATCGACGACGCGATCACGCCCAGTACGGCAAAGAACATCGCGTGGCGGTCGCGCGGGATGACCTGGGTGGAAACCGGCTCTACCGCGAGGCCCATCTTCTCGGCGACGTATTCCTCGACGCTGGGGTCGATGTTGGCGAAAGTGCCGACCGCGCCCGAAATCGCGCAAGTGGCGATTTCCTTGCGGGCAAATTCCAGACGCTCCTTGCAGCGCGAGAATTCGGCATAGGCTTCGGCCATCTTCAGACCGAAGGTGACGGGTTCGGCGTGGATGCCGTGGCTGCGGCCGATGGTCGGCGTGTACTTGTGTTCTTCAGCGCGGGTCCGAATCGCAGCGAGCAGTTTGTCGAGATCTTCGAGCAGGATCGCGGCGGCGCGATCGAGCTGGACTGCGAGAGTGGTATCCAGAACGTCCGAGCTGGTCATGCCCTGGTGCATGAAGCGGGCCTCGTCGCCCACATTCTCGGCCACCCAGGTCAGGAAAGCTATGACGTCGTGTTTGGTCACGGCCTCGATTGCGTCGATTGCCTCGACGTCGATCTTCGGGTTCGTCTTCCACCAGTCCCACAGCGCCTTGCCGGCGCTGGCCGGTACGACGCCCAGTTCGCCCAGCTTGTCTGTCGCGTGTGCTTCGATCTCGAACCAGATGGCGTATTTCATCTCCGGTTCCCAGATCGCGGTCATCGCGGGGCGGGCATAACGTGGGACCATTTTCGACTCCGTCGGGAAATTCGGTTGCGCTTTCGTCCGCGCGGCTAGGGGGAGGGGGCACGATTGGCAAGGGGCCTTGGGTTCCACGGCGATGCCGGTTCCACAGGCGACAGGTCCGAAATGCGCTGCTAGGCGCGCGCCAGACGCGGTGGAGACTATTACCGAAATGACGAGCAGGCGCGGCGATTGGCTGACTTACGCGATGCTGGGCTGCACGATCGCGTTCTGGGCCGGGAACGCCATCGTCGGGCGCGCCGTGCGCGACGATATCGATCCGGTCCTACTGGCGCTTCTGCGCTGGATCGGCGCGACGATCGTAGTGGCGCCGCTCGCATGGCGCGGCCTGCGCGAAGATTGGCCTGTGATCCGCGCGGCGTGGAAGCCGACATTCGCGCTTTGCCTCGCCGGTATCGTCGGCTTCAATACCGTGCTCTACGCGGGGCTTCAGTACACGACTGCGACGAATACGCTGCTTATGCAGGCGAGTATTCCTGGGTTGGTGCTGCTGATCGCTGCGCTCGCCTTTTCTCAGCGTGAGCCGAAGGTGAAGGTCTTCGGCATCCTCCTGTCGGTGTTCGGTGCGGCCTTCACGATCTTCAAGGGCGATATCGATGCGCTCCTCTCGCTGAGGCTGGGTAAGGGCGACCTCATCGTATTCGCCGCCTGCGTGATCTGGGCGATTTATACGGTGCTGTTACGCCTCGCGCCGAAAGTGCGGCCAGCGAGCTTCCTGTTCGTAACCTTCGCGGGCGGCGCTCTGATGCTGCTCCCGATTGCGCTGCTTGTGCCGAGACATCACCTTTCATGGACTGCGAATTCGATTGGCGCGGTGGCCTATGTCTCGATCTTTCCTTCGGTCATTGCATACTTCCTGTTCAATGCGTCGGTCGCCCGCGCCGGATCGGCCATCGCCGGACAGGCCATCGCCATGATGCCGATCGTCGGAGCCTTGCTTGCCGCGCTGCTGCTGGGCGAAGCGCTCCACTGGTATCACGGCGTCGGAATGGCGATCATTCTTGCCGGTGTCGTCATTGCGGCGCCGCGGGGCTCTCAACCGCGATAGGAGAGCTCGATCCTGTCGGCGCCCGACAGGCTGCCGTCGGGCGCGAAGCGGCGTTCCGCGATCGAACCTGCACCATCCTTGCCTATCATCACCACTGTGCTGCACCGCGTGCCATAGCGGGAATCGTGGATGAAAACCGGTGCATCCTCGCTGTCGGCCTCTGCTGCCGGACCGCTCTTGGCGAGCATGGCGAAGAAGGCATCCTCGTCCGGCGGACCATCGTCCAGAACGCCGCGCATGTCGTGGACCAGCCGATCAACCTTGGGCCATGGATCGGCGAAAGCCCCGTTCGAAAGGCCGTAATATCCGCCCCTGTCCATCGCGCGCGGCTCGCCCATCGTGCGGTTGTCGACGATCCAGCCCTTGGGCCCGTCAATCAGTATAAGGCTGAACCCGTTGTAATCCGACGAGCGGTCAAACCTGTCATCGACCCGGTCCCAGTCTCCTGTCAGCCAGTCGGAGACGAGCGCGCCGCGCGACGGCGCATCGGCGCGAAAATGGACCGGATCGCGAAAGTTGGTGATCAGCGCCAGTCGCCCGGCCTGCTCCGAAACGCCTAGCCACGTTCCGCCCGAGCGCAAGTCGCGTCCTGCGATAATCCCGCTGCCGTCGTCCCAGCGCGCCAGCCCCGCCGTCGGCCTTTCATGAAACTCGTCACGGTTGGCGATGACGACCAGCGGCCAGTCGGGATCGCAGCGCCACGCGGCCACGGCGATGCACATCAGATCAGGCCCTTCGACCGTAGCGAGACATGGCCCGAACGCCCAATGATGACATGGTCATGGACTGTGATGTTGAGCAGGCGTCCCGCCTCTGCAATGCGGTTGGTGATCTGGATATCGGCGCGGCTGGGTTCAGGGTTTCCGCTGGGGTGGTTGTGGACGAGGATCATCGCCGCCGCGCCCAGTTCCATCGCCCTGCGGATCACCTCGCGCGGGTGGATCGATGCCTCGTCCAGCGAGCCGTCGCCGATATGTTCGTCCTGGATCAGCCGGTTCTGCGCGTTGAGATAGAGCACGCGCACGCGTTCTACCGTCAGATGAGCCATGTCGATGGTGAGATAGTCGATCAGCGCCTGCCATGACCCTAGTACCGGCTTGTCCTGCACTTCGGCGCGGGCAAGGCGGCGAGTAGCGATGGCAACGATTTTCAACGCCGCCGCGCTCGTCTCGCCCATGCCAGGGTGCGTTTCCAGCGACTTGCGATCGGCGTTGAACACGCCTGCAAGCCCGCCGAACCGCTTCAGGAGCGTGCGGGCCAGCGGCTTTACGTCGCGGCGCGGGATCGCGGTCATCAAGAGGTATTCCACGATTTCGTGATCGCCCAGCGCATCCGCTCCGCCGTCGAGCATGCGCGCACGAAGGCGGGCGCGGTGGCCCTTCGGATCGTGCCCGTCCGCCTTGACCGCAGGCGCCCTGGGCGCCCCGTTCATCGGCAGTTCGTCCTGCCTGCTGTTCACTGCGACCTGCTCCTCGCCGGGACCTCCCGACGTAAAATTGCGTTTCGAACCATTGCCTTTGCCTCGCAGCCCGCGCAAGTTCCACCCGCCTGCGAACCGTGGATCGATTATCCGGTCGCGGCCGATTAGAAAGAAGCATGAATCAATCCGCCGACATCGATGAAGAGCCCACACTGCCGCCCCGGCGGCGCAAGCGGCTCGCCAAGGTCGCGCTGGGCGGAGTGGCGGCGCTGGCTCTTGTCGTCGGCGGGGTGTGGACCGCGCGCAAGGACATCGCGGACGGACTGATCGCCGATACGCTGCAAAGCTACGACCTGCCCGCGACTTACGATATCGCCTCGATCGGGCCGTCGATGCAGGTGATCGAGAATGTCGTGATCGGCGACCCGGTCAATCCCGACATGACGATAGAGCGGGCGGAAGTGACGATCCGCTACCGCTTCGGCATGCCGCAGGTCGCCTCGGTCCGGCTGGTAAAGCCGCGCCTTTACGGCAGGCTGGTCGACGGGCGGATGAGCTTCGGGGCGCTCGACCGCGTCATCTATACCGGCCCTTCGGACGAACCGTTCCAGCTTCCCGACATGCGAGTCGCGATCGACGATGGTCGGGCGCTGCTGGGTTCGGAATACGGAAACGTCGGCGTTAAGCTGGCCGGATCGGGCTCCTTGCGCGGCGGGTTCACCGGCGTGCTCGGTGCGGTTGCGCCCGGCCTTTCGAATGGCGACTGCACCGTCAGTGACGCGACGCTTTACGGCACGATCACGATTACGCGCGAAAAGCCGCGCTTCGAAGGGCCGCTGCGGCTGTCGGGTGTGGAGTGCGAGGATACCGACTTTTCCCTTGGACAGGCGATGCTGGCGCTCGACCTGACCGGCACGCGGCAGTTCGACGGTTTTGATGGCAAGGCCGATGTACTGAGCGGCAGAATGGCGGCTGGCGGGCAGTCGGTCGAAAGCATGGCGGGTGAGATCGCCGTCGCCATGAACAACGGGGCACTTACCAGCGAGCTGGACCTGACCGCGGCCGATGCGCGGCTGGCAGGCGCGGACATGACGCGATTCGGTGTCGAGGGCACCGTGCGCGCGCGCGACGGATTCGCCAATGTCGCTTTCGACGGCAGCTTCGGGGGCGTGGGTTTGAGACCGGGGCAGGGGCTCGACCGCCAGCTTGCCGGATACCAGCAGGTCGCCGAAGGCACGCTCGGCGCGCCGCTTCTGGCCAAGCTTCGCGCGGCGCTGGCCAGCGAAGGGCGGCGCAGTACCTTCGATGGCGATATCCAGGCGCGCATCGGCTCTGAAAATCGCACTGTGATCGTGCCCAACGCGGCATGGCGCGGTCAGAGCGGGGAGACGCTGCTGTCTATTTCCCGCGGACAGCTTTCGATGACGGACAAAGGTCATGCGCGATTCGCTGGCGCGTTCGAAAGCGGCGGACGAGGATTGCCGCGGATTTCGGGCCGGATGGAGCAGGCCGGCCGCGGCGACCTCACCATGCAGCTTTCGATGGCCGAATACGCGGCTGACGATGCGAAGCTCGCCATTCCCGCGCTGGAGATAAGGCAGAACGCTTCGGGCTTCCTGCAGCTGTCGGGGACGGTCGAGGCATCGGGCGCGATCCCCGGCGGGCGGGTCGAGGCGCTGCAATTGCCGGTCAGCGGCGGGTGGAAGCCTGACGGCGGTCTCGCGCTCTGGCCCGGGTGCATCACGCCCCGTTTCGCACGCCTCGAACTGGCCAGCCTGACGCTGCGGGACCAGTCGCTGATGCTCTGCTCGCCCGAGAACAGCGCGATCCTGCGAAGCGATTCGGCGGGAACGCGCTTTGCCGCAGGCGTTCCTTCGCTCGATCTTGCCGGCACGCTCGGCGACACGCCTGCCACGATTCGCGGAGGGCCAGTGGGGCTGGGCATTCCCGGCACGCTCGTCGCGCATGATCTCGATATCGCGCTCGGTCCGGCAGAGAGCGCGACGCGCTTCCGGCTGAGCGAGCTGACTGCCGATATCGGAGACGAGATCGCGGGCACGTTTGCCGATGCCGAGTTCAGGCTCGCCGACGTCCCGCTCGATATCACGCAGGCCTCAGGCCACTGGGCATGGCGCGACGATTCGCTGATCGTCGAGAACGGCGCGCTGCGCGTGACCGACCGGCAGGCCGACGCGCGGTTCCAGCCGATGATCGCGCGCGATGCCGAACTGGTCTTTGCCGACAATACGATCCTGGCCGAAGCCCTGTTGCGCGAGGAAACGTCCGACCGCGCCATCGTGGACGTCGATATCGTCCACGCGCTCGGCACCGGTACCGGCCATGCCGACCTTAAAGTCGACGGGATCACCTTCGACAACCGACTGCAGCCCGACACGGTTACTCGTCTTGCGCTGGGCACGATCGCCAATACCTATGGCACGGTGACCGGCAAGGGCCGGATCGACTGGAACGAGGCGGGCGTGACCTCGACCGGCTCGTTCTCGACCGATTCGCTCGACTTCGCGGCCGCCTTCGGGCCGGTTCGGGGGCTGTCGGGTACGGTCGAGTTCACCGATCTTCTCGCGCTCGAAACCGCGCCGAATCAGCGGGTCATGATCGCCGAAGTGAACCCGGGCATTGTTGCGGAAAACGGCGTGGTCGAATTCGCGATCGAGCCGAACCTCGCGCTTCAGCTCAACGGTGCGTCGTTCCCGTTCCTTGGCGGTACGCTGACGATGCGGCCCACGCGTATGAACCTCGGCATGACCGAGGTGCGCAGCTACGTCTTCGAGATCGAGGGGCTGGACGCGGCCCGCTTTGTCGAGCGGATGGAGCTGGCCAACCTGTCGGCGACCGGCACGTTCGACGGCACGATACCGCTGATCTTCGATGAGAACGGCGGGCATATCGAAGGCGGCGTACTGACCTCGCGCCCGCCGGGCGGCAATGTGTCTTATGTCGGTGCGCTGACGTACGAAGACTTGAACGCCATTGCCAACTTCGCCTTCGATGCACTGAAATCGCTCGACTACACGGCCATGAGAATCGGTCTCGACGGCAATCTGGATGGCGAGATCGTGACCCGAGTGAAGATCGACGGCGTCAGTCAGGGCGAGGGTGCGAAGAAGAACATCATCACCCGCCGCCTCGCTTCGCTGCCGATCCGTTTCGATGTGAACGTGCGGGCCCCGTTCTACCAGCTCCTGTCCAGCTTCAAGTCGCTCTACGATCCGGCCTCGGTGCGCGATCCGCGCGAGCTCGGCCTGATCGACGTGAGCGGCAATGCGCTCGTCCCGTCGGGCGAAGCGGTGTTGGGCGAGGACATCACCCCGGTTGAAGAAGACATTCAGCCTCCGGAAAGCGAGAGAATGCCATGAGTGGAGCACGATGGAAGGCTCGATTGACGCCGGCTGCCGCCGGTGCGAACACGGCCCCGATGAATTTTTCAGGGGGCAGCGCGCCGGGCTGGCAACGCCTGATCGCCTGCGGCACGATGGCCGCGGGCCTTTCGGTATTGGGGGCTTGCGTGAACGTGAACGCCCCGTCGGAGCCGATCGTGATCGAGCTCAACGTGAATATCAAACAGGAAGTGCTCTACCGCCTCGTGGATTCCGCGGAAGAGAACATCGAGGAAAACCCGGAGATTTTCTGATGGCCGCAACCGGCAAGACCATTCGCAATATCGCTACGGCGCTGCTTGCTGCAGGCGCCCTGGCAACTGTCGCAACGCCCGCTTTCGCGCAGCGCGACCCGGCCTACGCCGCCGCCCGCGCCAACGGCACGATCGGCGAGAAGATGGACGGCTATCTCGGCTTCGTCGGCAGCCCGTCGGGCGACCTGAAGAAGCTGGTCGACGATCTCAACATCCGCCGCAAGGCGAGCTATGCCGACCGCGCGCGTTCGCAGGGCGTCACGATCGAGGAATTCGCCTTTACCCAGGGCTGTCTGCTGATCGCGCGTACCGTTGCCGGAGAGAAGTATCAGGCCCCCGACGGGAGCTGGCAGACCCGCGGCAGCGGTCCGGCCCGCGTCGACCCGCGCTGCCCCGCCGCGAGCTGATTCGCGCGGGGGTTTCACGCCCCTCAGGCCCGAGGGCGAATTCGGCCCGTTTTGCAGTGCCGCAAAATAGCTGGAATACGACCATTGGGCCATGTTGACTTGAGTTGACCCCTTTCCTAAAGGGTCCGCGCCCTCGACGGGCAGCTTGTCGTGCTTGCCGGGCCTTTCAACGGGAGGAACCAGCATGAGCGATGACCAGTCCGATCGGGAACCCATTGGTGAGGATGCTCGCATCGATTCGCTCGAAGCCCGGCTCAAGGCCGCGCGACAGCGTGAAGATGCTCGCATCCAGCCGCAGGTACAGGCTCCCGACGCGAACTATCGTTTGGGATCCAAGGTGCTGGCGGAACTCATCGGTGGTCTCGCAGGTGGCGCGCTGATCGGTTGGGTTATCGACCGGTTTGCAGGGACGTCGCCCTGGGGTCTGTTGGTGATGCTGTTCCTCGGAATGGTCGTTGCCTTCAGGAACATTATACGAATTTCGAACCGGCGCCCCGACTGACAGTCAGGAAGGGCGCTGTCGTTCATAAGGCGACAGGGAAACACGCGTGGCAACCGAAGCCAAAGTCGACCCGATGCATCAGTTCACGATCCAGCCGATGTTCGGCACGGATCAGATGGAGCTGCTGGGCTACAATATCGCCATCACCAATTCGACGGTGTGGATGGCGATCTCCGCGATTGTGCTGTGGGCCTTCGTTTTCGGCGGCATGAAGCGTGAACTCGTGCCCGGCCGGTGGCAGATGGCGGTGGAAAGCTTCACCGGTCTGATCGACGACATGCTCGAAGCGAACATCGGCAAGAACGGGCGCAAGTACGTGCCCTACATCTTCTCGCTGTTCATGTTCATCCTGTTCGGCAACGTGCTGGGCCTGCTGCCGCTGGGCGTCATCGGCCTGCACCCATTCACTTTTACCAGCCACTTCACCGTGACCGGCATTCTCGCGATTATTTCGTTCGGGATCGTGCTGATCGTCGGTTTCGCGAAGCACAAGCTGCACTTCTTCTCGCTCTTCGTGCCGCACGGCACGCCCGTTCCGATGATCCCGATCATCTTCGTGGTCGAGATGATCAGCTTCATGGTCCGCCCGTTCAGCCTCGGTCTGCGTCTTTTCGTCGCTATGATGGCCGGGCACGTCCTGCTGGAAGTGCTGTCGAGCTTCGTGATCGGCTCCAGCAACGCGGGGCTTCAGTATTTCGCGATCGCCGGTATCCCGAGCTTCCTGCTGATGGTCGGTATCTGCGCTCTCGAAATCCTGGTCGCGGGCATTCAGGCCTACGTCTTCGCACTGCTTACCAGCGTCTATCTCAACGACGCTGAAAACCTTCACTGATCTGTTCAACACGACAAGTTTTCCAAAGGAGTTTTTATAATGGACGCAGAAGCCGCAAAGCTGCTCGGTGCCGGTCTCGCCGCTCTTGGTGCGGGCCTCGCCTCGCTCGGCGTTGGTAACGTTTTCGCCAAGTTCCTCGAAGGCGCGCTCCGCAATCCGGGTGCTGCCGACGGCCAGCAGGGCCGCCTGTTCATCGGCTTCGCCGCCGCCGAACTTCTCGGCCTGCTCTCGTTCGTCGTCGCGATGATCCTGATCTTCGTCGCCTGATCGAACGTTTTCCTTTCCCGGTCCGTCCGATTGGCGGGCGGGCCGGAAAAGGGATGCTTCAGAATTTTAGCTGCTTGATCCCGTAACAGGACGCCATTTGCGATGCCTCAGATAGAACAGTTGGCCGCGACCTACTCCAGCCAGGTATTCTGGCTGCTGCTGATCTTCGGTCTGGTCTTCTTCGTCATCGGCAAGGGCATGGTCCCCAAGGTGATGGACACCGTCGCCCTGCGCGACAAGCAGATCTCGGACGACCTCGCTGCTGCCGAGGCCGCCCGTAACAAGGCCGACGCGGAAGAAGCCGCCTGGCGTGATCGTGAAAACGCGAACCGCGCAGAGGCCCAGGCCCTTGTCGCCAAGGCCAAGGCCGAAGCTGCTGTCAGCACCGAAAAGAAGCTGGCTGCCGCACAGACCGGCATCGACGCCAAGCTTGCGAAAGCAGAAGCGCGCATCGCGGATGCTCGTGCTTCGGCTGTTGCCGAGATCGAGGAAGTGGCCAGCGAGGCTGCTGCCGATATCGTGAAGCGTCTTGCCGGTATCGAGGTTTCCGCCGCCGAGGCCCGCCCCGCCGTGAAGGAGGCGATGTGATGAGCACCCTGACCGTCGTTCTTGCCGCGGATGGTTCGGCCATGGTCGAGGAAAACCTCGAACATGCTGCACAGCTCGAAGGCCTGGAAGATGCCGGCCACGCTGGTACCGAACATGCCGAACCGGTCGCGTTCGGGTTCATTGGTCCCTTCGCGTGGGTCAGCCTCGCGATGCTGTGCTTCATCGCCATTCTTCTCTGGAAGGGCGTGCCCAAGCTGATCGCAGGCGGGCTCGACAAGAAGATCGCCGAGATCAAGTCGCAGCTTGACGAAGCCAAGACCCTTCGTGCCGAGGCAGAGGCGCTCCGCAAGGAATATGCCGACAAGATTGCCAACGCCGAAAAGGACGCGGCGGCCATGCTCGAGCATGCCCGGCACGAGGCCGACAACATCGTCGCCAAGGCCGAAAGCGACAGCACCGCGATGGTTGCCCGCCGCCAGAAGATGGCCGAGGACAAGATTGCCGGTGCCGAACGCGCCGCGATCGACGAACTGCGCGCCAAGGCCGCACGCGCTTCGGCAGCAGGGGCCGCCGCGATCATCGCGCAGAAGCACGACTCTGGCGCAGATCGCGCACTCGTCGATCAGACGATCGCCAACCTGTGATCGCGAACCGCTGATCACTTGCCTTTGGCAGAATATGGGCGGGCCTTGGGGTCCGCCTTTTTCTTTGGATCGCCGGAACGTCTCCTACAGGCGGTGAATCGACATCTCCTGCAATCGTTGAAATTGGATTTTGCGCTGGGGACGCAGACCCAGCGCAAATGGGGTCGATGACGTGAGTGATGTCGTTCGTCTGAGGAACTCTGGGGTCGATGACCGCGAGCTGCTCTGGGCAATTCTGGACCAGAGCCCCGATTGCATCAAAGTGCTCAGCCTCGGAGGCGAGCTTGAGTACATGAATCCTAACGGCCGCCACGCCATGCAGATTGACGACTTCGCGGATGTCGTGGGCCGGGACCTGGTGACGATGTGGCCCGAAGAAAGCCAGGCATTGCTTGCTGGCGCGATCTCTGAAGGGGCCAAGGGCCGCAAGACCCGATTCGAAGCGTTCTGCCCGACCGCCAAGGGTGAGGATCGCTGGTGGGAAGTCCTCGTAAGCCCGATCCGCGACAAGCATGGCTGGCCCGCGCATCTCTTGTGCACCTCGCGCAATATCACTGCTAATCGCAAGCGCGACGGCCGCTCTGACGAAGCGGACCTCATTCACAAAGCGTCAAATCAGCTTGCTTTGATAGGGGCGCTTTCGCGGATATCGCTCGGCAACGATGCTTCAGCTCGGGCCCGTTCAGAACGGTTGATGGAACGTCTCGACCGCCTCAATGTTGCGCTCGGCCTGTCGGCAAAATCGGGTGCCGATGCGATTTCGCTTTCGGAGTTGTTGGATCGGGTCCTTGCCGCGCCGAAGAGGTCCGAACGCTTCTCGATGTCGAAGGGGCAGCGTGGTCGGATCGATGCGGAGACTGCGCGCACGATCGCGTTGGTGCTCGGCGAACTTGAATCGAATGCGAATATGCACGGCGCATTGTCGGGCAAGGGCGGTAAGATCGACCTGCGGATCACCGAATGCGGTGACGAGGCCGAGTTCATCTGGCGTGAATGGGTGGATGCGGCCCCGCCGGGCGACATGTTGCCCGGAACGGGCCTGCGCCTGATCATGCGTATGTCTGCAGCCCTGCCGGGCCCTGCGACGCATACGTGGGATGCAAATGGGCTGACGGTCAGCTTCCGCGTCCCGCTATTCCGGGCTGCCTGACACCGTTCTAAAAACTGTCCTTGGCGATCCTCAGCGCCGCGAAGGTTTCTACCGCATCGCTGCCACCCCAGCGGGCCCGCATCTCGGGTTTGTCCGCGCGCAGGAACGGATTCGTCGCGTTCTCGCGGCTCAGTCGGGCAGGGACCGTGGGGATGCCGCGGCTGCGACGCTCCGCGATCTCCTGCGCGTAATCCTGCAGGGCTGCATTTTCGGGGTCGGCATGCAGTGCGAAGCGGGCATTCGCCTCGGTGTATTCGTGCGCGCAATAGAGGAGCGTTTCGTCCGGCAATTCCCGGATGCGCTTCAAGCTCTCCCAGAACTGCTCAGGATTGCCTTCGATCATCCGGCCGCATCCGAGCGCGAAGATGGAGTCGCCCACGAACGCGATGCCCGCATCGGGAAGAAAATAGGCGATATGCCCATGCGTATGGCCGCCAACGTCGATGACATAGGCCTCGTTGTCGCCGATCCCGACCACATTGCCGCCCTCTACAGTCTCATCGATCGCCGCGATCTTCTCCGCGTCGCCTACAGGCGCGATCACCTTGCACCCCGTCGCCGCCTTGATCGCCTCGTTCCCGCCAGCATGGTCGGGATGCCAGTGCGTGTTCCAGATCTGCGTGATCTGCCAGCCGCGCGCGGCCGCCTCGTGCATGTAGGCTTCGGCATCGGGTGTATCGATGCACACGGTCTCGTTGCTGTCGGTATCGTGCAGCAAATAACCGTAGTTGTCCGATAGGCATGGGAACTGGTGGACTTCGATCATCGGGTGCTCCTCTTTCGCCCTTCAGATAGCGACGCAAAGGTCACAAAGCAAAAGGCCCGCCGGCAAAATGCGCGGCGGGCCTTTCAGTGTCCTGTGGCTGGCCGTCATGGAAATGAATTCCATGACGTTGAACGAGCCTTACAGCCCGCCGGCCGGCCTGGTGTCAGGACGGCACAAGCGAACTTGTGCCGCCGACACGTCGGCTCAGTTCTTACCCTTGAGGGCTTCGCCGAGGATGTCGCCGAGCGAAGCGCCCGAGTCCGACGAACCGTACTGTTCGACAGCCTGCTTCTCTTCGGCGATCTGACGCGCCTTGATCGAGAAGTTGGGCTTCTTGGTGCGGTCGAAACCGGTGACCATGGCGTCGACCTTCTGGCCAGTCTGGAAGCGGTCGGGACGCTGTTCGTCACGATCGCGGCCAAGGTCCGAACGCTTGATGAAGCCGGTAGCGCCATCGTCGCCCACCTGGACTTCGAGACCGCCATCGCGGACTTCGAGAACGGTGACGGTGACGACTTCGCCGCGACGCAGGCCCGTGCCGCCCGGAGCCGCGCCGACTGCCGGTGCGCCCTTTTCGAGCTGCTTCATGCCGAGGCTGATGCGTTCCTTCTCGACGTCGACGTCGAGAACGACGGCTTCGACTTCTTCACCCTTGCGGTGCAGCGCAAGCGCGTCTTCGCCCGAGATGCCCCATGCGATGTCCGACATGTGAACCATGCCGTCGACGTCGCCCGGAAGGCCGATGAACAGGCCGAATTCGGTCGCGTTCTTGACTTCGCCGGTGACGGTCGAGCCGACGGGGTGCTTCTCTGCGAAGTCGTCCCACGGGTTCGACTGGGCCTGCTTGAGGCCGAGCGAGATGCGGCGCTTGTCGGCGTCGACTTCGAGGACCATGACTTCGACTTCCTGCGAGGTCGAAACGATCTTGCCCGGGTGGACATTCTTCTTGGTCCAGCTCATTTCCGAAACGTGGACGAGGCCTTCGATGCCCGCTTCCAGTTCGACGAATGCGCCGTATTCGGTGATGTTGGTGACGGTGCCCGTCAGCTTTGCGCCGACCGGGTACTTCACGCCGACGCCATCCCACGGATCGCTTTCAAGCTGCTTCATGCCCAGCGAAATGCGCTGCGTGTCCGAGTTGATGCGGACGATCTGGACCGTGACGGTGTCGCCGATGTTCACCACCTCGTTCGGGTGGTTGACGCGCTTGTAGCTCATGTCGGTGACGTGGAGCAGGCCGTCGATGCCGCCGAGGTCGACGAACGCACCGTAGTCGGTGATGTTCTTCACGACGCCGTCGATGACCTGGCCTTCTTCCAGATTGCCGATGAGTTCGCTGCGCTGTTCGGCGCGCGTTTCTTCAAGGACGGCGCGACGCGAAACGACGATGTTGCCGCGGCGACGGTCCATCTTGAGGATCTGGAACGGCTGCGGAATGCCCATCAGGGGGGCAATGTCGCGGACAGGACGGATATCGACCTGCGAGCCGGGCAGGAAGGCCACGGCACCGTCGAGGTCGACGGTGAAGCCGCCCTTCACGCGGCCGAAGATCTGGCCTTCGACGCGCTTTCCTTCGCCGAACTCGCTTTCGAGGCGGTCCCAGGCCGCTTCGCGGCGGGCGCGGTCGCGCGACAGCATTGCTTCGCCGTCGGCGTTCTCGACGCGGTCGACATAGACTTCGACTTCGTCGCCGACCTTCAGGCCGTGTTCTTCACCCTGGCGGGCGAATTCGGCGAGGCGGACGCGGCCTTCGCTCTTCAGACCGACGTCGATGACGGCCTTGTCGTTTTCAATTGCGGTGACGGTGCCCTTGACGACGCGGCCTTCGAAGCCGCCATCGGCCTCGTTACCAAGCATGTCGTCGAGCATTTTCGCGAAATCATCGCGAGTCGGGTTTGCCGAAGTGGCCATTGTTTGAGGTATTCCCGTATGTCGATTTTCCGGCCAGGCGGTTTTTCCGCCGGTCTTTCCTCCGCCATCAGCACCATTGCCTTGGCGGGCCAAAAGGGCCGAACTGCCGCGGGCGCCGAATGCGGTCCACGGCATCCGTCAAGCCACAAGGGCTCTCGGGACCGCGCGCCGTTACGCCCATCGGGCGCAGAAGGCAAGGTAAAAGGCGGTTTTACGCTCTTTGGCGCAAGGTCCATCCGCGCTATCGCAAGGGCGGGAGAAAGAGATGTCAGACAGGCTCGTTCGCCACCTTGCCAACTATGCCGCCTATCATCGCGATCGGCGCAATGTCGCGACGCACGTGATCGGCATTCCTATGATCGTACTGGGGCTTGCGATTTTGTTGTCGTGTCCGGTCTGGATGGCGGGCGAGTTGCCGCTGTCACCTGCCGTCGGGGTGCTTGGGATGAGCGCGGTCTTTTACCTGCGGCTCGACCGGCAGTTGGGGGTGGGCATGATCGCGATCCTGTTCGGCGTGGCCGTGGCGGGAGCGGCAGTAGCCGCGCTCGATTTCGGGGCCTGGCTCTGGACCGGGGTGGGGTTCTTCGTCGTGGGCTGGATATTCCAAGGCGTCGGGCACTTGTGGGAAGGCCGCAAGCCTGCCTTCTTCGAAGACATCGTGGGCTTGCTTATCGGGCCGATCTACCTGCTTGCCGAGCTGGTCTTCGCGCTCGGTCTGCGGCGCGATTTGCATGGGCTGGTGCAGGGCGAAATTTCCCGCATCACGGCGATGCAGGCCACCTGAACCCTCAGCCTTTAGCGGAGAGCGCTTCTTCGACGAGCCGGATAGATTCGGCGACCGAGGCGTTGGCGTCGAGGTCCGAATTGTCGAGCAGGATCGCGTCCACGGCCTCGACCAGCGGCGCTTCGGCGCGGTTGCGGTCCCGTTCGTCGCGGGCGGCGAGGTCGGCGCGGATATCCTCCAGCGTGACTTCGTGGCCGCGCGACAGGCTTTCGGCATAGCGGCGATCGGCGCGCGCGGCGACGCTCGCGGTCACGAACAGCTTCACGTCCGCATCGGGCGCGATCACCGTGCCGATGTCGCGGCCATCGAGAACCGCGCCGCCCGGCTGCGCGGCAAAGGCGCGCTGTCGTTCCAGCAGGGCGGCACGAACCTCTTTGTGAACCGAAACCCGGCTGGCGAGCGCACCGCTGGTCTCGCTGCGCAGGTCGGGATCGTCCAGCAGGCTATCGGGGAAATCGACCGCACGGGCCGCATCCAGCGGATCGTCGGGATTGCCGCCGTTCAGCACCGTCTGCTTGCCCACTGCGCGGTAGAGCAGGCCGGTATCGAGATGCGGCAAGCCGAAATGCGCGGCCAACGCCCTGGCGATCGTGCCCTTGCCCGACGCGGTGGGGCCGTCGACGGCGATGATCATGCGGCTCTCCGCGCCTTAAGGGCCTTGGCGATGCCCCATATGGCAATCGCGGCCCAGAACCCTTCGAGCACCATCGAGGGCAGGTTGGGGTGGTAGTAGAGCGAAATCGCCAGCAGGATCGCACCCGCAAGGTTCACGCCGTGCTGCACGAACGGGTTCGGATCTGCCTTTCCGGTCATGTAGGCATAAGCAAAGATGATGCACGCCATGCCGACGAAGCCGATCAGGGTCGGAATATCGAGAGCAGTCATGCCGCCAAAGCCTGCGCCAGAAGCGCCTCGAACGTCGGGAAGCTGGTGGCGATGGGCGAGGTGTCGTCGATCTCAACCCCGTCACGGCTGGCAAGCCCTGCGACCGCCATGCTCATCGCGATGCGGTGGTCGAGATGCGTGGTCACGCGTTCGCCCGATGTGCCGCGCAGCGGTTCGCCGCCAGTCCCTTCGATGACGAGCCCGTCCTCGCGTTCCTCGATGTTCGCGCCGGCGAGCGTCAGCGCCTCGGCCATCGCGGCAAGGCGGTCGGATTCCTTGACGCGCAATTCGTCGAGGCCGGTCGTGACGGTGCGACCCCTGGCGAGCGAGGCGGCAACGAATAGCACGGGAAATTCGTCGATCATCGCCGGTGCGACTGCCGGATCGACCTCGATGCCGGACAGCTCGGAATGACGGACGCGCAGGTCTGCCACCGGCTCTCCGCCGACGTCGCGGCGGTCCAGTTCCTCGATCGAGCCGCCCATGGCGCGCAGCACGTCGAACAGCGCGGCGCGGGTGGGGTTGAGACCGACATTGGCGACGATAAGGTCAGATCCCGGCACGAGCAGCGCGGCGACCACGAAGAAGGCGGCGGACGACGGATCACCGGGCACGATTATGTCCTGCGGCTTGAGCTCTGCCTCGCCGCGGATGTCGATGATTCGTGTCCCATCGATTTCCTCGACCGACAGATCTGCGCCGAATCCGGTCAGCATCCGCTCGGTGTGATCTCGGGTGGCGACCGGTTCGATCACGCGGGTTACGCCCGGGGTATTGAGCCCTGCGATAAGCACCGCGCTTTTCACCTGCGCGCTCGCAACGGGCAGGCGGTACTCGATTGGCACCGCAGGGTGCGCGCCGCGCATGGTGAGCGGCAGGCGGCCGCCGGGGCTGGATGTGAAATCGGCACCCATCAGCGACAGCGGTTCTGTCACGCGGCCCATCGGACGCTTCGACAGGCTGGCATCGCCGGTGAAAGTCGCGGTCACGCCGTGGCTGGCGACCAGACCCATCAAAAGCCGCGTGGAAGTGCCGGAATTGCCCATTTCGAGCGCGGTTTCGGGCTGAAGCAGTCCGCCCACGCCAACGCCGTCGATGATCCATGTTCCGTCATCGCTGCGCACGATCGCCGCGCCCATGGCGCGCAAGGCAGCGGCGGTGGCCATCACGTCCTCGCCTTCCAGAAGGCCCTTCGCCGTGGTGCGGCCGACCGCCAGGGCGCCGAACATCAGCGAGCGGTGGCTGATCGACTTGTCGCCCGGAACGGCGATGCGTCCCGTCAGCGGCGCGCCGGGCTGGAAACGGCGCGGGGTAGGGGTATTTGCGTGGCTCATGGCTGTCCGTCGGTCGCGGGTATGGCGGCGGCTTTTGACAGGGGCGCGCCCCTATGGCAAGGCGCGCGCTTCCCGGCGGGGACAGGGCGCTTGAAGCCCCGGCTCTGCCTGCCCAGATTATTGCAGCAATCAAGGCGCCGCCGAAGCGGGGGCGCGGTTTCGAACGAGGATATTCATGGTCAAGCCCGAATGGGGTGCGAAGCACACCTGCCCGAAGTGCGGCACCCGCTTCTACGATCTCGGCAAGGACGATCCGGTTACCTGCATCGAATGCGGTAACGAATGGACGCCCGAACCCGTGCTGAAGTCGAAGCAGCCGATTCCCTATGAAGAGCAGAAGGACGAATCGAAGCAGAACGACGACGATCTGGCGGATGACGATCTCGACATCGACGAGGACGACGATTCGCCGGACAACGACGTCGATCTTGGCGGCGACGACGATCTCGGCGTTGCCAAGACCAAGGACGACGACGACGAAACGTGATGGACTGGCGCGCGCTCGGGCCAGTTGTACCCGAGCGCGCGCCCGCTTTTTCCGGCAGGACGAATTTTCCTCTTGCCAGCGAAAAAGGCTCTCCCTAAAGAGCCGCTTCCCGACGCGGTCGGGACCGCGATGCCTCCCAGGGCATTCGCAAAACGATGGAAAATTGGGGCCGTAGCTCAGCTGGGAGAGCGCTACAATGGCATTGTAGAGGTCAGGGGTTCGATCCCCCTCGGCTCCACCATCGACCTTCTTTTACGAAACAATTTGACCGCTCGTGCGCTGATGCTTCCGAAAGGAACATTTGCATGGCCGCACGCGCGTATTGGCAGGGTCAGATCAGGCTGGCGCTCGTCTCGATTCCGGTGGAGGCCTATGCCGCCACGAAGTCGGGTGCGAAGATCAGCTTCAACCAGATTCACGAACCGTCGGGCAAGCGCATTGCCTATGAAAAGGTAGTGCCCGGTATAGGCCCGGTGGACCGCGACGACATCATCAAGGGATACGAAATTTCCAAGGGCAACTATGTGTTGCTCGACGAGGATGAAATCGAGGCGGTCAAGATCGAGAGCAAGAAGACGCTTGAGCTCGTCCAGTTCGTCGATTCGTGCGAGATCGACCCGCTCTATTTCGAAAAGCCATATTACGTCGCACCGGCCGACGACCTGGCCGAGGAAGCTTTCGTCGTCCTGCGCGAAGCGTTGCGCAAGGCGAAGAAGGTTGCACTCGGCCAGCTATCGGTTCGCGGGCGCGAAGTGCTGGTGGCGATCAAGCCCTGTGGCAAGGGGCTGCTGATGGAAACCCTGCGCTATGCCGACGAGGTCCGCGCAGGCCAGGCATTCTTTGCCGACATCGAAGAGAGCAAGCCCAAAAAGGAACTGCTCGATCTTGCCACCACGCTGATCGAAAAGCGAAGCGCGCCATTCGACGCGAGCGAGTTTCACGACCGCTACGCCGATGCGCTGAAGAAGCTGATCGACAAGAAGGCGAAAGCGAAGTCGGGCAAGAAGATCATCGAGGACGTGGACGAGCCTTCGGGCAAGTCGGGCTCCAACGTGATCGACCTTATGGCAGCGCTCAAGCAGTCGGTGGGTGACGAGAAGCCTGCGAAGAAAACGACGAGCCGCCGCAAGAGTGCCTGATGGCTGCGTCCGATCTCCTCAAGGACTACAACGCCAAGCGCAACTTCGCGAAGACCGCCGAGCCAAAGGGCGAGCGCGGGGCCAAGCCTGCCGATCCGGACAAGGGCGGCGCGCGCTTCATAGTGCAGAAGCATGATGCGACGCGGCTGCACTGGGACTTGCGGCTGGAGGCGGATGGGGTTCTGAAAAGCTGGGCTGTTACCAAAGGGCCGTCGCCCGATCCCGATATCAAGCGGCTGGCGGTTCGGACAGAAGATCATCCCATGTCCTATGCCGAGTTCGAGGGATTGATCCCCAAAGACGAATATGGCGGCGGCACGGTGATGCTGTGGGACAAGGGCACTTGGCAGCCCATTGCGGGCAAGAGCTGGAAGGACATCGACAAGGGCCACTTGCACTTCAGCCTCGATGGTGAGCGCATGAAGGGCGAATGGTTGCTGATCCGCCTGAAACCGCGCCCCGGCGAAAAGCGCGAAAACTGGCTGCTGCGCAAGTTGCAGGACCAATATGCCGAGGACGGTGATCCTCTGATCGAGCGTGAACTGACAAGCGTGCTCACCGGCCGTTCGATGGCCGAGATTGCGGCTGACAAGGGCGGCGCCTATTCGCTGGAAGGCAAGAAGGGCGCAGACTTTGCCGCGCAGATGGCGAAGGCGGCCAGGCGCAACGAGAGCAAAGACAAGCGGCCAGCAAAGAAAAGCGCGCCCGCAAAGCCGCCCAAGTTCCGCAAGCCACAACTCGCAACGCTCGTCGATGCGGTGCCTTCGGGCAATGGCTGGATGCACGAGATCAAGTTCGACGGTTACCGAGCGATGGTCGGAGTTGCGGGCGAGAACGTCACGGTCTGGACCCGCAACGGCAAGGACTGGACCGACAAGTTCGGCCCACTGGTCGAAGCGATCGCCGCACTGGACCTGCCACCGTGCCTGATCGACGGAGAGATTGTCGCGCACGGCAAGGACGGCAATCCCGATTTCTCCACTCTGCAGGCGCTGCTGAAACGCGGGCACGGATCGCAGGGGGAGGATGACGCGCTGGCCTTCCATGCCTTCGACCTCGTCGAACTCGACGGCGAGGACCTGACCCCGCGCACAAATATCGAGCGCAAGGAGCGGCTGGAGGCTCTGCTGTCCGATGCCGCCCTTCCGATCCATGTTGCCGACCATGTCATCGGGGCGGGCGAGAAGCTTTACGAGACGATGTGCGGGGCGGGACAGGAAGGGATCATTTCGAAGAAGATCGACGCGCCTTACCGTTCCTCGCGCACGAAGGCCTGGGTGAAAGTGAAGTGCACCCTCCGGCAGGAATTCGTCATCATCGGCTGGAAAAAGTCGGGCGCCAAGGGGCGACCATTTGCGTCGCTGCTGCTGGCACAGCACGAGGGGAAGACGCTTGTCTACAAGGGCAATGTCGGCACCGGGTTCACGATGGACGCGATGGACGATCTGGCCGCGAAGATGAAGCGGCTGGAGCGCAAGACCCCGCCTGCCGAAGTCGACAACGTCAGCGCGCGCGGCGTTACGTGGCTGACCCCGAAATTGGTGGCCGAGATCGCATTTGCCGAATTCACCGCTGGGGGCAACGTGCGCCATGCGAGCTACCTTGGGCTGCGCGGTGACAAAGCGGCGGAGGATATCGTGCCCGAACATGCGTCCAGCGCAATCGAAGCGGCCGACTCGGTTGAGATATCCAGCCGCGAGCGCGTCGTGTTTCCCGACACCGGCCAGACCAAGGGTGATCTTGCCGATTACTACGCAGCAATCGCGCCGTTGATGCTGCCTTTCACGGCGCAGCGGCCCGTCAGCTTGGTGCGCTGTCCGCAGGGGCGGGCGAAGAAATGCTTTTTCCAGAAGCATGACAGCGGATCTTTCGGCCCGTATGTCCACCACGTACCAATTACAGAGAAGAACGGCGGAGCCGAGGACTATCTATATGTCGAGGACGCCCCGGGTCTGCTCGCCTGCGTCCAGATGGGAACGATCGAGTTCCACGGCTGGTGCGCGCGGACCGACGATGTCGAGGCGCCGGACAAGCTCGTCTTTGATCTCGACCCAGACGAAGGGCTGGATTTTGAGGACGTCAAGAAGGCGGCGAAGGACATTCACGACCGGCTTGCCGATCTTGGCCTGACGAGTTTTGCCATGCTGTCGGGCGGGAAGGGCGTGCATGTCATCGTGCCACTGCGCACCGGCCATTCGTGGGAAGCGCACAAGGACTTTGCCCGCCGCTTTGCAGAAGCGCTTTCTCTGGCCGAACCCGATCGATTTACCGCGACGATGAGCAAGGCGAAGCGCAAGGGGAAGATCTTCATCGACTGGCTGCGGAACCAGCGCGGGTCTACCTCTGTCCTGCCCTGTTCCGCCCGTGCGCGCAGCGGCGCCCCGGTCGCGGTGCCGGTGTCCTGGCGCGAGCTGGAAGATATGACGCACGCGCAGCAGTTCTCGATCTCGGATGCGAAAAAGCTGATCGAGCGTTCCCGTCACAAGGCTCTGCAGGGCTGGGGCTTTGCCGAGCAGGCGCTGCCCGACGTCTGACGTGCACAGGTTTGCCGCCCCTTACGGTTGCACCCCGCCGTCTGCCGCCTAGAAGGCACTTTACGCGAAACTACCCAAGGAGACCCCCGCGATGGCCAAACGCTACTGGCTGATGAAATCGGAACCCGACGTCTATTCGTGGGACGATCTCGTCGAGGAAGGCGAGGGCACGTGGGACGGGGTTCGCAACTATCGCGCTCGCAACAACCTTGCCGCGATGAAGAAGGGCGAGAAGGCGTTCTTCTACCACTCTAACAAGGGGCTGGAGATCGTCGGCATCGTCGAGATCAGCGTCGATGGCATCACCGACCCGACGGACGACACCGGCAAGTGGGCCGCGGTGAAGGTCAAGCCGGTCGAGAAGCTCAAGCACCCGGTCACGCTCAAGCAGGTGAAGGCCGAGCCTGAGCTGGAAGAAATGGAACTGGTGAAGCTGATGCGTCTTTCCGTGTCCGAGGTCAGGCCGGACGAGTGGAAAAAAATTCTGTCGATGTCGAAAAAGGGCTGAGATTTGCGCGGGTCGGCGCAGGCTGCGCATGACGATGGTTAATCCGCCTGTCCCAAGGCGGGGCGACAGGCGCAAAGGTCCTGTTTTTAAGGGGTAAAGGCGAGTAGTTAAAGAAACGTTATCGCCGAAAGGGCGTTCTATTGGCTGAAGCCGCCACGTTGCGGCAAGCTACGAAGGACTAGGACGAAAGACGAACCTGACCATGCAGAACGCCGCCATCCAGATGCCCGCCCGCGCCAAACGCATGAAGTTCCGCCCCGCGATGATCCGTCGGCCGGTCTTCGGTCGCCGCCGGGAAAGTGCGCTGCCGGTGGATGGCGCATCTGAAGGCGGCCTGCTTTCGAAGTTCACGTCAAAGGATGTGAAGGACTTTCTAATGGCCTACAGCGCGTGCTTCATCGCCGTCATGTGCATGATCGCCTGATCGCATCGCGGCGACTTATTCGGCCAGCGCAGGCTCTGCCAGTTCTGCGCGGTAGAGGATCCAGCCCAACCACGCCGCCCCAATCGACATCGCAGCCGCCAGCAGCAACTGATCCACGATCAGCACCCCGGCACTCGTGAGCGCCATGGCGATGATGGCGCCTGCCGCCATTGCGCCCGAGTTGACGATATTGTTCGCCGCCACCGTGCGCGCCGTCTGCGACTTGTCGACCACGGTCGTCAGGAAGGCATAGAGCGGCACCACGAACATGCCGCCAGCGATTGCAACGCCCAACAGGCAAAGCATCAGTGGGATCGCGAGCGGGAGCGTTGCGAATTCCATGATTGTGTAAAGCCCGCCTTGGTGCGGGACCCATGCCTTGCACACGAGGTGGAAGGCCACGATGAACAGCCCCATCACCACGACCGAGATCGGCGCGTAACGGGCCGAAACCTCGTTCTTCAAAAGCAGGTTGATCGCCATCGAACCGATCGCAACGCCGATCGAAAAGATAACGAGGAACAGGCTGGCCACTTCCTTGCCTGCGGAAAGCACGTTCTTGGCCAGCGGCGGAAACTCGATGAACAGCACCGCGCCGATGGTCCAGAAGAAGCTGATCGCCATGATGGCGTAGAACACGCGCTTCTCGTCCATCGTCGCCTTCACGACGCGGATGGAGGACCGGATGATATTGTAGTCGACTTTCTCATCCACCGCCTGCGCGGGCGCATCGGGAATCTCGCGGCCCGCGAACCAGCCGATACCGGCCAGCACCAGGATCAGCGCCGCGGCCGCCTCCACCGGAATCCAGCCGGCAAGGATGGTTCCTGCGAGGACCGATAGGTAAGTACCGGCCTCCACGAGGCCGGTGCCCGACAGCACTTCTTCCTTCTTCAGATGCTGCGGCAGGATCGCGTACTTGATTGGGCCGAAGAACGTCGAATGCGCGCCAAGCCCCGTCAACGCCGCCAGCATCAGCGGGATCGCCAGCGTTTCCACCATGATTCCCTGCCACGCCAGCACGAGGCCTGTCGCGCCCACGAACATGATGCCGATTTCGGCCAGCTTCACGATCCGTACGATCGCCGCCTTGTCACGCATGTCGGCCAACTGGCCAGCCAGCGCCGAAAACAGGACATAGGGCAGAGTGAACAGGCCCGAGGCTATCGCGGAAAACCGCGCTTCTTCCGCAGTCGAGCTGTACACCTGGTACACCACGAACAGGACCATCGCGTTCTTGTAGAGATTGTCGTTGAACGCACCCAGCAACTGGGTAGCGAACAAGGGCAGAAAGCGTCGACGCGACAGAAGTTTGGAGGATATCATCATGCCGGGGAAGTTCTGTAGTCCTTAAACGGTACGGCTTCAGGCACAAGTCCCGGATACGCTTTTGCGCGCGGCACTTTCACGCTATGCGCTTGTATCGGACATAGCTTGAGATAATGCTGACACTTCCCAACCTTCTGACGCTGTCGCGCATTTTCGCGGTACCCCTGCTGGTTTTCTTCCTGTGGTGGCCGGACTGGACCGTGGGCCACTGGCTGGCCTTCGCGCTCTATTGTGTCGCCGGTATTACCGACTATTTCGACGGCATGCTGGCGCGAGCCAGCGGGCGGGTCAGCCGCTTGGGCATCTTTCTCGATCCGATCGCGGACAAGATCATGGTCGCGGCCGTGATTCTCGTGCTCGTCCACACCGGCATCATTCCCTCGATCCATGTTCTTGCCGCTCTCGTCATATTGCTCAGAGAGATAATGGTCTCGGGGCTAAGGGAGTTCCTTGCCGGTGTTCAGGTTTCCGTGCCGGTCTCGCGTCTGGCGAAGTGGAAGACGACGTTCCAGATGGTCTCGCTGGGCGCACTGATCCTCTCGGGAGCGCTGCCCAGCCTCGATTTCGTCTATTGGACGGGTATCGTTTCGCTCTGGGCCGCAGCAGTGCTTACGGCGCTGACGGGCTGGGATTACCTGCGCATCGGCCTTCGCCACATGGACTGACGGGGCCAGGGTTTCGCCACGCAAAAAGGGCGGCAGCCTTTCGGCCACCGCCCTTCTGAGTTTTCATTTCCATGAAGTTCAGCGCGCGCGAACCGCGTTCTTGTGCGCGCCGACACCATTGGGCCCCTTGGGCTTGAAGCGGCGCTTGCGGCCCATGTCGTCGCGCGGCTGGCCGTCGCCGCGGTTTTCCTTGGCCTTGCGCGCCTTGCGCTGTTCGAAGTCGCGGTTGTTGCTGCCCTGCTTGGGGCCGCGCGGCTTGCGATTGCCGCGCTCCGGCCGCTCGCCATATTCGGCGCCTGCCGGCTTGCGGCTGGGCTTGGGCAGGCTCTCGGCGCGCTTGGTGAAATTCTCGACCAGCGGCATCGGCGTCAGGCGCACGCCCGTCAGCTTCTCGATATCGCGGATGTAGTTCTTCTCGTCCGGCGCGATGTAGCTGATCGCCACGCCGTCCGCGCCCGCACGCGCGGTGCGGCCAATGCGGTGCACGTACTGTTCGGGCACGTTCGGGATCTCGAAGTTGAAAACGTGGGACACGCCCGTCACGTCGATGCCGCGCGCGGCGATGTCGGTCGCCACCAGTACCGGCACGTTGCCTGCACGGAAGCCGTCAAGCGCGCGCGTGCGCTGCGCCTGCGTCTTGTTGCCGTGGATCGCGGCGGCGTTGATGCCCGCGGCGGCAAGATGGCGCACGACGCGGTCGGCACCGTGCTTGGTGCGGGTGAAGACCAGCGTCTTTTCGATCTCGCCGCTGGCAAGGCCCGACTGAAGCGAAAGGGTGAGAAGCGACTGCTTTTCCGCCTGGTTCACGAACGTGCCGTACTGTTCGACGCGTTCCGCCGTCGTGGCCTGCGGCGCGACTTCGACCTTGACCGGATCGTTGATGAAACGGCGCGACAGGTCGGCGATGTCTTTGGGCATCGTCGCGCTGAAAAACAGCGACTGACGTTCCTTGGGAAGCAGGTTGGCAACGCGGGTCAACGGCTTGATGAAGCCGAGATCCATCATCTGGTCAGCTTCGTCGAGCACGAAGATCTCCACATGCTTGAGCGTCAGCGCGCGCTGGTCGATGAGGTCGAGCAGGCGGCCCGGCGTTGCGACCAGGACATCGGTGCCGGGCACGAGGCGGCGGGCCTGTTTGCCCACCGGAACGCCGCCGAAAACGCATTCGACGTTGATCGGCAGGTGCTTGGCATAGCGGCGCATGTTTTCCGCGATCTGCGCGGCCAGTTCGCGGGTCGGCGACAGAACCAGCATGCGGCAAGAAGCCGGGTTGGGCTTGTAACCGTCCTGCGCCAATCGGTGCAGCGAAGGCAGCGAGAACGCGGCCGTCTTGCCGGTGCCGGTTTGCGCGATACCCAAAAGGTCGCGGCCTTCCATAAGGGAAGGGATTGCCTGACGCTGGATGGGCGAAGGCTCGGAATAGCCTTTTGCCTCGAGCGCGCGGAGAATAGGCTCGGCAAGGCCGAGTTCCTTGAAATAGGACATGTAAATACTCGCATTGGCGCTGCCGACCATGATGGCGGCGCGCGGGGGTCCACAAAGGCGACCCGTGCGTGATTGGGGAAGCTTTACGACAGCGACCGTCGATCTGCCGCGGGCCACTCCGCTATTTCTAGATGCGGGCGCTCACGCTGGCGGCTGATGGCATTCTGCCGTCGCTGGCGGGTCAGATAGTTGCTGCGACTGCGAAATGCAATGAAAATCAGTTCTGGGCACTGTCCGATGCCGGGACGAGTATCAGCGTGCCGTCCTCGACGCTCCACTTCTGGAGGCGCGAGAGGAAGTTCATCCCCAGTACGTTCATGCCGTTCATCGACGGTGCGATCACCGCACGCAAGTCGTCGGCGCGGATAGTGCCGGTTTCCAGCCTGTCGATGCTGGTAAGGTGTGCAGGCGCGGTCCCGTTGGCGGTTTCAAGCCTCACGGTGCCCATGACCGAACTGGCGGTAAGCCCGGCGGCTTCTGCCGTATCGGGGGAGATCGCAGTCAGGCTGGCGCCGGTATCGACGAGGAACCGGGTGGGATGACCGTTGACTTGTGCCTCGATCCAGTAATGCCCGTCGCGCGACAGGGGGATATGCGTTTCCTGCCCCTGTACGACCTGTTCGGGAACGCCCAGTTGCGGCATGGCGAGATCGGGGTTGAGGCGTGCGATGTCGATGACGGTCATGACCAGCACGGCGACAAGCGCAAAGCTGCCAAAACCGCGAAGAAGGCCGCCGGTTTTCGGCATGGACTTCACCAGGGCGCCGCCCACCATCGAAACGCAAAGCGCGATCAGTGCGATGGCCAAAAGCGGGTAGCTGGCGAAGACTTCGCCATAGGGCAGCTTTTCCAGAAAGGTCACGAACCGATCCATTCGGCTGTCATAGCGGGCAGTGCCTTTCGCCAGCGTGACCGCACATCAGGCGCGATTGGGCCTTAGGCGAGATTGGCGACTTCCTCGGCCATGATTTCGCGGGTGCGGACCTCGTCGGGGAAGCCTTCGTCGATCCAGCGGCTTTCGACCGTGCGCAGGACTTTCGCGACTTGCGGGCCGGCGCAGACGCCCGCCGCGACTATCTCGCCGCCCTTGAGTGGGAGGGCAGGCACGTCCCAACCGCGCAGGTCACTGACCGATGCGTCAAGCAGCAGTAGTCGGTCTCGTGCGATTTCAATACCTTCGCGATAGGCCAGTGCGCGCGGGTTCGCGGTATCCGCCTCTGTCCGCGCGGCGTCGAGCTTGATGCGCTTTTTCTGCGCATTGGAGAGGCGCAGGCGTGACGCGACCTGTTCGGCGCAGGACGGGTCGGGCGGCAGCAGCGATGCAAGGCGGCGGATGGCGTCGGGCTCGATCCCCGCTTCCCGCTCTGCCGTGACCAACCGCGCCAGCCGGTTCACCTGAACGCCGCCCGTTTCGGGCAGGACGACGGCAAGAACGCCCAGTTCCGCCATGCGGGCGATCGTGGGCGAAGGGTCGGGCAGGGCGAGCAGGTTCTGCAGTTCCCAGCCCACGCGTTCGCGCGACAGGCCCTTTAGCGTCGGGGCCAATTCGCGGCATGCGGCAACCGCTTCCTCGTTCGCCGGTTCGCTGCCAAAGCGCGCGTGGAAGCGGAAGTAGCGCAGGATCCGCAAGTGATCCTCGCGTATGCGTTCGTGCGCGTCGCCGATGAAGCGGACGCGGCGGGCGGCAAGATCGTCAAGCCCGCCGAAATAGTCGGAGACCTCGAATGTCTCGGGATGGGCGTAGAGCGCGTTGATCGTGAAATCGCGGCGCGCGGCATCGTCCTTCCACCCGGTCGCGAAAGCCACGGTGGCGCGGCGGCCATCGGTGGCGACGTCCTTTCGCAGGGTGGTGACTTCGACCGGACCGCTGTCGAGAACGGCTGTCACGGTGCCATGCTCGATACCGGTGGGCACGGTGCGGATGCCTGCGTCTTTCAGGCGCAGGACGACTTCGGAAGGCGCGTGCCGGGTGGCAAGGTCGACGTCGTGCGCCTCTATCCCCATCAGCGCATCGCGTACGCAGCCGCCGACGTAGCGGCACTCGTCCGCACCCAGAGCCGCGATAAGCGTGGGAAGGTCGGGTCGCTTCGTCCATTCCGCTTCAGTGATCGGCTTCATCGCGCCGCCTCATGCCAGTGGAGGCGGCGGGAAAGGTTCGCAAGGATCGCCCCCGTCACGCCCCAGATACGGTGTCCATCCCACTCCATATCGATAAAGCTGCGGTTGCAGCCGTTCCAGTGAATGTGATTTTCCTTGTGGTTCGCCGGGTCGAGCACGAACGAGAGCGGAACCTCGAACCATTCGTCGACTTCGGCTGGATTGGCGTGCAGGTGCAGATCGGGCGGCACAGTGGCGAGCACGGGGGTGATCGCAAAGCCGCTGGCGGAATTGAAACGGTCGGTCGTGCCGATGACGTGGACGACTGACTGGGGCAGGGCGATTTCCTCGTGCGCTTCGCGCAGCGCGGCCTGCACCGGGGTTTCGCCACGGTCCATCTTTCCGCCGGGAAAGGCGACCTGGCCGCCGTGCTTGCGCATCTTTTTGGGCCGCTCGATCAGCAGCACTCCGGGGTTGTCGGGCCGCTCGGTCACTGCAATCAGAACGGCCGCATCGCGCGCGGTGCCGTCGGCAAGCCCGCCATCGTCGCGAAGGTCGGTAATGCGGCGATTGTGCCCCGCCATGTGCATCGCGGTCAGCCGTTCGCGGATCGAGGTCATGCTTCGCCCTTGCGAAGCAAGGCAAACCGCTCGTCGCAGCTTGTCACGGCAAGGGGATCATGCCCCTCGGCAATCGCAATTTCGGCGAGTTGCGCATAAGTCGACCGGTCGAGCCGTGCTTCCAGTCCGTCGCGCACCGTCGCGTAGATCGCGGGCGTTTCGGCATCGCCGCGCACGACGATCGGGTGGTCGGCATCGGCGGTGACGAATTCATCGGTATTGAGCCGAAACGTAATCGCCCGCCTGCCATCTTCTTCATGAACGCGAACGTCGGTGGCGACAAACGGCGCATCCTCCACTTCGATCGACAGCTTCTGGTAGGGAACGACCAGCCAGAATCCGTCTACTTCCCGCCGCAGCAGCCCCGAAAAGGCGCGCACCATCGCGTCGCGAGTGATCGGCGAACCTTCGTGATACCAGCGCCCGTCGGCGGCAATGCGCATGCCGCTTTCGCCGGTATTTTCCGGGTTCCATTGGGATACGGGTGGCAACTTGCGCGCAGCGACCGCTTCGGCCACTTCGGCAAGTGTCATTCCGGCAAGATCGGGGGGAACGTCGTATGGCATCTGTGAGTGAAAGCGATGCCAGATCGGTTCAGTTCCGCCAAGGCCCCAACATACCCTTTTCGGGGAGGATGGCCGGATTGGCACAACGGACCAGCAGGCGCGAAGGCTCCCACGGTCCCGGCGCGGCCCAGCCGCCCGTATGTTCGGCGCTGAACCCGAAGAAACGGCCGTAGTAAGCGGCGTCGCCGATCAGGACCTGCGGCAACGGGCCGGAAGCCGCCTTTGTATCGTCGAGCGCGGCAAGCGAGGCCAGCGTCAGGGCCTTGCCGTATCCCATGTCCTGTTGGCCGGGCAGGACCGCGACGGGGCCCACCATGACCATCGGGTGTGCGCGTCCGTCAGGATCGGTCAGTGCAACTGGCCAGCACTGGATCGTGCCGACGAGATAATCGTCATCGTCGAGCGCGGCAAACGACAGGCCCGGTAGCCAGTCCATCCCTTCGCGCACCTTGTAGGCCGTGCGCTGCTGGCGTTCAGGCTCGAAAGCGCGGTCGAGCAGTTCCTCGATCAATGCGGAATCGACCTGGTCGAGAGGAATGATCGTGGCCATGCGCGAAGTGATTGCCCCAAGTTGTGCGAACGGGGCGCGCGGATAGGGCCGGGGGCGTCCCTTGTCGAGAACTATCGTGGAAGCGCCCATGGCCGCATGTGTCGGCCAAGGGCGCGTTCCCGATTCAGTCAGCGGCGCGCGGGGTCAGTTTCCAAAGACGCGCGCCGCTTTTGTCCTCGGCGATCCAGATCGCTCCGTCGGGACCTTCCTCGATCGCGCGCAGGCGGCGGTCGAAGCTGTATCTTGCCGCCTCATGCGGGGTGTCACCTTCCATCGCGATGTCGACGAGGGATTCGATAGACAGGCCGGGGACAAGGAGATGCCCTGTCAGCGAAGGGAACATCTTGCCTGAATAGAACAGCATGTCGCCCGGCGCGATAACCGGGCTCCAGCTGATGGCAGGAGGCGCGAATTCGGGGCGGGTAGCGTGGTCCGGGATGGCCGCACCGTCATAATGGACGCCATTGGATACCACGGGCCAGCCGTAGTTCTTGCCCGCTTCCACCTTGTTCAGCTCGTCACCGCCCTTGGGGCCGTGTTCAATGTTCCAGAGCTGACCCGAGGCGTCGAACGCCAGACCAAGCAGGTTGCGATGACCCCACGACCAGATCGCCGGATCTCCGCTTTCGTCCGCAAGGGGGTTGCCGGGAGCAGGGGTTCCGTCCGGCAAAAGCCTGACGACCGTGCCCAGCACATTGGACGTGTCCTGCGCCGGGTCCATCTTCTGACGGTCGCCCGACGAGATGAAGAGGTATTCGCCATCGGGAGAGAAAGCGAACCGATGCGAATAGTGGCCGCGGCCCGACACCTTGGGCTGGCGCCAGAAGACGTTGAAATTCTCGATCTTGCAGGTCGTCGGTGCTGAACACGAAAGGGTGCCGCGGCCCGCAGCAGCGCCGCGCGTGTCGCGGTCGCCGGCTTCTGCATAGGAAAGGTAGATCGTCCGTCCGTCGATGTCGTCACCGCTTTCGGATGGCAGGAAGGCCACGTCGCCAAGTCCGCCCTGGCCGCCGTAGTCGACTTCAGGGACGCCGCTCACCGAAATACGATTGCCGGTTGCCGTGTCGATACCGATCAGCGTCCCGACCCTCAGCGTCATCATCAGCGTCTCGGTGCCCGGCACGAATGCCAGTGCCCAAGGTTCGTCGAACGTGCCGATTTCCTGCATGGCGAACACATTGTCAGCAGGCCCGGGTTCGAGCTGTTTTGCATTTTCGACAGCCTGTCCACCGTCTCCGGCTGTTGACGGCATGCCGCAGCTTGCAAGCATTGCGACTACGGGCAAGAAAGCGATCCTGATGTTCATTATCCATCCTGTTCGTGAATGGTTGACCAACAACCCGCATGCGAAGGCGTTCCTGCGATGATGCCAGTTGTCGGCGTGGATGAAGCGGGGCGCGGCCCGCTGGCCGGGCCAGTGGTGGCTGCTGCGGTCGTGCTGTGTAAGCCCCGGCCGGCGGGCCTCGGCGATTCCAAGGTCTTGAGCGCGAAGAAGCGTGCCGAGCTGGAAGAGGTGATCCTGCGCCGTTGCCATTGGGGTATCGGGGTGGTCGAGGTCGAGGATATCGACCGGCTCAACATCTTCGGTGCAACGATGCTGGCGATGACGCTGGCGACAGAGGCGGTGTGCGCCAAGATCGACTGCGATCCGATGGAAGTGCTGATCGACGGCAACCTGACACCGCAAGGCCGCCGTCCCGAATGGCGCTGGCCCGCCCGCGCGATCGTGAAAGGCGACGCGAAAGAGCCGTGTATTTCTGCCGCCTCGATCATCGCCAAGGAACACCGCGACCGCTTGATGCGAGAGGCTGCGAAGGCTCATCCGCACTACGGTTGGGAACGGAATGCAGGTTACGGGACTTCCGAACATATGGAAGCGCTGCGCGTCCATGGGCCGACCCCGCTGCACCGCCGCAGCTTCGCGCCGGTCGCACAGATGGAAATGCCGCTCTAGCGACAAGAGGATAGCCCATGCCCGGATTTACCGCTGCCTATGTTCCCGACCTGTCGGGCCGGACTTATGTCGTGACGGGGGCGAACACGGGGCTGGGTTTCGAAGCGGCTCGTGTTCTGGCGGCAAGAGGCGGTGAAGTCGTGCTTGCCTGCCGCAGCGAGGACAAGGCCCGCGAGGCCATGGCGAGGATCTCGCGGGAAACTCCGCACGCAAAGCTGGACTTCGCAGAACTCGATCTGGGCGATCTCGATGCGGTGCGGCGCTCCGCCGAAAGCCTGTCGCAGCGTGAGAGACTTGACGTGCTGGTCAACAACGCGGGCGTCATGATCCCGCCGCTGTCGCACACGGCGCAAGGGTTCGAATTGCAGTTCGGCGTAAACCATTTGGGTACATTTGCGCTGACCTCGCTGCTCCTGCCCAAGCTGGCCGAGGGCAAGGGCCCGCGTGTCGTCGTTACCTCCAGCATCGCGCATCGCAGCGGGCAGGCGGTGTGGAGCGACCCGAAAGCGGAAGAGCATTACGCTCGCAGCCAGCGCTATTCGGACAGTAAGCTCGCCAATGCGCTTTTCTTCGTCGAACTGGCACGGCGGCTGTCGGCCAGCGGTTCGCCCGTGATCTCGGTCGGTTGCCATCCCGGTGTGGCCTCGACCGATCTCGGCCGTCATGTCGGTATCGCGAATCTCGCGATGAAGTTCGTGGGCAAGGTTCTGAACACCGCAGAGCAGGGCGCTTGGCCCACGCTGCAGGCCGCGACCGATCCCGAGGTGGTGAACGGCGACTACTACGGCCCGCGCGGCCTTCGCGAGATGAGCGGACCGTCCGGCCCCGCCTTCCTAACACGGCTGGCCCGCGATCCGGGCGCGGGCGAATGGCTGTGGCAGCGATCGGTAGAACTGACCGGCGTCGATCCGGGCCTGCTGCCGGTCTGAAGCAGCCGCCCGATTTACCTAGCCGAACGCCTTGGCTTTCAGTGCGGCGATGTAGCCATCGGCGAACGCTTCAAGTTCCGCGGGATCGGCAGGCAGTCCGCCTTTCTCATCGGATGCCGAACCGAGTTCGTCGCGACTGTTGACGCGAGGGAAGGGCTTGTCAGGCATGTCCGCATCCAGGAATGTGCACAACGGCTCCCAGCCTTCCTTGGGATGAAACACCAGCAGGCGTTCATCGGAAATTTTGGCGATGACTTCATCGTTCCGGCGCTGGTACCAGTCGGTCATGAAGGCCCTGTCGCGCAGCTTGTCGCCAAATGGCGCGAAGATCGTGCCGGCCATGAACTTTTCGACCGGAGAGCCTTTCAGGCTGTCCATCATGCGCGGGGCGAAGATAGTCTCGCTCACGCTGTCGAACCAGCTGTCGGGATCGCGCACGGTCAGCACGACTTTCGCATCGGGATAGAAGTCCGCCAGTTCGCGCCAGTAGCTGCAGGCGGGATAGTCGGTGGTGGAGCGGTACCCGTCGAAGATCGCGTCCCAGTCGGGCTTGCCGTCGACGACGTCCTGCCACAGCCCGATCGACCGGCTGGCGGTGCGGAATACCTCGACCATGTGGTAGCACGGCCCGAAGCCGATCTCTTCCAGTGCGAATTTCGTCGAGAACGTGGCGTTGCGGCCAAGGCCTGCGCCGATCACTTCCAGTGCCATGCAAATCCCCCCGGATCGGCGCGGCGTTGCGCCAGAAAGCAAAGATGCGGGGCAGGTCGCATCGCGGCAAGCGAATAATCGGCAGGGCGAGTCTTCGATGTCACACCACACGATCTAGAGTCTACGATTCTGGCCAAGACTCAACATGATGTGCCCGACTGTTGCGACGCGGACTCACCTGGCCCGCCAATCCGACCCGCCCATCGCAATCGGTGCTTGACCGCGAGTCCCACAGGAATCACCATGGGTTTTCCACAGGGGGTTCCACATGGCGACGGTTCTGCTGAACACACCCTCGCGCGTCGAAGAAAAGAAGCGCGAGACCAAGATCGAAGTGCGCAAGGACCTGCCCATCGGGCAGATCCTCGATGGCGACTGCATTGCCGCCATGCGCACCATTCCGGCAAATTCGATCGACATGGTCTTTGCCGATCCGCCCTATAATCTGCAGTTGGGCGGCGACCTTTCGCGCCCCGACGGCAGCGCGGTCGACGCGGTGACCGACGATTGGGACAAGTTCGACAGCTTTGCTGCCTACGACGCCTTTACCAAGGGATGGCTTGCAGAGGCGCGCCGCATCCTGAAGCCGAACGGTTCGTTGTGGGTGATCGGCAGCTATCACAACATCTTCCGCGTCGGCACGGCGATGCAGGACGCAGGGTTCTGGGTCCTCAACGACATCATCTGGCGCAAGTCGAACCCGATGCCCAACTTCAAGGGCACGCGCTTCACCAACGCGCACGAAACGCTGATCTGGGCAAGCATGGGGGAGAAGGCGAAGTATACCTTCAACTACCGCGCGATGAAGACGCTGAACGATGAACTGCAGATGCGTTCGGACTGGGTCCTGCCGATTTGCAACGGACAGGAACGCCTGAAGAAGGGCGGCACCAAGGTTCACCCGACGCAGAAGCCGGAAAGCCTGCTCTACCGCGTCATGCTGGCTACGACCAATCCGGGTGATGTCGTGCTCGACCCGTTCTTCGGCACCGGCACGACCGGCGCGGTTGCCAAGCGCCTTGGCCGCGACTGGATCGGGTGCGAGCGTGAGGGTAACTATCGCGAAGCCGCGCTGGAACGCATCGAGATGGCCCTGCCTCTCGACGAATCCGCGCTGAAAACAATGCAGTCTAAGCGTCAGGCCCCGCGCGTCGCTTTCGGCTCTCTGGTCGAGAACGGCTATGTTCCTGCAGGCACGAAGCTGTTCGACAAGAAGCGGCGCTATTCAGCGGAAGTGCGTGCCGATGGTTCGCTGGTCTCCGGCAAGGAAACCGGATCGATCCACGGTCTTGGTGCCTCGCTTCAAGGTGCGCCCTCGTGCAACGGGTGGACGTTCTGGCACATGGAGGCGGGCGGGCAGGTTCAGCCGATCGACGCGCAGCGCCAGCTCTACATCCTCGCCACCGAAGACTGACGCCAAAGGCAGGGGATATGGGCCGATCTTCATTGGCCTGAAGCAATTGGCCCGTTATTGGGCTTTGCCATGCCCAAGCTTTACATTCAGCCGCTGACGTTCGCTCCTTCGCCGCAGGCGATCGAGGGCGCGGACGAAATGCCCGGCGCGATCCGGCTGGCCGGCACCATGTGCTATGCTCGCGATTTCGCGCTGATCGTCCGGTCCGAAGCGGGCCACGTGCAGAGCCGCGACATCGTGCAGGCGCCCGACGTCGCCGCCGCGCTGGCCAAACTGCCTCCCGCTTTGGTCGAGGATGGCGAGCGGCAGTGGTCGAACCTGCGCATGGCGCATCCGGCGATCGAACTGCAATTCCCCGATGGTAGCGGGCGCACGATCCGTCTGGACCAGCCGCAAGTTATGGGCATCCTCAACGTAACGCCCGACAGTTTCTCAGACGGCGGCAGCTTTGACGATGACGTCGACACGGCGGTCGGGCGCGGTGTCGACATGCTGGAGGCAGGTGCCGCGATCATCGACGTCGGCGGGGAATCGACTCGTCCCGGCGCGTCGACGATCTGGGAAGGTGACGAGATCCGACGCGTGATCCCGGCCATCGAACGGCTCGCCAACGGCGGGGCGGCAGTTTCCATCGACACGCGCAAGGCCGCAGTGATGGAAGCCGCGCTGGAAGCGGGCGCGCGGATCATCAACGACGTTTCGGGCCTTCAGTACGACGAGCGCAGTGCAGAGGTCGCGGCTGGATCGGGCTGTCCGGTCGTCATCATGCACGCACCGGGCAAGGGCGACGATCTGCACGCGGGTGCGAAGTACCAGAACGTCGTGCTGGACGTGTTCGACGACCTTCGCGCGCGCCGCGATGCCGCGCTGAAGGCGGGTGTGAAGCGCGACAACATCATCCTCGATCCGGGCGTCGGCTTCGGCAAGACGCTGGCCGAGAACCTTGCCATCATCAATTCGCTGCCGCTGTTCCATGCGCTCGGCCATCCGCTGCTTCTGGGCGTCAGCCGCAAACGGTTCATCGGCGCGCTGTCGAACGAGGCTCCGGCGGAAAAGCGGCTGGCGGGCTCGCTCGCGGTGGCGACGATGGCGCTCGACATGGGGGTGCAGATCCTGCGCGTCCACGATGCGGCGGAGACGGTGCAGGCCATGCATGTCTGGCGGGGCCTGCGCGATGGTGCGCTAACGGATTTCTCCCAGCTTCTGCGATGAGCGGTGCGATCGACGCGGCCAGTGCGGTACGCAGGATCGCGGACTGGGCCGCCGCGCGCGAGCTCGATTTCCGGCACGACGACGAAATCGGCCACGGCGCGGTGTTCAGCCGGTGCGGGCGCTATCGCTACCTGCTGTGGCGCGACGCCTCGCCAGTGCGCGAGATGCTGGCGATCGCTATGCTCAACCCGTCGAAGGCCGATCACCTTGCCAACGACCCGACCATCGCACGCTGCCATTCGCGGGCGCGGGAGGCGGGAGCGTCGCTGCTGGTCTGGAACCTGTTCGCCATGCGCGAAACCGATCCGGCGCTGCTGAAAAAGCGTCGCGGGCCGGTGGGCAGGCACAATGATGCAGCGACGCGGCTCGCGCTGGAGATCGCTGGCACCACCATTGCTGCCTGGGGCGTGCATGGCGCGCATCGCGGGCGGGATCGCGATGTCGCGAAGCTATGCGGCGGGGCGGCGCTCGATTGCTATGGCACGACCAAGGAGGGCCATCCGCGCCACCCGCTCTATCTACGCAAGGACGTGACGGCGCAGCGCTGGACGGTCAGACCCTGAGGCTGGCTCCGCCATCGCTGAGCAGGGCGATGCCCGTGACGTTGGCGGCAAGATCCGACAGCAGGAACCCGATGGAGGCGGCGATCTCGTCCGTATCGGGTACGCGTTTGAGCAGTGTTCCCTTGGCCAGTTCGCGCATCATGGCTGCTCGCGCATCGTCGCTGCCGTGGAGCGATCCGGTGATGTCCGCCTTGTCCCAGATCGGCGTATCGACCGGGCCGGGCGCGATGGCATTGACGCGGATGCCTTGCGAAGCGCCCTCTGCCGCGGCAACGCGCATCAATTGCAGAACGGCGGCCTTGCTGGTCGCGTAGGCAGCCGTACCCGGATAGGGCTTGGTGCCCGAAACAGAGCTGGTCACGACAACCGATCCGCCCTTGGCTGCCATTGCCTTCATCACGCGGCGCAGGCCCATGAACACCCCGTCGACATTGACGGCCATGCACTTCTTCCATTCGGCCAGATCGCTGTCGACGATGGACTTGCCGCCCGGGGCGATTCCCGCATTGAGCAACGCGCAGTCGATCTCGCCCAGATCGCGCATCCCGATGGTCCAGAGCGCGGAGTCCGAAACGTCGCCGCTGATGCGATCGACCTCGCAGGACAAGTCCATCGCGTCGAGCGCAGGGCGGTCCATGTCGACCAGTACCAGCTTCTTCGCGCCATGCGCGTCCAGCCAACGCGCCGTTGCCGCGCCGATACCCGATGCCGCGCCGGTGATAAGCGTGGTTTTTCCCGAAAAGTCGAAATCAGAAGCCATGCGCGGCAGCTAGCCGCGATCAGGCTGCCCCATCAAGCGGCATTATCGATCCCGAGGTCGCTCAGCTTGCGATAGAGCGTGGAGCGCCCGATGCCGAGGCGGCGCGCCACTTCGCTCATCCGCCCGCGATAGTGGCCGATGGCGAGGCGGATGACGTCGGCCTCGATGTCTTCCAGCGTCCGTAAGTGCCCGTCGGGGCCGAACAGGGTAACGCCGCCGCCGTGGACGGGTACCGGGGCCGCTGCGTGTTCGCCGACGATGTCGAACAGCTGCGGAAAGTCCTGAACCGTCAGCGCGTCCCGGTCGCAGAAGACGGCAGCGCGGAACAGCACCGCCTGAAGCTGGCGCAAGTTGCCCGGCCACTGATACCCTTCGAGCAGGGCCAGCGCCTCGTCTGTGACGCCCAGCCAGCGCAGGCCCGGCTGTTCGCCGATCAGCGCTAGGAAATGGCGGGTCAGCGGAGCGACGTCGCCGGTACGCTCACGCAGCGGCGGAAGGGCGATGGTCGCGGTACCGAAGGCGTCGGCAAGGGCAGGCGCGATGACGCCTTGCGCCGCCAGAAGCTGAGGATCGTCGGCGGCGGTCGCCAGGACGCGCACATCGAGCCGAAAGCTGTGCGACGCGCCCATCGGCCTGGCATCTCCCGTCGCGATCGTGTGGGCCAGCCGCTCCTGCAAGGCAGGGGGCAGGCGTTCGATGTCGTCGATCAGCAGTGTGCCGCCGTCGGCATCCTGCAGCGCGCCGCTCTTGCGGTCGAACGCGCCGGGGAAGGCGCCCTTTTCGTGCCCGTAAAGAGCGGATTCGAGATTGCCGGGGCTCATCCCCGCGGTGTGCAGCACTATGAACGGCGCCTTGGCGCGGGGGCTGGACGAGCGCATGGCGCGGGCGAGCAGTTCCTTGCCGGTACCGGCCTCGCCAGCGACGATCACCGGGCCGTGGCCGCGCGCGGCCTTGGCGGCGCGGGCAAGCGCTGCGCGGAAATTCGGGGCGGATCCGATCATCATGTCGAAGTCGAGCGATGCCTCGATCTTTTCGGCAAGCGGCGCGAGTTCGTCGCGGCTGACATCCGACTGGGTCGAACTTTCGAGCGCATAGAGCAGTCGTTCGGATGCGATCGGCTGCATCAGGTAGTCGGTCGCACCCGCGCGCATGGCTTCTACCGCCAGCAGGGGCGAGGCGCTTTGCGTCAGGAACAGGATGGGCAACGACGGTGCGGCTTCGCGAATCGTGCCGATGACGTGGCAGCTTTCCTCGCGCGCGACTTCGCTGTCGAGCAGGAGTGCGCAGACGCGACCGTCGTCGGTGCGGGCAAGCCGCGTGATGGCCGCGCCGACGTCGGCGACAGACTGCGTGCGCCATCCGGCACGCGCCGCGATGGAGCTTACGAGACGCACTTGCGCAGGGTCGCGATCGACCACTAGCAGCAGGCGCAGTTCGTCCTCTTCCATGCCGGTTCCCTCATTCCGCCAGGCAGGATGCCGGCAGCGCTCATGGGAATTGAATAAACGGACATCGTAAACAATGCCTTTAAAAGACCGGAAGATCTTGCCGGATGTTCGTCCGCACGGGTTGCTGCACCGACCCGTGTCAACACGGGTACGACAGGTCTCGCCGGCCACCCTGACACAATTGGCAGGGCTTGTGCGCGTGACGCTTGCGGGATAGAGCCAAGCGCCCCGCGGGTTCCAAGGCCTGCGCGGGACTGGTTATCGCCCACCTGCTCGCGGCAAGTCATTCGACCGCACGCGGCACGGGCGCAATAGCGAAGGGGAATACGGACAGCCATGGCTACCAAGGACAACATGAAGGCCGCGCGCTCGACTTACGAGGGTTTCATCTCGATGACGAAGTGGGGCACGATTATCTGTGCCGTAATCGCTGCCATCGTCGTAATGATCATCGCCTGATCGGCTGCTGACCCATGGAGGGAACGGGGCAGGGGCCAATCATCGCCGTCGTGGCGGAACGCGCGGTCGGAGAGACCCGCGTCGCTGCGACACCGGAAACTGTTAAGAAACTTGCGAAACTTGGCGCGACGCTGAAGGTCGAAAGTGGTGCGGGGCGTCATGCCTCGATCTCCGATACCGACTATGTCGACGCCGGTGCAACTGTCGGCGACCTTGCCGCGACCGTGAAGGACGCGGACTGGGTGCTGGGCGTCCAGGCGCCTGCCGTGCTCGACCTTGCAGGGGCGAAGCCCGGCGCGAAAGTCGCCGCGATCTTCGATCCGTTTCGCAACCGCGACCTCGTCGATGCCTACTCGGCCGCCGGGTTCGAGGCGCTGTCGATGGAATTCATGCCGCGCATTACGCGCGCGCAATCGATGGACGTGCTGTCCAGTCAGTCGAACCTTGCCGGTTACAAGGCCGTGCTGGTCGCTGCCGATACATATGGCCGCGCTTTCCCGATGATGATGACCGCTGCAGGCACGATTACCGCTGCCAAGGCCTTCGTCATGGGCGTCGGCGTTGCAGGCCTTCAGGCGATCGCCACGGCCCGCCGTCTCGGCGCGCAGGTTTCGGCCACCGACGTCCGCTCCGCCACCAAGGAGCAGATCAAGTCGCTGGGCGCGAAGCCGATTTTCGTTGAAAGCGTCGAAGGGATCGAGGGCGAAGGCTCGGGCGGCTATGCCACCGAGATGAGCGACGAGTACAAGAAGGCTCAGGCCGAGCTTGTCTCAAGCCATATCGCCAAGCAGGACATCGTCATCACCACCGCGCTGATCCCGGGGCGGCCCGCGCCGCGCCTGATCACCGACGAGCAGATCGCATCGATGCGTCCCGGCTCGGTCATTTTCGACCTTGCCGTCGCACAGGGCGGCAACGTGGAAGGCAGCGTACCTGACGAAGTGGTCGAAAAGCACGGCGTGAAGATCGTCGGCTTCTCGAACACACCGGCGCACCTTGCCGCCGACGCTTCGGCTCTTCTGGCCCGCAACTTCTTCAACTTCCTGTCGGCCTTCTGGGACGGTGAGAAGAATGAAGTCGTGCTGGACGAAGAGATCGGTGACGCCATCCGACTGACGAAGGACGGGAAAGTCGTGAACGAACGGCTGACCGCGTGATCCGCAGCGATCTGCCGGGCCGGGCCTTCGCCCTACCTGCGCAGGTCGCCGGATCGTCGGGCTACATTATAGGGCAGGTGCAGCCAAGGCGCTGACCGGCCAAGGGGGAAATCATGGATTTCATCGCTATCCTCTCGATATTCGTGCTGGCGTGTTTCGTCGGCTATTACGTCGTCTGGTCGGTTACGCCGGCGCTTCACACGCCGCTGATGGCGGTGACCAACGCGATTTCGTCGGTCATCATCGTCGGCGCGCTGATCGCGGCTGCCGAAGCCGGTAGCCCGGCTGCCAAGTGGCTTGGTCTGGTCGGCATCGTGCTTGCCAGCGTGAACATCTTCGGCGGCTTTGCAGTCACCGAACGCATGCTCGCCATGTACAAGAAGAAGGAGCGTCCTGCTCCGAAGAAGGAGGCGAACTGATGAGCCTTTCCTCCTTCCTCTCTGTCGTCGTCGAGCAGATCGACATCGTCGAGGCTCCGGTCGAAGCGGCGGCGCACGCGGTCAATCCGTGGGTGGCGTTCGCCTATCTCGTCGCGGGCGTGTGCTTTATCTTCGCGCTGCGCGGATTGTCGCATCCCACGACTTCGCGTCAGGGCAACCGTTACGGCATGATCGGCATGACCATCGCGGTCGTCACCACGCTGATCACGCATGACCTTGCCAGCCTGCCCGAAATCATCGTCGCCATCGTGATCGGTGGCGGTATCGGTTTCATCATCGCGCGCAAGATCGCGATGACCGACATGCCGCAGCTGGTTGCCGCCTTCCACTCGCTGGTCGGTCTTGCCGCCGTGCTGGTGGGCTGGGCGGCCTATCTCAACCCCGGTGCTTTCGGCATTCTGGGTGAGGGCGGGGCGATCAGTCCGGTGAGCCGCGTGGAAATGGGGCTTGGCATCGCCATCGGTGCGATCACCTTCTCCGGTTCGATCATCGCCTTCCTGAAGCTTGCCGGCAAGATGAGCGGTGCGCCCATCATGTTGCCGGGACGTCATGTCATCAACCTGGGCACGCTTGCCGCGATTCTGGGGCTGACCGCCTACTTCACGCAGGACCAGTCGTTCTGGATCATCGCAGTCATCACCGTGTTGGCCTTCATCATCGGCTTCCTGCTGATCATCCCGATCGGCGGCGCGGACATGCCGGTGGTCGTCTCGATGCTAAACTCGTATTCGGGCTGGGCCGCGGCGGCGATGGGCTTTACCCTGCACAACACGGCGATGATCATCACCGGCGCGCTGGTCGGCGCATCGGGTGCGATCCTGTCGTACATCATGTGCAAGGCGATGAACCGCGGATTCCTGTCGGTTATCGCGGGCGGTTTCGGCTCGGATGCCGGCGGCGGTGGCGGCGGTGCTGCTCAGACCGACCGTCCGTGGAAGCGCGGCAGCGCGGAAGACGCAGCCTTCATGATGAGCCAGGCCGAACAGGTCATCATCATCCCCGGCTACGGCATGGCCGTCGCGCAGGCACAGCACGTGCTTCGCGAGATGACCGACCTGCTGAAGGAAAAGGGCGTCACCGTGAAGTTCGCGATCCACCCGGTCGCGGGCCGTATGCCCGGTCACATGAACGTGCTGCTCGCCGAAGCGAACGTGCCTTACGACGAGGTCTTCGAGCTTGAAGACATCAATGGCGAATTCGCGCAGACCGACGTTGCCTTCATCATCGGTGCGAACGACGTCGTGAATCCGGCGGCCAAGACCGACAAGTCCTCGCCGATCTACGGCATGCCCGTGTTCGAGGTGGACAAGGCCAAGCAGGTCTTCTTCATCAAGCGTTCGATGGGCGGCGTCGGCTATGCGGGCGTCGACAACGACGTCTTCTACATGGACCAGACGATGATGCTCCTCGCCGACGCGAAGAAGATGGTCGAGGAGATCAACAAGGCGTTGGCCGACTAAGGAGGCTTGCTGCCCGAACGGGATCGACCGGCAAAAAATGCAATTGCCGGTTAACTATTAATCGCCGCCGGAGAGGGACAGAACGTCTCTCTCCGGCGGCGAATTTAGTTTCAGATGATGCTAAATGTCATTGCGTCCGTGAAATGACCGGTTAGTCTGATCGCTTCCCCGGGGGTCGGGGAAACATCAGGGAGACAATCAGGGTCATGCATTCCAAGGGACTGATTTTCGCGGCACTTGCAGGTGCCAGCTTCATCGCCATGCCTGCAGCAGCAAAGCCGTCTGAAGAACGCGGCGCAAAGCCGATCGCCAACCAGTACATCTGCGTCTTTCACAAGGGCGCGGTCTCCAAGAACCTCGTAAAAGTCGCTGCCGAAGGCGCCGTTCGCGGCAACGGCGGCCGTGTCATGCACACGTACAAGAACACCATCCGCGGCTTTTCGGCCTACATGCCGGCACAGGCTGTCGAACGCATGAAGACCAAGAACCCAGGCATCGCCTATTGCGAGCAGGACCAGGTTTTCTCGCTTGGCCCGATCGACGTGACGCCGATGGCGCCCCCGTCTGGGAAGGGTCCGGGCAAGCCCGGCGGCGGCGGCAGCACGTTGACGCACGACGATGGCGATGTGGAATCGCCCTACGGCATCGATCGCGTGCACGGCGGCGAAGCGTACACCGGTGGTAATGTCGCTTACGTCATCGATTCGGGCATCGACCTCGATCACCCTGATCTCAACGTGGACATCGCTGCTAGCCGCGACTTCACTGGCGAAGGCAATGGCGGCGAAGACACCAACGGTCACGGCACGCACGTTGCCGGCACGATTGCCGCCAAGAAGGACGGCAAGGGCGTCGCCGGCGTCGCGGCCGGTGCCAAGGTCATCGCCGTCCGCGTCCTCGATTCGAGCGGTTCGGGCAGCTATTCGGCCGTTATCGCCGGTGTCGACTACGCCGGTAAGGGCAAAGCGGGCGACGTCGCCAACATGAGCCTTGGCGGCGGTTTTTCGCAGGCCCTGAACGATGCGGTCGTCGCCGCGTCGAGCAATGGCGTCCTGTTTGCGTTGGCTGCCGGCAACGAACGTGCCGACACCGCGCGCAAGTCGCCGGCCAGCGCCGAAGGCCCGAACATCTACACGATCGCGGCCATCGACGATGCGGACGGCTGGGCAAGCTTCTCGAACTATGGCCTCGAAGTCGACTTCGCAGAGCCGGGCGTCGATATCGTCTCGACCTATCTCGGCGGCCAGTACGCCCGGATGAGCGGAACTTCGATGGCATCGCCGCACGCGGCAGGTATCCTGCTGTGGGGTGAAGGCATCACTGCCGAAGGTGGCGTGACACGCCGCAAGGACAGCTACTCGATCGGTATCCTCGGTTCGGGTCCCGCACCGCACAACTGATCGTACCGTGTCTTGCCCCTTTGACCGAAAAAGGGGAGGAGACCGGCAAAACGGGGCGGCGCGTCGCTGGACGCGCCGCCTCATTTGTTTCTAGAAGTGCGTTGCAACATGAAAAATGAGGGAATCGGACATTTGCGCAAACTGGGCGTAATCGGCGGGATGAGCTGGGTTTCAACCCGAGGATACTACGAAGACATCAATCGCATCGTCCAGCGCAAGGTCGGCGCGCATTCGTCCGCCCCGCTTATCATCGACAGCCTGGATTTCGCGCCTCTCTACCGGCTTTCCAGCCGCGAAGACTGGGATCGCGCGGCAGATGCGCTGACCGCATCGGCCAAGCGGCTCGAGGCGGCCGGCGCAGAGGCGCTGGTGATCGCCGCGAACTCGATGCACTGCGTCTATGACCGCGTGGCAGAGGCGGTATCGATCCCGATCCTGCACATCGCCGATTGCGTCGCCGATGCGATGATCGCGGAAGAGAAGACCAAGGCCGCGGTGCTTGGCACGCGCAACGTGATGATGGAAGAATTCTACCGTCGCCGCCTTGTCGCGCGCGACATTGAACTGCTTCCGCCCGAAATGGACACGGTCGAGACGGTGGACCGCATCGTTTACGAGGAAGTGATGCTCGGCAAGGTCCGCCGGCAGAGCGAGCGGACGCTGCGCACGATCATCACCAACCTCGAAAAAGACGGGGCAGAGGCGATCGTGCTGGCCTGCACCGAACTTAATCTCATCGTCCATACAGAGGCGAACGTCCTGCCGATCTTCGACGGCGCGGCCATTCATGCGAAGGCTGCGGCGAACTGGATTCTCGGCGAGAGTTGATCGGCTCTTCAAGTCGTGGGGCATTTGGCCTAGGGCGCGCGGATGGAAACGCTGGCCGCTCCTGAACACCAAGGCGAAGCCATAGGCTATCGCGCGCGCTATGCCGCCGATCCCGTGCAGTCGCGCGGGCGCGAATTCGGCGAGCCGGGCGGCGGCGTGCGCGGCCCGCGCAGCGCATTCCAGCGCGACCGCGACCGCATCATCCATTCGATCGCGTTCCGCCGCATGAAGCACAAGGCGCAGGTCTTCGTTGCGCCTTATGGCGACCATTACCGCACGCGCCTGACCCACAGCCTCGAAGTTGCACAAGTCGGCCGCGTCATCGCGCGCAGCCTCGGCCTCGACGAGGACCTGACCGAGGCGTTGTGCCTTGCCCACGACATCGGCCACGCACCGTTCGGTCACGCGGGCGAAACCGCGCTCGATCACGCGCTCGAAGGGCAGGGCGGATTCGACCACAACGCGCATACCTTGCGTACACTGATGAGGCTCGAAAGCCCCTACTGCACGCACGAGGGGCTGAACCTGTCGTGGGAAGCGCTGGAAGGGCTGGCCAAGCACAACGGGCCGGTTGCTGACGACAAGCTGCTGCCCTGGGCGCTGGATGAACTCAACACCGCATTTCCGTTCGACCTTGGCCGATGGTCGTCGCTGGAGGCGCAAGTTGCGGCGGTGGCTGACGACATCGCCTATGACAATCACGACATCGAGGACGGCCTGCGCGCAGGGTTCATCGGTCTCGACCAATTGCTCGCCATGGACTTCATCGCCGACCAGTGGCGCATGATCGAACGTCGATTTCCCGGCACCCCGCGCGAAAGGCTTCAGCGTGAACTGGTGCGTAGCCAGATCGGCTGGATGGTCAACGACGTGATCGCCGAAACGAAGGGCCGCATCGCCGACGCCGGTATCGAAACCGCACTGGAAGTCCGCATGGCGGGTCACGCTCTCGCGGGCTTCTCTCGCGGTGTCGGGGCGGCTGAACGCGTGCTCAAGCGTTTCATGTACGACAACGTCTATTACCACCCTGCGCAGAAACGCACTGCGGACCTTGCGGTCGACCTTCTGAAGAAGCTTCACGAGGCCTACAGCGCGGATCCATCGCTTTTGACCGACGACTGGCAGGCCGCCTTGCCAGAAACGCAGCCCGCGCGTGCACGCCATATCGCGGACTTCATCGCGGGCATGACCGACCGTTACGCCATCCGCCGATATACCGACCTGTTCGGCGCCCCGCCGGAGGAGCTCAGCAATGTCTGAACGCTTGGTGCTGATCGGCGCGACGGGCCTTGTCGGCATGAGCCTCATTTGCGAGGCGCGCAACTTCACGAATGTCCGGCTGACCGCGCTGTCGCGGCGCGAGGCTCCGCTGCCGCCCGGTGCGCGCATGGAAATGATCATCGCCGATCCCGCCAATTGGCCGGGCGCGATCGCGGACATGAAGCCCGACGTGCTCGCCTGCGCGCTGGGCACGACGTGGAAGCTTGCGGGCAAGGACGAACAGGCCTTTCGCGCGGTCGATTACGGCCTTGTCGTGCAATGCGCGAAGGCTGCGGCCCATGCCGGAACGCGCCAGATGGTCGCGGTCAGTTCGGTCGGCGCCGATGCCAATGCCAAGGCGTTTTACCTGCGCGTGAAGGGCGAGATGGAAAACGCGCTGAAGAAGATGGACTTTGCCCGCGTCGACATCTTGCGCCCCGGCCTCTTGCGCGGTGCGCGCGGTGGTGAACGGCGCACGGGCGAACGGCTCGCCATGATGGCAAGCCCCGTCACCGACCTCATGCTCCACGGCCAGTATCGCCGCTTTCGCTCGATCAAGGCAGAAGACGTCGCACGCGCGATGCTGGCGCTTGCCGGAGAGAAGGCGGAAGGCCGTTTCGTTCACGACAACGACGGTATCTTGCGCGCACCGGCGCTTACGCTGGCAAAGCGGCGGATTAAGCCTACGCGCGGTGCATTGGCCGATTGACTCGGCCGCCGCGCGCAGACAAGGCGTAACCAGTCGCTGACCGCGCGGGAGAGCGCTTCGTGATTCGCCTGTTTGGGGGAAGGGCGAGGCCGCCGAAGGAGCAACCGCCCCGGAATCTCTCAGGCACAAGGGACCGTGCCGGTCGATAGCGACGCTCTGGAAAGAGCTCCAACTGGAGCCACCGAAGGGGTAACTTCGCGCCTGTTGCGGGCACGGGGGAAAGCTCTCAGGTTTCCGTGACAGAGGGGGCCGCGGGTTCGCATTTTGCGGCCCGATGGCCTGCCGATTGCAAACGGAGCTTGTACCTTGAGCGATACCGAAGCCGAAATCGAAACGATCGAAAACCTGCCACTTGATGAATGGCACCGCGCACATGGCGCGCGCATGGTGCCGTTCGCGGGCTATTCGATGCCGATCCAGTACGAGGGCATCCTTGCCGAACATACCTGGACGCGCGAGAACGCGGGCCTGTTCGACGTGTCGCACATGGGCCAGCTCTCGGTCTCCGGCGAAGGTGTCGCAGAAGCGCTCGAGGCGCTGATGCCCGGCGATTTCTCGGCGCTGAAGACGGGCCGGATGCGCTATTCCATGCTGCTTGACGAAGACGGCGGCATCCTCGACGATCTTATGGTGACCAACGCGGGCGACCACTACGCGCTGGTCGTCAACGGCGCAGTGAAGTGGGACGACATCGGCCACCTTCGCGAACATTTGCCCGATGAAATCACGCTGACCCACCATGACGAGCAGGCGCTGCTTGCGCTGCAGGGGCCCAAGGCCGCCGATGCGCTAGGCCGCCTGGTGCCCCTCACCAACGATCTGTCGTTCATGCAGGGCACCTTCGCGATGTGGGGCGACGTTCCGCTCTACATTACGCGCAGCGGCTACACCGGCGAGGACGGGTTCGAGATCTCGGTGCCGGCCGACAAGGTCGCGATGCTGGCAGACGCGCTGGTGGCGATGGACGAGGTGAAGCCGATCGGCCTCGGCGCGCGCGACAGCCTGCGGCTTGAGGCTGGCCTTCCGCTCTACGGCCACGACATCACCGAACAGACCGATCCGGTCAGCGCCGACCTGACTTTCGCGATCTCGAAGAAGCGGCGCGAACAGGGCGGTTTCCCCGCCGCCGGCAAGATCCTCGAAACGCTGGCCAAGGGACCGAGCTCGAAGCGTGTCGGTATGACGATCGAAGGCCGCATGGCCGCGCGCGAGGGCGCGCCGATCTTCGCAGGCGACGCGCGCATCGGCACCGTCACCAGCGGCGGCTTTGCCCCCACGGTCGGCGGTCCCATCGCCATGGGCTATGTCGAGGCGGGCCACGCGCTTTCGGGCACGAAGCTTCAGATCGAGGTCCGCGGCAAGATGCTAGACGCGACCGTAACCGACATGCCCTTTGTCCCTCATCGTTATCATCGCAAGAAAAAGGCCTGATCCGACATGACGACCTATTTCACCAAGGACCACGAATGGATTTCGGTCGACGGCCCGATGGGCACTGTCGGCATCACCGACTACGCGCAGGAACAGCTTGGCGACATCACGTTCGTCGAGCTTCCGGGCGAAGGCGACAGCGTTTCGAAGGGCGATTCCGTATCGGTCGTCGATTCGGTGAAGGCTGCCTCGGACGTCTACACCCCGGTTTCGGGCGAAGTGCGCGAAGCCAACGGCGCGCTGGCCGATGAACCGGAACTGGTGAACACCAAGCCGGAAAGCGACGGCTGGCTGTTCAAGGTGCTGCTGTCGGACGCTTCCGAACTGGAAGGCCTGATGGACGAGCCCGCCTACAAGGCATACGTCGACAGCCTGTGATGGCCCCTGCGCTCTCCGGCACGGGCACCCCGCAGGCATGGGATGCCAAGGCGTACGGAACGATCGCTTCGTTCGTTCCGGCCCTGGGGCAGGCCGTGCTCGACCTGCTGGGGCCGAAGGAAGGGGAGCGCATCCTCGACCTCGGCTGCGGCGACGGGGTGCTGACCGCGCGAATTGCCGAAAGCGGTGCCGAAGTGCTCGGCTATGACGCCGACTCGGGCTTGCTCGATGGTGCCCGGGCGCGCGGGCTTTCCGTGCGGCAGGGCGACGGGCAGGCGCTCGATTACGATGGCGAATTCGATGCTGTCTTCTCGAACGCGGCGCTGCACTGGATGCCCGATCATCCGGCGGTTTACGCGGGCGTCCATCGCGCGCTGAAGCCCGGCGGGCGCTTTGCCTGCGAATGCGGCGGCTTCGGCAATATCGCCGCCATCCGCACGGCGATCCGCGCCGTTGCCGAAACGCGCGGTCAGGATCCGGTCGACCGCCAGAACTATCCCAGTGTGACCCGTGCTACCCGCGAACTTGAAGCGGCGGGCTTTCGGGTCGACGCCATCGCTCTCGTCCCGCGGCCCACTCCGCTTGCCGACGGCATGGCGTCCTGGCTGAACACCTTCCGCCACGGTTTCTTCGATCGGCAGGACGGCGAGGCGATGATCGCCGAGACTGTCCGCCTACTCGCCCCGCAATTGCAGGATCCGGACGGCAACTGGACCGCCGATTACGTCCGCCTGCGTTTCCTCGCCTTCAAGGACTGAACCCCGACCAATGCGATATCTCCCTCTCACTCCCACCGACCGCAGCGAGATGCTGGCCACGATCGGCGTGGACACGGTCGACGACCTGTTCCGCGACGTGCCCGAAGGTGTGCTCAACGCCGAGATCGCGGGGCTGCCCGCCCACGCCAGCGAAATGGCGGTAGAGCGGCACATGAAGAAGCTTGCGGCCAAGAACCTGTCGGCGGCCGATGCGCCGTTCTTCCTGGGCGCAGGTGCCTATCGCCACCATGTCCCCGCCAGCGTCGATCACCTGATCCAACGCGGCGAGTTCCTGACCGCCTACACGCCCTATCAGCCTGAAATCGCGCAGGGCACGCTGCAGGTCCTGTTCGAGTTCCAGACGCAGGTTGCGCGCCTGTTCGGCACCGATATCGCCAATGCCTCGATGTACGACGGGTCGACCGCATGCTGGGAAGCGATCGCGATGGCCGCGCGCATTACCCGCCGCGACGGCGTGGTGATCGGCCCGATCCACCCGCACTATCTGTCGACCGCGAAGACGATGGCGAAGTTCACCAAGGACGAGATCCGCGAACTTTCGCCCGCGCTGATTGCCGACGCCGGTGACGACGCGATGATCGCCATGATCGACGAGGCGACCTCGTGCGTCGTAGTGCAGTATCCCGATATCCTTGGCCGCATCCCCGATCTGGCCCGGATCGCCGATGCCGCTCACGACAAGGGCGCGCTTCTGGTGGCCGTCGTGACCGAGCCTGTGGCCCTGGGCCTTCTCGAAAGCCCCGGCTCGCTGGGCGCGGACATCGTCGTGGGCGAGGGGCAGTCGCTGGGTGTCGGCCTCAACTTCGGCGGGCCTTACCTCGGCCTGTTCGGCGCGCGTGAGAAGTATACTCGCCAGATGCCGGGCCGCCTCTGCGGCGAGACCGTCGATGCCGACGGCAAGCGTGGTTTCGTGCTGACGCTGTCGACACGCGAACAGCATATCCGCCGCGAAAAGGCGACGAGCAACATCTGCACGAATTCGGGCCTGTGCGCTCTGGCGTTTTCGATCCACATGACGCTGCTGGGCGGTGCAGGGCTCGACAAGCTGTCGCGCATCAACCACGCCCGCGCGGTCAAGGCGGCTGGCAAGCTGGCCGCGATCGACGGGGTCGAGCTCGTCAACGAAGGCGGGTTCTTCAACGAGTTCACACTGCGGCTCGTCGGTCAGGATTCGCGCGAAGTCGCCCTGCGCATGGCGAAGCGCGGCATCCTGTCGGGCGTTGCGCTCAGCCGCCTTTATCCGGATTCACCCGATTTGTCCGAAGGGTTGGTCGTCTGTGTCACCGAAACCTGCAGCGACGAGGATATGGACGCCCTCGTTTCCGCTCTTGCGGAGGAACTCGCATGAACGCCCCGAACAAGAGCGGATGGAAACCTGAAATGGGTGAAGGTGGCACCGGCCCCGCGGCGAAGACTGCCAGCGGCGATGCAGGCCTTGCGCTGGAAGAAGCGCTGATCTTCGAATTGGGCGGTACTGGCAAGTGCGGCGTCGATTTCGACGAGGAGCCGGGCGATGTGAGCCCCTCGCTTGCGAAATTCGCGCGTAAGGCGCCGGTCGATCTGCCTTCGCTGACCGAGCCTGAGGCGGTGCGTCACTACACGCGCCTTTCGCGTCAGAACTATGCCATCGACCTCGGCCCGTTCCCGCTGGGTTCGTGCACGATGAAGCACAACCCGCGTCTGAACGAGGCGATGGCCCGGCTGCCCGGTTTCGCCGACATCCATCCGCTTCAGCCGATGGACACGGTGCAGGGCGCCTTCGAAGTGATCGAGCAGTTGGCCAATTGGCTTTGCAAGCTGACCGGCATGGAAGCGGTCGCGATGAGCCCGAAGGCGGGCGCGCATGGCGAACTGTGCGGCATCCTCGCGATCCGCGCCGCGCTGGAAGCACGCGGCGACGCGCGCGAGGTGATCCTCGTGCCCGAATCCGCGCACGGCACCAATCCGGCGACGGCGGCTTTCGCGGGCTACCGGGTCGAGAATATCCCGGCCACGAAGGATGGCCGCGTCAACCTGCAGGCGCTCAGGGACCGGCTTGGCCCTGACGTTGCGGGCGTGATGATCACGAACCCCAACACCTGCGGGCTGTTCGAACGCGACATGAAGGCCATTTCCGACGCGGTCCATGCCGCGGGCGGCCTGGTCTATTGCGACGGTGCGAACTTCAACGCCATCGTCGGCAAGGTGCGCCCCGGCGACCTTGGCGTCGATGCGATGCACATCAACCTGCACAAGACGTTCTCCACTCCGCACGGCGGTGGCGGTCCTGGTTCGGGGCCGGTGGTCCTGTCCGAACTGCTCGCGCCTTTTGCGCCGATCCCGTTCGTCCGCCGCGACGAAAAGGGCCGGTTGCGCATGGTGGAGGAGCGCGGTGCCAAGGAACACCTGCCGCAGACTTTCGGCCGCATGACCGCGTTTCACGGCCAGATGGGCATGTTCACCCGCGCGCTGACGTACATGCTCAGCCACGGTGTCGACGGCCTTCGCCAGGTGGCAGAGGACGCGGTGCTGAACGCGAACTATGTCCTGCGCAGCCTTGAAGGCGATCTGGACGCGCCGTTCGCCGATGCCGGTCCGTGCATGCACGAGGCGCTGTTCAGCGACGATAACCTGCCCGAAGGCTTCTCTACGCTCGACATTGCGAAAGGCCTGATAGACGAGGGTTTCCACCCCATGACGGTTTATTTCCCGCTCGTCGTGCATGGCGCCATGCTGGTCGAGCCGACCGAGACCGAGAGCAAGGCCGGTCTTGACCGCTTCATCGCCTCGATGAAGAGCCTGACCGCCCGCGCCAAGGCCGGGGACGAGAGCCTGAAGAGCGCGCCGCACTATGCTCCGCGCCGCCGGCTCGACGAGACGCGCGCTGCGCGCAAGCCGGTGCTGACCTACAAGGGGGAAGGCGTGCCTCCCGGAACGCCCAGCCTGTCGGAAATCGGCGGAAGCTGAACATTTGCCGCCACCCGCGCGGCTTGGCATAAGCCGCGCGGGAAGGGTGCCGGAACTTGATACAGAGGATCACGAACCTGTTTGCCGTGTGGACCGTGCTAGGCGTTGGCTGGGCGTGGTTTTCTCCGGCTGATTTCGCGTGGGTGACGGACGGCTCGATCCGTCCGCTGGGCCAGCCGCTGATCCCGGTGATGCTGGGCATCATCATGCTTGGCATGGGTTTGACGCTGACTGTGGCCGACTTCCGGCGCGTTGCGAAGATGCCGCGGGCGGTGATTGCCGGCGTGGTGCTGCAATTTACGGTGATGCCGCTTTCAGGTGCGGTGCTGGCGGGGCTGTTCGGGCTGTCCAATGGGCTCGCCGTGGGCTTGATCCTCGTCGCCTGTTGTCCGGGCGGGACGGCAAGCAATGTCATCGCCTATATGGCGCGGGCCAATGTGGCGCTTTCCGTTTCGATGACCATGGCCTCTACGCTGGTGGCGATTGCGTTGACGCCTGTGCTGACCGGTTGGCTGGCGGGCGTCTATATCCAGATCGACCGCTGGAACCTGTTTCTCGACATGGTCTCGGTCGTGCTGGTGCCGGTGATCGTCGGCGTGGCGCTAGCGCGTTACCTGCCGGGGCTGACGCGGCGGATCGTACCGGTCGCGCCGATCGTTTCGATCATATTTGTCGTCCTGATCGTCGCCGGCATCGTCGCAAAGTCGAAGCCGCTGATCGAGGCGAACGCAGGCGTTCTGCTGATTGCCTTGCTCGCGCTTCATGCGCTGGGCTTCGGGCTGGGCTGGCTTATGGCGCGTGTGTTGGGTTTCGCGCGCGATGACCTCAGGACGATTTCGATCGAGGTCGGGATGCAGAACTCGGGCCTTGGCGCCAGCCTTGCGTCGACCCCCGCGTTTGCGCGCCAGTTCGTCGATCCGATGCAGGCGGCGCTGGCTCCTGTTCCGGCAGCGATCTCCGCCGTCTATCACGTCGTCATCGGCAGCCTGCTAGCGGCCCTGTGGCGCAGGGAAAGGCAGGCGGCCCCGCAAGAGGCGATCACGGCATGAGCATCTTCGGCGTCGACAAAGAAAGCGCGCAGGTCCGCTTCCCCCCGCCGCTGGTGTTCTTCGGGTTCCTTCTGATCGGGCGGGTTATCAACGACTGGTTCGGGCTCAATCCGGCCATTCCCGACATCGTTCGCTGGGTGCTGGGCGGCGGTGCGATCCTCGCGGGCCTCGTCGTCATCGCCCTCGCGCTGCTGCGCTTCCGCCGCTCTGGCAACAATCCGGAACCGTGGAAGACCGACACCGTCTTCGTCGCCGAGGGCATATACCGCGTGACGCGCAATCCGATGTATCTCGGCATGGCGCTGGTGTTTTTCGGTATTTCGGTCGCCGCGAACTGTCTTGGCGGCCTGTTGATGCTGCCGCTTGCACTCATCTCCATCCAGCTGTTCGTCATCCGGCGTGAGGAGGCGTGGCTGTCACAGCGGTTTGGGGACACTTACGAGGATTATCGCCGCCGTGTCCGACGCTGGATCTGATCCCAAGCCCTTCGAATTGGCCGATACTTCGGCAAAGCAGCACGCCCCTGCGACCGAGCGCAACCGGGAACCCATTGCCGACACCCTACGCGCGATTCTGCCCGAAAGCGGCCTTGTTCTCGAAATTGCGAGCGGAACCGGCGAGCACGCGGTGCATTTCGCACGCGTTTTTCCCGCGCTGGCATGGCAACCGACCGACGTATCCGATGCGGCGCTGGCCTCAATCGCCGCGTGGCGGGCGGAAAGCGCCCTGGCGAACGTGAGGGCACCGCTGAGGCTAGACCTTGTCGCCGGTGATTGGCCGGTCGATCATGCCGATGCCATCTTCTGCGCGAACATGGCTCATATTGCGCCGTGGGAAGCGTGTGTGGGCCTTTTCGCGGGTACGGGCAGAGTTCTTGCTGAAGGCGCGCCCTTGGCGATCTATGGCCCTTTCATCGAGGACGGTTGCGAAGTCGCGCCCTCGAACCTTGCCTTCGATGCAAACCTCAGGATGCGGGACTCAAGTTGGGGTCTTCGCGATGTTGCAGCGCTGGACGAACTCGCATTGCCGAACGGCCTCACGCGCACCGATCGGATCGAGATGCCCGCCAACAACCTGATCCTCGTTTATCGCCGCACATAAAAAACGCCCGCCGAACCGGGGTCCGACGGGCGCTTGGCTAGCAACTTTTGCGTGCGATCAGTTGATCGCGTCCTCGCCGGCCTGGCCGACCGACTGAATGTCTTCGCCGGCGCCTTTCACGGTGTTGCAGGCAGCGGCAGAAAGAGCGAGTGTACCGATTGCAGCGGCCATAACGATACGACGGATCATGTTCGTGTCCTTTCCGAGAGACTTCGGAAAAGGTAACGCTGCATCTGCTCAATCGTTCCGTCAGCGAAGCGCAGCCTCGTTCCGCTGTTTGGCCAGCGTCTGTTCGCGCCAGACGATGATCGCGCCCGCCAGGATGATGAGCGGAGCGCCGAGCCACAGACTGGCTGGCGGCAGGTTGTCGAATATCAGAAAGCCGTATGTCGTGGCCCATATCAGCGCCATGTAATCCATGATGATGACGGTCGACACCTGCCCAAACCGCAATGAGGTCGTCAGCAGTAACTGACCCGCCACGCCCGATAATCCGATGCCGAGCAGAATCAGGGCCTTCTCCGCATCCAGGTTCCAGTCGGAAAAGAGGGAGGCGATGAATAACACCGGCGTAGCGAAGATCGCGAACCACGTGACGATCGCTACGGAATCTTCGGTCTTGGTCAGGTCGCGGATCTGGATCGAGACCAGCGCCACCATGAACGCGGCCCCGATCGCCACGAGTGCACCGAACAGCGGGACGCTGGCATTGAAAGGGTCGGCGACCAGCGCTACCCCGATGAAGCCGAACGTAGCGGCCAGCCAGCGCCATTTGCCGACGTGTTCACGTAGCAATAGCGCCGACAAGACGACGGCGAACATGGGACTGGTAAAGCTCAGCGTCGTGGCAACGGCGAGGGGCAGCAGCGTCGGCGCAGCGAAATTCAGGACCATGCCGACCGTGCCGGTACCAGCCCGAAAGGCATGGCTGCCGATGCGGTCGGTTCGCATGATGTGCAGCCTTCCGCGCATCGCGAGCCAGCCGAGCAGGATCGGTATCGTCACGGCCTGACGCACCAGCAGCATGTGGGGCAGGTCGATCCCGCGGCTCTTGCCAAGCTTTACCAGCATGAACATCGTGCCGAGCGCAAATCCGGCAAGGACGCGGATCGCGAGCGCGAGAACCGGGCGATGCTGCGCCTCTGGCAAGGGCGGGTTTGCACTCTGCGGCATGTCGGGGCTATTGGGCGCGCAAGTTGCCGCGATCAAGCGGCAATCCGCAACTGCAGTATCGGCTTATGACGTTAGACTACCTCGTGGCCAGCGACGCCGGGCGCTGGACGGTCGTCGCGGTGTCCGCGCTTCTGGTGGCGGCGCTGGCGCTTTTCGGCGACCGGCGGCGCATGAAGCGCAAGGCACCTGACAGCGTCGGCTGGGTGCCATGGACCCCGGTGTTTTTCGTTGCCCTCTTGGTGGCCGTGGTGACGGGCGGGCTCGCCCTGAAAACGTGGATCGCGCCGGTCTGACCGTCGCGATCCAGATCTCCCGAAATTACAGGCAGGCCTGCAGATAGGCCTTGTCAAAACCGAACTGCCGCGCCTTTTCCAGCGTATAGGGACGCAGGCCCGAAGGGCGGTGTTCGCCGATGATCTTGCCGTCCTCGCCTTCGTCCAGGTATTCGTAGGTGAACAGCTCCTGCGTGACGATGACATCGCCTTCCATGCCAATCACCTCGGTGATGTTGGTCGTGCGGCGCGAACCGTCGCGAAGGCGCTTCACCTGCACGATCAGGTCGACCGAGTCGGCGATCTGCTTGGAAATCGCGGCCTTCGGGATCTTGATGTCGCCCATCAAGATCATGTTTTCCATACGGCCAAGGCATTCGCGCGGGCTGTTGGCGTGAAGCGTACACATCGAACCGTCGTGGCCGGTGTTCATGGCGGCGAGAAGGTCGAAACATTCCGCGCCGCGGATTTCGCCCAGAATGATGCGGTCAGGGCGCATACGCAGGGCGTTCTTCACGAGATCGCCGATGGTGATCGCGCCTTGTCCCTCCAGGTTCGGCGGACGCGTTTCGAGCGGCAGCCAGTGCGGCTGCTGCAGGCGAAGTTCGGCCGCGTCCTCGATCGTCAGCACGCGTTCGCCCGGGTCGATCATCTTCGACAGGGCGTTCAGCATCGTGGTCTTACCCGAACCCGTACCGCCCGAGATGACGATGTTCATCCGGCTTGCGCCCGCGATCTTCAGGCAGGTTGCCATCTTGTCGCTCATCGAACCGAAGTCGCGGAGCATGTCGATGGTGATCGGCTTTTCCGAAAACTTACGGATCGAGATCGCCGTGCCGCGCAGGGAAAGCGGGGGCACGATGACGTTGACGCGGCTGCCGTCCTTCAAACGGGCGTCGGCCAACGGCGTGGTCTGGTCGACGCGGCGGCCGACCTGGTTCACGATGCGTTGCGCTATCTGGAACAGGTGCTGTTCGTCGCGGAACTTGATCTTGGCCAGCTGCAGCTTGCCGCTCTTTTCCACGTAAGTCTGGTTCGGGCCGTTGACCATGATGTCCGAGACGTCGGGATCGTGGAGCAGTTCTTCCAGCGGTCCGAAGCCCAGCAGTTCGTCGACCAGCACCTTTTCCAGCGCGAACTGTTCGCGGCGGTTGAGCGTGATCTTAAGCTCGGCCAACACCTCAAGGATGATGGGACGGAATTCTTCGGACAGTTCGTCCTTCGTCAGCGTTGCGGCCGCCTCGGGATCGACGCGTTCGAGCAGGCGGGGAAGAACCTGTTCCTTGATGCGGTGGACGCTGGCCTCGAACCCTTCGACGACGGCTTCGCTGGCATGTTCGGCAGCGGCGCGTTCGGCGAGGCGGGCGAGTGCCTCTTCCTCGGGCGTGGCGGCAGTGAGTGGCGGCGGCGGGAACTGGTCGTCGTCCATCGGCGGAGGTGCCGGCGGCTGCGTGCGCAACGGTTCCGCTCCCTTCATCGGCCTCGCGACACCGAAGGCGGGGCGTCCTCCCCCGTTTCCGTTCATTCCGTTTCGACGGCCGAAAGCGTTCATTCCAAACTCCGTTAGCACCGGCCCGCAAGCCGTCTCTCTTTCCCGTGCGACAGCGACGCAGCAGGATCGAACGTCATGGTTCTGGCCGAATTTGGTGAATAACTCGTAAAGCACGGATGCAGCGGGCCAGCGGAGTTGCTTGGTTAACGCTATCTTGACGATCCGCGCCGTAGTCGGGTCGGGAGATGTCAGGCTCAGCGCGAGCCCGGGCCGCGAAACCAGAGAGTGCAGGGACAGTGGTTGTATCCGACGAAGATCGCTTGATTTTCATGCATATACCCAAGACGGCGGGAATCTTCATTCGGCGCAGCCTGGCCGATGACCGGCGTTTTGCGGGCATCAGGACGATCGAGGGACTGGGCGAGCGCGACACCGCGCACTTGCCGCTGCGACTTGTTTCGGAACATTTTCCGGCCGATTTCGCGAAATTTTCCCGCTACCGCAGCTATGCCTCGATCCGCGATCCGGGCGCGCGTTTCGTGTCTTCGGTGGCAGAGCATATCAAGCAGTTCCGCAAGGTTCCGAAAGAGCAGGTCAGCGACGCGATGATCATCGAAGTCGCACGCGAGATCGTGGCCCATCTGCCGTCGGACAAACCACAATATGCGCATTTCCTGCCGCAGGTGGAGTTCGTGGAACTGGGCGGCCGCCGCGTGGTGACCGACCTTTACGCCTTCTCGAACTTGGAGGCGATGGTTGCGGCCATGGAAGCCTACACCGGAAAACCGATGGACCGGCAGCCGAAGAATGTCGCCGACAAGGCGCTCCACCCCGCGCTGCACCGCGGCTGGCGCAAGGTGCGCAGTGTCGCGCCGTGGGCCGCGCCGCTGGGTCGTTCGCGACTTGCTCGCAAGCTGTTCGTACGGCGGAACGAGGTCGAATTACCCAAGGACCTCAAGGACTTCATCGACAATTTCTACGCAGCCGACATCGCTCTGCATCGAGAGGTGCTGAACGCGGCAGCCACGACCGGGGAGAAAGTCGCATGCTGAGGAAGATCCCCCGCGTGCGTCGCGATCCGGTCGCGAACGATCCGCGCGTTTCGGACCTCTACGTCGTCGAATATCCCAAGTCCGGCGTGACTTGGCTTTGTACGCTGCTCGGCAATCTTGCCGCGCTGGAAAGCGGATCGAAGGCGGTAGTGAACTACACAAATTCTATCGCCTGGGTGCCAGACATTCATATCAGCCGGAATATCGGCGAACCGCTGCACAGCTGGCCGCCGCAGCGCATGATCAAGTCGCATGCTCGGTTCCAGCGCGAATATACCTTTGCGCTCTATCTCGCGCGCCATCCGGTCGCGGTGATGAAAAGCTACTATCGCTATGCCGCCGCGTTTCAGGGCGCGCAGTTCGAAGATTTCGGCGCGTTTCTGCGTTCGGAAAAATACGGTGTCGATACTTGGCGCGACCATGTCCGTTCGTGGCTGGGCCGCAGGCCGAGCCATCACCGCATCCTGCTCGTCCGTTACGAAGATCTGCTCGATGACGCAGCGGCGCAGCTCATGCGGATCAGTGACGTTTTCGGCTGGAACGTCGATGCCGACCACGCGCGCATCGCGGCACAGCGGTCGAGCGCTGATAACATGCAGGCGAACGAAGGTGCGCTCGGCATCGGCGGCCCGAAGTTCGTGAAGCAGGCCTCGACCGCCAGCGTGACCGAGGCGGATCTGGCCTTCATCCACGAACGATGCGCCGAGGAAATGGCGATGCTCGGCTATGACCCGCTCGCCTCGGGGGCCTGAGGGCCGCGCCTTTGGAACGGTATTTCACTCGCATCGGCTGGCTGGGGACCGAGCAGGTGCTGCGGATCCTCGCAGGGCTGCTCTTCGTCGCGGTGGCGGCGCGCTATCTGGGGCCAGCGCGGTTCGGCACAATGACATACGCGCTGACCATCGCCTCGCTGGCGAGCCAGGTCGTTCGGTACGGGCAGGACAATCTGGTCATCAAGGACATCGTCAGAAATCGCTCCGAGGCGGCGAGCACGGTGGCTACGGCATTCCTGATCCGTCTTGCGCTTTGGGTGCTGGCCTGCGGTGCGATGATCGCTTTTCTGCACTTCGTTCCGCCGCCGGGCCCGCTTGGGCCGCTGGCAGTTGCGGGTATGTGCGTTCTTGTCCTTGCCGTTCCCTTCGAAAGCCAGTTCGCCGCCGCCCGCGCCTTCGACCTGTTCCGCAACGTCTCGATCGGACGGTCGATCGTCGTGGTCCTGGCCGCGCTTGTTGCCGTGGCGTTCGTTTTGCTGAGCATGGACGTCGATGCCTTCGTCATGCTGCGCGGGTTCGAAACACTGGTCTACGGCCTTGTTTCCCTCGCGGTTTTCATAAGCGTCGGGAAAGAACGCGGAACGGTGCGTCTGACTGGCGGACGCTTCGTTCGCATGGTGCGGTTGGGCTTTCCGATCATGCTGTCGCAGCTCGCGGTGCTGGCATACCTTACGATCGACCAGGTCATGCTGGGCCTGATGGCGGGCTCGCACGAACTGGGCCTCTACGGTGTCGCGGTGAAGATCGCGATGTTGGGCGCGTTTCTGCCGCGCCTGTTGCAGAGCGTGACCTATCCCACCCTTGTCGAAAGGGAAGGCGAGGGCGCAGCGCTGATGGGCGCGCTGTCCCGCTATTTCGACTATTTCGCGGCGACTGGCTGGCTGGTCGCCATCGGAACTGCAATTGGCGCGACGCTGTTTCTCGTGCCGCTGTTCGGCGCGTCTTATGAAGAAGCATTGCCCGTCTGCCTCGTCCTCCTGCTTGCCCAGCCGCTTTTTGCGCTGACCACCGCCTACAAGTCCTGTCTTTCGGCCAGCAGCAGGTTCTGGCCGATGACGGTCATCTCCGGCGCGGCCGCCGCGACGAACGTGGTGTTGAACCTGGTCCTGATTCCGCGTTTTGGCGGGATGGGTGCAGCGGTTGCGACGATCGCGGCTCTGTTCGTGGCCTCGATCGTCTCGGCCTCACTGAGGCGTGACGACCGCGCAATGGCGGCGATGATGGTCCGCTCGCTCGAACCTTTCGGCGCGCTGGGCAGGACGTTCCGGCAAGTGATGCCACTCGTCGCCGCACGGATGGGGCGCAAGGCGTGAAGCGGGTGATCCTGCATGTCAGCCATTCCGACCGCGTGGGCGGCGCGGCCATCGCGGCAAGGCGACTGGTGGAGGCGCAGCGTAAGCTGGGTCTCGATGCCCATATGCTGGTGATCGACAAGCGTGGCGGGGAAGGCTGGATCAACGAGGCGGCTGCCGACACGAAGGCGAAGGCGCGCGCGGCACGTTTTGTCGCCAAGCGGCTGCTGCGCCGCGACAATTCGCCCGCCGCGGGCACGATGCGTACTGCGGCGGTGCTGCCAACGGGGCTGGGGCGGGAGATCGCCGGAATTGCGCCCGATGTCGTTCACTTGCACTGGCTGGGATCGGAGGCGATCTCGGTCCGCGAACTGGGCAAGCTGGCCTTGCCTACCGTCTGGACATGCCATGACCAGTGGGCCTTTTGCGGCACCGAGCATTACGCGCCGGACGAGGGCTACCGCCATGGCTATAAAGGGCGCGACCGGTTCGACGCCGATGTCGGCGCATGGAAGCGCAAGAAGCGGCATTGGCGCGGCTTTGCCCCGACTCTTGCCTGTCCGAGCCGGTGGATGGCCGATTGCGCGGCGCGAAGCGACATTGCCGGGCAATGGCCCTCTGTCGTCATACCCAATACGCTGGATACAAGCGTTTTTTCGCCCCTAGACCGCGATCAGGCACGCAAGAGTCTCGGGCTGCCGGAAGGCGAACTGGTGTTGTTCGGGGCCGATGCGGGCGACCGCGACCGGCGCAAGGGATATGACCTGTTACTCGATGCGCTGGCGAAATTGAGGACGCGCGATCAGGTGGCTCTCGTGACGTTCGGCGGCGCGGCCAAGAGTGTTGGCGAAGTCGCGGGGCTGCCTTGTCACGCGTTGGGCAAGGTGAGCGATCCGGCCATGCTGACAAGGCTCTACAGCGCCGCCGACCTGTTCGTCGTGCCCTCGCGCGCCGACAACCTGCCCAATACGATGGTCGAGGCGCAGTGCTGCGGCACGCGTAGCGTCGGGTTCGACGTGGGGGGGCTGGGCGATATCGTCAGCGCGCCGCACCTTGGCGAACTCGTCCCGGCATTCGACACCGGCAAGCTGGCTGCGGCCATCGACCGGCAATTGGCGGCAGAGCCGGACCGCGAGCGCATCCGTACCGATGCGCTCGCGCACTTCGGGAACAAGCCGGTGGTCGATGCCTTTTCGCGCCTTTACGATGCGCTGATCGCGAAGGAGCAGGGCGTTGGGTGCTAGGGTCTCTGTCGTCACGGCTGTCTGGAACGCGCGCGAGGCGCTGAAGAAGACAGTTGCCAGTGTCGCGGCGATGGGCGGCATCGATCATGTCGTGGTGGACGGCGCGTCGAGTGACGGGACCCCAGAATATCTCGGCCAGACAGGCACGCGCTGGATCAGCGAGCCCGACAAGGGGATTGCCGACGCCATGACGAAGGGCATCGGCATGGCGACGGGCGAATATGTCCTGATTCTGCAGGCGGGAGACCTTTTCGCACCCGGCGTGACCCTGGACGAGCTCGAAGCGGAACTGGACGGCAGTGACATCGTCAGTTTCGACGTCCTCGTCACGCATCCCGATGGAGATGTCCGGTTCCTTTCGCGCGGACTGGGCGCAAAACTGGAAACGTCGATGAGCGTGCCGCACCAGGGCGCATTCGTACGGCGCGATCTCTATGACCGGATCGGCGCGTTTGAGGCGCAGTACAAGGTGGGCATGGACTATGAATTCATGCTGCGCGCCAAGCGGGCAGGGGCGAGCTGCAAAGTGGTTGGCCGCATATCTTCGATCATGCCGGCAGACGGCATCAGCGCGCGGCGCGACTGGCCGAGCCTGCAGAAGCGGCTTGCCGAAAATCGCCTCATCCATTCGGTCCACGCGCGGGGATTGCGCGATCGCATCGTCCAGAAAATCTACTGGTCTATCTATCCGCTCTACAAGCGGCTGCGCCACATCGGCGGGCGGCGTTAGGGCGTCAGCAGGGTGAGGTAGGCCTCGCCCATCCGGTCCATAGAGAATCGTCCAGTCGCGCGGGTTCGCGCGGCTCTCGCCATGGCTTCGCGCCTTGCCGGATCTGCTGCGAGCGTTCGTGCCCCGTCGATGAAGCCCTGCGGCTCGTCGACGGGACAGAGCAGCCCTGTCACGCCATCATCGACCGCCTCGGGAAGCGAGGAGATATCGCTCGCGATGACGGGTGCGCCGCAAGCCATCGCTTCGAGGACGGAGAGGGGAAGCCCTTCGAGGCGCGTCGGTGCGAGGAGGGCATGGCTTGTCGCGTATTCGCGGATCATCTCATCCTGTTGCAGCCTGCCGAGGAATGTCACGTTGGCAAGTCCCGCAAGGTCCGGGCAATCGCTTTCGCTTGCCGTCATGCGCAGCTCGAAGCTTTCGCCAAGATCGCGCATTATCGGCGCGAGAAGGTCGATGCCTTTACGAATGCTGGGTGTGCCGGCGAAGAACAGGCGGAATGGCCCCTCGGCTGGTGGCGCGGCGACGGGGCTGAACCGTTCGACATCGATGCCGTTGGGGATCGCAATCGGGTTGCTGCGCGGAAATTCGGCGCGGACGGCGCGGGCGGTATAGTCGCTGACCGTCACGACACGATCGGCGCGGGCATAGCCGTGGGCGACGAAGTTGCGCACGAAGAGGTCATGGAAGATCGCCTGCGGAGCCGACTTGAAAGGCCTGATCGCGGGGTCGAGCACGAAGAGATGCTCGACACAGATCGTGCGGACACCGTCCCGCTGAAAGGCCGGCGCGTTCCAGCTATTGTAGATGATCGCTTCCGTTCCGTCGGGCGGAGCGACGCCTTTCAGCAACCACGGCGCGAACTGGAAGGCATGCGGGAAGGACTGGACCGCCGCATCGTGCCCGCGGCTTTCCAGCCATCGGCCGAGCGCCTTGACGAATGTGGTCGAGCCGGTCGGCGCGTGGGTATAGGGCAGCCAGATTTTCATGCGCGGGTGCCATAGGCCGCGTGCGTCTCTCGCGCGACCCGGTCCCAGCAATAGAACTCGCGCGCGGTGGCGGTCGCGTTTTCGAGAAATGCGCGTCGTTGATCGACGGTCATTGCGGCAACGCGATTGATGGCATCGGCCCATGCGCGGGCATCGCCGCTTTTGACGAGGTATCCGGTCTTCCCGTCCACCACCGCGTCGCGCAATCCGTCGCGATCTGCGGCCAACATGACCCCCCCGCACGAAGCAGCCTCGGGGGCGACGAGGCCGAAGCCTTCGTATTCGCCGGTGCCGGTGGAAATATTGGGTGCAATGACGCACATGGCCTGCCGATAGGCTGTAACGAGGTCATCGCCATGCAGGCTGCCGAGGAAGTTGACGCGCGGATCGTCTAGCGCAGACTGCTCTCCAGCGTCCCAGCCGGTGCCGGCGACTTCGACCTCCATTTCGGGGCCAAGCAGGGGCAGTACCTCGCGTACGAACCAGCCGAAGCCCTTCAGTCTCTTGAGTCTGCCGACGAAAAGGATGCGGCCATTGTGGCAACCATCGGGATCAGGCCCGGTGAGATTGGTTGCGAGGGGCACAACGGTCGAAGGTGACCAACCGGTTTCGGTCAGCGCTTCGGCAGTCGCGCTGGAGTTGGCGATGATCGTCGCTTTGCGCAGCAGACGTGCACCCAGTTTGAGATAAGCGCCGTAGAGCCGTCCTTTCAGTCCCCCGCGCCGCTGGTAACCGGCATCAGTGCCATGGGCGGACAGGACGACCTGCGTGGAACGGCCCAGCCGACCCAGTAGCCCCATCGGCCAGAGAGCCATGTCGCCGACGTGCAGGACATCGGGCGAGAGCCGTCTTGCGAACCAGCGGGTGAGGACTTGCAGGGGGAACAGCAGCAGGTCGATCGGCCCCGGCGGCATACCGTTTGCCTTGCCGCGCAGCGCGACCACCTCCACCGGTTCGATTTTGCCCAGCGCTTCGGTCAGGCGCATCGAGTACGTTTCCATGCCGCCGACCGCCGGTGCCCACTTGCGGGTCACGAACATGATGCGTGGATCGGTGCCCGGCACGGATCGGCTCAATACTGCGTGAACATCGCGCCTTCCGGCCCGGGCATTGCCGGAACCGGGAGATGGTCGCCCCAGCGCAGGACGACCTGCGTGGATGCATCGCGCCCGACGGTGTGCGACCCGCGCTCCAGCGTCACGACATCGCCGACGGCGGCTGGCTCGCCGTCGATGACGGTTTCCGCGCCTTCGACAGTGTAGGGGCCGGGGACGAGGACATCGATCGCTTCCGCGCCCTGTCCCGCCTCGACCGTCTTGCCCGCGACGAAGATACCGCTCCAGTGCGGGATATAGTTTTCGCGCAAAGCCGCTACGTCTTCGGGCAGCAGCACTTCCTCGCTCGGCATGTCGAGCAGCGCGTGGGCCAGCGTTGCGCTGTTGGCGATGACCATCGGGACGACGTGCGTTTCCATCGCGCGTTTGTAGCGCGGTTTGCCTTGCGCGTAATAGCCGGCAAGGCCCCAACCGGTGGAGAAGGTGGGTACGGCGCGGTCGAACCGTCCGATCATGCCGTTATTGTCGATATAGGTCACCGGCTCGGCAAAGATCTCGTAGGCACCGCGTTCGAGCGCGATCTGATTCTTCGCAGGCTGGCGATCCTCGTTCAGCAGGACCAGCCCGATGCTGGCGCCGATGACGATCATGACCAGCTTCATGCCGTACCGTTCTACGAACCAGGCAAGGCCCAGTGCAATCACGGGCATCGCGGGGGCCAGCGTGAAGACGAAGTTGTAGGGATAGGAATTGCGATAGATGGCCGCCGTCAGGAACGGCACGAGCAGCAGGACGATGCCGACCCGTGCTTCCCACGCCTTCTCGCGGGCGAACCATTGCCACAGGCCGACCCCGATCGCGATCGGCACGTAAGGCGCCTTGCCGAGCTGCGAGAGCAGGTATCCGCCTTCGGGGAAGAACCCGGCACCGAACATCCGGTCGAGCGATGCGAGAGCCAGGCGCTGCAGCGGCGCGGCCTTGGCCAGCAAACCGGTCTCGGCCAGCGGCAGGGCAAGGAACAGCGCGCCCCCGACAAGCGCTGCACCCAGGGCGCCGAAGATCGCGAGCCGCAAGGGGCGGGCGATCTCGGCATGACGCCACATCAGCGCGCCGAGGATCGGGAAGCCGTAGAACACCGACTTGATGGTGCAGGCCAGCGCAAGGACCAGCAGGGCCGCAGACAGCAGCAACCAGCCGAGGCGCAGCGGCCTTGCCAGCACGACCCAGAGCGCGCCCATTCCGAGCGCCGTCGCCAGCGGGTCCGCGCGCAGAACCAGCATGTTGGTCAAAACATAACCGGCGCCCGCATAGGCCAGCAACGTCAGCAGCGCCTGCGGACGCGGCACGAAAGCGCGCGCGCAGCCATAGACCGCAAACAGGATCGCGATCTCGCAAGGCACCATCATCATGCGGATGACGCGAATGTCGCTGGTCGCAAGCTCGGTCGTGCCCGGAACCCACGAGAACAGGGGGAGGAAGGGCGACTGGAGCAGCGAGACTTTCTCACCCCCTGCGTACCGGACAATCTGACTGAAGTGAAAGAATTCGTCCCAGTTTATCGCGCGCGTGAAGATCATAGCGACCTGCAGCGCGACAAGCGCGAGGATCGCGATCAGCGGCCAGGTGCTCCCTGCCGCACTACCGCGGAGAGGAGGGGCGGCAGCGACCGGTTGTGCCGGCATGGCGGCGCTCGCCATCAGCGAACCCGGCGGCTCTTCAGCGAGACGACGTCGGCGCTTTCGCCTTCGTCATGGCCGGGGCGTTCGCCTTCGTCGGCCAGCTGCTCTTCCAGCTTGCGCAGCTTGTAGAGAGTGGCTTCCAGCAACTTGCGGTTGGTGGCGATCAGGTCGGCCAAAATGCCCATCACCGCAACCAGCGTGCCCAGCATGAGCAGCGAGCCGCCGATAATCAGCGACTGGACGTGGCCGTTGCCGTCGCCGGCAAGGTAGAACCACACGAAACGCATGATCGGCAACAGTCCGACGAAGGCGAGCATCAGGCCAAGCCCGACGAAGACGCGCAGTGCGTTGTGCGTGGTGTAGGCCCGCGTGATCGTGACGCCGGTCTGCGAAATGAAACGCGGGATAGACTTGAAAAGCCGTGAGGGGCGCGGCGTGCGGTGCGTGCGCACGGGTACGCTCTTTACCGCCATGCGCTTGCGACCCGCCTGGATCAGCATGTCGGTGGTGTAGCTGAATTCGGTGGTGATCGTCAGCTTCTGCGCAGCCTCGCGGCTGATGGCGCGAAAGCCGCTGACGGCATCGGTGATCGTCGTGCCCGAAGCGCGGCGCACGACGGCACTGCCGAGGCGCTGGAGGCGGCGCTTGAAGGGGCCGAAATGCGCGTTGTCGGCAACGCCGCGATCGCCGATCACGATGTCGGCTTCGCCGCGCAGGACCGGCTGGACCAGTTCGGCAATGTCCGCGCCTTCGTACTGGCCGTCGGCATCGGTGTTGACGATGATGTCCGCGCCAGCCTTCAGCGCGGCGTCGATGCCGGTCTGGAAAGCGGCGGCAAGCCCGCGGTTGCGGCGGTGGCTGACGACGTGATGCACGCCCCACTGGCGCGCGACGCCTGCGGTATTGTCGCTGCTGCCGTCGTCGATCACGAGGATCTCGATCTCGTCAATGCCGGGGATCGAATGCGGCAACGCCGCCAGCGTTTCCGGCAGGTGATCCGCCTCGTTCAGGCAGGGAATCTGGATGATGAGCCGCAAGGTGTTCTCGCCCCCGAAAATTGCGCGCAATCAGAACTCTTGCAGCCGTGATCGGACAATAGGCTTAAGAAATGGCTAACCACGATCGTTTGCGGTTGGCTGGAAAGCGCTTTTTTATGACGCTAGAAGCGGTTTGCCCCTTGGCGCTGAATGAAGAGGCAGCTTCGCTTGCAATTCGACGAACGACGCGGAGTGTTGCTCGCGGTCATTGGATTTATCCTGCTTTCGCTGGGCGACGTGGTGCTGAAATCGGTTGCCGGCGAATGGGCGACGACCGCGATCGGGGCGCTGCGCTATTCGATGGGAGCAGTCATTCTCGGCATCGTGCTTTATGCGCGGGAAGGCGGCGCTGGATTTGTGCCGAAGCGGCCCTTGGTCCACCTGATGCGCGGGGGTGGGGTGGCGCTGGCGATGGCGTGCTTCGTGACGTCGCTGCGCTTCATGCCCTTGATCGATGCGACGGCGATCGGGTTTACCAGCCCGATCATCACGGCCTTTCTGGCCGCGATCTTACTCAAGGAGCGCGTGAAGCGGGTCACATGGTTTGCGACATTGCTCGGTTTTTCCGGAGTGCTCATCGTGCTGCGGCCAAGCCTGCTCGATCTCGGCGCGCTGGCGCTTCTGCCTGTCATCGTCGCTTTCGGGATGAGTTTGCTTGTCATCGGAAACCGCGTGGTGGCGGGCGAGGGGAGCGCGCTTTCGATGCAGTTCCACGTTGCCGCACCGGCGGCTGTGTTCCTGATGTTGTTCGCGGCAGGTGGACATTTTTCGGGCGTCGATTTCCTGCATGTGGGCGGGATGCCGAACCCAGGCGTCGTGATCGCCGCGCTGGTCGTGGCGGCTTCGGCGACGACGGCGCACTGGCTGATCTATCTCGGCACGACGAAATCGGGCGCATCGACTATCGCGCCGCTGACTTACGTGCAGGTCCTTGTTGCCGGCACACTCGGCTGGATCGTCTTCGGGCATACACCCGATGCGATGGCGTTCGTCGGCATTGCCGTGATCATCGTATCAGGCCTGATCATCTGGCACTCGCGCGAGGCGAAGTCGCTTCCGGATGAAGCGGGATGAGCGAGCAAGGATGAGCGAGCCAAGATGAACAAAACGGGCCACTGCTGGCTGTGTGAGCGACCTATCGGCAGCCGCTACGAACTGCACCACCCGGTGCCGAAAAGCCGCGGCGGCCGCGAGACCGTCACGTTGCACCGGATCTGCCACCGCACGCTCCACGCGCGGTTCACGAACGCGGAACTGGCGCGGATCGGCGTTAATGTGGAGGCGCTGCGCGAGGACGCGGAGATCGCCCGCTTCATCCGCTGGGTCGGGGACAAGCCGCCCGACTTTCACGCACCGACCCGCAAGCCCAAACGCTAAAGCTGAAAAGCAAAAAGGCCCGGCGTACCATGGTGGAGCCGGGCCTTTTTTGATTTGGCTGGAGCCGTCAGAGTCTGAAATCAGCCCTCGACGTGCTCGGCAAGGACCGTCAGGCCGCTGTCTCCGACTTCGGCGAAGCCACCCTGGATCATGATCGTTTCCGGTGCAGCGTCCGCGGTCTTGAAGACTTGCAGCGCGCCGTCGCGGATCGTGGACATGAAAGGCGAGTGCCCTTCAAGCACGCCGAACTCGCCTTCCGAACCGGGGACGACCACCATGTGGACTTCCTCGGAGCGGACCAGCTTGGCCGGCGTGACGAGTTCGAAGTGCAGCGCCATGATCAGGCGTCCTCGGCCAGCTTCTTGGCCTTCTCGACCGCCTCGTCGATGCCGCCCACCATGTAGAATGCCGCTTCCGGCAGGTGGTCGTATTCACCCTCGACGACGGCCTTGAACGACTTGATGGTGTCTTCGATCTGCACGAACTTGCCCGGGATGCCGGTGAAGACTTCGGCAACGTGGAACGGCTGCGAAAGGAACTTCTGGATCTTGCGGGCGCGCGCGACGGTTAGCTTATCCTCTTCCGAAAGCTCGTCCATGCCAAGAATAGCGATGATGTCCTGAAGCGACTTGTACTTCTGCAGGGTCTCCTGGACCTTGCGAGCGGTGTCGTAGTGCTCCTGGCCGACGACGCGCGGTTCGAGAACGCGGCTGGTCGAGTCCAGCGGGTCGACCGCCGGGTAGATGCCGAGTTCGGAAATCGCACGGTTCAGCGTGGTCGTCGCGTCAAGGTGAGCGAACGAGGTAGCAGGGGCCGGGTCGGTAAGGTCGTCGGCGGGAACGTAGATGGCCTGGACCGAGGTAATCGAACCCTTGGTGGTCGAGGTGATGCGTTCCTGCAGCTGGCCCATGTCGGTCGATAGGGTCGGCTGATAGCCCACGGCCGAAGGAATACGGCCGAGAAGCGCCGACACTTCTGCACCCGCCTGCGTGAAGCGGAAGATGTTGTCGACGAAGAACAGGACGTCCTGACCTTCCTGGTCGCGGAAATATTCGGCCATAGTCAGGCCCGAAAGAGCGACGCGGGCACGTGCGCCCGGGGGCTCGTTCATCTGGCCGAAGACGAGAGCAACCTTCGAACCTTCCGAAGTGGCGTTGCCATCGGCGTCCTTGGCGATGACGCCTGCGTCGAGGAACTCGTGGTAAAGGTCGTTACCTTCGCGGGTACGTTCGCCGACACCGGCGAACACGGACACGCCGCCGTGGCCCTTCGCGATGTTGTTGATGAGTTCCTGGATAAGAACGGTCTTGCCGACGCCTGCGCCGCCGAACAGGCCGATCTTGCCGCCCTTTGCGTAAGGGGCGAGAAGGTCGATGACCTTGATGCCGGTGACGAGAATGGCCGCTTCGGTCGACTGGTCGACGAAGAGCGGTGCCTCGGCGTGGATCGGGGCGGTCATTTCCGCGCCGACCGGACCTCTTTCGTCGATCGGCTCACCGACGACGTTCATGATGCGGCCCAGCGTCTTGGGTCCGACGGGGACCGAGATCTGCTTGCCGGTGTTGCGCACGGCCTGGCCGCGGGTCAGGCCGTCGGTGCCGTCCATCGCAATGGTGCGAACGGTGCTTTCGCCGAGGTGCTGGGCAACTTCGAGAACCAGCGTGTTGTCGCCGTTCTGCGTTTCCAGTGCGGTCAGGATCGCGGGCAGTTCGCCTTCGAAGGTCACGTCGACGACGGCGCCGATGATCTGGCTGATCTTGCCCTGGGCGGGAATGTTGCTCGTGCTGTCGAGCACGGGTGCTGCGGTGGCCATGGTTGTTTCCTTGCCTTCAATCAGAGCGCTTCGGCGCCCGCGATGATTTCAACGAGTTCGGTGGTGATCGCGGCCTGGCGGCTGCGGTTGTACTGGATGGTCAGCTTCTGGATCAGGTCGCCCGCGTTACGCGTCGCGTTGTCCATCGCGGTCATCGATGCGCCCTGTTCCGAGGCCGCGATTTCCAGCAGAGCGCCGAAAACCTGCGTCTTCACGTAGCGGGGCAGCAGTTCCTCGAGGATTTCCTCTTCGCCCGGTTCGTATTCCACGACAGCGCCTGCATCGTCCGACGGCGCCGCTTCGGGAGCGGGAACCGGGACGATCTGCTGAACCGTCGGGTCCTGCGCCAATGCCGACTTGAAAATCGGGTAGACGAGGTGGGCGACGTCGAACTTGCCGTCTTCGAACATCCCGATGACTTCGGACGCGATCTGCTCTGCCTCGTCGAAACCGGGCTCGCGAACGTTGCTCGTGTCGAACTGGTTGCCGATCCGCTCGGGGAAGTTGCGCTTCAGCGGCGCACGACCCTTACGGCCGACGAGGTACAGTTCGACGTCCTTGCCATCCGCGATCAGCTTGCGGGCCTTCTGGCTGGCTGCACGAACGATGTTCGAGTTGAGACCGCCGCACAGGCCCTTGTCGGTGTTGACGACAACGAGCAGGTGACGCTGGTCAGAGCCGGTGCCGGCCAGCAGCTTGGGTGCGTTGTCGCCGCCCACCTTGCTGGCAAGACTGGCCATGACCGAGGCCAGACGCTCGGCATAGGGGCGGGCAGCCTCGGCCCGCGCCTGTGCCTTGCGCAGCTTGGCCGCAGCGACCATCTGCTTGGCCTTGGTGATCTTCTGGGTCGACTTGACCGAGGTGATCCGGCCCTTGAGTTCCTTCAAAGAGGCCATGACGGCTCCCTACTTAAGTGTCTCGCGGGGTTCAGGCGAACTGCTTGGCGAACTTGTCGAGTGCGGCGACGGTCTTGTCCTTCGTCTCGCCCTCGAACTTTTGCGTCGAGCGGATTTCGCCGAGGACATCGGCGTGTTCCGAACGCATGTAGCTCAGCATCTCGCCTTCGTAGCGGGTGACGGCGTCTACCGCGATCGAATCGAGGTAGCCGTTGGTACCGGCGAAGATCGAGACGACCTGTTCCTCGAACGGCAGCGGCGAGAACTGCGGCTGCTTGAGGAGTTCGGTGAGGCGCGCACCGCGGTTCAGCAGCTTCTGCGTTGCGGCGTCGAGGTCTGAGCCGAACTGTGCGAAGGCAGCCATTTCGCGGTACTGTGCCAGCTCCAGCTTGATCGAGCCGGCGACCTTCTTCATCGCCTTCGTCTGGGCCGAGCCGCCGACGCGCGAGACCGAGAGGCCGACGTTGATGGCCGGGCGGACGCCCTGGTAGAACAGGCCGGTTTCAAGGAAGATCTGGCCGTCGGTGATCGAGATCACGTTAGTCGGAATGTAGGCCGACACGTCGCCTGCCTGCGTTTCGATGATCGGGAGAGCGGTCAGCGAGCCGGCGCCGTTTTCCTCGTTCAGCTTTGCCGCACGTTCCAGCAGGCGGCTGTGCAGGTAGAAGACGTCGCCCGGATAGGCTTCGCGGCCCGGAGGACGGCGAAGAAGGAGCGACATCTGGCGGTAGGCGACGGCCTGCTTGGAAAGGTCGTCGTAGACGATGACGGCGTGCATGCCGTTGTCGCGGAAGAATTCGCCCATCGCAGCGCCGGTGTAGGGCGCGAGATACTGCAGCGGAGCAGGCTCCGAGGCGGTCGCGGCGACGACGATCGAATATTCCATCGCGCCGTTTTCTTCGAGCTGACGCACGATCTGTGCGACGGTCGAACGCTTCTGTCCGACGGCGACATAGATGCAGTAGAGCTTCTTGCTCTCGTCGTCGCCCTGGTTGACTTCCTTCTGGTTGATGAAGGTGTCGATGGCGACGGCGGTCTTGCCGGTCTGACGGTCACCGATGATCAGCTCGCGCTGACCGCGGCCGATCGGAACCAGCGCGTCGATCGCCTTCAGGCCTGTCTGCACGGGTTCGTGGACCGACTTGCGCGGGATGATGCCCGGCGCCTTCGTTTCGACGCGGGCGCGGGTCACGTCGGTCAGCGGGCCCTTGCCGTCGATCGGGTTGCCCAGCGCGTCGACGACGCGGCCCAGCAGGCCCTTGCCGACGGGAACGTCCACGATGGTGCCGGTGCGCTTGACCTGGTCGCCTTCCTTGATGGTGGCGTCCGAACCGAAGATAACGGCACCGACGTTGTCGGCTTCGAGGTTCAGGGCCATGCCCTGGATGCCACCGGCAAATTCGACCATTTCACCGGCCTGGACCTTGTCGAGGCCGTGGATGCGGGCGATGCCGTCACCGACCGACAGCACGCTGCCGACTTCGTTGACCTGGGCCTCGGTGCCGAAATTGGCGATCTGGTCCTTGATGACCTTCGAGATTTCTGCGGCGCGGATATCCATTTAAATAGCCTTTCGTCGAAGCCTTGCGGGCTTAGCCCTTCATCGCCTGGGCGAGAGAATTGAGACGGGTGCGAATCGAACCGTCGATCTGCTGCGAGCCGATCTTGACGACCAGCCCACCGAGGATCGCGGGATCGACCGTGGTACGGACCTTGACGTCGCGTCCCTCGCGAGCAGTAAGCTTCGCAGTGAGAGCGGCGATCTGGGTATCGTTGAGCGCGTGCGCGCTGGTGACGTCTGCCGTCACTTCGCCGCGCTGTGCAGCGGCGATGGCATTGAACGCGCGGATGATGTCGGGAAGAGCGGCGAGGCGGCGATTTTCCGCCAGCGTGCCCAGAAACTTTCCGGTCAGTTCCGAGGAACCGAGATGGCGGGCGACGGCGGTGATCGCTTCACCGGCTGCCTTGCGCGAAATCTCGGGGTCGGTCAGCAGGGCCGACAGGTCGCCCGATGCGGTGATCGCCTGGCGCAGGTTGTCGAGGTCGCCCTCAACCGCGGTCACCTGGTTCTGGTCGACCGCAAGGTCGAACAGGGCCGCTGCATAGCGCCCTGCGAGACTGGCCGTAATGCCGCCGGAAATATCCACGCGAGTAGCTTCCCTCTTCGTTATCGCGAACCGCCTGGCGAATCGCGCAGTGGCCGGATGGCCTGCAGATTCGCAATCTGGCAGGTGAGCCAGACAGGGGTGTCTTCGTCGCGGCGCGCCTAGCAACGAAACCTGCAAATGACAACTACGCTTATCGGCTAATATTCCACCGGTGCGATATCGACCATCGGGTGGGACTGAATCGCTTCGCCTTGCAGGGCCGTTTTACCCTTCCGAAGCGCCGTTTTCCCCTGCAGCCACCGCGTTTGCGGCGCCGTCGTTGGGGGCCGGTTCGCACGAATAGACCAGTCGCTCGTTCGGCATCTTGGGAAGGAGAGCGCGGATCGCCTGCTGGGCATCACCCAATTCGCGTGCCGCTTCGACGCCCGCACCGCAGGCAGGCGCCTGAAAGTCGGACCGCGCCTTGCGCGCCGCGTCCATCGTCTGGAGATCGACGAGATAACGATCGACGGTATAGACGCGTCCTTGCGGATCGTAGCGGTTGAGCGAAATCGTCTGGTCCGCGCCGTTGACCGAGATGCGGGTCCAGTTCCCTTCCATCAGGCCGTACTGCGTCTTTTCGTTCACGCAGCCGTCGGGCGACCAGTCGAGGCGAACCTCGTTCGTGTTTGAAACCGTGACGCGGCTGCGTTCGGGGCGGAAGCGGCAGACGAAGCGGCCCTTGTCGACCAGCGAATCCGGTGGCGTGACGGCGGGGACTTCGGCCATCGCCGCCCTTTCGGCCTGCGAAGCGCGTTCCACGATGTCGTCGACGCTCGGCCGCGAGAACCATGCCGCCAGCGCGCCGACCATGCACAGAAGCGCAAAGACAGCGCTTGCCGTGCCTTGTTCCTGTTCCTGCCGCGCGAAGAATCGCATCGAAACCGCCGCACCCAGAACCATGAGCGCGAGCATGAGACCGGCGAGCGCCATCAGCGTCTCGCGCTCGTCGATCGTGTCGAGCTCCGACCGGCGGGAGGCGCGTTCGGCCTTCAAGCGGCGTTCGGTGGCGGCGGCCTCCATCCGGGCCTGCTGTGTCGCAGATTCGCGTAGGGCGCGCGCGCTTTCATCGGCGTCGAAGGCGGCAAGGCTCTGGCAGGGCAGGGCGTTGGTGTGGGCCGAAACCCCCGCCTTGCGCAGGAAAGGCGCCAGTTCGCGCATCGAGACCGCGAAGTAGAATTCCGAATCGGAGCCGTTGTCGCTGATCGTTCCGAAGCTGTTCACGCCTACGACGCGGCCACACGCGTCGAGCAGAGGGCCACCGGAATTGCCGGTGCCGATAGGCGCCGTGTGAAGCAGCGTGTCGAACTGGCTGGAACTGCGCCCGCCCGAGACCTGTCCGCGCGACTTGACCGGAGCCTGCGGCGAGACGAGCCCGTTGAGGCCGAGGCCAAGTGCCTCGTCGACATTTGCGGGATAGCCGACCGCGAAGACATCCGCCCCGTCATCGACCGCGCCGGTGTAAAGCGTGGCAACGGGAAGGCTGGCGTCTTCGGTCAATTCGATAAGGGCGAGGTCGACATCGCTCGACACGCGGACGATTCGCGCGAAATAGCCGGTGCGGCCCTGTGCCGGCACAACGCCAAGGCGCAGGCGGTCGTCCTCCAGCAGCGGGGCGAGGACGTGGGCGTTCGTGACGATCAGCTTCGACGTTACGGCAAAGCCGGTGCCGTGCCCGATGACATCGTATCCCGACGAATCGCGCAGGACGATTACGACGCGCACGACGCTGCGCGCGGCGGCGTTGATGTCGGCGCTGTCGGCGCGGGCGGGGGAGGGCGCGGCAACGTGCAGCGTGCAGGCGAGCAACAGCGCGCACAGCACGACGCGAAGGGCCGCAAAGGCCTTGGTGGGGTGGGGGAACCGCGAACCCATAGGCGCGCTGTTACCCGATCCGGCGCGCGATGGCAGGGGGATTATCTCTTTTGCCCGCAGGTTTCGGGATGCGCGTTGCATCGCTGCCGCGTTAAGAAGAGGTCATGACGACCACCCCAGCCCCTTTGCCGCTCGACGAGAGCGAGGCGCTCGACGCCTTCGAGCGGCGCGACCGTGCCTATGACGGGCGCTTCGTCGTCTGCGTGACGACAACACAGATATACTGCCGCCCTTCGTGCCCCGCGCGGCGGCCTCGGCCCGAGAACGTGCGGCTCGCCGCGTCGAACGATGCTGCCGAGGCCATGGGATTCCGCCCGTGTCTGCGCTGCAAGCCGGACGAGGCGGCTCGCGATTCGCAGGCGGTGGAGCAGGCCATCGCGTTGATCCGCGATTCGGGCGAGCGACTTGTACTCGCCGACCTTGCCGCAGCGGTCGGATATTCGCCCGACCACTTCTCCCGCATATTCTCTCGCGCCACCGGCATGACGCCAGCCGCCTATGGCCGCGCGTTGCGGATGGAAAAGGCGCAGGAGGCGCTTGGCAACGGGCATGTGACCAGCGCGATCAACGAGGCGGGTTACGGCGCAGCGTCGCGGTTTTACGAGAAAGCGAAAGAGAGAATGGGCATGGCACCTTCGGCATGGGCCGATGGCGGAAGGGGCGTAACGATCCGATGGGCCGTCGCCGACACGAGCCTTGGCCCGATGCTCGCTGCCGCGACCGACAAGGGCTTGTGCCGATTGTCGTTCGGCGAAGGCGAGGCGGACTTGCGCGACCGCTTTCCGAACGCGGCCCTTGTCCAGGGCGGGGTCGATTTCGCCGACTTCATCGCACGGGTCATCGCTGCGGTCGAGACGCCATGCATGGCGTCTGACATCCCGCTCGATGTGCAGGGCACCGCGTTTCAGGAGCGGATCTGGGCCGAGCTGCGCAAGATCCCGCCCGGCGAGACGCGGACTTATGCCGAGCTCGCCGCAGCCGCCGGAAATCCGAAAGCCGTCCGCGCGGCGGGCAGCGCGAACGGGGCGAACAACGTCGCGGTGCTGATTCCCTGTCACCGCGTGATCCGATCCGACGGATCGATCGGAGGCTATGCCTATGGTGAGGCGATCAAGCGCGAACTGCTGAAACGCGAAAGCGAGGGCTGATCACCCTTCGTCCTCTGGCAGCCCCGCCATCTCGCGGATGTCCTTCAAAAGCTTGCGGTCCGTCGTCCACGCGTGGGGCGAATAGGCCGAGATCTTGGCAATCGCGATCGCAGGTTCAAACTGGCCCATTTTCGCCATGTCGCGGGCCAGCGCGTTGCGGATTTTCTTGCTTTCGGGCGCGAGGACATAGGCCTTGCGCAGGCCCAGGTGCGCCACCTCAGGCATCTCGTCGCCGGATTCGAGATAGGCCTTGTGCCAGAGATAGAGCGGCAGCGGGTCTTCCGGGGCAAGGCGATTGGCCTTCACGAGGTAGCTGCGCGCGGCACGCCACTGTTCGGTTTCGCCCTTGGCGGCCTTGTGCATCAGGATCTCGCCCTTCAGCGCATTGGCGCGCGGATGGTCGGGCATGGCAGCCAGCGCGAAATCCACTTCGCGCTCCGCCTCGGCAAAGGCCTCCTCCTGCTCGGCGCGCAGGCGGGACTCTTCGCCTAGATCGTATTCCTTCAGGTTGTAGGCGATCGCCTTTTCGAGGTCCTCGATCTTCTTCGATCCGGGCTCCTGCTCGGCAAGCGTGCGGCGCAGTTCCTCGACGTAGTCATAGATATCGTCGACGAAAGTCGCGGCGGAGTGGTGGGCCTTGGCGAGAGCGAAGTGTACGCGCGGCTCGTTCGGATACTTTGCCTCTAGCTTCTTCAGCAGACGGATCGGTTCGTCCTGCAGGTTCTCCGACCGGCGCAGCAGGTCGATCGAGATAAGCTCCTGCTCAACCGGATCGGGCACCGAAGTGGTGATGTTCGGCGCGGGCATGTCGGTAGTGTCGATGATGCTGAACTGCAGTTTCCCCTGCCCATACCGCCCGACGGCATAAGTCAGCTGGTCCAGATCGCCCAGCGCCTGCGCCGCTTCTTTCAGCGACTTTCCGTTGCGAAAATCATCGAGATAGCGGGCCAGCCGTTGCGCATAGGCCGGGTCCGATTGCAGCATGTGGAGCAGCAGCCAGCCGCGTGAATAGGAGGTGTAGTCCCCACGTTCGGCCAGCAGGAAATCCGCGACCGAATCGCCGTCGTGATATTGCAGGCTCTCTGTCCGGTGGTTGGCGGGGCGGCCGATCTCGATCGTGTCGTCGTCGATCACGGTGGTCGAGTAGAACTCGGCAAAGGCTTCGGAATACCATGCAGGAACCGCGCTGTTGAAGTTGCGGTACATGAAGTGGTGCGCGTACTCGTGATAGAGAACGGCGTTACCGTTCAGGTGAAAGCCGGTCTTGATCCGCGAATTCTGGCCCACGGCGTAAGTGCCGTATTCGTCCGCGGTATAGAACCCGCCGACCCCGCTCCACGAAAGCTTTTCGACATCGCGGTAGCTGTCGACGAGGTAGATCGTCGGGCGGTTCGGATTGCCCGACGGTTCGATACCGTGGAGCTGGTGCAGCAGCGCGTCGAAGAGTTCGAGTTCACGCGCAAAGGCGCGGACGCGGTCTTCCTTGCCTTCGGAGTATATGACGAAATTTTCGGTCTCCGCCTTGTGCCATTCGGCAGCGGCAGGCGATGCGAGGCCGAGCGCAGCCGTCGCCGCGAGAAGAAATCCCTGAATTCGATGCATTTTTGCGACCCTCAATTCCCTCGGGATATCTTGCCGATCAGGCGAAGGCGATCAAGAACTAGTCGCGCGCCCATCCACGGCTGGCAGGTTTCAGGCCGTCGAGCACTGCCTTTGCGCTATCGAGATAGGCCTGCTGCTTGTCTGGCTTCATCCGGTCCCATGTTGCGTATGCCCGCCCGATGCGGTGGTTCGATTCCAGCAGCTTGCGGTTGCGGACGAGGAAGTCCCAGTAGAGCGGGTTGAAAGGGCACGCACCTTCGCCGGTCTTCTTCGAAACCGAGTAGGCGCAGTCGCCGCAGTAATCGCTCATCTTGTTGATGTAGTTGCCGCTCGCCGCATAAGGCTTGGAGGCAAGGCGGCCCTTGTCGGCCCAAAGTGCCATGGCTGCGACGTTGGGCAGTTCGACCCATTCGTAGGCATCGGCATAGACGACGAGGAACCAGTCCTCGACCTCCTGCGGCTTCACGCCCGCGATCAGCGCGAAATTGCCGAGCACCATGAGCCGCTGGATATGATGTGCATGCGCGCTTTCGCGGGTCGATCGCACGCAGTCGGCCATGCAGCGCATGTCGGTATCGCCGGTCCAGTAGAACTCGGGCAGGGGGCGCGTGGCCTTCAGCGCATTGGCCTCTGCCAGTTCGGGCATCTCCAGCCAGTACATCCCGCGGATATATTCGCGCCAGCCGATGATCTGGCGGATGAAGCCTTCGACCGCGTTGATCGGGGCCTTGCCGTCGCGAAACGCCTGCTCGGCGCGGCGGCAACATTCGACCGGGTCCAGAATGCCGAGGTTGATCGAGGTCGAGAGCAGCGAGTGGAACAGGTCGTCGGACCCGTGGACCATCGCGTCCTGATACGTGCCGAAGTCGGGCAGGCGCTGTTCGATAAAGGCGTCCAAAGCTTCTTCCGCCTGATCCGATGTCACGGGCCAGCCGAAGTGGTCGAGGCTGCCGAAATGGTCGGCAAAGCGGCGCTCGACCATTTCGATGACCTCGCCGGTCACACCGTCGGGCGCAAACCTGGGTGCGGGCGGCGGGGCAATGTCCTTGTCGGGCGAGGCGCGGTTGTCGTGGTCATAATTCCACTGGCCGCCTTCGGGTTCGTCGCCGTCCATCAAGAGGCCGGTCTTGCGCCGCATCTCGCGGTAGAAGTTCTCCATCCGCAGCGTGTCGCGCGATTGCGCCCAGGTATAGAAATCGTTCAGCGAACAGACGAAACGGTCGTCGGGCAGGATTTCGAGCGGGACGGACAGCGGTCCCTTCAGCCCTTCCAGCGATTTCAGAACGCGCCATTCGCCAGGTTCGACCACGCGGACCTCGCTCGCGCCGTGGCGATCGACCGCGCGGGAAATCTCGCCGGTGAACGAGCCGGAATTGCCGCCGTCTTCCAGCGCGATGTAGTCGACCGTCCAGCCCGCATCGCGCAATTCGGCAGCAAAGTGGCGCATGGCCGACAGGATCAGGACGATCTTGGCCTTGTGGTGTTTGACGTAAGTCGTCTCGTCGGCGACTTCCATCATCAAGGATCACCGTGTCCTTTTTCGTCCGGCCCCTGAGGCTGGCAAGGTCACGGGTCAGCTGGTCGCCAAGGACGGGTACGAGAAGGGGGCCGGGCATGTCCTTGGCAACGCACGAGCGTGCCCAAGGTGTCCCGGCCCCGTCGATGGGCGTTCGGAACGCTGTCAGCCGATCAGGATTCCTTGGCCTTCTGTTCGGCCTCGTCCATGATCTCGATGAGCTTGTCGCGAGCTTCCTCGTTCTTCTGCTCGTCGATCAGGTCGATGACCTGGCCCAGCTTGTTGTTTTCCTGGTCGCCGTGGAAGCTGAAGGCGATCGGGGCCAGCACCGTCTTGGCGAGCGGGCCCTTCAGTTCGATCAGCAGCTGGCGAGCGAGGATCATGCGATAGGCCGCGTCGAAAGCCGCACTCTCGAACACCGATTCCAGCGCGATGATCGCGTTCTCGCTCGGCGCTTCACCGGCGCGGCGATAAGTCTCGTAATAGAGGATCAGCGGTTCCGGGTTCTGCGGATCAAGTTCGGTCGCCTTGGCCAGCGGTGCACGCGCATCGGCGTACATCGCCATGTCCTTGGCCTCGTACTCGGCGCGGCCCATGATCGACTTGGCCTTGAACAACCACGCCTGCGACGAGTTCGGATCGAGAGCGAGCGCACGGTCCACGGCGCGATCGGCATCGTCGTAGCGGCGCGCGTCGACGAACGCTTCGGCAGCGGCAAGCTGCACGAAGAGGCTTTCGGGGTACTCCGCAGCCTTGGCCTCGATCCCGCTGGCGACTTCCTTGGCGTCTTTCCGGTCCACTCCGCGCTTGGAACGCATGTAGAGGTTGATGACCGATTCTTCGGCCGCTGTCAGTTCGCGCATCGCGACGGCAGGGGCGACATAGTCGGCAGGCTTGATGTCGAAGCCCGGCAGCTTGCCCAGCTTCGCCTCGCGCTTGTAGGCGTCGACTTCGTCCTGCAGCTTGTCGAGATCGCCGAATGCGGCCTTGGCGGCGGTCAGGCCGTCCTGACCTTCGCCGATGGCCTTCAGGTACTGGAACAGCTGCGGACGACGTTCTGGATTGAAGCTGAGGTAGTGGGCGACCATCCAGCCGGTGCCGTAAAACTGCAGGCGGTCGAGGCCCGAACGTTCATGGTTCTGGTCGAACATCTGCTTCAGCGGGAAGCTGCGAAGGTTGTAGATCTGGAACGAGCGATACTGCGGCGGATTGCCGAGGTGGAACGTGCCGTCCTCGTAAAGCTCGATCGTCGCGTAAAGCTCGGCAAAGGCCTCGATGTACCAGTCGGGATACGTGGCCGGGAATGTCTGCAGCATGAAGTGGTGGACGTATTCGTGCTGCAAGATCGAGCGCGGGTCCATTTCCGCCTCGGTGTTGCGGGCGCGCTGGCGGATCGAGCGGATGTCGGCGATGTTTTCCTGCACCGGCGTAAAGGCGACAGGGGCACCTGCGCGCGGGATGTAGAAGCCCGCGATGCCCGAACCGGGCGCACCGGCCAGCTTGGCGATGCCCGACACGCGGCCTTCGCGGAAGATCGTGACCTTGTTCGCGTCGCTCAGCTCCTCTTCCGGCTTGATCGGAAGCGCCTGAATCGTGCGCAGTGCGTTGTCGAATCGTTCGAGTTCGCGGGCAAATTCCTCGGTATCTTCCCTGGAATCCTCGGAATAGATGATGAAGTGGTCGGTTTCGGCCTTCCACCATTCGGCGTGCGCCGGCGATGCCGCCAGCGCGGCGATGGCGGCCGTTGCGGCCAGAGTGTTGCGGATGCGACCCAGAACTTTATTCATGAACCCCTCTCTCGGCCCGCCGGTTCGTTCCGAACAGGGCCTACCGATGTTGAACCAATCCCCTTGTCGCCGGGCCATGGCCCAAGTGCCCTGTACCGGCGATGAAGCGATTTCATACGAAACTGTATGGATCGATGTCGACCCCTATGCGAACCCCCGGCGCAAACTCCATCGGATGGAGCCATTCGCGGATCGTCTGCTGTAGCGCTGCGCTGCGCCGGGCATTGATCAGCAGGCGATAGCGATATCGCCCGCGAAGCAGCGACAGCGGGGCAGGCGCAGGGCCGAATACGGCCAGATCGTCCAGCCGCGGGGCGGCGCGACCGATGTTCTGCGCTGCCTCGCGCGCTTCGGCCTCCTCCTCGCTCGACACGATGATTGCGGCCCAGCGTCCGAAAGGCGGGGCACCCGCGTGGCGGCGGGCATCGGTTTCGGCGGCATAAAAGGCATCGCGGTCGCCAGCGGCCAGAGCGGCGATGACGGGCGCATCGGGATGGCGCGTCTGGATCATGACTTCGCCGGGTTTGGATGCGCGGCCAGCGCGGCCCGCGACTTGTGCGATCTGCTGGTATGACCGTTCCGCCGCACGCAAGTCGCCGCCCTCAAGACCGAGATCGGCATCGACAACGCCTACCAGCGTCAGTTCGGGGAAGTGATAACCCTTGGTAACGAGCTGGGTGCCTACGATCACGTCGATCGCCCCGCTTTCGGCTGCATCGACGAAAGCGGCGATCTTCTCGGGGTTCGACAGGGTGTCGCTGGTGACGACGGCGGTGCGCGCATCGGGAAAGATCTGCGCGACTTCGTCGGCGATACGTTCGACACCCGGGCCGCAAGCGGTAAGGCAGTCTGCCTCGCCGCATTCGGGACATTGCGAGGGCGAGGGGACTTCGTGGCCGCAATGATGGCAGGCCAGCCGCTTCGACAGGCGATGTTCGACCAGCCATGCCGAGCAGTTCGGGCACTGGAAACGGAACCCGCAATTGCGGCACAGCGTCAGCGGGGCATAGCCGCGGCGGTTGAGGAAAAGCAGCGACTGCTCGCCCCGCTCCAGCCGCTCCTCGATGCCCTGCACCAGCGGCGGGGCCAGCCAGCGGCCGCGCGGCGGGACCTGTTCGCGAAGGTCCACGACCGCAATCTCGGGGAGCGATGCCTCGCCAAAACGGCTGGGCAGGTCGACTTTTTCGTAAACGCCCGCCTCTGCCATCTGCAGGCTTTCGAGCGCAGGCGTGGCCGATGCCAGCACGACCGGGATCTGTTCGAACCGCCCGCGCATCACGGCTACGTCGCGAGCGTTGTAACGCACGCCGTCGTCCTGCTTGAAACTGACCTCGTGCGCCTCGTCGACGATAATGAGGCCCAGGTTCGCATAGGGCAGGAACAGCGCCGATCTTGCGCCCACAACGACTTGCGCGCCGCCTTCGGCCACTTGCCGCCATGCGCGGCGGCGTTCGGACTGTTTCTGACTGGAATGCCAGACGACGGGCGGCACGCCGAAGCGGCTTTCGAAGCGTTTGAGGAAATTCTCGGTCAGCGCGATTTCCGGCAGGAGGACCAGCACTTGCCGCCCCATGCGCAGCGCCTCGGAAACGGCTTCGAAATAGGTCTCGGTCTTTCCTGAACCGGTCACCCCGTCGAGCAGGAAGGGCGCGAACTTGCGCGCCTTCACCGCGTCAACGAAACGGTCCGCGACGCCCGTCTGCAGGTCCGACAGGGTCGGCACCGCGTGATCGGGATCGGCGGGCGGATAGGCGCGGTCGATGTCGACGACGACAGGCTCCATCACGCCTGCATTGACCAGCCCGCGCAGCACGGCCTCGGACACGCCGGCAAGGTCGGCGAGTTCGCGGATCGTGCCCTGTTCGCCGTCCAGCGCCGAGATCGCCGCGTCGCGCTGCGGCGTGAGGCGCGAAGGCATCACGCCGGTCAGCCGGTATTCGGTGATCGTGCCCCCGCCGCGCAGCGCAGCGCTGGACGACAGGCTCATGCGCGCAACGCTTGCCATCGCGGCGCAATAGTAGTCCGCCGTCCACTCGATCAGCCGCCGCAAGGGGGCACGCAGCGGCGGGACGGGCAGGACATCCAAAATGGGGCGCAGGCGCGCATCCGGAACTTCGGTGCCCGGCAACCGTTCGCTTTCCCAAGCAATCCCGAGCACTTGCCTCGGCCCCAGCGGCGCGACGACGACGCTGCCGGGTTCGACGTGCAGGTCGTCGGGCACGCGATAGTCGAGCGGGCCGAGCGCTGCATTGAGTACGAGGAGTCGGACGCGGTTCATGAGGTGCCTTCTATATGGGCGCTGCCGTGGCTTGCGACACCCCGGCGCATCGCCCCAACAGGAGTTGTCGTCATGAATCTGTCCCCCCCGTCCAGCCGCCGCGCCTTTCTCGGCGGTCTCGGCCTGTCCGCCGCCGCCCTGACCCTGCCGGGCTGTGCATCCTATGGCGGCTTCAGCTTTACCGAGGCGATCCGCCGATTGCTGACCCTGTCCTCGACCCGCACGTTCGATCGCTTGCTGGCCGAAAACGGCTTCTACGAAAGCCAGGTAGCACGGCTTCAGCTTGACCAGTTCCTTGGCGCGCGCGGGGGTATCCTGTCTTCGATCCTGACTTCGGGCATCGTGAAGGACCGCCTGTTCCGCGGCCTCGCCGACGTTGCCGCCTCTGGCGCGGAGCGCGCGGCGCCCGTCGTTGCAGATACGATCCGCATGGTCGGTATCCAGAACGCCGCCGCGCTTATCACCGGCCAGCCGACAGCGGCGACCAGCTTCCTGCGAAACAACATGGGGCAGCGTCTGGTAGAGGTCATGGTGCCCGAAATCGGTGATGCGCTCGATCTCGTCTCCGATCCGGTCGTCGGCCCTGCGCTTTCGGCACTGGCAGGATCGAACCTGCAGAACGTCGTTTACGGTCTGACCGATGTGGCGGAAGAGACGATCTGGACCGAAATGGGCAACGAAGAGGCATATATCCGCGAGAACCCGCGCTCTACCAACGATCCGGTCCTGATCGGCGTGTTCGGCGTCGCCTGACGGGGCCGATCCGATCTAAACTTCGCAAACTGGCACGCTTGCCGGTTGCAATGTCGCCCATGCGGCGGCAAGGCAGGCACCGATCAATCGGGTCATCGCGCTCGTCCGGCTCAACAACGCCGAACGGGCCGCGATGCCAGCCAGAAACTAGCGAGCGCACCCATGAAATTCTTCGCCGACACCGCCGAAATCGCCGACATCAAGGACCTGGCCGCGACCGGCCTGCTCGACGGCGTCACCACCAACCCCTCGCTCATCGCGAAGTCGGGTCGTAACTTCATGGAAGTGACGAAGGAAATCTGCGACATCGTCGACGGTCCGGTCAGCGCCGAAGTCGTTGCTCTCGATCACGAGACGATGATGAAGGAAGCCGAAGTCCTGCGGAAGATCGCGGACAATGTCTGCATCAAGGTTCCGCTGACGATCGACGGCCTGAAAACGTGCAAGGCGCTGACGTCGGACGGCACGATGGTCAACGTCACGCTGTGCTTTTCGGGCAATCAGGCGCTGCTTGCCGCCAAGGCCGGCGCAACGTTCGTGTCGCCTTTCGTGGGCCGTCACGACGACAACGGCGTGGACGGCATGGACCTCATCCGCGACATTCGCCTGATCTACGACAATTATGCGTTCGAGACCGAAATCCTCGTCGCGTCGGTGCGACACGTCACGCACGTTCTTGAATCGGCACGCATCGGCGCCGACGTGATGACCGCGCCCCCCGCCGTCATCAAGAACCTCGTCAAGCACGTGCTGACCGACAAGGGTATCGAAGGTTTCATGGCCGATTGGGCCAAGACCGGCCAGTCTATCATCTAAGATAGCGAAAGCCGCAATTTGGCCGACCAGTCCCCTCTCGACAAGTTCCGCTCCGCGCTGACCGCGGCGTCGCGCGCCGTTTCGCGTGAGGCGGAGCTTGAGATCAACTGGACTTCGGAAAGCCCGAACCAGGCAGGCCACGTCGTTCGTGTACCCATGCCGGGCCGTAAGCTGGAGGCAGGCCCCGTTGCCGCTGCGCGCGGGGTGGCCGACAGTTTCGCGCTCAAGACGCGGCACCACAACGCCGCGCTGCACCGCAGATCGCGCCCCGTCGAACCTATCGCGGGGCAGGTTTACGATACGCTGGAACAGGTCCGGTACGAGGCGCTGGGCGCGAATGCCATGCAGGGCACGCGCGCCAACCTTGCCGCCGCGCTTGACCGCCGTCTGGCCAGCGATCCGATCCTGCGCGCCGACAAGCGCGAGGACGTGCCACTTGCCACGGCACTTGCCCTTCTGGCGCGCGAGGCGCTGACCGGCGAAGCACCGCCCGAAAACACGCTGGCGGGACTTGAACTGCGCCGTGCCGGTATCGAAGGTGCAATCGGCGACGATTTCGCGCAGCTTGCCGAAGTGCTGGACGATCAGCAGGCTTTTTCGCGCAAGATGCTGGGCCTTCTCGAACATCTCGAACTCGTGGCGAGCGAACCTGAGGACGCTTCCGAAGACGATAGCGGCGACGAGCCTGAAGGCGAGGACGAGACCGAGAGCGAGAAGGAGGAAGAGCAGCCCAGCGATTCCGATGCCCGCATGGAAGCGGCCCCAACCGAAAATCCCGAAGGCGAAAGCGAGAGCGAGGACGGCGAGGCCGAGGGCGAGGACGGCGACAGCGACTACGAACCGGGCGAGGGCGATCAGGAGGGCATGATGCCGGTCCGGCCCAACCGCCCGTGGACCGAGATTCCCGACGACTTCGACTATCGCGCCTTCACCACCGATTTCGACGAAATCGTCAGGGCGGCGGACTTGTGCGACGAAGAAGAACTGACCCGTCTGCGCACGTATCTGGATGCGCAACTCAAAGGTCTTCAGGGCGTCGTCACGAAACTAGCCAACCGGCTGCAGCGCCGGTTGATGGCGCAGCAGAACCGGTCGTGGGACTTCGACCAGGAAGAAGGCCTGCTCGATGCCGCGCGGCTGGCCCGCGTGGTGATCTCGCCCGGCCACTCGCTGTCCTACAAGATCGAGCGGGACCAGGAATTCAAGGACACGATCGTCACGCTTTTGATCGACAACTCGGGCTCGATGCGCGGGCGGCCGATCTCGATCGCGGCGATCAGCGCGGACGTTCTGGCCCGTACGCTCGAACGCTGCGGCGTGAAGACGGAGGTGCTGGGCTTCACCACCCGCGCCTGGAAGGGCGGGCAGAGCCGGGAGCAGTGGCTGTCTAAGGGCAAGCCCCAGAACCCGGGCCGCCTCAACGATCTTCGCCATATCGTTTACAAGCAGGCGGACGAGCCATGGCGCCGGGCGCGCCGGAATCTCGGCCTGATGATGCGCGAAGGGCTGCTGAAGGAAAACATCGACGGCGAGGCGCTGATGTGGGCGCATTCGCGGATGCTGGCCCGGCCAGAGGATCGCCGTATCCTGATGGTGATTTCCGACGGTGCGCCGGTCGACGATTCGACGCTGTCGGTCAACAATGCGGGCTATCTGGAACAGCACCTGCGCAAGGTGATCGAGTGGATCGAGAAGAAAAGCCCGGTCCAGCTTGTCGCCATCGGTATCGGGCATGACGTCACCCGCTATTACCGCCGTGCGGTTACTATCATGGATGTCGAGCAGCTTGGCGGCACGATGATCGAACAGCTTGCCGGTCTTTTCGAAGACGACACGAAATGAACGTGAGTGAAGCGGTCGCAAGCCGCCGGTCGGTCCGCGCGTTTCTGGGCAAGCCGGTCGACCTGGACCTCGTTCGCTCCATTCTCGACCGCGCCCGCATGGCGCCGTCAGGCTGCAACTTTCAGCCTTGGCGCGGCACCGTGCTTTCGGGCGCGAAACTGCGCGAAGTGCAGGACGCGATGGCGGCAAGCGAGCCGCAGGACCCGATCGAATATTCGTGGTCGGAGCCTGAAAAGTCCGAAATCCACCTGAGACGGCTGCAGGAACTGGGCGCGCAGTTCTATGGCGCGATGGAGATCGAGCGGGCCGACAAGGAAGGCCGCGCCGACTTTGCCCGCCAGAACATCTATTCTTTCGGCGCGCCGGTCGTTCTGATGGTCCATTTCGAACGCCTGATGGGTCCGCCGCAGTGGTCGGATGTCGGAATGTGGCTTCAGACGATAATGCTGCTGTGCCGCGAAGAAGGGCTCGACACTTGTCCGCAGGAATGGATGGCGCTCTACGCGCGGCTCATCAAGCAGCACATCGGCGTTTCGGACGAGGAGCAGATCCTCTTTTGCGGCATCGCCATCGGATATGGCGACCACTCGGTTCCGCTGAACCGGTTCGAACGCACCCGCGTGCCGCTTGACGAACAGGTGCGCTTTCTCAGCGAATAGGCAATTTTGCCGCGTCTTTCCCCGTTTAATGTAACATAACAGGGCACTTTCGGCTGTTCACTGTGCTAGGTGTCACAGAGTCGGATGGGAAGGTCGGGCTACGGGAGAGCCCTGCCGCGATTTCGGTGTTAACCACCGTATGCGCGGAGAGACCTGTATTGTGGGGGATACTAGATGCGAAGCGACAAGTCGCTTTTCGGCCGTTGGTCCGTTCGTGCGGGATTCGCGCTGGCTGGGGCTATCGCCTCGGCCCAGCCCGCCATGGCGCATTCTTCGCCGCTTTTGGCCGACAGTTTTCCGGTAGGATCGGGCGCAGAGGCGCTTTGCCAGGTGCAAAGTCGCGGTGACAGTCCGCTGCTTGCCAACCCGTTCGACCGCGCATGGGCCGTCGTGTGCCGCGATACCGCGCTTCCCGTGGCGCGCATCTACGCCCTTCGCGGCGATGACGCGATTTCGCGCATCGCCGCCAATCGCAAGGAATTCACTTGCCCCGAAGGCACGCCCGAAGTGCCTTCGACTCTTGTCGACGGCGCTACGCAGCGGCAGTGCCTAGGCTCGCGGACAGGTCTTCCCTATACGGTCGTGACGCTGGGCGACGGCAAGGCGAAGTGGGTGGCGGAAGGTTATACCGCCTACGAAAGCGCGCTCGAACTCGCGCTGAAATCGCTGTTGGAGGATCGTCTGGTCCCCGGCGAGGTCACCGTGGCCACGGCCTCGGTCGCCGATAGCGAGGCTTTCGCCCGAATCCAGGCCCAGACGCTGGACCCGCGCGCAGCGCTGGCCGAAGGGTATCGTCGCAACAATGCGGGCGACTATGCCGATGCGGCGGCATTCTTCGAACAACTCGGCATGCGCGATACTGACGCGGTCGGCGCTTCGCAGACGGAATATCTTGCCAATACCGCGCTGCAGCGGTCGAACCTTGGCCAATTTACCGAGGCGGAAATCTTGTTCTCGCAGGCCGATGCCTTGCCCGCGACCGACCCGATTACCGAGCGCAAGCTGCGTAATTTCGAGGCGATCCATCAGCTTAATCGCGGCGAATACGCCGCCGCGATCGAACGGCTGGCCCGTCCCTTGCGCGTGTCGATCGCGCCTGGGGGGCAGCAGCTTCGGCAGGACCTGACGCTCACGCCGCCGCTGACCAGCCGCATCAACGCGGGCGATCCGATCCTCGAGGCGCTGGGCGTCGTCGACGATCTGAAGCTGACCGAGGTGGAGCACGCGACGATCCTCGACGCGCAGGCGGATCACTTGCGTGGTTCGGCGCTCTATTACCTTGGCCAGACGGCAGAAGCGGAAGCCGCGCTCAATCTTGCCCAGCGCCGCGTGGTCGGCGTGCGCAACGGGCGGGTCGTGTCGATCATCCGCATGCGCGGCCAGATCCTTTCGCAACTGGCCCGCATGGCCGAGGATCGCGGCGATTTCGGGCGGGCGGAAAGCCTGCTGGATTCGGCGGTCTCGATGATCGCGGTTCAGTATCCCGAAACGCGCAGCCTCGCCGCCGCACAGGCGCAGCTGGCTGCGTTCTACGCGCGGCATGGCCGCGTGCCCGAGGCTTCGGCGCTATACCGCGAGATCGTGGACCGTTCGCTCGAACGTACTGATGGCCTGACCGGACTTGCCGGACAGATGTCGCCCTGGTTCGACATTCTCGCCGCGCGTATGACCACCGATCCTGCCGCTTCGGCCGATTTCCTTGCCGCCGCGCAGATCCTGATGCGCCCCGGTGTCGCCGATACGCAGGCGGTGCTGGCCCGCGAACTTTCGGCCGGCGATGATGAGGCCGCGCGCCTGTTCCGTCAGTCGGTGAGCCTCAACCGCTCGCTCGAACGTCTGCGGGTGGAACGTGCGGCGCTGGCCCGGCTGGATGGCGCCGATGCCCGTCCGCAGCAGCTCCGCGCGGTGGAGCGCGAGCTCGCCAAGCTGGAAGAGCAGGCGCAGAATACGACCGTCGCGCTCAACTACTATTCCCGGTACCGCGCCGTCGCACAGCGCCACATCGGTGAGGGCGAGCTTCAGAAGGTGCTGTCGCCGGGCGAGGTCTATGCCAAGATCGCGGTGCTGGAAGACGATGTCTTCGTTTATGTCGCAGGTACCGATTTCGCGACTGGATACCGCGCGGGAATAAGTAGCCGCGCCATGGCGACCAAGGTGCGCGAAATCCGCGACACGATCTCGAAGTTCGAGGATGGACTCTACCTCACCGCGCCATTCGACGTAGAAGGCGCGCGCGAGCTTTACGTCGCGCTTTTCGGGCCGGTTTCGGGCCGGATCAAGGGGGCGAGCCACGTGATCTTCGAGCCCGACGGCGCGATGCTGCAACTGCCCGCCAACCTGCTGATCGCCGACGGTGACACGGTGCAGGAATATGTCGTCGCGATGGAGGCGCCCGACGCCGATCCGTTCGACGTGACGATGATCGACTGGATGGGCCGCGACCGCATGATCTCTACCGCGGTGTCGGCGCGCGCCTTTGCCGATGCGCGCTCGCTGCCGTCTTCAGACGCGCCGCAAAGCTACCTCGGCATGGGCAGCAATGCGACCGTGGGCGATACGCCTGCAGGACATACCGGCATTCGCGGATCGTCGGGCGTTACCGCGCAGGATTGCGAATGGCCGCTGGCGGAATGGAACAACCCGATCTCAGCCGCCGAACTGCTGACCGCTACGACGCTGGTCGGCGGCGGCACCGATCTGATGACGGGGGCGGACTTCACCGACACCGCGATCAAGTCGCGCGAGGACCTGTCGAACTTCCGCATCCTGCATTTCGCGACGCACGGCCTCGTCACGCCTCCGGGGCCGAGCTGTCCGACGCGTCCTGCGCTGTTGACCAGCTTCGGCGGCGAAGACTCCGATGGTCTTCTGAGCTTCTCGGAAATCTTTGACCTGAAGCTCGATGCCGATCTCGTGATCCTCTCCGCCTGCGACACGGCGGCTGCGGCCGACGTTGCAACGACGCGCGCGGCGGGTCTCGGTTCGGGCGGCGGCACGGCGCTCGACGGGCTGGTGCGTAGCTTTGTGGGTGCTGGCGGGCGCGCGGTTCTGGCCTCGCACTGGCCCGCGCCTGACGATTTCGGGGCGACGACAAAGCTGATGGAGGGCCTGTTCGAAGGGCAGGGCCAGACGCTGGGCCATGCGCTGCTCGATGCACAGCAGGCGTTGATGAACGATCCGCTGACTTCGCACCCCTATTACTGGTCGGGCTTTGCCATCGTCGGCGACGCGGCACGCCCGCTGCTCAACCTGGGCGGCTGAGACAGGGGAAGGGCGTAGATCCGAAGGGAGCGAGAGGGCACGATGCCGGATACGCAGACATCGACGGGCGAAACGCGGGTGCGGCGGTCCTTGGGCCGCACGTTGCGCCAGCTCGGCTCGACGCGTGTCGTGATCGCGGTCCTGCTGATGGTGATCGGCGTCATCATCGCGTTCGGCAGCTGGAAACTCCCGCTGCTGCGCGATGCGGAGCGTGCCCTGTACGACGTCCGTGCGGTGACCGCGGCAAAGGCGGTAGATACCGACCAGCGCATCGTGCTTGTCGTCTATACCGACGACACCAACCGCGCCCGAGGCCAGATTTCGCCGGTGGACCGTACCGTGCTGGCCGAAGCGCTGGCCAATATCGACAAGATGGGCGCGCGCGGGATCGGCATCGACGTCCTGTTCGATTCCCCGCAGGACGACGATCCGCTGCTGCAGCAGGTCATGTCCGAGATGAAGACGCCGCTGTGGCTCGCCTATGCGACGAACAGGACCAACCCCGAGGCGATCACGTTCGAGCAGCAGCAGGATCTCGATGCGTGGCACGGGGAAGTGCAGTCCGATGTCGTGCGCTCGACCTCTATTCTTCTCGAAACCGACAGCGACGGCGTCGCACGCCGCTGGCCGCGTCACTACGCATCGCTGCCGCCGCTGATGAGCCTTGCGCTGACGCAGGGCGGTCCGGACGCGGCACCGGGGTTTGAAGGCTATACCGGCCCCATCCGCTACCGCGTTCCGATGAGTTCCGACCGGCCCGTTTTCGACAAGGTGCCGATCGATATCCTGGCAGATCCGGCAACGGCGGAGTTCATGGCCGATCTCATCGCCGACCGATACGTCATGATCGGCGGGGACTTTGCCGATTTCGACCAGTTCGATACGCCGTTTACGCGGACCGGCAATCCCGTGACGGGCGAGTCGCAGACCATCGGGGTCGAGATCCACGCCCAGATGCTGGCGCAATTGCTCGACCGCGAAATGCCGATGGTTCTGTCGAAGTGGCTGATCTGGCTGCTGGCCATCCTCGCGGTCACTATGGGCGCGGCCAGCGCTGCGCCGCAAGGTGGCGGTCCGGCAATCGGGCTCGCCATGATCCTGCAGTTCTCGATCTTTCTCGTCCTCCCGTTTCTATTCGAGAAGTGGGGCTACAACACTTACGATCTGCCCTCGATCGGGTGGGTCGGCGGATGGTTGCTGGGCTATCTCGCGGTGGCCTCGGCCCTGCGGTTTATCGGCCAGGCAGAGCGTGAATTCGCGACTGGCGCGCTGGGCAAATATCTGCCGAAATCGGTCGCGGGCGAAATCCTGCGCAATCCAGAGCGCCTGCAGCTGCACGGCGAGAAGCGCGAGATCTATTGCGTTTTCACCGACCTTGAAGGCTTTACCAAGCTGACTCACGCGGTCGAACCTGAGGTCATCGCCAGTCTGCTGAACGACTATCTCGACCGGCTTTCGGCGGTGGTGCTGAAATATGGCGGCACGCTCGACAAGTTCGTCGGCGATGCGGTCGTCGCCTTCTGGGGCGCGCCGATCGCGAAGCCCGACGACGGCTACCGCGCCGCGATGGCGGCCTGGGCGATGTACGAGGCGGGTGAGGAATTTCGCAAGGCCGTGCCCGAAGGCGTGCCACCGATCGGTCGTACGCGCGTCGGGCTCCACTATGGCGAGGCGATCGTCGGCAATTTTGGCGGAGAGGGGCGTATCCAGTACACTGCGCTCGGCGACGCGATGAACACCGCGGCCCGGCTGGAAGCGGCGAACAAGGCACTCGACACGACGGTGCTGGCCAGCGCCGAAGTGGTCGAAAATCTGCGAACGTCGGACATCATCGACTGGTTCGTGCCGATGGGCCGTGTGACGCTGAGGGGACGTTCAACCCCGGTCGAGATCTACGAACCGCGCCCCGATGCCAGCGTGGAAGATCGCGCGGCAATCGCCGCACTTGTCGCGGCACATGCCGATGGCGATGTCGATGCTGTGAACCGCTTCACAGACGAACTGGGCCGAATCGGACAAAGGGAAACTGCGGCAGGCGATGTCGCGCAGGCAGAAGGGCCGACCGGCCCGTCACCGCTGGGAATACGTTCGCTGCACAACCTTGTACAAAGGCTGCGGCAGACAAGTGGAGGAGAAAGTTATGTCCTTGGTTGAGCGCAAGCTTACGCGCGGCCTTCTGGGAGCGGTCGCCGCTCTCTCGGTGCTGGGAACGGCATCGGTTGCCGCAGCGCAGTCCGTGGTCCTTCGCGCAACGGGGCCGTCCTCCAAGACCTATCCGGCCGGCAAGAAGCTGGCCGCTAACAGCGAGATCGTGCTGAAGTCGGGCGACGTCGTCACCGTGCTCGACAAGGCGGGCACGCGCGTCCTGCGCGGTCCGGGCAAGATCAAGCTGGACGGCGCGGTCGTGCGCGACCGTACCGGCTCGCAGCGGGTGGCCGATCTGGTTTCGGGCGGGACGGGTGCGCGGGCGCGGACCGGGGCCGTGCGCGGCGCCGGCAGCGGTGCGGCTTCGGCGACGCACACCGGCCCGACCAACATCTGGCAGATCGACAGCACGAAGGGCGGTACGTGGTGCGTCGCAGATCCGGCACGGCTGGTCTTCTGGCGGCCCGACCGTGTCGAGGCGGTGACCGGCAAGGTAACGGGCCAGGCGGGTTCGTCCGACATCGCGTGGAAGCGCGGCAGCGCGCTCAAGCTCTGGCCGCAGGATCTGGCGGTCGTCGACAATGCGACCTACACGCTTGAAATGCCGGGCGAGGCGCCGGTGACGATCATCACCCGTGTTCTGCCGCAAGTGCCGACCGACGACGCGACGGCGGTGTTCTCGATGCTGAACGATGCCGGCTGCGAGGCGCAGCGCGACCTGCTGGTCGAGGCCGCTTACGCCGATGCAGAAGCGATGGCCGAGACGCCGGAAGACGAAAGCGACAGCGAGGACTGATGCTCTCAACGCGTACCCGTTCGCTGCGGGTACGATTGGAATTACGGGGAAGCGCGGGATTTGGGGCCGCGCTGCGGGAGGCAAGATGAATAGAGTGAAGACCGGGCGCGCGATAGCGGCAATGGCGCTGGCAGGCACCGCGATGATGCCCGCGATCGCCATGGCGCAGGCGTCCGACGTGGCCTTGCCGACGCGTGAGGAGATCGAACGCGGCGTGGTGCAGGGCGCGATCGGCGACCTCGATAACTCCGCTCTCGATGCGGGCGACGTCGAACGCGCGCCGTGCCCGCTGGCCGCGCCCGAGTTTGCCGACATTTCCTTCACGCTCAGCAATGTCGTCTTCACCGGCCTCGAACCTTTCCCCGAAGGTGTCGACCTGTCGGGTGCTTGGGTTGGCATGGCGGGGCAGACGATGCCGGTCGCCGCGGTGTGCGAAATCCGCGACCGCGCCGCGACGATGCTGCGCAGCATGGGCTATCTTGCCGCGGTGCAGGTGCCGCCGCAAAGGATCGAGGACGGCACGCTGCGGCTGGACGTTCTGGCAGCGCGGATCACGCGGCTTCAGATCAAGGGCGACGCAGGGCCGAACGAGGGTATCCTGCTGCGCTATCTCTCGCCGCTCACCGAACAGTCGGTGTTCAACACGGCAGAGGCGGAGCGCACGTTGCTGCTCACCCGCGACCTGCCCGGCGTCGATGCGCGGCTTGCGCTGCGCCCCATCGACGGGAAGCCCGGCGAGCTTGTCGGTGAAGTCTCGGTCCGCCGCATTCCGTGGAGCGCCGATGCGCTCGTCCAGAATTTCGGCAGCAGCGCGACGGGTCCGTGGTCGATCCTTGGCCGCGTCCGCTTTGCGGGCCAGACGGGCATGGGCGACGCGACCACGCTGTCCCTCGTCACCTCGTCCGATTTCGACGAACAGATCGTATTCCAGATCGGGCACGAAATGCGCCTTGGTCGCGATGGTCTGCGCCTTGCCGGTGATTTCACTTATGCCGAAACGCGGCCCACCGTCGGCGGACAGAACCCGTTCAGTTCCGAAACCGTGGCGGGGACGATCCGCGCCGACTATCCCCTGATCCGCAGCCGTACGCGCAACCTGTTCCTTGGCGGCGGGCTCGACATCGTCGACCAGGAAGTGATGTTCGGCAGCGCGACGCTGACTGAGGACAAGCTGCGGGTCGCGTGGCTGCGCGCCGATTACGCGACGATCGACGGCATGAGCGCAAGCGGACGCGGCGGCTATTCCGCGCTCGAACCGCACTTTGGCGTGTCCGGCGGCGTTGAGGTTCGACAGGGTCTCAACATCTTCGGGGCGAGCACCGATTGCTCGAAGAACTTCGACAAGTGTCTTGGCGCTGGCGAGGAGTTTACCAGCCGCCTCGACGGCGATCCCACCGCCTTCGTGCTGCGCGCTGACGCCAACGTTACCTATCGGCCCGATCCGCGCTTCACGATCGCGTTCCAGCCGCGCGCGCAGTGGGCGCCGAATGCCCTGCTGTCCTACGAGGAATTTTCGGGCGGCAATTACACCATCGGGCGCGGCTATGATCCGGGCGCGGTTCTGGGCGACTCTGCGCTCGGGTTCCGGTCAGAGCTGCGTTACGGCTCGGCATGGCCCGAGGTCGCAGGGGGCCACGCGGTGCAGCCTTACGCCTTCTTCGACGCGGGATGGTTCTGGAACCACGATGCCGGCTTCGACGAATTGGGCGCCGAAAAGCTCTTTTCCGCAGGCGCGGGTGCACGCGCCAATTTCATGGACCGGTTCCGGCTCGACGCGGCGCTTGCCGTGCCGCTGCGCGATACGCGGTTCGACGACGGCGCGAAGGGCGACTGGCGCGCGCTTCTCAGCCTTTCCGTGCTGCTGGCGCAGTGAGGGGCGGGGATATGGGACGCAATAGTAGGATGCGCAACATGGGGACTTTGGCGATGACGAACACGGTTCGCACCACGCGCAAGGCGACACGGTTTGGCCAGCTGATGCTGGGCACATCGGTCGCGGCAGTGGCTCTCGCGGCGATCAGTCCCGCGGACGCGCAGGTCAATGCGAACGGCGTCGGCCAGTTCGGCACCGACAGCATCGTCAACAATGGCGTGACCACGACAGTCACGATTACGCCGACTGAGACAGAGGCGCTGGTCGACTGGACCGCGACCGATGCCGACGTCTTCCTTGACGAGGCATCGACGCTTTCGTTCGAGAGCACCGGCCCGCAGTTCACCGTGCTCAACCGCATCACGCCTGTGGGCGGCACGACCAACCCGCTCGCCATCGACGGCGTCGTCAGCGCGACCTGGGCGAACGGGCAGGGTAACGTCTGGTTCTACAACCCCAATGGCTTTGTCGTGGGCGCGCTTGCGACATTCGACGTCAACGGCCTCGTCCTGTCGGCCAGCCCGATCCAGCTGGCTGGCGACGGCACGCTCCCCGATCTCGGCACGCCGATCACGTTCGGGCAGGCGCCCAATCCCAATGCGTCGGTCACGTTTTCGCCCCGCGTCGACAGCGATATCGACCTGATCTTCCCGCAGAGCTATCTTGCCGTCGTCGCCCCCCGCATCCAGCAGAGCGGTAGCGTGAACGTCAACGGCTCGGTCGCCTATGTCGCGGCAGAGGCTGCGACGATGACGATTTCGGCAGGGCTATTCGACATTACGGTCGATGTCGGCACGACCGATGCGAACGGTATCGTCCACGACGGCGCGACGTTCGGTCCGGCGGGCAATGCCGCCGATCCCAACCACAACCAGTACTATCTCGCGGTTCCCAAGAACCAGGCGATGACGATGCTGCTTTCGGGCCTTATGGGCTATGCCCCGGCGGTCGTCGCAGGCGAGGTGGACGGTGCTATCGTCCTTTCCGCAGGCTATGACGTTGCAGGCGGGCTGCCTGATATCGCCACCGGTTCGGGGTCGAGCTCGATCGCGATCGACGGTCTTACCACGACCAGCGCGGTCTTTGGCCTTGCCAGCGACACGATCACGATCAGCGACGCGCTAGGCGCAAACACGTTCCTCGAAGATACTCTGCTTGCCGGATACAGCGCCGTCGATGTCAACCTTGCGCAGTCGACGGCGGTGCTGGGTTCGCAATCGCTTCTCGCGCAGGGCGACCTCACGCTTGTCGCCGGTTTCGACGATTCGACCAGCGGGATCGCGACTTTCGATGTCGCTGGTGGCGCAGAGGCACTGGCGTTCGGCAACCTGTCCGTTTTCGGCCGTGGCAGCGTCGATGTCGGCGTCGATACCGGCGGACTGATCGCGGCGTTTCAGGATTTCACCCTCGCCAGCATCGTGACCGGTGCGGGTCCGGCCACGGCAGGCGACGTTTCGTTGATCGTCAACGACGGCTTCGTCAACGCGACGAACATCAACCTGCAAAGCATCGCCTATAGCGACACTTCGGCCACCGGCGGCAATGTCACTATGGCCACCACGGGGCCGACCGCCGCGATCGAGACGATCAATATCGCGACCGTCTGGTCAATGGGTCTTGGCGCAGACGGCAATCCCGACGGCGCATTCGGCACCGGCGGCACGGCGCAAGTGCTGGTTCAGGACGGCCAGATGCTGTTCGGCAGCGATACGGTAGAGGCGGTTACACTCGACATCCGGGCCGATGGCGGCGCAGGCGCTCGTACCGATGCGGCGGGTGCTATCGGCGGTTCGCAGGGCGGTTCGGCGTTGCTTTCGGTCAGCGGCGGCGACCTGCTGGCCGACGGCATCGCCGTCTTTGCGCGCGGTTTGTCCTATACCTTGGACGGCGCGCTCCAACCCCTGGGCGGGCGCAGCACGGGCGATGGCTTCGACGCCATCGGCGGCAGCGCGACGGTGTCGGTTACCGGCGGCACGATCGGTTCGTTCAACTTCCCCGAAGGCGCCGCTCTCGACATTTCGGCGACCGGCTATGGCAGTTCAGCATTCGGCTCTGCCTCGGCGGGCGGAACGGGCGGAGCGGGGCAGGGCGGCATCGCGCAGTATTTCCAGTCCGGCGGTGTAGCGCAAGTCGCGACGATGGGCGTCAATGCCAGCGGCATGGGCGGCGCAGGCTCCAACCAGAATGCCGAGGGTGTGGAACCTGTCGGTGACGGCGGCGACGGCATCGGCGGGGCGGCGCTGGTCCAGATCGACGGCGGCACGCTCAACATGTTCGGCGGTATCGGCATCCGCGCCGAAGGCAATCCGCGCAGTCCCGATCCCGTCCTGGGCACGCAGGCGGGGCAAGGCGGTTCCGCGCAGGGTAACACGGCAGGCACCGGCGGCACCGGCACGGGCGGTTCGGCGGCGATGATCGTGAACGGCGGCAACGTGCTGGGCCAGATCGCCAACGGCTTCCCAGCCCCCTTCGGCGTGATCGTATCGGCAACCGGCTATGGCGGTGCGGGCGGCGGGAACGATCCGTTCTTCTTCACCGCATTCGGCGGCAGCGGAGGCGACGGATTTGGCGGCGACGCGCTTTATGAATTTGCGGGCGGCTTCAACGAGGCTTCGTTTATCGACATCGAGGCCGCGGGCATCGGCGGTTCCGCAGGCCCTGACGATTCGGGCGGCAGCAGCGGCCAGTTTGCCGGATCGAACGGCGGTTCGGGCTTTGGCGGCACCGCGACAATGAACATCCTCGCCGACCTCGACGCGACCGCGATCGGGCTGGGCGGTCAGTCCTACACGGTGGCGGTGGACGGGCTTGGTGCCGACGGCGGCAGCAGTGATACCGGTAACGCGGGCACTGGCGGCAACGGCACGGCGGGACAGCTCGCTGTCATCGCGGACGGCGCGGCGTTCACGTTCGACGGGTTGTTCCTCTACGCCTACGGCGACGGCGGCTGGGGCGGCGACGCCAGCGGTACCTCGGCGAACGGCGGCGCTGCAGGGTTCGGCATAGGCGGCGACATGCGGATCGCCGCGATCAATGGCGGCGCGCTCAATTCGCTCTCCCCGTTCTACATTGCCGCAGGCGGATATGGCGGCAGCGGCGGCTCCGCCGTCGACGGTACGGGCGGCGCGGGCAGCCTCGGCGTCGGCGGAACGGTCACGGTCGACGCGCTCGACGGCGCGATCACGCATGGCATTCTCGGCCTCTATGCCGAAGGTTATGCGGGCGAGGGCGGTTTCGGGCCGGCCTTCGGCGCCGATGGCGATGCGACGGCAGGTTCGGTCTTCATCAATGCAGACGGCACCGGCTCGATCACGGGCGGAAGCCTTGAGGCTTATGCCGACGGTGTTCTGGTCGAATCGATCATCGCGGGCGGCACAATCGCGCTGACCGATACAACGAGCGGGACGGTCCAGTTCGACAGCCTGTTCTTTGCCAACGGCTATAATGCCGGGCTTGCTGAGGGCGGGATCACCGTCACATCGACGCTGAACCCGATCGTCGTCGTTGGACCGGCACAGTTCTACACGTCGGGCGATCTCGTATTCCGGGCGGGCAACGGCGGGGGCTTTCGCGCCGATACGCTCGATGCCTTTGCCACGGGCGCGATCCGGTTCCTGTGCCTGACCGCGACCTGCACCGAAGAAGTCTCCTCTACGACAGCCCTGTCGCTCAATGCGGCGAGCGGAGTCTTTGCCGACGGGCTCAGCTTCGGATCGGGCGGCGCGACAAGCGTTGTCGTGACCGGAGGCGACCTTGTCCTCACCGGCTCGGCCCGCGCGTTCGGCGGTCCGCTGGACATTTTGGTCAGCGGTTCGCTGCTCGGCACCGGAAGCGTATCGTCGACCGGCGATCTCGGCCTGACGGTCGGCGGCGACGTCGATATCGGCGCGATGACCGTGGGCGGACAACTGGTGCAGTCGGGCGCGATCGGCGCGCCGGTTCCGACGCCTTATACGACGCCGGGTGCGTTCAATGTGGGCATGCTCGTGCTCGGCACGCAAGGCGACATTACGGCGGGGACGACCATCGCGCTGGGCGATGTCCAGACAGGCGGCAACGATCTGGCGCTGACTGCTCCAGGTGCGATCACCATCGCGACGGCCTCGGATATCTCGGCATTGACGCTGAATGGCGGCTCGATCGGGTTCGGGGCGCTTGTCATCAACGGCGCGGTCGGCATGACTTCGGCGGGCGACGTGACCGGCGGGACGATTTCCGCCGAGGACAACGTGTCGATCACCGCGGGCGGAGCGTTGTTCGCGGACGGTATCGTAGCGACGGGTTCGGTCATTCTCGACGCGAATTCGATCGCGGGCCTCGGTTCGGTCGATGCGCTGGCCGATATTTCTGCGACTTCGGTCCTCGACATCGCCTTCACGACGTTGGGTGCAGGCGGCGCGGTTACGCTGACCTCGACCGGCGGTGATGTGACTGGCGGTTCGGTTGCCGCGGGCGGTAATGTCGCGATCGATGCGGCGGGCAATCTGTCGGCGACTTTGATCGACAGCGGCGCTTCGGTGTTTCTGACCGCGAATGCGATCACGGGACTGGGCCCGGTGACGGCGGTAGGCGATATCGACGCGCTGACGTCGGCGGGGCTGACGTTCACGGCGCTTGATGCGGGTGGGCTGGTTTCGCTGGCCTCGACCGGTGGTGATGTGACCGGCGGTTCGGTCGCGGCGGGCGGTAATGTCGCGATCGATGCGGCGGGCAATCTGTCGGCGACTTCGATCGACAGCGGCGCTTCGGTGTTCCTGACCGCGAATGCGATCACGGGACTTGGCCCGGTGACGACGGTAGGCGATATCGACGCGCTGACGTCGGCGGGGCTGACCTTTACGGCTCTTGATGCGGGCGGTGTGGTATCGCTGGTCTCGACCGGCGGTGATGTGACCGGCGGGACAGTCGTCGCAGGCGGCGATGTCGTTTTTGATGCGATGGGCGTGTTGACGGCTGGCGTCGTCACAAGCGGCGGTGCTGTTTCGGCTACGGCAGGATCGGTGGCGGGACTTGGTCCGGTGACGGCAGCCGGAGACGTTTCGGTTCTCACAACCGGTTCGCAGGCTGTGGGGCCGGTGACCTCGGGCGGTGTCGTGAACCTTGTGTCCGATACCGGCGACATCGTGCTGTCCGGCATCGTCACCTCCGCCAGCGACCTGAACGTGATCGCCGGTGGCGATATTTCGGGCGGTTCGCTGGTCAGCGGCGGCTCGCTCTATCTCTCGGCAAACGCGGTGCTGGGTGTTGATGCGCTCTCCGCGCCGCTCGATATCTCGGTCTTTACACAGGCGGGGCAATCCTATTCGTCGATCGCGGCGGGACAGGGCGTGGTGCTGTTCTCGAACAGCGGCGCGATCAGCGTGGCGGATCTGGCCGTGGGCGGGCTCGTCTCGCTCTATGGTACCGACGTCGACGTTGCCTCGGCAGGGGCGCTGGCCGTTACCGATGCGACGGCCTTCGACGGCAATGTCGCGATCACGACGGCTGGCGATCTGGCGGTCTCGTTCGCCCAGGCGAGCGGCGACGTGGTGCTTACCTCCACCGGGGCGAGTGTGATGGTGGGCGACCTGTTCGCCGGTGTCGCTCCGTCGTCGCCGACCGGCCAGACCGGCCAGGCGGTCGTCATCCCGAATGTCGGGGCGGGCAATATCGCGCTGAATGCGGCAACCGACGTCAACGTGCTCGGCACCGCGCTGGCCGCCGAACTGTTCGGTATCGACGCGGGCAATCTCGCCAGCATCGACGGCACGGCCAGCGGCAGGCTGATCTATATCGAGACAGCGGACCTTGCTGTCGGCGCGCTGGCGCTGATCGGTAGCGGGACGGGGACGGACGATATCTCTATCGTCGCGACGGGTAACGCAGGGCTGGGTTCGGGCATCGCTTCGCCCGGCTTCCTGCTCGACAATGCCGAACTGTCGCGCTTCGCTTCGGCGGGCGGCTTCTCGCTCACCACGGGGGGTACGCTGGCCGTGGGCGATGTCTCGCTCGTCGCGGGCAGCGGCGCGGTTGGCAGCGGCGGCACGATGGCGCTGATGGCGGCGGGCAATGTCACCGTTACCGGCGGACTGCTGCTCGACAATGCGGGCGGCGCGATGCTGATGATCGACAGCGGGGGCGATCTCTACGTGAACTCGGCAGGCGGTTCGATCCGCGTGCGTTCGGGCGGAGCACAGGCGGGTAGCCTGATGCTAGCTGCAAATACCATCGTGGCGGGCAGCGCGCAGACGCTCTCCGATATCGCGACGGTTGACTTCCCCGACCTCACCGACGCGCTGGGGGTGGTCGATGGTGGCGACGGGCGCAGCCTGATCGAAGGCGGCTCGGTCGTGATCGACGCGGGCGGGTTCTATGTCGCCAATACCGGTGCCGACACGTCGTTCAACGCACGGCGCGGGTTCGTGGCCGATACGATGACGGTGACCAATTCGGGCGGCACGATGCCCTTCGTGGTCATCAACGGCGTCGTCGCGGGCGAAGTCGGGCTGGATACCGCGTTCGGCATTGCCTTCCCGCTGTCGGCGGTGCCCTATTCCTCGGTCAATGGCTGCTACATCGGCTTTGGCGGGCTGTGCGGCCCGACCATCGATACAGAGCTGGTGAAGCAGATCATCAACGAGGAACCGCCGCACTCCATCCTCGACGGAGAGCCGCGTTCAACGATTGAGACGCGGATCATCACCATCGAGAAGACCAACTCCGAAGGGTTCGAGCCGCTGATCGACGAACCGATCACCGGCACGGGCAACGACGACCTTTGGGAAGACGGTGCGCTCGACGGAAAGCAGTGTCCCGTCGATGTCCGGCAGGACGAGTGCGAGGAAGAAGACGGCAACCAGTGACAGGCCGCGCCCGGTCCGTGCTTGACCGGGCGCGCCTTTCGCGGGCACAGGCGCGCGCATGACCGAGACTGCCGATCACCCGCTGACCCTGTTCAATTCGCTGACGCGCAGCGCCCAGCCGTTCGTGCCGGTGCACGCGGGCGAGGCGCGGGTCTATTCCTGCGGGCCGACGGTCTACAACTACCCCCACATTGGCAACATGCGCGCTTACGTCTTTGCCGACACGCTGGGCCGCGTACTGACGTGGAAGGGATTTGACCTGACCCATGTCATCAACATCACCGACGTCGGTCACCTGACAGACGATGGGGACGCAGGCGAGGACAAGATGGAAAAGATGGCGGCGGCAAAAGCCCAATCCATCTGGGACATCGCGCGCCATTATACCGAGGCTTACTGGGCCGACGTAAAGGCGCTGAACATCCGTCAGCCCGCCAAGTGGACGATCGCGACCGACTACATCGACGAGATGCTGGAGTTCGCGCGGGCGATCGCGCCGAAGCACTGCTATGAGCTCGACAGCGGGCTCTATTTCGACGTTTCGACCGTCGCTGATTACGGCAGGCTGGCCCGTGCTGTCACCGAAGAGGGTGAGGGCCGGATCGAGGCCGTGGACGGCAAGCGCAATGCCGCCGACTTCGCGATCTGGCGCAAGACGCCTCTGGGCGAGAAGCGCCAGATGGAATGGGACAGCCCCTGGGGCAAGGGCGCGCCGGGCTGGCATCTCGAATGCTCGGTGATGAGCGGCAAGGTGCTGGGCTTTCCATTCGACATCCATACCGGCGGCATCGACCACCGCGAGATCCACCACCCGAACGAGATCGCCCAAAATCAGGCGTTCTGCGAATGCGGTGCGCTGTCAAATGCGGCCAATTCGGGCGCGAACATCTGGATGCACAACAACTTCCTCGTCGAGCGGTCGGGCAAGATGAGCAAGTCTAGCGGCGAGTTCCTGCGGCTCCAGCTGCTGATCGACAAGGGCTACCACCCGCTCGCCTACCGGATGCTGTGCCTTCAGGCGCATTACCGCAGCGAGCTTGAGTTCAGCTGGGAGGGGCTGGGCGCGGCGCTGGTGCGATTGAAGCGCCTGCTGGGTTCGGCGCGAAACCTGCTGGAACTCGTGACCGACGGCGCGACGCTGGAATCGGTGCGCGCGACGGTTACGCACCAGAAGCTGACGCCGCTGGTCGACAAGTTCGATGCGGCGCTGTCGGATGATCTCAACACCGCCGTCGCGCTCACCGTTCTGGAAGAGGCGGTTGCGGTGAAGAAGGTCGATCAGGAGCAGAAGGCATCGCTTGTCGGCGCAATGCTGTCGGCGCTTGGTCTGCCGCTGGTCTTGCGCGAGGAGTTTCGCATTCGCCCCAAGGATGCGACGGTCGAGGAAAGCGAGATCGAGAACGCGATGGAGCGGCGCAAGGCTGCCCGCGCGGAAAAGGACTTTGCCGCCTCGGACGCGATTCGTGACGGCCTTGCCGCCAAGGGTGTCGAGGTGATGGACGGCGATCCGCTGGGTTGGGAGTATAAACTAGGCTGAGCGGCCGTCACGGGAGCAAATCCCGTGACGTCAGACGGGCTGTCGCCCGCTGGCCGGCCTGAACGCTCTCGCTTCCAAGCGTCGGATCGCTTCGCGCTCCTAGCTTGGGCGCGGGCTTGGATCAGGCGTGTCCGCCCTCTCCATAAGAGCGACGTCCGCTTCAGCCCCGATCAGGATCACGTAGCTTGTCAGCCAGAGCCACGTCAGCAGCACGACAACCCCGCCCAGCGCGCCATACGTCGCATTGTAGCTGCCGAAGTTCGAGACGTAGAAGCTGAAGGCCAATGTCAGCAGCGCGGCCATGACAGCGGCAAGGATCGAACCCGGCGACAACCAGCGCAGCGGCGGTGTTTCGCAGGCAGGGCCATAGCGGAACAGCAGGGCGATCGCGCTTGCCATCGCTACGATCAGGACTACCCAGGTCACCAGTTGGCCGACCAGCGCTACAATCGCATTGTCCGGCGCGACGAGAGCCTGCAGCGCACTGAAGGCGCCCATTCCGGCGAACATTACGACCGCCGCAACCGCACCGCCGACGGTGATCGCCAGCGCGACAAGGTTCTTGCCCACGAATCCGCGTCCTTCCGGACAGCCGAATGCGACATTGAGCGCAATAATCATCGATCCCGCCCCGTTGCGCGCGCCAAACAGGGCGAGGGCGAGCGAGACCAAAAGGCCGATACCTTTCGACTTGTCCGACCCTTCGACCAGCGATTCAAGCTGGCCGCGAATGATTTCGGCGGCCGACGCAGGCAGGGTGTCGGACAGCTCGGCAACGTGGCGCGCAACGGTCGCCGGATCGGCGAGAAGGCCATACATCATCACCACCGCGCCCAATAACGGGACCATCGCAAGAAACAGGTAGAACGCAACGCCAGCCGCGATCAGGCCCATATTGTGCTCAGCCGCTCTCGCCCAGCCGCCCTTGATCACCGAAATCCAGTCCTTCGGCGAAAGCCCCGTGGGCGAACCTTTCCGGTCCAGCCCCATGTCCCATGTGCGCTTGCTCATTGTCCTATCAAAAGCACAGGTCAATCATGGGTTCCACGAAGTGACGGTTAAGCAGGTGGGCGGATGCGCCGAAGGGTGATACCCCTTCATACCTGAAGCGATCGATCAAGGGGGGACGTATCGTGGGCGACAAGCAGAAAGCATCGGATCTTTTCATCGAGTGCCTCGAGAACGAGGGCGTCGAATACATCTTCGGCGTGCCGGGCGAGGAGAACCTCGATTTCCTCGATTCGCTGTCCCGGTCGAAACAGATAAAGCTGGTGCTGACGCGGCACGAACAGGGCGCAGGCTTCATGGCCGCGACTTATGGCCGCCATACCGGCAAGACCGGCGTGTGCCTTGCAACGCTTGGCCCCGGTGCGACGAACTTCGTGACGGCGGCGGCCTATGCCCAGCTTGGCGGGATGCCTATGATGATGATCACCGGGCAAAAACCGATCAAGAAATCGAAGCAGGGCCGGTTCCAGATCCTAGACGTGGTGGCGATGATGGGGCCGATCACGAAATACGCGCACCAATTGGCCAGCAGCGACAACATCCCCAGCCGCGTGCGCGAGGCGTTCCGTCTGGCCGAGGAGGAAAAGCCCGGTGCGGTCCACCTCGAACTGCCCGAGGATATTGCTGACGAACATACCGACAGCCGCCCGATCAAACCCAGCGTCGCCCGCCGCCCGAGTGCAGAGCCTAAGGCCGTGCGCCTTGCCGTCGCCGCGCTGGAAAAGGCCAAGGCGCCGGTTCTGGTCATCGGTGCAGGCGCCAACCGCAAGATGACCGGGCGAATGCTGCGCCAGTTCGTCGAAAAGACCGGAATCCCGTTCCTCACGACGCAACTCGGCAAGGGCGTGATCGATGAACGCCACCCGCTGTTCCTGGGCTGTGCTGCGCTGTCGTCGGGAGACTTCGTGCACCGCGCGGTCGAGGATTCGGACTGCATCATCAATGTCGGCCACGACGTGATCGAGAAGCCGCCCTTCTTCATGAAGAACGACGGTGTCACGGTCATCCACGTTTCCACCAAGACTGCAGAAGTGGATCCTGTCTATTTCCCGCAGATCGAGGTGATCGGCGATATCGCCAATGCCGTCTGGCAGATGAAGGAAGACATCGTGCCCTCGGGCGCGTGGAATTTCGATCACATGCTGGCCTATCGCAAGGCAGAGGTCGAACACACCAAACCGCTGGCTGACGACACCCGATTCCCTATCTTTCCGCCGCATCTGGTGAGCCAAGTTCGCGCATCGATGCCGCAGGACGGGATCATCTGTCTGGACAACGGGGTCTACAAGATCTGGTTCGCGCGCGGGTACACCGCCTATCTGCCGAACACCGTCCTGCTCGACAATGCGCTCGCCACGATGGGGGCGGGGCTTCCCAGCGCGATGATGAGCGCGATGCTCTATCCGACCCGCAAGGTCATGGCGATCTGCGGCGACGGCGGGTTCATGATGAACAGCCAGGAGATGGAGACCGCTGTGCGGTTAGGGCTCAATCTCACGGTTCTGATCCTGCGCGACGATTCCTACGGCATGATCCGCTGGAAACAGGCGAACATGGGTTTCGAGGACTGGGGTCTGACGTATGGCAACCCCGATTTCGTGGCCTATGCCGAAAGCTACGGCGCGAAGGGTCACCGTGTCGAAAGCTCCGACCATTTGAAGGAAGTGCTGGCCCACTGCCGAGACACGCCGGGTGTGCACCTGATCGATTGCCCGGTCGATTATAACGAGAACGACCAGATCCTGAACAACGAGATCAAGGAACTCAGCGCGAAGCTGTGATTTCGTTCGGGATTGGAGGACCCAAGTGACCAAGCTCAAAGACACATATCCGCTTTATCTGAACAACAAGGCAGTGCAGCCCAACACCGACCTTGCCGTGACCGACAAGTTCACCGGCGAGGTCGCTTTCCGCACCGCGCTGGCGACGCCCGACATCATCGACGAGGCGATCGCGGGCGCGACGCGCGCGGCCCCTGCCATGGCGAAGCTTGCCAGTTACGAGCGGCAGGGCGTTCTCGACCACTGCGTCGCGCGGTTTCGTGAACGGTTCGACGAACTGGCCTATGCCCTTTGCGTGGAGGCGGGAAAGCCGATCAAGGATGCAGAAGGCGAAGTCACGCGCTTGATCGACACGTTCCGCATCGCGAGCGAGGAGGCGACCCGCAATTATGGCGAAGTCCAGCCGCTGGACATTTCGGCCCGGGCAAAAGGCTATATGGGCATCTGGAAGCGCGTTCCCATCGGGCCGTGCAGCTTCATCAGCCCGTTCAACTTTCCGCTCAACCTTGCCGCGCACAAGATCGCACCGGCCATCGCCATGGGTTGTCCCTTCGTGATGAAGCCGGCCAGCATGACCCCGCTGGGCGCGATCATCATGGGCGAGATTCTGGCCGAATGCGACGTCCTGCCCGAAGGCGCGTTCTCGATCCTTCCGGCCAGCCGCGACGGCGCGGACCTGTTCACGACGGACGATCGGCTGAAGCTCTTATCCTTCACCGGCAGCCCCGACGTGGGTTGGGCGTTAAAGGCGAAGAGCGGGAAGAAAAAGGTCGTGCTGGAACTGGGCGGCAATGCGGCGGTGATCGTCGATCATGATGCCGATCTCGACCATGCGCTCGAACGGATTATCTTCGGTGCATTCTACCAGTCGGGCCAGTCGTGCATCGGCGTGCAGCGCATTGTCATCCACGAACGCATCTATGACGAGTTCCGCGAGATGCTGGTCGCGAAAACGAAGACGCTGGTCGCGGGCGATCCCAAGGACCGCGATACCTTCATCGGTCCGATGATCTCGGAGAAAGAGGCCAAGCGCCTCGACGGCTGGGTCCAGTCGGCGGTGAAGGCGGGCGGAAAGCTGCTCGTCGGCGGCAAGCGCGATGGCGCGATGCTGGAAGCGACGCTGCTGGAAGACGTGCCCGACAATTGCGACGCGGTGCGTGAAGAAGCGTTCGGCCCGCTGGCGATCCTTTCGAAGTTTAGCGACTGGGACAAGGCGCTGGCCGAAGTCAATGACAGCAAATTCGGGCTTCAGGCGGGGCTGTTCACCCGCGACATTCACAAGGTCCTGGACGCGTGGGACGAACTGGACGTGGGCGGCATCGTGGTGAACGATGTGTCATCCTACCGCGTCGACAACATGCCCTATGGCGGCGTGAAGGATTCCGGCCTTGGCCGCGAAGGCATCCGGTTCGCCATGGAAGACATGAGCGAGATCCGCAACATGGTGATCAGGCGGGCTTAAATTGCCGTGCGCGGGTTGAAGAATCGGCGCGGGCCACGCTAGGCTGTTCATGGGCAGGGAAGGTGTCGCGACCTGCGCGGCACCTTGAATGGGGGAACAGGTGTGGGGAACACTGCTGGTCGGCTGGTGCGTATCGTGGACAGGCTCGGCCTGTCACGAACCGCGCTGCTTGGGCTTTGCGCCTGCGTCCTGATGGCCTCGGGCGCATTGGCGGCCAGTTTCCTCCTCGCGCCGCAGCCTGCCGGGGCGCAGGCCTCCGACCATTCCGACACGATGAAGCGTCACCTCGGCGTCGCGTCATGTGCAGGCTCGACCTGTCATGGCCGCTCGCTGGGCGATGGTGTTCCCGTGCGTCAGGACGAATTGCAGATGTGGCAGGAGGAATCCTCGCCCACCGGCGCGCATAGCCGTGCCTATCGCGTCCTTTTCGAACCGCGCGGCAAGGACATCATCCGCCGCCTCGGCCTCGACGATGCGGGCGTGGCGCGGGACTGTCTTGGCTGTCATGCAGAGCCTGGCGCAGCGCGTCTCGAAGATGCCGTCGGGTGCGAGGCGTGCCACGGCGCGGCGGGCAGCTGGATCGCGGGACACTATACCGTCGGCGCGACGCACGAACGCAATGTGTCGCAAGGGATGACCGATCTGGTCGATCCGCAGACCCGCGCGGGCGTCTGCCTCGACTGTCACTTCGGCGGGACCGCCAAGGGCCAGTTCGTCCACCACCGGATAATGGGGGCAGGGCATCCGCGCGTTTCGTTCGAGCTGGACCTGTTCTCGACGCTGCAGCAGCACTGGAACGTGGATGCCGACTATGTCGAGCGCAAGGGCCGCCCCAACGCGTTGCAGACCTGGGCGGTGGGTCAGGCAGAGGCGCTGAACCGCTCGCTTTCCCTGTTCGAAAAGCCGGGCCTTGCCACCGATGGCATGTTCCCCGAATTCTATTTCTTCGACTGCCATTCGTGCCACCGCCCGATCTATGACGGGGCGGACGCGCGGGCGAGCAAGGTGGCCAATCCCTATCGTCCGATCCCGACCGGCTATCCGCCCTACAACGACGAGAACATGATCATGCTGGCCGCGGCCGTGCGCGTTCTCGCGCCCGATGTGGCTGGCAGCTACGACGCGCAGGTAAAGCGTTTCCACGCCTCGATGACGCAAGGGCGCGATGCCGCCGTGGTCGAAGCCGCGCAGATGCGGGCCATGGCGAAAGACCTGTCGCGCCGGTTCGCGGGCTCTGCCTTCACCGACAAGCAGGGCTTCGCCATGATCGAGGCTATCGCCAGCGAGGGCGTGGCCGTGCGCTACACCGATTACGAAGGCGCGGTCCAATCGGTCATGGCGATGGACACACTGCTCTCTGGCCTTGTTGCGCAAGGTGCGGTCAGCCCGGCGCAGGCAAGCGCGCTGCGGCTCGACATCAACCGGGCCTATGCCTCGGTCAAGGAGCCGAACAGCTTCGAGCCGCTGGCTTTCCGTGCCGCGCTCTCCAGCGCCGTTCGCGCCATCCGGGGCATGCGCTGACGATGCGGCGCATTGCGGCCCCTCTGCCGATCCTCGCGGCGTTCTCGCTGGCCCTGTCGGGCTGCGGCGGGGGCGGGGACGGCAATTCGGTGGGCGGCGTCGCGCCGACGCCGACGCCTTCGCCGGTCGGCGGCAGGCTCTATGCCGATCCGGCGCAGGAATCGCTGTCGGCCACCGACGTGCAGCAGATCATCGCGCAGGCCGTCGGCGAAGCGCAGGCAAGGGGCTTGCCCAGCACGATTGCTGTGGTCGACCGCGTCGGCAATGTGCTCGCCGTGTTCCGCATGAACGGCGCGAGGGACGACATGGTGACCAGCGCGTTCATCCCGTTTCTGAACGCGCAGAACGACACGCCGGTCGACGCACAGGGATTGACCATTCCCTCGGCCGCGGGCGCGATCGCCAAGGCCATTACCGGTGCCTACCTGTCGAGCGGCGGCAACGCGTTTTCGTCCCGCACGGCAAGCATGATCGTGCAGGAACATTTCCCGCCGGCTCCGACGACGCCGGGGCTTGAATCGGGTCCGTTGTTCGGGGTGCAGTTCTCGCAGCTGCCCTGTTCGGACCTCGTTGCGCGGGCATCGGACGGACTGATCGGGCCCAAGCGTTCGCCGCTGGGCCTTGCCGCCGATCCGGGCGGTTTTCCGCTCTACAAGAACGGTGTCGTCGTGGGCGGCGTGGGTGTTATGGGCGACGGGGACTATGGCCTCGACCCCAATGTGCTCGACGTCGATACCGATGCCGAGGAATATATCGCGCTTGCCGCGATACAGGGGTTCGCCCCGCCGGAAAACATCCTTGCCAACCGCATCACGGTCGACGGGACGACACTGCGGTTTTCGGACGCCAGTGTCGACAAGCTTGCCGCGCTTCAGACCAATTTCGCGGCGATCAACGGCACGGCCGGCGCGCTCATCGCGATCAACGGATATACCGACGGAACGCTGATCGCGGGCACGGCTTACGGCACCGAAAGTTCAGGCATTCGCCGCGCCAGCATGGCCGAATTCACGAACGGTGATGCATTCGTGCTTACCGACGGGGCGGGCACAAACCGCTTCCCCGTGCGCGCGGCAACCGACGGCGCCGCCCATGCCCGGCCGCTGACGCAGGCCGAGGCACAGGCGATCCTTGAAGAAGCATTTAAGGTCATGAGCCGCGCCCGCGCCCAGATCCGCCGCCCGCTCGACAGCCGCGCGCAAGTCTCGATCAGCCTTGTCGACACCTACGGCGAAGTGCTGGGCGTCGTGCGCGGCCCCGATGCGCCGATCTTCGGCACCGATGTGTCGCTTCAGAAGGCGCGCACGGCGGCGTTCTTTTCAAACCCTGTCGCGGCAGAGCAGATGCTGGCCAATCCCGCCAGCGCGCCATTCGTGCAGGCGGCTCGCGATTTCCTTGGCGATCCGACGGCGCTTACCGGCACGTTCGCCTTTGCCGACCGCAGCGGCGGCAACCTGTCGCGGCCCTATTTCCCCGATGGCGAACTGGGCCGCCCGCACGGGCCGTTCAGCCGCCCGATCGAAGATTTCAACCCGTTCGCCACGGGCCTTCAGGTCCAGCTTGTCGCGGGTAACCTCCTGCAACACGTCGGTTTCGTTCTGGGCATGAACGCCGATACGCCGCGCCAGTGCAGCGGCATTCCGGCATCGCCGACGGGGCAGGTGCGTCTTGCCAACGGTATCCAGATCTTCCCCGGTTCGGTCCCGGTCTATCGCGACGGCGTGCTCGTCGGCGGGATCGGCGTGTCGGGTGACGGCATCGACCAGGACGACATGATCAGCTTCCTCGGCACGCATAATGCGGGGCAGAAGCTGGGGACTCTCGGCAACGCGCCCAAGGACATTCGCGCCGACCGGATCGTGGTAGACCTCGGCGATGCGAGCGTCAGGTTGCGCTATATATCCTGCCCGTTTGCCCCGTTCCTCGATACCGACGAACAGAACGTCTGCGAGGGGCTGTGATGGGGCTCGGCTTCGCTCTCATCTCGCCGCTGGCTCTGATCGCGATGCAGGCAGGCGAACCTGTCGCTGCGGGCGACCCTGTGCTGCAGGATGCAGAGGACGTTCCGATCGAGGATCGCCGCCGCCCCGGCGTGCAGAGCGAGCTTCCCGATCCGATCGTGCAGCAGAACGAAGGCGCGGTGCGCGCCCCGCCGCCCGAAGCATTCTATACCGAGTATGATGGCACCGAAGGCGACCTGACGCTCGATGTCGCGGTGCCGGATAGAGCGCGGATCACGTCGTCGCTGTGCCCCAAGGGCGGCGATACGTCGATCTACACGCTTTATCCGAACCTTGCGGCGATGTGCCATTCGAAGCTCGATCCCTTTCATCACAACCTGCTGAAGGGCGATCACCCGCTGGGCGAAAAGCGCCCCGGGTTTCTGAAGGGCGACGACTGGTATCTGATCCTGACGGGCATTTCGGACACGGTGGTCGAACCGCGTAGCTTCCCTATTCCGGTCGGTGTGCAGACGACGGACCGGCCCGACAGTCTCGACGTGTTCGGGCGCAGCGACAGTCTCGTGCTCGCACAGACGTTTATCGCGGGCGTCTCGCTGCTGAAGGGCATGACCGCGTTCAAGCCGCCGACGGTCGAATACCGCGTCACGGTGGCGGGCCAGTACAACTACGTCGACGTTCCCGAACGCCGCGTGCTGGAGGTCGAGCCGAGCGAGGACAGTGAGCGGCACGACTTCTTCATCGGCCTGCAGGAAGCTTTCGTCGACTACCACATCGGCCGCTTCGATTCGAAGCGCTACGACTTCTTCTCGGTCCGCGCGGGGATTCAGCCGTGGCAGTCGGATTTCCGCGGTTTCCTGTTTCAGGACAACCAGTTGGGCATCCGCTTCTTCGGCAACCGCGACAATAACCGCTGGCAGTTCAACGCCGCCGCGTTCTGGCGCGTCGAAAAGGACACGAATTCGGGTCTTAACGACATCACGCAAAGCCCGCGCGACGATTATGTCTTCACCGCGAACGTCTACCGGCAGGATTTCCCCGTCGTCGGCATGACGAGCCAGCTTTCGCTGACCTACAACATGAACCGCGAGGCGGGCGATATCGAGGTCGACAAGAACGGCTTTCCGGTGCGTCCCGCGCTGCTCGGCAATCTTCGCGGGCGGGACTACGACGTCGTCTATATCGGTCACGCCATGGACGGGCACTTCGGCCGCGTGAACGTGACGACGCAGCTTTACGGTGCGTTCGGCGAGGATCGGGACGACATCTTCACCGACGATGCTTCTAAGATCGAGGCGTTCTTCGCCGCGGCAGAGGCGAGCTATGACGTCGACTGGCTGCGCTTCCGCCTGTCGGGCCTCTATGCCAGCGGGGACAGCGATCCCTATGACGGGAAGGAAACCGGCTTCGACGCGATCTTCGAGAACCCCGTCTTTGCAGGGGCCGATACGTCGTACTGGATCCGGCAGACTATCCCGTTCGCAGGCGGCGGGCGCGCTGTGGCAGTCAACGGGCGCAACGGTATCCTGAACTCGCTGCGGTCCAGCAAGGAGCAGGGGCAGTCGAACTTCAACAATCCGGGGACGGTGCTGCTGGGCGCAGGGGTCGATGCCGACCTTACGCCCGACATCCGCGTCTCGGCCAACTGGAACCACTTGTGGTTCGACAGCACCGAAATCGTGCAGGTCCTGCGCTCCGAAGGTTCGATCCCCAAGGCGATCGGCCATGACGTGTCGGTGGCGGGCATCTGGCGACCGTGGGCGAACCAGAACGCGGTGATCCGCCTGTCGGGCGCGGTGTTCGATCCTTCCGACGGTTTCGGCGACCTTTTCGTGGCGCGGGGCCGCGATGACAGGTTCTACTCGGTCCTCGCCAACGCGACGTTTGCTTTCTGATGGACGCAATCATGCACACCAGCCGCCCCAAGTGGCATCTGGGCAGGCTCATCCTGCTCCTCGCGGCAATCCTCTTGCCCGCCGCGCTGATGGCCGCTGGCGGAGAGACGCCGCAGGACGTGAAGCACATCCGCGCCGCGCCCGCGCCCAAGGGGCAGCCGGGCGACACGCTGGCCGAGAACTGGGCCTACGTCGATCAGCAGAACACGGGCTGCGTTTCGTGCCACACGGCTACCGATCACAAGACGATGCACGCCAGCCCCGCCGTGGTGCTGAGCTGCACCAATTGCCACGGCGGCGATTCCACGATCCAGGCCGCGCCCGAATGGCCGCATGGCGGCATGGACTACATGGCCGCGATGAAGGCCGCGCACGTGCTGCCCAAGTATCCCGCAGGCTGGAACTGGCCGTCGAGCGCCAACCCGGAACGGTCCTACGCGCTGCTGGCCAAGGAAAGCCCTGAATTCGTCCGCTTCGTGAACCCGTCCGATTACCGCGTCGTGCGCGATGCCTGCGGGGCCTGCCATATCGAGATCATCGAGGCGTCAGAGCGCAGCCTGATGTCGACCGGCGCGATGTTGTGGGGCGGGGCCGCCTACAACAACGGAATCGTGCCGTTCAAGAACTACATCTTCGGCGAAAGCTATACCCGCGATGGCGAACCGGCCCTGCTGAAAAGCGCCAGCCGCGAGATCGGCCCCGACGGCAAGCCGATGTGGGGCACGGTGACGGAAGAGGAAAAGGCGCGCGGCGCGCTGCCCGTGCTTTATCCGTTGCCGATGTGGACCACGGTTCCGCCCGGCGACATTTTCCGCGTGTTTGAGGACGGGGGCCGCACGATCAACCCGCAGTTCCCCGAAATCGGCCTGCCCAACCCGACCGGCCTGATCCAGCGTCTGGAAGAACCGGGACGGCCCGATCTCAAGCAGTCGAACCGCGGGCCTTCGACCGGGCTTCGCGTCGCGATTCCGGTGCTGAACATCCACAAGACGCGCCTCAACGACCCGTTCCTCTACCAGATGGGGACGAACGATCAGCCGGGCGACTATCGCTCATCCGGCTGCGCGGCGTGCCACGTGATCTATGCGAACGATCGCGAACCGCGCCACTCCATGAACTATGCCCAGTGCGGGCGCGACGGTCAGACTGTCACGGCGGATCCGACGATCAATTTCTTGCGCGAAGGCCGCCAACTCAAGGGCGCATACGGCACTTACGACGCGGCAGAGCACGAGGCGCACGGCAAGGTGCAAGGCTCGGTGCTCGACACGCATCACGGCGCGAAGGGTTACACGGGCAAGGAAGGCGCGAGCGAGGCCGATTGCCGCGCCGCCACGATGTCCGCGCAGCAGGTCGCTTTCGGTCCGGCAGAAGGTGTCGCACCGCATGGCACGGCCAAGGCACACGCGATGGACAAGGCGGAGGCCCATGCGGCTGCTGGCCTCGACGAAAATGGCCATATGGCAGGGGGGCAGGCGGGACCCGTCCCGTTCAACGAGCGTGAGCGCGGCCACCCGCTGGCGCATACCTTCACCCGCGCCATCCCGACCGCGCAGTGCATGAACTGCCACATGCACCAACCGAACATCTTCCTGAACACCTACCTCGGCTACACGATGTGGGACTATGAAAGCGACGCGGCCCAGATGTGGCCGGGTCCGGAAAACACTGCCCCGCGTCCCGAAGGGATGAGCGACGAGGACTATGCGGCGCTGTTCAAACAGCAGTACTATCCCACCGCGAAGGAAAAGCGCGAAGTGCTGGACCGCAATCCCGAAGGCGCATCGCCATCCGGCCTGTGGCGCGATGTCGAATTCCTGCGCAACGTCTATGACCTCAACGAGACGAACGAGGATACGCAGTTCGCCGACTACCACGGCCACGGCTGGAATTTCCGCGCGATCCTGAAGCGAGACCGGCGCGGCAATCTGCTCGATGCAGACGGCGACATGTCGAGCTATGGCACCGACATTGCGCATATCGTGGACGAAAGCGACCCCGAGAAGTGGCGCAAGGCGGGCGAGGGCAAGTTCGTCCCCGCCGGCGACAATCCGGGCAAGTCGGTCCACATGATGGACATCCACGCCGAAAAGGGGATGCAGTGCGCCGACTGCCACTTCGCGCAGGACAGCCACGGTTCGGGCCTGATCTACGGGGAAGTCGCCAACGCGGTCGAGATCGGGTGCAAGGACTGCCACGGCACGGCGGATGCCTATCCGACGCTGAAGACCAGCAACCTTGCCGCGCCGCCCGAAGGGCACAACCTGGCCCTGCTTCGCAACATGGACGGCAAGCCGCGCTTCGAATGGTTCTCCGATGCCGGCGGGCGCAAGGTGCTGATCCAGCGTTCGATCATCGACCCTGATCTGGAATGGCAGGTCAGCCTGGTGAAGGATTCGGTCGACGCGCGCTGGCAGGGCGTGACCGACGCACTGGGCAAGCCGGTCTTCAACCCGAAGGCCGCGCGCGCCAAGCTGATGGCGAAGTCGGCGTCGGAAACCGGCGAATACACATTTGGTACGGGTGTCGAGAAGGCGAACCGCGCGCATGACGATGACGACATGGCGTGCTTCACCTGCCACCTTGCCTGGACGACGAGCTGCGCAGGCTGCCACTTGCCGATTGAGGCGAACTGGAAATCCTCGATGCACAAGTACGAGGGCGAGGACACGCGCAACTACGCGACCTACAACCCGCAAGTCGCGCGCGACCAGATGTTCCAGCTGGGCCGTCACCAGACGACGAAGGCCAGCGGCGAGGAACCGGACAAGGGCATCATCGCGCCGATCCGCTCCACCTCGGCGCTGATCCTGTCGTCGACCAACATCAACCGCGAACGCATCTACGTGCAGCAGCCGCCGATCAGCGCGATCGGCTATTCCTCACAGGCTTTCGCGCCGCACTTCCCGCATACCGTCCGCAAGAACGAGACGAAGCAGTGCACCGACTGTCACGTGAGCGAGGAGGACGACAACAACGCGATTCTATCGCAGCTGCTCCTGCTCGGCACGAACTACGTCAATTTCGTCGGGCTGCACGCTTTCACCGGTCTCGAAGGCGGGTTCGAGGCGATCCGCGTGACCGAGTGGGACGAGCCCCAGGCCGTGATCGGGTCGTACCTGCACCGCTATGCCTATCCCGACTACTGGCGCGCCCATGTCGAGGATAACGGCCGCGAGTTGAAAGAGTGGACCCGCGGGCCGATCGCGGACGCGAACCTGTCGGGCGAAACGAAGCAGCGCGAACTATTCCGCAACGTCGTGCAAGGAACGCCGGATGCCGTCCGGTGCCTGCAGATGCGCGGTGAATACATGTTCGTGGCGCAGGGCAAGGGCGGCTTCTCGGTCTATGACATCGCCTCTGTCGGCAACAAGGGTTTCTCGGAAAGCATCGTGACCGCGCCGTTCAGCCCGCTGGGCCACGATACGCGGGTGAAGACGAAGAACGCGACCTGCATGGCGATCCCGACGAACCAGGCGATCGCGCCCACGCGCAACACCCCCGAACTGCGCGGTGCGAACCAAGAACAGCCCTTCAGCCCGGTGTATTCCTACGCCTTTGTCACCGATAGCGAGGAAGGCCTGATCGCGGTCAACGTCGACACGATGGCCGACGGCGAATTCCGCAACAACTTCCTGTTCCGCGCTTTCACCTTCAACCCCGACGGCGTGCTGACGGGCGCGCGGCATATCACGCTGGCGGGCGACTATGCCTATGTCGTGACGGATCGCGCGCTGGTGACGGTCCACCTGCCCAAGCCGTGGTCGCCAAAGGCGCCCTGCGAGGTGAGCGCGAAGAAAGGCGGAGAGACCTGCCTCGATCCCAAGGTGACGAGCGTCGTGCCTCTGGACGATCCGCGCGCGACCGCGGTGCAGTTCCGCTACCTCTGGGCGACGACGGCGAACGGGCTGGAACTGCTCGACGTGACGGACCTTTCGCAGCCTAGGCCTGTGGCGGGCGCGACCGTGCCGCTGGCCGACGCGCGCCGCGTCTATCTGGCCCGCACTTTCGCCTATGTCGCCGCGAAGTCCGAAGGTCTGGTGATCGTCGACATAACCACTCCGCGTCGCCCTGCGGTGCTGGAGAAGTTCACTGCCGGCGGCACGCTGACCGATGCGGAGGACGTGATCGTCGGCTCCACCAATGCCAGTGCCTTTGCCTATGTCGCGGACGGTGTTAACGGTATGAAAGTCCTGCAACTGACCGACTTTGAACGCACCCCCGGCGTCTATGGTTTCGCGCCGGTGCCCAAACCTACGCTGATCGCCTGGGCGAAGACGCCATCGCCTGCGCTGGCTCTCAGCAAGGGGTTGGACCGCGATCGCGGCGTGGACGAAACCGGCGGCCAGATCGCGGTGTTCGGCCGCCTCGGCAGCCGACCGTTCACGCGTGACGAGATGGAGCGATTGTTCCTCAACGCGCGCGGAGAAGTCTACCGCGTTTCGAACACGGTCGACATGGGCAAATGGGTGGGGGCACGCACCCCCACCGCCATCGCACGGCGTTAGCCTTCGTCGAGCAGGAGCAGCTCGACCTCGACCCGCATGACGGGCTCGGGCAGCATCGCGTGATCGACCGACAGGACCTGCGCATCGGCGACAAGCTGGCCTGGAATGACGAATTCGTGGTCGGGAAGCTCGGCGATCATGCGCTCGCCCGCCTCGAGAGCGGCAGTGCCCGAAAAGGCCAGCGACAGCGTGTGGCGCGCCCCTGCGAACGTGATGCTGGCCCACGGCACTTCACGGTGGATGACGATTTGCCCATGCCCCGATGCCAGTGCGCGCAGGGCGCCTTCTATGCGTTCGGCGGGATAGCGGCGGGCGCTGCGGGTGCCGCGGATGGGCATTGCGGCGGCGGTGGACTGGTCAGCGAACATTGATCGGAAGGGTAGCCCCCGAAAGCTGGAGGAGAACGACCGCCGCACGCTGGCCCAGTTCTTCGGCGTGGACGAATCGGAACTGGGCGCGCCGGACGGTGCGGATAATTCCTACGTTCCTGCAAAGGCCCCGCGCAAAAGCTGGATCGCGATTCCCCGGCTGGCGCTGGGCGCATCGGCCGGGCCGGGCGCGCTGGCAGAAGACGATGCGCCGGTCGGCCACCTCGGCTTTTCCGAGGGCTGGCTGCGCAAAATGGGGCTGACCCCCAATGGCCTCACCGCGCTGTCGGTCGCCGGCGATTCGATGGACCCGACGCTGTCGGACGGAGACGAAATCCTCGTCGCCCGCGCCGAGGCCCAGTACGGCGGCCGCCTGCGCGACGGCATCCACGTCATCCGCCGTGACGGCACCCTGATGGTCAAACGCCTCTTGTTCGAGCGCGAGGGGCAGGTCTCGGTAATCTCGGACAACAAGGCGTATCCGTCGGACGCGAACGTCCCGCTGGAAGAGGTCGAAGTGCTGGGCCGTGTCGTGTGGAAGGGCGGGCGGATCTAGGGAGAGGTAGTCCCCCTCGCTTGCATTCCTCCGCCGCCCCCGCCACATCCTCTTGCATGACCGAACCCACGCAAGAACCTCCGATGCGGGCCGCTATCGTGCCCGTGACCCCGCTTCAGCAGAACTGTTCGCTGATCTGGTGCACGAAGACGATGAAGGGCGCCGTCATCGATCCGGGCGGGGATCTGCCGCGGATCAAGGATGCCATCGCCAAGGCGGGGATCACGCTGGAAAAGGTGCTCGTCACCCACGGGCATCTCGATCACTGCGGCAACGCGGGCGTCTTCGCCAAGGAAATGGGCGTTCCGATCGAGGGGCCGGAGGAGGCTGACCGGTTCTGGATCGCGCGGCTGGATGACGATGGACCGCGCTGGGGGATGGAGGCGAGCAGCTTTGAGCCTGACCGCTGGCTTCACCACGGTGACAAGGTCACGGTGGGCGAGCTGGAGCTCGATGTCGTGCATTGTCCCGGTCACACGCCAGGCCATGTCGTGTTCCATCACGCGCCCAGCCAGTTCGCGGTTGTGGGCGACGTTCTGTTCAAGGGTTCGATCGGGCGCACCGATTTCCCGATGAGCAATCACCAGGATCTTATCGATTCGATCACGCAGCGTCTGTGGCCGCTGGGCGACGACGTCACTTTCATTCCGGGCCACGGTCCGATCAGCACTTTTGGGGCAGAGCGGCAGACGAACCCCTTTGTTGCGGATATGGCACTCAAACAGTAGACTGCCCTTGCGCTAATCGCAGAAAACGCTATAGCGCGCGCCTTCGCCGCACCCCCCGTGCCGCAAAGCGCGCGCCCCGGTCCGCAGTGGGAAAGAACTTCCCGATGTGGGCTTGTGCCGTGCCGGAGGCTGGACTAGGGCGGCACGCAAAGATCGTCGTTATTGATTGAACAGGTGCCGAAATGGCTGTCCCCAAGAGAAAAGTTTCGCCGTCCCGTCGCGGTATGCGTCGTGCCCATGATGCCCTCAAGGTCGAGGCGTTCCACGAATGCCCGAACTGTGGTGAGCTCAAGCGCCCGCACAACCTTTGCGACGCTTGCGGCCATTACAACGGGCGCGAGATCGTTTCCGTCGGGCTCTGAAGACCCGCACAGACACTTGCTAGGACGTAGACCATGAGCTTGCCGCGTATCGCAATCGACGCGATGGGCGGCGATCATGGCGTTCGCGTCATGATCGAGGGTGCCGCGCTTGCGCGTCGGCGCCACGATCGCTTCAAGTTCCTTCTCGTCGGTGACGAGGAGCGGATCAAGCGTGCTCTGGAAAATCACCCGAACATGCGCGGCGCGTCGGAGATTCTCCACGCGCCCGAAGCCGTCTCGGGCGATGAAAAGCCGACCCAGGCCCTGCGCCGTGCCCGCAAGACCAGCATGGGCCTTGCGATCGACGCGGTGAAGAAGGGCGAGGCGGGAGCCGCCGTTTCGGGCGGCAATACCGGCGCGCTGATGGCGATGGCCAAGCTTTCGCTGCGCACGATGCCCGGCATCGACCGCCCGGCTCTTGCCGCACTGATGCCCACGCTGGGCGATACCGACATGGTCATGCTCGACCTTGGCGCGAACACCGATTGCGATGCCCGCAACCTGGTGCAGTTCGCGATCATGGGCGCGGCCTATTCGCGCATTGCCACGGGTCTTCCGGAACCGCGTGTGGCGCTGCTCAACATCGGGACCGAGGAGATCAAGGGCACCGATGTCCTGCGCGTCGCATCCGAAAAGTTGCGCGCTGCCGATCAGCGGCTGGCGATGAGCTTCGAAGGCTTCGTAGAGGCCGACAAGATCAACCGCGGCAGCGTCGACGTTGTCGTGACCGACGGGTTTTCGGGCAACATCGCCCTGAAGGCCGTCGAAGGCGCGGCGCGTTTCGTGACGGACCTTTTGAAAAGCGCGTTCCAGTCCTCGCTGCGTTCCAAGGTAGGTTTTCTCGTCAGCCGTCCGGCGACCGAGTTGCTGAAGCACCATCTGGATCCGAACAATCATAATGGCGCGGTTTTCCTCGGCCTCAACGGGGTCGTGGTGAAGAGCCACGGTAGCGCCAATGCCAAGGGCGTGGCCAATGCCGTTGCGGTGACGGCGCGCCTGCTGGAGGAAGACCTGATCGAGCGTATTTCTGCCGACCTTGCGCGCGGCACCGAAGACAAGACAACGGAAGACGCCGCGTGAGCGACATGATCCGCCGTTCGGTCGTTCTCGGCTCTGGCTCGGCACTTCCCAAACGCTGCGTAACGAACGCCGATCTGGCAGAGCAGGTCGAGACCAGCGACGATTGGATCGTCGAGCGGACCGGGATTCGTCAGCGTTACATCGCGGGTGAGGGGGAGACGACCTCGACGCTCGCCGGCGATGCCTCGCGCAAGGCGATCGAGGCGGCTGGCCTGACCGCCGACGATATCGACATCATCGTGCTGGCCACCGCCACGCCAGACCAGACGTTTCCGTCCACCGCCAGCAAGGTCCAGCATGACCTTGGCTGCAAGAACGCCTTTGCCTTCGACGTGGCGGCGGTCTGCTCGGGCTTTCTCTATGCGCTGGGTGCGGCAGATTCGCTGCTGCACCGGGGCATGGGCAAGCGCGCACTGGTGATCGGGGCCGAAACATTCAGCCGTATCCTCGACTGGGAAGACCGTACGACTTGCGTTCTTTTCGGCGACGGTGCGGGTGCGATGGTGCTGGAACTGCAGGAATTTCCCGCCAGCGAGGCAGCAACCGCGCGCGGCGTGATCGAGACCAAGTTGCACACTGATGGCGAGCATAATTGCCTGCTCTATGTCGATGGCGGTCCGTCGACGACGCAGACCGTAGGCAAGCTGCGCATGAAGGGCCGCGAGGTTTTCCGCCATGCCGTGGTCAACCTCGCCAACGTGTTGACCGAAGTACTGGAAGGTACCGGCTACGAGGCTTCGCAGATCGACTGGGTCGTGCCGCACCAGGCCAACGCCCGCATTCTCGATGCCACGGCGAAGAAGTTGGGCCTGCCCACCGAACGCATGGTCAAGACGGTCGAAATGCACGCCAATACGTCGGCGGCATCGGTACCGTTGGCCTATGACGTGGCGGTGCGCGACGGGCGAATCCAGCCCGGCGATCTCGTCATGCTCGAAGCCATGGGCGGCGGCTTCACCTGGGGCGCGAGCCTGCTGCGCGCCTGATTGGGGCCGCGAATTAGACCCATTCTGACGCGAAATAGCCCGAAGGGGCGGAATGTGCCTGTTTTTGCCCGATTTTCAATTGTCGCTGCGCCGATGCTGTGAAATAGTGGCTGTCTGGGTCGCAGCTCGGGGGCAATAAAGGGGATAGGACAAAATGCGTTCTGTCGGAACTCTCACGCGTGCGGATCTTGCCGACGCCGTCCACCACAAGGTGGGTCTCAGCCGGTCCGATTCACTGACAATGGTGGAATCGATCCTGCGCCTGATGTGCGATGCCATGTCTGATGGCGAAAACGTCAAAATCTCCGGTTTCGGAACGTTTCTCTTGCGCGACAAGGGCGAACGCATCGGCCGCAATCCCAAGACCGGCGTCGAAGTGCCGATCACGCCGCGCCGCGTGATGACCTTCCGCGCCAGCCAGATGCTGAAGGACCGCGTGAGCGGGGTCTAAGCGATGAGTGACGGAACGCCTACGCAGGACAGTTTTTTCGAGGACGGGAAAGACCCGCAGGCGTTCCGCACGATCGGCGAGGTTTCGGCCGCTCTCGATATAAAGCCGCACGTGCTGCGCTATTGGGAAGAACAGTTCCCGATGCTGCGTCCTGTAAAGCGCAGCGGGGGCCGGCGTTACTACCGCCCCGGCGATGTCGAGCTTTTGCAGAAGATCGACCGCCTGCTCAATCAGGACGGCTATACGATCCGCGGTGCGGTCAAGGCGATCGAGGACGAGGGCAAGGCCCCGCCCAAACTCGCCGCCGCGCCTGCGCCTTCTGCCGAAATGGTCGAGAAGCTGCGCGGTGCGGTCCGCACGCTGGAGGAAAGCACCAGCGAAACCGCATCTGTCACGTCGGAGCTTGAGCCAGCACAAAGCCGGACGGAGGACGTCCTGCTCCATGCAAGGCTGCGATCCATCAGGGAAAAGCTGGCCGCGGCCCTGCTTCAGGGCTGATCAATTCGCCATTTCCGGGCCCAGCGTCGGGTCCAGATCGCGCGGACGCTTCAGGTCGACAAGACGGGCCTTCGCCCCATCGATTTCCGACCAGTCGTCGATATCGAATTCCAGCACAGCGAAAGCGCCGGTCGGAAACTTCACCGCCACCGTATCGCGCAGCGGTGAAGAGCCGTCGTCGGGCACATGGTCGAGCACTGCATCCTCAAGCCCAGGATTATGCGCGACGAGCAGGATGCTGTCCTCGTCGCCTGCAAGATCGGTCAGAACGTCGAGAATCGAATCCGCCGTGGCGAGATAAAGGCGGCGGTCCTCCACCCGGTCCACCGGCGCGGCCTTGCCCATGGCGTCGAGCGCGATGTTCAGCGTTTCCTGAACACGGACGGCCGGGCTGGCCAGAATACGGTCGAACGGCGCGACCTTGGTCCCGATATAGCGGCCCATCGCCTCTGCCGCGCGGCGGCCCTTGGCATTGATACCGCGATCGAAGTCATAGCCTGCGGGCTGATGCTCTTCCGACTTCGCATGGCGCAGGAGACCCAGGCGTTTCAACCGTCGCTTTCCCTTACGTTTTCTTGATCTTTAGGCGTGGAACAGGAAACACCCCGCTGCAGCATTTGTAAAGCATCGGCAAGTGTCGTGCGCGTGACAGGCGTTCCGTCGGGGAAAGCAGACAGCAGCCGAGTGGGAAACGCGGCGGACAGCACGACAAATGCGCCGCTGTCGTCGCGTGACCGGATCAGCCGCCCGAACGCCTGCGCCAGTCGTGCCCGGACGATGGCATCGTCGTGCGCCTGCCGGTCCGCCCGCTCGCCCCCGGATGCCGCGCGGCGGGCGCGGTGCAGGATCGACGGCTTGGGCCAGGGAACCTGCTCCATGACCACCAGGCGAAGAGAATCGCCCGGCACGTCAACCCCGTCGCGCAAGGCATCGGTGCCCAGCAGCGACGCGCGTGGATCGTCGCGAAAAATGTCGACCAGCGTGCCGGTGTCGATCGGGTCGACGTGCTGCGCGAACAGCGGCAGGCCCGAACGCGCCAGCCGGTCGGCGATGCGCGCATGGACCGCGCGCAAGCGGCGGATCGCGGTGAACAGGCCCAGAACGCCGCCGTCGCTTGCCTCGATCAGCTGGCCATAGGCGGCGGCAAGGCCGGCAATGTCGCCCTTCTTCACGTCGGTCACGATGATGACTTGCGCCTGACTGGCGTAGTCGAACGGGCTGGCCGCTTCGGAAATTCGCGGGTTCAGCCCGATCACCGACGCGCCGGAACGCGCAACGGCGCGCTCCCAGTCGGGACCTTCGGGCGAACGGTCGCACAGTGTCGCGCTGGTTTGCAGGACGCCGTGGGCCGGTTCCAGCACGGTCGCCGCAAAGGGGCGCATCGGGTCGAGCCAGCGGCGGTGGATGGCGATGTCAAACTCGCGCGCCTCGGCGCGTTCGACCGAGAGCCAGTCGACGAAATCGGGATCTGCCGGCCCGCCGAGCCGCGCCAGAAGCGCTTCCCATGCGGTCAACGCATCGATCCGCCACGACAGCGAATGACGCGCGCCTTCGACGCGCTGACGGCCCTGTGGGTCCAGCCAGTCCGGCGGGTCCTCGAGTATCGCTTCCAATCGCGTGCCCAGCTTCATCAGCGGCTGGCGCACTGCGGCAAGCGCGTCACGGGCTTGTGATGCGGTCTCGATGAAGGGGCCGTCGAGGTCGACCGCCTCGGTCTCCAGCCCGTAACCTGCCTCGCTCCCCGCTTCGTCTCGCGCGTATGTAACGCGGCGGACAGAGGCGAAGAGCTGTTCGAGAGGCCCCCACGGCTCGCCCTCGTTGATGCGGCCCAGCCAGCCGTCGGATGGCAGGCCGGATGCCGCCTCGCGCGCGGCAGCGATCGCCTGCTCGCCCTCTTCGTCATAGCTCGCGACATCGGCAAGGCGTGCGGCAAGGCCGCGCCTGCGGCCCTTGGATTTGCCTTCGGGACCGATGACCCAGCGGCGCATTTCGATCGCCTCGCTGCCCGACAGGGCGACGGCGAAGGTCGAATCTGCAGCGTCGAACAAGTGGTGGCCTTCGTCGAAAACGATGCGGCTGGGGCGCTGCTGTCCCTCTCGCTCGCCACCTCGCGCCGCGTGCACCATGACGAGCGCGTGGTTCGCGATGACGAGATCGGCATTTGCGGACTGGCGCGCGGCGCGTTCGATGAAGCACTTCTTGTAATGGGGGCAGGCGGCATAGACGCATTCGCCGCGCCGGTCGGTCAGTGCGGCAAGCCCGCGCCTGCGGAACAATGTCGGCAGCCAGCCGGGCAGGTCCCCGCCGACCATGTCGCCATCCTCGCTATAGGCAGCCCAGCGCGCCACCAGTTGCGCGAAGATGCCCGCGCGGTTCTGGAAGCCCCCTTGCAGAGCATCTTCGAGATTCAGCAGGCAGAGGTAGTTTTCGCGCCCCTTGCGAACGACAACGGCGGGCGTCTGGCGTTCCACACCGTTTGCATCCGGCCCCGAATCCGGCCAAGCGCGGCGGCTTTCCCGGCGCAGCTGGCGTTGCAGCGCCTTGGTATAAGTAGAGACCCAGACTGTGCCTTCCGCCGCCTGCGACCAGAGCGAGGCGGGCGCGAGGTAGCCCAGCGTCTTGCCGACCCCGGTCCCGGCCTGCGCCAGCACCATGTTCGGGCGGCCCTTTTCGGGGCGCGGGGCAAAGACGTGTGCAGCTTCTTGCGCATAGTCGCGCTGGCCATCGCGCCTTTCCGATCCTTCGCCGGTCAGCGTGTCGAGCCGAATCGCAATATCATCGGGATCAAGCGCGACATGCTTGGGCTGGGCGCGGGGTGGGAGTTCCTCCCACTCGGGCAGCCTGGCAAACAGCCAGCGTTCGGCGCGCTCCGGCTTGCGGACATGGGGCGCGAGGATACCGGACCATGGCCACTTCTGTCGGGCCAGCGATTGCAGAACCGACCATGCGCCTTCGCGTTCGGGCCAGTCCTCGGCCTCGCAATGTTCAGACAGGCGTGCGGCGGCGCGGGCGAGCAGGATGGGCACTTCGCCTTCGTGTTCCGGCAAGGGCAGGTCGAGCGCCTGTGCCAGCCCCTTCGGCGTCGGCACGACAAAGCGCGCCGGATGGACGAAGGCATAGAATTCGAGAAGGTCCAGCCCCGACAATTCGGGATAACCGAGGCGGCTGGCCACCAACGGCGCGTTCAGCATCAGCAGCGGGGTTTCCGCGGCTGCCATGATCGCTTCCCCGCGCGAAAGAGCGCGCACGTTACCGCCTGCATCCGACAGCCAGCAGCCCGAATGACTGGCATGCAGCGCGGGCAGCGGCACGGGTTGCGGAAGGGGGGCGGACGCCATGCTTTCCAGATAGGGAAGCGAAGCGACAAGGCCAATGCGCTCGCCGGGCTTAACCCCCGACGATCAGCGGTTCACGCAGCGCGCACGGGCGTCGGTTCGGGGGCATCGGCATTGACGCAGCAATCGCAGTCCGAAACGTCGAGCGTCAGGTGTGCAGTGACCTGTGCGTCAATCTCGTCGCCGAAGTCCGATTCGAGCGAGCGGCGAACCAGCTTTGCAATGACAGCAGGAGCGTCGTGACCGGTGTGGTCCTTGCCGTGAACGAAACCCGACACGTGCATCCATTGATGCATCAGGTGCGCGGCCATGTTTACGCGGTCGCCTGCGTCCATGCACAGCGCCACGAACCATCGCGCGGTGCGGATCGGAAGAGTTCCGAGGCGCGTCCGGCCGATGACGGGATGCGCGCTTTCGGGACCGTCCATGTCTTCGACCGAAATCGCCAGATCGAGCGTGTGGTCTGCCGTCTTGCCGCATTCACGGCCGTGGACGATGCGGTCCCAGATCTGGAGGCCGTCCATGTCCTTCACGCCGCCATGCAGGCTCTGCCAGCCGGCAAAGCCATAGTCGGCCTGGCGGACGGAACCGCCGAAGCCGGGACTGCTGACAGCCTTGCGCAACAGGATCACGCTGTCCTTGATGAAGCGTTCCTCGGCGTCGGTGGCGCCGGTGATCTCGTGCAGTTGAACATCGACAGTCATGATAGGCCAACGCCTCTTCCGCATCGGGAGTTCCACCCGACTCACAAGATTTACTTTAGCGAAGAATGGAAAACGCCCGATTAACACCAGCCGCTGCGATGGCCCTGCCACCTTTCGGCAAGGCCTTCGGCAACCAGAATATCGCCCAGCGACTGGCCGCCGCGCGTGATGCGGCGAAGCTTGCGGCCATAGCGGTCGGTCTCTTCAGGACCGGATTCGAGACTGAAGGGACCGTCGTTCAGAAGTTGCAGCAAACGCTGCGTCGCGGCGCGGCCCAGTACGAGTTCGCGGTCGCATTGCGGATTCGAAATTTCCGGCGTGTTGATGTCCAGCACGCGGATCTTGTCGCCCGCGAACCAGATCGTATCGCCGTCGACGACGCAGTTGTGACGGTTGCCGCCGTCGCAGATGCCAAAGCGGGCCGAAAGGGTGTCTTCGGGGCCTGCGACGGGGGCGGTGAGGGCGGTTGTGAACTCCCGCTCCTGAAACAGATCAAGGCCCGGGATGCCGAAACGCAGGACGAGGCCGAAGGCGATGAGGCACAGCGATGCGGCGAGTATGGCAAAGCCCAGCCAGCCGCCGTTCTTCTTTGCATTGCTGGCGAAACGCATTCGTCCTCTCGGTTCGTCGAAGTGCAGGGGGGAGTGGACTTTCGGCCGTTTGGCCGGTCGGGGGCTGGGCTTGTTCTGGCTGACAGGCTTGCTCTGGCTGACAGGCTTGGCCTTTGCCTGCCGTTTCGCCTTTCCGTCTGGTTGGTCCTTCGTTTTCTCGCCGCCGTAGATCTTTGCCAGCATGGTCCCTCTCCGTGGCGCTCGAAAGGGGATGATCTTCCCATCCTTGTCCTTCAGCGGCGTCGACCGGAACGGTTTCCTGAAGCTCACGCAGCAGCCTTTCGGGCGCGCTCCTCGAAGTCGCGGCGGGTGAGGGGGCGGGCTTCGGCCTCTTGCGCGCAAGATGCGGGCGGCGCGCGCAGGCTGGCGGCGCCTGCTCCGAAGACGTGGCCCAATTTTTCGAAGCGGCTGGTGAAGGCGCGGTGGTCCCAGCCGTGGACGCCGGCTTTCTCCACCTTGCGCGCGATGGATCCGTAGATGCCCGTCGCCGACAGGATCGCCCAGCGGCAGCGCAGCGGCAGCCGTGCGGCACCGATGCGGGCCGACGCTTCATAGGCGCGGGCCATCAGGCAGGCATCGTGGACCATGGCGACGAGTTCGGCGCGATACATCGGTTTCATGTGCTGGCCCGGCGCAATGTCGGCCTCCACCAGCCATTCGACCGGCAGATAACAGCGGCCCGCTGCGTCATCTTCCCATAAGTCGCGCACGATATTGGCAAGCTGGAAAGCAATACCGAGGTCGCATGCGCGGTCGAGCGTGTCTGCGTCTTGGTCCGGCACACCCATGACCTTGGCCATCATCACGCCGACCGCACCTGCCACGTGGTAGCAGTACTGCAGCATGTCGGCCTCGCTACGCGGCCTCCAGTCGTCGGCATCGAGGGCAAAGCCTGCGATCACGTCGTCACACATGGCGGCGGTGAGCCCGCATTCCTGCGCGACAACTGCCAGCCCGTCGAACGAGGCATCGCCCGTTTCGGCGCCTGCCAGCGCCAGTGCGGTGCGTTCGCGGATCGTGGCGAGGCGTGCCGCGGCATCCGACTGGTCGCCCAGTTCGCCGCCCATGTCCTGCGCGTCGGCAAGGTCGTCGGCCGCGCGGCACCAGGCATAGAGCAGCCAGACACGTTCCCGCGTCACGCGGTCGAACAGCATCGAGGCGGCGGCAAAGCTCTTCGATCCGTGCGCGATCGTATTGCGGGCGTGGGCAACCAGTTCGTCGCGGCTTTTCGGCAAAGTTCGTCTCAGCCCTTCGAAAGGTCGGAGATCATCATCCGCGCGGTCGCGCGTGCCGAACCGACGACGCCGGGAATGCCCGCACCCGGATGCGTGCCTGCGCCGACGAAGTAGAGATTGCCGATCTCGTCATCGCGGTTGTGTGCGCGGAACCATGCTGACTGTGTCAGAATGGGTTCGAGGCTGAAGGCAGAGCCCATGTGCGCCGACAGGTCGGTGCCGAAATCGGCGGGCGTGTAGTGGAACTTGGTCACGATCCGCGAATGGATGTCGGGGATCAGGCGGCGGCCCACTTCGTCCAGCACGCGCTTTTCAAGCTCGGGGCCGACCTGATCCCAATCGACGCGCAGCTTGCCCATGTGCGCCACCGGGACGAGGGCGTAGAACGTGCTCATCCCCTCCGGCCCCATCGACGGATCGGTGACGGTGGGATGGTGCAGATAGATAGAGAAATCGCGTGGCAGGACGCCGGACTTGTAGATGTCGTTCAGCAGTCCTTCGTAGCGCGGGCCGAACAGGATCATGTGGTGCGGGATGCCCGGCCATGCGCCTTCCACCCCGAAATGCACGACGAAGAGCGACGGGCTCCACCGCTTGCGCGACAGCGATTTTGCCACCTTTCCACCGCGCCGGTTGGTGGACAGAAGGTCGCGGTAGGTGTGCATGAGGTCGGAATTGGCGGCGACCGCGTCGAACCGCTCGCTCCACCCGCTTTTCGTCGTCACGCCCGTCGCGCGGTTGCCGACGGTGTCGATGCTGACCACCGGATCGCCCAGCCGCACCGTGCCGCCCAACCGTTCGAGGTGCCTTACCATCGCCGCGATCAGCTTGTTCGTGCCGCCCTTCGCCCACCAGACGCCGCCGTCCTTCTCAAGCTTGTGGATGAGGGCATAGATCGCGCTGGTCGACATCGGATTGCCGCCGACGAGCAGTGTGTGGAACGACAGCGCCTCGCGCAGTTTCTCGTTCTTCACGTACTTCGACACGATCGAATAGACCGAACGCCATGCCTGGTACTTTGCCAGGGCAGGGGCGGCCTTGATCATGTCCGAGAAGTTGAGGAACGGCTTGTGCCCCAGCTTCAGATAGCCCTCGGTGTAGACCCCTTCGGAATAGGCGGAAAATTCCTCGTACCCCGCCACGTCGTCGGGGTTCAGCTTGCTGATCTCTGCGGCGAGTTGCTGCAGGTCGTTCGAATAGTCGAAAGTCGTTCCGTCGTCCCACTGCAGGCGGTAGAACGGCTTTACCTCCATCAATTCGATGTCGTCCGACATTTCGTGGTCGGTCAGCCGCCAAAGCTGTTCCAGACAGTCGGGGTCGGTGATGACCGTGGGGCCGGCATCGAAGGTGAAGCCGTCTGTTTCCCAGACGTAGGCGCGGCCGCCGGGCTTGTCGCGCGCCTCTATCACCGTCGTGTCTATGCCTGCCGACTGCAGGCGGATGGCAAGCGCGAGGCCGCCGAAGCCTGCGCCGATAACGGCGGCGCGGCGGTTGGGCTGGCTCTTGTCAGTCATTTCTTACCTCTAAGCGGTCCGGGCGCGCCATGACCGGCAAGCACCGAAGCGGCTTTCAGAACGGGAACGGGGGGCTTTCCGGCCAATACGCGCAATTTGTCGAACAGCGTGCTTTCACCAGCGTAGAAGCGTTCCACCAGCCCTTCGTCAAGTGCGTAGAAACGCTGGAGCACCTTGTATCGATCCCGTCCCTGTGCCGCGCCGAACAGCATACGGGCAAGCAGTCGATAAAAGCCCCCGCTGCGCCAGTGGGCAGCGGCATGAGCATTGGTGAGCGCGGCAAGGCTGGCGCTGTCATGTGCCTGTGCATCGGCGATCAGGGCGGCAAGGCGCACCGCGTCGGGCAGGGAATAGCTGGTCAGCGGCTGGAACAATCCCGCCCGCACACCCGCCTGCGCGACACCGGGAACGGCATGAGCGCGGAACCTGGTAAAATCCCCTCCGGTGACGACTGGCAGGACGCCCGTTTCCTTGCGGGTCTTTTCGACCACGGTCCAGCCGCGCCCCTCGGCATAGTCGTCGATGCGCCCGAACAGCGTTTCTGCGTCGAGCGAGCGGCTGTCGCTGTAATATGTGTCCTCGACGAAAACCTCATCGGCGGAGAAGGGCAGGACATAGACGAAGCGGTAGCCGTCCTTCTGCTTGACCGTCGCGTCCATGACGATGGGGCGCGTCATCTTGTGCGGGGTGGCAAGGCGCAACGTAACGCCTGCGAATTTCTGCCAGCCGCCGTGAAGTTCGGCCAGCATATCGCGGTTCAATCCGCGCGCGTCGATCACGCCGTCCGCCTCGATCCGCGTCCCGTCGGCAAGCGCAATGCCCTTGGGGTCGAGCGCGGTTACTGCGGTGCCGGTATATACGGCCCCGGCCGGTAGCGCCGTGGCCACGGCAGCGGCGAGGTTTTCCGACAGGATCGACCGGTAAGGCGTCGCCAGCGTTCGGCGATAGGCGGGAAAGCGTACGTCATAGCCCGCATTCCAGCGCGCCGCGGCCAGCCCTTCGACCAGTTCGCGGTTTTCCTCGGCAATGTCGGTGGCGAAGAAGGACCAGACATGGTTGCCGCCGATGACGGGCCCTGCCTCTACCAGCGCGACGGACAAGTCGGGCCGCCGATCGGCCAGCATCAGCGCGATCAGCGATCCGGACAGGCCTCCGCCCGCAATCGCGATGTCGTATCGATTGGCCATTTCCGTCCCGTTTGCATGGGTCTGCGGCCCCGCGCAAGTGACCTTACGGCGCTGTCCATGCCTTGTCGCAAGCGGAACCGCCGGCAGGGCGGTGCGTTCCCGAACGAACTCCCCCATTTACAGGACCATCAGCACTTGAACCAGATCGCGCCGACCCGCACCCTCATGAGCGCTGCTGTCGTTGCCGCTGCGTGCCTCTTTTCCGGCACGGCACACGCCAATGCCGCAGCCGTGGACCGGCAACCGCTTCGCATCGAACAACCCGACCTCAAGGGCACTTACGAGGACGATTACGTCATCGTCGCGCTGGGCGCGGGCTATGTCCCCGATTACGAAGGCGCGGACGAATACGGCGTCCAGATCGGCGGCGCAGTGCGTGGGCAGGTCGAGGGCATTTCCTTCAAGACCAGTGGCATCGGGCTGGAAGTCGATCTTATCCCTAACCTTCCCGGCGATATCGAGCTGAGCTTCGGCCCGGAAATCCAGTACAGCGCCACCCGCACCGGCAAGGTAAAGGACGAGATTGTCGACATGCTGCCCGAACTGGACAGCACGGTCGAACTGGGTTTCAGCACCGGTATCTCGAAGAAGAACCTGCTGACGCCCGTGGACTCGCTATCGCTAAGCTACGGGATGCGCTGGGACATTTCGGGCAAGGGGGCAGGGCGGCAGAGCCGTGTCTCGCTGTCCTACTTCACGGCCCTGTCGAAAGGCATGGGCGCTGGCGTGTCGGTCGGCGCAAGCTGGCACGACGACAAGTGGGCCGACTATTACTACACGATCACCCCCGAAGGCAGCGCGGCCACTGACGGCGCGCTTCCGGTCTATCAGGCCGAAGGCGGGATGAAGGACTGGGACGCCAAGGCCTATTGGGGCATGGATCTCGACGGCGACTTCCGCAACGGCGGCTTCGGCATCGCGACGTCGATCGTCTACGAACGCCTTCAGGGCAGCGCGGCAGAAACGCCCATCGTGTCGATGCGCGGCGACCGTGACCAGTTCATGTTTCTGGCAGGCGTCGGATATGCCTTCTGAGAGAAATCGGGCCACCTGAGAAAACCAGCGCCCCTTTTGACGACAACGCATTGATCGCGCTGGACCATGGCGCGGCGACCGCTTAGGTATCGGGACAAGACAGGCCGCTTACCCCCTCGGGCGTCCTGAACTGTTTTGCCCCGATTGTCGGGATAGAGAGGGACGTTTCTTATGCCTGTTGTCGACCCCACTGGCTGGACGGCCATGCTGTTGGGCCTGTTTGCCATGTCTGCCGCCATCGGCGCGCTGCGCAAGCCGGGAATCTGGCAAACGCTGGTCAAAGAGGTCGAGGACAGTCCCGCGCTTCAGATGATTTCGGGCGTCGCCGAACTGGCGGCTGGCGCAGCGATCTATCTCGTCAACCCGTGGGTGCCGGCGGACCTCCTGGCCTGTGTGATGAAGGCCATCGGCGGGCTGATGATCCTGGAAGCGCTGATCGTGGTCGGGTTCTCGGACATCTACTTCCATTTCTGGCTGAAGAACCTGTCGTTCATGCACAAGGGCTGGGCGACGGTAAGCTTGTTGACCGGCCTAGCCCTGACCGTGGCGGGCGCGTTCCACTTTTCCTGAAGAGTGCTGCGCGGCGGCGGCGGGGACAAAGACCCGCGCCGCCGCGCAACCCAAAGCTTACCAGCCGATCGTCATGCCCACGCGTCCGGCGGTCTTGCCACCGCGGTTGAACGAGGTTGCAACCCCTGCGTTCAGGGCGAAGTTGTCAGCCACCAGCGCGCCTGCCTGAAACGATCCGGCATGCGCGCCGCCATAAGTGGCGACATTGGCGGTGAGGTTGAACGACTTGTTCGGCAGGAAGGCATTGCCCGACATCGCAACGGCCACGGCCGTGCCCGCGGTCATGCGCCGGTCAAGATCCTCCAGTCTGACATCGATGCTCTGGATCGCGCTTTCGAGCGCATCCATGCGTAGCGACAGCGCCTCGTCAGCCGCCTGCAGCTCGTTCATGGCAAGCGGGACGGCCTGCGGGCTGATGGCGTTTGTCGTCACGCCCGGGTTCATCGCCGCGATGGCCGCGTTCAGCTGGCGCAGGTTGACCGCGTCGGTATCGGCGGTGCCGTCGGCCACGTTGACGACGCGCCGTTCCGAGCCGGAGGAGCCGACCGAAACCGTCCCGGCTTCGCTGGCGACCGAGCCTTGTCCGATTGCCACCGATCCTTCGGCGTTGGCGACCGCGTGATCGCCGATGGCCACGCTCGACTGCGTGGCGCTGGCAACCTGTCCCATCGCGACGGCGCCGACCCCGCTGGCACTACTGCCATTGCCAAGAGCCACTGCACCGTCACCGGAGGCCGAGTTGCTTTCACCTATCGCAACAGCACCGGTGCCATTGGCGGATGCGTAGCTGCCGACGCCCACCGCGCCATTGCCATTGGCATCTGCTCCAAGGCCCGCTGCCGTCGCTGCGCCACCCGAAGCGGCTGCGCCAGAGCCGATGGCAATGCCGGTATCGCTAGTCACACTGGCCTGCTTCCCGATCGCAACCGCTTCGTTGGCATTCACATTCACCAGGAAACCGGCTCCCAGCGAGTTGGAGCCCACGACGTAGGAACTGCTGCCCAGCGCAACCGCGTTTATGCCGTTGGCGCGGGCGAAGGTACCCAGCGCGGTCGCCCCGCCGCCACCCGCACCGGCAAAGGCGCCGAGAGCTGTGCCATAGGTGTCGTTGGCGATCGAGGACGTGCCCAGTGCCACGCTTGCAGAACCCATCGACTGGGCCGCAAACCCGCTGGCGACGCTATTGTAGCCGGTCGCGAACGTACGATCACCGATCGCGATTGCATTGGCACCGCTTGCTTCGCCCATGACGGCAAACGACCGGTCCGCCAGGGCACGACCGGAAAGCGAGACGGATCCGGTTCCCTGTGCAAGACTGTTGGTGCCGATCGCGGTGCTGCTCGATCCCGTGCTCCGGGCATTGCCGCCCACGGCGGTACTGCTCGACCCGCTGGCGGCGGCGTTGCGGCCCAGCGCGGCTGATCCTTGCCCGCTCGCCACGGCCTGCGAACCCAGGGCGACAGCGTCCAGCGTGGCGCTGGACGAATCGCCTATTGATACGGCGCTCGACCCTGCCGTGGCATAACCGCCAATCGCAACGGAGGAATAGCTGGTCGCATTGGCCTGTCGCCCGACCGCAACCGAGTTGGAACCCTGAACCTGCGCGCTCCATCCGACGGCGGTGCCGCCTTCGAAAGTAGCGCTCGTTCCGGAACCGACAGCGGTGGCGTTGGGCGCGTCGCCAGTGTCCGACGCGGTGCCGCACTCGGTCGATCCTTCCGCGTTCCCATCGTTGCAATCGGGCGTTTCGTCGGCATGGGCAAGGCTAGGCAGCCCGCCTGCGGCGAATGCGAGAGTCGAGAAAGAAACTGCAAGTCTGAAAATGCTCTTCATGGTCATGTCCCCCATGGACGCAAGCGATGGATTCGCGTGACTGATGAAGGGATTAGAACACAGATCGAGGTCACAGCCCACAACATCGCGAGAGGCAATGCGAACACGGCATTTGCGTTGCGCGGCAAGGGCGATTACACCGTGCCCATACCCCGGGGAGCGAGCTTCCCCACTTCGATACATCGAAAGTGGGCAAATGCGCTGAGAGGGACAGGTAGCGCTGTCCGACCCGTCGAACCTGAACCGATTAGCATCGGCGGAGGGAGCGGTCTGTCGCATTTCAAGGCAGCCGGTCCATCTTCCGCCACTTGGGAGACTGTAATGGCCGACATCAACTCGAAGCTCGAAATCGGCGTGACCACCGGCCCCATCCGCGGGTCGAAGAAGATCTACGTCGGCGACCGCCGCGTCGCGATGCGCGAGATCAGCCTCGAACCGTCGAGTGGCGAAGCTCCGGTCCGCGTCTACGACACCAGCGGTCCCTACACCGATCCCGATGCGAACATCGACATCTCGGCAGGCCTGCCCGCGCTGCGCCGCCAGTGGATCATGGAACGCGGCGATGTCGAGGAATACGACGGCCGCATGGTGAAGCCAGAGGATAACGGCCAGCTCGGTCCCGACCGCAGCGGCGGCGTGCCCGCTTTCCCGAACGTCGTGAAGCGTCCCCTGCGCGCCAGGGCGGGTATGAACGTGTCGCAGATGCACTACGCCAAAAAGGGCATCATCACGCCCGAAATGGAATACGTGGCAGAGCGTGAGAACCTTGGCCGCGCCATGATGAAGGGCCACGTCCGCGATGGTCAGGACTGGGGCGCGGAAATCCCCGAATATGTGACGCCCGAATTCGTTCGCAGCGAAATCGCGCGCGGGCGTGCAATCATTCCGAACAACATCAACCACCCCGAATCCGAACCGATGGCCATCGGTCGCAACTTCCTCGTCAAGATCAACGCCAACATCGGCAACAGCGCCGTGGCGTCGGACGTGGCATCGGAAGTCGACAAGATGGTCTGGTCGATCCGCTGGGGCGCGGATACCGTGATGGACCTGTCGACGGGCCGCAACATCCACGACACCCGCGAATGGATCATCCGCAACAGCCCCGTGCCCATCGGCACCGTTCCCATCTACCAGGCGCTGGAAAAGGTCGGCGGCATTGCCGAGGACCTGACGTGGGAAGTCTTCCGCGACACGCTGATCGAGCAGGCGGAGCAGGGCGTCGACTACTTCACGATCCACGCGGGCGTGCGCCTGCCCTACGTGCCGCTGGCTGCAAAGCGCGTCACCGGCATCGTCAGCCGTGGCGGATCGATCATGGCGAAGTGGTGCCTTGCCCACCACAAGGAGAGCTTCCTTTACGAGCACTTCGACGAGATCACCGAGATCATGAAGGCCTATGACATCGCCTACTCGCTGGGCGACGGCCTGCGCCCCGGCTCGATCGCCGACGCGAACGACGAGGCGCAATTCGCCGAACTCTACACGCTGGGTGAGCTGACCAAGCGCGCGTGGAAGGAAGACGTGCAGGTCATGATCGAAGGCCCCGGCCACGTGCCGATGCACAAGATCAAGGAGAACATGGATAAGCAGCTCGAGGCGTGCGGCGAGGCTCCGTTCTATACACTCGGGCCCCTCGTTACCGACATCGCGCCGGGTTACGACCACATCACCAGCGGCATCGGCGCGGCGCAGATCGGCTGGTACGGCACGGCGATGCTTTGCTACGTCACGCCCAAGGAACACCTTGGCCTGCCCGACCGTGACGACGTGAAGGTCGGCGTGGTGACCTACAAGCTGGCCGCCCACGCGGCCGATCTTGCCAAGGGGCATCCCGCCGCCAAAGTGCGCGACGACGCGCTGAGCCGCGCGCGCTTCGAATTCCGCTGGCGCGACCAGTTCAACCTCTCGCTCGATCCCGACACGGCGGAGCAGTACCATGACCAGACGCTTCCGGCCGAAGGCGCGAAGACCGCGCACTTCTGCTCGATGTGCGGGCCCAAGTTCTGCTCGATGAAGATTAGCCAAGAAGTGCGCGAGTTCGCGGCAAAGCAGAACTCGGACAGCTATCTCGCGGCGGAAAACCTGCGTTCGGAAACGAGCGAGGCCGAGGCCGCCGAAGCGCGGGAAGGCATGGAGAAGATGAGCGAGAAGTACCGCGAGAAGGGCGAGCAGCTCTACCTGCCGGAAGAGGAAGTAACGCGGGAATCGTGAGCATCAGCATCGGCCGAAAATCCGGACCGCGCCCCGCGGCGCGGCCGGATCAGGGCAGACCTGCCTTTTTCGGAACATAATTCGGGACGCCCCGTTGGTAGGCAAACGGCGAGCGGGATGCGGCGCGACAACGCGTTGCATCCCCCGCCTGCCACGAAATCCAACCCCCCACCCGAAGGATGCCGAAACATGAAAAAGTTCGCGATTGCCCTTGCCTCGGCCGCCACTCTGGCCCTTGCCGCTTGCGGCGGCGGCGCTGACGAAACGACTGTCGAAGACGAAACCGCGATGGCCGAGCCGATGGCGGAAGAGCCCGGCACGATTGTCGAAGTTGCGCAGGGCAATGGCGATTTCTCGACCCTGGTGACCGCGGTGACCGCCGCCAACCTTGGCGAGACGCTTTCGGGCCCCGGCCCCTACACCGTCTTCGCGCCGACCAACGCCGCTTTCGAAAAGCTGCCCGACGGCACGGTCGAGGAACTGACCACCAATGACACCGAAAAGCTCGGCTCGATCCTGACGTATCACGTCGTGGAAGGCGAAACGATGGCCGCCGCACTGACCTCGGCAATCGAGGGCGCGGGTGAGGAAGGCTATACGCTGACCACCGTCAACGGCGGCACGCTGACCGCGAAGCTGCAGGACGGCAACGTCGTGCTGACCGACGCCGCCGGCAACACCGCCACCGTGACCGCGACCGACGTCGATGCGTCGAACGGCGTGGTCCACGTGATCGACACGGTGCTCATGCCCGAATAATCACGCGGCATATTGCTGAGATTGAGAAAGGCGCTCCCTGTAGAGGGGGCGCCTTTTTTCTTTGCGTAAATGTGGGTTTAGTTTGCCGTCACATTGGCAGAAGACGCCGAGAAAGGCATGGAAGAGATGAGCAAGGTTTTTAAGGAAACTGGCTCGGAACTCTACATGGATCAGGGTGACCGCGAGCACGATTGAGTGAAATGGCTTCGTATCGCTCTCCAATAGGGTGATACGAAGCCGCACCCGATACGGTTGATAGCGTGCTGAGAGTACGACCCGAGCCCACATAGCGACGTGTTGGGGATAAACCGAATTTGGTTTGCCCAGGACCCTTGCTTACAACATATTGGCACTGGCATTCTCAGAGTGCCAGTTCGCGCCTTCGTGCAAGAGCTGGTGGCAATTGGGCCCCAACTGGCCATTCAGCCAGCTAGGGCCCTAGTAAGCCGAACGACGGTGCGTACGTGCCTACATTGCAAGCTCTCGCTCGCACGCATCGTCGCTTCGGTCAACCTGAGATCCTCGGATTTCGGGCGTATGGAGCTGCGAATATCGTGTTGATGACCAGTGGAAAAAATCTCTCCTCTCCAAAGGTCTTGGAACGGCTGTCCGTGTTGGGGCAGGCGCTCGACAATCAGCAGCAGCTTCATGCTTTTGACGGGGGCCTCTTGAAGCTCGGCAAAGAGGCCGAGAGAAAGAGTAATGACGATGAGTTCTCATCAGCCGGGGACCGATCCCCAGCCCGATCGCGGTCGCGACAACGAGCACCGTCCGGACAAGGGCGGTCGCCCAGTCAAGCCCACCACTTCGGCTCCGAAGCCCACGAAGAAGCTTTCGGAACTGAATTCCGAGTTCTGGCACGACATTACGCCGCGCTAGGGTTCGAAGATAAAGACGGCCTGTGGGTCGCCGTGTCCAGCATGCCGCTGGGGCCGGCCGGCCCGCAGGCCAACTTTTTAGTCGGCGTTTTCTTTGATCGTCGTGTCGCCCCACGAGGTTGGGCCTTCTCGAGGCTTGGTCCCAGAGCTGCTCCTATGGCTCTGAAACATACTAACCTACCGGATGCTTCGATCTGTGCGATGACCAAAGAGGATAATGCGTGGTCACCGAGCGACGGCTTAGTTGCGCTCATTGATCACTACTCGATTTGGGCTGTGAAAAGTTGGCATCGCCAAGAATTGGGGTGGTGGCCCGGTCCGCAGTACGGTTTCGGCTCCTATTATCGGAAGCGCGAATTCGTTGCTAAAGAGTGGTGTGGATGTGGTTCCGGAAAGCGTTATGCAAGCTGCCATCAGACCTTTGATTTCTTAGAGTCCGAGGAGATCGGTAGAAGGCAATTCAAGGGGGCTTTTAGTTGCGACTACGAGGACCGGGCAGTTCCACAGGCCATTATGGATGCAGCGCGTAGCAGGTGGAAGAACTTGCCTTCTCTCGTATCGGCGTTCTCACATCGACGGATCGTTTGGGGCGAGCTGTAGTCAGCTATCTCCTGAGAACTGTGGGTGGCTCCGCAGTTTGTTTGTTTAGTCCCTCAAACGCCGGGCGCGGGCCATCCGGCCCGCTTGGCTTCGCCGCATAAGCGGCGGCGCGCGTTCGCGCTTGCGGGTGTCGCTGGCGCGCCCCGAACTTCCGCCGATGCTCGCGGTTGGCAATTTGCCGCGTGGTGCCAGATAGCTTGGTAGCACTAAAACGGGGCACCGAAGGTGACTCCCGCAAGGCCGAACGGCCGCCCGAGCTTATGCGAGGAAGCCAAGGCCCCCGGATGGGGGCCGCCCGGCGTTTGAGGGCCTAACAAAAATAAAACGCCACTCACCACCCTCCCACGGGCCACAAGGACCGCGCTCAACCCGCGGAGCCACCAACCCCTTTTTATTTTCCTACACCCCGCTCCCCATGGCTCATCCTCACGGATGACAGACACAACCCACACCCCGCCCGAACCTGAATATCCACCCATCGGCCGCCAGGGCCCGCAATGGGATCGGCAGAAGATGGCCGATTTCTTGCGGATGCTGGCCGCGACGCATTCCGTTTCCGAAGCCGCAAGGTCGGTGGGGATGAGCCGGCAGAGCGCCGACAAGCTGCGTCCACGGCTCAAAACCCCCACAACACTAGCCAGCGGGGCACTGCGCGCGCATAAGCGCGGGCATGGTCGATCTCTATCTCAAGAACCTTGAATCCGAACGCCGCCAGCTTTGGGCGACTTGCCGTCTGAAAGGGCTGGCCAAGGGCACGCCCGAACGGTTGCGCATCGAGGAGATCGACAAGGCGATCGCCGCGCACAAGACGCGCTAGGCGGCGGCGCGGTCCGGCGGCGTGGGCCGCCGGAGACGGCGCTCAACCGTTCTTCATATTCTCCAGCCCCTTGATCCCGCCTGGCTTCAGGCTGGGCTGGGACGCGTTCTGCTTGGCCGGCTTTTCGGCCTTGGGTTTGCGGATTTCCTTGTTCGACTTGCGTTGGCCCTTGGCCATGTCCGTTCCAATCGGGGCGGAATGCCCCGACGCATCTTACCCCACCCGGCGCGATAGCCCTGCACGAAATCGACGTTTGCCGCGCACTGGCAGTATCAGCCCGTCTTTCGCGACAGAACAACCATGACCCGGTCGAGCGACTGCAGCAACCGCGAACGGTCGGCCTTGCTGAACGGCGCAGGTCCGCCGCCGACGCCGTCCATCCCCGCACGTAGATCGGCCATGATGGCGCGCGTGGCGATGGCGCTGCCGATGCTGGCCGCATCGAAAGGCTTGCCGTTGTGGGCAAGGACCTGTGCGCCCGCCTTGATGCAGCGGTCGGCCAAGAGGATATCGCCGGTCACCACGACGCTGCGCGGGCCCGAATGTTCTGCAATCCAGTCGTCCGCCGCGTCGAATGCGTCCGAGACCATGACCAATTCGACCATCGCATCGTTCGGAACGCGAAACGGCGAATTGGTCACGACCTTGACGGGCGCGCCATAGCGCTGCGCCACTTTGTAGATTTCCGCCTTTACCGGACAGGCATCGGCGTCGACCAGGATAGTGACAGGCTCCGTCATCGAGGGCGGATCAACGCTTCTTCACGAACTCCGCCCGGAGGACGAGGCCCTTGATGCCGGGATACTTGCAGTCGATCTCCTGCGAGTCGCCGGTAAGGCGGATCGACTTGATGAGCGTGCCCTGCTTCAGCGTCTGCCCCGCGCCCTTGACGGTAAGGTCCTTGATAAGCGTGACCTGGTCCCCGTCGGCCAGCAGGTTGCCCACCGCGTCGCGAACCTCGACCGAACCGGACGCGGCCTGCTTTGCGGCCAGTTCGGAAGCGGGCATCCATTCGCCGCTTTCCTCGTCGTAGACGTATTCATCATCGCTCATCGCAGGCTCCTTTGCATGGGGCCGCATGGCAGGTGACGGGGCGGAAGGCCAGAAGATAAGGCCGATCAGGCGGTGCAGCCGTCGTCCTCGCCCATGCTGGCCCAGATCCGGTCTATGTCGGCGGGGGAGCAAAGGTCGGTGCCGGGGGTGAGGACGGCGGCAGTGCCCGCCGCCATGCCCCGGCGAAAGGCGCTGGCCGTGTCCATGCCGCTGGCAAGGCCGTGGACCATGCCGGCAACGAAGCTGTCGCCCGCGCCGGTCGCGCTTTGCACCGGAACGTCGAGGCCGGGGCGGCACAGCGAGCCGTCGGCATCGGCCAGCACCGCGCCGCGATGGCCAAGCGTGACGGCAATGATCCCGGCCTTGCCCGCCCGCACCATGGCATGGGCGGCAGCGCCGATGTCCTGCGGGGTGGCGTATTTTGCGCCGGTCAGCGCCTCGAACTCGCCGAGGCTGGGTTTGACCAAGGCAAGCCCGCCAGCCTCGACCGCAGCGGCGAGGGGAGGGCCGGAGCTGTCGAGCACCATGCGGATGCCGCGTTCGCTGCAAGTCGCGGCAAGGCGAGCGTAGAAGTCCGCCGGCACCCCGCGGGGCAGCGACCCGCTCGCCACCAGCCAGCCGCATCGGGCCGACGATACGTAGTCGATTACGGCCTGCCACTCGGCATCGGACAGGATCGGTCCCTGCGGTACGAAGCGGTATTCTTGTCCGGTGCTCCGTTCGAAGACCGACAGGCTCATCCTTGTCTGCCCTTCGACCAAGATACAGTGGCGGGGCAGGGCGATGCGGTCGATCAGATCGTCGAGCAGCCCCCCGCTAGCGCCGCCTGCGCAATAGACGGCGGTTACCGGCGCGCCGAGGCGGTCGAGTACGCGTGCCACATTGATGCCCCCGCCACCGGGATCGTAACGTTCCCCGCTCGTGCGGATCTTGCGGGTGGGGTGAACTTCGTCGGCTTCGCAGGCGCCGTCGATGGCAGGGTTTAGGGTGAGAGTGAGGATCGGCTCCATCAGCCTCTCATGGAGCCCAGTAAGGCCATTGATCAAGCGCCGGTTGCATGGGGTTCCACCGAGGGTTGCCGCGCTGTTGTCCTTCACGCCGCTCGCGAACGGGATGGGTCCGAGCCAAGTGCCCCATGGGAACCGGCCAAACCAGCACTGGGTGTGACGAGCGAATAGAGTGTTTCCGGCCTAAATACCTGGATGAATAAGCGCCTGGCCTGCTCGATGTCGGGGGCGGTAATGCTGCAGTGGTCGATGCCGCGTGGCTGTTACAAATCCTTTTCAATGAGTGCTGGTCTGGCAAAAACGGATCACCCACCCTGTTCCGCCGCCCTGCCGCTTACCGTGTCCGCCCCGTCCCCTTTTTCGCGGCAATTCGGGAGCCAAGGCCCGTGTACGAGCGTTGTTCGGACATGAAGAGGATGTTTACACTGGCACTGTGCTGCACTGCGCTTGCTGCCTGCGATGCTGCGACCGATGCTGCGCAAACGGGCACCGAGGCACCCGACACGCCGCAGGCGCCGATCAGCCCTCCGCCGCATGTCGATCCCGACGCTCTCGACGCCCCAGCGCCGGAACCGCTGGCCGTCGACCTGACCCGCAACGAATGGAAGACCGCCGCCAACCATGGTGAGTGCTCGCCGCTTGTCCTTACCAGCGATGGTGGCGTTCCGGCGGAGGCGCGTAGGGCGAATTTCTCGGGCGGATGGGCCGTCGCGTTCGATACCGAAGAGGTGCGCAGTGCCTATGGCGTTGCAGGGCCCGGGATTATCGATGCCGACCGTGCCGACGGACAGGCCAGCCGCCTGAAGAACCAGTGGCCGCATTTTGTCGAGCTTTCCGACCTGCCGCAGCCTGCCTTTGCCGGATACGGGCTGGAGGGCGCAAAGCCCTATCGCGACGAAGTGCCCGATGGCGTCGGCGACAACTCGCTCGCCTATATCCGCGTCGGCGGGCAGGCCTGCACCTACAATGTCTGGAGCAGGCTGGGCCGAGCGCATCTGGAGGTCTTGCTGCAGTCCCTCCGCCTCGGCGCGACCGAATAGAAAAAGGGCCTGAAAGCGCGAACGCTTACAGGCCCTTTTTACTTATCAAACGTTTAGCTGCCGATCAGCGCGAAGCCATCGGGATGCCTTCCGATCCGAAGTCCGAACGTTCGAACGAGACTCGCGACCTGTCGTAGGTGCCACGAACGCGCGAGTCCGTGATGTAGAGGCGGAAAGTCCTGCCGCGGTCATCGGTGCCGGTGACCAGCGTGGCGTTGCCCACGGTGCGGGTCGAGTATTCGTATTCGACGCCATCGTGGAGGAAAGTCTTCTCTTCCTGAGCAAGCGCCGGAGCGGCGAAAGCGGTCGAAACGAGAGCGAGGGAGATAGCGATTTTACGCATGGGGCAATTCCTTCCTGGAAGTTGGGATTGCCTCGAGACATCCATATGTTGTGCGTCGCAGCATACGAATCCGTTGCGGCGCAGCAAATGCAATAAGAACGGCCCGCTTGCGAAAAGTGCAAGCGGGCCGCGAACCGACTGTCAAAGTTCGATAGGGCGCGTTCGAATCCTCCGATCAGAAGAGTCCGGGCACTTCCCTCTGCGCGGTGCTGGGCCGCGTCGGCATGAGCAGTCGGCGCTGGCCGGAGACCGATTGCGTCGTCTGTCCGCCACTAATCGCAGTGCACGATCGACCTGCAAGGAAGTCGAGCGCACCGGCAATCGAAGCCTCGCCCGGATCGCCCAGCTGCGTGAAGATATCGTCATCCGCGCGGCAGGTGACCGGAACCGAAGAAGCAAGGCCGGTGAAGTAGTCGGCATTGCCGTCCGCGTTCTCTGTGCGGAACGTGACGACGCGCATACGGTCGTCGCAATCCTCGTTGTCGAAACCGAACTGGCCCACGGGCTTGCCGTAAGTGTTCGTGCCGACGAGCGCCATGTTGGTGCCGAGGTACGGGATCATCGAGTTGATGACCAGTTCGCTGGCCGATGCCGTGCCGCCGCGGCCGATGAAGGCGATCTTCATCGGGGCGATCGACTGCGGTTGGTTCGCGAAAAGGTAGCTTTCGTTATAGCTCGATTTGCTGTCGCGCAGGGTCGTGCGGCTGAACACCTGCCCGACCTTGTCGCGGCCCATGAGGTCGCCCATCAGCTCGGCAATGCTGACAAGCCCGCCGCCGTTGTAGCGCAGGTCGACGATGACCTTGTCGATGCCCTGTGCACGGAAATCGGCAAAGGCTGCGCGAAGGTCCGGATCGGCCGTATCGATGAAGGTGCGCAGGTTCACGTAACCGACGTTGGTGCCGTTGTCGTTGATGACCTTGGCGCCGTAGCGGTCGGAAACGGGGTCCAGCGCATAGTCGGCTTTGGCGATGGTCACGACACGCGTGGTGCCATCGGGGTCGCGCAGGCGGAATGAACGCGTCACGCCGACATCGGACGAACCGAGCGCTTCGGAGAAGCCGGCCCAGCCTTCTGCCGCGACGATGTCGCTGACATTGCGGAGCGTCCCTTCGCTATCGCCGACCGCAAGGATTTGCACGCCACGGTCCATTCCGACCGTCAGCGCAGGGGCATTCTCGAACGCCTCGATCACGTAGACGCTGTCGGTGCCGTAACCCAGGCGGATGCCGAAACCGGCGGTCGAGCCGCTGGCGTAGTAGGCGTTCTCCTCGGCGATCGAGGTGATGTAGGTAAAGTAGCGGTCCTTCGACTGCGCACGCGCGGGCGCGACGAGCGCGTCGATATAGTCCTGCACATCGTTATAGTTCGACGCGCTGACGCCCGTGTCGACGAGGTCGGGAAACAGGTACCATTCGTTGATAACGTCGCGGGCGAACTGCTGGCGATTGGCAAGCGAACAGGCCGAAGTCGTCGGTGTAGGCGTCGGCGTGCCGCCGATCGTGCCGCCGGATGTGCCGGAGGAACTGCTGCCGCCACCGCCGCCGCAGGCAGACAAAAGCGCACATGCCGCAAGGGCGAGGGGGAATTTACTGGCTTTCACGGGCGTCCCAATCCGTCAACGCGGGTCATGCGGGCCCGCTTACAAGGTTTCATATGCAATGATCATCCTTAATTTGCGATGACCATTCTTGCGATGATCCCCATCCCTTTCTGCAAGTCTTTGAGTGACATGGTCCCGGCGGCGGTTGCGGCCAGGGGCGTGCCGGGCAGGGCGGGGATGTGGACGAACAACCCCGGAATGCCGCCGGCGTGGCACGGCCCGCCAAGCGCAGCGTGATAGATGTGGTTGCACACGTAGCTGCCGGCATCGTCGGAAATCTCGGCGGGAATACCCTCGGCGGTCAGCGCTGCCACAATGGAGGCCAGGTCAAGCCGCGTGTCGTGGATGACAACAGGCGCATCGCTGGGGGCAGGGCAGAAACCGGCGGCATCGGGTCGATCGGGAAGTGAGGCGCTGGTGGACCGGCTTTCCAGCGTCAGCGCGGTGGCGCGATTGCTATAGCCGGTCATGATGATCGCGGATGCCTCGAAGTCCAGCGCCTCAAGCATGCGCGCAGGTGCTAGATCGTATTGCGTGGGCAGGATCACGCAGCGCGCGGACGCCAGGATATCGTCATCCAGTTCCGCGAACGAGCGCAGTAGCGTCTCGGTCGGGTTGTCGGGAACGCCGGGGAAGGGTTCGAAGGCGGTGATGAGCAGGGGCTTGGCCATGGTGACGGCTATTGATCGGGGTGAAGCAGAGGTCAAGCCGTTAGCGGCTTTTCAGATGAACCGCGAGTTAACCGATGAGTGCTTTAAATGAACCGAAAATTAACCCGAGTATAGATCTGAGTTAATATTCAAATACTGGATTTTATAGCAAACTCTATTTACCGATTAAATCAGTTCGTCTTGCCGCAAAATCGCCATGGTTCCGGATCGCGGAAAGGCAATCGCTGTTACTCCCGGTGCCATGAAGACGAATCTCGAACTCATCCGCCCCGCCGGCAGCGCCATTGCAGCTGTCCTGGCACTGGCTGCAACCAGCGCGATGGCGCAGGACGCCGCGTCTCCGTCGATCGTGGTTCCGACTGTTCCGACAGTCACCGATACCGCGCCGACGACGACAGCGACAGCGACCGCGCCGCAGATCATGATCCCCGATCCGACGCCGTCGCAGGCAGCAACTATCGCGCCTACAGTACAGGCCGAGCCCGTGCCTACCGAAGCAGTTGATCCGGTAGTGCCGGTTAATGCTGCGCCCGTCGCCGCTTCCTCGCCGGCACCGCGCGCTTCGACGCCGAGCGAGCCTTCGACCCGAGTGTCTAACGTCGCGGCGGCCGATCCTTCGCCGATCCGTGAGTCCGACATCGCAGCGCAAGCCGCAAACGTCGGCGTGCCCATCGTCGACGGCGCGATCGAAAGCGATCCGGCGCTCGCTGCGACCAGCAGCGCAACTACCGCGCCGGCCAGCAATCCGTCTGCCGGTGACGAAACGAATGCTGTTTTGACGATGGCGGGCGGTGCCGCCGCGCTTGGCCTTGGCTTCGTCGGACTGTTCATGGCGGGATCGGCGCGTCGCAGGCGCCGGGACCGTCACGGGGCGACGGCGGCAATGACGGACGAAAGCAAGACCTTGCCGCTTCGCAAGAAACCTGTGGCCGTACCCGCTGCTGCTGCCGTCGCCCCGAATGCCATTTCGGCAAATCCGAAGCCCGCCGTGGCCCAGCGCCGCCAGCCCAACGTCACCTATGGTGGCAGCAAGTGGGATGATGCAGGCTTCGTCAATGCTTCGCCCGCCGCCGCGGCCTTGCCGTCGGACGATGTGCCGCGCAGCGCCGAAGGCCGTCGTGCCCTGCTGGAGCGGCTGGTCCGCGCCAGGCCCGACGAAGCGAACCCGTTCCGTTCGCCCAAGGCCCGCCGCCGCCGTGCGCGCCTGATCGTCCAGACCATGTCCCAGCGCCTGCGCGAGCAGCCGAATCTCGACTTCCGCCGCTTCTACCAGAGCTTCGCACAGCGGCGTCACGCTGTTGCCTGAGCGCTTTGGCGGCCTCGTCAAGTCCCCCGAGGCCGCCAGATGCCATCTAAACCGGGCAAAACGCCGGGAGCGCCCCTCGCAAGGGGGGCGCTTTTCCCATAAGTCCGAGAGTGAAGTCGTGCTGTCAGTGCCCCGTAAGGCCTGTTCGGCACCTATATCGAAGACACGAATTGCAAGAGTTGACTATGTCCGAGTGCCCCGCCTGGCTCCAAGCCGCCCTGAACGATGCAGCCGAGGGCGGCGGCGATCTCACCGTTGCCTCGCTGGGCAGCGCATCGCTGCTTGGTGCAGGCGGTCTCAAGCTGACCAGTGCCGCATTTGAGAATGGTGGGGAACTCGACCCTTCGTTCACCGCGGACGAGGAAGACGCTGTCGCCCCGCCGCTAGAATGGAACCAGCCACCCGCAGGCACGATGGAAATGGCCATTGTTGTCGAGGACGCGACCGCCGGGGGCAGGTGCCATTGGCTCGTCTGGGGCATCGCGCCCCAGCGCGGCAAGCTGATGGAAGGCGAAGTTCCGCCGCGCACCGGCAAGAATGGCGCAGGTAATTCCGACTGGCTTCTCCCCTCTGTCGAGGGTGACGAGGAGCATTGTTTCGTGTTCCAGCTCTATGCGCTGGACGCACCGCTGGATCTCGCACCCGGTGCCTCGCGCAAGGCGCTGGTCGAGGCGATGCAGGGGCACGTCGTTGCCGTGTCGCTGCTGACGGGCACATACGCCCGTGAACAGGAAATCGAGGATTGGGACGACATCGACGTGGAATAGTCCACTTCGATCAATCGATCCCCATTTTGAAGGGAGCCTAGGAAATGGCCGCCAAGAACAATGCGATCAACAAGCCCGTCGCCGTTTCGCCGACGCTCGAGACTATCGTCGGCAAAGGCCCGATGTCGCGCGGTGATGTGACCAAGAAGGTCTGGGAATACATCAAGAAGCACGACCTTCAGGACGCGAACGACAAGCGCACGATCGTCCCCGACGACAAGCTGGGCGCCGTCATCGGCAACGAGAAGATCTCGATGTTCAAGATGACCGCTGCGGTTTCGAAGCACCTCGGCTAAGCGAGGTTACGAGCGCAAGCTCACCTCTTCCGGCGGGGCCAGTCGATGACCCCGCCGGTCCAGAGGGCCAGCCAGATCAGCACCGGTTGCAGCGCTATGCGCGGCAGGTGATAGGCAAGGCCCCATCCATGGTCCGGCGCGGCCATGTCCATCATCATGTGATTTATATTGGCCGGCCATACGCACAGCGCGTAGAGTGCAAGGCCGATCCCCGCTGCCTGTCGCAGTTTGAGGTTGAACGGTTGGGCCAGCGCGACCGCGCCTGCCAGTTCGGCGATACCCGTCCAGAAAATGACCGTTTCCGGCATCGGCACCCAGCCTGGCGTGATCTTCAGGAAAGTCTGCGGATCGGCGATATGTGCGTATCCGGCAAAGAGATAGAACAGCGCGAGCACCACCCGCAGCGCCGTGCGCGTGTGTCTGGTGCGGGGGGCGGGTTCGGAACTGGGGTCGGTCTGGGGCATTGCGATGTCATGCACATGGCCGGACACATCCCGCAATGACGATCTACACCGGTATCGGCGGCTGGACTTACGAGCCGTGGCGCGGATTGTTCTTTCCGGACGACCTGCGGCACAAGGACGAACTCGCCTATGCCGCCGCGCGCATGGATGCGATCGAGGTCAACGCGAATTTCTATCGTCTCCAAAAGCCGCAGACTTTCGCGCGTTGGCGGGAAGAGACGCCGGATGGCTTCGTCTTTGCCCTCAAGGGCTCGCGCTATGTCGTGACGCGCAAGAGGCTGGCCGATGCGGGTGAGGCGGTCGAGCGTTTCATCGAGCAAGGGATTGCTGAACTTGGCGACAAGTTAGGGCCGGTGCTCTGGCAGATGCCGAAGACGCGCGCGTTCGATCCCGACGATCTGGCCGCGTTTCTGGCGCTGCTGCCGCGCGAGGTGGCAGGACTTCGGCTCAGGCATGCGATCGAGGCGCAGCATGAAAGTTTCGATTGCGAGGCGTTCGTAGAGGTCGCCAGCAAGGCCGATGTCGCCATTGCCTATATCGATGCTGACGACGTGCCGAGTTTCGACGGTCAGACGACCGATTTCTCTTACGCCCGCCTGAAACGCGCACGGCCAAGCCTGAAACGGGGCTATCCGCCTGCCGATCTCGAGAGGTTCGCGAGCATGGCGCGCAACTGGGGCGGGGAAGGGCACGACGTCTTCATGTTCTGCATCAACGGCGCGAAAGAGCGTGCACCCGCCGCAGCCATGGCGCTGGCAAAACGAATGCGCGGCTAACGTTTCTTGACGTCGAGCCTTCCGAGGATGCGGACGAAATAAGCGGTGGACCAGCCCAGCATGATGATCCCGCAAATGCCCTCCAATGCCCCGACGATGCGCCAATCGCTCGCCATCGCGACGTCGTCATAACCAATCGCGCCGTAGGAAATCGTCGAGTAGTAAATAGCCGATTCCAGAGTCGGCAACGCTCCGACTGCCCGGAAGAACAGCGCGAACATCCAGATTTCCAGCCCGTGGATAATGAACAGGGAATAGACGATCGCCAGCGTGATCATGATGCCGCGGAACGAAACTGGAGGGAGGTGTGTGACTCGCTGGTCGGAATCGGACGGGTGAACGAAATGCGTCAGGAGGGCGAGCCCGAGCCCGTGGACCGTGACGCAGGCCATGATCATCGCAGTCGACCAGGCGAGCTGCGGCATCAGGATATGTATAGATTGAACGGTATGGTCGTCCATTCGCGGCCTCCCCGTGTGGGAGATTTGACAGGGAGCGGCCTCAGGTCAAGAGTTGCAGCGTTTGCAGGTCTCGTTCGCCGCCATAGTAACCGTCCAGCACCGCAATGAATGGCGCGGGATCGTCGGCGGTTTCGGCAAATAGCGTCATCGAACTTTGTAACTTCATCGCATCGACCGGGCCCAGTATCGCGGAAGCGCTGCGATTGCCCACCCATGCAAGAACGGCCTCACAACATTCGCGAAGCCGTGGCGCGAGAATTTCGTGATCGAGATAGGCCCGCGCCTCGCGGCGGTCCGCTATGGCATAGAACCGCGCTGTCTCGCTTCGGCCAAGTCCCGCGATCTGCGGGAAGATGAACCACATCCAATGGCTGCGCTTTTGCCCGGCGCGCAGTTCGGCAAGGGCGGCGGGGTAAACACCCTTCTGCGCTTCGACGAACCTTGCGAGGTTGGACATGGGTGTCAGCCCTTGTGGTCGGGCAGGTCCTCGGTCTTGGTCGATGCCATGTCGTCCAGTTCCTCCTCGGTCATGGAATCGTACATCTCTTTCGACGCACCCTGCAGGTCGCCGACTTTGGTATCGCCGCGCTTGGCGGATAGAGCGGCACCGGCGGCACGCTGCTGCGCTTTCGATTCCGCCTTCATCAGTTTGCCGCTTCCAACTCGGAACCCAATTTCAAGACCTCGTCGCCGTCTTCCTGCTTGATGAGGTAGGCGGGATTGTCTTCGGTACCATTCTTGGTGATCTTGCTACCTTGGAGCGTACGTTCGACTTCGCGTTCGAACCGCTCTTTGACCTGGCCGGTGCCGGTGCCGTTACCCCAGTTCCATTTGACATGCTGGTTTTTCTGGAACTTGGTGTCGGCCATTACTCGGCCGCCTCGGTCATCGGCTGGGTGGTCTCGTCGACTTCGCTTGCCGCTCCGTCGACGGGTTCGCCCGCAGCGTTGTAGGGGTCGGAGGTGCGTTCCGATCCGCTTTCGACCGGATCGTCGGCCGTTGCGGCGCCAGTAATCCAAACGATGGTCATCGCAGCAGCGGCCAGAACGAGGCTGATGATGAGGACGTAACGCACGATGTGCGGCGTGCTGCCTGCACGCGCTTCGGTGGTGGAGACGTCTACTTCGTCGCCGTGTCGTTCCATTGCAAACTCCTGTTGTCTCGCGATCTTCGTGGTCCGGCGTCGCAGAAAAGGAGCCGGACTTCACGACATGAACGCGCCTGCGGGCGGAACGGTTCCGCCCGCAGGCTGCAGGAGCAAGGATGGGAAGGGGCGCGAAAACGGCGGCCCGGTGCCGTCTTACGGGCGCAGAAGCTCGTTGATCGAGGTCTTCGACCGCGTCTGTGCGTCGACCGTCTTCACGATCACCGCACAGTAGAGCGACGGGCCGGGCGTGCCGTCGGGAAGCGGCTTGCCGGGCATCGAGCCCGGGACGACGACCGAGTACGGCGGAACCTTGCCCATGTGGACTTCGCCGGTGGCGCGGTCGACGATGCGGGTCGAGGCGCCGAGGTACACGCCCATCGACAGTACCGCACCTTCGCCGACATGGACGCCCTCGGCCACTTCGGCACGCGCGCCGATGAAGCAGTTGTCTTCGATGATGACGGGTTCGGCCTGTAGCGGTTCGAGAACGCCGCCGATGCCCGCGCCGCCCGAAAGGTGCACGTTCTTGCCGATCTGAGCACACGAACCGACCGTGGCCCAGGTGTCTACCATCGTGCCCTCATCGACGAATGCGCCGATATTGACGAAGCTCGGCATCAGGACGACGCCCTTGGCGATGTAGGAACCGCGACGCGCCACTGCACCGGGCACGACGCGGAAACCGGCTTCGGCAAAGCGCGTGTCGCTCCAGCCCGAAAACTTCGACGGCACCTTGTCGTAGGCTGGTGCACCGGCTGAACCTTCGGGTACGATCTCGTTGTCGTTGAGGCGGAAGGAGAGCAGCACGGCCTTCTTCAGCCACTGGTTCACGACCCACTCGCCGTCCTTTTTCTCGGCCACGCGGGCCTCGCCGCTGTCTAGCATTGCCAGCGCCTTCTCGACGTTCGCGCGCACTTCGGTGCTTTCGGGCGTGACGCTGGCGCGGTCTTCGAAAGCGGCGTCGATTGCGGCGATCAGGGCGGCGTTGTCGGACATGGCAATTCCTTGGCAAATGGGTTGCCTGCAAGCACTGCGGGCACGATTGTGACGAACTCACCGCGCCGCCTATCGCCAGAAATGCCCGCGGGCAACCGGGATTAGAGGACGAGAAGCCGTCGCGCCACAATACGCAGGATGAACAAGTGTTCATTCACGGATCGTCCATACCCTTGCCGATAATGTCCGAATTGGCGCAAGCATCGGGCAGGTTTTCGGACATCACCTGCTATGGAAGACCGATGGACGGATGGACGGGACTGCAATGGCCGACAAGCAAACGCTAAATGCGAAAGCGGTAATCCTGCGCGCACTTGCCGGTGCGTCGCTCGCTGCATTGTCGGGATGTGGCGGGGGTAACGGCGGTGGCGGGGGCGTCATCTCGACGCCTGCGCCCGCCCCTGCGCCAAGCTCGACGCCGTCCCCTTCACCGACGCCGACTTCCACGACCAATTTCGACACTGCCGAATATCGCCAGTCCGACGGCCCGCGACAGCACAACGCCATCACCGCCTGGCAACAGGGTGCGACGGGCGAGGGTGTCTCGATCGCGGTCATCGACACGGGCATCGATAGCGATAGCCCCGAATTCGCTGGCCGCATCGCTCCTGAATCGCAGGACGTTGCCGGAAATCGCGGTATTGAAAGCCCCGACGGCCACGGCACGCAGGTGGCCATGGTCGCCGCGGCGGCGCGCGACAATAAAGGCGTCATGGGCATCGCTTTCGACGCGACCGTGCTGGCGTTGCGCGCGGACCAACCGGGAACTTGCGCCAGTTTCGATCCGACCGACTCGTCCACCGGATGCAGCTTTCTCGACAGCGACATCGCCCGCGGCGTCGATGTGGCCATTGCGGCTGGCGCGAAAGTCGTGAACCTGTCGCTGGGCGGATCGCTCCCGACCGCAGAACTGGTAAACGCGATCGATCGCGCGGCGCAGGCCGGGATCGTGGTGGTCGTTTCTGCGGGCAATGACGGGGAATCGACCGATCCGGGGATCGATGCGGCGCAGCCCGATCCTTTCGCTTCGGGCGTGCTGTTCGCAGCACCGCAAAACGTGATCATCGTCGGGTCTGTCGATGCGTCGAACACGATTTCGAGCTTCAGCAACCGCGCCGGATCGCAGGCGAACGCTTTCATCACCGCCCGCGGAGAGGACTTGTGCTGCGTCTATGAAAACGGCGAGATCTATACCCAGGTCGAAGGCGGCATCGAGTATATCTACGTCAACAACGGCACCAGCTTTTCCGCCCCGCAAGTCGCGGGCGCGGCGGCGCTTCTGGCGCAGGCCTTTCCGAACCTGACGGGGGCGGAAATCGTCGAGCTGATCCTGGGCGGTGCGGCCGATATCGGCGCGGCAGGCATCGATGCTGTTTATGGCGTTGGCCTGCTCGACATCGCGGGGTCCTTTGCACCGCAGGGGCGGACGGCTCTTGCTGGAACGGCGACCGCAGTCGCGCTGGGCGACGGTGCGGGCGTAACGAGTACGGCGATGGGCGACGCGGTCCGGCGGGCGAGTATCGGGACCGTCGTTCTCGACAAGTACGACCGCGCCTATGGTGTGGACCTTGGCGCGCTGATGGCTTCGGCGCGGGTCGAACCGCGTCTCTATCGGGCAATTTCGGGTAGGGTAGAAGGGCTTTCGGTAACGAACGGGTCGACTTCGCTGGCCTTCACGGTCGATCCGGGAAGCGTCAATGCCGCCACGCCGGTGCCGCTACGTCTTAATGACGAAAACGCGCGGAAGGCGCGCCTGCTCGCGGTACGGATCGGGGCGAAGATCGCGCCTGACACCGAATTTGCCTTTGCTCTGCGCGAAGGGGCGCAAGGGTTGGAAGCGGGCCTTTCGGGCCATTCGCGTCCGGCGTTTCTGGTCGCCGGTGGAAGCGCTGGGGAACTTGGTTTTGTCCCGCGCCGTGACGGGGCCGTTGCGGTGCGTCGCGGATTCGGCGACTTCGGCGTAACCGCGAGTGTCGAGACCGGAAAGGCGTGGAGCAACAGTTTCGAACGCGGCCTGATCTCGCGCGGACAGCAGGACGATTTCACGCGCTATGGTGCGATGCTCGACTGGGCGGGCGGTGATGTGACAACCTCTTTGGGTGCGAGCCTTCTGGTGGAGCGCCGCACTGTGCTGGGCGCGCGGTTCTCCGATGCCGTCGGCGCGGACGGGGCGGACAGCGTCTTTGTCGACGCCGCAGTCGGTTGGCAACCGTCGGCTCTGTGGTTCCTGGGTGCGGATTATCGACGTGGTTTCACCGATCCGCGCACGGCTGGCTTGATCGACGGGGCATCAGGTTTCCAGACAAGCGCGTGGAGCTTCGATGTCCAGCGGCAGGGTTTGTTTGCCAGCGGCGATGCACTCGGCCTGCGTGTTGCGCAGCCCCTACGGGTCGAAGGCGGCGGATTGTCGTTGAATGTCCCGACCGCCTATGACTATTCCAGTGAGACGGCGACTTTCGGACAGCGCAGCTTCTCGCTCGAACCGACGGGGCGCGAGATTACCGGCGAGGTGCGCTGGATCGGGCCTTGGCTAGGCGGCAACCTGACGGCCAGCCTGTTCTACCGCCGCGATCCCGGACACATCGCCGACCTGCCTGACGACAAGGGCGCGGCGCTCAACTGGGCTGCGAGGTTCTAGCGGCTCAGGCGCCCGGCGGCGGGCCTGCCATCAGTTCGCGCACGAAGCTGACGAGACCGGTCTGGCGTTCGCGTCTCATGCGCTCTGCGTGCAGGATTTCACGGACTTTGGCGAAGCAGCTTTCGACGTCGTCGTTGACGACGACATAGCGATATTCGGACCAGTGGCTGATCTCAGCCCGCGCGCGTTCCATGCGGGCCTCGATCACCTTCGGAGCGTCGGTGCCGCGCGCGATCAGGCGGCGGCGCAGTTCGTCGATGCTGGGCGGAAGGATGAAGACAGGGACGACGTCTTCACTCGCCCGCTGGTTTAGCTGCTGTGTGCCTTGCCAGTCGATGTCGAAAAGGAAGTCGCGACCTTCCTTCATGCCGTTCCAGATTTGCGCCTTGGGCGTGCCGTAGCTATGCCCGAAGACGTGCGCCCACTCGAGAAACGCGTGATCTTCCACCATCGCGTCGAAATGTGGCTGTTCGACGAAGTGATAGTCCTTCCCGTCCACTTCGCCGGGGCGCATAGGGCGGGTAGTGGCAGAGACCGACAGATTGATCTCGTCATCGGCGGCAAGCAGCTTGCGCGCGATCGTCGTCTTCCCCGCGCCAGAGGGCGAGGACAGGATGAACATCAATCCGCGACGTTTGAGCGCGGTCTTTTCTTCAGAATTCTGGTCTACGGCCATGCGCGCTGATGGCCGCGACAGGGTGTCGCGGTCAAGCGCCGTAACCGTGTTTGTCCAGATTTGAGGGGGGGGGACGCCTTACTTGTCGGCGTTTTCCATGCGGTCTTGCATCTGCTTGCGCCCTTTGATGCGTGCACTACGCTTACCTTTGGAACGATCCCAGAGCGTTTTGCCCAGAATGCCGGTGCCTACGATCAGCGCGCCGGGGACCGAGCGCGTGGCGACGCGTGCGATGGCCACCGATACCAGCGTCTGCGCCATCGAGCGACCATCGACGACGGCTTTTGCGTCATCGGCGCTGTAACGGGTGCGCAGCAGTGCCTTTTCGGTCAGTCGCCGTGTCAGGCGGCCCACGCCGCGCAGGGCGATGTCGGTGACAATCAGGTTTGTCATCGGGTTAGGGCTAAGACCGGGGAGTTTGCGCTTGGGCATCGAGACCTCTTCTTCGACCACGGCCCGCACAGCTCTTCCGGGCGATCGGGCCTTACTTCTTCTTCCCGAAATCGACGGTCACGACATTGGAGCCGTCATCCGGGGGTGTTAAAGAAGGAACGCCTTCGCCATCACCCTGTTCCAAGTCGTTTTCCGCGTCGTCGTGCGGTTCGGGTTCGTCGTCCAGTTCGACAGCCTGGAACTGGAGGCCAAAATCGACGGCAGGATCGACGAAAGCGGTGATCGCCGCGAAGGGAATGACCAGCTTTGCCGGCACCTGGTTGAAGCTGAGCCCGACCGAGAAAAGCGTGTCCTCGACCGAGAGGTCCCAGAACTTGTTCTGCAGGACGATCGTCATTTCGTCCGGAAAGCGTGCGCGAAGGTCCGCCGGGATCGACACGCCGGGTGCGCCCGTCTTGAAGGTGATGTAGAAGTGGTGCGATCCGGGCAGTTCGCTGCCCGATGCTTCCACCTCGCGCAGCACGCGGCCAACGACCGCGCGCAAGGCCTCCTGCACGATTTCGTCGTAGGGGATCAGGCTGTCGGGCGGTGCTTCGCTCATGCGGACGGCTTGGCCGCATCAAGCGGCGCGGTCAAGCCGGAAAAGCGGTAATCAACGGCATTTCCCGGCAGAAAAGCGGCGTGGGCAGTGCCTCATGCAATTTGGCAGGATTTCACCACAAATGCATGTATTGAAAAGACTTCACTGCGTTTCTTGTACGGTATCGGCGCGCATTGGCGCGATCGCGTCTTGCGCGATACGGTTGCAGGCCTATAGCGGCAGCCATGCGTACCGGATCGATCTCGCGTAAGACCAAGGAAACCGCCATCGAAGTGGCGGTCAACCTCGACGGCGCCGGCGAATATGATGTCGCCACCGGCATCGGTTTCCTCGACCACATGATCGAGCAGTTTTCCCGCCATTCGCTCATCGACGTCACCCTGAAGGTCGACGGCGACCTGCATGTCGACCAGCATCACACCGTCGAAGACAGCGCCATCGCGCTGGGCGAGGCACTGCTTCAGGCGCTCGGCGAGAAGCGGGGCATTTCGCGTTACGGTCAGGCCTATTCGCCGATGGACGAGACGCTGTCGCGCGTTGCGCTGGACATTTCTGGCCGGCCCTGGCTGGTCTGGAAGGCGGGCTTCTCTCAGCCGCGTCTGGGCGAGATGGATACCGAGCTGTTCGAACACTGGTTCCACTCGGTCGCGCAGGCGGCAGGCATCACGTTACACATCGAGCTGCTCTACGGGCAGAACAACCATCACATCATTGAATCGATCTACAAGGGGTTTGCGCGGTCGATGCGGATGGCGGTGGAGCTGGACCCGCGCAAAGGCGACGCCGTTCCCTCGACCAAGGGCCTGCTCGGCAAGGGCACCATCGAGGCCTGAGCGATGCCATCGCACGTCGCCCTCATCGATTATGGCGCAGGCAATCTGCAGTCGGTCGCCAATGCGCTGAAGGCGGCCGGTGCGGGTCAGGTCAAGGTATCGGGCGATCCCGAGGTGGTTTTGGCCGCTGAGCGTGTCGTGCTTCCCGGTGTCGGAGCTTATGCCAATTGCATCAAGGCTTTGCGCGCCATTCCTGGCATGATCTCTGCGATGGAAAAACGCGTTCTGGAACAGGGTGCGCCTTTCCTTGGCATTTGCGTCGGGATGCAGCTTCTGGCGACCCGCGGGGTCGAACACGGCGTTCACAAGGGGCTGGGCTGGATCGCGGGTGAAGTCCTGCCGATCGAGGTAACGGACCCTGCTATCAAGATCCCGCACATGGGCTGGAACGATGTCGCGCCGATGCGGCACCATGACGGCGCCGAACTGATCGAGCGGGGTGAGGCATACTTCCTCCACTCCTACCACTTCGTCGCCGACGAGGGTCGCGACATTGCCGCGATCACCGATCACGGTGGTGCGATTACGGCAGCGGTGGCGCGCGACAACATCCTCGGCGTCCAGTTCCACCCGGAAAAGAGCCAGCGCTATGGCATCGACCTGCTGGAGCGTTTTCTCGAGTGGAAACCCTGACGCAGCGCTTCGTTATGAAGTCACTTCGGGCCGGCATATAAAAACAGGCTTTTGCGTGCGCTCTTGCGGTGTATAGGCGCGAGCCATGATCGTATTTCCCGCAATTGACCTCAAGGGCGGCCAGGTCGTCCGTCTCGCCGAAGGCGACATGGACCGCGCCACCGTTTACGGCGACAATCCCGCAGCTCAGGCGAAGCACTTTGCCGAGGCGGGGGCGATGCATCTGCATGTCGTCGACCTCGACGGATCGTTCGCAGGCGAAGCGCGCAACCGCGAGGCGGTCGTGGGAATCGTCGGCGCGTTCGAGGGTTACGTCCAGCTTGGCGGCGGCATCCGCACGCGTGAGGCGGTCGAGGCCTGGTTCGAGGCTGGCGTTGCCCGCATCGTCATGGGCACAGCTGCGCTGAAAAACCCGCAGTTCGTCAAGGACATGGCGAAGGAATACCCGGGCGGGATCGTCGTTGCCGTCGACGCCAAGGATGGGATGGTCGCCACCGCGGGTTGGGCCGATGTGTCCGACGTGCCGGTCGTGGATATGGCCCGCAGGTTCGAGGACGCGGGCGTTGCCTCGCTGTTGTTCACCGACATTGGACGCGATGGGTTGCTGAAGGGCTGTAACATCGACGCGACTGTCGATCTGGCGCGCTCGGTCGATCTTCCGGTCATCGCAAGCGGCGGCGTGAAGGGGCTGGACGACATTCATATCCTGTCGCTCCACGCGCATGAAGGGATCGAAGGCGTCATCACCGGCCGCGCGATCTATGACGGCCGGCTCGACCTTGCCACCGCGCTCGCCATGGCGAAGCGCGACTGATTTTCTGGAAGTGCGGGGCCGCAGGGTGTAATCATCCAGGACTGCCAAAACCCGCCGGAGCGTTTGTTTCATGACTGTCCGTGTCCGCGTCATCCCATGCCTCGACGTTGCCGAAGGTCGCGTGGTGAAGGGCGTGAATTTTGTCGACCTGATCGACGCGGGCGACCCGGTGGAACAGGCGCAAGCCTATGACGCCGCCGGCGCGGACGAGCTCTGCTTTCTCGACATTTCGGCAAGCCACGAAGGCCGCGGCACGCTGATCGATGTCGTGCGCCGCACCGCGGAAGTCTGCTTCATGCCGCTGACCGTTGGCGGCGGCGTTCGTAGTGCCGACGATGCGCGGGCGCTGCTGCTCGCAGGGGCTGACAAGGTCGCGGTCAATTCTGCTGCCGTTTCCCGTCCCGAAGTCGTGGCCGAGATTGCCGAACGGTTCGGCAGCCAGTGTGTCGTCGCCAGCGTCGATGCGCGGCGTGTCTGTGGACCGGGTGTGGATAAGTCCGTGGAAAGCTCCGGGGAAAGCCGGTGGGAAATCTTCACGCACGGTGGACGTAAGGAAACCGGCATCGACGCGCTGGAACACGCAAGGCGGCTGGCCGAACTTGGTGCGGGGGAACTTCTCGTCACCTCGATGGACGGCGACGGCACGAAGAAGGGCTATGACCTTGAACTGACACGGGCGATTGCCGATGCCGTCGGGATTCCCGTGATCGCCAGCGGCGGGGTCGGAACGCTCGACCACCTTGTTGAAGGGGTCACCCATGGTCATGCCAGTGCCGTGCTTGCCGCAAGTATTTTTCACTTCGGGCAGCACACCATCGCAGAGGCCCACGATGCCTTGCGTGCGGCGGGTTTACCGGCCCGAAGCTAAGGTCCGCTCTTAACCGCAATTACGGTTAACGGCCATTTTTCGCGACTGATAACGTTTTCAAACCCGAATGGCTTCGTTACAGGCGTAACCATCCGAATCAAACCCAAGGTCCCGAAATGCGGATTGCCCTCCTGCTGACCGCGTCGTTCGCGCTTGCTTCCTGCGCGACGACCGACACGAATGTTGCGACTGCCCCGAGCGAACGCTCCATCGAGGCGGACGTGCGCTATCTCGCGTCGGACGAGCTTGAAGGTCGTGAGGCCGGACAGCCGGGTTACCAGCGTGCATCGCAATACATGGCCGACCGTTTTGCCTCGATCGGTGTGCAGCCCGGTGCGGCGGATGGAACATATTTCCAGCCCGTAGGCCTTCGCATCATGCGTCCGGGTCCGATGGACAGGAACACGATGATCCTGTCTGGCGACAAGGCTGTGAAGCTGGAGCTGGGCACCGACTATCTCGTCGATGGCATGATCGGCCGTGAAAGCGGCGTGATCGAGGCTCCGCTCGTCTTCGTCGGGCAGGGTTTTGTCGATCCGCGGAACGGCCGCGACGATTTCGCCGGTGTCGACCTCAAGGGCAAGATTGCCGTCGCGATCACCGGCGCACCGGAATTCCTCAACACCGAGGAACGCGCCTATTTCAACGGTCAGCGTTCGCGCGAAATGGCGGATCGCGGTGCGGTCGGCATGATTTCGCTCCTGACAGAAAAGTCGGAAGAGCGTTATGGCTGGGACAAGCGTGTCGAGAACCGCGACAAGTCCACCAGCGCGACCTGGATCGGCGAGGACGGCAAGGCCTACGACCCGCGCGAAGGCATGGTCGCTTCCGCGGTGCTGAACCCTGCTGCCGCCGCGAAACTGCTTGAAGGTCAGCCGATCAGCTATGCCGACGCGATTGCCGCGATTGATATGCCCGGTGCGACCCTGCCCGCATTCGACATGGGCATCATCGCGAAGATCGCGTTCGAACAGAAATTCGAGACAGCGACGAGCCGTAACGTCGTGGGCGTGGTCCCCGGGACCGATCCTGAACTTAAGGATGAATATGTCGTCCTGACCGCCCACCTTGACCACATCGGCGTCGATGAGGGCAAAGAGGGCGACAAGATCAACAACGGCGCGATGGACAATGCGACCGGTAGCGCGATCATGATCGATGTGGCGCGCCGCTTTGCAATGGCGCCACCGCGCCGATCGCTTATGTTCGTGGCCCTGACGGCGGAAGAGATGGGCCTGATCGGTTCGTCCTACCACGCCCGCAATACGATTGTTCCGCGCAATGATGTCGTCGCCAACGTCAATCTCGACATGCCGATGCTGACTTACGAGTTCACCGACGTGGTCGCGTTCGGTGCGGAGCGTTCGACACTTTACGGCGCAGTTGCCAGGGCGGCGAAGGCGGCAGGTGTCGATTTTGCCGAGGACCCGTTCCCCGAAGAGGGTCTTTTTACCCGCTCGGACCACTATTCCTACGTTCGCCAGGGCATTCCTGCGATCTACGTCGAACCCGGCCCTGGTAACGGTGGGCTGGAGGCCTTCGGCGCATTCCTGGGCGAGCATTACCACCAGCCTTCGGATGAAGTTGGCCTTATCCTGTTCGATCAGGCGGCCCGTTTTGCCGATCTGAACTTCGACATTGCACGCAACATTGCAGATATGGACGAAAGGCCTGTCTGGAAGAAGGACGATTTCTTTGGGACCGTTTTCGACGGCCCCATGAAGGACTGACTCCTCCTCTATTAGATCTTCCAGCACCTTTCGTTCAGCGCGGCGGGGCGGGTCACACCCCCCCACCACCGTGACACGTTCCCGTCGCGCACTTTCAATTGTCCTTTTGAAGACTTTCTTCCCCGTAGTTGCCCTGAAGACTGCCCGCTCCTAACTTGGCGCAATCTGCCGGGGCTCTTTCGGTACCAAGGGGAATATCCATGCACGAAGGGGGAGCCGGCTCCAGGCTGGTAGAGGGGCTCATACTCCTCGGTTTCGCGCTTGCCGCCGTGTTGCTTTTTCGCAAGCTGGGGCTGGGTGCCACGCTCGGTTACCTGGTCGCGGGCGCGCTTGTCGGCCCGCAGGCTCTGGGCCTCGTCGGCGGGGCGGAAGACAAGCTGAATTTCGCCGAGCTTGGCATTGTCCTGCTTCTCTTCATCGTCGGTCTCGAACTTGCGCCAAGTCGCCTGTGGAGGATGCGCAAGGAAATCTTCGGGCTGGGCCTTGCACAAGTCGCGCTCTGCGGCCTTGCGGTCAGCGCCGTCATCTACGCATTCACCGGCTTCAGCCTCGCCGCGTCGATCGCGCTCGGCCTGCCGCTGGGGCTTTCATCGACCGCGCAGGTCCTGCCGATGCTGCAAAGCGCAGGGCGCCTGCGCACGCCGGTGGGTGAGCGGTCCTTTGCGATCCTTCTGTTTCAAGATCTCTCGCTGATCCCGCTGATCACCATTATCGCCGCGCTCAGCCGCAATCCCGAGCAGGAGGCCGGACCACCGGGCTGGCAGCTTGCCCTGATTTCGGCAGCGGCCATCGTCGGCCTGATCATTGCAGGTCGCTATCTGATCCGCCCGCTGTTCCGTTTGATCGGCATCTTGGGTGAGAGGGAGATGTTCATCGTCGCCGCGCTTTTCACCATCGTCGGCGCGGCCGCGCTGATGCAGGCGCTTGGCCTTTCCACTGCGCTTGGCGCATTCATCGCGGGCGTGATGCTGGCCAGTTCGCCCTATCGGCACGAGCTTGAAGCCGATGTCGAGCCGTTCAGGTCGATTCTGCTGGGCCTGTTCTTCCTGTCGATCGGCATGATGCTGGACCTGTCGGCCATTGCCGAACGACCGGTCTTCGTCGTCCTCATGGCGATTGCGCTGATCGTCACTAAGGCCACGGTCATTTCGGGGCTGGGGCTGCTTTTGAAGATGCCCTGGCGCAAAGCGCTGGCGATGGGTTTGTTGCTGAGCCAGGGCGGCGAATTCGGTTTCGTCCTCTTTGCAGAAGCGCAGGACGGGTTGCTGATCGCGCCCGAGGCGGCGAGCCTGTTCGGCGCTGTCGTCACCTTGTCGATGGCGACGACCCCGTTCCTGATGATGCTGACCGCCGGGATCCGCAGCGATCCTGTGCGCGAAGGCGAAACGCGGCCCGGGCCGGAGCCGGAAGGCGCGAGCGCGCTGGTCGTCGGCTATGGCCGGTTTGGCCAGACGGTCACGCAGATGCTGATCGCGGGCGGCATCCGCGTCACCATCATCGACCGCGACGTCGAAATGATCGACCGGGCCGCCGAATTCGGGGCGCAGGTCTATTTCGGCGACGGTACGCGGGTCGACCTGCTCAGGCAGGCCGGCGGGATGGAGGCCAAGGCCATCGTCTTCTGCCTCGACGGAGATCAGGTCGAGCCCGAACTGATCCAGTCGGTCCGCGACCAGTTCCCCGACACCGGCATCTATGTGCGCGTCTTCGACCGCAGGGGTATCATGAAGCTCGCCAAGGCGCCCGCCGACTTCATCGCGCGCGAGGTATTCGATTCCGCGATCCTGCTCGCTCGCAAGACGCTGGAAGGGCTGGGCGAGAACGAGGAGGCGATCGACCGGGCAGAGCACGCCTACCGCGACAGCGACGAGGAACGGCTGACCGAACAGATCGACAGCGGCGATCTCAAGGCCGCGCGCGACCGTATCTTCACGCAGCCGCACTGATCGTCCCCCGTTGATCTTTGGCCGCGCGCGGGCCAAGGCTGCGCCGATGACCGAACTCACTACGCTGGAGCGGCTTGCCGCCACGATCGAGAGCCGCAAGGGCGGCAACCCGAACGAGAGCTATGTCGCCAAGCTCTTCGATCGCGGACCCGACTATGCCGCCCGCAAAATGGGCGAGGAAGCGATCGAGACGGTCGTGGCTGCGCTTGCCGGATCGGACGAGGAACTGGTCGGAGAAGCGGCGGATGTTATCTTCCATCTCGCGGTCCTGCTCTCCGCACGCGACCTGTCGATCCACGACGTCATGGCCGAACTCGACCGTCGCGAAGGCGTGTCGGGCATTGTCGAAAAAGCATCTAGGACCAGCGAATGAGCCCCGTCGATCCGACCGCGCCTTACGACGACAACAATATTTTCGCGAAAATCCTGCGCGGCGAACTGCCTTGCACGAAAGTTTATGAGGACGAATGGGCCTTCGCTTTCGAAGATATCGCGCCGGTTGCGCCGATTCACGTCCTCGTCGTGCCCAAAGGCAAATATGTCAGCTGGGACGATTTCTCGGTGAACGCGCCTGCCGAAGAGATCGCAGGTTTCGTGCGGGCTGTCGGCAAGATCGCACGGGAAAAAGACCTTGTCGAAGTGGGTTACCGGCTGATCAACAATATCGGCCCGAACGGCGGCCAACTTGTGCCGCACCTCCACGTCCATCTGCTGGGCGGGCGCGTCATGGGGTCGATGCTGACCCCTCGGTAATACGAAGACCTTTCCGCCAAGGTGAATTGCCGATGAATCGGGCTTCCACAGGCGAAAAATAAGCCGCTTGTGCCCCGAATCGCGGCGCGGCTATGACGCCAGACCAATGGCAGACGTGCTTCCTTCTCCGGCCACCGGATCAATCATCGACGGCGTGCATTATTATGCCGTGCGCGCGTTCTACGAAGATACTGATCTGTCCGGCATCGTCTATCATGCCAACTACCTGCGCTGGTTCGAGCGGGCGCGATCCGACCTGCTTGACCGCATAGGCGTGGACCAGCGCGCGGCCATGGAAGCGGGGGAGGGCGTCTATTCCGTTGCCGATCTTTCGATCCGCTATCGCGCACCTGCCAGGCTTTCTGACACCGTCATGTTGGAAACTCGTGTAAGGCGGATCGGCAAGGCGTCATGCGAACTGAACCAGCGCGCCATGCGCGACGACACCTTGCTGGCCGAAATGGATGTGCGCGTCGGGTTCGTTTCGCCCGATGGCCGTCCCCGCCGTCAGCCCGATGCGTGGCTTGCCGCGTTTAAGACCGTTACTCCCACTCTTCAGACCGAGAGCTAGAGCCTTGTCCCTATCCCAGATCGTTACCCAGCTTGCTTCCGTCGCGGTCCCCGCATCCACTGCGACCGGCGCGCCGACCCGGCTGAACCCTGTCGAACTGTTCCTGCAGGCCGACATCGTTGTGCAGGCGGTGATGGCGGGGCTCATCCTCGCCTCGATCTGGGTCTGGGCGATCATCGTCTCTTTCTCGATGAAGATGGGCCGTCTGGACCGTCAGAACCGCGAGTTCGAGAACCGCTTCTGGCAGGCCGACGATGTCGAACCGCTGGTTCGCACGAACGAGGATCTGCCCTCGCGCCGCGTGGCTGCCGCCGGCATTGCCGAGTGGCAGACCTCCACCCGCCGGGGCCTTCGCGACAAGGAAGGCCTGCGCCAGCGTCTCGCATCCTCGATGGAAGCGGCCGTGACTTCGGAAAGCGACTCCATCGCCGAGAAATTGAACTTTCTCGCCACGGTCGGTTCGGTCGCGCCTTTCGTCGGCCTCTTCGGCACCGTCTGGGGCATCATGAACAGCTTCTTCCAGATCGGCGCGCAGTCGAACACGTCGCTGGCCGTCGTCGCTCCGGGTATTTCCGAGGCGCTTTTCGCCACTGCCATCGGCCTTTTCGCCGCGATTCCTGCGGTCATCGCCTACAACCGCTTCTCGCACCGTGTGAACGCGTTCGAGACGAAGCTCTATCGCTTCTCCGACCGCTTCCACGCCTCGCTCAGCCGCGAACTGGAGACGATGTAAGTGGCGGTAAAGCTCGCTTCACGAGGCGGCGGACGCGGCAGGCGCGGGCGGGGAGGCCGCACGCCCATGGCCGAGATCAACGTGACGCCGATGGTCGACGTCATGCTGGTGCTGCTGATCATCTTCATGGTCGCCGCGCCGCTGCTCGTTGCCGGCGTTCCCGTGGACTTGCCCGACAGCCAGGCCGAGGCGCTCGACAATCAGGACCAGACGCTGACCGTCTCACTCGACGAACAGGGTCTGATCTACATCGACGAACAGCGTATACCCGCAGGCGCCTTTGCTGAACGCCTTTCGGTGATTTCGCCCACGGGGCAGGGCGCGCCGCCCGTCGTGCTGCGCGCTGACAAGGCGCTGGACTATGGCCGTGTCGTTGCCGTCATGGGCGCATTGAACCGCGCGGGTTTCCGGCAGATTTCGCTGGTCACGCACGGTTCAGACGCCAGCCCATAGGCCTTGACCACGATGCGCCTTGCAACACAATCGGGGGACCAGCTCGAAACAGCCCGCTTCGGGCGTGACGACCGGCTGGGCCTTGCCGTTGCTATCGCTTTTCACGTGGTCCTCGTCCTCGTGCTCGTCGCCTGGAAAAAGGAAGCTCCGTCGATGCCGTTGCCCGAAAGGGTCGTGGTGACGGTGTCGGACGAAGTGGCGCTGGAATCGATCTCGCCCAATCCGTCTGCCGATCCGGCTCCGTCGGTCGGGCAGGAAATCGGAGAAACCGAACCGCCTGCGCAGGCCAGCGTTTCCGACGCCGTGAACGACGCAGCCAACGATGCCGTCGCCGCCGCACCGCGCCCTTCGCCGATTCCGCGTCAGCAGCAGCAACAGACCCCGCGCCCTGAGGCCAAGCCCGCCGACCGTTCCGAACGTCGTCGCCCCGACACGCCGTCGAGAGGCAGCCGCCTCGGCAACGATTTCCTGTCGGGTACCGGCGGTTCGGGCAGCGATGCCGACCAGCCAGCGGCCAAGTCTGGACCACTCACAGCTGCCTCACTGGGCTCGGCGATCGCTCGCCAACTGAAGCCGCATTGGAGCGCTCCTCAAGGCGTTGAGGTGGACAAACTGGTCACCATCCTGAGCTTCAGGCTCGCCCAAGATGGTTCGCTGATTGGTCGGCCGACAGTAGTCAGTCAGGCCGGAATTACCGATGCCAATCGTTCTCAGGCAGCGCGGCATGCCGAGAACGCAATTCGCGCAGTTCAACTCGCATCACCGTTCGATTTGCCGCCAGAATTCTACGATCAATGGAAAACGATTGATGCAGCACGCTTTGATAGAAGGCTTTAAAATGAAAAAAGCAGCCATCATCCTCGCCGCCCTCTTGGTCGCTCCCGTTTCAGCCGTTGCGCAAACCGCGGAAGGTCAGGCTTCGGGTGGCTTGAGCCTTTCCGTCACGGACGAGAGCGAGTGGCAGGACCTCGGCATCGCGATTCCCGCTTTCCCGGCACAGCAGGACGTGGCCACTGCCGCCGCGCCGAAGACGACCGGCGCGCTGGGCGTGGAACTGGCCCGCATCATCACCGCCGATCTCAAGAACAATGGCCTGTTCCAGCCGGTCGGCCCCGATGCCTTGCCGCGAATCGCGTTTGGCGAGGCGACCAACCCGCAGTTCGGCCGCTGGACGCCGCTGGGTACAGAAATGCTGGTCCACGGTTTCGTCCGCGCCGCCTCCGATGGGCAGCTGACGGTTGGTTGCTATCTCTACGACGTGCAGCTTCAGTCCGAACTGGTCCGCGAAGGCTATGTCGTCGCGCCGTCCGACTGGCGCCGCGCCGCGCACAAGTGCGCCGACCTGATCTACTCGCGACTGTCGGGCGAGGATCCATTCTTCGATTCCAAGATCGCCTACATCGCCGAAACGGGCCCCAAGGACAATCGCCGCAAGCGTCTGGCCATCATGGACAGCGACGGCGCGAACCACACTTTCATCACCAGCGGGTCCAGCACCGCGCTGACCCCGCGCTATTCGCCCGACTATTCGAAGATCGCCTACCTGTCGTACAACGACGGCAATCCGCGCATCTACGTCTATGACATTTCGTCGCGCAGCCAGACACTGGTAGCGGAAAGTTCAAACCCGACGTTCGCGCCGCGCTGGTCGCCCGATGGACACTATATCCTCTATTCGATGGCGATTGCCGGCAATACCGATATCTATCGCGTGTCGAGCGCGGGCGGTGGCCGTCCGGTCAAGCTGACGAGCAGCCCGGGCATCGATGTCGGCGGGTCTTATTCGCCCGATGGTTCAAAGATCGTTTTCGAAAGCGATCGTTCGGGAAGCCAGCAGATCTACGTCATGGACGCCGACGGTTCGAACCAGAAGCGCATCAGCTTTTTCGGAGGCCGCGCCGCGACCCCGGAATGGAGCCCGCGCGGCGACCAGATCGCCTTCACCCACATCGCCGGCAATTTCCGCATCGCGGTGATGAGCCCGGGCGGAGGGAGCCTGCGCCATCTCACCAATGCCTGGCAGGACGAGGCTCCGACCTGGAGCCCCAATGGCCGCATCGTGCAGTTCTTCCGGACAGAGCGGAATTCGGGCAAGACCAGCCTCTGGCAGGTGGACCTAACCGGTCGCCATCTGCGCAAGCTCGACACCCCCGAAGATGCTTCCGATCCTTCGTGGGGACCGGTTCGGCCTTAACTGCGTTAGTAGAGTAATCGCCAGCGCGGACGACACGGGTCGCACCGTCTGTCGCGCCCGAAATTCGCAAGAGACGGGATCAACCCGCCTTGCATGAAGAGAAGGAGTTTGCCCCAATGTCCATCCTGCGCACCCGTATGATCGCACCCGTCGCTCTAATCGCGGCCGGATCGCTCGCCCTCGGCGCCTGCAAGACCACTCCGGACGAACTTCCCCCTGAACCGACCCCGACGCCGGTTGCCACCAGCACCGCATCGCCGAGCGGCCCGGTCCCCGGTAGCCAGGAAGACTTCCTTGCCACCGTTTCGTCGGACCGCGTCTATTTCGACACCGATCGCTACAATATCGACAGCGCCGACATGGCAACGCTTCAGAGCCAGGCCCAGTGGCTGATGCAGTATCCGAACGTTCGCGTGACCATCGAGGGCCATGCCGACGAACGCGGTACGCGCGACTACAACCTTGCGCTGGGTGAGCGTCGTGCGAACTCGGCCAAGAACTACCTCGTGAGCCTCGGCATTCCGGCGACCCGGATCACGACAGTAAGCTACGGCAAGGAACGTCCGGTCGCGATGGGCTCGAACGAGAGCGCATGGGCCCAGAACCGCCGCGCCGTCACCGTCACAGTGCAGTAAAAGTACGCCAAAGCGAGGTTTCCCCCGACACCGGATCGGGCTATTCGACAACAGACATGGCTCGATCCGGACGTTCGATAGACTGGGGGTTTCCCCGCTGGCGCGGTTACGAAGCCGGTCGCGAGGCGCAGAACGTGCGTCTTTGCGACCGGGTCGGCTGTGAGGAAGTGGGCGACTGCCCCGCTCCGAAAAGCCCGAACAGCCCGGAACGCTGGTATTTCTGCCAAAAGCACGCGGCGGAATACAACAAGGGATGGGACTACTTCGCCGGCCTTGATGCCGAGGAAGCCGCGGCCCGCGCAGCCGATGAGCAGCGCGAAAATTCAGGCTACCGCGAATCCGCCCATTACGGCTGGACCGGATCGGGCGACGGATCGCGCAGCCGTGACGAGATTAACGCGCTCGACGCGCTCGACCTTGAATACGACGTGGATTTCGCCACCATCAAGAAAGCGTGGCGCACCAAGGCCAAGGAAGTCCACCCCGACGTAAAACCGGGTGACGACGCCGCCGCCAAGGAATTCCACAAGCTGCAATTGGCCTACGAAGTCCTGCGCGCCGCGGAAGAGCGTCGCCAGTGGGCGGGGCCTGCTGGGGAATAGGCGCTAATCGTCCGGCCAGACCGGCGGGGGAGGGCCGAGTTCCTTCTCGTCCCACAAACCGGCAATCACCAGCAACCTGTCGTAAAGCGGGTTCGGAAAATCCGGTGTCTCGGGCAGGGGTACGCCGGGTGCGACTTCGCCGTCCATCGTTGCGCGTTTGAGCGCGTTCTTCGCCGCACGGCGCGCCCTGATGTTTTGCCCGCGATCGTGGTGGATGAAGGCCAGCGCAACTTGTCCAGCGAACGACAACTCGGAAATCGGAGATCCCATCATCGTGAGCGCTTCGTCATAGCGGTCGCGATGGCGGCCGGTGGCAACAAGGGCCGCATATTCCCAGCGTGCGGCGGTCTGAAGACCGGATCCGGAACCGGTCTCCAATCGAGCTGCATGCCCCAGATCGTCGAGCGTTCCGCCGACCTGGCCACGCATCGCACGCGCCCTCGCACGTGCATTCAGGGCGCGGGCAGTTTCGAATTCGTCGTTGCAAGCAAGCGATCGCTCGAAAAGCGCCTCGGCGTCCTCTGGATGCTCGGCGGCAATGCCGTCCGCCTTGATCCAGAGATAGGCGGCTTTCTGTCTTCGCGCGCGGGCTATCTTCTTTTCGAAGAGCGCCTGCGTTTCGGCGTCCCAGTCCGGTCCGCGATACCAGTCTTCACTGCCCATTCGCCTCTCCGTCGATCCATTCTTCGACCACCGCTGCGAACAGTTCGGCGTTGGTTTCTGGAAGAAAGTGATCGGCGTTGGCAACGATGTCCAGCGTGGCGTTCTGCATGTGTTTGGCGAGCGCGCGGCTCGGCAGTTCGAAACAGGGGCGCGTGTTGCCACCCATGGCGACCAGCGTCGGCGTTTCGATCCCGGCAAGTTCGGCGGGCCCGATCTTCGTCGGCGCCTCGCCGCCGCCCATGAGCAGCGGCATCATGCGGGCATTGGACAGGTACATGTCCTGCCGGTCCTGCGGCAGCGAGCCAAAGCCTGAGCCAACCAGTTGGCGCACGGCGGCCTCGTTCCCTTCCTTCTCCAGCTTTGCGCCGACCGAACCGAAATACGATCCGAAGTCCTTGCCGAACACCTCCCGCTCGCCTTCGTCCGAGATGTAGTGCGGCAGCGCGGCTTCGTAGAACAGCGCGGAGCGGAACAGGCCGGGAGCATCGAGCAGCGCCTGAAGTCCGACATGGACCGAATAGGACCAGCAGACGATATCGACGTCGCCGCCTATTTCGGCCGCCATGTGGCGCAGTTCCTGTGCATGGAGGCGCGTGCCGAACTGGTCGCCCTCGTCGGGCCACTCGTTGTCGCCGAAATAGGTCAGGGTGATCGCCTGCGCGTCCCATGCGGGTGGAAGCTTGGAGATGACGGGCGACCAAAGCCGGGCATCGGCGGCGGCACCGTGAACAAAAATGAGGCGCGGGCTGACCATTCCAGGCATCCAATGAAACTATCTTGTTGTCTCAAGGCATAGTCCGCGATGCGCGATTGGGGCAAGGTTCGGAACAAGGTCATGCACGCGGCGGTTCGCATGGATGAGACCGGAGAGCAGATTTCCCAGATGAACACCCGACCGATCATCGTCACGGCCACTTTGCCGCCAGACCTGTCCGCTTATGCCGACAGGCTACGGCAGGCGCATTTTCCGCCCGAGCGGAACTTCCTATCAGCGCACGTCACGTTGTTCCACGCGATTCCGCCGTCATGTGAAGCCGAACTGCGCGGCCTGCTGGCAGACCTGACCCGCGAGTTCGCACCCCCGCCTGCGCGGCTCCTCGGCATTCGCTCTCTTGGAAGGGGAACCGCGCTCGATATCGAGAGCCCTGCGCTACTGGCGGTTCGCGATCTTGTCGCCGACCGCTTCGCCGGTTCACTGACAGCGCAGGACGATCATCGTCCCAGGCTGCACGTCACCGTCCAGAACAAAGTCGACCCCAAGGTAGCCAAAGCGCTGCAGGCCGAATTGGCATTGCAAGTCCACCCGCGCGATTTCACCTTCGCGGGGCTGGAGATGCACTTCTACGACGGCGGCCCCTGGGAAGAGGCGGGCCGCTGGAAATTTCGCGGGAAAGGCTGACCGCTCAGCGGTGGATGTGGACGTAGTCCAGCTTGCGCATTTCGGCCATCATCGGCCCTTCATATCGTTCGGGCGTGGCCTCGGTGCCGAGGGCCCAGGCCATGATGTGGACGTCGTCTTCTTCCAGCAGAGCCTCAAACCAGTCGGCATCGGCATCGCTCCACGAAGCGTGGTGCTTGTCGAAGAATCCGCCGATCATGAAGTCGGCTTCGCGCGTGCCGCGATGCCATGCGCGGAACTTGAGGCGGCCAAGACGAGCGTTATCAACCATGCACGCGCGCTTAGCCCTTGCAGACGGCCCCGCGCAAGGCGCTATTAGGGCCGCGATGCGCCCCGAAGTCCTCAATCCGCTTTTTGCTAGCGCCGACAGCCTGAAAGGCGTCGGGCCGAAGCTGGAAAAACCGCTCGAAAAGCTGGGTCTCACGCGGGTGAAGGACTTTGCCTACCACTTGCCCGACCGTTTCATCGACCGCCGCGTCGTTGCCAATCTCGACGATGCAGGCATTGGCGAAAACGTGATAGTGCCGCTGACCCCTACGCAATATCGCGCCAGTCGCAGCGGGCGCGGGCCGTTCAACGTCATGGCGACGGACGATATCGGCAATGTCGTCTCGCTCACCTATTTCGGGCGCGCGTCCTATACCGCGAAGAAACAGCTGCCGCTGAATGAGCGGCGTTGGGTCGCCGGCAAGCTCGACCAGTACGGCGATGCCTTGCAGATCGTGCACCCCGACCATGTGAGCGAAGAAGGCGGCGCGGCGTTCGGTGCGACATGCGAGCCTGTCTATGCGCTTTCGGACGGTCTGACGCAGGGTCGCTTGCAGGCGCTGATCGAACAGGCGCTGGGCGAATTGCCCGAGCTTCCCGAATGGATCGAGCCGGGGCAACTCGCCAAGCGCGAATGGCCGGCATGGCGCGATGCGCTGTTGCTGTCGCACAAGGGCGCGCACAAGGCGGCACGGGACCGGTTGGCCTATGACGAACTATTCGCCTCTGCGCTCGCATTGATGCTGGTGCGGGCAGACAACCGGCGGCGCAAGGGCGTGCCGCTCAAAGGCGACCGTCATTTGCGCGACAAGCTGCGCCTGCCGTTCGACCTGACCGGCGCGCAGAAACGGTCGGTGGGTGAGATCGAGGGCGACATGGCGCAGCAGCACCCGATGCTGAGGCTGCTGCAGGGCGATGTCGGTTCGGGCAAGACGGCGGTTGCGCTCCACGCCATGCTGATCGCGGTAGAGGGCGGGGCGCAGGCGGCGTTGCTTGCACCGACCGAGATCCTTGCCCGTCAGCACTATGAAACGTTGGTCGAAATGGCGCGCGGCACGGGGGTCGAGATCGCGATCCTGACCGGGCGCGACAAGGGTCGGGCGCGGGAATCGATCCTGATGGGCCTGCTCGACGGCGGCATCGACATCATCGTCGGTACTCATGCGATTTTTCAGGAAACGGTGAACTACCGCAATCTCGGGCTTGTCGTGATCGACGAGCAGCACCGGTTCGGCGTGGGGCAGCGGCTGATGCTTCAGCAGAAAGCCAAGGGCACGGCGCATTGCCTTGCCATGACGGCAACGCCGATCCCACGTACGTTGACCCTTGCACAATACGGAGAGATGGAAGTCTCGCGCCTCGACGAGATGCCGCCGGGGCGCAAGCCGATCGACACGCGGGTCATCGCGACCGAGCGGATGGACGATGTCGTCGCGGGGCTTCAGCGCCACGTCGCCGAGGGCAAGCAAGCCTATTGGGTCTGCCCCATGGTGCGCGAGCACGAGACAGAGGACATCGCGGCGGCGGAAGAGCGCTTCGACGCGCTGCGGCAGGTTCTGGGCGAGAACGCCGTGACGCTCGTCCACGGTCAGCTTCGGCCCGAGATCAAGGACGCGAATATGGCGCGCTTTGCCTCGGGTGAAGTCGCGGTGCTGGTCGCCACCACGGTGATCGAGGTGGGCGTCAACGTCCCCAATGCCTCGCTGATGGTGATCGAACAAGCCGAACGCTTCGGCCTGGCCCAGCTTCACCAGCTGCGCGGCCGCGTCGGGCGTGGGGCGGAAAAGTCGGTGTGCCTGCTGCTGCGCGGCAATACGCTGTCGGAAACGGGGCGCGAACGGCTGGCGCTGATGCGCGAGACGCAGGACGGGTTTCGGCTGGCTGAAGAGGATTTGCGGCTACGCGGCGGGGGCGAAATCCTGGGCACGCGGCAGTCGGGTGAGCAGGCTTTCGTGGTCGCGACGCCCGAACAGATCGCCGAACTGCTCGAAGTCGCGCACGACGATGCCCGCGTGCTGATGGAACGGGACGGCGGCCTGACCGGCTCACGTGGAGAAGCTGCGCGGACCGCGCTCTACCTGTTTGAGCGCGATTACGGGGTGCAACTGCTGCGTGGCGGTTAGGCCGCGGCGACAGTCATCCGCACGCGATCGAAATTGCGGGCCGCAAGGTCATCGGGCGCGATCGTGAATTGCAGGACGCCGGTGCCGAAGAAGTGGCCCAGCGTCTCGTTGCCGCCGATTTCGAGCAGCAGGACTTCGTCTTCCACGAACTGGCCGACTTCTCCCTGCACGTAGCTCGGCGTGCCGAAAATGCGGTTGGGGACAGGTGCCTGCGGGTTGGCCGAGAGTCGATGAACGCCTGCTTCGGCGGCGATGCGTTCTGCGGGGATCGCATCCATCGCCTTGCCCTTCGCACCGATGGTCGTGTTGACCGCGGCGGAGACGAGGCTCTGGAAAACCGGTTCCAGCGGTTCGCGGACCTGTTCCATCCAGCCCCACATCTCGTTCGCCGAAAGCTGCGGGATGGAATCGAACGGCTCTTCACGCGATGCGACTGCGTAGAGCATGCGGGTCTCATCCAGCCATCGGGTAAGTTCGGCTGGCTGCCCGGGCTGACGCAGTTGGCCCAGCAGCCACGCGCAGACGATGCGGACGGCCGACCAATCGTGCGGGAAGGCGGGGTAGGGACGAGCGAACTCGCGCGGCAGCGGGGCCGGGGCAGGCGAAAGGTCGAGACGCGAAAGCGAGGTGTGGGTCGCGTCGTCGGACTGCCAGAATTTCGTGTCGTTGAGGCCAAGGTTCATGCCGACCGGCTCGAACGGCCAATGCGGCAGGCGGCGCGGGATGATGCCGCGTGCGTCGTGATCTTCACCTGCGCAGATCGGCCAGGCCCAGATCGCTTGCGAGCCGTAAGCGGGCGCAAGGTCTTCGGGCGTTGCCACTGCGCTCCAGCCGTCGCCGTTTCCGGCTACGTGGATGAAGCGGTAGGCCATCGGCCTGCTCCAGTCGAGGTCCATGAACAGGTACAGGGCACCATCGCGGGGCAGCAAGTCGGTCGGGTCGGTGACGGCAAGCTTCGCGCAGTCCCACTGCATAACGAAAGTCAGCGGGATGTCGCCAGCTTCGGTCATGGCGCGGGGCCATGCGAAATCAGGCGGCGCGACGGGTGAGCCGCCGTAGAACGAAAGGCCAGACGGGCCTGCGGGCGGTAATGCTTCGCGGAAGACGATGGCATGGCCGCGCGCCGCCTCGATGGGAGAAGAGGCGGGCGCGGTTTCCGGTGTGGGCTTTGCGGCGGGGGCGGCATTTGCGGCTTCCTCGGCCACTTCCTCCTCGCGCGGCACGAGGCTCATCGGCTTGGCCGGGCCGGTAGCCGCGAAGCGCTCGAAGTCCTCGAAGTCCTCGAAGTTGCTGCAGTCGAGGCCGTGAGAGGCGGGCTCTTCAATCGCCGCGGGCTCGGGGCTTTCTAAGGATTCGGGCGCGGGATCTTCGTCGTCGTTCGAGAAGTCCAACGGCTCGTTCGCCGGATATTCCGGCTTTACCGGCGTTCTGACCGGCGCCTCGAAGCTGGCGAGGTCGAGCACTTCTTCGGCGGGCTCTTCGGCCACTCGGTCGACAGTTTCTTCTGCCGGCTCTTCGAAGTTCGAAAGGTCGAGGATTCCATCTTCCGGTTCTTCCCCGCTGGTGAAATAGTCCGGTTTTTGATTGGGAGAGACATGCTCGACCACCTCAGCTTCCGGCTCGGAGAAGTCGGTGAGATCGAGAACTTCGTCCTCGCCTTCGTCTGCTTCTACTCCGCTTACGAAGGCGACCGGCTTTTCCTGCTGGGTATCTTCAACGAATGCGACCGGCTCTGCCTCGCCATAATCGTTGAGGTCGAGAACTTCTCCATCATCATCCTCGGTTACTTCATCAAACGGTGAAAGTTCGAGAACCGGAGGCTCGGCCTCGGCGACCGGCTCTTCCTCGACCGCGAATTCGCCTACCAGTTCAAGGACCGGCGGTTCGGGCGGACGTGTCGAATAGGCGGGCTGGGGGACGGGCGGGGCGTAAGCGGGCGGCTCCATCGCGCCCTGCATGTCGCGCGCCATCGGCGGAGGGCTGACTTGCGGCAGGGGGCGGTTTTCCAGACGCGCGCGGATCGAGGCGGGATTTAGATCGCGCACGGTTGCGTTCGCAGTCTGCAAGGTGCTATCCGCTCCTTCGCGGCGGCGCTGCTGTTCCGAACGGTAGAGCAGGAAGATCAGCGCAAAGCCGATGAAGGACGCAAGGATCGTCGTCGAGAGCGGTATCTGCGGTAAAATCGTCTTCAACGCCACGATCGAACCCGCAACGATCGTCGCGATCAGAATGATCCGTACAGAACCTGCCTGCTTCATCGTATCCTCCGCGCAGCCCGCATGAATGCGCGGGCTGACGGGGGATCGTAGCGTCAATGGTTTACGAAAGACTTTAGGCGCGCTCTTGCGCCATTCCGGCGGGTTCGGAGAGTTAATCGCGGCCTTGGGGCGCGGATCATTCTGCCGGTTCGGTGTGCGGCGTTTCCTCGATCAGGTTTACAAACTTCTCGCGCCACCAGTGGACGTCCTGCGTCCTCACGCCTTCAAGCAGCGCCTGGTGCCGCCGCTTGCGTTCTGCCAGGGGCATCGTCATCGCCCTGTGGATTGCGTCTGCCACTTCCTCGGGCGCGTAGGGGTTCACGATCAGCGCTTCCTTCATCTGCGCAGCGGCACCGGCAAAGCGCGAAAGCACCAGAACGCCGGGATCTTCCGGGTCCTGCGCCGCGACGAATTCCTTGGCGACGAGGTTCATCCCGTCGCGCAAGGGCGTGACGAGACCGACCTTGGCCGCACTGTACAGTGCGGTCAGCTCGTCCCGCGAATAGCCGCGGTTGACGTAACGGATCGGGGTCCAGTCCACTTCGGCAAAGGCGCCATTGATCCGGCCCGCCATCTCGTTCAGCTTTTCGCGGACGTGCTGGTACTGCTCGACCTGACCGCGCGATGGCGGTGCGACCTGAATTAGCACGACCGAGCGGTGTGCTTCCTCGTGCTTGTTAAGATAGTGTTCGAAACTGTTGAGGCGTTCTTCCAGCCCCTTGGAATAGTCGAGCCGGTCGACCCCAACGATCATGCTGAGCTGGCGCAACGAAACGCGCATGCGCTCTGACAGGTCCTGCGCGGCCTTCGTCGTGCTGGCCTGCAGGAAATTCTTGAAGTCGATGCCGATAGGGCAGACGACCGCGCGCAGGGTCATGTCGTCGACCGTCACGTATTCGCCGTCGACGGATCCACCCAGTTCGTTGACGCAATAGTGGAGGAAACTTTCCAGCCACTCCTCGGTCTGAAAGCCGATGACGTCATAGGCGAAGATCGTGCGGACCAGCCGCTCGTGATAGGGCAAAGAGACCAGCAGGCGCGTAGGTGGCCAGGGCGTGTGCAGGAAGAACCCGATGCGGTTCTTCACACCGTGTTCGCGCAGCTGCGAGGCGATCGGGATCAGGTGATAGTCGTTGATCCAGACCGTATCGCCCGGTTCGATCATGACGTGGAGCGGTTCGGCAAAGCGCTTGTTCACACGCTCGTACCCGCTGCCGAAGCTGCGGTTATATTTCGCAAGATCGATGCGGTAGTGGAACAGCGGCCAGAGAGTGCGATTTGCAAAGCCGTTGTAGTATTCCTCGACGTCCTGCGGTTCGAGGTCGACCGTTGCCGAACGCACACCATCGATCTCCTCGAACGAGACCGAGCCGTTGAATTCCTCGACCGTGCGGCCCGACCACCCGAACCAGAGACCGCCGGCTTCGCGCAATGCGGCCTGAAGCGCGACGGCAAGCCCGCCTTGCGCCGCATCGGGAGTCGGCATGGACACGCGGTTCGATACGACGATGAGGCGGCTCATGCGGTCATTCCCCTGTTTGGGCATGTATTGGCGGTCATCCCGCAGGCTCCAACGCACGGGCGAGCCATGCGTTCACGGCGTTCGGATCGGAAAGATGATAGCTTGCACGGGTGTCACGAATGCGGCCGACGAGAATGCCGTGGCCGCCGTGGTCGCCGACGCGGGCGAAACCGTCCTCGTCGGTTACGTCATCACCCAAAAATATGGGTCGAAAACCCGCGAACGGCGCGTGGCTCATCAGTTCGGCAATGGCCGTACCCTTGTTCACTCCGCCGACCCGGACTTCGATCATGTCGTGGCCGTGCTGAAGGTGGAGGTCGCCCGCCACTCCCTTGGCAAGGTCGATCGAGGCATCGGCAAAGGAGGGTGCCAAACGGAAGTGTAGCGCGGCGCCAAGCGGCTTGTCCTCGAACAGGACGCCGTCCTTGCCATTTGCAAACTTTATGAAAGCGGCCTTTGCCTCGTCGAGCTCATCTGGCCGGTCCAGCCCGTCGCGGCTACCGTCGGGAAGCCGCCATTCCGCGCCGTGGCTGCCCGCGATGGAGAGGCCTTCGAAGCCGAAATCGTCCAGCACCTCGATCGCGCGCCCGCTGACGAGCGCGAGGCGGCCCTCGAACAAGACGGAAAGTCGGTTCATCCGATCGATCAATTCGCGCGTCACGACCACGCCTTCGGGCCGTTCGGCCAGCGGAACCAGAGTCCCGTCGAAGTCGAGCAGCAGCACGTCCCTGGTGGGATCGGGCGGTGGCGGCGATTGAAGCGGTAAGGTCACGTCCCGACCTATGTGGCCCGGGGAACGTGCCGGTCAAGGTTCATCTCGCACCTGCAGCACGTAAAACGGCAGATTTGTGCGACTTTCCTTGTGCACCAACCATCCCACAGCGATTGCCCCGATTGCGCCAATATGCGACGGGGCAGGCATTGAGAAACCCGCCTGCGGGGCGGCGCGAACCGATACGGCCGGGAGGAAGGTCGCCGGTTCGTCACGAACAGAAGTCACAATTCGGAACAAGGCCCGCAAAGGGCGGTTCCATCAGGTACGACCGACCCCGTTTTACGGCACAAGAATGAATTGCGAGGGGAACTTGACCGAAATCGCAGACAAGCCGGGCATCGAAATGAAGACGCTCGCTCCCGAACTCGTCCGACACATCGTCGACTCCGAACTTCCCGGCGACGAGCCGCTGGCAAAGGACAGGCGAGAGGAAATCGCCCAGTTCCTGCTCGAATCCTCAGCCATTCGCGAAAATGGCGATGTCATCATCGCCATCGCCTCGGTGCCCGAAGGGCGTCGCGGCACGCGCATCGCGATCGTGAACGACGACATGCCGTTCCTGGTCGATTCCATCGCATCCACGCTCGCCGATTTCGGGCTCGTCGCCGACACGCTGATCCATCCGGTCGTCCCGGTAGAGCGTGACGAGGCTGGCAAGCTGCTTGCCATCAAGGGCGAGAACAGCGACGCGCCTGAGGAATCGATGATCTATGTCGAGGCTGCGCGCGTTGACGGCGCGCATCGCCGTCAGATCGAGCAGGCTCTGAAGACGACGCTCGCCGACGTGCGCGCTGCGGTTGAGGACTGGCAGAAACTGGTCGCCGCGATGGAAAAAGACGCGCGTAGCGTTACCGATCCCGAAGGGCGCGCCCTGTTGGACTGGTTTGCTGGCGGCATGCTGACGCAGCTAGGCCACGTGACGCGCAAGCGCGACGGGTCGAACAGCCAGCGCCTTGGCGTCTGCCGCAAGAGCGCGAAGGACATCCTTGCCGATGCATCGTGGGACCGCGCCTTCGCATGGTTCGACGACTTGGGTGACAAGGCGCTGTCGAAGGCGCCGCTGGTGGTGAAGGCGAACCAGATATCCAAGGTTCACCGCTCGGTCCCGCTCGACCTGTTCCTCATACCGGTTATGGAAAAGGGCAAGGTCGTCGCGATTTCCGCGCACGCGGGCGTCTGGACGAGTGCCGCGCTCAACACGCCGCCCGATGAAGTGCCGCGCATGCGCCGCGAATTCGGCGAGCTTACCGTGCGCCTCGGCTTCGATCCGCGCGGGCACACCGGCAAGGCGGTGCTTCATGCATTGACCGTCCTGCCGCACGATCTGCTCATCGGTTTGCAGGATCATGCCATCGCACGGCTTGCCACGATGATGTCGGGCCTCGTCGATCGTCCGAAACCGCGCCTTGCGCTGGTCGAGGCTGCGCTTTCGCGTCACCTGTTCGCTTTCGTGTGGCTACCGCGCGACCTGATGAGCACGCAGACCCGCATCCGCATCATGGACATGCTGGAAAGCGAGTCGAAGGCAGACATCCTCGACTGGACGCTGCAGATCGAGGGCGGAAACCTCGCCCGCCTGCACTTTGTGCTCGATATTCGCGGCGGGCAGCACGTTCCGGATGAAGGTGCGCTCGATGCGCGGCTTCAGACGATGCTGCGCGGCTGGGAAGAGGCGGTCGAGCACGAGCTTGCCGCATTCGAGGAACCGGGCCGCGCCGCAGCCCTTGCCCTGCGCTTTGCCGCCGCGTTCCCTGTTTCCTACCGGGCCGACTACGGCGCGCAGGAAGCCGCGCTCGACATCCTGCGCATGAAGGGGCTGGCGAACCTTCCCGAGGATACGACTTCGCTTCGCCGCGATGCGCGTCTCTACCGGCTCGACAGCGATCCGGAAAACCAGCTTCGCCTGAAAGTCTATCAGTACGAAGGCACCTTGCCCCTGTCGGACGCGGTTCCGGCGCTTGAAAACTTCGGTTTCCGCGTTCTGGCCGAAATGCCGACGCGCCTCGATGAAAGCCGGATCGGCACGATCCATGACTTCTTACTCGGACTTGGCGACGATGCACCGGTCGATGCGGCGCTCGCACGGGCCAGCGACATCGAGGCGGCGATCGCAGCCGTGCTGAACAACCGGGCCGAGAACGACGTGTTTAACCGACTGGTCGTTGCGACCGGTCTCGGGCACCAAGAGGCCGAGTGGCTTCGCGCGCTCTATCGCTATTTGCGGCAGGGCGGTCTTGGTTTCACGATCTACACCGTGGTCGACGCTTTCGTTGGTGCGCCGGACGTGACCCGCGGCCTGGTCGACTTGTTCCGTTCGCGCCACGATCCCGCGATGGCCAAGGCCGACGCAGCGGCCGAAAAGGCGCGAAAGACGATCGTCGATGGTCTGGCCAAGGTCAACGCCATCAACGACGACCGTCTGCTTCGCCAGTACAACGCCACGATCGAAGCGATCTTGCGCACCAACGCCTTCGCGCCTGCCTCGGAAGAGGCGCTGGCGATGAAGTTCGATAGCGCAGGCGTTCCGGGCCTGCCCAAGCCGCTGCCCTGGCGCGAGATTTTTGTCTATTCGCGCCGGGTTGAAGGTATCCATCTTCGTGCAGGGCCGGTCGCGCGTGGCGGTCTGCGTTGGTCAGACCGGCGCGACGACTATCGCACCGAAATACTCGGCCTGATGAAAGCGCAGCGCGTGAAGAATGCGGTCATCGTGCCGACGGGCGCGAAGGGCGGTTTTTATCCCAAGCAGCTTCCCGACCCCTCGAAGGACCGCGATAGCTGGGCCGCAGAGGGGAAGGCCAGCTACGAAATTTTCATCCGCGCGCTGCTTTCCGTCACCGACAACATCGTCGACGACAAGGTCGTGCATCCCGATGGGGTCAAGATCCTCGACGGGGACGATCCCTATTTCGTCGTCGCCGCCGACAAGGGCACGGCCAGCTTCTCCGACATTGCCAACGCCATCGCACAGGCCGAAGGCTTCTGGCTGGGCGATGCTTTCGCCAGCGGCGGGTCCAACGGCTATGACCACAAGGCGATGGGCATCACCGCCCGTGGCGCTTGGATTTCGGTGCAGCGCCACTTCCTTGAAATGGGCGTCGACGTTCAGTCCGATACGATCAGCGTCGTTGGTTGCGGCGATATGTCGGGCGACGTGTTCGGCAACGGCATGCTGCTGTCCAAGGCGATCAAGCTGGTCGCCGCATTCGACCACCGGCACATCTTTATCGATCCCGATCCCGATCCGGCCGCAAGCTGGAAGGAACGCAAGCGAATGTTCGAACTGCCGCGTTCCAGCTGGGAGGATTACGACGAAAAGCTGATCAGCAAGGGCGGCGGCGTCTTCCCGCGCACGATGAAGCGCATCCCGTTGTCGAAACAGGCGCGCGAAGTGCTGGGCATCGAGGAAAAGGAGATCGAGCCCGATGCGCTGATTTCCGCTGTGCTGAGGGCCCCGGCGGACCTTTTGTGGTTCGGCGGTATCGGAACTTACGTAAAGTCGACCGCGCAGAACCACGTCGCCGTGGGCGATCCTGCAAACGACCGCCTGCGCGTCGATGCGAGCGAGCTTCGCGTGAAGGCCGTCGGCGAGGGCGCGAACCTTGGTATAACGCAGGCCGGTCGTATCGAGTTCGCCCTGTCCGGCGGGCGCATCAATACCGACTTCATCGACAACTCGGCAGGCGTCGACTGTTCGGACAACGAGGTGAACATCAAGATCGCGCTCGAAGCGGCGCGCAAGGCCGGTCGCCTGTCGGAAGAACGGCGCAATGCGCTGCTTGAAGACATGACCGAGGAAGTCGCGGCCATCGTGCTGGAGGACAATCGTCTCCAGACGCTGGCGCTGTCGGTGGCAGAGCAGGGCGGTTCGCCCGCCACGGCTTCGCAGATCCGCCTGATCGAACAGCTCGAGGATGGCGGCAATCTCGATCGCCGGACCGAAGGCCTTGCCGCAAGCGACGTCTTCACCCGCCGCGCTGCGGAAGGTCACGGGTTGACCCGGCCCGAACTGGCAGTGCTGCTGTCGAGCTCGAAGCTGGTTCTGCAAGATGCGATCGAAAATTCGAAGCTGCCCGACGATGCCGCGATGGAGAAGACGCTCGTCACCTCCTTCCCGGAACAGTTGCAGGACAAATTCCGCAAGTATCTTGAGGGGCACCGCCTGCGGCGTGAGATCATCGCGACCGAGCTTGCCAACCGGATCGTGAACCGGCTGGGCATGGTTCTGCCGTTCGAACTGGCGGAGGAGGAGAATGCGCTTCTCTCCGAGATTTCGGCGGCCTTCGTCGCGGTCGATCGCCTGTTCGACTTGCGCGATTTGTGGGAGAAGATCGAGAGCGCGAAAATGCCAGAGGAGGCGCGTCTCATGCTTCTCGACCGGACGGCAGGTGCGGTGCGCAGCCACATGGCCGACGTGCTGCGCCTTGGCGCCGGCGAAATCTCGCCTTCTAAAATCCATGACCGGCTGCGTCCGCAAGTGGACCTGCTGGCCACCGAAACGTCCAAGCTGCTCGAAACGGCGGCAAAGGCACATTCGGATCGTCTTCGCACCGAACTGACGGGCAAGGGCGCTCCGGCGGCGCTGGCCGATGCGGTTGTCCACCTCTACCAGCTGGACGGCGCGATCGGCTTGGCGCAGCTTTCGGCAGACAGCGGCATCAAGGCCCGCACGGTCGCGGCGACTTTCACCGAACTTGGCGCAAAGCTTGGCATCGACTGGGCCCAGCAGACCGCCGCGGTGATGAGCCCGTCGGACCCATGGGAACGCCTGTTGGTCGCCGGCCTGTCGCGTGACCTTCAGCAGATGCGCCTGCAGTTCCTGCACAAGCTGCTGCGAACAGAAAAGGCCAAGGCCGATCCGGCAGAGGCGCTCGCGAACTGGATCGAGAGCCGCCAAGCGGCGATCCGCCAGTTCCGTTCCATGGTAGGTCGCGCCGAAAACTCCGTCCCGGTCTCGCCCGCCATGCTGGCGCACATTGCGGGACAGGGGCGCACGCTTTTCGCAAGCTGATGGATTAAACCCCGTTCGGGGCTCGTTCCTGTAGTCGAAGGCCGGTTCACACCGGCGCGATTACAGGAACGAGTACCGCATGAATTACCGCATCATCCTTGCCCTTGGCGCATTCGTCCCCGCAGCCGCCATCGCGCAGGATCAGCCCGCCGAAACGCGCGACAAGACCTCCGCCGTAATCAGCGTCGGCGTCGATTACGAAGAGGGCAGCTACGGCACCGATCAGGATATCCGGTCGTGGTCCGTTCCTGCGACCGTCAAGGTCCAGCATGACCGCCTGACCTTCGCCGCAAGCGTGCCGTGGCGCTGGATAGAGGCGGAAGGCAAGGGCACGATCGTCACCCCCGACGGGCCGCTTGGCCTGCCGCTGTTCCCCAGCGAAACGCAGGTCGATCAACGCATCGTGCGCGAAGGTCTGGGCGACGTGACGCTGGCCGCGGCCTATGCCCTGCCGGTCAAGGTCGTGAACCTGTCGGTCAGTGGCACCGTGAAACTGCCGACGGCTGACGAAGGGTTGGGAACGGGCGAGACAGACTATGCGGTGGGTGCGGATATCTCCAAGACCATCGGCGCGGGCATCACGCCGTTCGCGGGCCTGACCTACACGATGCCGGGAAGCTCCGAAGGCTACGAACGCAAAGACGGGGTTGCCGTGAATGCCGGTGTTGCCGCGCAGATCGGCAAGCGCGCCACGGGCTTTGTCGCCTATCAGGATTCGGCCAGCACCAGCGACGGCCTGCCCGACGGCCAGCGCGTGGCGACTGGCGTGAATGTCGGGCTGGGCGGCGGGGTGTCGCTTGGCGCCTACGGCTCCGCGGGGCTGAGCGCGGGTGCGCCCGATCTGGCGACCGGACTTCGGCTGGGCTTCCTGATCCCGTAAGACGGCAGTGCTTCTTTGTGCGAACGGGTCAAATGCCTTATGCATCAGCCTGTTCGATCCTGCGCGAAGGAAGCCGTTTTGGCAGCATATAGCGTCTCCATCGGGTCCATCCGCCACCGGTTTGCGGACCTGAAGACGTTGCTCGCCGCCGCGAGCCCGCCGCGTTCCGGAGACGAACTGGCTGGGATCACGGCACGCTCTGCCGAAGAGCGCGTGGCGGCGCGCATCGTCCTTGCCGACCTTCCGCTGACTACGTTCCTAGAAGACCTCGTGATCCCGTACGAGGACGACGAGATCACCCGCCTGATCGTCGATGACCGCGACGCCGGTGCTTTTGGCTCGGTTGCTGCGATGACGGTCGGCGAATTACGCGAATGGCTGCTCGACGATGCGACTACCGGCGAGATGATTGCCGCCCTCGCACGCGGGCTGATGCCGGAAATGGCGGCAGCGGTCTCCAAGCTCATGCGCAATCAGGACCTTGTCCTTGCCGCCCGCAAGATTCGCGTCGTGACGGCATTTCGCAACACGCTTGGCCTGCCGGGACGCTTCTCGACCCGGCTTCAGCCCAATCACCCGCGCGACGACGCGCTGGGCATCGCCGCCTCGACGGTCGACGGCATTCTCATGGGGGCGGGCGACGCGGTAATCGGCATCAATCCGGTCAGCGAGAATGTCGGCACGACCGGTGACCTGCTGCGTCTGCTCGATGATATTCGCGAAGGGCTGTCCATCCCGACGCAGACCTGCGTTCTTGCCCATGCGACCACGACGCTGGACTTGGTGCGCCGCGGCGCACCGGTCGACCTCTGTTTCCAATCCATTGCAGGGACGGAAGGCACCAATCGCGGTTTCGGTATCGACCTTGCCCTGCTGCGAGAGGCGCAGGACGCGACTATGTCGCTGACGCGCGGGACGGTGGGACAGGACTGCATGTATTTCGAAACCGGGCAGGGTTCGTGCCTGTCCGCCGACTCGCATCACGGGGTGGACCAACAGACGCTGGAGGCTCGCGCCTATGGCGTGGCGCGTCATTTCAGGCCGCTTCTGGTCAATTCGGTCGTCGGTTTCATCGGGCCCGAATACCTCTACGACGGCAAGCAAATCACACGCGCCGCGCTGGAGGATCACTTTTGCGGCAAGCTGCTTGGCCTGCCGATGGGGCTGGACATCTGCTACACCAACCACGCCGAGGCGGATGGCGACGACATGGACGCCGCGCTGACGATGACGGCGCTGGCGGGCGTAAACTTCATCATGGGCGTGCCGGGCGCGGACGACGTGATGCTCGGCTATCAATCGACCTCGTTTCACGACGCGCTTTACGTGCGAGAGACGCTCAGCCTCGCGCCCGCGCCCGAGTTCGAACAATGGCTGACCGAACAGGGCCTTTGGCGCGACGGAAAGTCGGTCGAACCCGAAGGGCTGACCTTGCCCGACCGGATGCTGGCACTGGCGAACGGCCATGGCTGAACGCGATCTGGCGAAAGTCCTGTCGGATCTCACCCCTGCGCGCCTGCGTCTGGGGAGGGCGGGCGCAGCGCTGCCGACCGGAGCCGCGCTGGCATTTCAGCTCGACCATGCGCGGGCGCGGGATGCGGTGAACACGGCGCTCAAGCCCGACGGACTGGCAGACGCGCTGGGCCGTGACGTGATCGTCGTGCGCAGCCAGGCGGCGGATCGGAAGGAATACCTGCGCCGCCCCGATCTCGGGCGCAGGCTTCGCGAAGGCGACGAAGCCATGCTCCCGACCGACGGCTGCGATCTTGCCATCGTCATTGCCGATGGCCTGTCCGCTGCTGCCGTGCATGGCCATGCCGCCTCGCTGGCGCTGGCTATTATCGAGCGGCTGGGTGATTGGCGGATCGGTCCGGTCGTCGCTGCGCATCAGGCGCGCGTCGCGATCGGCGACTCCATCGGCGAGGGAATGAAGGCCGACCTCGTCTGCGTACTCATAGGTGAACGACCCGGGCTCAGCTCCCCCGACAGTCTCGGCGCCTATCTCACATGGCAGCCGCGCTCCGGCCGCAAGGACAGCGAGCGCAATTGCGTCTCCAACATCCGACCGCCACATGGCCTATCATACGACGATGCAGCCGATACCATCGTCCGCCTGCTGAAAGCGGCGCAGGTGCGGCAGATGACCGGTGTTGCGCTGAAGGACGGGGAAGGCCTGATCGGAGGCAGTGAACAATAGGCCTGCCGACCTTGCTCGCGCCTGCGAACGGGCGCAGTCAGGTCATGGATTGCCTTGCTGATTGGGAAAGCGTTGTCGGTTCAGTACCCCTACCTTGATGCCGAACTCGCCCTGCCGCTCCTTTCTGCGCTTGCCGCCGGCCTGCTGATCGGGATCGAGCGCGGCTGGCACCAGCGCGAACAGGCCAGCGGATCGCGTGTCGCAGGCATTCGCACTTTCACCCTGATCGGCGGGATGGGCGCTCTCGTCTCGCTTGTCGCGGTGCATGTCTCGCAGGCGGTGGCGGCGGTCCTGCTCGCCGCACTACTCGTCGTTCTCGTCACCCTGTTCCTGCGGGCCATCATCGGCAGCGGCAGCCGCGATGCGACGACGATGGTCGCCTCTCTTGTCGCGCTGGGCCTGGGGCTGCTTGGGGGAGCGGGCTATCCTGCCTTCGCGATTGCCGGGGCGGCGGTGACAAGCTTCATCCTCGCCGTACGCCGCCAGAGCCATGCTTTCGTGAAGCACCTGACGCGCGACGAAATGCAGGCCATCGCCCGCTATGCCGTCCTGTCGGTGGCGATCCTGCCGTTCCTGCCCGATGCGCAATATGGCCCTTACGATGCCTGGAATCCGTTCAAGCTCTGGCTTGTCGTCCTGCTCATTACCGGGTTTTCCATTGCAGGCTACGTCGCCAATCGCCTTGTCGGGGATCGGCGCGGGACGATCGTGACGGCCATGATCGGCGGCGCTTATTCGTCGACGGCCGTGACCGCCTCGCTTGCCGAGCGCTTGAGGGAAGGTGGCGGTGGGCCGTTTTCGACCGGCATCGCGCTGGCCAGTTCGATCATGTACCTGCGCGTCATCGCGTTGACGGCGATATTGGCGCCGGTAATCACCGTGCCGATCACTCTGTTGCTGGGCGCGCCGACACTGATGGCGTTCGTCGCAACCGCGATCGCATGGCGCTTTGAGACCGGACAGGAAGCTCCCGACGCGCCGAAAGTCACCCGAAAGCCATTTGCATTGCTGCCTGCCTTCGTCTTCCTCGCTGCAGTTGCGGGAGCATCGTTGCTGGTGAACTGGGCCCAGGCCGAGTTCGGGGAAGCGGGCGGGGGTCTGTCGCTCTTCATCGCGGGCAGTTTCGATGTCGACGCAGCCATCGTCGCCTTTTCCGCCCTGCCCGAGGGTGCGGTCGCGCCGCGCATCGCGGCTTTGGCGCTGGCCGGAACGGTGGGAGTGAACATGGCGTTCAAGACCGGCATCGTGCTTGCCAATGCCCGCTGGCGTTCGGGCAGGACGGCGGCGCTGGCGCTGATGTCGAGCCTCACCCTGCTCATTGCCATCGTGCTTTGGGAATTCATCGCGCTGATCGCATGACGCATCGGGGCTGACTGGCGGCGGGCTTGGCGCTATGGGCCGCGCATGACCAATCCGATTTCCGATTGCGGCGAAGTCCTCGTCGCCGCGCTGTACCGTTTCACGGCGCTGGATGACTTTGCCGACTTGCGCGAACCGCTTCAGGTGCTGTGCGACGATCAGGGCGTTCGCGGTACGCTGCTGCTCGCCCGCGAAGGCGTGAACGGCACGATCGCGGGCCCGCCCGCAGGGATCGAGGCTGTGCTCGAACACATCCGCGCCTTTCCCGATTGTGCCGATCTCGACGTGAAGTTCTCTTCTGCATCCTCGATGCCCTTCAACCGCATGAAAGTGCGCCTGAAGCGCGAGATCGTGACGATGGGCGAGGAAGGGATCGACCCGCGCCGCAGCGTCGGCACTTACGTCGATCCGCAGGACTGGAACGACCTTATTTCCGATCCCGACACGATCGTGATCGACACCCGCAACGATTATGAAGTCGCGGTCGGAACCTTCCAGCGCGCCATCGATCCGAAAACTGCCAGCTTCCGCGATTTTCCCGGATGGTTCCGGGAGGAGCGGGAGCGCCTTTTGGGCGAAGGGCGGCAGCCTAAAGTCGCAATGTTCTGCACAGGCGGCATCCGATGCGAGAAATCGACCGCATTCCTCAAGCAGGAAGGTGTCGAGGATGTCTTCCATCTCAAGGGCGGCATTCTCAAATATCTCGAAACCGTGCCCGAGGACGAGAGCCTGTGGGAAGGCGAATGCTTCGTCTTCGACAACCGCGTCACGGTTCGTCACGGTCTTGTCGAGGGCAGTTATGGCCTTTGCCACGCATGTCGCAATCCGATCAGTGAGGAGGACCGCGCTTCCGAACTCTACGAGGAAGGCGTGAGTTGCCCGCATTGCCATTCAGAGCGGACCGAGGAGCAGCGCGCCTCGTACCGCGAGCGGAACAGGCAGCAGCGCCTTGCGGCCGAGCGAGGTGAGCAGCACGTCGGCGCCAAGCTGCTCAGGCGCAACGATGACTGAACAGCGCCTGCCAATCCTCTATAGCTTCCGCCGCTGCCCTTACGCGATGCGTGCGCGGCTGGCCCTGTCGATCAGTGGCATGACCTGCGAATTGCGCGAAGTGAAGCTGGCGGCCAAGCCGGAAGCGATGCTGGACGCCTCTCCCAAGGGGACGGTTCCGGTTCTGGTCCAATGGGACGGGAAAGTCGCGGACGAGAGCATAGAGATCATGCGGCTCGCACTTTCGCGCAACGATCCGGAAGGCTGGCTGAAGCGTGACGACGCTGATCTGATCGCGAGGAACGACGGCGAATTCAAGCATCACCTCGACCGCTACAAATATCCCGAACGGCACGCGTCGGACGCCGAGGAGCACCGCGGAGCTGCTCTCGCATTCCTGTCCGATCTCGATCGCCGGATCGCCGAGACGGGACAGCTTTGCGGCGACCGGCGCGGTATCGCCGACATGGCGATCATGCCTTTCGTCCGCCAGTTCGCCGCCGTCGACCGCGAATGGTTCGATGCGGCAGGGCTGTCGCACCTTGCCGGATGGCTTGATGCGCACTTGGCCTCCGATCTGTTCAAGGGCGTGATGGCAAAGCACAGGCCTTGGGCCGAAGGCGATGCGGTGATCTACTCCGCGGGTTGAGCATTTTCGTCGCGGAGGTTCAGGCAGCATATCCGACCATAGCTGACAGACTTGGCGCGAATATCTGCTGGGAGCAGGTGGCAACCTACTACGATCCCGCTCGAATTACGGGATCGGAGATAGGCTATCGGATCGTCGATGCTATTGTCTCTCGTTCCCAATACGGCAATTTCATGTTCGGGCATACGGCTCTCCATGAACATGAAGTAGGTCACGTCATCGACCAGTAATCTGCGCTGATACTTCGGTCTGCCGATTCCGCATAATTCGGCTGTCGCTTCGATCTCGGATCGAAGGGTGTGAAAGCCGAATGGTGCGACCGAGAACCGTTGACTTGCGATATCGCCGGAGCGTCCGAAAGATTGTGCAAGCGAAGGGCCGTAGATGATCCATGCCGAAAGCGCACAGGCGATGCCGGTCATCGCGCAGATGCGGGACAGGAAAGAAAGCGCTTTTTCGAGAAATCTGCCGCCATCATGTACGAACGCCGACAACAGCCCAAGCATAATCGAAGGCAGTACGAAAACCGCTTCGTATGGATTAACGATCAGGAGGGGCGCGGTCCAGGCTAGGCCTGCTCCCACCAGCATGATTGCCAGAACAGTCCGCCCGTTGATCAATGTGCCTCGAACGCTGCTCCAGAGCGTCGGAACCACGAATGTTCCCCCCAAGCCGAGAATTGCGGCCCACACGATTAACTGGACAAGCCCTTGAGACAGAACCACTGCGTAATCGACTTGGCCGGGTAACAGCCAGAGCGATGTCGGCGTGATTTCCGGGGAAGTACGCAAGACTAAACGGGTCAGCCCGATGTTACCGAGCATACTCTGCACGGTCTCAAGAAATCGGCCATCCATCAATCCGGTAAATCCGAGATTGTTTTTGGCGAATAGCGCAGCCGAAACCGGGTCGTCAGGACATTTCAGACGCTCGGTCCAATACCGGAACGACACTGCTCCGGCATAGCAAACCGCCGCTACTGCGATTGCACGCGGCAGTATTGTCCGTTTTCCTTTGGCAGCAAGGATGATGCAAGCGACGAAAACGGGAGTAAGGACGATTGCCTTCAGGTGGTAGCTGAAGGCCACCACTGCGAGCGCGAGGATCGTCGCCGACGCGAGCCATGCGCATAGCTGTTTTCGGTCAGCCGACCGAGTTGCGACCGCCTGTGTCAGGAGTGCGGCGGTCAGGCATAAAAGGATTGGTTGTTCCGGCCGGCTCCAGATCAGCAGCAGCGGCATTACCCCCATCGTCATCAGCCCGAAGCCGACCAGTTGCAGGGTGATCTGGCGATCCCGATCAGAGGTCAGTGTCTTGGTCAGGGCGAACAGCAACCCGGTCCAGACCAAAGCATAGAAAACCCCTGACAACCTGACATAGAACGGGTCTGGGAAAGCCGTATTCCAGAACGCGGAATAATACCTGACAGGCCACATGAACCAGGGCGGGACCGCAAGCGTATTAGGCCCGCAGATATCGCTGTAGAGCTTGTCGACGCCGTCAAGTGCTGCGCGTTCCTGCAACCGCCATCCGATCTCGTCGGTATAGACCGGCAGCATCATGCCGCCGAGCAGCGATGCGACGAAAACGATCAGCAGGGCGTTTCGCAGGCCTTGGGCCGTGATCATTGTCGCCAGACGCATGCTTGTCCCCACCCCTTTGCCGATCAGGTTACGCGCTGTTTTTGGCTAAACCGCGCGTCATCCCACACACCGCTATCCATGATGTCGGCAAGTATCTGCACGGCCTCCCATACGTCCCGATACCGCGTGTAGAGCGGCGTAAATCCCATGCGGAGCAGGTCGGGCGTGCGGAAGTCGCCGATCACCCCGCGCGAGATCAGGGCCTGGCATATCGCGTAGGCTTCAGGGTGTGCGAAGGAGATATGGCTTCCGCGTTCATCCGGGTTTTTCGGCGAAGCCAGTGCGAACCCGTGACGCTGCGACAGACCCTGCATCAGGTCGATGTAGAGATCGCAAAGGGCCTGCCCTTTGGCGAACAGGGCGCCGATATCGACGCTTTCGAATTGCGCCAGCCCGCTTTCCAGAGCGGCCATGGCAAGAATTGGCGGCGTGCCGCACAGGAAACGGTCTATCCCCGGTGCGGGTTCGTATCCTTGCCAGAACGCGAACGGCTGCGCATGTCCCATCCAGCCGGGCAAGGGCGATGACAGGCGCTCTTGCAGTTCCTTGCCGACGTAGAGAAAAGCGGGTGCTCCCGGTCCGCCGTTGAGATACTTGTAGCCGCAACCGACGGCCAGGTCCGCGCCGCTCGCGGCAAGATCGACATCAATCGCGCCCGCGCTATGGCTGAGATCCCAGAGGACCAGCGCGCCCTTGTCTTTCGCAGCCCTGTTTACGGCTGCCATGTCCAGCTTGTGACCGGATCGATAGTCGACGTGGGTGAGCAGGACGACTGCCGTATCTTCGCCGATGGCGTCGGCGATCTGAGTGCGCTCGACAGCTTTCACGCCCCTTCCACCTGCAAGGTCGACCACCGATTGAGCCATGTAGCGATCGGTGGGGAAGCCCGCGCGCTCGCAAAGGATCGTCGTACGCGATGGCGACAACGCGAACGCGCCATGCAGCAATTTGAACAGGTTCACCGATGTCGAATCGCAAGCGACTACCTCGTCGCCTTGCGCTCCGATCAGGCCCGCGATTTTCGCGCCGAGCCGCTGCGGCATGCCGATCCAGTCATGCCTGTTCCAACTGCGGATGAGATCGCGACCCCACTGCGACTCGACGACGTGCGCGACATGCGCGGGCGTTTGCCGCGGCAAGGCGCCTAGTGAGTTGCCGTCGAGATAAATCACGCCTTCCGGCAATTGGAAACGATCCCGCACAGGCGCGAGCGGGTCGTGGGCATCCATTTCGAAAATGTCGGCTATAGAGACTGCCGCCATTATCAGCGCCCGAGTTGCTCGACGGCGAGGTCGATAACCTTGTCGCCCGCTTTCGTGCCGGGTGTGATCAGCTCAAAATGTCCCTGGTCTGGAATTGAGACCACGCGCACAACGTCGCCGCCAACCTCGACTTTCGCGGCATAGCCTTGCGCGAAACGAGGCGGCGCGATCACGTCCTCGCCGCCGGACACCAGCACTTGCAGCGTGCCGAGCGGCAGGAGTTCCACGGGTGAGGTATCCGCGAAACGATCGTCTCTCGATGCGCCGACAAGAAGATCGATCGTATCGGCGCCGCATGCGCCAGAGGCTTCGACTCTCGCGTTTTCGAGATCGGGCAGACCGCCTATGCTGACGACCGCATTCAGGTCGAGCGGAGCATCGGTGTGAAGCGGGCTCGTCGCGCCTATCTTGTGCCGACCGGCCAGCCACAGCGCGAGATGGCCGCCTGCCGAGTGGCCGACCGCAACAACCCGCGAGGTATCGAGGCCGAACTCTCCACCGCGCATCTCGAGCAGGTCCGCCGCCGCCGCGACATCCGCGAAAGTGCCGGGATAGCCGCCACCATCCACGTCGACGCCGCGATATTCGATGTTCCACACCGCCACACCGCGTTTTACGAATGCTTCGGCCATGCGGTTCATGATATGGGCCTGCGCGATCCGCGTCTGCCAGCATCCGCCGTGGACCAGGAATACGACCGGGTGCGGCCCATTACCTTCGGGTAGCCAGAAGTCGACATGCTGTAGCGGATCGTCGCCATAGGGTATCGCGCGGGGTGAGGCGGGCTGCTCCAGCTTCTGGAAGTCGGCGTACGTCATCACTTCGGGCAGGGATTGGCACGACGAACCCAGAAGCGACATCATCAATCCTCCCGCGATCAGCAAGGCGCCGCGGCGCTTCCTGTCAGTGCTTTGCCTCATGCCGGTCCCGGCTTTGCGATCAGTTCGTCAGGTAGCGTGCGGACGTGCAGGTCGCGTTGCGGGAAGGGAATCTCGATTCCTTCGGCGGCAAAGCGGCTGGCGATGGCGAAATAGATTTCCGACGCGGTTGGCGCGCCGTCGGTCGCCTCGCGGACGAAGGCGAGGATCTTCATGTTGATCGAGGAATCCCCGAAACCCTCGATGGCAACGGCGGGCTCGGGCGTTTCCAGCACCTTTCCGTTGGACTGCGCGATCTCCAGCAGGATCGAGCGCGCGTTTTCGAGGTCTGTGCCATAGGCGACGCCGACCGGGACGACGATGCGCGTGGGCGCGGCGCTGAAGCTGCGGTTTTTCACGACTTCGGTGATGAGCTGCGAGTTCGGAATGATGATCTGGTGCCGGTCGAACGTTTCGACGTGGGTCGACCGGACCGCGATTTTGCGCACGATGCCCGAATGCTCACCAACTTCGATCCAGTCACCGACCTTGATCGGCCTTTCCACGAGCAGGAGGATGCCGCTGGTGAAATTTTCCACCACCGATTGAAGGCCGAAGCCGAGACCGATCGACAATGCACCGGCCACGAATGCGAGGCTGGAAAGATCGAGGCCCGTCGTCGCGATGGCGACCACGGCGGACAGTGTGATGCCGATGTAGCCGAAGAACGTAATGATGGCCGCTTCCGCGCCCGCGTCCATCCCGAATTCCGGCATGATCGAGACCTTGAGGAACCGCTGCAGCCAACGCGTCACGAAAAAACCGATGAAGAACACGATGAAGAAGGTGAATACGTCACCTGCGGAAATCCTGATTTCGCCGAAATTGACCCCGTTACGCAGGGCAAGAAGCGTGTCGCCGATCTCGTAGACGCTGTAGCCCCAGATTACCGCCAGAACCGGTATGACCAATAGTGTCGCGGCAATCCCGCTGAGCAGTGGCAGGAAGTGCAAAACCCGCCGATAGCGATGCAGGCGGCCAGTGGTCAGCGACGTTACGAACAGCGCGAAGGAACGGTGTACATAGATCGCAGTGCAGATCGTGCCGAGCGAGAGCAAAAGCGCTGCAAAGATATACCGCGCCAGCAGCGCGAAACCGATCAGCGCGGCAATGAAGGCCGCCAGTGCAAAGACCTTGATCGCCCGCGCCATGGGCGTTGCAAAATCGAGCGTTGCATCGGGTTGCGTATCGGTCGCGCTTTTCCCGACCCTGCTCTCCCAGAAACGGCGCGCCTCAAGGATCGAGTTTGCCAATTGCCACAGCAGCCACGCGCCCAGTGTCACCAGCATGGCGGACAATAGGCGCGAGAGGTCCGAGCCGAGGAGGTTGTATTCTTCAAGGTTCGCCACGACCAGTTCGGCGGCAAGCACATAGGCGATGCGCCGAACGATCAGGAGCGCGCGCCGCGCGCCTTCTTCGGGCAGCGTAATCAGTCGCAGTTCGGGGAAGGGCGACATCAATACGCCGCGCCCGAGCCAGTGACCTATTGCGATGATGATGCCTGCCAGGATGAAGCTTGCGGCAAGCTCGCCGATGCTCTCGGCCCCGATCAGGGGGATAAGAGCCGCGAGCAGCACGAGGGTCGCGAGAAAAAGGCTGATTCCGAGCACCAGCGCAAGGAGGCTGTCGAGCAAGATCGTGAGCACCAGCCGACGCGCAACGCCGCCCGCAGACAACAGGCGCTTTTCAACGAACCGCGTGATGAAGCGCCGCGCGAAGACTCCGAACAATGGCAGTCCGACAACGATCCCGAGCACGAGCAGCACGCCGAGCGTGACATAGCCTGCGCCATGCTCTGCCACGGCCTTGTTGGCCGCTGCAGCAGCCTTGGTTATGCCCGAGGTGACGTCCTTGGCGCTGCCGACCCAGAGGCGTGGGTCGATCGGGGACTGGCCGCCCTGGAACAGGCGGCGCTGCGTCAGGTCGCTGATTGTTTCGTCCAGTTCGCTGACGAGGACTGCCGCGGTTACCTGTGCATCGCGCAGGCGCAGGATTGGTTGCTGGATCGTGCCGAGCCGCTTGGTGAGTTCCTCGCGCCGCTCGGTCATGAAGCCCGGCTCGCTCGCACCTTCGGCAGGGGGCGGCCCCAGAGCATCGATGCGGGCTTGCAGGATGCGCGTGTCTAGCGACCCACGGGTTGCAAGCGCGTCGGCCAGATCGCGGTCGCGTGCAAGCCTGGCGCGGACCTGCGACAGCTTCGTGCGATTCTGGACCGAATAGTCCGAGGCGTTTTTCTTCAGGATCGCACGCGCCTCGTCGGCATTGGTCTTGAATTCGGCAAACAGGCTGTCGAGCTCGGCGTCGTGTTCCTGCTTCTCGATCTTTGTCGCCTCGACCTGGCTTTCGAGCTCGACTGCCTCTGCGACAAGCGGGACAAGTGCCGCGTGAGCGTGCAATGGCGCAAGCGCAAGCGCGAGCAGGAGCAGGGCAAGCCCGCGGGCCCAGTTTCCAATATGCCAGCTCGACGGTGTCATCGCTTACCCCTCTGATCCGCCATGTCTAATCCTTCTGCCAAGCCTAGCGCCTGTCACCGGCGATGGGGAGCCTGCGCGACATGCAATACCCCGAACAGTGTCCTTGCCTTTCATCAAACCGTAATGCGGGCGCAGTTGACTTCGGCCATGGAGAAGGGGAGCATGATGCGTGAAGTCCGTTTCGTATCGGCAGGCAGGCAAGCGTCGGCCTGTCATCCAGTGGGGGAATATCATCATGCGCAAGATTGCCGTCACCGCTCTGCTCGCCTTCACGCTTGCGGCCTGCGGATCCGAGCCTGCACCCGAAAGCGAAGAGACCGAGGATGCCGTTGCCGGTGAAATAGCCGCGATTCCCGAAAGCCTGTCGCCCTTCGGTGACGGTTATCCCGCATCCGGCGACGCCTGCCGCCGCCTTGGCGAAAGTGCGGCGACCTCAAACTATCTCGACGACAGCGCGATCCTGGTCGGTTGCCCTAACGAGGCTTCGGCAGAGGCGCTTGGCGGTGAGATCGTCGGCAATGTCGACGGGGTCCGGCTGGTCAGCATCGCGATGGGCGATGCCAATGTCGGTATGGGCGAGAACGGCCCGGCAGAGCCTGCCGCGCCCGCGCCCAAGACTGCTTTAAAGGACCCGATCCGCTCACCCGGTGGGTTGGAAACCAAGTGCCTTGCCCGCGTCAACGAGATGACCGGCGGCAACGTCATCGGCACGCGCCAAATCGAGGAGGCCGAGAGCGGCGTCATGATCTACGTGAATGTCGAAGGGGCACAGGCACCCTGGCAATGCTTCGGCGGCAGGGACGGCTCGCTGCAGGAAGCCTATTACGGTGGCAGCGAGGGCGCGCTTTAACGCTCGATCACCATCGAGATACGGTGTTGGAAGGGGTGATTCGGCGAGGCTCCGTGACGGACCTTGCTGAAGATCCCCCCACACATTCCGGCAAGCCGTGCCTCGACAATCGGGATGTCGTGACCGTCGCGCACGTCGATATGCGCGTGCAATGCACCGTCGAAATCGAGTGTCACGGCAGAGGCTTGCGGAAACTCTGACGAGAGTGTGTCGCGGATCTGGCCGAGCTGGTCCGAAACGCCCTTGGGCGACGGAGTTTTCGGAAAATGCTCGACCTGTCCGGTCGGCTGGTGTGCATGTTCGGTCACATTGGCCCCCACAGCTGTGAACGTGGGCAAAACCATATCAGATCAGGGCCATTTCTGCGAGCGAACTTCGCGCTCGCAGCATTCTTTGTGCCGTTCTGAAACCGGTGGTCCCAGGTCAAAGACCAGCAATCACTCGCTCCAGTTTTGCCCGCACTTCGCTGGCAGCTTTGAGAAGATCATCGTTTTCAATCGCCTGCATGGACGCGACCGGGTCAATCGCTGCGACTTCACTCCGCCCGTCGCCTGCGTCCTGTACAATGACGTTGCAGGGGAGCATCAGGCCGACTTTGTCCTCGACCTGAAGGGCTTCGTAGGCAAGCTTGGGATTACAGGCCCCCAGGATCGTATAAGGGCGGAAATCGGCGCCGATCTTTTCCTTGAGCGTCGACGCGATATCGATCTTTGTCAGTACGCCGAAGCCCTCCTTCTTCAGGGCCGCTTCGGTCAGGTCGATCGCCTCTTCCAGCGTGACGGGAAGAGTCTTGGCTATGTAATAACTCACGTCTGCCTCATCCTTTGTCCGATCGTCGTCTCTTCGACGCATGACCGGCGATCATGTTCCGTGAAAACCGCCCGGCGCAGTGACGCCGGGCGGTTATGGATTAGAGGGCGTAACCGAACGAGAGGCCAACCGCGGTTTCTGCAAGGTGCACGTCTGCTTCGCCGCCGCCGAAGTTCGTCGGTATCGAACCCGAACCGCGCACGGTCTGGGTCGGGGCGCGCATGACGTAGCCGGTCACTTCCGCATTGTCCGATACCGCTACCGTCGCGCCAAGCGTGTAGTGCCCGCGCACGACTCCGGGGGCGAAAATGTTGAGCAGGGTCTGTGATTGCGGTACCGGATTTTCCGATCGGCCATAGCCTGCGCGCAGGGTCAGGGCGGGGCTGGCCTTGTAGACCGCGCCGAACTTCCAGACATCGACATCGCGCCAGCCGAAGCCGGGGCCGCCGTCCGCGCCGAAAGGCACGCCCTGGAACAGCGGGGCAAGCGTGTTGCCGACCGACTGGACATCCGAATACTCGATCCGCTTGTAGTCCGCGCCCAGCGTCAGGCGGTCTCCGGCCTTGACCGATGCCCCGACGCCCCACGAAGCCGGAATGTCGAAATCTCCGCCCTCGGCAAAGAGGCCCGCATAATCGTCTAACTTACCCGACCAGACTTTCGACTGGTAGAACGCGCCGATCTTCACGTTGTCGCCGACCGAACCGAGATAGCCGACGCGCACGCCTGCGCCCGTCGTCCAGTCCGCGCCGTTGTTCGAAACGTGGGCCGGGTCCATCGAATAGGCCGCGAAGGGCTGCGCGCCGTGAAGTTCGAAGCTCTGGATCACGAAGAGCGGCGAGACGCCGAGCGAGTGACCTTGGGAAAATTCGACCGCGATGGTTGGCGATATCATGATCTGGCGCAAGTTCACGCCTGCCGGACCCGTCGCACCGAAGCTGGCGAAGGGGTTGGTCTTTTAATGCGTGTTCATGCCGCCGTTGCCATTCACCGCGATGCCGACGGATACAGTGTCGGACAACGGGCGGACATAGGCGCCTTCGGGCAGGACGAACGGGTTCGAGCCATTGCCCGAGTATTCTCCGTCGAGACCGGCCTGGTTGCCGGTGATCTGCGCGCCGCGATCGGGCACGAAAATTTCAACGCCCACGTCGAAGCGGTGTCCGACTTCGGTGGCGGCGGCAGGATTTACCGCGATGGCGAGCGAATCCTGCGGCATCGCGATCTCGACGCCACCGGCTCCCTTGGCCTTCGCGCCTGTGCCATTGAGGAAATATCCGTCAGTGGCCTGTGCAGTGCCCGGAACGAGCGCGGCTGAGGACAGGGCAAGGGCGAGCGAAAGGCGGCGGCTTAGGCCGGATGCGATATGCGACATGACGGAAGTATGCTTTCTGAATGCGATTAATTGCCGGAATGAGTGGGGGCCGGCTTCCATGCCGTCGCATTTAGGTCGCGCCTCGGTGTTGAAGCGAAATATCCTTGCCGCCTGTGAAGTCGTGCTTGTTGGCACGGCGCTGGCGGTAATGTGGGGATTGTGGCGCTTGGCCGAAATTGGTCGGGGAGAGAGGATTCGAACCTCCGGCCCCTGCCTCCCGAAGACAGTCACGAGCAGTTCCGTGAGGTCGCGTGAGGTCCAAAAGATGCTTAGAAAACCGTGCATTATGGCGCTGATGACAGGTGTATACGACCCTTGATGCTGATGCAATCACACGATGCATTGTGTTCGGATTGTGATCGCAGTGTTCCCTGTCTCATTGAAAAAGGGGTGTTGAGAACACCGACCCTGCCATCCGTTCTCGGTGGGGGTGATGAGGGTAGGGCAGACTACGATGCATTCGCTACCATGACGGTCGCAAACGTCGTGATCCTGCGAAAACGTTATTAGTATACCCTCCGCCTACCCCTAGTAGTGAAGGCCAGCCATGAGCAGGTAGAGGGGAGACATTCATAGCCCTCTATCACATCACCACAGGCTCTACCCCTACGATAGACTTGAAGCTGGCCTTGATTGTTTCCTTCCCTATCTCACCATGAGACTCAGGAAAGATGAGGCTGTCGTGGACTGGAAGTGATGGAATGTGATGGTCGAAGGCCAGCACCTCCATAGCCGTAAGCAGGGCCTCGCTTTCGAGATACTGAAGCCGTCCCCAGTCCATCAGTGCATTATCGTCAGGGTCCAGTATCGGTAGCTTCGCCAGAATTGCATCTCCTGCCGCTCTGATAGGAAACTCAGCGGATAGGTCGATGGTAAGCGCTGTCGCGGTCCCACCTTGCGCGGTTAATCTGAAGCGTCGAGTTTCCGCGCCCTGATCTTCAGGAGGGGCGTTGGTGCTATGACGATGTCATGTGACGATACTGGCACTAGCGGTGTTCAGCGGTTTGAGGTTTTCACCGGCGCGGGCAAGCGGCGGGATTGGCCGCCGGAAGTGAAGGCCTCGATTGTTGCGGAGAGCTATTCAGGGATGGAGACGGTGAGCGCGGTCGCGCGCCGTCATGGCCTGGTTCCTTCGCAACTCTTCACCTGGCGCCGCCAGCTGCGCGAGCAGATGGAGGAGCACGGCTTCATGGTTTCGGAGACCACGAAGCCGGAGCCGACCTTCGTTCCGGCAGTGATCGACGTGATGCCCGATCCCGATCCGGCACCGAAGAACAAGCCTGTGCGCCGACGGCGGCGCAGCAAGGCCAGTACGGTGGAACTGGAAGTGGACGGGATCACGGTGAAGATCGCTCGTGGAGCAGATGCGGGCACGATCTCGGCAGTTATCACTGCGCTGAGAGAGACGCGATGATCGGGCCTGGTGCTGGCGCGAAGGTGATGTTCGCAACGCGCCCGGTGGACTTTCGCAAGGGACCGGACTCGCTCGCGGCGCTGGTGGCCGCCGAGTATGGCGGCAAGCCCTATTCGGGCGTTATCTATGTGTTCCGCGCCAAGCGCGCGGACCGGATCAAGATGATCTGGTGGGACGGAACGGGCCTGTGCCTGATGGCCAAGAGGCTGGAGCAAGGTGCGTTCAAGTGGCCCCGGATTCAGGACGGCGTGATGCGGCTGACCGCCGCACAACTGGGCGCTTTGCTGGAGGGACTGGACTGGCGGCGTGTCCACGGCGGACGTCGCCCGAAGGCGCCGCAGATTGCCGCTTGACGGGATACCGCACCACTGATTCAGTGTCTCCATGCTGATCGAAGCGGACCTGCCCGAAGACGTCGAAGCGCTGCGAGCGCTCGTGCGCGAACAGGCCCGTGAGCTCGATACTCTCAAGACATTCCGCGATGAGGTCGAGCGCCTGCGCGCGATCATCGAAGCGATGCAGCGTCACCGGTTCGGTCGCCGTTCCGAGCAACTTGATCCCGACCAGTTCGAGCTTGCCCTTGAGGAAGTCGAAGCAGCCCTGGCCGTAGCCGAACACGCGCAGGAGCAGGCGAGCAAGCAGAAGGCCGAGCGCCCGCGCAAGACCAACCGTGGCTCGCTTCCGACGCATCTGGAACGGATCGAGCAGGTTGTCGATGTTGAGAGCCATGACTGCCCCTGCTGCGGCGGTGCTCTCCACCAGATTGGCGAAGATGTCTCCGAACGCCTCGACGTGGTTCCGGCAACCTTCCGCGTGCTGGTCACGCGTCGTCCCCGCTACGGTTGTCGCTCATGCGAGAGCGGCGTGGTCCAGGCTCCGGCACCAGCCCGTATTGTCGAAGGAGGCATCCCGACCGAAGCGTTGATCGCGCAGGTGCTGGTCTCCAAGTACGCCGATCACCTGCCGCTTTACCGGCAGGCGCAGATCTATGCCCGGCAAGGCGTTCAGCTTGACCGTTCGACGCTTGCCGACTGGGTTGGCCGGGCGGCCTGGTATTTGCGCCCCTTGCGCGATCATGCCCTCGAAGAACTGCGACGATCTGGGCGCTTGTTCGCCGACGAGACCACGGCACCGGTGCTCGATCCAGGACGAGGCAGAACCAAGATCGGTCAGCTATGGGCCTATGCCCGCGATGATCGACCCTGGGGCGGCAGCGATCCGCCGATGGTCGTCTACGTCTATGCCGCCGATCGGAAGGCCGAACGGCCCGAAGCACATCTCGAGGGTTTTGCAGGCATCCTGCAGGTCGATGGCTATGGCGGCTACGCTGCTCTTGCCCGCCGTCGCGGCGACGTGACCCTCGCGCTCTGCTGGGCGCATGTCCGACGCAAGTTCTACGAACTGGCAGACAGCTCGCCGGTCGCATCAGATGTGCTGCGCCGCATCGCCGAACTCTATGCAATCGAAGACGAGGTGCGGGGATTGTCGGCGCGGCAACGCCAGACCGTCCGCCATGCACGGAGCAGGCCCATCGTGGATGATCTCCACCAGTATCTCGACACCCGTGCCCGGCAGATCAGCACCAAGAGCAGGCTCGGTGAAGCGATCCGCTATGCGCTCACCCGGTGGGATGGCCTCCTCCGGTTCCTTGATGATGGCCGCATCGATCTCGACAACAACACCGTCGAGCGCTCCATCCGCCCGCTCGCCCTCAATCGCAAAAATGCGCTGTTCGCCGGTTCCGACGAAGGCGGCGACAACTGGGCGGTGATCGCCACGCTCATCGAAAACTGCAAACTGAACGGTATCGAGCCGAACGCCTGGCTGACAGCCACTCTCTCGAGCCTCGCCAACGGTCACCCGGCCAACCGCGTCGGCGAACTCATGCCCTGGGGCGACGTGGGCTGAAAACAGCGCTTACGGTTGATGCTATGCTTCTCGATGAAAGTCGCTTTCGTCGCCGTAGGCCAGCGGACATGGCGCTTGCCATGACCAAGGGTCATCGTCACCCACTGCTTCACGACATCGCGGGGGATGCCTTCGACTTCATACGGGTCTTCTTCCAGTATGGCTCCTGGGAGGTAGCCTTGGCCGACCAAGATGCTCAGGTGACTGGCACGGATATCAACCTCTATGGTCGTTTCTCCGTTGATAAGGATCGCTCTCCTGTCGCGCTTCTTCGCGGTCTGGAAGCTCTCGCTACCCAAGGCGGTTAACCGTCCACCAGCGTCCCATGCGAAGTCAGGCAGGTCCCCGTTGGCAAAGATACGCCGTAGGAAGACTGGCCTATGCGGCTCAACCGTCTGGTCCCACAGAAAGGAGTTCAACCTGTCCATGCGTTCTACCATCTTGGCAGCGTGGGGCGCAGAAGGATCGAAATGCATGGTCCGACCGTAAGCCGCCTCACGCCTGTCGGCCCGCTTCGCTGCCCTGAGAACTACCGACGCTTGCCTAGGCTTCTCGGTGCGCCTTTCGCGAATGAAATGCTCATTCCACGTTGACCATGTGATGCCTTGCTCAGCGAACCAGTCACGAAGCCAGTCTGTTGCCCTGTAGCGGGCACAACGACCCCATGTGGGCTGTTTTTTGCCTCCGGTAAACTCGCTCTGGGTGTATTGCCGAGTCCCAGCAACGAAGTCGATCATCAACCCCTTCATCGGCTCAATCACGGCGTTGAACGGGCGATAACCTACGATTTCACCGCTGAACGAATTGGCACTCATCGACCGATAGAGCCACCCGCCGTTCTCCGCTGGATCATGCTCCAATAGGTCCGCAATCAATGCGCCGAAAGCCTTCCGTCGAGCAGCGTTGGGATTGCGTGTCTCCTGATGAAGTAGCTTACGGATCAATACGTTGCAGAACTTCTTACACGTTTCGGAATGTGGTTGTGCGGCAAGCGTTGAGTAGCGAGCGTTCTGAAGCTCGGGAGCGGTGTATAGCTTGGTCATCGGTCGATTATGCTCATGCTCGCAGGGTACGAGGGTTCGTAGCTCGTGCGTTGGGCCTAATCGGCACGACAGCGGCATCGTGCTTTGAACACCTGACTGGGAAATGTCTGGGAGGGATGGGGCGGGACGGGAAGGCGCATGGGCCAAGCCTAATGCGATTCAGGAAACCTGTAGGATATCACCTTTCACGAGATGAACGGGTTGAGGGAGACCCTGGAGTCATTGGCATAGGACGGGTCTTCTCCCTTTTAGGGTCCCATCTCAGCCGACTCTGGATTCCTCCCCAAGCCTTGGCGAAGGAGTTTCAAAAATACCGTTAAAGGCTCTGGCTTGTTGTTGTTCTCGAAGGCTAGAGCAAGGGGGCCTCTCGCCGAACTGACGGCTATCGGTCAAGCGTCACGCGAAGCCGGATGACTGCAATTGGGGTGGAAAGCGGACACCACCCATCAGAAGGAATATGCACAAGCAGATTTCTTGAGCGGAGGGACTCACGGGCGGGAGTCGAACCCGCCAAGACGAAACATTGCTGTTTCGCCCACGCCGACCGTGTCAGAGCCGAACTTAGTTTAACTGCTCGTCGCTAAGACCGCAATTGGGGTCGCTAGCAGAAATTCCGCTCTTGATCAGCGACCTAGCGAAGCCGCCGGTCGGCTCTCAGGATAAGAGATGCCTGGGCGGGATGACGGCAATGGGGTGGATTGCGGGCGCTATTCTACGTCACTGTATTCTTCGATCAGGCGTGTGGTTTGTTTATATACCGCCCCAGAAATATCGCCAGCGTAGCAATATACAGGGACGCCTCCCACCGATCCGGGATGTAGGGACAGACTGACGCATGCACGGTCTGGAAAATTCATCCAAACAATTAAACGCCCCTCCATCGCTCTCTGCGGACTAACGTTATTTTTTTGCGCCCAGCGTCTAATTGCGTCCTGCACTATAGGTCGGTCAGCATAAATGCTGCTCTTCCATGCCTCTGGATCGGTCTTCTTTATCGCTTCATGGCGTTTGCCCGTTTCATAGCCAAGAGCATAAGCTAGGATGCTACAAACCGAGGCGACTGCGATTAGGATTGCAATTTTGCGCATCACGACAAACTACCGCCTTGTCTAACGTCCGCAATCGGGTAGTTTGCTGACATTCCGCTTTTGGACCAAAAACGCAAATAGCTGCCAGTCCGCTTTTGGAAAACTCGCCAACCGGTCGGGATGACCGAAATGGGGTGGGAAGCAGTCATTCGATCTGCAATAGTTTGAGCGAAATGCAGGACACGAATCGAGATTGGATAGAACTGGTCAAAGCGACGCGCCAAAAGTTCGGTGTGTCGATCCAAGAAGCTCATGACCTGATTTTTGCCGACGATGAAATGCGTAGATTGGTCGCCTCAAGAATAAATCATAATGCGGAATGCCGCAAAATGGCGTTGCAGGACATCCGAGCATACGGTGAAGCATCTCGCTTCGTGCGCAGTGGTGACCGGATTAATTTTCGGAAAAGCGACGGACAGCGCTAGTCCGCAATCGGGTCGTTAGCGGAATGACCGCTTTTGACAACGGAGGCAACTGTTCCTCCAAGTCACCGCAGGGCCACTCCGCACCACGATGATTACCCGCCTGCCTCTTGTCCCTGCATCGGTTCAGGAGAAGGTGACCAGCTTCTTCCAGCCAGCTTCTGCGCCAGTCGATCTGCCCGAAGGTGCGCATAGCGGAACAGCATCCGAGGGTCCTTATGACCTGAGATTACCGATAATTCGGGGACAGACAGGCCCATCTCGCAGAAGCGTGACAGTGCCTCATGGCGAAGATCATGGAAGCGAAGGTCTTCAAGGCCCGAACGCTTCTGGACCCGCTTCCATGCCTGCTTGAAGGCGTTCAGAGTGATGGGGAATAGTTGATCGCCATTTCCACGCTCTAGGTCCGCCAAGAGGAAGAGAGCGCGATCAGTGAGAGGGATAGTGCGCGGCTGGCCTGTCTTCGTTTGCGGGATGAAGGCGACCCGTCGAGTTGCGTCGACGTTGCTCCAGGTTAGTTCAAGAACCTCGCGCCTCCGAAGGCCCGTCTCGATGGCAAGCTCGACGATAGGAGCGATGTAAGGGTTGCGACTTGAGGTAAGGGCGTTCCTCAGCGCCTCCACTTCGCCTTCTTCCAGCCGCCTGTCTCGCGCATCGTTGGCGATGGGCAGGCTGATGAGGCGAACGGGATTGCTGCGGAAGGGGTAGGCCCATTCCTTCGTCGCAATGTCGATAGCGTTGGCGAACAGATATAGCTCTCGCCTGACCGTTCCCGGTTTCACCTCTGCCAGCCGCCTGTCACGGTAAGAGGCGAAGTCTCCCGGCCTCAGGTTAATCAGTATCGTTGTCATGACAGGATCGTTCATCATCCGACCAAGCCTTAGGCGCTCTGTGTATGCACTTCGCTTGGTGGGCGTCACCATAGAGCGATACTGCTCCATAAGCTGACCGAGACTCGTGGCTTTAAGTTGGGCCTCACAGATCGGAAGCTGCCTCTTGTCGATGAGGGCTTCCTGTTCCCGTCCCCAAGCCAGCGCTTCAGCCTTGGTGGGAAAGGTCTTGTTGCGGGCAGCGTAGCCCTTGCGCCGGACCTGAACGGACCAGCCACCCTTGCGCTTGGTAATCGTCGCCATTTTTTGCTCCGTGTGATCGGATTGTGATCGGAGCGCCGAAAACGCGACAGATGAGCGACCGTTCTGCATCAAACGGTGCGCTAACATCTTGATTTTCCTGAGCGAATAGTTGGTCGGGGAGAGAGGATTCGAACCTCCGGCCCCTGCCTCCCGAAGACAGTGCTCTACCAGGCTGAGCTACTCCCCGACCGATCGGTCTGCTGCGGCGCTCTTGCGAGGCTGCGGCGAGGCAGGTGCGGGCCTATAAGCGGCGCATTTCGTTCTGGCAAGCGGGCAATCGGAAGTTTCTCGACGAATTGTTCGATCCCTTGAGAAAACATGTCCGCAAGTGTGGAAGCCGTACGCCGAAATCTGGAATAATCCGGCGAATGGGCCAAAGGTGATCGCGCGCGGCGGACAGGATGATGGCAATGCGACACCCCGAGTACCAGTACCTCGACCTGATGCAAAACGTGCTGGAGCACGGGGACGAGCGTATCGACCGTACGGGAGTGGGCACCCGGTCGCTATTCGGCGCGATGGCGCGGTTCGACCTTTCGGACGGGAGCGTGCCAATTCTCACCACCAAGCGGGTCTACTGGAAGACCGCGGTGAAGGAGATGCTCTGGTTCCTGACGGGGCAGACCAACATCCGGTCGCTTCTGCGCGACAACGTGCGGATCTGGTCCGACTGGCCCTTGGCGCATTACCGCAAGGAAACTGGCGACAATATCTCGCAGGAGGATTTCGAGGCGCGAATCGTTGCCGACGACGATTTCGCAGCGCGCTGGGGCGACCTTGGGCCCGTCTATGGCAAGCAGTGGCGCCGCTGGATGGGCAGCGACGGCAAGGAGCATGACCAGATCGAAACGCTGGTCGACATGCTTCGCAACAATCCGTCGAGCAGGCGCATGCTGTTCCACGGGTGGAACGTTGCGGAATTGGACCGCATGGCCCTGCCGCCGTGCCACATGGTCTATCAGTATCACGTGACTTCGGACGGGAAGCTCAATTCGCTGATGTTCCAGCGTTCGGCCGATCTTCTGTTGGGTGCGGTTTTTTTTTCCAGTGTACAATCTTCCGTTGGGTCCACAATCCATTGAGAATTACGCGTTATGTGAAACGAAAGGCAGGATAGTTCTATCTTGTGGGGGTGAGTGCCTGTCGGGGTGGCCCATGTTGCACATACTCGCGATACTGGTCATAAAATCCCGGAAAAATTTTTTGGAGTGACCAAAAATTGCGTCATCAAGAATATCAGTATTTGGAACTCCTGGAACGTGTGCTTCAAAGAGGCGATGAACGTGAGGATCGTACGGGTGTTGGCACAAAAGCTCTGTTCGGAGAGCTCCTTAGGTTTGATCTAAGGGACGGCGTTGTCCCGATCCTCACAACGAAGCGTGTCTATTGGAAGGTGGCTCTCAAAGAGATGCTCTGGTTCCTCACGGGTAGGACCAACATCCGCGAACTGCTCCAGCAAAACGTCCGCATATGGTCGGATTGGCCACTTGCGCGATTTCGAAATGAGACAGGGCAGAAGATTTCGCAAGAAGACTTCGAGGCCAAGATTCTCGAAGATGAACTTTTTGCTGAACAGTGGGGTGATCTAGGGCCAGTTTACGGAAAGCAATGGCGTAGATGGCTCGATGCGCAGGGGAAAGAGCACGATCAAATTGCAACGCTTGTCGAAACTTTAAAGAGTGATCCGGCTAGCAGAAGAATGCTCTTCCACGGTTGGAATGTCGGAGAATTAGGTAAGATGGCTCTGCCGCCATGTCACATGGTATATCAATACCATGTGACCTCCCGCGGTGAGTTAAATTGCCTTCTCTTACAGCGCAGTTGTGATTTATTTTTGGGGGGACCTTTTAACTATTTTTCGGCAGCAGCTTTACTTATTATGCTTTCTCAACAAGCTAATTTGACGCCTGGCGAACTTATTTGGGTTGGTGGTGACGTTCATATTTACTCGAATCATGTCGAGCAGGTTCGGCAGCAGATATCTCGAGAACCTCGTCCGTTCCCCACAATGCGCCTGCTGCGAAATCCTGCGTGCATCGACGATTACAAGATCGATGATTTCGAAGTGGTCGGTTACAATCCTCATCCGTCAATACATGCCGAAGTGGCCGTTTAGCTGCTCTCATGAAGCAGGGTCATCTTCTCGACGACCTGTGCGGCGAAGTCGCGATGCCAACCACCCCGACCGGCTTTGCTGGGGTAGATGGTAGAACCGGGCAGGCAGTAGATCGGATCAATCTCGCTTTAATCGAAATGCTCCGGAAGGACTCAGCAAACGATGCGGCCAAATTGAATGATAAGGGAGGAGTTAGCAGGGAACACTATGCTAGTCGTCTCAATATTCACTACACTTACCTCGTCAAGTGTTGCGCCGCCACACTTTCCAATTGGGACGCCTACTTTGAAGCCCGACGAGGAGAGCTTAAGCCAATAGCACGCGCATTTGTGGACGCAGTCAAAGCTGACCTAGTTTCCGGCAAAAGCTTGGCGATAGTTGGTAACAATATTCGTATTAGCACTTACGCAGAGCGATTGGGCTTTTCACGTGGCGCGATCGTCAAGTCGCTCGGGCCTAATCTCTATCGCCTAAAAGCGGAACTCGCCGACCTAGGTGTGTTTTGTGCACAACCGGTCAATACGAGGCGAACGAGGACTGCAGAGCGTAACAAGAAAGCGGCCATTGACGCGCAATTCTGTGAAAAGCAGGCTGCGGCCCTCCAAATTCTACTAATTGAGGACGACACGGGCGCGGCACTACACCTTACTGATCGATTTCAGGTCGATCAAACGCACTATGCTGCTGCGCTTGACATCAAGAAACTATGCCCACGCGCGTTGGAGGTCATTAAACAGTGGAATCAGTCACTTAAGAAACGGCACGAAGGGTTAAGTCCAGTCGGTAAAAAGTTCCTGACAGCAATAGAAGTTGACAGGGCTTCAGCGGATGGCGTTGCCGCTTCGGAGCAGCGTAATATCGACCTGCACTATTATGCCAAAAAGTTAGGGGTTTCAGTTGGAGGGATAAGATACTCGCTTGGTGAGAAACTTTTTACTATCAGCAATTCATTAAGGGGTGAGGGCGCTCTTCGCACTGACCTGGAAAAACGACTTTTAGCGATTATTGATGCGGAATTAGCTGAAGGTAAAAAACCAGTCATCGGGAGAGGCGGTAAGCTAGGCCCTGTTGACAAACTGGATTCACAATCGCTGCGAGATGTGATTCAAGATAGCTTTTGCGGAGGTTATCTTGGCGCGGTTGCTGATGGAGGATGCCGAGTGGGCATTCTTTGAACCCTTTTTGATAGCGATCCGGGGGCAAGGCGGTCGCCCGGCCTCCAACCACCGCCTTGTTCTCGATGGTATTTTCTGGATTGCTCGAACCGGTGCTGCCTGGCGTGATCTGCCTGAAGAGTTCGGCAAGTGGTCGAGCGTGTATCGCCAGTTCCGGCGCTGGACCCTGGCCGGACTTTGGGAACTGGTGCTCGATGCCCTCAACGATAGCGGCGCAGCGCCAGACAGCGTCCAGATGATCGACAGCACCGTGATCCGCGCGCACCACTTGGCAGCGGGCGCAAAAGGGGGACTCAAAGACAGGGTTTTGGCCGTTCAAAAGGTGGCTTCACGTCCAAGATCCATCTCATTACCAACGCTCACGGCCTCCCTGTCCGGGCGGAAGTAACGGGAGGTGAAGTATCTGACTTCAAAGGCTTCGATGCTCTGGTCGACGATGACCTGCCGACGGCTCGCGTGTTCCTGGCTGACCGGGGTTATGACAGCGATCATATCCGGGCAACGATCACCGAGCGTGGCGGAACACCAGTGATCCCGGCCAAGGCCAATCGCAAAGAGCCGATCCCGCACGACACCGTCACCTACGCCTTGCGGAACCGTATTGAGCGGTGCTTCGCCAAGCTCAAATGCTCGCGCCGCCTCGCAACCCGATACGACAAAACCTCAGCAAGCTATCTCGGCTTCATACATATCGCCGCCGCCCGCCTCTGGACCAATCAGTTTGTCAACAGGGCCTA